>NZ_JBFANY010000004.1:537379-780686 GCF_040674975.1 Amycolatopsis sp. NPDC049688
AGATCCACGGCAGCTGCGCGGCCTCCTTGACCTGCACCGCCCACTTCGTCACCGGCTTGGCGATCTCGACGATGTCGACGGCCTGGAAGGCTTCCTGGTGCAGCTTGGTGGTCGCCGCCTGGCCGGTGATGCAGATGATCGGGATCGAGTCCGCGTGCGCGGTGTAGAGCCCGGTGATCATGTTGGTCCCGGCCGGGCCGGAGGTGCCGATGGCGACGCCGACGTTGCCGTTCGTCCTCGCCCAGCCGTCGGCCATGTGCGTCGCGCCCTCTTCGTGGCGGACGATCAGGTGCTCGATCGCCCGGCCCTGTAGGGCGTTATACAGCGGGAGGATGGCTGCGCCGGGACAGCCGAAGACGGTGTCGACGCCCTCGCTCTCCAGGACGTCGACGACCGCTTGCATCGCGGGGATCCGGGGCATGTCACACCTCCGCCGGGACACGGCCCGACAACTGTTCGACGACCTTCAGCAAGGCCGAGTGGTCCAGGGAGCCGTACCCCATGGCACGGCCGGCGGCGACGAGCTGGGCGACCAGCCCGGTGAGCGGGAGCGCGACGCCGGACCGGCGGGCGGCGGCCAGCGCGATCCCCATGTCCTTGTGGTGCAGGTCGATCCGGAAGCCGGGCGCGAACTCCCGGTCCACCATGGACCGGCGCTTGAGCTCCAGGATCCGGCTGCCCGCCAAGCCGCCCGCGAGCACGTCGAGGCCGGTGGCGGCGTCCACACCGGACGCTTCCAGGAGCACGATCGCCTCGGCGACCAGGCCGTAGATCCCGCCCACGACGAGCTGGTTGGCTGCCTTGACGACCTGGCCGGCGCCGTGCGGGCCGACGTGCACGATCGTCTTGCCGAGCGCGTCGAGCACCGGCTTCGCGGCCGCGAAGTCAGCCTCGTCGCCACCGACCATGATGGACAGTGCCGCCTGCTCGGCGCCGGCCTGCCCGCCCGAGACGGGGGCGTCGAGCACGCGAATTTTCTTGTCCTGCGCGGCTTCGGCGATCGCGATCGACGTCTCCGGCCGGATGGTGCTCATGTCGATCAGGAGCGTGCCGGGCTCGGCGGTGTCCAGGACACCGCCCGCGGCCAGCACCACCTCTTCGACGTGCGGGTGGTCCGGCAGCATCGTGATGACGACGTCCGCCCCGGTCACCACGTCGGCCACGCCGGTCGCCGCGCGTCCGCCGGCGGCGGCCAGCTTCTCCCTCGCGGCCGGGCTGACGTCGTAGCCGCTGACGTCGTGCCCGGCCGCGACGAGGTGCCCGGCCATCGGGGCGCCCATCACGCCCAGTCCGATGAATCCCAGTTTCATGCTCGTCCCCTTCGGGTGATCGGCAGCCAGTCCAGCGACGTGACGGTGTCGGGCTCCGGGACATACTCGATCCCGACGAACCCCGCGTACCCCGCCTTCTGCAGCTTCGCGAGGTGCCCGTCGATGTCGAGGGAGCCGGTGCCGGGCTGGTGGCGCCCGGGCGCGTCGGCGATCTGCACGTGCCCGATCCGGGCGATGTGCCGCGTCGCCAGCGTGTCCAGGTCGTCGCCGTTGACTGCCAGGTGGTAGAGGTCGGCCAGCAGCCGCACGTTGTCGCGCCCGAGGTCGTCGAGCACGGCCACGGCGTCCGCGGCGGTCTTGAGCGGATAGCGGTCCGCGCCGGAGAGCGGCTCGAGGACCAGCTGCGCGCCGATCCGCGCGGCGGCGTCGGCGGCCTTGTCCAGGTGCACGCGGGCCAGGTCGTCCTGCTTGGCCGGGTCCTCGCCGTCGAGCCGGTTGCCGTAGAGGGCGTTGAAGCTGCGGCAGCCGGTGCGTTCGGCGATCGCGAGGGCGACGACGAGGCTGTCGGCGAACTCGGTTTCGCGGCCGGGCCAGCTCACCAGGCCCCGCTCGCCCGCCGCCATGTCGCCGGCGTAGAAGTTCAGCCCGCGCAGCCGCACCCCGTCGAGGCTCGCGACGAACGCGTCCACGTCCTCGCGGGCGGGGACCGCGGTGCCGAACGGCCACCAGAACTCGACGTCGGTGAACCCGGCGTCCCGCGCGGCGGCGGCCCGCTCGAGCAAGGGCACCTCCTTGAACAGGATCGACAGGTTGGCGACGTACGGCAGGGAGTGCCCCTCTTCAGGCATCGCGACCTCGTATTTCGCTATCCGGAATTTTTCTTTCGCATATCGAGAATAGCTGCTGACCTGCATCGGGGTCAACGGCGGACGGCTGCCTCTGCGGTAGGTTCGACCGGTCCGGCCGCCGACGGGAAGTGAGCGATGCGCGTCGTCCTCGACGGGAAGACCGTCCGGTCCGAGCGGGACCTGCACGACCGGCTGGCCGGTCCGCTCGACTTCGGCCCGTACTACGGCCGGAACCTCGACGCCCTCTGGGACCGGCTCTACCGGGACGTGCCCCGGCCCGTCGAGCTGGTGTGGGAAGACGCCGCTGCCAGTGCCGAGCACCTCGGCGAGGAGCTGTACGGACGCATCGCCGCGCTCCTGGTCAAGGTGATGGAGAGCGACGCGGCGCATCCGCCGGAGCAGCGGTTCACCGTCCGGTTCGCCTGAGACGGGTCGACGGGCACCGACGACGGAGGCGCCGCGGCTCGACGAGCCGCGGCGCCTCCGGTCGGCGTCCGGTCACCGGTTCTGGACGTGCTGCCAGCCGAAGCGGCCCTTGATGCAGAGGTTCCCGTGGGTCACCGAGCTGTCGTGCGGGGAGGTCACCTTGACGATCTCGTTGTCCTGGACGTGCAGCGTCAGGTTGCAGCCGACCCCGCAGAACGTGCAGACCGTCGTGGTCTGCGTCTGCCTTTCCTCGTCCCAGGTGCCGTTTTCGCGCTTGTCGTACTCGCGCTTGAAGCTCAGGGCCCCGGTCGGGCAGACCTCGACGCAGTTGCCGCAGTACACGCAGGCGCTGTCCGGCAGCGGGTTCGAGAACTCCGTCGAGATCCGGGCGTCGAAGCCGCGGCCGGCGACGGTGATCGCGAACGAGTTCTGCCACTGGTCGCCGCACGCGTCGACGCACTTGTAGCAGAGGATGCACTTGCCGTAGTCCCGGACGTACAGTTCATTGTCCACAATGGCCGGCTGCGCCACGGTGGCGGCGTCCGGGCCGAAGCGGCCGGGATCGGCGCCGGTCTCTGCCAGCCACTCCGCGGCCCCCGGCGTCGTCGACAGGTCCGTCGCCGACGCCAAGAGCTCGAGGACCACCTTGCGGCTCGTGCGCGTGCGCACCGAATCGGTGTGCACCACCATGCCCGGCTCGGCCTTCCGGGAGCACGACGGCACCAGCGTCCGGGATCCCTCGACCTCGACCATGCAGACGCGGCAGGCGTTCGCGGGTTCCAGGGTGTCGCCGTAGCAGAGGGTCGGGATCTCCTTGCCCGACGCCGTGCACGCGTCGAGGATGGTCGATCCTTCGGGGACGCGGACGGTCTCACCGTCCACGGTGAACTCGACCAGCCGGCGCGGGATACCGATGTCCACAGTGGTCATTGCAACGCTCCCAGCCGGTCGATGGCGGATTCGATGGCGTTCCAGGCGGTCTGGCCGAGGCCGCAGATCGACGAGTCGCGCATGACGCCGCCCACTTCCCGGAGCAGCGGCCGCTCGTCCGCCCCGGTCAGCGCCCGGCGGATCGCCTCCTCCTGCCGGACCGTCCCGATCCGGCAGGGGACGCACTGGCCGCACGACTCGTCGCGGAAGAACTCCGCGATCCGCAGCAGGAACCCGCCGAGGTCGGCGAGGTCGTCCAGGACCAGGACGACACCCGAGCCGAGCGTCGTCTTCGCCGCCCGCGCGTCCTCGAACGTGAGCGGCAGATCCAGCTCGTCGGGCCGGACGAATCCGCCGGCCGCGCCGCCCAGCAGGATCGCGCGCAGCGAGCGGCCCTCGGGTACTCCCCCGGCCATCGCGAGCAGCTCTCGCAACATCGTCCCGAACGGTACTTCGTAGACACCGGGCCGTTCGACGTTCCCGGACAGGCAGAACAGCTTCGGCCCGGCCGACGCCTCCGTGCCGATCGCCCGGTAGGCCGCCGCCCCTTCGGTGAGGATCAGCGGCACGTTGACGAGGGTCTCGACGTTGTTCACCACGGTCGGCTTGCCGAACAACCCCTGTTCGACCGGGAACGGCGGCTTCGTGCGGGGCTCGCCGCGGAACCCCTCGATCGAGTTGAAGATCGCCGTTTCCTCGCCGCAGATGTACGCGCCCGCGCCGCGGCGGATCTCGATGTCGAACGAGAACCCTTCCTGGCCCATGACGTCCACGCCGAGGAACCCGCGTTCGCGGCAGACGTCCAGAGCGTTGCGCAGCAGCCGCAGCGCCCGCGGGTATTCGCCGCGCAGGTAGACGTACCCCTGGCGCGCGCCGATCGCGTACGCCGCGATCGTCATCGCCTCGACCAGGGCGAACGGGTCGCCTTCCAGCAGCACGCGGTCCTTGAACGTGCCGGGTTCGCTCTCGTCGGCGTTGCACACCAGGTAGTGCGGCGCGGCGGGTTGCGCGGCCGTGGCCGCCCACTTGCGGCCGGTCGGGAACGCGGCCCCGCCGCGGCCGAGCAGGCCGGAGTCGGTGACCTCGCGGATCACCGCGGCCTGCCCCATCCGGAAGGCGTTGCGCAGCGCGGCGTAGCCGCCGGTGGCGCGGTAGGCGTCCAAACTGGACGGATCGACCACACCGACCCGGCGCAGCAGCCGCAACCCGTTCTGCTGGTGGAGCACCGGCGGCGTGCCTTCTCCCGCGGGCGGGCGCCCGGCGGCGAGGACGGCCGACGCGCCGGTCGCCGGGGCGAGCAGTTCGGTGGTGGCCGGGACGCCGGCCTGGAACGTCAGCGCCGCGGGGGCTCGTTCGCAGACGCCGAGGCACGGGCTGCGCAGCCACGTGACCCCGCCGCGCGCCTTCCCCGCGGCGCCGACGTGCTCGGTGAGGACATCGCAGACAGTATCCGCGCCGGTGAGCCGGCAGGCCAGGTCGGTGCACACGTGCACGACCCGTTCCGGGCGTTCCTCCAGCGCGAACAGCGAGTAGAAGCTCGCCACGCCGTACGCGTCGGCCGGCGGGACGTGCAGCGTCTCGCAGATGAGGTTCAGCGCGCCCTGGCTGATCCAGCCGACCCGGTCGTTGACCGCGTGCAGGGCGGGCAGCAGCTGGTCACGGCCGCCGCCGGCGAACCCGGCGACCGCCTCCCGTTCCTCCCGCGACGCGACGGCGTCCAGCAGCTTGAGGTCCACTTCAGACCTCCGCCGGCAGCTTGTCGACGCGGATGGCCGCGGCTTTGTACTCGGCCGTCCCGGCGACCGGGCAGGTGGCCTCGATGGTGATGACGTTGACGTCGACCTCGTCCGGGAAGTGGAAGGTCATGAACGCCAGCCCGGGCTTCAGGCCCTCGTCCAGCCGGACCGGAGCGACGATTTCGCCACGCCGCGAGGAGATCCGGACCAGCTCGTCGGGTTCGACGCCGAGGGACCGCGCGTCCTCCGGGCACAGGTCGAGGGTCTCGCCCTGCCGCAGCGGCGACGGGAACCCGCCGGACTGCACGCCGGTGTTGTAGGAGTCCAGCCGCCGTCCGGTGGTGAGCCGGATCGGGAACTCCTCGGTGAGCAGATCGACCGGCGGGCTGTGCTCGATGACGGTGAACGGCGCCGGGCGGCCGCGCCCGGCCGGGTCCTCGGCCCACAACCGGGCGTGCAGGAACGTCGGTTCGAGCGTGTCTTCCGAGTAGCACGGCCACTGGATGCCGCCGAGTTCTTCGAGCCGGGCGTAGGACATCCCGGCGTGCATCGGCGACAGGGAACGCAGCTCGTCCCAGACCTCTTCGCCGCCGGTGCAGTGCCAGTCGTGCCCGAGCCGCCGGGCCAGTTCGGCGAGCAGCTCGATGTCGTCGCGGGCGCCCTCGGGCGGTTCGAGGGCCTTGCGGACGCGCTGCACCCGGCGTTCGGAGTTGGTGAAGGTGCCGTCGCTCTCGCACCAGGCCGCCGTCGCCGGCAGCACGACGTCGGCCAGCTGCGCGGTCTTCGTGAGGAAGATGTCCTGCACGATCAGGTGGTCCACATTGGACAATCGCTTGATGGTGTGCTCGCAGTCCGCTTCGGACTGGACGGGGTTCTCGCCGATGACGTACACGCAGGTCAGGTCGCCGCGTTCCATCGCGTCGAGCATCTGGGTCAGGTTGAGGCCCCGGTGCGGCGGGATCGCCGAGCCCCACGCCGCGTCGAACTTCGCGCGGACGTCCGCGTCGAGGACGTCCTGGAAACCCGGGAGCCGGTCCGGGATGGCTCCCATGTCGCCGCCGCCCTGGACGTTGTTCTGCCCGCGCAGCGGGTTCAGCCCGGCACCGTAGCGGCCGACCTGCCCGGCGAGCAGCGCCAGGTTGATCAGGGCCAGGACGTTGTCGGTGCCGTTGTGGTGCTCGGTGATGCCGAGGGTCCAGGACAGCTGCGCGCGGTCGGCGCGGGCGTAGGCGTGGGCGAGCTCGCGGATCAGCCCGGCCGGTACTCCGGTGGTCTTCTCGGCGACCTCGAGGGTCCACGGCTCGACCGACGCGGCGAACTCGGCGAACCCCTCGGTCGCCCGCTCGACGAACGTCGTGTTGGCCAGTCCGGAGTGGATGATCTCCCGCGCGATGGCGTGGGCGAGCGGGATGTCGGTGCCGACCTCGAGCTGCAGCTGCCGGTGCGCCCAGCTCCCGGTGCTGGTCCGCCGCGGGTCGACGACGAACAGCTTCGCTCCCTTGTGGACGGCCTTGAGCACGTGGTGGAAGAAGATCGGGTGCGCCTCGCGGGGATTGCCGCCCCAGATCACGATGACGTCGGCGTCTTCGATCTCCTGGTAGGACGACGTGCCGCCGCCGCTGCCGAACACGCGGGCCAGCCCGGCGACGCTGGGCGCGTGGCAGGTGCGGTTGCACGAGTCGACGTTGTTCGTGCCGATCACCGCGCGGGTGAACTTCTGCGCGACGAAGTTCATCTCGTTGGTCGCGCGGGCGCACGAAAACATGCCGAACGCTTCGGGCCCCTTGGACTCCAGGGTCCGGCGGATCCCGGCGGCGGCCCGGTCGAGGGCTTCCTCCCAGGTCGCCGGCCGCAGCACGCCGGAATCGCGGACCAGGGGCTGGGTGAGCCGGACGTACGGCTCGGTCTTTCTGCGTTTCACTCCGGACCTCCGGTCAGTGCGACCCGACGGGGACTTTGCTGGTGTGGTCGAGCAGGGAAACGGCGGCGTGGACGTACCGCAGGGCCGGCGCGGGCACCCCGGTGAGGCCGGCCAGCTCGACGACCGCGCCGATGATCGCGTCGATCTCGAGGGGCTTGCCCGCTTCGAGGTCCTGCAGCATCGACGTCTTGTGGTGGCCGACCCGCCAGGCGCCGTCGATGCGCTTCTCGACCGAGACGCCCGGGTCGCTGCCCGCGGCGCGGGCGATCGCCAGCGTTTCGGTCATCATGGTGGCGACGAGCTCGCGGGTGTCGTCGTGCTCGCACATCTGGGCCATGGTCGCCCGGGTCAGCGCCGAGAGCGGGTTGAAGGCGACGTTGCCCATCAGCTTGATCCAGATGTCGTTGCGCAGGTCGGTTTCGACCGGTGCCTTGAGGCCGCCGGCGATCAGCGCCGCGCTGAGCACCTTGGCCCGCGCCGAAATCTCACCGTCCGGCTCGCCGAGGGAGAACCGGGTGCCTTCCAGGTGCCGGACGACGCCCGGCTCCTCGATCACCGTCGAGCAGTAGACGACGCAGCCGATCGCCCGCCGGAGTTCGAGCACCGCGGTCACCGAACCGCCGGGGTCGACGGTCTCGACCCGCCGTCCTTCGAGCGGGTGTCCGTGCAGGCCGTGGAAGTACCACCACGGGATGCCGTTCTGCGCGGCCACGATCGCCGTCTCGGGGCCGAGCAGCGGGGCCAGCAGGGGGCCGCACGTGGCGTAGGAGTTGGCTTTCAGGCCGAGGAACACGTAGTCGACCTCGCCGACGTCGGCGGGGTCGTCGGTGACGTGGGGGTGCGCGGTGAAGTCACCGCGGGGGCTGAGCACGCGGACGCCGTGTTCGCGCATCGCGGCGAGGTGGGCCCGGCGGGCGATCAGGTGCACCTCGGTCCCGCCGCGGTGCAGCGCGGCCCCGACGTAGGCACCGATCGCCCCGGCCCCGAGAACAGCCACCTTCATGATCTGCCTCCCTGATCCAGCGCGTGATTGCATACAGTATCCTGAATTCGGTCGGCAAACCAGAGGTGACGGCATCGGAAGCGGCCGCGCAACCCTGGCGGCGCAGTAAGTCCGGCAAAACGGACACTTTGCGTCAGGACGTTGATCCACATCGGGTGAAACCGCCGACCTCGGGTGAGAAGCCGGGATTTTGCATACCAAAACCTGTATCCTGGAGGCCGATCATCCCTTCCACTCCCCCTTCGAGGTGTCCCGTGAGCCAGCCCGCTTCCCCGCTCCCCGGCCGCGGCCCGGCCGGCCGCCGCACGGCCAAGGGCTCGCTCAGCTCGACCGCCGCCAAGCGCGTCGAACGGCCGGCCCCGCTGCGCCAGGTCGTCTACGAGGCCCTCGCCGAGCTGATCATCAACCGCACCCTCGAACCCGGCCAGCACCTGGTCGAAGCCGACCTCGCCGAGTACCTCGGCGTCAGCAGGCAGCCCGTCCGCGAGGCCCTGCAGCGGCTGCAGAGCGAAGGCTGGGTCGACCTCCGCCCCGCCCAGGGCGCCTTCGTGCACCTGCCCACCGACGAGGAGGCCGACCAGCTGCTGAGCGTCCGCAGCGTGCTGGAGACCCACTCGGCGAAGCTCGCCGCCGGCAACGCGAAGCCGGAGGACATCTTCCACCTGCACCACCTGCAGCAGACCGGTCTCAAGGCACTGGCCAAAGAAGACACCGAGGGACTGGTCGCGGCCAACGCCGCCCTCCACGCGTTCATCACCGAACTGTCCGGGAACGCGGTGCTCGCGGAGCTGATCGGCCTGGTGGACCGCCGGGTCCGCTGGTACTACACGCCGATCGCCCGGCCCCGCGGGCGCGACGCCTGGAACGAGCACGAAGAACTGATCCGGGCCATCGCCGCCCAGGACGCCGACGCGGCCGAAAAGATCATGGCCAAGCACACCGAACGGACCCGCCAGGCCTACCACGAACGCCCGGAGGCACCCCAGTCCTGACCGTGTCTTCCGGGCGCCAGGACCCCGCCGGGGGCAGGCACCGCCGGCTCCCCGATCCTGATTTCGGCAGGACCGGGGAGCGGCGGCCGGATCAGCCGCCCGCGGCGGCGGACGGCCGCGTCACCAGCTCGGTTTCGGCGAGCTGGTGACGCGGCCGGCCCGGCTGGCGCAGGAACAGCGTCAGCACGGCCGAAAGCACCGCGATGCACCCGGCCAGGACGTACGCACCGGTGTAACCCCACGCGCTGATGACCCCGGCAGCCAGGCCGCCGCCACCGACGCCGCCGACCAGTTTCGCGCTGTAGACCAGGCCGTAGTTCGACGCGTTGTTGTTCTCGCCGAAGTAGTCCGGCACGAGCGCCGCGAACAGCGGGTAGAAGGCCCCGCCGCCGAACCCGGTCAGGAACGCGAACACCATGAACAGCACCAGGTTGTGCGTGTTCCCGGCGTACAGCACGCCGAACTGCGCGCCGCCGGCGATCAGCAGCACGATTGTCAGCGTTTGACGACGCCCCAACTTGTCCGACGCCCAGCCGACGACCGCGCGGCCGGTGCCGTTCACGATGGCCAGCACGCCGGCCGAGGATGCCGCGACGAACGCGCCGAAGTGGCTCTCCTTGGCGAACGGGACCTGGAAGTTGATGCCGAACAGCGAAACCCCGCCGATGATCACCAGGCACACCCACATCAGCGGGAGCATGCCGGTCCGGATCGCCTCCATCGGCGTGAACTGCCGGACCGCGGGCGGGTTCTTGGCCAGGCTCTGCACGCCGGCCTTGCCCTTCGCCCAGGAGATCGGGTCGACCTCCTTCGGCCACCAGCTCTTCGGCGGGTCCTTGAAGAGGAACCCGCAGACGCCGACGACGATCAGCATGTACAGGCCGATGCCGTCCAGCACGCCGGTGACGTTCTCGTGCCCGAGGAACGCGCTGAACAGGTAGATGAACGGCACCGACCCGTAGGCGAACCCGCCGTTGACGAACCCGGTGCGCGCGCCGCGCTTCTCCGGGTACCACTTGCCGACCATGTTGATGCAGGTCGCGTACACGAGCCCGGCGCCGGTGCCGCCGAGGACGGAGTACCCGACGAACGCCAGCGTCAGGTTCCCGCTGTGCGCGATGGTGAAGTAGCCGATGCCGCTGAACACGGCACCGAGCAGCATCGCCGTCTTGGCCGAGACGACGTTGCGTTCCCGGAGCCGGCCCGCCGGGAAGGCGACGCCGGCCTGGAACACCGCCCAGATGCTGGCCAGCCAGAACGCGTCCGACAGCGTCCAGCCGTACTTCTCTTCCAGGGTGCCTTCGACGGCGCCCCAGCCGTATTCGAACACGCTGACCGCCATCATGGCGATCCAGGGCAGCCAGACCATCCAGCTGCGCGAGCGCCCCATGATGTCGTGCGGGGACTCGCCTACCCGGTAAACTCTTCCGTTTTCGTCAGTGATCTCCTGGTAAGTGGCTGCAGTCATGAGGGTTCTCCTTCGTCACCGTTGACTCAGGTTCGAAAGCAGGCCGGCGGCCCGCGCCCAGCGGTACTTCGCGCCGAGCACCGCCACGGGCTTCTCGGTCGTGTACGGGTACGCGACGATCCCGCGGTCGTACAGGTAGTCGCTCGCCTCCTCGACTTCGACGTCGCCGGACAGCGACGCGACGACGGGCTTGTGGATGCCCCTGGCGCGGTACTCCCCGACCACTTCGGCGACCAGTTCCGCGAACACCATCGGCGGGGTGACGATGGTGTGCCAGTAGCCCAGGATCAGGGCGTGGATGCGGTCGTCCTCGAGGCCCAGCGCGATGGTGTTGCGGTAGGTCGAGGGGGGCTCGCCGCCGGTGATGTCGACCGGGTTGCCGGCCGCGCCGAAGGGCGGGATGAACTTCCGGAACGCCGTGTCGAGGTCCGGCGGGATCGCCATCAGGCTCAGCCCGTTGTCGACGCAGGCGTCCGACAGCAGCACGCCCGAGCCGCCGGCCCCGGTGATGATGACGACGTTCTCGCCCTGCGGCGTGGGCAGCAGCGGGATGCCGCGGGCGTACTCGAGCATGTCGTTCAGCCCGGGGGCCCGGATCACGCCGCTCTGGCGGAGGATGTCGTCGTAGACCCGGTCGTTGCCGGCCAGCGCGCCGGTGTGCGAGCTCGCTGCCCTGGCGCCCTGGGCCGTCCGGCCGGCCTTGAGCACGACGACCGGCTTGCGCTTCGACACCCGTTTCGCCGTCTCCGCGAACGCCCGCCCGTCCTTGAGGTCCTCCAGGTGCATGGCGACGAGCTGGGTGTTGTCGTCCTGCTCGAAGAAGGTGAGCAGGTCGTCCTCGTCGATGTCGGCCTTGTTGCCGACGCCGACGATCGAGGAGACCCCCATCTTCGCCGACCGGCTGAAGCCGAGGATGGCCATCCCGATTCCGCCGCTCTGCGAGGACAGCGCCACGCCACCCTTGACGTCATACGGTGTGCAGAAGGTCGCCGACAGGTTTTCCGGCGTGTAGTAGTAACCGTAGATGTTCGGCCCGAGGATGCGGACGCCGTGCTTGCGGGCGATGGCGACGACTTCGTCCTGCAACGCGATGTTGCCGGTCTCCCCGAAGCCGGACGGGATGAGGATCGCCCCGGCCACGCCCTTCTTCCCGGCCTCCTCCAGCGCCGCCGGGACGAACTTCGCCGGGATGGCGAACACCGCCACGTCGACGTCGCCGGGGACGTCGGCGATGCTCGGGTGGGCCTTGCGGTCGAGGATCTCCACGGCCTTGGGGTTGATCGGGTAAATCTCCCCCGCGTAGCCGCCGTCGACCAGGTTCTTCATCACCGAGTTGCCGATCTTCCCGGCTTCGGCCGACGCGCCGATCACCGCGACCGCCGCCGGTTTCATGATCCGGTTCATCGACGCGAGGATCTCGTCCTGGGTGAACCGGTGCGGCTCCTTCGCGGCCTCCGGGTCGACGAGGATGCGGACGTCGACCGCGGTGGCCCCTCGTGCCGTCGCGAGCACCGGGTTGAGGTCCACTTCCGACAGCTGGGGGAAGTCGGTGACCAGCTCGCCGAGGCCGGTGATCACGGCCGCGAGCGCGTCACGGTCGACCGGATCCGACCCGCGGACGCCCCGGAGGATTTCGGCCGCTTGGATACCGTCGACCATCGACAGTGCCTCTTCGGCCGAGGTCGGCGCGAGCCGGAAGGTGACGTCCTTGAGCACCTCGACCAGCACGCCGCCGAGGCCGAAGGCGACGATCTTGCCGAACGTCGGATCGGTGACCGAGCCGACGATCACTTCCTGGCCTTCGGTGAGCATCTGCTGGACTTGCACGCCGAGGATCTCCGCGTCGGCGCGGTACGCCCGGGCGTTGTCGACGATCTGCCCGAATCCCGTGGACACCGCATCCACGTCCGACAACCCGACGAGCACGCCGCCGGCCTCGGTCTTGTGCAGGATGTCCGGCGAGACGATCTTGAGCACGACCGGCAGCCCGATGGCTTCGGCGTGGGCCACGGCCTCCTCCGCCGTGGTCGCCAGCCGCTCGGCCGGGGTCGGGATACCGTATGCCTCGCAGACCGCACGCCCCTCGGGCGCGGTCAGCGACGACCGGCCCTCGGCCGCCGCCCGCTCCAGGATCTTCTCGACCGCCGCGCGATCCGCCACGTCAGATCACCCCCGCCGCGCGGAACTCGGCGAGTTCCGCTTCGCTGTAGCCGAGTTCGGTCAGCACCTCGTCGTTGTGCTCGCCGAGCAGCGGGGACCGTTCGATCTCCACCGGCGAGTCGGACAGCTTGAGCGGGCAGCCGACGGTCTTGAAGGTACCGCGCTCCGGGTGCGGGACCTCGACGACCGAGCCGAGCTCGGCGAGCGTCTCGTCTTCGATCAGCTCCTTGGTGGACAGGATCGGGCCGCACGGGATGTTGCAGGCGTTGAGCTGCTCCATCACCTCCCACTTGGTGTGCTTCTCGGTCCACTCCTCGACGAGCGCGAACATCTTATCCAGTTTGGACAGCCGGACCTCGGGGGTGGCCCACGCCGGGTCCTCGGCCAGTTCCGCCTTGCCGATCAGCCGGGCGAGCGGGGCCCAGCCGGGCGGCTGGACGATCACGTAGATGTAGTCGTTCGGCCCGCCGGGCGCGCACTTCACCGCCCAGCCGGGCTGGCCGCCGCCGGAGGCGTTGCCCGAGCGCGGAACCTCTTCGCCGAACTGGTCGTTCGGGTACTCCCCCAGCGGGCCGTGCGCCAGCCGCTGCTGGTCGCGCAGCTTGACGCGGCACAGGTTGAGCACGGCGTCCTGCATGGCGACCTGGACGCGCTGGCCGCGGCCGGTGGACGTCCGCTGGTACAGCGCGGCGAGGATGGCGGCCACCAGGTGGATGCCGGTGCCGGAGTCGCCGATCTGCGCGCCGGTCGCGATCGGCGGCCCGTCCTCGAAGCCGGTGGTGCTCATCGCACCGCCCATGGCCTGCGCGATCACCTCGTACGCCTTGAAGTCGGCGTAGCGGCCGGGGCCGAACCCCTTGATGGAAGCGTAGATCAGCCGCGGGTTGAGCGCGGCGAGCCTGTCCCACGGGTAGCCGAACCGGTCGACCACGCCCGGGCCGAAGTTCTCCACCAGGACGTCCACTCCGGACACGAGCTTCTCGAAGACACCCTTGCCTTCGTCACTCTTCATGTTGAGCGTGATGCTGCGCTTGTTGGCGTTCAGCATCGTGAAGTAGAGACTGTCCACACCGGGCAGGTCGCGCAGCTGCCCGCGGGTGATGTCGCCGCGGCCGGGCGTTTCCAGCTTGATGACGTCCGCGCCGAGCCAGGCGAGCAGCTGCGTCGACGACGGACCGGACTGCACGTGCGTCATGTCGAGGACGCGGACGCCCTCCAGTGCCTTACCCATGCCTTGGCCTCCGCTCACTTGTACATGGTCTGGTTCATGGTTCCGGGGGCGTACACGTCGGGATCGACCCAGACGTTGATCAGCGACGGCTTGCCGGACTCCCGGGCCCGCAGCAGCGCCGGCCCGATGTCGGCCGGATCGCGGACCTCTTCGCCGTGGCCGCCGAGCATCCGGGCGAACTCGTCGTAGCGGACGTCGCCGAGGGTGTTGCCCACGCGCTCACGCGGCAGGCCGTACTTCGCGGCCTGGCCGTAGCGGATCTGGTTCATCGAGGAGTTGTTGCCGACGATCCCGACGAACGGCAGGTCGAACCGCACCAGCGTCTCGAAGTCCCAGCCGGTGAGGCTGAAGGCGCCGTCGCCGAAGAGCGCGACCACCTCCTTGTCCGGCCGCGCGTGCTTGGCGGCCAGGACGAACGGGATGCCGACGCCGAGTGTCCCGAGTGGACCGGGGTCCATCCAGTGACCGGGCGACTTCGGCTGCACGACCTGACCGGAGAAGGTGACGATGTCGCCGCCGTCGCCGATGTAGATCGAGTCCTCGGTGAGGAACTCGTTGATCTCGTGGACCAGCCGGTACGGGTGGATCGGGCTCGCATCGGAGTGCTGCAGCGGCAGGCGCTTCTGCTTCGCCTTGTCCTCCACGGCCTGGAGTTCTTCGAGCCACGCCTTGCGGCCGGTGGCGCCGTTGTCGGTGCGTCCGGACGCGGCCGCGGCGACGGCGGCCAGCACCTGGCCGGCGTCGCCGACGATGCCGAGGTCGACATCGCGGTTCTTGCCGACCGTGCGGTAGTCGAGGTCGATCTGGACGACGGTGGCGTCCTTCGACAGCCGCTTGCCGTAGCCCATCCGGAAGTCGAACGGCGTGCCGACGATGACGATCACGTCGGCGTTGTCGAAGGCGTAGCGGCGCGAAAGCTGGAAGTGGTGCGGGTCGCCCGGCGGCAGCGTGCCGCGGCCGGCGCCGTTCATGTACGCCGGGATGTTGAGCGTGCGCACGAGCTCGGTGGCCGGGCCGGTGGCCCGGGTGGTCCAGACCTGGCTGCCGAGCAGGATGGCCGGCTTCTTCGCGTGCACCAGGAGGTCGGCGAGCTTCTCGACGTCCGCGGGGTCGCCGGCGTTCTTCGTCGACGCCCGGTAGCGGCCAGCTTCGGGGATCCGGGCGTTCTGCAGCGGCACGCGCGCGTCGAGGACGTCACGCGGGATCTCCAGGAAGGACGGTCCGGGCGCGCCGGCGTACGCCTCGCGGAAGGCCATGCTCACGAGGTCGGCCACGCGCGCGGTGTGCGGGACGGTGGCGGCGAACTTGGTGATCGGCGTCATCATGTCCACGTGCGGGAGGTCCTGCAGGGACCCCATCTTGTGCTGGGTCAGCGCGCCCTGGCCGCCGATGAGCAGCATCGGGCTCTCGGCGCGCAGGGCGTTGGCGACCCCGGTGACGGCGTCGGTGGTGCCCGGCCCGGCGGTGACCACCGCGCAGCCGGGCTTGCCGGTGATCCGCGCGTAGCCGTCCGCGGCGTGCGCCGCGACCTGTTCGTGGCGGACGTCGATGACCTCGATGCCTTCGTCGACGCAGCCGTCGTAGATGTCGATGATGTGGCCGCCGCACAGGGTGAAGATCGTGTCGACCCCTTCGGCCTTCAGCGCCTTGGCCACCAGGTGGCCGCCGGAGATCTCGGCGGGCGCGGGCTCGGCGCCGTTCGTCGCCGCGGCACCCTCCCCCGCGGTGGTGCCGGTCGTGGTCAGCGCCATGGCTCAACTCCTCTGGTCCGCCACCGGATCTCTCTTGTCCGGCGGTGCGTGTCTGCCACTTCTTCAGTCAGCTGAGTCCGAGGTCAGCGGCCCCTTCGCGGCAGACTGTAGATTGCATACCGTATGGGGTAGGCATATAGTCACCCTTCGAGCAGCCCGTGTCCAGGGCCATCCGCAGGGTTTTTCCCGGACCCGGATCCGGCCCCCGCGGACCATCACCCCACGCCCGGACACGGCGGTTTTCCCGCCCTGCCCCGTCGCGGAAAGGACGCTCCCGCATGGACCTCTTCGAACACGAAGCCCGTGACCTCTTCGAGAAACACGGCGTACCGGTCCCCCGCGGCCGGGTGGCCGCCGATCCGGCCGCGGCCCGCTCGGCGGCCGCGGACCTCGGCGGCCCCGTGGTGGTCAAGGCCCAGGTGAAGACCGGCGGCCGCGGCAAGGCGGGCGGTGTCCGCGTGGTGTCCACAGCCGATGACGCCGAGCAGGCCGCCGAAGACATCCTCGGCATGGACATCAAGGGCCACACCGTGCACCGCGTCCTGGTGACCGAGGCGAGCGACATCGCCGACGAGTACTACGTGTCGTTCCTGCTCGACCGCGCCGGCCGGACGTTCCTCGCCATGGCGTCGACCGAAGGCGGGGTGGAGATCGAGGAGGTCGCGGCTTCCCGGCCGGACGCCCTGGTCCGGGTGCCGGTGAACCCCCTGACAGGCGTTGACGCCGCGGCTGTCGCGGCCGCGTTCCCCGCCGACGTCCGGGCGGAAGTGGCCGGGGTCGTCGAGAAGCTGTGGGAGGTGTTCGTTGCCGAGGACTGCACGCTGGTCGAGGTGAATCCCCTCGCGAGCACGTCGGCCGGGATCGTCGCCCTCGACGGCAAGATCACCCTGGACGACAACGCGGCCTTCCGCCGTTCCACGGCTTACGACGAGTCCGCCGACGGCGATCCGCTGGAACGTTCCGCCCGCGCGAAGGGCCTGAACTACGTCAAGCTCGACGGCGACATCGGCGTGATCGGCAACGGCGCCGGCCTGGTCATGTCCACATTGGACGTGGTGGCGGCCGCCGCGGCCGAGGCGGGCGCCCGCGGGCCGGCGAACTTCCTCGACATCGGCGGCGGGGCGTCGGCACAGGTGATGGTCGACGGCCTGACGGTGATCCTCGGCGATCCGCAGGTGCGCAGCGTGTTCGTCAACGTCTTCGGCGGGATCACCGCGTGCGACGCGGTGGCGGCCGGGATCGTGCGGTCACTGGCGGTCCTGGGTTCACGGGCGGCCAAGCCGCTGGTCGTCCGGCTCGACGGCAACAACGTCACCGAGGGCAGGCGGATCCTCGCCGAGGCCGCGCACCCGCTGGTCACCGTGGTGGCCACCATGGACGATGCCGCCCGCGAGGCGGCGAAGCTCGCGATCGCGGAGGTCTGAACCATGGCCGTCTTCCTGGACGAGAACAGCCGGATCGTCGTCTCCGGCATCACCGGCTCCGAGGGCGCGAAGCACACGCGGCGGATGCTGGCCGCCGGGACGAACGTCGTGGGCGGAGTGAATCCGCGCAAGGCCGGGCAGCACGTGGAGATTTCCGGTCGTCCGCTGCCGGTGTTCGGCAGTGTGGCGGAGTCCATGGCGTCGACCGGCGCGGACGTCTGCGTGCTGTTCGTGCCGCCGCCGTTCGTCGCGGACGCGGTGATCGAGGCGGTGGACGCCGGGATCGGCCTCGCGGTGGTGATCACCGAAGGCGTCCCGGTGCACGACACCGCGCGGTTGTGGGCGCACGCCGTGGCGGCGGGCGGACGGACCCGGATCATCGGCCCGAACTGTCCGGGCCTCATCTCCCCCGGCCGGTCGAACGCCGGCATCATCCCGGCGGACATCACCGGCCCCGGCCGGATCGGCCTGGTGTCGAAGTCGGGGACGCTGACGTACCAGCTCATGCACGAACTGCGCGACATCGGCTTTTCGACGTGTATCGGCATCGGCGGCGACCCGATCATCGGGACGACGCACATCGACGCGGTGGAGGCGTTCGAAAAGGACCCGGAGACCGACCTGATCGTGCTGATCGGCGAGATCGGCGGCGACGCCGAGGAGCGGGCGGCGGAGTTCGTGCGCGCCAACGTGTCGAAGCCGGTCGTCGGGTACGTGGCCGGCTTCACGGCCCCGGAAGGCCGGACGATGGGCCACGCGGGCGCGATCGTGTCGGGATCGGCGGGCACCGCGGCGGCGAAGAAGGAGGCGTTGGAGGCGGCGGGCATCCGGGTCGGGCGCACGCCGAGCGAGACGGCGGCGCTGGTCCGCGAGATGCTCGGCTGATGGAGCTCCGCCAGCTGGCGGTGGTGGTGGCGGTCGCCGAGGAGGGCGGCTTCACGGCGGCCGCCCAGCGCCTGCGGACGGTGCAGTCGACGGTGTCGACGGTGGTCCGGGCCCTGGAGCGCGACCTGGGCACCCCGTTGTTCCACCGGACGACCCACCGGGTGGTCCTGACCCCCGCGGGCGAGGCGTTCGTCCCGGCCGCCCGCGCGGCTCTCCGGGCCGCGGAACGGGCACGCGCGGCGGTGTCCCCGGTGAGCGGCACGGTCCGGTGGGGAGTGTGCCCGGGGTTGCTGGCGGACGTGCCGCGGGTGCTGGCGGGGTTGCGGCAGGCGCATCCGGGGGTGGCGGTGGAGGTGCGGCAGCTGGGCTGCGGATGCCGGGAGTCCGATGTGGACGTGGTGCTGACGTCGGCGGATCAGGCTGTGGCTCTCGCCTTCGGCGGCACATCGGAGGATGCCGCGGCCGGTGATCTGCCAGACATCGAAGGCGCGGTCGCCCGCCCGCCGAGCGGCTTGCCCCTTTCCCCCGATGCGGCTGTCACACCTCGCCCGCCGAGCGACTTGCCTCCTTCCCCCGATACCGTTGTCACATCCCGCCCGCCGAGCGACTCGCCTCGTTCCCCCGGCGCGGCTGTGACACCCCGGCCGCCGAGTGGCTTGCCTGCTTCCTCCGGCGCGGCTGTCACACCCCGCCCGCCGAGCGGCTTGCCCCTTTCCCCCGATGCCGTTGTCTCACCCCTCCCGCCGGAAGAACTCGTCCTCGCCGCCCCCGGCGGCGCCCCTTCCGGCCCCGCCGAGCTCTCTTCGCTCCCTCTCGTCGGCTTCCCGCCCGGCTGGGCCATCCGCCAGGCCGTCGATCGGACCTTCCCCGGCCGCCGCGTCACCTTCGAGGTCGATGATCTCGCCGTCGCCGCCGGGCTCGTCGAGGCCGGGCTGGGCGCCTGTGTTCTCCCCGCCTCCGCCGCCGCGCGGTTTCCCGGGCTCGCCGTCCGGCGGTTCGAACGGCCTCCGCCGTGGCAGCTCGCCGCCGTGCACCGCGGGGATGTCACGCCCGCCGTGGCCGCCTTGCTCGGTCAGCTCGGCTGAAACCCCAGGCGGTCCGGTCGCGTGTAGACGTTCATCGACGTTCCGCGCAGGAAGCCCACCAGCGTGATACCCAGCTCCGCCGCCAGGTCCACCGCCAGCGACGAGGGCGCGGAAACCGCGGCCAGCAACGGGATCCCGGCCATCGCCGCCTTCTGCACCAGCTCGAACGACGCCCGTCCGCTCACCATCAGGGCCGTCCCCGACAGCGGCAGCCCGCCGTCCCGGGTCGCCCAGCCCACCACCTTGTCCACCGCGTTGTGCCGTCCGACGTCCTCGCGCAGGCACCGCAGCTTCCCGTCGGCGTCGAACAGCCCCGCCGCGTGGAGGCCGCCGGTCCGGTCGAAGACCCGTTGTGCCGCACGGAGTTCCTCCGGCATCCCGGCCAGTGTCGCCGGGTCCGTGGCGAACGGGTCGCCGTCCAGCGGCCAGGTGACCGTCGTGCGCACCGCGTCCAGGCTGGCTTTGCCGCACAGCCCGCACGACGACGTCGTGTAGAAGTTCCGCGCCACCGAGGCGTCCGGCGGGGCGACCCCGTCGGCGAGGACGACGTCGAGGACGTTGTACGTGTTGCCGCCGTCCGCGGTGGCGCCGGCGCAGTAGCGGATCGACCGGATGTCGTTCGCCGCGCGGACCACGCCTTCGCCGACCAGGAAGCCCGCGGCCAGGTCGAAGTCGTCGCCCGGGGTGCGCATCGTGATCGTCAGCGGCTTTCCGGCGACCCGGATCTCGAGCGGTTCCTCGACGGTCAGCGTGTCCGGCCGCGTGGTGTGCGCACCGTCGTGGACGCGCAGCACCCGCCGCCGGGCGGTCGTCCGCCCCACCTCACGCCGTCGGCAGCAGCGACTCGGGCCGGCCCGGCTGGGTCAGCCGCCCGGACAGCACCGCCGCGGCCACGCTCAGCACCCCGGCCGCGGTGAACGCGCCCACGAACCCGTGTGTGGTCACGACGATCGCCGCCGGCCCGATCCCCACCGCCGCGCCGACGGCCTTGGCGCTGTACAGGATCCCGAAGTTCTGCGCCGCCGACTCTTCGCCGAAGTACTCGCGCACCAGCCCGACGAGCAGCGTGTAGCAGCAGCCGTTGCCGAGCCCGGCCAGCGCGGCGCCCAGCAGCAGGCCGACGGCGTGCCGGTGTTCGCCGGAATAGCACAGCACGAACTGCGCGACACCGCCGGCGAGCAGCGCGAGCCGCAGGATCCGGTGCCGGCCGAGCCGGTCGGCGAGGCGTCCGATGAGGACACGGCCGCTGCCGGTGGCCGCCGCGAGCGACGCCAATGCGGCCGCGGCGAGCCCGGGCCCGCTGCGCGCGGCGACGAACGTCGCGAGGTAGGCCAGGTCGAACAGCAGCACGGCGGCCGCGAGGGCGACCACGAGGTACAGCGAAAGCGTCGTGCGGCACCGGAACAGCTCGGCCGGCCGGTAGTGCCGGACCGCCGGACGCCGGTTGTGCGCGCGGTCCAGCGCCCACGTCCGGGGCTCGGGCGTGGCGGGCCACCAGTGCCGCGGCGGGTACCGCAGCAGTGCCGCGCAGCCGGCGATGACGGTGAGCACGACGGCGGCGGTGGCGTCCAGCAGCACCGGCCGCGCGGCCGGCAGCGCGGCGGCGAGCACGACGAAGGGAACGCTGCCGTAGGCGAACGCGCCACTCACGATGCCGGCCCGGGACCCGGTGCGGTCGGGGAACCAGGCGAGCACCGCGCCGACGCACGTGGCGTAGACCAGGCCGGTGCCGAGCCCGCCGAGCACGGAGTACCCGAGGAAGACGGCGGCGAGGCCGGTCGCGTGGCCGAGCGTCACGAGCCCGGTGGCGCACAGCACCGCGCCGGTGGCCAGGGCCGCCGGGGCCGGGAGCAGGCCGCGTTCGCGCAGCCACGCCGCCGGGAACGCGGCTCCGGCCTGGCAGATCGCCCACACCGCGAGCGAGAGGACGATCCCGCCGGACGTCCAGCCGGGTGTCCGGCTCAGCGACGGCACGATCGCGCCGAACCCGTACTGCTGCACCCCGGCGGCGAGCATGGCCGCCGCGGCGAGCCAGGTGATCCACGTCCGCGGCCGGCCGAGCAGGTCCCGGTCGCTCTCACCGACGCGGTACCGCCGTCCGTAGACGTCCCGCAGCTCGCGGACCTCCGCCATGGCGACCGCCTCCTCACACTGAAGATTGTATGCAGTATGGAGTAGGCTGAGTGTGCGCCAAACCGGGTCGAATGTCCACCGGAGGGGAATTCCAAGGGGAAGAGAGGAGGCGGCCCGGTGGCCATCGAGGGAGGAGGCGGCCACCGGACCGGTGCCCCGTCGCGGTACCGGCCGCGCGGAGCACTGACAGTGTGGCGATCGGAGCCGCCCTCAGACAAGCTTTCGCCATCCACCCGGCCGGGCTTTGTCCACAACGAACCATCCGGCGCGGGCCGCGGCCACGAAAAGTGACGGCGAGGCGCGAAAAAAGCACTGAACGCCACCTGGGCGTCCAGCAGCAGACATCAGCGCGCCGGCGCCCTCGACGGGCCGCCGGCTGACGAAGCCACACCCACGGATGCGGCTTCGTCAGCGCGTGTTGACGAGCAACGAAGCCTCAGGACTTCCAGTGTGGCTTCGTCAGCGCACGTGGCCGAGCAACAGAAACTCAAGACTTCCGGCGAGACGCTCGCTTGCGCGCCGGCTTGGCGTCGGCCGGCTCGGCCGCCGCCGCCTGCTCCGCCTCGAACCCGGCGATGATCTCGCTGGAGAGGCGGCCGCGCTCGGCGACCTCGTAGCCGTTGGCCTGCGCCCATTCGCGGATCTGCCGGTTGCGTTCGCGGTCGGTGCCCGAGCCGGACGGGCCGGACAGCGACTGCCCGGTCGCCAGGCGCACCTTGCGGCCGCCGATGCGCCGCGCGGCCGCGACGTACCGGGCGAGCTCGTCCCGCAGCGCGGAGGCGTTCTCCTCGGACAGGTCGATCTCGTACGTCACCCCGTCGAGGCTGAAGGGGACGGTCTGCGAAGCCTCGCTCCCGTCGAGGTCGTCCACCATCTGGACCTGCACCCGTTGCGCCATGGTTCGTCGTTCCTCATCTTCTCCAGAACACGGTCGGACAGACCCTAACCTGTCGAATCACGTCCAGCACGCGCGACACCCTGAAGCGTCCACAATGGCCGCTCGGGCGAGCGGGTCGCCCGCGTCCAGAGTGACCGCAACCGAGCCGAAATGCTCGTAACCTTGTCCAAAAAATAATTTTGTGATATGCTCGAAATCAAATCGTTACCGTGGCGGGATGAAGACCGCCGACGTTAGCCATAATGCTCCCCACCCCAGCGGCACCGCCTTCACGGCCGCCGCCGCACGCGCGGCACATTTGCTCGTCGACACCGAGCCCGTCATCTTCTCCGACACCCTCGCCGCCGCCCTCCTCGGCGACCGCGCCGAGGAACTTCTGGCCTACCACCGGATGCATACCACACATCCGGTACTGGCCGGCGCCCGCACCGAAGCGGTGTGCCGGAGCCGGTTCACCGAAGACCGGCTGACGCGCGGCAATTCCGGTATAGACCAGTATGTGATTCTGGGGGCCGGGCTCGATTCGTTCGCGTATCGATCCCCGGCACGACGATTCCGCGTCTTCGAGGTCGACCACCCGTCGACCCAGGCGGCCAAACGGGAACTGCTGGCCGCCGCCGGCGTCGCCGAACCGGCGTCGGTCACCTTCGTCCCGGTCGACTTCGAAGCCGAGCCGCTCCGGGAACGGCTCGTCCAGAGTGGACTCGACCCGTTCCGCCCCGTGTTCGTGAGCTGGCTCGGCGTCACGATGTACCTGACCCGGGCGGCGATTGCCGCCGCATTGACGGATCTCGGCGGATTCGCCCCGGGATCGGAAATCGTGACCGACCACCTGCTGCCCGCGGAACTGCGGGACGCGGCCGGGAACGCCTACGCCGAAGCCGTCGGGCCGGTGGCCGCCGAACAGGGTGAGCCGTGGCTCACGTTCCTCTCCCCCGCGGCGCTGTCCGGGATGCTGCGGGACGCGGGTTTCGAAGTCCTCGAGCAGGTGGGGCAACGGCGGAGTGTCGCCTCGCAGCTGTGGCGCCGCACGGACGCGCTGCGGCCGGCCGCGCTTTCCGCGTTGACGCACGCGCGTATTCCGCACCGGCCCGGAATGCCCGGGCGCTGACCGCTTTCCGGCCGGGCCGCGGTTTCCCGGTCAGTCGGGCAGCATCGGCACTTCGAGGTCGTCCGGGCGGCCGAGCAGGACCGCCCGGGTGACCGCCGTCTTCCCGAACCGGTCGCGCACCGCGTCCAGCGCGGTGTCGAGCTCGGTCGCCCGCTCCCGCTCGAACGGCAGGGTCGGCTGGAAGGGGTTGTCGTCGGCCAGGTTGGACAGCGCGGCGCCCAGCAGGGTGAGCCCGCGGTCGGCGATCAGCGGGAGCGCGGCGACGAGCAGCTCCCGCGCCGCGGCGAGCAGCACCCCGGTGCCGGCGGTCGGGTCGGTCAGCGTGTGCGAGCGGGTCGCGCGGGAGAAGTCGGCGAAGCGCAGGCGGATCGTCACCGTCCGGCAGACGCGGTGGGCCGCGCGCAGCCGCCGGGCGATCCGGTCGATCAGCGCCACCAGCACGACGTCGAGCTCGGCCGGGGTCCGCCTGCCGCGCCCGAGGGCCCGCTGGGCGCCGATCGAGCGCCGCCGTACCCCGAGCTCCACGCGCCGCGGGTCTTCGTTGTGCGCCAGGTCGTGCAGGTGCGCGCCGGCGACCCGGCCGAGCAGGCCGACGAGGTCCACCTGCTCGGACGCGGCCAGCTGCCCGACGGTGGTGATCCCCCGGACTCGCAGCTTCTCGGCGGTGATCTTGCCGACGCCCCAGAGCGCGGTGACCGGCAGCGGGTGCAGGAACTCCAGCTCGGCGTCGTGCGGGACGACGAGCAGGCCGTCGGGCTTGGCCACCCGGCTGGCGACCTTGGCGAGGAACTTCGTCCGCGCCACCCCGACGGTGATCGGCAGCCCGGCCCGCTCGGCGACGGCGGCGCGCAGCCGTTCGGCGATCTGGCTCGGCCGCCCGGCGATCCTGGCCAACCCGCCGACGTCGAGGAACGCCTCGTCGACCGAGATGCCTTCCACCCACGGCGTCGTGTCGCGGAAGACGTCGAAGACCAGCCGGCTGGCGGCCAGGTACGCCGACATCCGCGGGGGCACGACGACGGCGTGCGGGCACAGCCGCCGCGCCTGCGTGCCGCCCATCGCGGTGCGCACGCCATAGGCCTTGGCCTCGTAACTCGCGGCCAGGACGACCCCGCCGCCGACGATCACCGGCCGTCCCTTCAGCGCCGGATCGTCCCGCTGCTCGACCGAGGCGTAGAAGGAATCGAGGTCGGCGTGCAGGATGGGCCCCTCGTCGGTCATAGAACACATGTTCGCATACGGGCGCGCCGAAGTCCGCTCATCCGCCCGCCGCGGGTGACCGGCCGCCGGACGAAAGTGCGCCCTTTTCCGGTTGTCGGTGCCGTGTGCCCCCGCTCACACTCGACGGATCGAACGACCCGACACTGGGGGCGACATGACCGACAAGTGCCGCTGCGGCGACCACCACGCGTGGGCCACACCGAGCCAGGACGACCGGCCGGCGGCGGCCCGCCAGCCGCTGCTGGCCGCCACCCTGGCCCGCGAAGACCTCGCGGAGGACGCCGACGGACTGGACCCGACCGACCGCGTGACGTGCCGGACGCACCGCCGCTGGCTCCACGAATGCGTGGCCTCACCGGTGCACACGAACCCGGCGGTGGGCTACCGCTGGTGCCGCCGTTGCGACCACCAGGCCCTGGTGGCGGTCGACGAGCTGGCCGGGGAAGTGACGATCCGCTGCGGGTTGTGCGGCCGGGTTCCGCGCAGCCGGGCGAACCAGGAGCTGGTGGAGCTGTGCCGGCGGAGCCTGGCGCTGGCGCGGTCGGGGCGGTTCCCGGAGAGCGCGGCCGCCTGACTGCCCGGCGGTCCCTCGCCTTGGCCTGCCCGGGCGCTTGTCCGAGAGTGCTGCGCCTGATTGCCCATCCTGCGCCGACCTCGCCCGTGCCCGCTCTGGGCGGTTCCCGAAGCCTTGCTGCCCCACTGCCATGATGCGGGGGTGCCCGAACTCGGAACCACCGCGCTGGTCATCCTGCTGCCCGCCGCCGAGCCGGTGCTGGCCGCGGCCCGGCGGGTCGATCCCGCCCTCGTCCGGCCCGGGCTGCCCGCTCATGTGACCGCGTTGTACCCGTTCCGGCCGGCCGATTCGCTCGACAATGCGGATCTGGCTGCGGTCCGGTCGCTCGCGGCGGATCTCGCGCCGACGGACGTCCGGCTCACCGAGATCGTCACCGCGCCCGGTTTTGCGGCGATCCCGGCTCCGGAGCTGCAGGCCGTTGCCGATGCTGTCTGTGCCCGGTGGCCGGAGGTCCAGCCCTACGGTGGCCGGTTCGGTCCCCGGCCGGCCGCGCACCTGACCGTGGCCATGGGCGGGTCCGAGGACACCCTGGAGCGGGTCGGCCGGGAGGTCCGGCCGCTGCTGCCCCTGGTCGATCGGGCGGAGGTCCTGCGGCTGGTGGCGCTGACGGAACGCGGGTGGGAGCCGCTCCTGGAGGCTCCGCTGGGCGAATGACCGCTCACCTCCGCGGGCTGGGCGTTGCCGTTTCCTCCAGCCTCCGGTAGGCGCGGGCGATCGCCCTCAACCGGGCCACGTCCGCGGCGAACGGCTCCCCCGTGGCGGTGGACGGCTCCGTCTCGTCCGGCTCGTCCGGCAGGTCGCGCACCAGCCTCGCCGCCGCCGGGGGTGGCATGTCCGGGGTCGCGCCGGCCAGCATCAGGCCGTCGTTCGTCTCGCTCATCGCCGTCAGCAACCGCTCGCGGCGGGACGGACCCCCGGGGTCGATGCGGGTTATCTCCGGGAACCGGCGCGTCAGATGCGCGCGCAACGGCCGCAGCAAGCGAAGCGTGCGCGCGTCACGCCGGGACGCCGCCAAGCCCGGGACCGCCGGGATCGTCAGTCCCACGACGATAAGCAGCACCGACACCGCCGGGAACCCCACGTCCAGCGTGCACGGCAGCGTCGAGAACGGCCCGCGGCACAACGCCTTCACCGGGTGCTCGGCCTGCAGCGCGTGGATCGTCGCCACGACCTTGCCCGCCAGGTAGGCGACCGCGAACGCCGACGCCAGCAGCAGCAACGCCAGGCCCGCGCGCAGGGCGCCGCCGCTGGCGCGGATCGTCACCGCGGCCACGATGCCGATGTCGATGACCGCGAAGCCCAGGTACACCGTGTACGTGAAGACGTAGACCACCAGCGTCGGGTGCGTTCCGTACAGCTCGTCGAACACGCCGACCCCGCGGGGCAGCCCCGACGTGCTGAAGAACGTGACGACCAGGACCGCCAGGGCGACGCCGAGCGCCCCCAGGCGGGTGCGGCGGCCGCGGTCGCGGGTTCCGCTGATCTCCGCGACCGTCAGGCCGATGCCGTACGCCGCGACCATCGTCGCCAGGTTCGACAGCAGCCGGCCGAGGCTCGGGTAGAGCTCGCTCTCGAACTGCTGCGCGCGGTTCGACAGGAAGCAGAACGCCGCCCCCAGCGCGATCAGCGAGACGGCCAGGCCCACGCCGGCGCCGGTGCGTCGCGCGCGGACGGCCCGCCAGATCCCCGCGAAGAGGGCGAACGCCCCGACGGCGACGAAAAGTATGTCGATCACGGGACGGAACTATCCCAGGAGTGCTGCCAGCCGCCTGGCCTGATCGGCCGCCCGGCCGGACGCGCCCGGCTGAACGGCCGGTGGCTCGCTCGTCGCCGCGCTCATCAGCAGGACCGCGATCAGCTCGGCCTCGTACTCGTCCGTGCTGGTCGTGACGCGGGTCAGCAGGTGCGACAACGCCCGCGGCGCCAGGTCCGGGGCGAGCTCGGCGGCCTCGGACTCCGACATCAGGCAGGTCCCGGTGTGCGCGCACAGCATGTGCGCCAGCTCGTGGGCGATGATGTGGTCCTGGTGCAGCGCCGACGTGTGCTCGGTGTAGGCGATCAGGTCGTAGCCCGGACGGGCCTGCCAGGCGCCGGACGGCTGACCGGGCCGGTACGCGATCGGGACGAGGTCGATCTCGCGCCCCCGCCACGCTTCGAGGCCGTCGACCCAGGCGTTCATCGACCACGGCCGCGGCAGCGGGACGGCGGCCAGCACCGCCCGCACGCGCTCGCGCGCCCGGTCACGCAGGTCCGGCAGGCCGCGCTCGTCGATGGGTCCTCCCCGGTCACCGGGCGCCAGCCGGGTGCACCGGGGCGCGATCACGGACGAGGTCATCGTAGCCGAGACGCCCGTGGTCACTCCGGCTTCCGCCGCCGGCCCGCGCGGCTCCGGGTGTCGTCGTAGCTGCTGAGCTGATCCAGCAGGGCGGTCACGGTTTCGCGGTCCCGCGGCGACAGGCGCATGGCTCGCTGGGCGAGGGTGCGCGCCTCGTTGTCGCGCCAGGCGACGACGTCCTCGACCTGCCGGTCGACCCGGCCGGCGACCTCGTCGTCGAAGAAGTACGTCACGGGCACGCCGAAGAACTGGGCGAGCGCCTGGATGTGCGAACGCTTCGGGTCCTTGCGCGCGCCCACGGCCAGCTGCTGCACGTGCGTCGCCGACATCGTCACGCCGGTCTGCTCGGCGACGCCGTGCGCGATCTCGCGGTACGAGTACGGCTTGCGGTCCGGCGGGTGCACGGTCGCGATCAGGTGCGCCAGCCGTTCGGCGAAACTGCGCTCTTCGCTCACCACACACCACCTGCCGCCATGAAAACGTGACACCGGTCAGCCTAGCTGTTCCGAAAACTTGACACATCCTGTGCCGGAAAGACTACGATACTCCCGTCTGGTGTTTCGGAAACGTGACACCCGGCCCGGGGCGGCGCTGCGGCCGCGGGGTGACTCACGTGGCCGCTGGGGGTGGCCACGCGCCTAATCCTGCCCGCCGCGCGCCGCCCCTCCATGTTTCATGTTGTGCGGCAGGCGATGCCGAGCTGTCCTGCCGGGAGCCGCCGTGCCCGCAGAACTCGCGGTCGGCGCCACGGCGTCATGAGCGGTACACGCCCAACTCGTAGAGCGAGTAGCCGTATCCGCTGCCGCGCTGGGTGGCGTACACGCGCACGTACCGCGCGGTCGCCGAAACGGCGATGTCGTCCGCGCCGCCGTCCCCGGATGTCGTCGTGTACACCGCGCGCCAGTTCGCCGCGTCGTCGCTGACCTGGATCTCGTACGCCTTCCCGAACGCCGCTTCCCACACCAGCTGGACGTGGTCGAACGCCTGGCTACGGCCCAGGTCCACCTGCAGCCACTGCGGATCGGCCCAGGCGCTCGCCCAGCGAGTCGCCGTGTTCCCGTCGGTGGCGGCCTGCGGCGGGTAGGGCGCGCCGGGGCCGTCGGCCTGGTACGTCGACGCCGTGGTCGCGGCGCCGCGGGCCAGGTTCGTGCCCGGCACCGGCGGCGCGACCACGCGCAGCGAGCGGGTTTCGATGCCGACGTTGCCGTGGCCGTCGCGGGCGTAGAGGTAGAGCTTCCAGACGCCGAGCTGCTGCGGTGCGGTGACGGTGAACGTGCCGCTGCCGGTGAACTGCGCCGGGATCAGGCCGCCCGCGTTGTTGATGTACTTGCTGTTGTAGCCCATGGTGTAGGCGATCGGGTCACCGTCCGGATCGGACACCGCCGCCGTCACGGTGAACGTGCCGCCCGCCGGGACGTCGGTGCTGCGGCTGAGGTTCATCGACGAGATGACCGGCGGCGTGTTGCCACTCGTCTGTCCACTGTAGAGCTTACGGACGGCGTACCAGGAAAGCCGTTTCTCGTTGCCGGTGGTGATGTTGAACCAGACGCCGCCGAAGTCGCCTTCGGTGCCGTAGTGGAAGAGTGTCGCGCCGAGGGCCACGCCCGGGTGCGCCAGGATGCAGTTCCACGCGTTCACGTACCCGTCGCGCTTCTGCTGGTCCGTCGGTTCGGCGGGGACGCCGTTCGCGTCGTTCGGGACTTCCCACTCGCCGGCGGGGCCGGTCTCGGTGACGATGTACGGCTTCGCGTATCCGCCCGCGAGCCAGTCCTGCTTCACCTGGCAGACGTGCGCGTAGGAGTTCACGGAGTACAGGTCGAGGTTCGGCGCGTACGCCTTGTAGTACGGCCAGGCGCCGGTCCACGCGTCGGTCGAGGTGACCGGGTGGTTCGCGTCGATCGCGTGGATCGCCTGCGCGGCCTGGTCGACGAACCGCGTGTAGGCGATCCGCTCCTGCTCCAGCTGCGTGCCGGAGTAGCAGTTCTGCATGCCGAGGATCGACTCGTTGCCGACGTTCCACATGAGCACGCCGCGGTGGGTTTTGTAGGCAGTGACCCACTTCTGGATCTCGGCGAGCATGGTGTTCTTGTAGTTCGTGTCCGTGGTGTAGTCCACGCAGCCGCCGCTGCCCGGTCCGCCGCCGGGTTGCAGCCAGAAACCGCTGATCACCTTGATGCCGTTGGCCGCGGCCGCGTCGAGCAACGGCTGGGTCGTGCCGTCCGTGCCCCACGTCCGGACGGTGTTGACGCCGATCGCATGCAGCTCGGGCATCCGCGCGGCCGCCTCGCCGACCGGCGGGCCCCAGGTCAGACCCTTGACGGTCCACGGGATACCGTCGACCGTCAGCTGCCAGTTCCCCTGGGTGCCGGCGACCCGCGTGACGCCGGGGCCGTCCTGCGCCGCCTGGGTGCCGCTGACCTGGAACTCCCACAACGAATAACCGTAACCGCCGGCGCGGTGGGTGCCGTAGAGGCGGACGTACCGGCCGTGCCCGGTGACGGCAAGATCCTGTCTCCCGCCGACTGCCGACGTCGTACTGTATACAGTCTGCCAAGCCGCGCCGTCGGCAGAAACCTGGATTTCGTAGGCCGTCGCGTAGGCGGCCTCCCAGTCGAGGGTGACCTGCGTGATGTCGGCGGGCGCGCCGAGGTCGACCTGCAGCCACTGCGGGTCGCTCCAGGCGCTCGCCCAGCGCGTGCCGGGATCGCCGTCGACGGCCGCCGACGCCGGCGTGCCCGCGCCTTCGGTGCTCGACGCGGTCGCCGGTCTTCCTTGCGACAGCACGGTGGCGGCCTGCGCCGGGGACGGGCCGGCGAGCAGCCCCAGCACCAGCAGGGCTACCAGCGCCGGGACGGCACGGAGGAGCGACGGTCGGTCCACGATGACTCCCGTACGGCAGGACAACAGGAACGAGGGAAGGCCGGAGAGCGCTCTCCCGGACCGCCGATGGTTCGCCACGGCCACCGCTGCTGTCAAGAACCGGCCGGGAACCCGACAATGACTGTCCGGTGGGCGGATCGGGCACTTCTTGACAGGGCCACCACGAGCTGCGCATCCTGTGGGAGAGCGCTCTCCCATCCAGGCACCCTCACCGTGGAGGACCCTTGGCAACGAAAGCCGCGCTCCTCGCCTGCACCGCCGCCACCGTGCTGGCAGGCGCCTTCCTGACCGCGGCCACCTGGTCGCCCGCCGGGGCCGACGACCTGGTGACCCACCACGAGTTCCAGGTCAACTGCTCCCCGAGCCACCACCAGCCGGACGACCCGATCGTCTTCCCCGGGCTGCCCGGCGCGTCCCACGACCACACGTTCCTCGGCAACAAGACGACGAACGCGGGCACCACCCTGCAGTCGCTGCAGGCCGCGGGCGTCGGCAACACGACCTGCCTGGCACCGGACGACCTGTCCGCGTACTGGTTCCCGACGGTGTACAACGGCAACCAGGTGGTGCTGCCGAACTTCGCGCAGGTCGTCTACTACAAGTCCGGCATCCTCGACTACACGAAGGTGGTGCCGTTCCCGCCCGGCCTGCGGTACGTGGCCGGGAGCGTCACCGCGACGCAGGACGAATTCCAGCACGCCCCCGGCGCGATCGAGGGCTGGGAGTGCGGGGACAGCTTCCACAACTGGGACATCCCGGTGAACTGCGTGGCCGGCAGCCAGCTCAACATCCGGTACCAGGCGCCGAGCTGCTGGGACGGCGTCCACCTGGATTCCGCCGACCACAAGAGCCACCTGGCCTACCCGGACCGGGCGACGCTGACGTGCCCGGCCGATCACCCGGTGGCCGTGCCGATGCTGGAGTTCAAGATGGCGTTCCCGGTCAGCGGCGACATGTCCGGCGTGCACCTGGCCAGCGGGCGCGGGTATTCGTGGCACTACGACTTCTTCAACGCGTGGGACCCGGAAACCCTGGCGGCGCTGGTGAAGCACTGCATCAACGGCGGCCTGCAGTGCGATCCGCGCGGGTTCGACCTGTACAAGCCCGACCGCGGCACCGTGCTCGGGCCGAACTACCGGCTGCCCGGCCGTCCGTGAGACGGCGGCTCCTGGGGGCGGCGGTGGTGGCGCTGATCATGGGCGGTTGCGCCACCACCACCGCCCCCGCCCCCACGCCCTTCAACCCGACGGACGTGGCGTGGCTGCAACTGGTGGTGCCGATGACGGAGAACGCACTGGCGGCGGCCCGCCTGGCGCCGGAACACACCGCCGGCGCGGCGGTCCGCTCGGCGGCCGAGGCCATCACCGGACCACAGGAACGGCTGCTGGCCCGCCTGCGGGCGGCCCGCGACCGCGCCGGGCTGCCGGCCAACGACGTCCACAGTGGACACCGGATGCCGGGCATGGTCACGGCGGCCGATCTGGTGGCCCTGCGCGGCGATCGGGATGCCGCGTTCGACCGGCGGCTCGTCGCCCTGCTGCGGGCGCACGCCGCGCAGCTCGTCGTCCTGGCCGGCGGCGAACAGGCTTCCGGCCAGGACGCGGAGACTCGCGAGCTGGCGCGGCAGACCGGTGCCGAAGGAACACGCGAAAGCGCGTTGCTCGCGAAGGCGGCATGAGCAGGCCGCCGGGGCCACGGCAACCCGTGACCCCGGCGGCCTTCCGGCTCCGCCCGCCGGGCGCTCAGTACGTGACGGTCACCGGCGCCCATCCCGGGTGCGCCGGCGCGGTCACCGTCAGCGTCTGCGCCGCCGCGTCCCACTTCCACGCCGACGACGGCGCCCAGCCGTTGCCCACCTTGACCCGGTTCGGGGCCGACGACACGCCGAGGAACTTCACCGTCCACTCGCGCGGCGCCACCCGGAGCGAGCCCTGCGTGGGCGCCACCGTGACCGTGTGCGTCCCGAAGCGCTCACTGTAGGTGATCTTCGTCGTGGCCGAGCGCGACGACGACGTCCCGTTGTCCTCATACAGCGAGAACGTGCCCGAGCCGCCCGGCGCCACCGTCACCGTCACCCGGTTCAGCGGGTTCTGGACGTCGTTGGCGACGTCCGCCGTCCGGGTGGCCGTGATGCCGCCCGCGCGGAGGAAGACCGGCATCGTGCCCAGGTCGGACGTCACCTGCTGGGTCGTCCCGCCCGCGTACGTCTTGCCGCTGAAGTAGTCCGTCCACTGGCCCGGCGGGAACCAGACCGACGTCGTCGCGGATGTGCCCGGCGACGTCACCGGCGCCACCAGCATGTCCGGCCCGTAGAAGTACTCGCTCTGGGCTGCCGGGTACGCGGCCGGCTCGTCCGGGTACTCCAGGTACGTCGGCCGCACCACCGGGACGCCCGTCGTCGCGGCTTCCTGGGCCAGCGTGTAGGTGTACGGCACCAGGTTTTCGCGCAGATTCAGGAACTTCGTCGCCGACGCCTTCGCCGCGTCGCCGTACTGCCAGGGCAACCGGTCGCTGTGGTTGCTGTGCAGCCGGTCGATCGGCTGGAACGTGCCCAGCTGCACCCAGCGCGCGTACATGTCGTCCGGCAGCTTGGCCGTCTGGCGCTGCTGGCCGCCCGAGGTGTAGGTCTCGCTGCCGCGCAGGCCGGTCGTGTCGTTGTGACCGCCGATGTCGTGGCTGATCGCCGACATGCCGGTCGCGGCCGACTCCGCCGGGGTGATGCCGACCTCCATCCGCAGCGTGCCCCACGTCGACGAGGTGTCGCCGGTGAAGTGGAGCGTGCTGCGCTTGTCCGCCCACGGCCCGGTCGCCAGCCCCGTCGGGCCGCCGTAGCCGCCCGCCTGCAGCGAGCCGTACGCCCGCGAGATGACGAACCCGCGGCCGGTCGCGGGCGCCGCGAGGTCGGCGTACTGCTGGTTGATCCAGGCGTCCGGGGTGACGCCGGGCAGGCTCGAGCGCGAGGCGTCGCAGCACCAGTCGAGCCACCAGAAGTCGTTGCCCTGCTGCATCATCCCGGCGTGCAGGTCCAGGTAGGCCTTGAGCTGGTCCGGGTCGCCCCAGTCGAAGACGTAGCAGTCGGTGCCGCAGCCCGACTTGGCCAGCTTGCCCTTCGCGGTCGCCTGGGCGCGGGCGAACTGCGGGTCCGAACCCATGATGCTCGGGTGGATGTTGAGGTTGTTGTGCAGGCCCTGGGCCTTCGACCAGGCGAAGAAACCGGCCGGGTCGGGGAACTTCGCGGTGTCGAACTGCCAGCCGTTCCAGGTGTCCGGGGCCTTGAAGTCCGTGTCGGTCACCAGGACGTCCAGCGGGACGCCTTCGCTGCGGAACCGCGGCAGGATCCGGTCGCGGTAGTCGGCCGCGGTGCGGTCGATGTACTCCGAGTACCAGACGCCGTAGGCCCAGCGCGGCAGCAGCTGCGGCGGCCCGGTCAGGGTCGCCAGGTCGCGCAGCCCGGTCTTGTAGTCGTGACCGAAGGCGAAGACGTAGCCGTCCTGGTAGGGGTTTCCGCCGTGCGACGGCCGCTGCGTCACCGCGCGCGTGCGGGTGTCGTACAGCGCGGAGGGGGTGTCGTCGAGCAGGTACCAGCCATCCTGGTGCAGCAGGCCTTCGGTGGTCGACGGCGTGCCGTTGTCGCCGTTGACGCCGTCGAGGCCGCGCCGGTAGCCACCGAGCGCGAGGTGCGGCGGCGGCGCGGCGCCCCCGGACGGCGTGATGGCGACGGTGTCGATGTTGACGTGGCAGCTGGTGTCGTCGGGGCAGCCGAGGACGACGTCGTTCGTGCCCGCCTTCAGGTCGACCGGCACGGACGCGCTCTTCCACGCGTCCCAGTTGTCGGTGACCGGCAGGGTCAGCGTGCGGGTGACGCCGTTCGCGGTGACGGCGGCGGTGCGCGTTTCGTGCCTGCCGTCGCCGCCGGTGCCGTTGGCGTAGCGGACATGCAGCAGGTAGGAGCCGTCGGCCGGGACGTCCGCGACGCGGTGGGTCAGCGTCGCGCCGCGGTTGAGCTCGGCGACGAAGCCGCGCCCGGCGTACCCGGTGTGGTCGGTGGCCACGACGGCGGAACCCGAGCGGAGCCCCGCTTCGGCCTCGCAGCTCACCCCGGCCGGGCAGCCGGTGAACGCGCGGGCCGACGCGGGCGGGAAGGCCGCGCCGCTGGTCAGCACGGCCAGGGCGTCGAGGTTGACGTTGCCGGAGTCGGCCGCCGTCCGTTCGAGACGGACGCTGTGGTGGCCGGCGCCCAGGGTGACCGGGACCGAGGCGAGCGCCCAGGCGTTCCAGTCGGCCGTCGCGGGCAGGGTCAGCTTCTGCGCCGCTCCCCCGTCGACACTCACGCTGAGCGTGCGCGTGACGTGCTGGCCGTCGCCGCCGGTGCCGTTGGCGTAGCGGGCGGTCAGGGAGTACGTCCCGGCGGTGGGCGCGAGGACGTCCGCCGTCACCGAGTTGCCCGTGCTTTCGAAGCCGGCGAGGAAGCCTTCGCCGGTGTAGCCGGAGTGGTCCGTCGCCACGCCGAGGCCGTCGGCGGTGAGGTCTTCGGCTTCGCAGAGCGCCCCGGCCGCGCAGGTCAGGTGGTGCCACGGCGCGGCGAGCACCGGGGTCGCGCCGGCGGTCGTGCGGATTTCGAGGTTGCCGCCGTCGAACGGGCCCGAGTTCAGCAGGTAGGTCAGGGTCGTCGCGCTGGTCTTGATCGTGAGGACGCCGCCGGAAACGCTGCTGGTGTACGACGTCGGCGTGAAGGCGCCGCGGCCGACCGCGTTGAAGGTGGCGGCGTCGGTGAACCGGCCGTCGCCGGCGTACTCGGTGCGGATCAGGGTCGGGGACAGCACCTGGAAGCGGGCGTTCCCGGCGGTGACGGTCTGGCCCGCGGGCCCGGCCACGGCGGGCGTCGCGACCGTCACCCCCGCGGCGGCGACCCCGGCGACGGCGAGCGCGCACGCCCGCCGGATGGTTCTGGCGGTTCTGGTCCGCACGGCGGAACTCCGTTCCGGTGAAGGGGACTCGGCGGCGTTACAACGTTGGAAATCTGAGCACGGCGGATCGGCCGATGTCCAGACCACCGGGCGGAACTTGTCCCGGACAGATCAGCGGCCGGTGACGCCGTCGATCTGTTCCCGCAGGATGTCGGCGTGGCCCGCGTGGCGGGCGGTCTCGCTCGTCATGTGCGCCAGCGCCCACCGCAGGGTGTGGAACGTGCCGTCGATCGGCACCGCCAGCGGGGTGTCCGGGTGCCCGGCGGCCCGGATCGCCGCGTCGCTCTCTTCGATCGCCGCGCGGTAGCCGGCCAGGACTTCGGGGGCGGTGAGCCCGTCCGGGACCTCCATTCCGGCGTCACCGGGGTTCGGGCCGCCCGCCAGGTGGTGGCCGAACCAGACGCGCTCGGCGAAGGTCAGGTGGTGGACGAGGCCGAGCAGCGTGGTGCCCGAGCCGACCAGGACCCGGCGAAGCTGCTCCTCGGTCAGGCCGTCGGTCTTCTTGAGCACGCACTCGCGGGCGAAGGACAGGAACGCCGTCGCGGTGTCGAGTTCGCCGCCGTCGTTGCGCGGAACGGGCTTCCGCTGGGTCTCGAACATGCCTGGGAACCTAGCGCTCAGGCCGAGTCGCGGACCACCAGCTGCGGCTCGAAGATCACCGCTTCCGCGCGCAGGTCCGGCTCGGCCATCCGCTCGAGGACCATCCGGGCCATCGCCGCGCCCATCTCCTCGACCGGCTGGCGGACCGTCGTCAGGCGCGGGCGGCAGCTCAGGGCGACCGGGCTGTCGTCGAAACCGATCACCGCCACGTCGTCCGGGACGCGCCGGCCCGCTTCGCGCAGCACCGTCAGCGCGCCGTACGCCATCAGGTCGTTCGCCACGAAGAGCCCGTCCAGCGCGGGCTCCTCCGCGAGCAGGCTTTCCATCGCCCGTTCGCCGCCGCGCTCGGTGAAGTCGCCCTCGGCGACCGCGACGTACGCGTGGCCGTGGCGGGCCATCGCGTCGCGGAACCCGGCCAGCCGGTCCTGCCCCGCCGGCGTGCCCGCCGGGCCGGCGATCGTGGCGACGCGGTGGCAGCCGCGCGCGACGAGCCGGTCCGCCGCGAGCCGGGCGCCGTCCTGGTGGGCGACGTCGACGTAGCAGACCGGCGCCGGGCGCGCGGGCCGCGCGAACAGCGCCGTCGGGACCCCCGCGTCGGTCAGCGCGCGCGGCAGCGGGTCCTCCGCGGGGTGCAGCGAAATCAGCAGCACCCCGCTCACCTGCTCCTGGCGCAGCTTCGGCACCAGTTTCGCGCGTTCTTCGTCGCTGTCGACGAGCATCAGCAGCGGGTGCAGGCCGTGCGGGCGCAGGTGCGCGACCACCCCTTCGACGACCCGGCCGAAGAACGGGTCGCCGAACACGCCCCCGGTGAACGCCTCGACGTGCCGTTCCGGCTCGGACACCACCAGCGCGATCCCGCCGGTGCGCCGGGTGACCAGGGAGCGCGCCGCCCGGTTCGGGACGTACCCGGTGTCCGCGATCGCGCGTTCGACCGTCTCACGCAGCTTCGGGTCGACGTTGCGCACGCTGTTCACCACGCGGGACACCGTGGCGCGCGAGACGCCGGCGACCCGCGCGACGTCCTCCAGGGTGGGCGGCTGCGTCGTCACACCATCTTTTGTAGCACGCCGTGAGAGCGCTCTCCCAGTGCCGCGCCGCTGACAAATGTCATGGTGGGCCGGTGCGGGACGGCACTGCCCCGCGGGCCGCCCCCGCGGCGAGCATTTCCGGCATGACCAGAACCGAAGTCGCCGGCTTCCGCCCGGTGCTCCTGCTCACCGGCGCGTACGCCGGGTTGTCCCTGCTCACCTTCGTCGTCATCGTCGTGTTCCGGGACCACCCCGCGATGGTGACGGACGCGGTCTGGGTGCGCGCCACCCTCGTCGTCGCCAGTTCGCTGCTGACGTTCGCCTTCGCCCGCAGCGCCGCCCGGGGCTCGCGGAAGGGCCTGCTGCGCCTGCGGATCGTCTCGGCCGTGATGCTCGTGGCGATCGCCGTCATCGTCGTGCTGCCGGGGTTGTTCCCGCTGTGGCTGCGGATCGAGCAGGCCGCCTGCGGGCTGCTGCTGCTCGGTGTCACCCTGCTGGTCAACGGCCGGCGGCTGCGGGCGCGGTAGCGTGCGCTCGGTGGACGGGACGAGGGACGTGCAGCGCTGGGTGCGCGGCTGGCGGCTGCGGCTGCTCGACGCGGGCATGCTCGTCTACCCGGCCGTGACGGTGGCGGCCGTGCTGCAGCACTCCTCCGGCAGCGCCGCGGTGCTGGGCTGCGGGGTCGTCGCCGCGTTCGCCGCGGGCTACCTGCTCGCCGCGGCCGCCGCGGCCCGCCGGGCCACCCGGCCGTTCTGGCTGCTGGTGGGCGGCTGCGCGGTGCTGTTCGCCGCCGCACTCCCCTTCGCCCGCGCCGACGCGTTCTTCCTCGCCGCCGTCGTCCTGTCCCTGGCCGCCCCGCGGCTCCCCCGGCGGGCCGCCGCCGCACTGGTCGCGGCCTCCGCCGTCGCCGCCATCGCCGTGCCGTGGGCCGTGCGGCCGTGGCAGAGCGGGCCGGGCTGGACGCAGGCGGTCGCGCTCGTGTTCACCGTCCTCATGGTTTCGGCGTTCGCCGAAGCGATCCGCGCCAACACCGCGCTCGTCGAGGCCCGCGCCGAGGTCGCGCGGCTGGCGTCGGAGGCCGAACGCGCCCGGATCGCCCGCGACCTGCACGACCTGCTCGGCCACTCGCTGACCGCGATCACGGTCAAGAGCACCCTCGCCCGGCGGCTCGTCACCACCGAGGCCGCGCGGGCGGGAGAAGAGATGTCGGCCGTCGAGACGCTCGCGAGGCAGGCCTTGACCGACGTGCGCGCGGCCGTGTCGGGCTACCGCGAGGTGACGCTGGCCGGCGAACTCGCCCGTGGCCGCGAGCTGCTGCGCGCGTGCGGGGTGGCCGCGGACCTGCCGACGGCCACCGACGTCGTCGCCCCGGACCGCCAGGAGCTCTTCGGCTGGGTGGTGCGGGAGGGCCTCACGAACGTCGCGCGCCACGCCCGCGCCACCCGGTGCACGGTCACCCTTTCGGCCGCGTCGGTGTCGGTCGCCGACGACGGCGTGGGCGGGCCGGCGAGCAGCGGTTCGGGCCTCGACGGACTGCGCGAGCGCGTCGAGGCGGCCGGCGGGTCGTTGTCCGCCGGTCCGCTGCACCCGAACGGCTGGCGGCTGCGGGTGACGCTGTGACGATCCGGTTGCTGCTCGCCGACGACCAGGCGCTGGTCCGCGAGGCGCTGTGCGCGCTGCTGTCGCTCGAGGACGACTTCGAGGTGGTCGCGGCGGTCGGCCGTGGCGACGAGGTCGTCGCGGCGGCCCGCGAGCACCGGCCCGACGTGGCATTGCTCGACATCGAGATGCCGGGCCTGGACGGGCTGGCGGCCGCGGCGGTGCTGACCGCGCAGGTGCCGGACTGCCGCGTCATCATGCTCACGACGTTCGGGCGCGCCGGCTACCTGCGGCGGGCGATGGAGGCGGGCGCGGCCGGGTTCGTGGTGAAGGACGCCCCGGCCGACGTGCTGGCCGGGGCGATCCGCCGGGTCCGGGCCGGCGAGCGCGTGGTGGACCCGGCGCTCGCGGTCGCAACCTTGGCGGCGGGCGGATCGCCCCTGACGGCACGCGAACGCGACGTCCTCATCACGGCCCGGACCGGCGCGACGATCGCCGAGATCGCCGGCCGCCTCTACCTGTCGGAGGGAACGGTCCGCAACTACGTCTCGGCGGCGATCACCAAGACGGGAGCGCGCAACCGGATCGAAGCGGTGCGGATCGCCGACGAGCGCGGCTGGCTGTAGCTCGCGGCGCAGGTGCGCCAGTAGGTTGGGAGGCATGCCCGAACCGATCCTGATCTCCATCGCCGCCGCCCTGGCGGCGAAGGGTGCGACCGGCCTCTACGACCTGGTCAAACGCAAGTTCGCCAAGGACCCCGCGGCCGTCGCGCTCCTGGACGCGGCCTCGTCGGCCCCGGAGGACGCCCGGCCCATCGCCGCCCTGGCCGAGCGGTTGTCCGAGGCGGAGGTGGAGGACGCCGAGTTCTCGGAGGCGTTGCGGGAGGAGTGGGGGAAGCTGCCGGAGAGCCGGGTGTCACAAGGGGATGTGCACAACACGGTGACCGGGAAGGTCAGCGGGAAGGTCGTGCAGCTGCGGGACGTGCACGGCAACATCAACCTCTGAGCTGTGGCGGACAACCAGTTCACCGGCGACGCCCGCACCGTGGCGCAGTTCGGCGCGGTGTACGGCGTGGTGAACGTCCATGGGAACGCGGCGGCGCCCGAGCCGGAGGCCGCGCCCCCGAGCGGGTGGGACGACCGGCCGGAGCTGCCGCCGGCGATCCGGAATCTGCTGCAGGTCCAGATCGACACCGCGGAGGACCTGCCGTACCAGCTGCCCGGCGCCCGGCAGACGTCGCTCGCGGCCGTCTACGTGCGGCAGGAGATCAGCACCGAGACCGACAGCGGGCCGGCCGAGCCGACGCGCCCGCGTCCGGTGCTCGACGGCCGAGGGCAGCGGATCGACCTGCCCGTCCGGCCGGTACCGCGGCTGGTGGTGCGGCCGCCGTCCCGCACGGTCCGGGCGGCCCTCGACGACGACGATCACCTGCTCGTCACCGGCGGGCCCGGCCAGGGGAAGTCGACGCTGTCGCTCCGGCTGGCCGCGGACATCGCCACCCACTGGGCCGGCGGTACCGGCGAAGCGCCGCTCGCCGAACCGGTGATCCCGCTGCGCCTGCCCGCCCGGGAACTCGCCACCCGGCTCACTGTGCCGTTCTTCCAGGCCCTGGCCGAGAGCATCCAGGCCGAATACGGCGCTCTGCTGGATTTCTCGATCGAGGCCGGCACGCTGGCCAGGCGCGTGGCGGGTTGCCGCTGGCTGCTCCTGGTCGACGGCCTGGACGAGGTCGCCGACCTCGTCCAGCGCGACCGGTTGATCAAGGTGCTGGCCACGCGGGCTTCGCAGGAGGCGTCGGCGCACTACCGGATCATGCTGACCACGCGGCCGATCGCCGGGGCCGCGCTGGCGCCGTTCCACGGAGCCGGTGCGGCGCGGTACGAACTCCTGCCGTTCGACGAGGAGGCGCTGCGCCACTTCGCGGCCAACTGGTTCGCCGAGGGTGACACGGCCGAACGGTTCGTCCGGCAGGTGCACGACGCGAACCTGGACGAGCTGGTCCGGGTGCCGTTGCTGGCCACGATCGCGGCGATCATGTTCGAGCAGGACCGCGACCGGCGGCTGCCGGACAACCGGTACGAGCTTTACGAGAGCTACCTGGCGTACCTGCAGGCGGCACGGTCGATCGCGGCCTCGCCTTGGGACGAGTATCGCGAACGCCTCTTCGAGCACCTGGGCTGCGTGCGCCTGGAGAAGGACACGTCGCTCCTGACAGCGGCCTGCGAATGGGCGGCCGCCACCGTGCCCCACGCCTGCGTCGCCACGAACTGGCGCGAGCAGCTGACGACGTACCTCACCACCGTCGGCCTGTTCGTTTCCCGCGCCGGCGAGCTCCAGTTCCTGCACCACAGCTTCGCCGAACACCTCGCGGCCACCGCGCACGCCCTCCGGCTCCCCGACCGGTTCGACCCGGAAGCCGAGGGCTTCGTCCAGCTCTTCCACACCGCGCGCCCGGGCGAACGCGGCCGGCACGCCCGGCGCGTCCTGTTGCACTACACGCGGTTGCGGCAGGCCGAAACCGACCGCCTGCTCGGGCACCTGCACGCCGGCAACCCGGCGATGCAGGTGCTGGCGGCGCGTCTGCTCGCCTGGCACGCACCGGTGAGCCCGGAGGTCACAGACGCCTTCCTGGCCACCGCCAGGTCGTGGGCGATGACCACCCAGTACCCCGCGCAGGCGATCCTCACCCAGGTGAGCCGCGCCGCCCACCACCCGGCGCTGGCGGGGTGGCTCCTCGGCCTGATGCGCGACGGAAAGGCCCCGTGGGAATCCCGGATCGAGGCGGGCCGGGCGCTGGCGGCCCGGTTGTACGGTCCCGAACGCGTCGATGCGGTGGCGATGCTGCGGTCGGTGGTCGAGGACGAGGCGATCTCGGTCGAGTTCCGGTTCGAGGCGGCCAAGGCGCTGGCCGAGTGCGGCGCGGAACAACGGGCCACGGCCGTGTCCGGACTGCTGTCGGTGCTGGCGGACCGGGCGGCGACCGCGCTGCAGTGCCGGAACGCGGCGATTGTGCTGGCCGGTTTGGGGCCGGAACCCCGTGCCTGGGCGATCGACGCGTTGACCGGGCTGCTAGACGACCCCGAAGCACCCGAGGACGACCTGGTCCAGGCGGCCATGGGGTTGCTCGAGATCAGTGCCGGCTACGAGGACAGGTGCGCCGAGCTGTTCCGAGCTGTCCTGGCCAGGCGAGAAGGCACCACGCTCTACTTGGGGGACGTGGTTTCGGCCTTGGCTTCGCTGGGTCCCGACCACCTCGCGGAAGCCGTGGCCATGCTGAAGGCACAACTCGCCGGCCAGCGGCCGAACCGCCTCCGCCTGTCCCCGGCCCGTGTGCTCGCCGAACTGGGCCCCGAGCATCGGCTGGCGGTCGGGGAAATGTTGCTCGCGTTGGCATCCCGCCCGGGCGTGGCCGCGTCCTCCCGGGTGAGCGTCGCCGGCATGCTCGGAAGACTCGTACCCGAGTTCCGTGACCCTGTCCTCGCTCTCCTACGGGGTGTTTCCACCGACCAGCCGGTCGACATCAATGCGCTGCTGTGGGCGGCCGACCACATTGCCGATTTCGGTCCGGAGTTCCACCCGGAGGCCGCACGCGAGCTCACCCGGATAGCGGACCATCCCTATGCCGCGCACTTCGAGCGCACCACGGCGTTGGGCAAGCTCGCCGGTCTCGGGGAACCTCACCGCGGGGCGGCTGTTCTCGCGCTGCGCGGCGATCTGGCGAACCGCAGCGCCGACTCCGACCTCCGCGTCGAGGCCGGCCGCGAGCTGGTCCGGCTCGGGCCGGAGTTCCACACCGAGACGGCCCGGCACCTTCTGGAGATCGCTTCGAGCCGCGCGGCCGATCCTCAACTGCGGATGTCGGCCTGGCGGGCCCTCCGGCCGTTGGGGACCGACTTCCACCATCAGGCGTCGGCCGCACTCGTCGAGCTCCTGGGGCCGGAGGAGGCGCGTGCGTGGGAAGCGCACAAGTCCGAATTCTATTTGTTCCGGGAGGACATCGATCCGCAGGCCGCAGCAGGTGCGCTCACCGCGGTGCTGCACGATCCGGAACGGTGCGTACGACATCGGGTGGCCGCCGCCCGCAGCCTGGTGGACCTCGGGCGCCACCACCACGCTCAGGCGGTCGCCGGGTTCATCGAGCTGCTCGGCCGGAACGAGATACCTGTCGCCGAACTCGGGCGCGCTGTCAGCGGCTTCTCCGACCTGAGTGCCACGCGGCGAGCCGAACTGGGCGGGGTGCTGGCCGCCAGGGTAACCGGGCGCACCTCGGCCGAACTCGTCTGTGAAACGGCCGAGGCGTTGGAAAGGCTGGATGTGTCCGATCCCCGGATCGACGTGGCCTTGCGCGCGCTGCGGTCCGACTCGTCGGCCGCGGAAAATCACCGCGCCCGCGCCGCCATGATCCTGGCACGGAGGCAGCGGGCGGACGTCCCGGCCGCGCTCGACGTGGTGCTGCTGCTGCAGCACGCGCTCAATCCGCACACCTGGACCGGTCATGTCCGGGAGCTCGTCGGGCTCGGCGCGAAACTGCCCGGGGAAATACGGACGATCGTGTCCGCCCCGGACGCCGACATGTGGCTGCGCCAGCTGTGCGCCGGCTTGGTGCGCGAATGCCGTCCCGAACTGCTGCCCGAGGCGTTGGCCGAGCTTCGCTCGCAAGCCGACGACGATCACCTCGAGTTCACGTGGCGAACCGAAGCCGTCATGCACCTCGCGAAGCTCGACCCGGCCACGGTGGACGACGCCATCGAGTTCCACCGGAAAGTGCTCGAGGACGAAACCGAACGGGTTTTCCACCGCGGCGAGGCCGCGAAACAGCTGGTGAGCCTCGATCCCGCGCACCACGACGCCGCCCTGGCCGTACTCCGGCGGCTGGCCACCGGCTCCGGGCTGTACGACACCGAACGCGCGAACGCCTTGCAATGGCTCACCTGGGGCAACCTGCCTCCGGTGGATCTCCTGCCGCTCGTCCGGGCCGTCGTCCACGACCCGGCGACGTCCCCTGCCGTTCGGCAGGGGACCGCCCGCTGGCTGCCGGCGGCCGAGTATCGGGCGGTCTCGCGGGCCACTCTCGCCGACGGAACCGCGCCGGTCGCCTGCTGGTCGGAAACGACAGCCGGTTACTGGGACAACTGGGCCCTCGCACGTGAGCTCCAGGAGGCCCTCCGGGACCTGCTCACGGGCGCCGAGACCCCGCTGGGCAGCCGGATCTCCGCCGCGGCCGCGCTCGGCCGGCTCTCCCCTCGGCTCGTCCCGGAAGCGGTCGCCCTCCTGACGGGGTTCGGCGGAAGCGGCCATCTCCGACGGCAACGCCTCCTGGCGCTGGCCGAACTGGATCCGGCATGGCGGATGCGCATACTCGGCGAAGCGCGCGTGGCTCTCGACGGCGACGACCAGGCATGGCGGCAGAAGATCGAGACCGCGAGGCTGTTCGTCGAACTCGCTCCCGCACCGCTGCAGGAAGCCGACCACACCCGGCTCGCCCGGCTGCTCCGCGACGATCGCCTCGCCGACCAGGTCCGCATCGAGCTGCTCTCCGCGCTCAGGCGGTTCGACGACATCCGGGCCCTTCGCGACGACGACCGGGGCCGCACGGCGACGCGCTGGGTCGCCGCACGCTGGATGCGAGACTTCGCATGTGAAGACCGGGAGCGCGGCGCCCGGATTCTCGACGCCATCGCCGGGGATCCGGCGACCCGGCCGGCCTTGCGCTGGCGAGCGGCCGAGGATCTGACAGGCTTCGGCTCACACGGCCGGAAGCTTGCCGCGCAGCGGCTGCGGGCGATCATGACGGACGAGGCGCTGCCCATCCTGGTGCGGACGGACTCCGCGCGGGTGCTCGGCGACATCCGGCCCGATCTGCGCGGTGACGTCCTGGCCCTCCTCCGCCGCCTTCAGGCCACCGCCGGTCCCGCCGTCCGGTTCCAGGTGCTCGAAGCCATCGGCCGGCACGAGCCGGAAGAGGCCGCGCTCGCCCTGCGGGCCATGGCCGAAGACCCGGCCCTCGAGCCGCTGGTCAGGCTGTACAGCGCCGACCGGCTGGCCACCCTGCACCGGGACCACCGCGAGGCGGCCGCCCTCGTCTGCCGCGAACTGGCGCACGACGACAGCGTCCCGTGTCACATCCGGGCGGATGCCGCTCGCGGGCTCGCCTTCCTCAGTGCCCTGTGCCGCCAGGAAGCGCGGGATCTCCTAAACGAAATCAACGCGAACTGGAGCCGTCAGCCGAATAAACGTGCCTCCGCGGCCGCCCAGTCCGCCGTTCCCGATGGCTCGTAACGGCGGATCTCCTGCGTCTCGCGCACCAACGACCGCATCGCCGCCAAGTCCGGTAGGTCCTCCCCCAACGCCCGGGCCTGCACCAGCACGTTGCCCAGCGCCGCCGCCTCGACCGGGCCCGCCAAAACCGGGACTCCGCACGCGTCCGCCGTCGACTGGCACAGGAGCTCGTTGCGGGCTCCGCCGCCGACCAGGTGGATGATGTCGACCTGGTGGCCCGCGAGCCGAGCCGCCTCGTGGATTGTGCGGCGGTGGGCCAATGCCAGGCTGTCCACTATGCACCGGACCATTGCCGCGCGGTCGGATGGGGGGCGCTGGCCCGTTGCGCGGCAGGCTGAGGAAATGCGGGACGGCATGTCGCCCGGGGGCAGGAATGCCGGGTCGTCGATGTCCACCACCGCGGCCAAAGGCGGGGAAGCCGCCGCCGCCCGGAGGAGGGTGGTGAGGTCCGAAGTGGACCACGTGCGCAACGTCTCCGACAGCACCCACAGGCCCATCACGTTGCGCAGGAAGCGGATCGTGCCGTCGACGCCGCCTTCGTTCGTGAAGTTCGCCGCCAATGCCTCGTCGCTCAGGATCGGTGTGGACAGTTCGAGGCCGGCCAGCGACCACGTGCCCGACGAGATGTAGGCGAAGTTCACCCCGGGGGCCGCCGGGACCGCCACCACCGCCGACGCCGTGTCGTGGGAGCCCACCGCCACCACCGGGACGCCGCCCAGCTCCTCCGCCGGGCCCACCACCGTGCCGGGGTCGCGCAGTGGGGGCAGCAGGCGCGGTGGGATGCCGACGCGGGAAGCCAGCGACGTGGCCCATGTCCGGGCGCGGACGTCGTACAGCTGGGTCGTCGACGCGTTCGTGCGCTCGGCGCCGATCGACCCGGTCAGCCAGTAGTTCAGCAGGTCGGGGATGAGGAGCATCGTCGACGCCGAGTCGAGGCGGTCGCCTTCGGAAACCAGCTGGTACAGGGTGTTGAACGGCAACTGCTGCAAGCCCGTCACGTCGTAGAGGGAGCGTGCGGAGAGCACAGCGGAAACCGAAGCCGGCACGCCCTCGGTGCGGGAATCGCGGTAGTGGACGGGGTTGCCGAGCAGCGCGCCGCGGTCGTCCAGGAGCCCGTAGTCGACCGCCCAGGAGTCGATGCCGACGCCATCCAGCTCCCCGGCTTCGCGGATTCCGGCCAGAGTTTCGCGGTACAGGCCGAGGATGTCCCAGTACAACGCCGGCCCCGCGCGGACGCCGCCGTTCGGGAAGCGCCGGACCTCGTCGACGGCCAGGCGTGACGGTCCGACCGTCCCCGCCATCACCCGCCCGCTGGACGCGCCGAGGTCGACGGCCGCGACTCGCTTCACGCGCGCACCACGGTCAGCTCCAGGCCGAGCAGGTCCGCGACCGCCGTCAGCTCGGGGATGCGGTGGCCGGTGCCGAGCGCCCAGTGGTGGGCGATCCCGCTCGCCGACCACGCGTCGGTCCACTCGCCCGGGTCGCCACCGAAGTCGACCCGGGACGTCGTGTTGCCGATGCGCAGCAGCGGCCCCGGCACCACCGTGCCCTCGGACGCGATCAAGGTGAACGTCCCGTCGCGGCGCTGGCCGAGCCCGCACAGCGTCACCGGCCCGTGCTTGACGTCGAACTCCACCGACACGCCCCAGCCGCGCTTGCCGTGGTAGACGCCCAGGCCGCGCAGCAACGGCTTGCGGGCGCTGATCCCGAGGTGCGCCGGGCCGTCGTGGCCCATTTCGACCACGCCGTCGCGGAAGTTCAGCGCCTGCAGCTCGGTGAACGAGCCACCTGCGCCGAGGCGGTCCATGACCAGCATGGCCAGGGACGTCCGCAGCTCGTACTCGCCGACCGCCGGGATGCCGCGGGCGGTGAGCAGGGACGCGCCGAGGATGAACCCGGCGCCGACGCGCTCGTGCGTCTCGCCGTCGAGGCCGCGGTGGTAGTAGGCCAGGGAGTCCAGCGAGAAATCGGAAACCAGCCGGTCCAGGGCGACCGAAACCCGGGCGCCCCAAGCGAAGTCCTCGTCCACAACGGACTCGTCCACAGTGAACACTTCGCGGGCCAGCGCCACCCGCGCGGCGGTTTCGTCGTCGGTGACCTTCTCCACGCGGACCCGCAGGTCGTCGACCTCCAGGATCTCGACGTGCCCGCCGAGCTGGGCCGACACCAGCGTCGGGTCGGTGGAGACGTCCATCATGCCCGGGTAGAGGTGCCCGAGCAGGCCGTGGCGCCCGTGCCGCAGCGCCGCCCGGACGCCGGCGGCCTTGATCCAGCGGGAAATCCGCGTCCACGCCCGCTCGTCTTCCAGATACCCGGACACCGAGCGGAATTCGACGCCGAGGCGGCGGAACGCATTGGCCATCTCCGGCAGCGGGCAGGCGCCGCAGTAGGCCAGCCACGCGCCGGTGTCGAAGGACTCGTGGTCCATCGCCTCGGTGGGCTGCAGGTTCAGCAGCAGCACCGGCGCGCCCGAGCGCTGCGCGACCGGGGCCAGCATGCTGGAGGTCAGGTACGTCGTGAGGAAGCCGATGATCAGGTCGCACCCGGCCACCCGCAGCTTCTCCGCCGCGGCCGCGCCTTCCTGGGCGTCCGAGACGAACCCGGCGTCGATCACCTCGCAGTCCATGGTGGACAAACGCTCGGTGACGCGCCGGGCCGAAGCCTGCAGCTGGGGCAGCAGGGACGGGAACTGCGGCCAGTACGCGCCGAGCCCGCCGGAGACGAGGCCGACGCGGGTGCGGCGCGGGGTGATGCGATCCAAGGTCATCGGTCCTCCGTCAACGCAGGAACGCGGCGGCCACCCCGGCGTCCACCGGCACGTGCAGGCCGGTGGTGTGGGTGAGCTCGCCGCCGGTGAGGGCGAACACGGCGGCCGCGACGTGCTCGGGCAGCACCTCGCGCTTGAGGATGGTGCGCTGGGCGTAGAACTCGCCGAGCTTCGACTCCTCGACGCCGTAGACCGCGGCCCGCTGGGCGCCCCAGCCGCCGGCGAAGATGCCGGAGCCCTGGACGACTCCGTCGGGGTTGACGCCGTTGACGCGGATGCCGTGTCCGCCGAGCTCGGCCGCCAGGAGCCGGACCTGGTGGGCCTGATCGGCCTTCGCGGCGCCGTAGGCGACGTTGTTCGGGCCCGCGAACACCGAGTTCTTGGACGAGATGTAGACGATGTCCCCGCCGATGCCCTGGTCGATCATCGCCTTGGCCGCGGCCCGCGACACCAGGAACGACCCCTTGGCCATGACGTCGTGCTGTAGGTCCCAGTCGCGTTCGGTGGTCTCCAGCAAGGGCTTGGAGATGGACAGCCCGGCGTTGTTGACCACCAGGTCGATCCCGCCGTACGCAAGCACGGTCGCGTCGATCGCGGCCTGGACCGCCGCGGCATCGGTGACGTCGGCGGTGACGGCAGTACCGCCGATCTCCGCCGCGACCTCCGCCGCCGCGTCCCCGTTCAGGTCGGCGATCGTCACGCACGCGCCCTCGGCGGCGAGCCGCTGCGCGATGGCCTTCCCGATGCCCGAACCCGCCCCCGTGACCAGGGCGATCCGCCCGGCCAGCGGCTTGGGCTTCGGCATCCGCTGCAGCTTCGCCTCTTCCAGGGCCCAGTACTCGATCCGGAACTTCTCGCTCTCCGGGATCGGCGCGTAGGTCGAGACGGCTTCGGCGCCGCGCATCACGTTGATGGCGTTGACGTAGAACTCCCCCGCCACCCGCGCGGTCTGCTTGTCCTTGCCGAAGGAGAACATCCCCACCCCCGGAACGAGCACGATCGCCGGATCCGCCCCGCGCATCGCGGGCGAGTCCGGAGTGGCGTGCCGTTCGTAGTAGGCGCGGTAGGAGTCGCGGTACTCCGCGTGCAGCTCCTTCAACCGCGCGACGACGTCCTCGAGAGGCGCGGTCGCCGGGAGATCCACCACCAGGGGGCGGACCTTGGTGCGCAGGAAGTGGTCCGGGCACGACGTACCCAGCGCGGCCAGCGGCTGCAGCTTCTCCCGGGACAGGAACTCCAGGACCACTTCGCTGTCGGTGTAGTGCCCCACCACCCGCTGGTCGGTGGCGGCCAGGCCGCGGATCACCGGCGCCAGAGCCGCGGCGCGCGCCCGGCGCTCGGGCTCGGGCAGGGCTTCGAAACCCGGGACGACCGGGCCGAACGGCTCCGGAGCACCCCGGGACGCGAGGAACTCCTCGGCCGTGCGGATGATCTCCAGGGAGTTCCGCTCACACTCCTCGGAAGTCGCGCCCCACGCGGTGATGCCGTGCCCGCCGAGGATCACGCCGATGGCCTGCGGGTTCGCGGCCTTCACCGCGGCGATGTCCAGGCCCAGCTGGAACCCCGGCCGCCGCCAATCCACCCACGCCACCCGGTCGCCGAAGCATTCCTTGGTCAGCGCCGGGCCGTCGGCCGCCGTGGCCAGCGCGATGCCCGAATCGGGGTGCAGGTGGTCGACGTGCGGGGCCTCGACGAGACCGTGCATCGCCGTGTCGATCGACGGTGCCGCGCCGCCCCGCCCGTGCAGGCAGTAGTCGAACGCGGCGACCATCTCGTCCTCGCGCTCGACGCCCGGGTACACGTCCACCAAGGAACGCAACCGGTCCAGGCGCAGGACCGCCAGCCCGGCTTCGGTCAGCGTGCCGAGGTCGCCGCCGGAGCCCTTGACCCACAGGACGTCGGTGGGCGAGCCGGTGACCGGGTCGGTCACCGAACCCTTGGCGGAGGTGTTGCCGCCGGCGTAGTTGGTGTTGCGCGGGTCGGCCCCGAGCGCGTTGCTGCGCGCGATGAGCTGCTCCGGCACGGTCATCCTCATGCTCCCCATCCGGCCTGCGTGCCGCCGGCGCGCTCGGCCACGATCTTCTCCTGGTACCCGCTGCGGGCATACGCCGCGATCGGGTCCGGGTCGAGCCCGGCGTCCTCGCGCAGCTCGGCCAGCAGCGGCCGGACGTCGGTGTTGTAGGCGTCCATCAGCACGGCGTTCGCGCCGAGCACGTCACCGGCCTGTTGCGCGGCCCGCAACGCCGGGCGGTCCACCAGCAGCGCCTTCGCAGTGGCCTCCTGGACGTTCATCACCGACCGGATGATCGCCGGGATCTTGGCCTCGATGTTGTGGCACTGGTCGAGCATGAAGGCGATCCCGTACGACGGGTCCAGGGCGTCGGCGCGGACGATCTCGTACATGATCCGGAACAGCTGGAACGGGTCCGCCGCCCCGACCATCAGGTCGTCGTCGGCGTAGAAGCGGGAGTTGAAGTCGAACGCGCCCAGTTTCCCGGCCCGCAGCAGGAACGCCACGATGAACTCGATGTTCGTCCCCGGGGCGTGGTGGCCGGTGTCGATGCACACCGTGGCCCGCTCCCCCAGCTCCAGGCAGTGGGCGTAGGACGTGCCCCAGTCCGGGACGTCGGTCGCGTAGAACGCCGGCTCGAACAGCTTGTACTCCAGCAGCATCCGCTGCTGCGGCCCCAGCCGGTCATACGTCTCGCGAAGGGCCGCCGCCAGCCGGTCCTGCCGGTCGCGGATGTCGTCCTGGCCCGGGTAGTTGATGCCGTCGGAGAACCACAGCTTCAGGTCGCGCGAGCCCGTCGCGTCCATGATGTCGATGGCTTCGAGGAGGTGGTCGGTGGCCTTGCGGCGGATGCCCGGGTCCGGGTTGGTGACCGAGCCGAGCTTGTAGTCCTCGTCCTGGAAGACGTTGGTGTTGATAGCGCCGATCTCGACCCCGAGGTCCCGCGCATACGCGGTCAGGGCGGCATAGTCGCCGACCTTGTCCCACGGGATGTGCAGCGCGACGCTCGGCGCCACGCCGGTGAGCTTGTGCACCATCGCCGCGTCGGCGATCTTCTCCTCGGGGGTGCGCGGCACACCCGGTTGCGGGAACACCTTGAACCGGGTGCCCGAGTTCGCATACGCCCACGACGGCGTCTCGATGCGCTGGGCCCGCAAGGCCGCTTTGACATCCACGGCGATCACTGTCCTTCCCGGACGTCGAGGTCGAGGTGGAAGACCTCGTCGAGCAGCTGGAACCCTTCATCCGGCGGCCGGCCGTCGAGGCCGGTGAAGAACTCCGCCATTTCCGCCTGCCAGCGGGTGTTGACGTCGGTCTTCGCCATGGCGGCCTGTGCGGCTTCGAGGTCGTCCGCCTCGACGTACCCGACCAGCAGGCCGTCGTCGCGGAGGAACAGCGAATAGTTGCGCCAGCCGGTGTCGTGCAGGGCCTGCCGCATCTCGGGCCACACCGCCCGGTGCCGCTCGGCGTACTCGGCTTTCCGGTCGGGCCTGACCTGGAGGCAGAAGCAGTACCGGGGCATCAGAAGTTGAACTTGTCGATGTTGTTCGCGTCGAACGTCGTCGGCGGGCCGAGCACGATCTCGCCGTTCTCGCCGATCGTGTACTCGCCGAGCTTGCCCGCCTTGAACTTCTCGCCCTGCTTGCCGGTGATCTGCCCCGACTTGAGCGCGACACCCGCGTACGCGGCGAGGTAGCCGATGTCGGCCGGGTTCCACAGCGCGAACTGCTTGACCGTGCCGTCCTTGACGAACGCGCGCATCTGGTTCGGCGTGCCCAGCCCGGTCACCGCGACCTTGCCCTTGTAGCTCGACGAGCTGACGTACCGCGCGGCCGCCGCGATTCCCACGGTGGTCGGCGAGACGATCACCTTGAGGTTCGGGAACGACTGCAGCAGGCCCTGGGCCTCCTGGAACGACTTCTGGTCGTCGTCGTTGCCGTAGGCGATCTTGTCCAGCTTCAGCCCCGCGTACTCCGGCTTGGCCAGTTCCTTCTTCAGGACGTCGATCCAGGCGTTCTGGTTGGTCGCGTTCGGCGTAGCGGACAGGACCGCGATCTCGCCGGAGCCGCCGGAGAGGTCCTTGGCCTGCTTGGCCAGCGCTTCGCCGATGCCCTGCGTGGTGGCCTGGTTGATAAAGACGTCGCGGCAGTCCTTGGCGGCGTCGGAGTCGAAGGCGACGACCTTGATGCCCGCGCTGCGGGCCTGGTTGAGCGAGGGGCACACCGCGTTCGGGTCGTTGGCGGCGATGCCGATGACGTCCTGCTGCTGCTGGATCAGCGTGTTGATGTAGCTGACCTGCGACGACGCGCTGGCGTCGTTCGGCCCGACCAGCTTGTACTCGCCCTTCAGCTCGCCCAGGGCCTCCTTGCCGCCGCTGACCTCGATGTCGCTGTAGGGGTTGTTGAGCTGCTTGGGCAGGAACGCCATCTTGACGCCCTCCTTCGCCGCGGCGTTCGGGTTCGCCGCGGCGGTGGACTGCTGGCCGCCGGAGCCGGCGTTGTCGTTCTTCGTCGTGCCGCCACACGCGGCCAGAACGAGCACCAGCCCGGCCGACACTGCGCCGGTGAGGAACCGTCGGGACATCTTCGTCACCTTTCCGGAGTTACCGCTTGCCTGCGGCGACGCACTGCCGTGCGGGCCGCAGTCACGATGTTGGGGAGCAGGACCGACACGATCAGGAGCACGCCGGTCACGATGTTGAGGGCTTCGTTCGACACGTCCTGCAGGCGCAGGGCGTTCTGCAGCGAAGCAAGCAGGACCACTCCGGCGAGCACGCCGGGCAGCGTGCCCTTGCCGCCGAAGATGGACACGCCGCCGAGCAGCACGGCGGCCACGACGGCCAGTTCGAGACCGAAGCCGTTGTCGGCACGGGCACTGGAGTACCGCAGCGTCCACAGCACCCCGGCGAGGCCGGCGACCGCGCCGCTCACGACGTACAGCCAGAACTTGAGCCGCCCGGTGCGGATGCCGGCGAACCGGGCCGCCTGCTCCCCCGCGCCGGCGGCGAACACGCCGCGCCCGATCGGCGTCGCGTGCAGCACGACACCGAAGATCAGAGCGGCGACGACCAGGGGGATCAGCACGTTCGGGATCGGGCCGTCGCCGATCGTGCCGGTGACCCAGCTCGTGTAGGCCCGCGGGAAGTCGGCGACCGCGCCGTCGCCCAGCACCACGAACGCGAGGCCGCGGTAGAGGGCCAGGGTGCCGATCGTGACGGCCAGCGACGGCAGCTTCAGCACGGTCACGAAGAAGCCGTTCAGCGCGCCGAGGACCGCGCCGAGCACGATGCAGAGCGGGATGATCGTCTCGATCGTCAGCCCCGCGTCCCACAGCGAGCCCATCACCGCCGAGGTCAGGCCGAGCGTGCTCGCCACCGAGAGGTCGATCTCGCCGGTGACGATGATGAACGTCATCGGCAGCGCGACCAGCGCGATCGGGAGCAGGTCGAGCAGCAGGAAGGTGAAGTTGCGGCTGGTGCCGAAGTTCTCGACGGCGCCGGAGGCGACGATCAGGACGAGCACCGTGACGAGCACGACGGCGGCGTCCCAGCTGAGCAGCCTGCCGAGCCGGCTTCCCTGGTCAGACATGGGAATCCCTCTTCTTCAGTGCCTTCGCGACCCGGACGGCCACGAGCCGGTCGGCGCCGATGGCCAGCAGGATCAGCGCGCCGACGATGGCCTGCTGCCAGAACTGGTTGATGTCGAGCACGGCCAGCGCGCTGCCGATGACGGTCAGCAGCAGGGCGCCGAGGCCCGCGCCCCAGACCGAGCCGCTGCCGCCGAACACCGCGACCCCGCCGACGACGGCCGCGGCGACGACGTTGAGCTCGTAGCCGGTGCCGGCGGCCGCGTCCACGGTGCCGAAGCGGGCGGCGAAGAGGACACCGGCGAGTCCGGCGAGGGCACCGCTGACCAGAAACGCCGCGCTGGTGTTGCGGCCGACCTTGATGCCCGCCAGCTGCGCGGCCTGCGGGCTCGACCCCATCGCGTACAGCTCACGCCCGGCCCGGTAGCTCCGCAGCACGATCCCGGCCGCGACCAGAACCAGCAGCGCGATCAGCACCAGCCACGGCACGCCGAGGATCGACGCGGTCCCGAAGTCCAAAAAGGACTTGGGCAGCTTGTCGGCGTTGATCTGCTGACCACCGGCCCAGAAGTAACTGACGCCGCGGTAGGCATACAGCGTGCCGAGCGTGACGACCAGCGCGGGCACCTGGCCGAAGCGCACCAGGACGCCGTTGACCAGCCCGCACGCCGCGCCGACGCCGAGCCCGGCGAGGATCGCGACGATCACCGGCAGGCCCGGGTTGTCCTTCATCAGCGTGCCGACGGCGAACGCCGACAGGCCGAGCACCGAGCCGACCGAGAGGTCGATGTTGCGGGTGATCATCACGATCGCCTGCCCGACGGCGAGCACCGCCAGGATGGCCGTGCCGAGCAGGATGTCGCGGATGCTCTGCCCGGACAGGAACCGGGAGTTCTGCGTCGCGGTGAACGCGACCAGCACGATCAGGGCGAGGACGATGCCGGATTCGCGGGCCTTCAGCACGTTCGCGGTCCATGAGCGTCCGGAGTGGACGGTCGGCTGCGCGGTCACGGCGGCCTCCTTCGTCGCGGTCACGCGGCGGCCCCCTGCCCCATCGCGGCGAACATGACCGAGTCCTCGGTCGCCTCGGCGCGCGGGAGCTCGGCCACGATCCGGCCCTCCCGCATCACCAGCACGCGGTCGGCCATGCCCAGCACCTCCGGCAGCTCCGACGACACCATGACGACGGCGACGCCTTCGGCGGCCAGCGACGACATGAGCCGGTGGACCTCGGCCTTCGTGCCGACGTCGATGCCCCGCGTCGGCTCGTCCACGATCAGCACCTTCGGCGCCATCGCCAGCCACTTGGCCAGCACGACCTTCTGCTGGTTGCCGCCCGAAAGCGTGCCGACGGGGTCGCCGAGCCTGCGGTACTTGGTGCGCAGGCGTTCGGTCCACCGCCGGGCCTCCTGGCGTTCGCTCGCGCCGGTCAGGAAGCCTAGCTTCGACAGCGCCCGCGAACGCGGCAGCGTCACGTTCCGCTCGATCGAAAGGTCCATGATCAGGCCCTGCTGCCGCCGGTCTTCGGGGACGAGGGCCATCCCGGCGGCCATCGCGGCCCGGGAGGAGTGCGGCTTGAGCTTCTTGCCGCTCACCTTCACGATTCCGGCGTCCCGTTCGTCGACGCCGAAGACGGCCTGGACGACCTCCGAGCGACCGGAGCCGACCAGCCCGGCGAACGCGACGATTTCGCCGGCGCGCACGGAGAAGGAGATGTCGCGGAAAACGCCTTCACGGGCCAGGCCCTCGACCTCCAGCACGACCGCGCCGGGTTCGACGTCCTGCTTCGGGAACAGCGCGTCGAGGTCGCGGCCGACCATGCGCTTCACCATCTCCCCGACCGTGACGTCCTCGAGGGCGTCGCTGGAGACGTGCTTGCCGTCGCGCATGATCGTCACGCGCTGGCAGAGTTCGGTGATCTCCTCGAAGCGGTGGGAGATGAACATGATCGCCGCGCCTTCCTGGCGCAGCGCCCGGGCGACGCTGAAGAGCCGCTCGACCTCGATCCGGGTCAGCGCGGCGGTCGGCTCGTCCATCACCAGCACGCGGGCGTCGGCGCTGAGCGCCTTGGCGATCTCGACGATCTGCTGGTCGGCGATCGACAACCCCCTGGCGGGCCGGGCGGGGTCGATCCGGACGCCGAGCCGGGCGAACAGGCGCTCGGCCTCGGCGCGGATCGCCGCCCGGTCGATCCGGCCGAGGCTCTTGCGCGGGTGGCGGCCCATCACGATGTTCTCCTCGACGCTCAGGTCGGGAAACAGCGTGGGTTCCTGGTAGATCACCGCGATGCCGGCCGCCTTCGCGTCGGCGGGCGAGCCGAACTCGACCGGCTCGCCGTCCAGCAGCAGCGTGCCGTCGTCGGGCTTGTGCACCCCGGCCAGCATCTTGACGATCGTGGACTTGCCGGCGCCGTTCTCCCCGACCAGCGCGTGGGCCTCCCCGGCGTGCAGCCCGAAGCTCACACCGGCGACGGCCGCGACGGCGCCGAACGACTTCGTCACGCCGCGCACCTCCAGCAGAGGGGCCCGGCCCGGGCGTGGGCGCGTCATCGCGACCTCCGGATTGAAAGGTTTCACAAATCTGGTGCGGTGAAGCTACTATGCGGCGGAAGAAGAAGTCAATGGATTGGCGCAGCCGTGGCCGAACGGCATCTCCAGCAGGTAGTTGGTGGCGATGTTACGTTTCAACGCCCACGGCGAGAGGGGGTCGCATGGTGGTCAGGGAGCCCGGGGCCGAGCCGAGGGTCGCGGGAATGAAGGACGTCGCGGCGGCCGCCGGCGTCTCCCTCGGCACGGTGTCCAACGTGCTCAACCGGCCCGACCGGGTGAGCCCGGCGACCCGGGCGAAAGTCGAGGCCGCGATGGCCGAACTCCGGTTCGTGCGCAACGAGTCCGCGCGGCAGCTGCGCGCCGGGCGCAGCCGGGTGCTGGCCTACGTCATGCTCGACGGCAGCAACCCGTTCTTCACCGACGTCGCCGCGGGCATGGAGGACGCCGCCGACGCCGGCGACCTCTCCCTGTTCCTCTGCAACAGCGCGCACCAGCCGTCGCGGGAAGCGGCCTACCTCGGCCGGCTCGAGCAGCAGCGCGTCCAGGGCATCCTCATCACGCCGGTCGACCCGGACGCGCCGGTGCTGCACGAGATCGCGCGCCGCGGCACGCCGGTGGTCGTCGTCGACCGCACGCCCGGCGGCACCACGCTCTGCTCGGTCGCGGTCGACGACGTCTACGGCGGCGAAATCGCCGTGCGGCACCTGGTGGAGCAGGGTCACGAGCGGATCGCCTTCGTCGGCAACCACCCGAGCGTCGGCCAGGTCCGCGACCGGCGGCTCGGCGCGATGCGGGCCCTGGAGGCCGCCGGGCTGGGCCCGGACCACCTGGTCGACCTGACGACGTCGGCGCTGACGGTGGCCGACGGCCGCGGCGCGGGCGAACGGCTGGCGGGGCTGCCGTCCTCGGTCCGCCCGACCGCCGCGTTCTGCGCCAACGACCTCGTTGCGCTCGGCCTGCTGCAGACCTGCGCGAACCTCCGCATGCGCGTCCCGGACGACCTGGCGATCGTCGGCTACGACGACATCGAGTTCGCCGCGGCGGCCGCGGTCCCGCTGACGTCGGTCCGCCAGCCCCGCCGCCGGCTGGGCCGCACGGCCGCGGAGCTCCTGCTGGCGGAAACCACCGAAACCGGGCACGAGCACCGGCAGGTCGTGTTCACCCCGGAGCTGGTCGTCCGCACCTCGACCCTGCGCTGAGCAACCGGCTGATCGTTTGTGACGTCTTACGGCGTGCAAGCGATAACCCCGGTGAGCCCGGAGCAGTGGGAGGCCGTCTGTGTCCGATCGCGAGCCGGCCGGCCGGCCACCGCGGCTGTCCCGGCGCGGGTTCCTGGCCGCGAGCGGGGCCGCGCTGCTCGGCGCCGCCGTCGCCGGCTCGGCGGGCAACGCGGCTCCCGGCCCGGAAGCGGTGCGGCTGGGCGATTTCTGGTTGTTCGGGCGGTACGACGAGGGCTGCACCGAGCTCGGCTTCGACGAGCTCGACCTCGCACCGGTGCAGCTGCCCCACTGCGTGGCGCCCCTTTCCTGGACCGGCTGGGACCCGGCGTCCTGGCAGGACCGGTGGATCTACCGCAGGCACTTCACCGCCTCGGCCGGCGAACGCCACACCGCGCGCTTCGACGGCGTCATGACCGACGCCGAGGTGCACCTCAACGGCAGGCTGGTGGCCACCCACCACGGCGGCTACCTGCCCTTCGAGGTCGAGCTGCCGGACGTCGTGGCGGGCGACAACGTCCTGGCCGTGGTGGTCGACGGGCGGTGGGCGCTGGACATCCCGCCCAACCTGCCCCGCAGCCCGGGGCCGTCGGTGATCGACTTCTACCAGCCGGCCGGCATCTACCGCACGGCCACGATCGCCGCGGTGCCGCGCATCCGGCTGACCGACGTCTTCGCCCGGCCCGTCGACGTCCTCTCCCCCGGCCGGTCCCTGCACCTGACGTGCACGCTGGACGCGCCGGTGGCCGGGCAGGTGACCGCATCGGTGCGCCAGGCGGGCCGCGAGCTGGCCCACGGTGCCGCGCCGGTGGGCGGCAAATCCGTCGAATTCGACATCGGCGGCCTCGACGCGGTCCGGCTCTGGGACGTCGAAGATCCGGCGCTGTGCGACGTGGTCGTGACCGTCCGCTCCGGACTGCGGGTCCTCGACCAGCGCGTGGTGCGGACGGGGTTCCGCGACGCCCGGTTCACCCCCGAAGGCTTCTTCCTCAACGGCAGGCGCCTGAAGCTGTTCGGCTTGAACCGCCACCAGTGGTACCCGTTCGCGGGCGGCGCGCTACCGGACCGCGTGCAGCGGCGGGACGCGGAGATCCTGCGCCGCGAGCTGAACTGCACGATGGTCCGCTGTTCGCACTACCCGCAGTCGACCGCGTTCCTCGACGCCTGTGACGAGCTGGGCCTGCTGGTGTGGGAGGAGATCCCGGGCTGGGGCCACGTCGGCGACGACGCGTGGCAGCGGCAGAACCTGGCCGACGTGGCGGGAATGGTCGTCCGCGACCGCAATCACCCGAGCATCGTGGTGTGGGGCACGCGCGTGAACGAGGCCAACGGGACAACGGCGATGTACGACCGGACGGGCCGGCTGGCCCGCCGGCTCGACCCATCCCGCCCGACGAGCGGCGCACTGGCCAGCACCACGGGCGCGCGGTACGCCGGCGACGACGTCGAGATCCTGGCGTACAACGACTACACCGCGCGGCGCGGAGCGCCCTTCCAGCTGCGCCCGCCAAGGCCGGGGCTGCCGTACCTGGTGACGGAGACGATCGGCACGCTCGCCGGCGCCCGCGCCTACCGCCGCACCGACACCCCCGGCGTCCGGCAGCAACAGGCGGAGCTGCACGCCAAGGCCCACGACCTGGCCGCCGCCGACGACCGGTATTGCGGACTCCTGGCGTGGTGCGCGTTCGACTACCCCTCGGGCTGGCAGCGATCACTCGGCGGCCTGAAGTACGCGGGGGTATCGGACATCTTCCGAATCCCCAAGCCCGCGGCGGCCTTCTACGCTTCACAGGTCGATCCGGCCGCGCGAGCGGTGGTAGAGCCCGGTTTCGCCTGGGATTTCACCTCCCAGCCATCCGGGCCCGGCCCAGGGTCGACGATCTGGTCCAATTGCGACCGCCTGCTGCTGTTCCTCGACAACCGCCCCGCGGGCGAGGCCCGCACCCGCCGCGGCGACTTCCCGCACCTGCGGTACCCACCCTTCACGGCCGACTTGGTGGTACCGAAGGGCCGCCGGCCGCAGCTGCGCATCGACGGCTACGTGGGCGAGAAGCTGGTGGTCAGCCGCCGGTTCAGCGGCGACCGCGGATCGGACGTGCTGAGCTGCATACCCGACGACCCGGAGCTCCGGGCGGACGGAACGGACGCAACTCGGGTGGTGGTGGCGGCCAGGGACCGGTTCGGCACGTTGCGCGCGGGGACAACGGGCGTGGTGACGCTGGAGCTGACAGGCCCAGGCGACCTGATCGGCACCCCGACGTTGGATTTCGGGGCAACCGGCGGAGCGGCAGCGGTGTGGCTGAGGCCATTCGCCGGACCACCGTCGACAATGACCCTGACGGCCCACCACGAGAAGCTCGGAACGGCAACGGCAACGATCCGGGCAACCCAGAACACAACACGCTCCTGACCCCCACCGGACGACTCGCGTACCTGAATGGACGACTCGCGTACCCAGAGGGACGACTCGCGTACCTGGAGGGTCGGACACCGCCCGCACCCACAAGAAGAGCTGGGTGGTCATCCCGTCGCCTGAGGCCCAAAAATCACTTTGAGCCAGGCCCGCAACCCACAGCAAAACGCAAGAGGACAACGCAACCTTGCGGGCCTGGCTCAAAGTGATAGGCCTCGATCAGGCGACGGGATGACCACCCAGCGACCCCCAGCCAAAGGCAAGACAACAAGCAAACCCAAGGCCATCCCAGAGCCTGCCCGTCCGGCGAGGACAATCTTTAAACCCCCGCGACCCAAGCACACAAACCCACAGCACAAGGGCCACCACGGCGATCGTGGAGGGATCGCCGTGGTGGTCCTACCCCCAGCTCGTGCCGCCTGTGAAGCGACAGCCGAATCCGCCGGTACCCACCGGCGGCCGAGCCGGCCGCGGACATCGTCGGGAGCGTGCCCGGCGGCCCCGCCAGGATGGCGGACCGGCCCTGCACCGGCCTTGCAGTACGCTTGCAACCCCCGATCGGGTGAGTGGAGGTGACCGGGTGGAGTTCCGCGTCCTCGGCGCCGTCGAGGCGACGGCGGACGGTGACCCGGTCGACCTCGGCTCCCGCAAGCAGCGCCTGGTCCTCGCCGTCCTGCTCCTGGAGACCCCGCACCCGGTCGCCCTGGACCACCTCGTGGACCTGCTCTGGCCCGACGATCCCCCGGCGAGCGCGCGCAACACCGTCCAGGCGCTGATCTCGCGGCTGCGGGCGGCGTTCCGCGCCGTCGACGGTCCCGAGCTCGTCACCGAGGGGCACGGGTACGTCCTGCGCGTCGACCCGGAGACCGTCGACGCCCACCGCTTCACCACGCTCGTCCGCCGGGCCCGCGCGGCGGACGACGAGACCGCCGTCGCCCTGCTCGACGAGGCCCTCGCGCTCTGGCGGGGTGACGCGCTGGCCGGGGCCGCCTCCGCCGACGTGGCCGGGCGGCTCCTGGCCGGGCTGACCGAGGCCCGGTGGAGCGCCCTGGAGGACCGCATCGACGCGCAGCTGCGGCTCGGCCGGGGCCGGGACGTGCTCGCCGAGCTGACGACGCTGGTCGCCGCGCACCCGTTGCGGCAGCGGTTCGTCGGCCAGCTGATGCTCGCGCTGTACCGCGAAGGCCGCACCGACGCCGCCCTCGCCGCCTTCCGCGGCCTGCGCGCCCGGCTGGTCACCGAGCTCGGGCTCGACCCCGCGCCGGAGCTGATCCGCCTGGAAGGGGCGATCCTCGCCGCCGACCCGGCGCTGGATCCCGTGCCGGAGTCCCCGCCGGAGCCGGTGCGCCCCGCCCAGCTGCCGCACGACGTCCGCGGCTTCACCGGGCGCGCCGCCGAGCTGGCCCGGCTCGACGAACCGGCCGGCCCCGGCGCGGACATCCGCGTGGTCACCGGGACCGCGGGCGTCGGCAAGACGGCGCTCGCCGTCCGCTGGGCGCACCGCGTCCGCGACCGGTTCCCCGACGGCCAGCTCTACCTCGACCTGCGGGGGTTCGACCCCGACCACGAGCCGCTCACCCCGGCCGTCGCGGCCGCGCAGCTGCTGCGCGCGCTCGGCACCGACCCGCGCGCGATCCCGCCGGACCCGGACAGCCGCACGGCACTGTGGCGCTCGCTGCTGGCCGACCGGCAGGTGCTCGTCCTGCTCGACAACGCCCGGGAAAGCGCGCAGGTGACGCCGCTGCTGCCGCCGTCGGGCACGGTGCTCGTCACCAGCCGGCAGCGGCTCGGCGACCTCATCGCCCGCACCGGCGCGCGGGCGGTCCCGCTGTCCGTGCTGCCGGCCGAGGACTCCCGGCAGCTGCTGGAGACCGTGCTCGGGCCGCCCGCGGTCGCCGCCGAACCGGCCGCCGCGGCGGAGCTGGCCCGGCTGTGCGGGCACCTCCCGCTGGCGCTGCGGCTGGCGGCGGCGAACCTCGGCGCCGGGGAGGTGTCCGGGATCGCGGAGCTGGCCCGGGAACTGGCCGACGGCGATCCCCTCGCCGGGCTGAGCGTGGACGGCGCCGAGGAAAGCGCCGTGACGACGGCGTTCTCCGTGTCCTACCGGGCGCTGCCCGCCGAACACCGCCTGCTGTTCCGGCGGCTCGCGCTGGTGCCGGGCCAGACGTTCACCGCGCCGGCGGCCGCGCGGCTCGCCGCCGTCGCCGAAGGACGAGCGGGGCAGCAGCTCAAGGCCCTCACCGCGGCCAACCTCGTCGAACGGCACCTGCCCGGCCGCTACCGCTTCCACGACCTGCTGCGCAGTTACGCGGGCGGGCGCGTCGAGGCGGACGACTCCCCCGGCGAGCGCGACGCGGCGCGGCGGCGGCTGTTCGAGCACTACCTCGCGACGGCCGACGCGGCGGGCCGCCTGCTCATCCCGCACTTCCTCCGGTTGCCGCGGCCCGAGCCGGAGCAGACGTTCGAGGGCACCGAGGACGCGCTGGCGTGGCTGGACACGGAGTGGCCGAACCTCGCCGCCGCCGTCGAGCACGCGGCCGCACAGGGCCCACGCGAGTACGCCTGGCACCTGGCCGACGCCCTGCGGGCGTTCTTCCACCACCGCGGCCACCACACGGAGTGGATCGACACGGCCACCACGGCGCTGGCCGCCGCCCAGGCGGACGGCGACGACCGGGCGCAGGCGGCGATGCGGCTGTCCATCGCGCTGGCCGGGGTCAACAGCGGCCGCTACACCGACGCCCGCACGCACCTGACGACGGTCCTGGCCGACGGGCTGGCGGCGGACTGGCCCCCCGGGCGCGCCGCAGCGCTCAACAACCTGAGCGCGGTGCACCAGCGCCTCGGCGACGCGCACGAGGCGATCGCGTGCGGCGTGGAGGCGTTGCGGCTGTGCGAAGAGAGCAGCATGCCGGGCATCACGATGGCGCTGGCCAACCTCGGGTTCGCCTGCGGCCAGGTCGGCGACTTCGAGGCGGCCCTCGGCCACTTCGGCCGCGCGCTGGAGATCGCCGAACGCGACGGCGCCCGGTTCAGCGTGGCCGTGCTGCTGGTCGACCTCGGGCACGTCCACCGCGACCTCGGCAACGCCGTCGCGGCCGAGTTCTACGAGCGGGCGCTGGCCGCCAACCGCGAACTCGGCTACCAGTACGGCGAAGCGGCGGCGCTGTCGGGCCGCGCGGTCATGGAGGCGCGGGCGGGCGACGCCACCCGGGCCCTGGCCGACGCGGCCGAAGGCGTGGAGCTGACCCGGCGCATCGGCGACCGCGGTACGGAGGCGTCGGCTTTGGCGGCTCTGGGCGAAACGTGCCTCCGGCTCGGCCGCCCGGCGGAGGCGGCCGGGCACCTGACCGCGGCGCTGGCCATCGCCCGCGAAACCAGCTTCACGTGGTGCGAAGCGGCCGCGCTCACCGGCCTCGCCGAAGCCGCCCTCGCCGTCGGTGATGTGGAATCCGCGCGCACCCACGGCGAAGCCGCGGCCAAGCTCGCCGCCCAGGCGGGCTACCGGCCCCTGGAAACCCGGGCGGCGAGCACTCTCGCGGAATCGACCGGCTGAAGCGTCAGCAGGCCGTGGCCGGACAGCCGGACTTTCCGTTGCATACACGGCGAAACGGTCACCGAACCCGACTCATGGCGGGTTCCGCCCGTCCGGGACGCAGAGGACGCTTCTCCTGGCTCCCAGGGGCGGAGCCGGGAAAGGACGACCTCCATGAGATCGAGGGTGCTTTCTGCCGCGCTCGGCGTGGCCACCGGCCTGCTGGGCACCGTGGCCGTCGCCGCGCCGGCCCAGGCCGCCGCGGTGTGCGGTGACCAGCTCATCGGCAACGGCGGGTTCGAGAGCGGCACCGCGCCGTGGACCCAGACCAGCGGGGTCATTTCCGCCGCCACCACCGCGGAACCCGCGCACAGCGGCACGATGGACGCCTGGCTCGACGGCACCGGCAGCACGCACACCGACACCCTGTCCCAGTCGCTGACGCTGCCCGCCGGGTGCGCGTCCGCGACGCTCTCGTGGTGGTCGCACATCGACACCCAGGAGACGACGACCACCACCAAGTACGACAAGCTGGTGGTGCAGGCGGGCGCCGACACCCTGGCCAGCTACTCGAACCTCGACAAGAACACCGGGTACGTCCAGCGCACCGTGGACGTCTCGCGCTACCTCGGCCAGACGGTGACGCTGAAGATCACCGGCACCGAGGATTCCAGCCTGGCCACCAACTTCCTCCTCGACGACTTCGCGCTGACCACCGCCGGGACCGCGCAGTCGCCGGTCGTCACCTCGCCGGGCGCGCAGACCGGCGCCGTCGGCCAGGCGGCGTCGCTGCAGATCCAGGCGAGCGACCCGCAGGGCGACGCGCTCACCTACAGCGCCACCGGCCTGCCCGCGGGCCTGACGATCGGCGCGAGCACCGGCAAGATCACCGGCACGCCGACCACCGCGGGCACGTCCTCGGTGACCGTGACGGCGAAGGACCCGGCCGGCAACAGCGGGAGCGCCACCTTCACCTGGACGATCTCGGCCGCCCCGGCGGACTCGACGCGCACGCCGGTCAACCCGGCCTACACGGTGAACCTGACGTCGAACGCCGCGGGTGACACCTGGACCGGGCACCAGAGCGTCAGCTTCACCAACGGCTCGGCGACCGCGCTGCCCGAGGTGTACCTGCGGCTGTGGGACAACTACCACGGCAGCTGCCCGAGCACGCCGATCACCGTCACGAACGTCACCGGCGGCACGCCGTCCGCGCTGAGCGTCAACTGCACGGCCCTGAAGATCACGCTGCCCGCGCCGCTGGCCCAGGGCCAGTCGGCGACCATCGGGTTCGACCTGGGCATCGTCGTGCCCAGCGGCGCCGACCGGTTCGGCCACGACGGCGCGTTCAACATGATCGGCAACGCGCTGCCGGTGCTCGCGGTCCGCGACGGCGCGGGCTGGCACCTGGACCCGTACACGAACAACGGCGAGTCGTTCTACACGGTGATCAGCGACTTCGACGTCACACTGGTGCACCCGGCGTCGCTGCTGACCCCGGCCACGGGTACGTCGACCGAGACGACCAGCGGCAGCACGACCACCACCCACGCGGTGGCGGCGAAGGTCCGCGACTTCGCGTGGGCCGCCGGGCCGTTCGCGAAGATCACGACGACGTCCGGCAAGGGCGTGCGGGTCAACGTCTACTCGGTCAGCGGGATCTCCACCAGCAGCGCCAACCAGATGCTGACGCTGGCCGCCGACGCCATCGACGTCCACTCGGGCCGCTTCGGCGACTACCCGTACGGCGAGGTGGACGTGGTGCTGGACAACAACTTCTGGTTCGGCGGCATGGAGTACCCGGGCTTCGTGATGGACCTGGTGTCGAACGTGGCGCTCCCGCACGAGCTGGCGCACCAGTGGTTCTACGGGATCGTCGGTGACGACGAGTACAACTCGCCGTGGCTGGACGAGAGCTTCACCGACTACGCCACCGACCTCTACCGCGGGATCACCGGCAGCGGCTGCGGCATCACGTGGCAGTCGAGCGCGGAGAAGCTGACCAACTCGATGGCCTACTGGGACGCGCATTCGTCCCGGTACTCGACGGTGGTCTACAACTACGGCAAGTGCACGCTGCACGACCTGCGGCGGCTGATCGGCGACACGGCGATGGCGAACCTGCTGAAGTCGTACGCGCAGTCGCACTGGTACGGCGTGTCGACCACGGCCGAGTTCAAGGCCGCGGCGCAGGCGGCGGCCGGGTCGACCGACCTGACGTCGTTCTGGGCTTCGCACCGCGTGGAGGGCTGAAAAACCGGTTGGAGTTCCCCGTCCGCTTCCGCCACTGTGGGGAGGTGGACGGGGAACGGCTGTTTTGCGACACCGCGCTGGCGGCTCGGATCGAGCGCGCGGAAGCGCAGTTCGTCGCCGCGTGCAGCAACGCCGCCCGGGTGCGGCTCGGGGACGGTGCCGGGTTCGCGCGTCCGCTCGCCGGGGGCGTCGCCAGCTTCGCCGAAGCGGACTCGCCGTTCAACAAGGTCGCGGGCCTCGGCTTCGCCGGCCTGCCCGAGGACCTCGACGAGGTCGAAGCGGCCTACGCCCAGCTTGGCTCTCCGGTGCAGGTCGAGCTGTCCCACCTGGCCGATCCCGCCGTCGGGGCGTTCCTGACCGCGCGCGGCTACCGGCTGGAGTCGTACGAGAACGTGCTCGGCCGGCGCCTCGGCGGCCCGGTGGAAGCCGCCGGCGGCGTGGTCCGGCCGTGCCGGGACGACGAGCTGGAGACCTGGCTGGCCGCCATCGCCGACGCCTCCATGGTCACCGACGCCGAAGGCCTGCCTTCGCACGAAGACTTCACCCCCGAAACGATCGTGAACGCGCTGCGGGACATGGCCGGGGTCCGGCGGTACACCGCCGAACGGAACGGCGAGTTCGCCGGCGGCGCCAGCTTCCGGGTCACCGACGGGATCGCGCAGTTCGCCGGCGCCGCGACCGTGCCCGCCCACCGCCGCCGCGGCGTCCAGACCGCGTTGCTGCGCACCCGGCTCGCCGCGGCCACCGCGGCCGGGTGCGACGTCGCCATCGTCACCACGCTACCGGGGTCGAAGTCGCAGCAGAACGCGCAGCGGCAGGGGTTCGACCTGCTCTACGCGCGGGCGATCCTGGTGAAGGGCACCTCGGCGACGAGTTCCTCCGGGGCCGACAGCCGCCAGGCTTCGTAGAGGAGCTCGGCGAGTTCGTCGGCGTCGATGCCGTCGAGGTACACGACCACCCAGCCGAACCCGCCGGCGGTGAACTGGACCTCGAACACGTCCGGGCGTTCCGACACGAGCGCCAGCTGCTCGGACACGGTCTGCTTGAGGCCGACCGTCCGGGTGCGCGGCCAGAAGTAGCCGAACCGCTTGCCGCGCACGCTGAACGACGAGTAGTCGCGCGCTTCCGACCGCTGGACCTCCGCCAGCGCACCGAGCAGCTGTTCGAATTCCCGGACCTGCACCGTCACCGTCGTCTCCCCCTGTCTCCGGCAACCACCGTAGCGCGCCGGTACCGTGCGGGACATGACCGAGTCCGGAGACGACCGCGACGTGGTGGTCAAGCGGGGCCACGCGCCCGGCGCGACGGCGGCCGAGGTGGCGGGCCTGCGCTGGCTGGCCGCGGCGGGCACGGTACCGGTGCCGGTCGTGCGCAGCCACGACGCCGGCCAGCTGGTGATCGACCGTGTCCCGGCGGGGCGTCCGTCGGCCGAGGCGGCGGAGCGCTTCGGCCGCGGGCTGGCCGGGCTGCACGGCGCGGGCGCCCCGGCGTTCGGCGCGCCGCCGCCGGACGGGCCGGCGGACGCGTGGATCGGCCGGGCCCCGATGGCCAACGTCCCGGCGGACGACTGGGCGGCCTGGTACGCGGCGGACCGCGTGCTGCCCTACGTCCGGCTGGCGGTGGACGCGGGGACGTTCGGCCCGGCCGAAGCGGCGTTGTTCGAGCGGGCCTGCGCGCGGATCCCGGCCTCGGCCGAGCCGCCCGCGCGGCTGCACGGCGACCTGTGGAACGGCAACGTCCTCTGGGACGGGCGCGAGGCGTGGCTGATCGACCCGGCCGCCCACGGCGGGCACCGCGAGACGGACCTGGCGATGCTGCACCTGTTCGGCTGCCCGCACCTCGAGCGCGTCATCGCCGCCTACGACGAGGCGACGCCACTGGCGGACGGCTGGCGCGACCGGATCGGGCTGCACCAGCTGTTCCCGCTGCTGGTCCACACGGTCCTGTTCGGACAGTCCTATGCGGACCAGGCGGTGGCCACGGCCCGGTCGTTCTAGCAGTGGTCGAGCATGGTCTCCAGGGCCTTCTTTTCGGGGACGGTGATCGTGAGGCCGTAGTTGGTCTTGACGACGATCCAGTCCGTGGCGTAGGTGCACCAGTACGAGACCAGCGGCGGCTTCCAGGCGTCCGGGGCCTTGTCGCTCTTCTGCTCGTTGAGGTTGTCGGTGACGGCCTTGAGCTGCGGGCGGACGAGGTCGTTGGCGAACTGCTCACGCCGTTGCCTGGTCCACGACTTGGCGCCGCTGATCCACGCCTGCCCGAGCGGCACGACGTGGTCGATGTCCACATCGGACGCCTTGTGCCAGGTCTCGCCGTCGTAGGGGCTGACCCAGGTGCCGGACTTGGGGGCGCACTGCGCGTCGGTCTTGACGTCCTTGCCGTCGCGCTTGAGCACCTGTTCCCGGACGTCGCAGTTGGCGTCGACCTTGTCCCAGTGCGGGAACTCGTCGCGGCTGTAGCCGTCCATGGTGCCGCGCACGGCGACCTTGAGCGCGGCGAGCTGGCTGCGCGCCTCGGTGGGCGACACCGGCGGGGCGGCGGCCGTCGCGGGTGCCTGGGTCGCGAGCCCGTCGGCGAGCTTGCACCCGGTGAGAGACGAGCCCGCGAGGACGGCGAGAAGGACAAGCGCTCGGGTGCGCGGCATCGTGAACCCCTTTCACATCTACCGGGAGGTGCCCAGCAGAGGGCCCGGGGAAACGGTGCAGACGGCGTAGTTGACGCGATCCGTTCGGGTCAAGAGCCGTGGAAAACCTGCGCCACGAACACGGCGGCCACCACCCCGGCGGCGACGAGCACGGTGAGCACGAAGACCAGGCCCCACGGAACCTGCCGGATCGGCCGCGGCCGAGGGAAGACGGCGGAGCCGGGCCCGCGCACGGGCGGGATCCAGGCGGGTTCCTCTTCGGCCACGGGCGGCGGTTCCGCCGGGATGGGCACGACGGCGGGCAGTTCGGGCACCGGCGAGCGGACGGGAAGCCGCGCGGGAAAGCCATCGGCGAGCAGGGCAGCCCGGGGCGGGGCGAGGTGGGCGAGGGAGAGGGCGTAGCAGGCGTCGAGGATGTCGTCGGCGGACCAGACGGTCCGCCACCGGTTGTGCTGGCTGATGATCCGCCGCAGGCTGCGGGGATGAGCGAGGACGACGGCGACACCGGGGATGGCTTGTGCTGGAGACTCGGGTCCGGTGACGAGCGGCTCGGACGCTGGGGCGGGGATCTCGGGCGGCGCTGCCGCCGGGCCGGGCCCGGCGCCGAGCGGCGGGGGCACCACCGCGACCAGCCCCGTCACATACCGCCCACCCTCATGCCCGGCGAGCGCGCCCTTCGCCGCCTCCACCGCTGCTCCGGTCCGGTCTCCCGGGCCCGGCCACTCCGCCGGTCCCGGTGCGTGGGCCGCGATCACCACCACTCCGGTTCTCGTGAACACCAGCGCGTCCACGAACCGGGCGCCCAGGCGGCTCGGCAGACTGACCCCCACCAGCGCCAGGCCCGTCAGGTGGTCCGGGCCCGGCCCCCACGAACGGAGCAACTCCACCAGATGCCCCACCGCCGGGGGCAGCACCCGGTCTTGGCCGGTGCGCTGGAGAGCCACGAGCACGCCGGCACACCTCCCACGACGAAACGGCGAGCGCTTCCTCGAAGGTAAAAGGCAACCCGCCTCCGTCCCAGCAGCCGAACGAGTGGTCGATCACCACGGTGGGTAGCCGACCAACCGTCCACTGTGGACCGGACTACGGCCGCGGGGTGTTGCGCAGGTTCGCCCGGGCCAGGTCGACCATCTTGCCCACACCCCCGTTGAGCACCGTCTTCGTCGCGCCCAGCGCGAACCCGCGGACCATCTCGCCGGTGATCCGCGGCGGGATCGACAGCGCGTTCGGGTCCGTCACCACCTCGACCACCGCCGGGCCCGGGTGGGCGAACGCCTTCTCCAGCGCGCCGCGGACGTCGGCCGGGTCCTCGACCCGCTCCGCGAACACGCCGCACGCCGCCGCGATCGCCGCGAAGTTCACCGGGGCGTGGTCGGTGCCGAAGTCCGGGAGGCCGTCCACCAGCATTTCCAGCTTCACCATGCCCAGCGTGGCGTTGTTGAACACCACCACCTTCACCGGGACGTCGTACGCCGGCAGCGTCAGCAGGTCGCCCATCAGCATCGCGAGCCCGCCGTCGCCCGACAGCGACACCACCTGGCGGCCCGGCTGGGACAGCTGCGCGCCGATCGCGTGCGGCAGCGCGTTCGCCATGCTGCCGTGCCGGAACGACCCCAGCACGCGGCGGCGGCCGTTCGGGGTCAGGTAGCGCGCCGCCCAGACGTTGCCCATGCCGGTGTCGACGGTGAACACCGCGTCGTCGGCGGCGACCTCGTCGAGCACCGAGGCGACGTACTCCGGGTGGATCGGGCGGCGGTGCTCGATCTTCGTCGTGTACGCGCCGACGACCTTCTCCAGCTTCCGCACGTGCTCACGCAGCATCCGGTCGAGGAACGCCCGGTCGGCCCGGGGCCGCAGCAGCGGCAGCAGCGCCCGCAGCGTTTCCTTCACGTCGCCGTGCACCGCGAGCTCCAGCGGCGTGCGGCGGCCGAGGCGCGAGGCGTCGTGGTCGAGCTGGATCGTGCGCGCCTGCGGGAGGAAGTTGTCGTACGGGAAGTCCGTGCCCAGCAACACGATCCGGTCGGCTTCGTGCATCGCGTCGTAGCAGGCGCCGTAGCCGAGCAGGCCGCTCATGCCGACGTCGAACGGGTTGTCGTACTGGATCCACTCCTTGCCGCCGAGCGAATGCCCGACCGGCGCGGCGAGCTTCTCCGCCAGCCCCATGACCTCGTCGTGCGCGCCGCGGACACCCGCGCCGGCGAACAGCATCACCTTCTCGCCGGAGTTCAGCAGGTCCGCCAGCTCCTGGACGGTCTCCGGCGAAGGCACCGCGGGCGACGGCGTGACCAGCGGAAGCCGCTCGGTCAGCGGGCCGGTGGCCTTGCGGTCGGCGAGGTCGCCGGGGATGGTCAGCACCGCGACGCCGCCCTTGCCGACGGCGGCCTGGGTGGCGATCCGCAGCAGCCGCGGCAGCTGCGCCGGGTCCGCCACCACCTCGCTGAAGTGACTGCACTCGGCGAAGAGCCGGTCCGGGTGGGTCTCCTGGAAGAAGCCGGTGCCGATCTGGTTCGACGGGATGTGCGACGCGATCGCCAGCACCGGGGCGCCCGAGCGGTGCGCGTCGAAGAGGCCGTTGATCAGGTGCAGGTTGCCCGGGCCGCAGCTGCCCGCGCAGACCGCGAGCTTGCCGGTGACCTGCGCCTCGGCCGCCGCGGCGAAGGCGGCGGTTTCCTCGTGGCGCACGTGCACCCAGTCGATGCCGTCGGTGCGGCGGACGGCGTCGACGATCGGGTTCAGGCTGTCGCCGACGATGCCGTAGATGCGCTCGACGCCCGCGTCCCGCAGGGTCCTGACCAGTTGTTCTGCCACGGTAGCCATACCTCCACCCTGCCCCGCGGCGATCAATGCGTCCAATGCCTGATTGGCTGAAAATCCATACACTGGATGCATGGACGTCGAGACGCTGCGGCTGTTCCGGGAGGTCGCCGCCGGCGCCACGGTCACCGAGACCGCGGCCCGGGGACACCTGACCCAGCCCGCGCTGTCCCGGGCCCTGCGCCGCCTCGAGCGCGACGCCGGCGCCGAGCTGTTCCGCCGGTCCGGGCGGGTGCTGCGGCTGACGCCGGCCGGGCACGCCTTCCGGCGGCACGTCGACCTCGTGCTCGACCAGCTCGACCAGGGCCTGCGCGAGGTCGGCGAGATCGTCGCGCCGGGCACCGGGGTGGTCCCGCTGGCGTTCCTGCACACGTTCGGCACCTGGCTCGTGCCCGAGGTGCTGCGTGGCTTCCTGCACGAGCACCCCGGCGCCCGCTTCGAACTCCGGCAGCACGGCGAGGCCGGGCTCGAGGCGGAGCTGCTCGACGGCACCGCGGACCTGGTGATCACCAGCGGCGACCCCGGGCACCCGCAGCTGCACTGGTCCCGGCTGCTCGTGGAGCCGCTGCGGCTGGCGGTCCCGCCGCGGCACCGGCTCGCGGGACGCCGCCGGGTCCGCCTCGCCGACGTCGCGGACGAGACGTTCATCCTCCTGCGCCCGGGTTACGCGCTGCGGGAGACGACCGAGCGGCTGTGCGCCGAGGCCGGGTTCGCCCCGCGCACCGGGTTCGAAGGCGACGAGGTCGAAACGCTGCGTGGGCTCGTCACCGCCGGGCTCGGGGTTTCGGTGCTGCCCCTGCCCCACACGGCGGCGTTCCCGGCGCCGCACCTCGAACTGACCGATGTGGACGCTGCGCGCGACATCGGCCTGGCTTGGGCGACCGGCCGGAAACTCCCGCCGTTGAGCGAAACCTTCCGCCGGCACGTGCTGACGGCCGCACCACGGCTGGTCCAAGTCGACCGTCCACATGGGACGATGTGAGAAGTGCCTTACGGGACAGCGGAACCCGCGCCGGTGTGCCAGGGTGGAGACATGGTCGCCGCGCTGAGATCCTTCCTGCTGTCCTGGACCTCCGTCACCCCGGTGCTCGGCGTGCTCGTGCTGGCGCTGTCCTGGGGCCGCGACCTCGGCCCGGTCTTCGTGGCCGTCGTCGCCGTCGCGCTGGGGGCGACCGTGCTGGCCGCGGTGCACCACGCGGAGGTCGTCGCCCACCGCGTCGGGGAACCGTTCGGCTCGCTGGTGCTCGCGGTCGCGGTCACCGTCATCGAGGTCGCGCTGATCGTCACGATGATGGTCTCCGGCGGCCCGGACGCCGGTTCGCTGGCGCGGGACACGGTGTTCGCGGCCGTCATGATCACCACCAACGGCATCGTCGGCATCTCGCTGCTCGTCGGCGCCCGCCGCTACGGCTCGACGCTGTTCAATTCCGAGGGCAGCGGCGCCGCGCTGGCGACGGTCGCGACGCTGGCCACGCTGAGCCTGGTGCTGCCGGCGTTCACCTCCAGCACGCCCGGGCCGGCCTTCTCCCCCACCCAGCTGACGTTCGCCGCGCTGGCGTCGCTGGTGCTGTACGGGACGTTCGTGCTGACGCAGACGGTCCGCCACCGCGACTTCTTCCTCCCGGTGGCGGCCGACGGCGCGGTCAAGGAGGACGACCACGCCGACCCGCCGACCGACCGGGCGGCCCTGGGCAGTCTCGTCCTGCTGCTCGTCGCGCTGGTCGCGGTGGTGGGGCTGGCGAAGGTGGAGTCACCGGCGATCGAGGCGGGCGTGCGCGCGGCCGGCTTCCCGCAGTCGTTCGTCGGCGTGGTGATCGCGCTGCTGGTGCTGCTGCCGGAGACCCTGGCCGCGGTCCGCGCGGCCCAGCGCGACCGGATGCAGATCAGCCTCAACCTGGCGTACGGCTCGGCGATCGCCAGCATCGGCCTGACGATCCCGGCGATCGCGCTGGCGTCCGTGTGGCTGCCGGGTCAGCTGCTGCTCGGCCTGGGTCCGACGCAGATCGTCCTGCTGGCGCTGACGGTGGTGGTCAGCGTCCTGACGGTGGTCCCGGGCCGCGCCACCCGCCTCCAGGGCGGCGTGCACCTGGTCCTGCTGGCGGGCTTCCTCGTGCTGGCCATCAATCCGTGACGGTGATCACCTCGATGCCGACCACGCAGGTGTCGTCGTCGGTGTCCGCCGTGCTGTAGGTCAGCAGCCGGTCCAGCTGGTGCTCCAGCCCTCCGTCGTGGCCGTCGACCAGGGTGACCAGGCGGGACACCGAATCCTGGACCGGGCGGTCGCGGCGCTCGATCAGGCCGTCGGTGTAGATCAGCAGGATGTCGCCCTCGGCCAGCTGCAGATCGTCCTCCTGGTAGGCCACGTCGCGGACCGCGCCCAGCAGGGAGCCGCGGATCAGCGGCAACGTCGTCGCCGTGCCGTCGCGGTGGCGGACGATCGGGGGCAGGTGCCCCGCCCGGGCCCAGCGCAGCCGGCGGCTGGCCGGGTCGTACACCGCCGCCACCGCCGTCGCCGTGACGTGGTCGGTCAGGTGGTAGGCCACCAGGTTCAGCCACGTCAGCAGCTGACCCGGCCCGGCGCCGGTCGCCGCGAGGCCGCGCAGGGCGTTGCGGAGGCTCACCATGCCCGTCGCCGCGTCGATGCCGTGGCCGGCCACGTCGCCGACGCACAGCAGGACCTCGCCGGTCGGCAACGCCACCGCGTCGTACCAGTCGCCGCCGACCAGGTGTTCCTTCTCCGCCGGGCGGTAGCGGACCGCCGCGCGCAGGCCCGGCATGTCGATCGGGCCCTTGGCCGGCGGCATGATCGCGTGCTGCAGCTGCAGCGCCAGCCGGTTGCGCTCCATCGCCTCCTGCTCGGTCTCGGCCAGCCTGTCCCGCGTCGCCGCCAGCGCCACCTCGGTCCAGTGCTGCGACGAAACGTCCTGGTAGGCGCCGCGGACCGCGACCAGCTCACCGCGGCCGTCGGCCACCGGCTCGGCGACCACCCGGATGTGCCGGGCGACGCCGTCGGAGCGCTGCAGCCGGAACGCCGTCGACGACGGGCGCTTGTGGTGCAGCACTGCCCGCAGGAACCGGCCGATCGCCGGCGCGTCGTCGGGGTGGGCGTTCGCGGCCAGGTCGTGCAGCGACAACGGCGTGGCGTTCGGCGGCAGGCCGTACAGCGCGAACAGCTCGGTGTTCCAGGTGATCGCCCCGGTGACGACGTTCTCCTCGAAGCCGCCGATCCGGCCCAGCCGCTGGGCGTGCTGCAGCAGCACGGCGAGCTTCGCCGCGTCGTCCTGGATGCGCAGGATCAGCAGCACGTTCCCGGCGAACCGGGTGACGTTGACGTCGGTGAGCACGGTCAGCGGCACCTGGTCGACCAGGGTGGTGATCGCCATGCTGTCGGCCCGGAACGGCTCCCCGGTGGCGTAGACGCGCCGGATCTTGTCCAGCAGGCCGCTCTCCTCGGCCGCCAGCGGGTAGGACTCCAGCATCCGGGTGCCGACGATCCGGCTGCGCGGCCGCCCGCCCGGGTCGGCGAACCGGACGTTGGCGTGGTGGATGCGGAAGTCGCTCAGGTAATCGCCGCCGTCCAGGCACGGCGACAGCAGCACGGCCGGGTCGTGCAGGCCGTCGATGAAGTCGACCAGCTCGCTCAGGAAGTCCCCGGAGCCGTCCGCGGCGACCGGCGCGATCACGCCGTCCCACGTGTCGAGGGTGTGCGCGCACAGCTCGGCCAGCGCCTCCAGCTGACGGCGCTGGCGGCCCGGTTCCGCGGGCAGCGGCTCCGGCCAGCACATCTCGACGACGCCGATGATCCGGCCGCCGGTGCCGGTCGGCACCGCGACGCGGCCGCCGCCGGACAGCGTGTGCTGCCCGACCGACGGCAGCCCGGCCGTCGCCAGCGTCGGGAACCAGACGGTGTCGCGTTCGATCAGCGCGCTGCGGGCGGGCGTGGCCACGCCCGGCGGGACGTACCGCCAGCGGGCCGCCTCCTCGGCCGAGAAACCCGCCGACCCGGCCAGGGTCAGCGAGCCGTCGGGCCCGGCGAGCCACACCGCGACCGCGGTCGCGCCCATCGGCCGCAGCGCGTGCTCCAAAATGGACTCCGCGACGCGCTGGGTGTCCCCGGCGGCGAGCACGCCGCTTTCGGCGGTGCGCAACCGCACCGCGACGGACTCTTCGCCTTCGGCGCGGGCGAGGAACTCCTGCGTCACCTCGGTGATGCGGTCCTCGGCCGCCTCGCCGACGACGTCCGCGGCGAACGCCAGCGGCGTCATGCCGGAGCGTTCGGCCAGCGTTTCCAGCTGCCTCGCGGCGTCCGCCGGCGTGCAGTGGAGGCGTTCCATCAGCACGCCCTTGGCCAGCTCGATCAGCGCACGGCCGTCGGCGACGGCGTGCGCGTGGTCGACCTCGCCGCGCAGCCGCGCGACGGTGTCGGCGAGCCGGGCGAGGTTGGCCGACACCTCGGCGGGCGGCGGCAGCACGGGGACGATCTCGTTCTCGGTCGTCACCCGATCACGCCGTCACGTGCCGCTTGATGCGGGTGATCAGATCGTCGGCGTCCACCGGTTTCGTCACGTAGTCGGTCGCGCCCGAGGCCAGGCTCTTCTCCCGGTCCCCCGGCATCGCCTTCGCCGTCACCGCGACGATCGGGATGCCGGCGTGCTCGGGCATCGCGCGGATCTTCGCGGTCGCGGTGTAGCCGTCCATCTCCGGCATCATCACGTCCATCAGGATCAGGTCGATGCCCGGGTGCGCGGCGACCGTTTCGACGCCCTTGCGGCCGTCCTCGGCGTGCAGCACCTGCATGCCGTGCAGCTCCAGGATCCCGGTCAGCGCGTAGACGTTGCGCGGGTCGTCGTCGACGATCAGCACCGTGCGCCCGGCCAGCGTGGTGTCGACGTCGGCCGGCCGCACCGGCGCGGCCGGCTCGTCCGGGCGGACCAGCGGCAGCACCGCGCCGGGCTCTTCGGCCGACAGGTGCAGGGCGATCCGCTCGCGCAGTTCGTCCAGCCCGGACAGCACCTCAAGGGACTGCCGGTCCGCGCGGGACTGCACCAGCTGTTCGAGTTCGACGTCGAGCCGGCGGCTGTTGTGCGCGAGCACCGGCACCAGCCGCAGCGCGCTGTCGCCCTGCATCGCGTCGAGGAAGGTGAACGCCGTCCGGTCCGGCAGGTCCAGGTCGAGCACCACGCAGTGGTAGGCGTCGGTGGCGAGGGCGGCCGCGGCCTCCTGCGTGCCGACCGCCGTCACGACTTCGACGTCGGCGGGCGAGAGGCCGATGTCGCGGCTGTCGGCCAGGTCCGCCGCCGCGCTCTCGGCGACGAGGGTGAGCAGGCCGTGCTGGCGTTCCTCGACGACCAGCAGCCGCCGGTACGGCCGCGGGCCCGAGGACGCCACGGCGGTGCCGGAATCCGTCGTCACCAGGGCGGTGCCGGGGTGCTCCCCGGCCGGCAGCGGCGCGAAGTCCGGCCGCGCGACCGGCAGCGAGAAGGTGAACGTGCTGCCCTCGCCCAGCGTGCTCTCGGCCGTGATGACGCCGCCGAGGAGCTGGGCGATCTCCCGGCTGATCGACAGGCCGAGCCCGGTGCCGCCGTACTTGCGGCTGGTGGTGCCGTCGGCCTGCTGGAACGCGCCGAAGATCGATTCGAGCTGGTGCTCGGCGATCCCGATGCCGGTGTCGGTGACCCGGAACGCGACAGCGGGCCCGTGCACGCGCAACGGCCGTGGCAGCCGTTCCGGGTCCACCGGCTCGATGTGCAGCTCGATCCCGCCGACCTCGGTGAACTTCACGGCGTTGGACAGCAGGTTGCGCAGCACCTGCCGCAGCCGCGAGTCGTCGGTGAGCAGCTCGGTCGGCGAGCCGGGCGCGACGGTGATCCGGAAGTCGAGGTTGCGCTGCGACGTCATCGGCCGGAACGTCGCCTCGACGTAGTCGATGAGCTGGCGCAGCGACACCTGCTCCGGCGTGACGTCCATCTTGCCGGCCTCGACCTTCGACAGGTCGAGGATGTCGTTGATCAGCTGGAGCAGGTCCGAGCCCGCGGAGTGGATGATGCCCGCGTACTCGACCTGCTTGGCGGTGAGGTTGCGGGTCGGGTTCTGCGCGAGCAGCTGGGCGAGGATCAGCAGGCTGTTGAGCGGGGTGCGCAGCTCGTGGCTCATGTTGGCCAGGAACTCCGACTTGTACTTCGACGCCAGGGTCAGCTGCTGGGCGCGGGCCTCCAGTTCCTGGCGGGCCTGCTCGATCTCCAGGTTCTTCGTCTCGATGTCGCGGTTCTGCGTGACCAGCAGCGCCGCCTTCTCCTCCAGCTCGGCGTTGGAGGACTGGAGTTCCTCTTGCCGCGCCTGCAGTTCTTCGGACCGGGCCTGCAGCTCCGCGGTCAGCCGCTGCGACTCGCCGAGCAGCTCGTCGGTGCGGGCGTTGGCGACGATGCTGTTGACGTTGACGCCGATCTGCTCCATCAGCAGTTCGAGGAACGCCCGGTGCACCGTGGTGAAGCCGTGCACCGAGGCCAGCTCGATCACGCCGAGCACCTGGTCCTCGACCACGATCGGCAGCACGATCAGGTTGGCCGGCGCGGTGCTGCCCAGGCCGGACGAAATGGTGGCGTACCCGGGCGGGACGTCGTCGACGGCGATCGCGCGGCGGCTGCGGGCGGCCTGCCCGACCAGCGACTGGCCCACCTTGAAGCGGACCGCGGGGCCGTCGCCGTCGTCCGGGTGGCCGTAGGCGCCGACCAGCCGCAGCTCGGGGACCTCGGCGGTGTCGTCGGCCAGGTAGAACGCGCCGTACTGGGCGTTGACCAGCGGGACGAGCTCGTCCATCACCGCGGCCGCGACGACGGCGAGGTCGCGGCGGCCCTGCATCAGCCCGGTGATGGTGGCCAGGTTGGACTTCAGCCAGTCCTGCTCCTGGTTCGCCCGCGTCGTCTCGCGCAGCGACTCCACCATCGAGTTGATGTTGTCCTTCAGCTCGGCGACCTCGCCGGAGGCGTCGACCGTGATCGACCGGGTCAGGTCGCCCTCGGCGACCGCGCTGGTGACCTCGGCGATCGCGCGCACCTGCCGGGTGAGGTTCCCGGCCAGCTCGTTGACGTTCTCCGTCAGCCGCTTCCAGGTGCCCGACACGCCTTCGACCTCGGCCTGGCCGCCGAGACGGCCCTCGCTGCCGACCTCGCGGGCCACGCGGGTGACCTCCGCGGCGAACGCCGAGAGCTGGTCGACCATCGTGTTGATCGTGGTCTTGAGCTCGAGGATCTCGCCGCGGGCGTCGACGTCGATCTTGCGGGTCAGGTCACCCTGGGCGACGGCGGTGGTCACCTGGGCGATGTTGCGGACCTGCCCGGTGAGGTTGTTCGCCATCGAGTTGACGTTGTCGGTGAGGTCCTTCCAGGTGCCGGCCACGTTCGGCACCCGGGCCTGGCCGCCGAGCATGCCCTCGGTGCCGACCTCGCGGGCCACCCGGGTGACCTCGTCGGCGAACGCGGACAGCGTGTCGACCATCGTGTTGATGACGTCGGTCAGGGCCGCGACCTCGCCCTTGGCCTCGACGGTGATCTTCCGGGACAGGTCACCGCGGGCGACCGCGGTCGCGACCTGGGCGATCGAGCGCACCTGGCCGGTCAGGTTGGACGCCATGACGTTGACGTTGTCGGTCAGGTTCTTCCAGGTCCCGGACACGCCGCGGACGGTCGCCTGGCCACCCAGGTTGCCCTCGGTGCCGACCTCGCGCGCCACCCGGGTGACCTCGTCCGCGAACGCGGACAGCTGGTCCACCATCGTGTTGATGGTGTCCTTCAGCTCGAGGATTTCGCCGCGGGCGTCGACACGGATCTTCTGGGACAGGTCACCGCGGGCGACCGCGGTGGTGACCTGGGCGATCGACCGGACCTGCGCGGTGAGGTTGTCGGCCATGACGTTGACCGACTCGGTGAGGTCCTTCCAGGTGCCGGAGACGCCCTTGACGTCGGCCTGGCCGCCCAGCCGGCCCTCGGTACCCACCTCGCGCGCCACCCGGGTGACCTCGTCCGCGAACGCGGACAGCTGATCCACCATCGTGTTCAGCGTGTCCTTGAGTTCGAGGACCTCGCCGCGGGCGGTGACGTTGATCTTCTGCGAGAGGTCGCCGCTCGCCACCGCGGTGGCGACCTGGGCGATGTTGCGAACCTGGTCGGTCAGGTTGCCGGCCATGAAGTTCACCGAGTCGGTGAGGTCGCGCCAGGTGCCCGAGACACCCTTGACGTCGGCCTGGCCGCCCAGCCGTCCTTCGGTGCCCACTTCTCGCGCGACGCGCGTGACCTCGTCGGCGAACGACGACAGCTGGTCCACCATCGTGTTGATGGTGTTCTTGAGTTCGAGGATTTCGCCGCGGGCGTCGACGGTGATCTTCTGCGACAGATCACCCTTCGCGACCGCCGTCGTCACCTGGGCGATGTTGCGGACCTGGTCGGTCAGGTTGCCGGCCATGAAGTTCACCGAATCGGTGAGGTCGCGCCAGACACCGCCGACGCCGGGCACCTGGGCCTGGCCGCCGAGGCGGCCTTCGCTGCCGACTTCGCGCGCCACCCGGGTGACCTCGTCCGCGAACGACGACAGCTGGTCCACCATCGTGTTGACGGTGTCCTTCAGCTCCAGGATCTCGCCGCGCGCGTCGACGTCGATCTTCTGCGACAGGTCGCCCTTCGCCACCGCGGTCGCCACCTGCGCGATGTCACGCACCTGGGTGGTGAGGTTGCCGGCCATGGCGTTCACCGAGTCGGTGAGGTCCTTCCACGTGCCGGACACGCCGGGGACCTTCGCCTGGCCGCCGAGCTGCCCCTCGCTGCCGACCTCGCGGGCGACGCGGGTGACCTCGGAGGTGAACAGCGAAAGCTGGTCGGCCATGCCGTTGAACACCGTGGCGATCTCGCCGAGCAGGCCGTCGGCCCCGCCGGGCAGCCGGATGCCGAAGTCGCCGTCGCGGACGGCGGTCAGGCCGGCCAGCAGCCGGCGCAGCTCCTGCTCGCCGGCCTCGCCCACTCCGGCGACTGCCCCGTTGGCACCCGGGCGCGCCCCCTCGACCATTGCCCCACCCATCCGCCACCCGTTTCCTGGTTTGCCGGCGCTCGGCGCCGCCCCGCTGTCTGCACACCGGATGGCTCAGCATAGTGCAGCTGCACTAAACTGGACGGCAACGGTTGAGCAACCAGCCGCGCCCGTGTCCGCGCGTGCTCACCCCAGGCGGTCCTCGAAGCCTTTCCTTTCCTGCCAGGCCATCCGGCCACACTGACCCGTTCGGCTGAATGGCGGCACGGGTTCCGCCGACGTGCTCTCCCCGACGTCGCGGAGCTTCGTCGCGCCCGCAGCCGGGCGTCCGCAGTGGACACTCCACTGTGGAGCTTCGAGGTTCAGAGCCAGTCCTTCTTCTTGAACAACCCCCACAGCCCGAACGACAGCACGAGCACCACGGCCGTCGACGTCCAGAAGCCGGCCGGGGTGCCGTTTCCCGGGTACGGCACGTTCTGGCCGTAGAACCCCGTCACCGCGGTGGGCACCGCGATCACCGCCGCCCAGCCGGTGACCTTCTTCATGATCAGGTTGAGCCGGTTGCCCTGCAGGTTCAGCTGCGTCTCCCGGATCGTGGTCACCTGCTCCCGCAACGACTCGGTCTGCTCGGCCGCCTGCCGGGCGTGGTCGTGGACGTCTTCGAAGTACGGGCGCGTCAGCTCGTCGGCCAGCCGCAGGTCCGGGCGCATCAGCGAGCTGATCACCTCGCGCATCGGCAGCACGACCTTGCGCAGCCGGGTCAGGCTCTTGCGCAGCCGGAACGAGCGCCGCTGCAGCACCGAGGTGTCCGGCCGGTCGTCGAACACGAGGTCTTCCAGTCCTTCGACCTGTTCGTCCAGCGCCTGCACGGCCTCGTACTGGCCGTCGACGACGAAGTCGAGCAGGCCGTGCACCAGGAACGGCACGCCGGACTTCGCCAGCTCGGTGTTCTCGTCCCAGCGGCGGACCACCGCCTCGATGTCGAACCCGTCGTCCTTGCGGACCGTCACCAGCGCCTGCGCGGTGAGGAACGCCGCCAGCTCGGAGGTCGCGAGGTCCCCGGCGGCCGCGTCGAACCGCACCGCGTAGGCGGTGAGGAAGGCGTGCTCGGCGTAGCGGTCGAGCTTCGGCCGCTGGTGCTCCTGAACGGCGTCCTCCACGGCCAGCCGGTGCAGGCCCAGTTCTCCGGCCAGCTCCGCCAGGTCCGCTTCCGACGGCTCGCAGAGGTCGACCCACACGGCCGTACCGGGCTCGGCGAGGAAGTCGGAGACGTCCGCGAGCGGGAAGTCTTCCTTGTGCAGCACGCCGTCGCGGTAGGCGCGGGTTCTCGTCATGCCCGCGGAATGCCCGATCGGACCGGGCTTCACACGCCGGCGGCTGTTGTCGCCAAAGATCGTATCAGTTATCGTATACAACGCCGCACTTCCGCTCCGGCAGGCAGGAACCCCGATGACCGGCATCGCGCGGCCCGGCAAGATCATCGCGCTGCACCTGAACTACCGCTCCCGCGCCGCCCAGCGCGGCCGGGTGCCGCAGCAGCCGTCGTACTTCCTCAAGCCGCCGACGTCCGTCGCGGCGAGCGGCGCGGTGCTCGAGCGCCCGGCCGGCACCGAGCTGCTGGGGTTCGAAGGCGAGATCGCGCTGGTCATCGGGCACACCGCCCGCCGCGTCACCCCCGAAGCGGGCTGGTCGTCCGTCGAAGGCGTCACCGCGGCCAACGACTTCGGCGTCTACGACCTCCGGTACGCCGACAAGGGCAGCAACCTGCGTTCGAAGGGCGGCGACGGCTTCACCCCGCTCGGCCCGGGCGTCCTGCCCGCGGCGGACCTCGACCCGGCCGCGCTGCGGCTGCGGACCTGGCTCAACGGCGAGCTCGTCCAGGAGGACACCACCGGTGACCTGCTCTTCTCCTTCGGGCGGCTGGTCGCCGACCTCTCGCAGCTGATCACCCTCGAACCCGGCGACGTCATCCTGACCGGCACCCCGGCGGGTGCGTCGGTCGCCGTCCCCGGCGACGTCGTCGAGGTCGAGGTCGACAGCGGCGGCCACACCACCGGCCGCCTGGTGACCACCATCGCCGAAGGGACCGTCCCGTTCGGACCGTACGGCGCACTCCCCCGGGTCGACGAGAAGCAGCGCGCGGACGCGTACGGGACGGCCGGACCGGGGTTCGAGCTGACTCCGCAGCTCCGCGAGAAGATCGAATCCGTCGGCACCGCGACGCTGTCCGCCCAGCTGCGCAAGCGCGGGTACGACGCCGTGTCGATCGACGGGCTCACCTCGACCCGGCCGGGCACCCGGCTGACCGGCCGCGCGCGGACCCTGCGGTACCTGCCGTACCGCGAAGACCTGTTCAAGGCCCGCGGCGGCGGCTACAACGCGCAGAAGCAGGCGATCGACAGCCTCGGCCCCGGCGACGTCCTCGTCGTGGAGGCCCGCGGCGAACGCGGCACCGGCACGGTCGGCGACATCCTCGCGCTGCGGGCGCAGGTGCGCGGCGCGGCCGGGATCGTCACCGACGGCGGGGTCCGCGACCTGGCCGCGGTGTCCGCTTTGGACATCCCCACCTACCACGCCGGGCCGCACCCGGCGGTGCTCGGCCGGCGGCACGTGCCGTGGGACGTCGACGTCGCGATCGCCTGCGGCGGTGCGGCGGTGTGCCCGGGTGACGTGCTCGCCGGGGACGCCGACGGGGTCCTGGTCATCCCGCCGGACCTCGTCGAAGAGGTCGTCGAGGCGGCGATCGAACAGGAGCGGCAGGAGACGTTCATCGCCGAACAGGTCGCCGCGGGCGAGCGCGTCGAAGGGCTCTACCCGATGGACGAGCACTGGCGCGGAAGGTACGCCGCATGGCGCGCGAAACGGTGACCGGCACCGCGCTGAGCAAGCCGCGGATCGCCTACCAGTGGATCAGGAGCCGGATCGCCGACGGCACCTTCTCCCCCGGCTACCGGCAGACCTTCGCGCTCGTCGAGGGCTACGCCGCCGCGCCGCTGCTGACCTCCGGCGCGCCGGCCCGGGCACGGGCGCTCGACACCGAGCCGGCCGGCTGCCTCGGGCCCTTCGAACCGGCCCGGTTCACCGGCCTCAACCGGGGCTTCCACGCGGTGCTCTTCGAAGGCTGCCGCCACTGACGCAGGAAGGGAAACCCATGCGCTTCCGCTCCGACCCCCAGGCCGTCCGCGGGTCGATCGCGCCGCTGATGACGCCGTTCACCGCCGAAGGTGCCGTCGACCACGACGGGCTGAAGAACCTCGTGCGCTGGCAGCTCGCCTCGGGCACGCACGGCATCTCGATCGGCGGCTCCACCGGCGAGCCCGGCTCCCAGACGGTGGCCGAGCGCGCCGAAGCGATCCGGACGGTGGCCGCGGCGGTCGGCGACCGCGTCCCGTTCGTGCCGGGCACCGGCTCGGCGAAGCTCGACGAAACCCTGGAGCTGACGGCGCTCGCGGAGGACGCCGGGATCGACGCCGCCCTGGTCATCACGCCGTACTACGCCCGGCCGACGCAGGACGCCCTCTTCGTCTGGTACCGCACGGTCTGCCGGGAGTTCCCCGGCCTGCCGATCGTCGCCTACAACGTGCCGAGCCGGACCGCGGTCGACCTGGCCCCCGAGACCGTGCTGCGGCTGTACCGCTCGTGCGAGAACTTCGTCGGGATCAAGGAGACGACGAAGGACTTCGAACACTTCTCCCGCGTGCTGCACCTCTGCGGCCGGGAACTGCTCGTCTGGTCCGGGATCGAGCTGCTCTGCCTGCCGCTGCTGGCCCTCGGCGGCGCCGGGTTCGTCAGCGCGACGGCCAACATCGCCCCGGCCGCCTGCGCGGAGATGTACACCGCGTGGCAGGCGGGCGACCACGAGCGGGCCCGGGAGCTCCACTACGGCCTGCACCCGCTGGTCGACCTGCTGTTCGTCGAGACGAACCCGGCACCCGGCAAGTGGGTGCTGGCGCAGCGCGGGCTGATCGCTTCCGGGCACGTCCGGCCGCCGCTGATCCCGCCGACCGAATCCGGCGTCGCCCGCATCAAGGACCTCATGGCCGAAGGCGCGAAGTACCTCTCGCCGGCCGAAGGCTTCACCGTGGGAGGAAAGCAATGACCCACTACGTCCCGGAAGGACTGCCGGGCGAGCTGAAGCACTGCATCGGCGGCGAGCTCGTCGGCAGCGTCTCCGCCAAGACGTTCGACGTCCTCGACCCGGTGTCCAACACGCCCTATGCGACCGCGGCGGCGGGCCAGGCCGAGGACGTCGACCGCGCGGTGGCCGCGGCACGCCAGGCGTTCGTCGAGGGCCCGTGGCCGCGGATGCTGCCGCGGGCCCGGGCGCGGATCCTGAACCGGATCGCCGACGCCGTCGAAGCCCAGGACCGGCGGCTGGCCGAGCTGGAGACGTTCGACACCGGCCTGCCCATCACCCAGGCCCTCGGGCAGGCGCAGCGGGCGGCCGAGAACTTCCGGTTCTTCGCCGACCTCGTCGTCGCCCAGGCCGACGACACCTACCAGGTGCCCGGGCGGCAGGTGAACTACGTGCACCGCAAGCCGGCCGGCGTCGCCGGGCTGATCACGCCGTGGAACACGCCGTTCATGCTGGAGAGCTGGAAGCTCGCGCCCGCGCTGGCCTCGGGCTGCACGGTGGTGCTCAAGCCGGCCGAGTTCACGCCGCTCTCGGCGAGCCTGTGGGCGGGCATCTTCGCCGGGGCCGGGCTGCCGGACGGGGTGTTCAACCTGGTCAACGGCTACGGCGAGGAAGCGGGCGACGCCCTGGTCAAGCACCCGGACGTCCCGCTGATCTCCTTCACCGGCGAGACCACCACCGGGCAGACGATCTACCGCAACTGCGCGGCCCACCTCAAGGGCATGTCGATGGAACTGGGCGGCAAGTCCCCGGCGATCGTCTTCGCCGACGCCGACCTCGACGCCGCCCTCGACTCGACGCTGTTCGGCGTGTTCTCGCTCAACGGCGAGCGCTGCACCGCCGGCAGCCGGATCCTGGTCGAGCGCCCGATCTACGACGAATTCTGTGCCCGGTACGCGGAACGGGCGGCGAACATCGTCGTCGGCGACCCGCACGACCCGGCCACCGAGGTCGGCGCCCTGGTGCATCCCGAGCACTACGACAAGGTCATGCGGTACGTCGAGCTCGGCAAGACCGAAGGGCGCCTGCTCGCCGGCGGCGGCCGTCCATCCGGTCTGGACAGCGGCAACTACGTGGCACCGACGGTCTTCGCCGACGTGCCTTCGACCGCGCGGATCTTCCAGGAGGAGATCTTCGGCCCGGTCGTCGCGCTTACGCCGTTCGACACCGAAGCCGAGGCCCTCGCGCTGGCGAACGACGTCAAGTACGGCCTGGCCGCCTACCTGTGGACGACCGATCTGGCCCGGGCGCACACCTTCGCGCAGTCCGTCGAAGCCGGGATGGTCTGGCTGAACTCGCACAACGTCCGCGACCTGCGGACGCCGTTCGGCGGGGTCAAGGCGTCCGGCCTCGGCCACGAAGGCGGCTACCGCTCGCTCGACTTCTACACCCACCAGCAGGCCATCCACGTCTCGCTCGGGCCGGTGCACACGGCCCGGTTCGGCAGTGGCCGGAAGGGACAGTCATGACCGCCACCCCACCGGACGTCATCCGCTGCGCCTACGCCGAACTCGTCGTCACCGACCTGGCCGCGTCACGGGCGTTCTACGTCGACGTGCTCGGGCTCGTCGTCACCCACGAAGATGATTCCGCGTTGTACCTGAGGGCTTTCGAGGAGTACCTGCACCACTCGCTGGTGCTGCGAAAAGGTCCCGAACCCGCGCTGGGCGTGCTGGCCTACCGGGTGCGCACGCCGGCCGACCTCGACCTGGCCGAGGTGTACCACCACGGGCTCGGCTGCCGGGTCGAACGACGGCCGGCCGGCGCGACGCGGGGCATCGGCGAGGCGGTGCGCGTGCTCGACCCGCTCGGGTTCCCGGTCGAGTTCTTCCACGAGGCCGGGCACGTCGAGCGGTTCACCCAGCGCTACGACGTCCACGGCGCCGGCGCGCTGTCGCGACTGGACCACTTCAACCTGGACACCCCGGACGTCCCGGCGGCCCGGAAGTACTACGAGGGCCTGGGTTTCCGCGTTTCGGAAGACATCCAGGACGACGAGGGCACGGTGTACGCGGCCTGGATGTTCCGCAAGCCGACGGTCCACGACGTGGCACTGACCGGCGGCGACGGCCCCCGGCTGCACCACATCGCGTTCGCGTCGCACGAGCGGCACCAGATCCTGCACATCTGCGACCACCTCGGCGCGCTGCGGAAGCCCGGGACGATCGAACGCGGCCCGGGCCGCCACGGCGTGTCCAACGCGTTCTACCTGTACGTCCGCGACCCCGACGGGCACCGGATCGAGATCTACACGCACGACTACTACACCGGCGACCCGGACAACCCGGTGATCACCTGGGACGTCCACGACAACCAGCGCCGCGACTGGTGGGGCAACCCGGTGGTGCCGAGCTGGTACACCGACGCGTCACCGGTGCTCGACCTGGACGGCGGGGTGCAGCCGGTCGTCGCCCGGGCCGAGCCGCGCGAAGCCGACGTCACGGTCGGCGCCGACGGGTTCTCGTTCACCGGCGGGGCCGAGTACAAGCTAGGCGAGCAGGTGTGAGAACCAGGCGCGGGTGCGGTGCAGGAAGTCGAGCTGGTGGCCGCGTTCGCGGAGGGAGTGGCCCTCCCGGGGGTAGACCACGAACTCGTGCTCGCGGTCGCCGAGGGCGTGGTGCAGGAGTTCGGCCTGCGAGAGCGGGACGTTCGTGTCGTCCTCGCCGTGCACGAGGAGGACGGGGGTCGCGATCCGGTCCGCGTGGGTGATCGGGCTGGTTTCCCGGCTGCCGAGGGCGAGCTCGAACCGGCTGTGCTCACCGGTGGCGGCGAGCAGGGGCCAGTCGATGACGCCCGCGTTGACGACGGCCGCCCTGAAGCGGTCCGTGTGCGCGACGGCCCAGGCGGCCATGAACCCGCCGTGGCTCCCGCCGGCGATCCCGAGCCGGTCTTCGTCGGCGACGCCGTCCTTCACGAGCAGGTCGATGCCGGTGAGGAGGTCGGTGAACTCGGCACCGCCGACGTCCCCGGCGACGCTCGCGGCGAAGGCGTGCCCGTGGCCGAGGCCGCCGCGGGGATTCGGGAGGAACACCGCGAACTCGGCGGCGGCCAGCCACTGGCCGCAGCGGAACCAGCCGAGCTGGAACCGGTCGGCGTAGCGGTCGTACGGGCCGCCGTGGACCAGGGTGACGAGCGGGAAGGGCCCGTCGGCGCGGGTCCGGCCGGGCGGGAGGATCAGGAGGCCGTCGAGCTCCAAGCCGTCTTCGGCCTGGTAGGACAGGCGTTCCTGGGTGCCCCACCGGATCCCGCGCAGCGGGAGTTCGCCGAGGCGGGCGAGCGGGCCGTTCGCCGGTCCACAGTGGACGGCGTCGGGCTCGGTGGCGGTGCTCGCGACGACGGCGACCTTCCCGCCGCCCGCGTGGAGGTGCTGGAGACTGCCGGTCGCGCGGGTGAGCTCGGTGAAGGTGCCGGAATCGAAGCGCTGGATCGTGGTGTCGAGGCCTTCGGCGAACAGCGCCAGCAGCGGGCCGTCGCCGGCCAGTTCGATCGGGCAGGCGGGGAGCCCGGCGGTGAGGTTCCGGTGACCGGCGGCGTCGAAGATCGCGTCGCCGCCGATCAGGCCGGGTGGGGTGAGGCCGAGGTAGGCGAGACGCCAGCCCGTGCCGTCGTGCCACCAGGTGAGCGAGGCGGCCTCCAGCGCCGGGACCCCGAGCTCCTGCCGCGCACCGGTGGCGGGATCGAGCAGGTGGAGGGCGGGTTCGAAGATCCCGGGTTCGCGGTCGGCGGCGGACCAGGTGAGCACGGCGAGGGCGGCACCGTCGGGCCGCACGGCGGCTTCGACGACGTGCCGCGAGCCGAAGTCACCGAGCGGGCGGACGGAGAGGGTGCGGAGGTCGAGGAGCCAGAGCCGGCCGGGTTGTTCGACGGTGTCCCAGATGGGTCGAGGAGATGGGTCGGGTTCGGCGATCGGGGGTGGTTCGGGGCTTCGGTCGACCGGGCCGCTTTGGGAAGGACCGGTCCGACCCGCCCCGACCACCCGGACCCGGGGGTCGGCCGCCCGCTCCTTCTCCCCCGGCGCGATCAGCACCACCGCATCGTCGTCCGGCAGCAGCACGTAGCCGCGGATACCCGTGCCCCAGTCCGTCAGCCGCTCCGGCGCGCCACCCCCGCGGCTCGCCCGGTACAGCTGCGCCGTGCCGCGTTCGGCGCGGTCCGACAGGAAGTAGACCTGCCCGGCATCCGCCGACCAGCGCGGTTCCCGGTCCTCCGCCGGGCTCGGCGCGAACTCCCGGGGCGGCTCACCGCCGTCGGCCGGGGCGAGCCACAGGGTGCTCACCGGGTGCTGCCCCGCGCGGCCCACCGGGGCGCTGGAAAAAACCACCCACCGGCCGTCCGGGGACACGCGCGGCGTCGCCGGCACCAGCTGGTCGACCACGGCCTCCGCCGTCAGTTCCCCCACCCGCCCCAGTGTGCCTAGCCGCGGCCGGCCGGCGCCACCTCCGGGACCAGATTCAGCAGCTGCTCGTGGTCGCCCGCTTCGCGGAGGACCGGGGCCTCCGGGGTGCCCGCGTCCGGGTCGTCCGCGCGGACCGCCGCCAGGAAACGGACCACCGCGCGGGGCTCCGGGAGGACCTCGCCGCCCAGGTAGGCGAGGACCGTCGCCGTGCCGTCTTCGATCGCCGCCGCCCAGCCGTGGACCTCGTCCCACACCAGGGCCAGGTCGTGGCCGGGGAACCGGGACAAGCGCCAGTCCAGCGCGATGTAGGCCGCCGCGGGCGTGCCCGGGTCGAGCGTGCACGACTCCAGTCCCACCCCCACGGCCCTGGCCACCGCACCCAGGTAGCCGCGCAACCGCCGCTCGAACGAGAACTCCGTGTCGCGCTCGAAGTCGATCAGAATGCTCAACGCCGCCTCGCTTTCCCCGTCCCGCCGCGGGATCCTCCGCGATCACTCGATCGGGTACCCCGGGGTGCCGCCCCTCAATCCCGGCGAACCGGGCACCGGTGTCGTCTATCCGGCGACATCTTGCTTGTCATCGATCCGATGACATGTTAGAACCGAGGTGACCGAAGAGAAAGGCGACCCACCCCCGTGACCGCATCGATCGAACTCCCGACCGGTTACCAGCACCCCGCCGTCCCCGCCCTGCTCGGCTACCTCCGCGACGTGACCGCCGAGCTCGGCATCGGCCTCGAGTCGTGCACGCTCGACCACGACAGCCCGATCTCCGCCTACGTCGCCCTCGACACCCGGCTGCCCCACTACCCCGACCGCGACGTCGCCCTGCTCTGGGACGAGGTCCGCGGCTGGGCGGCGGCGATCGAGACGCACTCGGGTGAAGACCTCATCGTCCTGCGCTACCTGGGCGGGCCGGCCGTCGCCCCGCCGCCGCACCGGGTCGCCCGGTTCGTCGAAGCCCTGCACCAGGACGACCACACCGTGGGACGGCCCGATCCCGTGACGCTCCGGACCGCGGGCGACGCCGGCGAACTCGCCGCGCTGCTGCGCCGGCCATGACGATCCCCCTGCCGGAGAGCTTCGCGCTGACGTTCCGCGGCTACGACCGCGAGCAGGTCGACGAGCGGATCGACGAGCTCCTCACCGAGATCCGCCTGCTCACGGCCGACCGCGACGCCGCGGTCGCCGAGGCGGAGAGCCTGGCGCAGCGCCTCGAACAGGCCCGCTCCGACAACGCCGCGTTGCGGGCCCGCGCCGACCGCCTGTGCCGGACCCCCGCCGACCCGGCCGCCGTCGGGGACCGCGTGCGGCACCTGCTCCAGCTGGCCCACGCCGAAGCCGACGGCGTCGTCGCGACGGCCCGGGAACGAGCGGCGGCGATCATCCGCGAAGCGGAGGAAACGGCAGCTCGAAGACTCGAGGACGCCCGGGCACAGATGGCCCGCGAGACGGAGTACGCCCGGCGCCGCGCCGAGCGACTGGCCGCGATCGAGCAGCGCACGGCCGACCGGCTGCGCAAGGCCGACGCGTTCCTGGCCGAGGCGGCGGACCTGCTCGAAGGCGACCCCCGGCTGCCCGCCGCCGCCTGAACCGTTCCCACCACCGGAACGCCCGGAAAAACCGGCCCCGGTGGGCACGGTGCGCCCGTCGGCGGCGTGAGGCAGGATCGTGCTCGTGACCATCGATCAGGCCGGGGCGCCGGAAGCCCCGCCGTTCCCCGCGCACGAAGCCCGCGTCGACGCACTGAGACGGCAGCTCACCGCGATCGCCGGTGAAACGACCGTCCGGCTCGCGAAGCGGACCTCCAACCTGTTCCGCTCCCGGGCCGCCGCGAAGCACCCCGGACTGGACGTCTCCGGCTTCACCCACGTGCTGCGCGTCGACCCCGGGACCCGCACCGCCGACGTCGAAGGGATGGTCACCTACGAACAGCTCGTCGACGCCACCTTGCCGCACGGCCTGATGCCGCTGGTCGTGCCGCAGCTGAAGACCATCACGCTCGGCGGCGCGGTCACCGGCCTCGGCATCGAGTCCTCGTCCTTCCGCAACGGCATGCCGCACGAGTCGGTGCTCGAGCTGGAGGTGCTCACCGGGGACGGCCGGATCGTCGTCGCCACGCCGGACAACGAGCACCGCGACCTGTTCCACGGCTTCCCCAACTCCTACGGCACCCTCGGCTACGCCCTGCGGCTGAAGATCCTCCTGGAGCCGGTGCAGCCGTTCGTGGAACTCCGGCACGTCCGCCACCACGACCGGGACACCTACTTCGCCGCCCTGCGCGAAGCCTGCGACAGCGGCGAACACGACTTCGTCGACGGCACCGTCTTCGGCCCGGACGAGCTCTACCTCACCCTGGCGAAGTTCACCGCCACCGCGCCCGCGACGAGCGACTACACGTGGCTCGACATCTACTACAAGTCGATCCGGCGGCGTGAAACCGACCACCTCACCGTCCGCGACTACCTCTGGCGCTGGGACACCGACTGGTTCTGGTGCTCACGCGCGTTCGGCGTCCAGCACAAGCTGCCGCGGCTGCTGCTCGGCCGCCGCCTGCTCCGGTCGTCGGTCTACTGGAAGGTCGTCGCGCTCGACCGCCGGTTCCGTATCGCCGAGCGGCTGCTGAAACTCCGGCGGCTGCCGCCGGAGGAGACGATCGTGCAGGACATCGAGGTCCCGCTCGGCCGCGCCGCGGAGTTCCTCGCGTTCTTCGAACGGGAGATCCCGATCAGCCCGGTCTGGATCTGCCCGCTGCGGCAACGGCCCGGCGGCGTCCGCTGGCCGCTGTACGAACTGGACCCCGAAGAGCTGTACGTCAACTTCGGGTTCTGGTCGGCCGTGCCGCTGGAACCCGGCGAGCGCGACGGCGTGCACAACCGGATGGTGGAAGCCGAGGTGACCCGGCTCGGCGGGCACAAGTCCCTCTACTCGGACAGCTTCTACACCGAGGACGAGTTCTGGCGGCTCTACAACGGCGACGCCTACCGCGCGCTCAAACAGGCCTACGACCCGGGCGAGCGGCTGCTCGGCCTCTACGAGAAGTGCGTCCGCCGCCGGTGAAAGGAACGAACGTGACCCAGGACAGCCCCACGGTCGGCGAGGTCTTCGAGCGGCTCCTCGGACCGCGCGCCACCGTGTCGATCACCGCCTACGACGGCAGCAGCAGCGGCCCGGCGGACGCCCCCGTGGCCATCCGGGTGCGGTCCCCGCTGGCGCTGGACTACCTGATGTCCTCCCCCGGCGACCTCGGCCTCGCCCGCGCGTACGTCGCCGGCGCGCTGGAGGTCGAAGGCGACCTGTACACGGCGCTGCACGCGCTGGCGGCCCAGGTCGACCAGCTCACCCCGGCCGACCGGCTGTGGCTGCTGCGCAAGCTCGGCCCGCGCCACCTGCGGCCGGTCAAGCCGCCGGCCGAGGAGCACCCGAGCCGGTTCCGGCGCGGGCTGACCGCGTTGCGGCACTCGAAGCAGCGCGACAGCGAGGCCATCGCCAGCCACTACGACGTGTCCAACCGGTTCTACGAACTGGTGCTCGGCCCGTCGATGGCCTACACCTGCGCGGTGTTCCCCACCGAGGACGCGACGCTGGAGGAAGCGCAGGCCAACAAGTTCGACCTGATCTGCCGCAAGCTCGGCCTGCAGCCGGGGATGCGGCTGCTCGACGTCGGCTGCGGCTGGGGCGGGATGGTCGCGCACGCCGTCCGGCACTACGGCGTCGAGGCCCTCGGTGTCACCCTTTCGCGTGAACAAGCGCAGTGGGCGCAGAAGAACATCGTCGCGCTGGGCCTGGCGGACCGCGCCGAGATCCGGCACCTCGACTACCGGGACGTCACCGAAACGGGGTTCGACGCGATCTCCTCGATCGGGCTCACCGAGCACATCGGCGCGCGCAACGTCCCCGGCTACTTCCGCTTCCTGGCCGCGAAGCTCAAGCCGCACGGGCGGATGCTGAACCACTGCATCACCAACCCCGACTCCAGCGTCGCCCACCGGTCGCGCGGGTTCATCGACCGGTACGTCTTCCCGGACGGCGAGCTCGAATCCCCGGGTGAGCTGGTCACGGCCATGCACGACGCCGGGCTGGAGGTGCGGCACTCGGAGAACCTGCGCGAGCACTACGCGAAGACCCTGGCCGGGTGGTGCGCCAACCTGGACGAGCACTGGGACGAGGCGGTCGCCGAAGCCGGGGCCGGGCGCAGCCGCGTGTGGGCGCTGTACCTCGCGGCCTGCCGGCTGGCGTTCGAACGGCGGGAGATCGAACTGCACCACATCCTCGGGGTGCGGACGGACAACGAGGGCGGGATGAGCATGCCGCTGCGCCCCGATTGGGGAGTTTGACCACCGGGGGTGGCCACTGCGGGCCGGTAATGGGAGGATGGTGCCGAGACCGGGTGTCCGAACGGGACATCCAGGCTCACAACAAAGAGTAGGTATGGGTATGGCTCAGGGCAGTGTCAAGTGGTTCAACGGCGAAAAGGGCTTCGGCTTCATCGCGCAGGACGGCGGGGGTCCGGACGTGTTCGTCCACTACTCCGAGATCCAGGGCAGCGGCTTCAAGTCGCTCGACGAGGGTCAGCGCGTGGAGTTCGAGATCGGCCAGGGCCAGAAGGGCCCGCAGGCCCAGCGCGTGAGCGTCATCTGAGCCACGAGGCACCCTAAGGCCCTCGCCCCCTCCCGGGGCGGGGGCCTTACTCGTTCCGCCCACACTGCGGATTCACAACAGTCCGGTAACGTGGAGGGGGTCGAGGGGCCCTCGGACGTCGGCGGCCCGCCGGTTTCCCCCTCGGCCCGTGGCCGTCGAGGCCGATCGCCGGCAGGAGCGGCGACGAGCCCGGCCCCCGCAGACCGCTGACCGCCGGGTGTTCCCGCTCCCCGGCCGCCGCGCGGGCCCCCCTCCCGCGCGTGCCGACCTCGAAACGAGTACCGCATGACCGCCTCTGTGAAGGCTGCCCGTCCGACCCCCAAACCCGTGCTCGACGGCAAGCAGACCGTCGCCGAGCTGCTCACCATCCGCACCTTCCTGCTCGTCCCGTTCCTCGCGCTCGCCGCGGCCGTCCCGGTGTTCTGGGGCTGGGGCGTCAGCTGGCTCGACCTCACCCTCGGCGGCGCGTTCTTCGTGGTGTCGACGCTCGGCATCACCGTCGGCTACCACCGCTACTTCACCCACGGCTCGTTCCGGGCGAAGCGGGCGCTGCGGATCGCGCTGGCCATCGCCGGCGGCCTCGCCGCGCAGGGGCCGGTGCTCGTCTGGGTCGCCGACCACCGGCGTCACCACGCCTTCTCCGACCGGGAGGGCGACCCGCACTCGCCCTGGCTGTTCGGGACGTCGCCGGTGGCCCTGGCCCGCGGCTTCTGGCACGCGCACATGGGCTGGCTCTTCGGCCGTGACAAGACCAACGTCGACCGGTTCGCCCCGGACCTGGCCGCCGACCGCGACCTGCGCGTCGTCGACCGGCTCTTCCCCCTGTGGGTGGTGCTGAGCCTGCTGCTCCCGCCGCTGCTGGGCGGCCTGATCACCCTCTCGTGGTGGGGTGCGCTGACCGCGTTCCTCTGGGCCGGCCTGGCGCGGATCTCCTTCCAGCACCACGTGACGTGGTCGGTGAACTCGATCTGCCACATGATCGGCGAGCGCCCGTTCACCAGCCGCGACCGGTCGGCGAACTTCTGGCCGCTGGCCATCCTGTCGATGGGCGAGTCCTGGCACAACACCCACCACGCCGACCCGACCTCGGCCCGCCACGGCGCCCAGCGCGGGCAGATCGACATCTCCGCCCGGGTGATCTGGGCGTTCGAGAAGCTGGGCTGGGCGTGGAACGTGCGCTGGCCGACGGCGAAGCGCCTGGCGGCGCTGGCCCGATAACGGCTCGAAAGTCCTTGCCCGCCGCCGCGGGCGCGGGTGATCTTGGACGGATGGACACGGTCGCGCTCACGTTCGACGACGGCCCGCACCCCGAGACGACCCCGGCGCTGCTGGCCGCGCTCGGCGGCACGCGGGCGACGTTCTTCCTGTGGGGCGAGCACGCCGCGGCGCACCCGGACCTGGTCCGGGCGATCGCCGCGGCGGGGCACGCGATCGGCAACCACACGTGGACCCACCCGCAGCTGACCACGCTGCCCGCTCCCGACCGCGACCAGGAGGTCCGGCGCACGCAGGACCTCCTGACCCGGCTGACCGGGCTGCGGCCGGCCCTGTTCCGGCCGCCCTACGGCGACACGGACGCCGCGGTGGCGTCGACGATCGCCGCCCACGGGCTCACCGAGGTGCTGTGGAGCGTCGACACCCGCGACTGGGCCGGCTGCACCGCCGACGAGATCGTCGCCGCGGCCGGGCAGGTGGAGCCGGGCGGCGTCGTGCTGATGCACGAAGGCCGCCCGGCCACCCTCGATGCGGTCCCCCGCATCCTCGCCGCGCTCACCGAACGCGGGCTGCGTCCCGGTCCGGTCAGGGGTTGAGGGCGAAGTACGCCGGCTTCGGGCGCAGGTTCTCGTCGAACAGGCAGGCCGCGCCCTCGCCCGGGAAGACGTCCGGGACCCACGAGTGCCGGTCCGTGAAGCCCCACGTCGTGAACTCGACGCACTTGCGGACCGCGTGGCAGCCGTCCCACAGCTGCCCGAAGTAACTCGCCTGGGTGGCGAGCTTCGCCGCGTCGGGCGGGGTCGGGATCCGGACGTCCGCCTCGGTGACCGCGGTCTCCACGCCGATCTTGGCGAAGCGCGCCAGGTTCTCGCGGTACTCGCCCGGGAAGCCGTACTGGATCGACAGGTGCCCCTGAATGCCCACGCCGTCGATCGGCACGCCCTGCCGCCGCAGCGTCTTCACCAGGTCGTAGACCGCGTCGCTCTTCGGGTTGATCCCTTCGATGTTGTAGTCGTTGAGGTACAGCTTCGCGTGCGGGTCGGCGGCGTGCGCCCAGCGGAACACGTCGGCGACGAAGCCGTCGCCGAGCTTCTGCCGGAAGACCGTGTCACGCCGGGTGCCGTCCTCGTTGAAGATCTCGTTGACGACGTCCCAGGCGCGGATCTTCCCCTTGTACCGCTTGACTTCCGTGGTGATGTGGTCGCGCAGGACCCGGCGCAGCTCGTCGGCGGGCAGCGCGGCGACCCAGTCCGGGAGCTGGGAGTGCCAGACCAGCGTGTGCCCGCGGACGGTCTTGTGGTGGGTCTGCGCGTACTGGACGATGGCGTCCGCACCGGACCAGTCGTACTGGCCCCGCACGGCTTCGACCGTGCCCCACTTCATCTCGTTCTCGGGCGTCACATTGTCGAATTCCCGGGTGAGCACCGCCCGGTAATCGGTTTCCGAAGCCAGGTACGCCGCCGCCACCGCGCTGCCGACGTAACGGTTCGTGGTGTATTGCAGCGGCACCGAAGCCGGCCCCGCCGATGCCGCTGGCGCCTGCCACACCGCAATACCCAGCGTGGCCACAACCGCCATCAGGACAGTTTTCTTAGGAATTCTTCGCGACATCTTCATCCTCCGCGTGACAATGGAGCTCCGAAAGTTTCCAACCGTTTCAAATCAGGTTTCGATGACCTAGAATCTCCTGCATGACAACGAAGTCCGACGATCTCGAGCCGAGCGCATCCCGGGTGACCATCGCCCGGATCGCCGCCGAGACCGGTGTTTCCGTGCCGACTGTTTCGAAAGTGCTGAACGGTCGGCCCGACGTCGCCGAAACCACCCGTGCCCGCGTCGAAGCGGTCATCGGGAAATACGGTTACCGGCGCCGGGCCGACGAACGCTCCCGTCGTTCCCGGCTGCTGGAACTCATGTTCCACGAACTCGAAAGCACCTGGGCGCTGGAAATCATCCGCGGCGTCGAGTGCGTCGCCCGCGAAAACGGAATGGCGGTGGTGCTGGCCGACTCGTCGGGCCGGCACACGCCGGGGCAGAGCTGGCTGGAGAGCGTGCTCGCCCGGCGGCCGGTGGGCATCGTCTCGGTCTGCTCCGACTTCACCGGCGGGCAGCTGGCGAAACTCCGCGCGCGGGACATCCCGCTGGTCGTGGTCGACCCGGCGGGCGCGCCCGGGCCGGAGACGCCCTCGATCGGGGCCACGAACTGGCAGGGCGGGCTGACCGCCACCCGGCACCTGATCGAGCTGGGTCACCGCCGGATCGCGATGATCGGCGGGCCGGAGGGGGTGCTGTGCAGCCGGGCCCGGATCGACGGCTACCGCACGGCGCTGGAGACGGCCGGCCTGGCGTTCGACCCGGCGCTGGTCCGCCGCGGCGACTTCCACGTCCGGTCGGGCTACCGGGAGCTGGCGTCACTGCTCACCCTCCCCGACCGGCCGACGGCGGTGTTCGCGGGCAGCGACCTGCAGGCACTCGGCGTGTACGAGGCCGCGCGTGACGCGGGGCTGCGCATCCCGGACGACCTTTCGGTGGTGGGTTTCGACGACCTGCCGATCGCCCGCTGGCTGACCCCGGAGCTGACGACGGTCCGCCAGCCCCTCCAGGAGATGGCGGCGGCCGGAGCCCGCCTGGCGATTTCCCTGGCCCGCGGCGTGGATCCGGAGAGTCACCGCCTGGAGCTGGCGACCAGCCTGGTGGTCCGCCACAGCACGGCGGCCCCGGCCCACCAGGGCTACCGCGTCCTGTCGGGCGGCCGGCGGTAGCCAGTAACGGGGACCACCGGCCGGCGGGCGCGGCGCCGGCCACCGTCCCCGTGCCGCGGTGAGCAGCTGCGCGCTCACCACGGCCACCGCACGCTCTCCGGCGGCCCCAGGTAGCTCGCCCGCAGGCCGCCCGTGTCGACCACCAGCTTCTGGACGATCACCGCCGGGTCCACCATCCAGAACTTCAGCACGTGCGGGCCCGCCGCCTCGACCACGTGCCGGGTCGAGGTGAGGTTCACGTTGTCCGACGTCGTGCGCTCCCACTGGCGGTTCATCGAGGTGTCGTCGGCTCCGGTCGCCTTCGTGATGTTCACGACCTGCGGTTCGGCGTCGTCGAACGAAACCGCGTACCGCAGCCCGTCGCCCTGCAGCACGTTGTTGCGCGGGGACAGGTACGCCCACACCGTCACCGGGCCCGTAGTGAACAGCGTCATCCGGTACTCCAGCCGCGGCCCCGATCCCGGCGCCCGGCTCGCCGCCGTCACCGGGAACGGCGTCATCCCCGCGCCCGTGCGCCCGATGTCCGGGATCCGCCGCCACGCCACGTCCGCCGCGCCGACGTTCGCGCTGCAGTGCTCGGCCTCCACCGACACGTACCCGCCGGCCTCGACGAACCCGCGGGGCCGCAACACCGGGTTGTGCACCACCGCGTCCACCACCACCGACGTGCCCGCGCCGGTCACCGTGACCGGGACCGTCGTGGTGCCCTTCGGCGCCCGGGCCCAGTCGATCCGCACCGTCATCCGCAGCTCCTCGGTGACCCGGCCGCCGCGTGGCTCCACCTGCACCCACGGCGCACCGGTGGAAACGGTGCACCGGAACGGTTCCCGGCCGCGGTTGAAGACGTCGACGTACTGGGGTGGCGCGCTCTGGTAGGGGCTGAACTCCGGCAGCACCGGGTGCCCCGGGGCACCCGGCCACGCGTCCGGGGAGCCGTCGACCGCGACCCCCAGCGCCGCGGCGGCCGGCAGCTCCAGGCGTTTCACCGCCGGGAAGATGACGTCCGGCAGGGCCACGTTGTTCAGCTCCGGCTGCTGCCAGGGCGCGTTCGGGCCGTACCGGGCGACGTCGCCGTAGTCGATGTGCGGCTGGGTCTGGAAGCCCTTCCACTTGCCGCCGGCGATGCCGGTGTTGTACTTCTCCGCCAGGGCGAGGTCGTCGGCGAAGCGGGCCTCCGTGACGGCGGCGAGGCCGTTGGCCGAGGCCCGGCCCTGCGCCGCGTACAGCAGGTTGGTGAACTCGGCCCGTCGCAGCGCGTAGAGGTTGGCCGTTGCCTCGACCTCGTAGCCCACCAGCTCGTAGAAACTGTCGCGGTACCCGGCGGGCAGCCGCACCGCGATCTTCGCCGCCCGCGCCCCCAGGTCGCGCCACTCGCCGGTGACCCGGTCCAGCTCGCGGTAGTCGACCAGGCTGAACGGCGTCATCTGGTCGTCGTAGGTGATCGTCCCGGCGGCGTCCACGGTGATCCGGCGGTTGAGCAGCTCCGGCTTGCGGCGCGACTGCAGCCGCCCGTAGTCGTGCAGCACGCCGGCGATGTCCGCCGCCAAGGCCGCACCGAAGTTCTCCTCGGCGAACGAACGCTCCCAGGTGGACAGGCGCTCGACCGGCAGCGCGCCGGGGTCCCAGGCGTAGTCGAGGAAGAACTGCAGCGGCAGCTCGTTGCCCTTCATGTCGCCGACGTTCGCCACCCACAGCCGGTCGTTGCCGTAGGCAGCCGCCTGGTGCAGCTGCTCCCACGTGTTCGCCAGCAGCGCGGTGTCGACCCACTTGTAGTTGCGGCCGCCGCCGACGTAGTCGAAGTGGTAGTACAGCCCGTACCCGCCGGGGTGCGGCGGCAGCGACCGGTCGGGCATCTTGCGGATGTTGCCCCAGTTGTCGTCGGTGAACACGACGATGACGTCGTCCGGCGGCCGCAGGCCCTTGGCCCAGTACCGCTGGACTTCCTTGTAGAGCGTCCACACCTGCGGCACCGTGGTGAGGTCGCGGCCGGTCTCGCGGGCGAGGATTTCGCGCTCGGTGGCGATGATCTCGCTCATCAGCTCGATGCCGTCGCCGTCGGGCAAGCCGACGTCGCCGTTGCCGCGCATGCCGAGCGTGACGACGCCTTCGAAGTCCTCGCGGACCATCCGGCGGATCCCGTCGGTCCAGTAGGCCTTGATCGCCTCGCCGTTGCGGCGGAAGCTCCACTCCCCCGTGCCGCCGTACGGGTCGTGCCCCGGCGTCGTGATGTTCCCGGCCGCGTCGCGGACCGCGGGCACCGCGTGCCGGTTCCACTCCTCGATCCCGCGCATCATCGGCGCCTCGTGCGAGGTGCCCATGACGATGCCGTACTCCTTGGCCGTGGCGTGGTTGAGCGGGTCGTCCTCGGCGAACGCGCGCCCCCACACCGCCGGCCAGAGGTAGTTGGCCCGCAGCCGCAGCATGGTCTCGAAGACCTTGGCGAAGAAGAGGTGGTTGAAGCCGTTGGGAAAACCGGGTGCCTGGCCCGGCCCGAAGTACGCCGGGGCCCAGGTGCCCAGGGCCGGGTTTTCGTCGTTGATGAAGAACCCGCGGTACTTCACGTGCGGGGTGCCGAGGCTGAACCGCTCACGCGGCAGGTGCAGCTCGGCCTGCCGCCGCGGCGGCACGTCCGCCCACCAGTACCAGGGCGAAACGCCGATACGGCGGGACACCTCGTAGACGCCGTAGATCACGCCGCGCTGGTCACTGCCGGTGAGCACCAGCCGCCCGTCGACGACCTGGCTCAGCGACGTCTCCCACTTCCCGGCGATCCCGGTGACGTCGAGCTTCCCGGCCGCGACCAGGCCGTCGACCAGCGGGCTGTGGCCCAGGGTGCCGACCACGACCACCGGGCCCTGCGCGGGCACGACGTCGAACGACACCGCGGGCCGCACGCCCGTGACGCGTTCGACGTCGGCCGCCAGGTCGCCCACCACCCGCCGCACGCCGGGGAGATCGCCCGAGCCGACCACGATCGTCGCGGCCTTTCCCCGTGACACCAACGGGAAACCGGTCCCGGCCTCGGCGAGGCCCGGCGCGGCTACGGACCCCGCCGCACCGGCCACAGCGAGTAGTTGCAGAAAGGTACGACGATGGACCTCGGACGGCACGGCAGACCTCCTGAGTCAGCCCTTCACGGATCCGGTCAGCCCGCCGACGATCCGCCGTTCGGCGAGCACGAAGAACGCCAGCGCCGGAATCGCCGACAAGGCGGTGAACGCGAGGACCCGGGCGGTGTCCTGGGAGAACTGGGACTGGAACATCGCGACGCCGAGCGGCAGCGTGAAGTGGCCGGAGTCGTTGAACACCAGCAGCGGCAGCAGGTAGGCGTTCCAGCTCGTCACGAAGGCCAGCACGGCGACCGTGGTCAGCGCGGGCGTCGACAACGGCAACAGGATCCGCCAGAAGAACCCGAGCCTGGTGGCGCCGTCGAGCACGGCCGCGTCCTCGATCTCGCCCGGGATCGCGTGCATGAACGGCCGCAGGATCACGATCGTCACCGGCAGCGAGAACGCCGCCTCGGGGATCGCCACCCCCCAGAAGCTTTCGAGCATGCCCAGCTGGCGCAGCCACAGGTACAGCGGCAGCGTCGCCACCGTCAGCGGGAACAGCAAGCCGATGGTGAACAGCGTGTACAACGCCTCCCGGCCCTTGAACTGGTACCGCGAGAGGGCGTACCCGGCCATCGACCCGAGCGCGACCGCGAGCGCGGTCGCGATCACCGCGATCAGTGCGCTGTTGCCCAGGAACGTCCAGAACGCGCTCGAGCCCAGGACCGAGGCGTAGTTGTCGGTCACCCACGGGCCGGGCAGCCCGGCCGGGTCGGTGTTGATCTGGGCGTTGGTGCGGAACCCGCCGAGCACCACGAACAGCAACGGCACGACCGTCACGCCGACGATGACGATCGCCGCGAGGTAGCCCATCGACAGGCCGAACTTGCCGGACCGCATCAGCCCACCATCCTGGTCAGGGCGCCCTGGGTGTCCCGGCGGAGCGCGAACCGCTGGTACAGCAGGGCGAACAGGAAGCAGATGACGAAGAGGATCACCGCCACCGCCGAACCGAACCCGAACTCGTAGCGCTTGAAGCCGTGGTCGATCAGGTAGGTCGCCATCGTCGTCGAGGCGTTCGCCGGGCCGCCGGTGGTCATGATCCAGACGACGTCGAACAGCTGGAGCGAGCCGATCACCGACAGGAAGATCCAGATCCGGATCGTCGGGCCGAGCAGCGGCAGCACGACGTGCCGGGTGGTCTGCCACGCCGACGCGCCGTCGAGTGCCGCGGCTTCGCGCAGTTCGGCCGGCACGCCCTGCAGGCCGGCGAGCAGCAGGATGATGCCGAAGCCGATGTACTTCCAGGTGATCACCGCGAACATCGTGTAGAGCACGATGCCCGGGTCGGCCAGCCACTGGTGGACGGCACCGCCCAGCCCCACGGCCTTGAGCACCTGGTCGGCGAACGCACCCGGCTGCAGCATGAGCGACCAGATGACCGCGGTGATCGCCTCGGACAGCACGTAGGGCGCGAACACCAGGGCGCGCAGCACGGCGCGGCCCCGCAGCTTCCGGTTGAGCAGCATCGCCAGCCCGATCGACAGCGGCAGCTGCACCACGATCGACAACCCGGCGATGATCAGGTTGTGCACGATGGCGCTCTGGAACACCTTGCCGTTGAACGCGTCGGCGTAGTTGTCGAAGCCCACGAAGTCGTCGAGCGCGCCGAAGCCGTTCCACTTGAACAGGCTGTAGAAGGCGGCGATCCCGATCGGCACCAGGACGAACCCGGCGAACACCAGCAGGGCCGGCCCGAGCAGCACCACCAGCTCCAGCCGTTTGCCGAGGCCGGAGCGTTTCGCCCGGGCGTGGACCGCCGGTGCGGGCGGCCGCGCCGCCGCCCGCGCCGGGGTCGTCGCCGTGGTCACTTGTTGCCCGCCGCGGCCTGGTTGACGGCGGTCACGATGCCTTCGGGGGTGCCCTGGCCGGCGAACATGTTGGCCACCGCGTCGTTCAGCGCGGCGCCGACCGCCGTCGGGAACGCCCGGTCGAAGTACATCTGCACGTACGGCGCCTTCGTGCCGTAGTCGTTGACCTGCCGGAGCACGTCGGTCTTCAGCGACTTCGCGGCCGCGACGTTCACGGGCAGGCCGGTCCCCTTCGCGGCGAGCTCGGTCTGCACCGGCTCGCTGACCAGGTACTGCAGGAAGGCCGTGCAGGCCTTGGAAGCACGCGTGGTGCAGGCGAAACCGTCACCGCCGCCGAGCGCGGCCGCCGGGTCGCCCTGCCCGCCCGCCACGGTCGGGAACGGGAACCAGCCGAGCTTCGAGTCCAGGTCCTTGTCCTCGGTCAGCGACGACATCGTGCCGGGCTCCCAGTCGCCCTGCAGCTCCATCGCGGCCTTGCCGTTGGCGACGAGACCGGCGGAACTGCCCGCTCCCTGCTGGGCGGGCGTGCCGGCGAACCCGGTCTGGAACGGCTGGGTGGCCAGGAAGTTCTTCAGGTCCTGCCCGGCCTTCGTCCAGCACGGGTCCTCGAGCTTGACAGCCTTCACCGACTGCTGGAGCACCGCGGTCGAGCATTCGCGGATGGCGAAGTAGTTGAAGTAGAAGGCATCCGGCCAGCGGTCCTTGCCGCCGACCGAGATCGGCGCGATGTTCTTGGCCTTCAGCGCCGTGACGGCGGTGTTCAGCTCGTCCATGGTCTTCGGCGGGGTGGTGATGCCCGCTTGCTGGAACAGGTCCTTGCGGTACCAGAAGCCGACGAAGTGCTGCGTGAACGGCACGCCGTACTGCTTGCCGTCGACCTGCCACTTCTCGCCGAACTTGCCGGTGGCCTGCTCGATCCACGCCTTGGTGTCGCCGGTGATGTCGGCGACCTTGCCCGAGGTGATCTGCCCGGCCAGGTCGCCGGCACCCCAGGACTGGTAGATGTCCGGCGGCTCGGCCGACTGCAGGGCAAGGGGCACCTTCGTGTTGAAGTCCTCGTTCTGCAGCGGCTGGGCCTTGATCGTGACTTCGGGGTGCGCCTTCTGGTAGTCGGCGACGACCTGCGCCCAGACCGACTTGATCGGGTCGGTGGTGCCGTTGTGCCACCAGGTCAGCGTGACCGGGCCGCTCGGCTGCTGCTGAGCGGGGGTGTCGCCGCTCCCGCTGCACCCGGCGAGGGCGAGCGGGACGACGGCCGCCAGGGCGGCGAGAACGGGGATCCGGTGTTTCAGAGACATCGTGGGTCCACTCCTGACGACTTCGGCCGAGTTGGACGGGGCGACTGCGCCCGGGTTGGCGAAGAGTCTGCTCCCCGGGCAAATGGGATGTCAATCGTTGTCGATAACGTTTTCCATGGTTAGTCTGAGCCGATGCAGCCCAGTTCGAGGGTGACCATCCGTGACGTCGCCGCCCGGGCCGGCGTCTCGGTGGCCACGGTCTCCAAAGTGATCAACGAGCGCTACGGCGTCTCCGCCGCGACGCTCGCGCGCGTCCGTGCCGTCATCGAAGAACTCGGCTACGAGGCGAGCCTCGTGGCGCAGAGCCTGAGAAACCACCGGACGAACGTCATCGGGATCCTGGTCGCCGACCTCGAACCGTTCTCGACCGAGCTGCTGAAGGGGGCCGCGGACGCCATCCGCGGCAGCGGTTTCGAACTGGTCGTCTACTCCGCGGGCGGGCGCACCGGCGACCCGGTGGGCTGGGAGAAGCGCTACCTCTCCCGGCTGAGCGGCACCCTCGTCGACGGTGCCGTGCTGGTCACCCCGGCCGTGTCGCTGGAAGCCGTGCCCGGCACGCCGGTGGTCGCGGTCGACCCGCACACCGGGCCGTCGCACCTGCCGACCATCGACTCCGACAACCTGCGCGGCGCGCAGCTGGCCACCGAGCACCTCCTGGAGCTGGGGCACCGGCGGATCGCCTTCCTCGCCGGCCGCCCCGACCTGCAGTCGGCCGAGCTGCGCAAGACCGGGTACCTGCGCGCGCTGACGGCCGCGGGCATCACCCCGGACGAGGACCTGATCCGGATCGGCGCCTACGACCCGGAGGTCTCCGCCGCCTCGGCCCACGACCTGCTGACCGGGCCGGACCGGCCGACCGCGGTGTTCGCCGCGAACGACATTTCGGCCATCGCGACCGTCGGCGCGGCCCGTGAGCTCGGGCTCACCGTGCCCGGCGACCTGTCCGTGGTGGGGTTCGACAACGTGCCCGAGTCCGCGCTCTGCAGCCCGCCACTGACCACAGTGGACCAGCCGATCCGCGAGATGGGCCACCGGGCGATCCGGATGCTCATCGCGCTGATCAACGGCGACGAGGTCGGGCCGACCCACGTCACCCTCGACACCGGCCTGGTGGTGCGGCATTCGACCCGCGCCATCGCCTGAGCCGTTCCCACGCCTCCCCAGACGAAGGGCGGAAATCCTTGACCACGCAGCCCACCACGGCCGGAGAGCCGTGGCGCGACCCCGCGGCCGACCCGGGCGAGCGAGTCCGCGTCCTGATGGAGCGGATGACCCTGCGCGAGAAGCTCGCCCAGCTCTACGGCGTCTGGGTCGGCATCGACTCGGGCGGCGAGATGGCGCCGCACCAGCACGACTTCGTCGACGCCGCGGTCGACCTCGACGACCTGGTCCGCCACGGCATCGGGCAGCTGACCCGCGCGTTCGGCACCCGGCCGGTCGACCCGGTGATCGGGGCGCGCAGCCTCGCCCGCACCCAGCGCCAGATCGTGACCAGCAGCCGGTTCGGCATCCCGGCCGTCGTGCACGAGGAGTGCCTGACCGGCCTGGCCGCGTGGCAGGCGACGATCTACCCCGCGCCGCTGTCGTGGGGCGCGACCTTCGACCCGGACCTGGTCCGCCGGATGGCGGCGAAGATCGGGCGGACCATGCGGGGCTTGGGCGTGCACCAGGGTCTCGCGCCGGTCCTCGACGTCGCCCGCGACCTGCGCTGGGGGCGGGTCGAGGAGACCATCGGCGAGGACCCGTACCTGGTCGGGACGATCGGCAGCGCGTACGTCGCGGGCCTGGAGTCGGCCGGCATCGTCGCCACGCTCAAGCACTTCGTCGGGTACTCCGCTTCGCGCGCCGGGCGCAACCTGGCGCCGGTTTCGGCCGGACCGCGGGAGATCGCCGACGTCCTGCTGCCGCCGTTCGAGCTGGCCCTGCGCGCGGGCGCCCGCTCGGTGATGAACGCCTACACCGACACCGACGGCATCCCGTCGGCCGCCGACCCGAGCCTGCTGACGGACCTGCTGCGGGACACCTACGGCTTCGACGGCACGGTCGTCGCCGACTACTTCGCGGTGGCGTTCCTGCACCGGCTGCACGGGGTCGCGGCCGACCGCGGCGACGCCGCCCGGCAGGCCCTCACCGCGGGCATCGACGTCGAACTGCCCACGATGGACTGCTACGGCGAGCCGCTGCTCGCCGCGGTGGAAGAGGGCGCGGTCGAGGTCGCCGCCGTCGACCGCGCCCTCGAACGGGTGCTGCGGCAGAAGTGCGAACTGGGCCTGCTCGACGCGGACTGGGCACCCGAGGTGCCCGAGGAGATCGACCTCGACGACGCGGAGTCGCGAGCCCTGGCCCGCGAAGTCGCCGAGCGTTCGATCGTGCTGCTGCACAACGACGGCACGCTCCCGCTGTCGCCCGGCACCGGGATCGCCGTGGTGGGGCCGCGCGCGGACACGCCCGGCGCGATGCTCGGCTGCTACTCGTTCCCGCTGCACGTCGGCGTCCACCACCCCGACGTCCCGTTCGGCGTCTCGGTGCCGACCGTGCTCGAGGCCCTGCGTTCCTCCTACGACGTCACCTACGCCGAGGGCTGCCCGGTCACCGGCGGGGACGACGACGGGATCGCGGAGGCGGTGGCGGCGTGCGCGGAAGCGTCGGTGTGCGTGGCCGTGCTGGGCGACCGGGCGGGGTTGTTCGGCGGCGGGACGTCCGGCGAAGGCTGCGACGCACCCGACCTGCGGCTGCCGGGCCGCCAGGAGGAACTGCTCGACGCCCTGCTGGACACGGGCAAGCCGGTGGTGCTCGTCCTGCTCTCGGGGCGGCCGTACGAGCTGTCCCGGCAGCTCCCCCGGCTGGCCGCGATCGTGTGCGGCTTCTACCCCGGCGAGGAGGGCGCGCCCGCGCTGGCGGACGTGCTCAGCGGCCGGATCGACCCGGCCGGGCGGCTGCCGGTGAGCTTCCCGGCGGCCGGCGCGAGCCAGCCGTCGACCTACCTGGCGGCGCCGCTCGGCCGCCGCAGCGAAGTGTCCACAGTGGACCCGACCGCGCTGTTCCCGTTCGGCCACGGGCTGTCCTACGCCCCGGTGACCTGGCTGGACGTCAGCGCGACCGGCTCGCTCTGGCCGACCGACGGCGTGTGCCGGGTCCGGGTGACACTGCGCAACGACCACCGGCGGGAGACGTCCGAAGTCGTCCAGGTGTACCTGCACGACCCGGTGGCCGACGTCGTCCGCCCCGAGCGCCAGCTGATCGCGGCCCGCCGCGTCACCGTCGCGCCGGGCGAGACGACGGTCCTCGACATCGCACTGCACGCGGACCTGACGTCCTACACCGGCCGGGCCGGCCGCCGCCAGGTCGACCCCGGCGACGTCGAGCTGCGGGTGGGGACCTCGAGTGAGCAGATCGTCGCCACCCTGCACTGCACGCTGACCGGGCCGCGCCGCTTCGTCGGCTTCGACCGGGTCCTGGCCCCGGAGTTCTCGTCATGAAGCGTCCGCTCGTGATCGGTTTCCTGGTCGTGCTGACCGCCCTCTTCGTGGGTGCCTCCGGCCGTCCCGCGCCGTCGCACTGGGTGGCGACCTGGACGTCGATGCCCCAGCTGACCGAGCCGGGCAACCTGCCGCCGGCGCCGTTCACCGGCACCGACCGGGTGCTCGACAACGCGTCGGTGCGCGAGACGGCGCAGGTGACCGTCGGCGGCCCGCGGATCCGGCTGCGGTTCTCCAACGCCTTCGGCGGGGCGCCCCTGCCGCTGACCGCGGTCTCGGTGGCGCGCCCGCTCTCCGGAGCGGCCGGGGTATCCGCCGTGGTCCCGGGCAGCGTGGTCCGGGTGACGTTCCACGGCAAGCCGTCGACGGTGGTCCCGCAGGGCGCCCAGGTCGTGTCCGACCCGCTGCCCTTCCCGGTGCGCGCCCTGGAGAACATCGCGGTGACGGCGTACCTGGCGAACGGCCAGGCTTCGACGTCGATCACCTCCCACCCGGGTTCGCGCACGACGTCGTACCTGCTGGCGGGCAACCACGTTTCGGACGTCGAGCTGCCGGGCGCGACCCCGGTCGACCACTGGTACTTCTTCAGTGGCGTCGAGGTTCTTTCCCCGGCGTCCGCGGTGGCGGTGATCGGCGACTCGATCTCCGACGGCCGCGGGTCGACGACGAACGGGAACGACCGCTGGCCGAACGTGCTGGCTTCCCGGTTGCACGGGGTGTCCGTGGTGAACGAGGCGGCGGGCGGCAACCGCGTCCTGCAGGACGGGCTGGGCCCGAACGTGCTGGCCCGCCTCGACCGCGATCTGCTGTCGACGAGCGGGGTTGAGTGGGCGATCGTGTTCGAGGGCGTGAACGACATCGGCACCGCGGCCCCGGCCGACGCGGCGGCCGTCGCCGACCAGCTGATCGACGCCTACGACCAGATCCTGGTCCGCGCGCACGCCCAGGACATCAGCGTCTACGGCGCGACGATCACGCCGTTCGGCGGCAACACGGCCTACGACGTGCCGGAACGCGAAGCGGCCCGGCAGAAGGTGAACGCGTGGATCCGCGGGCCGGGGCACTTCGACGCGCTCCTGGACTTCGACAAGGTGGCCCGCGACCCCGCCGCGCCGGCTCAGCTGCTCCCGGCCTACGACGTCGGCGACCACCTGCACCTCAACCCGGCGGGATATCGCGCGCTCGGGTCGAGTGTCCCGCTCGGGCTGTTTTCGTGAAAGAAACGTTTCCCGCCGAATAGCGGGATACCTGTTGGGACACAAGCGAGTCTCGATGCCGGGGCCCTGTGCCGCGGATCACGGCGCTGCCCCTAGTATGTCGCCGTCTGCTCGTCCCCACAGGTCGTCGCGCCCGGAAAGGGAAACCATGTCCGACGTCATCAACAGCATCTTCGGCCGTCCCAAGAACGAAAACACCGGCGGGTACGCCTACGGCACCGTAGAGCCCGAGCCGGTGGTGGTCGCCGAGGCGCCCGCCGTCGAGACCGTCGACGCGGACGCCGTCGCCGAGGAGACGGAATCCGCACCGGAGGCGGAAGCCACCACGGAAACCGCCGAAGCCGCGACTGAAGACGACTCGGCCGGGACGGACGATTCCGAAGAGGACGGTGACGAGGACGCCGAAGCCGTCGCCGAGACCGAGGACTCCGGCGAAGCCGCGACGGACACCGACGCCGCCGACGAAGACGCTGCCGCCACCGAAGACGACGACACGGACCCCAACACCGCCGAGGACGAGACCGAAGCCGAACCGGTCGCCGAAGCCGAGAAGCCGGCCGACGAACCCGTCGCCGAAGCCGAGGAGCCGGCCGACGAACCGGTCGCGGAGGCCGAACCGGCCGCCGAAGCCGAACCCGTCGCCGAAGCGGTCACCGAGGACGCGCCGGCCGCGGGCCGTCCGGCCGCGGGTACCCGGGGCAGCACCACGGTCGCCGACGGGGTGGTCGGCAAGATCGTGCTCCGGATCGCCGCCCGGACCGAAGGCGTGCACAGCGTCGACGAAAGCGGGATCACCGTCGAGCTGGCCGACGAGGTCGCCTGGATCACCATCCCGCTGGTGCTCGAGTTCGGCCACGCGGTCAAGGCGGTGGGCGAGCAGGTCCGGGTCGCCGTGATCGGCGCCGTCGAGCAGTACCTCGGCCTCGACGTCGAGGTCGTGGACGTGCACGTCACCGACATCCACTTCCCGGAAGCGGACTGATCCGCGTGACCGGTCCCGGGCTCCGGGACCGGTCACCGCACCCGGTAGCGCAGGTGGAGCACGTCCCGGTCCTCGAGGCGCCGGACGAGTTCGAGCTCGGCCTTCGTGCCGGCGAACAACCGCCGTCCTTCGCCGAGGAGCACCGGGACGACGTGGAGCTCGATTTCATCGAGCTGGCCCACCGCCAGCAGTGCCTGCGCGGCCCCGGCGCCGTGCACCATGACCGCGCGGTCGCCGGCCGCGGCGCGTGCTTCCTCGGCCGCCGCCGTGACGTCGGTGAAGAACCGGGCGCTGCCGGGCGGGGTGTCGGCGGGATCGACGTGGTGGGTGAGCACGTGGATCGGCACGCCGTCGTGGTGGTCGCCGCCCCACCGGCCGGCCAGCTCGAACGTGCGGCGGCCGGTGATCAGCGCGCCGGTCGCCAGCGCCTCGCGGTAGACCTGCCCGCTGGGGCCGTCGCGGTGGCGGTGGTCGAGCCAGTCGAACAACCGGCCGCCGCCGCGGCCCAGTTCCTGGCCGGGGCGGTCGTCCGGCCCGGCCACGAAACCGTCGAGGGACGTGGTCATGTAGAGGCGGATCATGGGAGTCCCTCTCGGGTCGGGTTCGCTTACCCCTGCGTCGAACGAACCCCGCCCGGATCGACCGCCCCTCAGTCCTCCTTCGCCCGGGCGATCACCTCCTCCAGCCGCAACGGGCTGGCCGGGTGGTGGGACAGGCACAGCGGGGTCGCCACCTGCCGGAACCCGAAGGCCTCCCCCGCCACGTAGAACTGCGCCCGTTCCAGCCGGGAGATGTCCGCGACCGGGCTGCCCTTCGCGCGGGCGAGTTCGTTGGCCGCCGCGATCTGGGCCGGGCTGTTGAGGCGGCCGAAGAACTGGGTCATGGCGTTGCCGACCACCTGGTTGTGCAGGCCCTTGGGTGCCTGCGTGGCGAACAGCAGCCCCAGGCCGTACTTGCGCGCCTGCGAAGCCAGCACGATCGTGCTGCGCGTGCTCGCCGTGAGGCTGCCCGACGACGCCAGCGTCTGGGCTTCGTCCATCACGAACAGCGCGCCCAGCGGCCGGTCGCCCGCCGGGTTGCGCTTGACCCAGGCGAACAGTTCCATCTGCAGCTGGTTGACGAAGTTCTGCCGCTGCTCCTCCGCGGGCAGCCCGACGAAGCTGATCACGGAGACGCGAGCCCGCTTGCCCGGCTTCGGCGTGAGCAACGTCCCGGGATCGACCGGCTCGCCACCGCCGGCGAACAGCGGGTCGTTGACCATCGCGGCCTTCAGCATTTCGGCCAGGTCCGCGGCAATGCGCTTGGCGTCGTTGAGGTTGCTGACGCCCTCGGGCAAGTCGGCCATCAGCTCGATGAGGTCCGGCAGGCTGCGCGACCCGGTCCGCGCGTGGTGGGTGACGGCCTGCCGCAGCACGGCGAGCCCGATCTTGGCTTTCGCGGTAGCCCCGGTGAGCCGCGCCTGGGGAGCGAGCGTCGCCACGGCCACCTCGACGGCAGCGGTGAACTCGTCGGTGTCGTCGAGAACGCCCCCGAAGTCGGGCAGCGGCCGGAAGGCGAGCGGCCGCCCGGTGGCCCGCCCGGGCGTCCAGACGACGACATCGGTGTCGGCGAGGTATTTCCCGGCGAGTTCGGCATCGCCGTTCTTCCAGCCGTCCGGGGGTTCCGGCCAGGGATCCCCGAGCCGCGCGAGGTCGTTGTTCGGATCGAGCACGATGGCGGAGACGCCGAGGAGGGCACATTCCTCGACGATCCGCCGGAGAAGAACGGTCTTCCCGGAACCGGACCCGGCGAAGACGGCGGCGTGTTTGCGGAGAGCGGAGAGTTCGATGCGGACGGGTTCTCCGGAGCCGACGACGGTGCCGAGGGTGATTTCGCCGTCGGCGGGTGGGGGGTGGGTGGCTTCGGCGGGCCGTCCGGACGGCTTTTCGGGAAGGACGGCGGACGGCTTGTCCGGCAGCACGGCGGACAGGAGGTCCGACCTGCTGGCGGGACGGCGGTCGATCAGCCACTCGTGAAGCTCGCGGCCGCCACTGCCGAGCATCTTCTGCAACGCCCAGAACTTCCGCACGTCGGCATCGGAGAGCCGGATCGTCCGCCCGCCCGCGGCGGCGAACTTCTCGACCTCTTCCCGGGTTTTGGCACCGCGGCCCCAGGCATCCCGGAGGATGACGAGGTGCCGGTTGGCGGCCCCGTGCAGTTGCCCGGCGGCCGAACGGGCCTTGCGGAACCGGCTCAGCGCGGCACGCGGATCACGGGCCGCGATCGCCCGGAATGCCCAGTGCTCCTGCAGATCCGCGGCCTCGTCGAGAGTCCGGGACAGCCAGGCGTGCACCTCGCTCCGCCCGTTCTGGCGTTCGCACGTCCACTCCAGCTCGTCGTCCCCCACCTCGGTGACCCAGCAGCGCAAGGCCGCGGAGAGGAGATCCGGCATGACCTTGTCCACGGTCTTCTCGGCAAGCAGCGCGCCCGGATCCGCTTCCGCTTGCAGCTTCTCGAACTCGGCATCGAGCTCGGCGAACCGGTCGTTCTCCACCTCGGTACGCGTGGGCGCGACGGGTACCGGGACCTTTTCGTCGAACGAGGTCAGCTCCCTGACCTGCCCGCTCCGGAGACAGAGTTCGATGTGCGCGCCGATGCGTTTGAGCAGTTGCCGCGGAGTCCACTGATCCCAGGGTTCGTCGAACGCCACGGGTGCCACCGGCCAAGTCGGATGCGGCGGTGTGAAATCCATGGCTCGATAGGCCACGCCAAGCCGCTTCTCCACCAGCGCCCGACCCACTCGGGCATCCGTGATCCGGCCGAGTGCCACCGTTTCGCGGAAGCGATCGGTTACGGTGCCCGCCGCCTTCGTCCTGATCTGTTCCCATGTGCTGGGCAGGCAGGCCAGCACGGTGAGGGTCTTGCGGGTGACTTCCCGCAGCCCCATGAGCCCGTCGGCGATCTGCGCCACGAGCAGATCCTCCTCGGCGCTGTCCCCGATCGCCTCGGTGCGCTGCACCGATCGGGCGATGAGGGTGTCGAGCTGGTCCACCGCGATCACGACCGGGCCGGTGAGAGCGAGCAGCCGCGTGATCTCCTGCACCAGAATCCGCGAGGGTTTCGGTCGCGAGTAGACGTTCCACTTGCGGGCTTCCGCGGTCAGCTCGGCATCGCCGTCGAGGTAGTCCTCACCGATGTACTTGGCGCTGCGGTCCTTGCTCGCGATGAGCACGAGGGCCCGGGCCGTATCGCCGCACTCGTCGGCGACCACCTCGTCGAGCGACTCCACCCCGTCGACGAACGCCTCGACATCGTCCACGGTCAGCCCGCGGCCATGCCTGATCCTGGCCTCGACCTCGGCATCGACGTGGGCGCGCAGGCAAACCCGGAGAAGGAATTTCCTCAGCTGCGACTCGCCCGAATCGTCCGGCCGGGCCAGCCCGCGGCGCAGAGCCTCGGCCGTGTTCTCCCAGAACGCCTCCGCCGCGGTCACATCGTCGAGGAAGAAGTACCCGCGCGCCCGGTGCACCCGGCGCCGGACCAAGCCCAGCAGGTGGGTCTTGCCGACCCCCTTCAACCCCTGCAGGACCAATCCGATCGGGCTGGGTCCGTCGCTCGACACAGCCTCGCGGATGCCGATGTCGAGCGCGGCGAGCGCGTCGGTATGCAAGCCGTCCACGTGGTAGGGCGAATCCCGCCAGACGTGGTCGGGGGTGTCCGCCCAGTCGAAACTCAGGGTCGCCAGTGCTTTCAGCTCGTCCATCGCTACGCCTCGATCGAGAGCAGGTGGTTGTCCTCACCGCCGATGCGGATCGCCGCCTCGTGGTCGGCCGCGGTGAGCGCCTTGCGGTTGTCCTCCGGAACCAGGTGCGCCTTGCCGGCGCGGCTCAGTTCCTTGAGCACCACGTCGACCTCCGCCGCCGATGCGCCGAGCTTCGGGCGCAGGTCCACCAACGCGACCCACCCACGGGGCTCCCGGACGAGCTCCCGGTAGGCGACCCGGATCCGGGTTTCGAGATCTTCGGCCGGCTCCGGGGAAGCCAAGTTCCCGAAGACATCCGCCAGCCGCAGGTTCCGGCTGCGGCGGAAGTCGTCGAACCCGCCCAGCACCAGGTACAGCACCGTGCAGAGAGTGCTCTGCGGCCGGGGCGGCGGAGGCTTCTTCGCCCCGAGCTCCTTCTCGCACCAAGCCCAGCCGCTGTCGGTCAGCTGGTGGACGAATGTGCGGCCCGCCTTCTCGCTGGCGACGTAGCCGCTGTCGTTCAGCTGTGTGCGTTCCTTGCCGGTGAGGGTGAAGCCCACCAGTTCCTTCAGCTCCGGGTTGGGCACCTCGCGGCCCAGCACCATGAGCGTGAACATCGCCGCGGTCTGCCTGTGTCCCAAGCGGTCGGTCATCCGGGATCCTTCCGATGTGGCGTCGTGGTTCGGGCGCGGGTGTCGAGGGTGCGCAGGAGCCAGTCGATCGACCGGCGGACTTCCGGTGGGGCCGGGTGGTGGTCGCCGCCGTCGGGGGCGTGTGGCTTCACCGCCACCGCGAGGTCCGTTGCGAGGTCTCGGGTGCGGCCGCTGTCGCCGGCGCCGACCGCCGTCTGCAGGGCGGTGACCAGCTCGTCGACGAGGTCCCACCGGGACGGGCGCAGGCGGGATTCGCGGGCCTGGCCGAGCAACGCCGGGAGGTCGGCGTCGTCGTCGGTGTCGACCAGCGGGGTGAAGCCCCTCAGCTGGCCGACCAGGTCGCGGGCCACCTCTGCCGGGCCCCGCGCACCGCTCAGGCGCAGGTAGCGGAGGTTCCCGACGTAGCCCGGCAGCGACGACGCCTCGGTGCCCGCGGTCAGGATCGGGATCACCCGGCGGTCCTGACCGAGCGTGCGGTGCAGGAACAGCTCGACCTCGGCCGCCTGCCAGCGGCTGACCTTGCCGTCGACGACCAGGCACAGGTGCCGGGCGTCGTCTTCGGCCCGGGCGAGCAGCGAACGGTCGCCCGAGAGAGACTTCACTGCGCGCACGCCTCGCTTTTCGAGTTCGGCGACCAGCTCATTCGCCGTGTCGACGGATGTGCGCGGGACGCTGACCCGCAGATCGTGCTTGAACTCCTGCCGGCTCGCCCGGACGGAAGCGACGTAGGCGTCGCGGTTTTCGGCCAGCAGATCGGTCCGGTCGAGCCGGCAGGCGACCACGGCCGCGACCGTCTCCAGGGCGAACCCGATCTGGTCCGCGCCCGGCGTCTGCTCCGACAGCACCGGCAGCTGCTCGCCGAAACTCCAGTAGGACACGTAGGGCAGGGTGAGGTGGCGGGCCATCGTGGCCGGCTCGACCGTCTGGTCGAGCCACGTGCGGTACAGCTCGGCCGTCTCGTCGACGACGATGCGGCGCCAGGCCTCGGACCGGTCGTACTCCTCCCGGTTGTCGAACCGCGACAGCACCGGCAGCACGGTCAGCCGCGCGCGGTCGAACGGCAGGAGGTTGCGCGCCGCGTCCGCACGCCGGGCCGCCTCCACCGCGCCGAGGATGCTCTGCCGGTTGGCGGTGAACAGCAGGACGAGGTGGTCCGGCAGGTGCGCCGTGCAGATCCCGCCGATGTCGGAGATCCCGGTGCGGCTGTCGACGAGGACGAAGTCGTAGCGGGCGACCCAGCGCTCACGACACTTCTCCAGGTATTCGCCGAAGCCGTCGTCGTACAGGCCGTCCCAGTCGATTTCCTGCACCTGGGTGACATAACCGGGCGCGTCCCGGCCGGCGGCGAGGAAGTCGAGCGAGCCGACGTCGGTCAGCCGCTGGATACGCGCCTCCGGGGCGAACCGGCCGTGCCGGAAGTCGTCGACGAGGTCGACCACACCCCCGGTGGGCGGCGCGGGCAGCTGCGGCCGGAAGTAGTCGCCGAGCCCGGGGGCTTCGAGGTCCCAGTCCAGGCAGAGCACGCGGTGGCCCCAGCGGGCGAGCAGCACGGCGATGTTGGCCAGGGTGAAACTCCGGCCGACGCCGCCCTTGTAGGAGTAAAAGGTGAAGATCGTCCCCGGCATCGGTCAGAACCTCGGCATCCGCGCCCGCCGCGGCGGTTCCGGGGCCGGGGTGCGCAGTGGCCAGTCGCCCCGCCACTCCGGCGCCCGGTCGATGAGCTCCTCCAGCTCCACGGCGATCTGCTTGATCTGCTGGTTGAAGTCGAGGTAGGCCGGCGCGGTCTGGAAGTGCTCGAAGGGGTGGTTCCACTGCTGCAGGTCACGCGGGCGCCGCGCGTGGGCCCAGTCGGGGAAGTGCCGGGAATCGCAGAAGATCACCGGGTAGATCAGGGGCCGCCGGCGCATCCTCGGCGGCGCGGCGGTCAATGCTTCCCGCTCCTCCATCGAGGCCCACTCGGCCAGGCACCATTCGTCCCGGAAGTACTTCGGCGAGCAGACCGGAACCAGCACCCGTGAGCGTTGCAGGGCCGAACTCAGTTCCGCCGGCCAGCTGGCTCCGACCCGGACCTGGTCGTCGAAGAAAATCCGGACGTCTTCGTACCGGTTGTTGTCGAGCACTTCCTGGAGACGCGGGTGAAAATGGTGGCGAATCCACGCCGAGATGTCGCCTGCGGTGCGGAGGTAGCTGATGAACACGTCGTACTCGTACACGCGTGCCGCCGCTCCTTCACCGCTCCCGCCAGGAGAATCGATCCTAGATCCACCGATGGCCGCCGAAGAAGACGGGAAACCTGACAGATTCAGGACAATAGCTGGCCAGCGTCCACGCCGGTCGGAAAACGCACCCTTGACAATCCGCGGACCGGCCGATATATGACAGGCAAACATGCCGCATGAGGGCCGAATCGTTTGCGGAAAACCGATCTCGCGGATCGGTGATTCACCGACCGATCCGAGGGGAAGCCGATGTCCGAGCCCGACCCGCCGAAGGTATTTTTCAGCTATTCGCACGACTCCGAGGAGCACAAAGAGCTGGTCCGCCGGTTCGCGACCTTCCTGCACAGCCGGATCGGCCTCGAGGTCGTGCTCGACCAGTGGTACGACAACTCCCGCATCGACTGGTCGCTGTGGGCCACGAGGAACCTCAAAGCCGCGGACTTCGTCATCGTCGTGGCGTCTCCCCTGTACCGGGCCCGGGCCGACGGCGAGGCACCGCCGGACGAAGGCCGCGGCGCCCAGTTCGAGACCGCGATCATCCGCAACAAGCTGACCAGGGACCTCGAGGACGGCACCCGCCGTGTCCTTCCGGTCGTCCTGCCCGGCCGGTCGATCGACGAAATCCCCGAGTTCCTCAACCCCTACTCCATGACCCGGTACGAGATCGCGGAATTCACCGACGGCGGGGTCGCCGACCTGCTCGCCGCGATCACGGGCCGGGGGAAGCACGAGATGCCCCGCCGCGGTGTCTGGCGCGGCGGGGCACGGGGACCGCGCCGGCTACCCGCCGGGGAACTGCCGTGGACGTGCGCCAGCCCCGGGGTGCGGCGGGGCGACGCGTGGATCGACGGCCTGCACTACGGAAGCAGCATCGTCCTGCGGCCGGGCACGCCGTCCGCCAGGGGGCCGGGGTTCGTCGAACTGGACCTCGGCGGCCACTACCAGCGGTTCAGCACCGTCGCCGGGGTGCTCGACGACGCCCGGGACCCGTTCCAGGTCGGGCGCGTCCGGGTGGTGCTCGACGGGACGCCGCGGTGTGAACACGACGTCTCGGCCGGGAAGCCGGCGAAAATCGACGTCGACGTCTCCGGTGCCCGCGTGCTGCGGCTCGAGATGTCGCGGCCGGGGGCGGCGGCGTCTCCCTTCGGCTCCGCCGCCGTCGTCGTCACCCGGCCGGGGCGGCCGCCCGAACTGGCTCTCGGCGATCCGATCGTGACCTGACGCGGCACGTCTCCAGGTCCACCTCCCGCAGCGCCGCGCCCACGCCGGGCAGGGCCGCCGCGTTCATCGACAGCGATGTCACGCCCAAGCCCACCAGGACCGGCGCCAGCGACGGGTCCGCTGCCGCTTCGCCGCACACCCCCACCGGCTTGCCCGCTGCCGCCTCCGCGACCATGCCCACCAGGCGCAGCAATGCCGGCTGGGCCGGGTCGTTCAACGCCGCCACCGCGCCCAGCTGGCGGTCCGCCGCGAACACGTACTGGGCCAGGTCGTTCGTCCCCAGCGAAACGAAGTCGACCGCAGCCAGGATCGCCTCCGCGCACAACGCCGCCGCTGGGATCTCGATCATCACGCCCACCCTGGCGATCCCCGCCGCGCGGGCGCGGGCCGCGAACCAGGCCGCTTCCGCCGCCGTGGCCACCATCGGGGCCATCACCGACAGCTCCACACCCGTCTCCTCGCCCGCTGCCGCGATCGCCGACAGCTGGCGGTCCAACAGCTCCGGGCGGTCGAACGCGACCCGCAGCCCCCGGACGCCCAGCGCCGGGTTGGGTTCCTCGCCCATCGGCAAGAACGCCAACGGCTTGTCCGAACCCGCGTCGAGCGTCCGGACCACGACCGGTTTCCCCGCGAACGGGGCCAACACCGCCGCGTACGCCGCCCGCTGCTCCGCCTCCGTCGGCTCCGCGGCCGCCGACAGGAAGCAGAACTCCGTGCGGAACAAGCCGATTCCCTCGGCGCCGGCCGCCGCGGCCGCGACCGCGTCCGCCGGCGATCCGACGTTGGCCAGCAGCTTCACGCGGTGGCCGTCGGCCAGCTGCCCGATGCCGTCCCACGTCGGGCGCGACGTCCGGGCCGGCGCCCGGACCGTGCCGTCCGACGAGGTCACCGTGCCCGCGGAGCCGTCGACCGCGAGGCCCGCGCTGTCCAGGTCCAGCACACCGGCGCACGCCACCACCGCGGGAATCCCCAGCGCCCGCGCCAGGATCGCCGTGTGGCTCGTCGGGCCGCCCTCCGCCGTCACCAGCGCCAGGACCAGATCCGGGTCGAGCCCCGCCGTGTCGGCCGGGGCCAGGTCCCGGGCCACCAGGACGCTCGGCGACGTCAGTTCGGGGACGCCCGGCGGCGCCACGCCCAGCAGCGCCGCGACGATCCGGTCGCGGACGTCGGCGACGTCCCGCGCGCGCTCGGCCAGGTAGCCGCCTGCGGCCTGCAGCGCCGTCATGAACTCCCCCGCCGCCTCCCAGACCGCTCGCGGCGCCGGCAGCGAACGTTCGAGGACCAGGTTCTCCGCGGACGCCAGGAGGGCGGGGTCCGCCGCCATCGCCGCGGTCGTCTCCAGCACAGACCGGGCATCTCCGGACACGGAACGGGCACGATCGGACAACGCGGTCGCCACCGAAGCCGCTGCCGGCCCGATCTTGCCCGCTTCGGCCCCGAGGTCGCCGGAAGGCGGCGTCGAGGCGGGTTCCGGCAGGTCAGCGGCCACGACGACGCGGGGACCGGCGACCCGGCCCGGGCTGACTCCGACTCCGGACAGCTGCATGGGATGACCTCCGGGGGCAAAGGATCTCGTAACTGGGGATTGACAGTACGGTAACAACGGGCACAATCAAACGGCAACGGGCAAACATCGGAGAGGAACGGGCATGTACGCCGCCGAACGGCATCAGCTCCTGGCGCAACGCGCACGTCGCGACGGCCGGGTCGACGTCAACGACGTCGCGACCGAACTCGGTGTCGCCCCCGAGACCATCCGCCGCGACCTCGGCGTCCTCGAACGCCAGGGCGTCGTCCGCCGCGTCTACGGCGGCGCGGTCGCCGTCGAGCGGCTCGACTTCGAACCCGAAGTGGCGCAGCGGGACCAGACCAACGCCGCCGAAAAGGACGCCATCGCGCGGGCCGCCCTCGACCTGGTGCCCGACCGCGGCTCGATCCTGCTCGACGCGGGCACCACGACCAGCAGGCTCGCCACGCTGCTGCCCGCCGACCGCGAGCTGACGGTGATCACCAACTCGATCCCGGTCGCCTCGATCCTCGCCACCCGCCCGGGCATCACGCTGCACATCCTCGGCGGCCGCGTCCGCGGGACGACGCTCGCCGCGGTCGAAGCCTGGACGCTGCACGCCCTCGACGGCCTGCTCGTCGACGTCGCTTTCCTGGGCGCCAACGGCTTTTCGGCCGAGCACGGCTGCACGACGCCGGACATGGCCGAGTCCGCCGTGAAGGCCGCCGTGGTCGCCGCCGCCCGCAAGCGGGTGCTGCTGGCCGACCACAGCAAGTACGGCACCGACCAGCTCAGCCGGTTCGCGCGGCTGGCCGAGATCGACGTCCTGGTCACCGACAGCGGCCTCGACGCCGGCGCGGTGGCCGAACTCGAAGAGGCGGGCCCGGAGGTGGTGCTGGCGTGATCGTCACCGTGACCCCCAACCCCAGCCTGGACCGGACCGCGCGGCTGGCCGGCCTGCGCCGCGGCGAAGTCAACCGGGCCGAGGCCGTCCGGCTCGACCCCGGCGGCAAGGGCGTCAACGTCGCCCGCGCGCTGACCGCCGCCGGCACCCCGACGGTCGCACTGCTGCCCGCCGGCGGCCCGGTCGGCGAGCGGCTGGCCGACCTGCTCGCGCCCGAAGGCGTCCCGGTCGTCGCGGTGCCGATCGCCGGGTCGACCCGCAGCAACATCACGCTCGTCGAAGCCGACGGGACCACGACGAAGGTCAACGAGCCGGGCCCGGAGATCTCCGCGGGCGAGCTGGCCACCCTCGAACGCCGGGCCGTCGAGCTGGCCGCGCGTGGCGAATGGCTGGTGTGCTGCGGAAGTCTCCCCGCCGGCGTCCCCGACGACTTCTACGCGCGGCTGACGAAGCTCGCGCACGAAGCCGGCGCGAAGGTCGCCGTCGACTCCTCGGGCGCGCCGCTCGCCGCCGCCTGCGCGGGCGGCCCGGACCTGCTCAAGCCGAACCTCGACGAGCTGACCGAGCTCGCCGGCCGGCCGTTGCCGCTGCTCGGCGACGTCGTCGCGTTCTGCCGGGAACTGATCGACAGCGGTGTCGGCCGCGTGCTGGTCAGCCTGGGCGCGCGCGGTGCCGTGCTCGTCGAGAAAACCGGAACGCACCACGCGCTCGGCCCGCTCGTGGCCGTGCGCAGCACCGTCGGCGCCGGAGACGCCGCCCTCGCCGGGTTCCTCCACGCGGGAGGAACCGGCCCCGAAGCCCTGCGGACCGCGGTCGCCTACGGCACCGCCGCGGTCGCGCAGGAGGGCAGCCGCATGCCCACCCCCCACGACGTGCACCCCGACCAGGTGCGCGTGCTCGAAGCCGACCCCACCTTCACCCTCAGCGGAGCCGCCGCATGACCACCCTGGACCTGATCACCGCCGACCTGGTCGACCTGAGCCTCGACGCGAGCGACAAGCAGGCCGCCGTCCGCGGCCTCGCGCAGCGGCTCGTCGACGCCGGGCGGGTGACCGACCTCGACCTGTTCCTGAAGGACGTCGCCGCCCGCGAGGAGCAGATGGCCACCGGGCTCGAAGGCGGCATCGGCATCCCGCACTGCCGCTCGGCCGCGGTCACCGCGCCGACGCTGGCCTTCGGCCGCAGCGACGCGGGCATCGACTTCGGCGCGCCGGACGGCCCGGCGCGCCTGATCTTCCTCATCGCCGCACCGGAAGGCGGCGGCAGCGACCACCTCAAGGTGCTGGCCGCGCTCGCCCGGCGGCTGGTCCGGGCGGAGTTCAAGCAGAACCTCCTGGACGCCGCCGACCCCGCCGCCGTCGCCGACTACATCCGCCAGGAGGTGGCCTGATCATGAAGTTCGTCGCCATCACCGCCTGCCCCACCGGGATCGCCCACACCTACATGGCGGCCGAGTCGCTGGAGCAGACCGCCCAGGCCAACGGCGACGAGATCGTCGTCGAAACCCAGGGGTCGGCCGGGTCCGAACCGCTGTCCGCCGAGGACATCGCGAGCGCGGACGCGGTCATCTTCGCCGCCGACCTCGCCGTGCAGGGCCGGGACCGGTTCGCCGGCAAGCCGATCGTCGAGGCGCCGGTCAAGGCCGCGATCAACGACGCCGCCGGCCTGTTCGAACGCGCGAAGGCCGCCGCACGCGAGCCCGTGGCTCCCGCGGCCGCGCCGGAGCTGACCTCGAAGGTCGGCGCGAACGACAAGGCGGGGACGAAGATCCGGCAGTGGCTGATGACCGGGGTCAGCTACCTGATCCCGTTCGTCGCCGCGGGCGGGTTGCTCATCGCCCTCGGTTTCGCCTTGGGTGGCTACAAGATCTCCGACGCGCCCGCGGTCACCGAGCACTTCGACGCCGGTTCGGTGGCGGGCTGGGCCGCGCTGATGTTCCAGATCGGAAGCGCCGCCTTCAAGTTCCTGGTGCCGGTGCTGGCGGGGTTCATCGCCTTCGCGATGGCCGACCGCCCGGCCATCGCCCCCGGGTTCGTCGGCGGCGCGATCGCCGTCACCGTCGGCGCCGGGTTCCTCGGCGGCCTCGTCGCCGGTCTGCTGGCCGGTGGCGTGGTGCTGTGGCTGAAGAAGGTCCGCGTGCCGAAGGCGATGCGGGGCATCATGCCGGTGGTCGTCTACCCGCTGCTCGGGTCCATCGTGGTCGGTGTGCTGATGTACGTCGTGGTCGGCAAGCCGATGGCGGCCGCGACGAGCGGGCTGACGAACTGGCTCAACAGCCTCAGCGGGGCCAGCGCGCTGCTGCTGGGCGCGCTGCTCGGCCTGATGATGGCCTTCGACATGGGCGGCCCGGTCAACAAGGCCGCCTACACCTTCGCCGTCGGCGGCCTGACCACCGGGGCCACCGGCTCGCTGCAGATCATGGCCGCGGTGATGGCGGCCGGGATGGTGCCGCCGCTGGCGCTCGCGCTGGCGTCGACCGTGCGGAAGAAGCTGTTCACCGAGGCCGAGCGCGAAAACGGCCGGGCAGCCTGGCTGCTCGGGGCGTCGTTCATCACCGAGGGCGCGATCCCGTTCGCGGCGGCGGACCCGTTCCGGGTGATCCCGTCGATCATGCTCGGCTCGGCCGTCACCGGCTCGCTGTCGATGGCCTTCGGCGCCACGTTGCGCGCCCCGCACGGCGGCATCTTCGTCCTGCCGCTGATCGGCAGCCCGCTGCTGTTCCTGGTGGCGCTGATCGCCGGCACCGCGGTGGCCGCCGGGTCGGTGATCGCCCTCAAGCAGGTGCGCTTCCGCGCCGCGGAACGCTCCGCCGCCGTCTCCGGCCAGCCCGTCAACGCGTGAAGGAGTCCACTGTGTACCAACGCCGCACGCTCGTCGCCAGCAGCGTCGGGCTGCACGCCCGGCCCGCGGGCCTGGTCGCGAAGACCGCCGCCGGCCAGCCGGCGAAGGTGAAGATCGCCAAGATCACCGGTGGGGTGCCGGGCGACCCGGTCGACGCCGCCAGCGTCCTCGGCCTGATGACCCTGGGCGCGGCCCACGGGGACGAGGTCGAGCTGACCGCCGAGGGCGACCACGCCCGCGCCTCGGTCGACGCGCTGGCCGAGCTGATCGCCCGGGACCTGGACGCGTAACCGGCACGCAGCAATGAGGGCGCGGCACGCGGGTGCCACGCCCTCGCTGCGTGTTCAGGCGCGGATGCCCTCCAGCTGGAGGTCGATCAGCCGGCGCCACCGGCCGTCGCCCGCCATGTTGGCCATGGCCGCGCGGGTGATGAGGACGAAGTCCCCGGGACCGAAGTCGGCGCGCAGCCGGCCGGCTTCGACCGCGCGCCGCACGATGCGCTCGACGATCTCCGAGAAGGCGGCTTTCTGCTCTTCGATGTCGCCCCAGCTCGGCTCTTCGGGGCCGAGGAGCGCGAAGCGGAAGGCGGCGTCGGGTTCCGCCGCCTCCAGGTAGCCGTACAGCAGGGACTCGAACGCCGCCCACGGGTCGCCGACCTCTTCGGCTGCCCCGGCGAGGAAGGTCATCTCCTCGAACCGGCGGCCGATGATCGCCGCCCGCAGGGCCTGCTTGTCGGCGAAGTGCCGGTAGAGGGTACCGACGCCCAGCCCGGCGCGGTCGGCGATCTCCTCCATCTGGACGGCGTCGCCGCGCTGGGCGAACAGTTCTCCGGCGGCGTCGAGGATGGCGTCGCGGTTGCGCCGGGCGTCGGCGCGCAGCACACGTCGGGAAGCGGTCATGGTCGGCTCAGCGTACTTGACGGCGACGGGTTCCGGGCTATATTCGGAACCGGAATTCACCTTCATCTTAGGAGCACCCATGATCGTGGTGACCACCCCCACCGGACAGGTCGGCCGCCCCCTCGTCCGGCAGCTGCTCGCCGCGGGCAGCAAGGTCAAGGTCGTCGTCCGGGACGCCGCCCGCCTCGATGACGACGTCCGCGAGCAGGTCGAGGTGGCCGAGGGAACGCACGACGACCCGGCCGTGCTCGACGCGGCACTGCCCGGGGCCGAGGCACTGTTCTGGCTCGTACCGCCGAACCCCGCCGCAGCGAGCGCCGAAGAGCACTACGTCAGCTTCGCCCGGGCTGGTGGCGAAGCCGTCCGCCGTCACGGCGTCGGCCACGTCGTCGCCGTGAGCAGCGCCGGACACGGCTGGGCCAAGCCGGCGGGCGTCCTGTCGGCGGCCTTCGCCATGGACGCCGAGCTCCAGCGGTCGGGGGCGGCCTACCGGGCGGTGTCCCCGCCGTTCTACCTGGAGAACCTCCTCGGACAGGTCACCTCGATCCGCGAGCGCGGCGCGTTCTCCTTGACGTGCGCGGGCGACCGGCCGCTGGCCACGATCGCGACGCGGGACATCGCCGCCACCGCCGCGGGCCTGCTGACGGACCTGTCCTGGACCGGCCAGGCGGACGTGCCCGTGTTCGGCCCCGACCGGCTCACCCCCGACGGCATGGCGGCCGTGATGAGCGAAGAACTCGGCCGTCCGATCGCGTACCAGCGCATCTCCCTGGCCGATTTCGCCGCAATGCGCCGGTCCCAGGGGGCGAGCGAACGGGTGGTTGCGGACGCGGTCGAGATGTTCGCCGCCCAGGACGAGGGCGTCTACGACGCGGACTGGGCGAAGGCGGCGATCACGGCGACGGACTTCCGGACCTGGTGCCGCGAGGTGCTCGCGCCGGCGTTCTGACCGGCAGTCAGGCCGGGCCGAGCAGGGCGATCGAGGCGCGCACCGCGACCTCCGTGACGTCGCCGGCCCGGCCGCCGTCCTCGACGGTCGTCGCGATCAGCTCGCGCAGGCCGCCCAGGAGCATGATCGACAGCTGCCGCGAAGGCGGGCTGATGCCGGCCGCGCGCATCTCGGGGGTGTCCGTCAGCCGCTGGGTCATCGCGATGAAGCCCTCCATCGCGTCGCGCTGCAGGTCTCGTGCCGGGGCGCCCAGCGCGGGGACGTCGCGGATCCAGCTCAGCGTGATCGCCGGTTCCGACTCCGCGCAGGCGATCCACGCTTCGATCGCCTGGCGGACCTGGACCGCCCACGGCGCCCGGGGGTCCACCGCGTCCGAGATCTGGCGGATCATCGAGCGGTTCGCCTCCGCCAGGAGCGCGATCAGGCACTCTTCCCGGCTGGAGAAGTGCTCGTAAAACGTGCGGCGGGACGTGCGGGCGCGGCGGACGACATCGGCCACCGTCGTGTCGCGGAAGCCCGTCTCGGTGATCGACTCGGCCAGCCCGTCCAGGAGGCGCTGCCGGTGCGGGCGGGTGTCGACGTCCACAGCAGTCACGCTATACCCCTCCTCTTGAAAAGAGATGGTACACCGGCGTACCGTACCGACGGTACGCTCGCGTACCACCTTTCCGGGAGGGTCGATGACGACCATGACAAGCCCCACGACGCTGCCGCCGGGGCCCACGGTGCCGCGGGCCGTCCAGGGCGCCTACGCCCTGACCCAGCCGCTGCGCGGCATGCGGCGGCTGAGGGACCGCTACGGCGACGCCTTCACCGTCAACGTGCCGATCTTCGGCCGGGCCGTCGTGATCAGCAGCCCCGCCGAGATCAAGCAGCTGTTCACCTCCGGCCCCGAGCTCGTCGACAACCTCGAGGTCAACCTCGGACGCGTGCTCGGGCCGCGGTCGATGTTCGCGCTGTCCGGCGACGAGCACAAACGGCAGCGGAAACTCCTGGTCCCGCCGTTCCACGGCCGCCGCCTCGCCGCGTACGAGAAGATCGTCGAAGAAGAAACCGTCCGCGAACTCGCGACCTGGCCGGAGGACAAGCCCTTCGCCACGCTGCCGTCGATGATGCGGATCACGCTCAACGCCATCCTCCGCGCGGTCTTCGGCGCCGAAGGGGCCGAGTTCGCCGAGCTGCGCGAGCTGCTGCCGCCGTTCGTCACCCTCGGCTCGCGGCTGGCCGTCGCGCCGATCTCCAAGAAGGGCCGCTTCAACCCGTGGCGCCGCTTCGAACGGATGCGCCGCGAGTACGACGCGATCGTCGACCGGCTCATCGCCAAGGCCCGCGCCGAAGAAAAGGACGACGTCCTTTCGATGATGCTGCAGACCCGCTACGACGACGGGTCGGGGCTCAGCCGCGAAGAGATCTCCGACCAGCTGCTCACCCTGCTCACCGCCGGCCACGAAACCACCGCGACGACGCTGGCCTGGGCGGTCGAACGCCTTCGCCGCCACCCCGCCCTTCTCGAAGAACTGCGGGAAGGCGACGGCAAGCTCCTCGACGCCACCATCCTCGAGGTCCAGCGCACCCGGCCGGTCATCGACCTCACCGCCCGGCAGGTCAAGCAGGACGGCTTCCGGCTCGGCCGGTGGACGCTGCCGAAGGGGTACGCCGTGCTGGTCAGCATCGCGCTGATCCACGACGACGACGCCGTCTTCCCGCACGCGGCCACCTTCGACCCGCACCGGTTCGCCGGCGTGCGCCCCGACCTCTACCAGTGGATCCCGTTCGGCGGCGGCACCCGCCGCTGCCTCGGCGCCGCCTTCGCGACCATGGAGATGACCGTCGTGCTGCGGACCCTGCTGCGGGACTTCACGCTGGTACCGACGACCGAGCCCGGCGAACGCTGGCACTCGCGGGGCGTCGCCTACGCCCCCGCCAAGGGCGGCCGCGCGGTCGTGCGCCGCCGGACCACCATCGGAGGTGTTTCTTGACCGAGCAGATCGTCGACGTCGGGCGCGGGATTTCCCTGGCCTGCGAACGGATCGGGGACACCGGCGCCGAGCCGCTGGTCCTCGTCGCCGGGCTGGGCCAGCAGCTGCACAGCTGGCCGGACGCCTTCTGCACGCAGCTGGCCGAGCGCGGGTACGAGGTCATCCGGTTCGACAACCGCGACGCCGGGCGATCGACGCACCCGCGGTTCCGGCCGCCGAGCCTGCCCGGCATGCTCGCGGGCCGGTTCCCCGCGCAGCAGTACGACCTGAAGGACATGGCCGCCGACACGATCGGCCTGTTCGACGCCCTCGACCTCGAGACCGCCCACATCGCGGGCGTCTCCATGGGCGGCATGATCTCCCAGACCACCGCCGCGCTGTACCCCGGCCGGATCCGCACGCTGACGTCGATCATGTCGACGACCGGGTCGCGGCTGCTCGGCCGGCCCGCCCTGTCGACGTTGCGGATGATGGGCGCGAAGCCGCCGAAATCCCGCGAAGAGGCGGTCGAAAGCGCGGTCCGGATGTTCCGCCACATCGGCTCGCACGGCTTCCCGTTCGACGAGGCTTTCGTGCGCGAGCTGGCCGGCACGGGCTGGGACCGCGACCCGACGACCGGCGGTGTCGGCCGCCAGCTCGCCGCGATCATGAAGTCCGGCAACCGGACGCCGCTGCTGCGGAAGATCACCGCGCCGACGCTGGTCATCCACGGCGACCGCGACCGGATGGTCCACCCGACCGGCGGCGGCGCGACCGCCCGCGCGATCCGCGGCGCCCGGCTCGAAACCATCCGCGGCATGGGCCACGACCTGCCCGAGGGCGCCTGGCCGACGATTCTCGACCTGATCGACAAGCACGCGAGGAGCAGCGATGTCCCGGCCTCGTAGTCTCACCGGGCGCCCGGTGGTGATCACCGGCGCCGCGTCCGGCATCGGCCGCGCGCTGGCCACCCGGCTGTCGCGGCTCGGTTCGCCGGTCGCCCTCGCCGACGTCGACGAAGACGGCCTCAAGGCGACCGCCGCCGCCCTGCACGGCCGGGTGCTGACCCGCGTGCTCGACGTCCGCGACGCCGAAGACCAGCTTCGCTTCGCGGCGGAGGTGAAAGAGTGGCTCCCGGCGCCCCTGGCCGCGGTGTTCAACAACGCCGGCGTCGCGGTGACCTCCTCGGTCCTCGACGCGGTGCCCGAGGACGACGAGTGGCTGCACGACATCAACTTCCACGGCGTCGTGCACGGGACGCGGGCGTTCCTGCCGATCCTCGTCGAGCAGGGCGAAGGCGCGATCGTGAACACCTCCAGCGTGTACGGCCTGCTCGGAGTGCCGTACCAGAGCGCGTACTGCGCGGCGAAGTTCGCCGTCCGCGGGTTCACCGAGTCGCTGCGGCAGGAGCTGCGCGGCTCCGATGTCCGCGCGATCACCGTGCACCCGGGCGGCATCACGACGAACATCGCCCGCAACGCCCGGGTGCGCCGCGACCCCGAGGGCCGGGGCCGCACCCACGAGCAGATGGCCGCGCAGTTCGAGGCTATGACGATGACCTCGCCGGACAAGGCGGCGCAGATCATCCACACCGGCGTCGACCGCGGGAAGGCCCGCATCCTGGTCGGCCCAGACGCCTACCTGTTCGACGCGCTCGCCCGCATCACCCCCACCCACTACAACGCCGTACTGACGCGTGTCCTGCAGCGCGCCCGGCGGACGGAGGCCGTCCGATGACCGACCACGTCGACGTGCTGATCGTCGGCGCCGGGCTGTCCGGCGTCGGCGCCGCCCACCACCTGCGGACGGCGTTCCCGCGCAAGACCTTCACGATCCTCGAAGCCCGCGACGCGATCGGCGGCACCTGGGACCTGTTCCGCTACCCGGGCGTCCGGTCGGATTCGGACATGCAGACCCTCGGCTACCGGTTCCGGCCGTGGACCGACGCGAAGGCCATCGCGGACGGCCCGTCGATCCTGCGCTACGTCCGCGACACCGCGGCCGACGCGGGGATCGACCGCCACATCCGGTTCGGGCACCAGGTCGCCCGCGCCGAATGGTCCACAGAGGACGCATTGTGGACGATCACGGCGGTGCACGACGGGAAACCGGTCGAGATCACCGCGAAGTTCCTGTACCTCTGCAGCGGCTACTACGACTACGCGGCCGGGCACACCCCGGAGTTCCCCGGGCTCGAGGACTTCGGCGGGACGGTCGTGCACCCGCAGCACTGGCCCGAGGACCTCGACTACACCGGCAAGAAGGTCGTCGTCATCGGCAGCGGCGCGACGGCGGTGACGCTCGTCCCGGCGATGACCGACCGCGCCGCGCACGTGACGATGCTGCAGCGCTCCCCCACGTACATCCTTTCGCTGCCCTCGGAGGACGCGCTGGCCAACCGGCTGCGCGGGCTGCTCGGGCCGCGGCTGGCGTACCCGATCGCGCGCTGGAAGAACGTCGCCGTGAGCACGCTGATCTACCAGCTCAGCCGGCGCCGCCCGGGCGTGGTGAAGGCGATGATCCGCAAGGCGGCGATGAAGCAGCTGCCTCCCGGGTACGCCGTGGACACCCACTTCAAGCCCCGCTACCAGCCCTGGGACCAGCGGCTGTGCCTGGTCCCGGACGGCGACCTGTTCCGGTCGATCAAGCGCGGCGACGCCTCGGTCGTCACCGACCGGATCGCCTCCTTCACGAAGACCGGCATCCGGCTGGAATCGGGCGGCGAGCTCGAAGCGGACGTCGTCGTCACCGCGACCGGGCTGCGGCTGCTGGCCTTCGGCGGCATCGACCTGGTCGTCGACGGCGACCCGGTCAAGCTGCCGGAAACCATGGCCTACAAGGGCATGATGCTCAGCGGCGTCCCGAACTTCGCCTTCACCATCGGCTACACGAACGCGTCGTGGACGCTCAAGGCCGACCTCGTCGCCGAGTACGTCGTCCGGCTGCTGCGCCACCTGGACCGCACCGGCCACGACCAGGCCGTCCCGGTCAACGACGACCCGGCGGTCACCGAGCGGCCGCTGCTGGACTTCGACGCCGGGTACGTCCTGCGGTCCGTCGACGAGTTCCCGAAGGCGGGTTCGCGGGCGCCGTGGCAGCTGGGCATGAGCTACGCGCACGACGTGGTCAAGCTGCGGCACGGGAAGATCGACGACGGCGCGCTGCGGTTCTCGCGGCGGCGCGGGGCGGGAGCGGGCAGACTGAGCGCATGACGCTCGGAACCACCCCCGTCCGGAGCCGCTGACATGCACTCCGCGGGTCTTGTGCTGCACCCCCGCCGCGACTCGGCGGCCGCCGTCGAAGCGGTGCTCGGCTGGGCCGGGAACCGGGGCATCGAGGTGCTCGGCATCGCCGACGAGATCGTCCGGCTGAACTGCGCCGCGGTCGGGGTGACGCCCGAGGAGCTCGGGCGCCGCTCCGACCTGGTGGTCAGCCTCGGCGGCGACGGCACGATGCTGCGGGCCATGCGGCTGGCCGACGGCCAGCGCGCGCCGGTGCTCGGGGTGAACCTCGGCAAGCTCGGCTTCCTGGCCGAGGTCGACGTCCCCGACCTGCCCGGCGCGCTGTCGGCCATCGACGACCACGATTTCACGGTGGAGCCGCGGCTGGCCGTGGACGCGGTGCTGCAGGGGCGGAAGATCACGGCGTTCAACGACATCGCGGTGGTGCGCGTGCCCGGCGACGGCAGCGCGGTGGTCGCCGTCCGCGTCGGCGGCCAGCCGTTCGTGAGCTACTCGGCCGACGCGGTGGTGGTGGCGACCCCGACCGGCTCGACGGCGTACAGCTTCTCGGCGGGCGGCCCGATCACCAGCCCGGCGGTGGAGGCGCTGCTGGTGACGCCGGCGGCACCGCATTCGGCGTACAGCCGGGGTGTGGTGCTCTCGGTGCACGACGAGGTCACCCTGGAGCTGCTGCCGACCAGCGGCAGGCTGGCGGTGGAGGTCGACGGCCAGGTCGAGGGGTACGTCTCCCCCGGCGAGCGGCTCGATCTGCGGGGCCGGCCGAGCGCGGCCCGGGTGGTCCGGCTCGGCATGACGACGTTCTACCAGCGGGCGCGGCGCAAGCTGCGGCTCACCGACTCGGCCGAGATCCCGCAGGACGGCGACCACTGAGTGTCCTGCGTCACAGCGCGGGCCCGTCGGCAATGGTCACGGAAAGGTCACGGGTAGCGTGCGCGGCTGCGCCTGAACCAGCCGAACCGTCCCGGAGTGTTTCCCCACATGCTGTGTCCCGCACCCGTCCGTCCCCGCCTGCGCGCCCGCCTGCTCGTCCCGGGAGCCCTCGCCGCCTTCGCCGGCGCCGTCGTGTTGCTCACCGTGCTGCACGTCGACCGGCGCCTGGCCCCGCTCGACCCGGTGAGCACGATGCTCAGCGACTACGCACTGAGCCCCGGCCGGGGGTTGTGGGACGGCGCGCTGCTGCTCACCAGCACGGGCTCGGCCCTGCTGCTGGTGGCGCTCTGCCGCCGCGGCCTGCTGGCGAACCCGGCGCTGGTGGCGGCGAAAGTGCTGTGGTGCGTCAGCTTGCTCGCGGTGGCGGTGTTCGCGAAGGACCCGCAGGGCGGCGCGATCACCGCAACGGGCAAGATCCACCTCTACGCGTCGGCGGTGACGTGCCTGAGCCTGCCGGTGGTGGGCTGGGCACTGGGCCGCCGCCACCGCGACGACCCGCGCTGGCGCCGGTTCGCGACGTGGTCCCGGCGGCTGGCGCTGGCGGCGATCCCGTTCTACCTGCCGTTCATCGTCCCGTTCGCGGTGAACGTCGTCCTGGGCGGCCACCTGCCGACGGTGGCGACCGGCCTGGTGGAGCGGCTGATGATGGTGCTGGAGATCGCGTTGCTGGGAGTGCTGGGGTACTGGGCGCACCGGGCGATGCCGATGGGAGTCCGGTTCCGGCCTCGTGCCCGGGTGTCGCCCGCCTGACCGAGGCCTTGGCTACGCCGCTTCGCCCGGTTGGTCGCGGGTGCGGTGCAGCAGCCAGTCGCTCGCCGTGCGGATCAGCGCGTACCGCACCGCGCCCGTCCGGCCGTGCAGGGTGAACAGGATCCGCTTCGCCGTCCGGTCGTGTTCCTCCCACCAGCCCGTGTCGGCGATCTTCTTCGTCGCGTCCTCGTAGGCGAGGTGATCGAGGGCGTGGTCGGGCACCGCGACCGCGAGCCGGTTCGTGCCGGGGTCCGGCGGGAGGCCGCGCGGGACCGCCCAGGACCGCAGCACGCCGTCCTCCTCCAGGCGCAGGTCGAAGTGGTGCCGCGGGCGGAAGTGCTCGTGCAGGACGAACGCCGGGCGCCGATCGGTCACGCCCCTCACCCTGCCAGATCCCGTCCCGCTAGGTTGGACCGGTGAATGTCGCCGGTGGGGTGCTGCCGGTCGCCGCCGGGGTGGCCCTCGTCGTGTTCGCCGTGCGGCTGGCGCGCGAACCGCGGCGGCTGGGCAACGCCGTCTGGCTCGGCGTCGCGCTGCTGCTGAGCGCGCTGTGGCTGCTGCGGGCGGCGCTGCACCTGGAGTGGCTGACCCCGGTGCTGCTCGGCCTGCTCGCGATCGTGGTGGTGCTCGTCGCACTGATGCTGCCGGCCGCGCTGGTCGCCAACGGCGTGACGATGTGGCGGCGGGAAGGACGCAGTGCCGGGAACCTGCTGTCGCTCGGGCTCGGTGCCGGGCTCGTCGCGCTGGAGGCGTTGTTCTTCGTCCCGCTGGGCCGGTGGGGTTCGGCGCTGGTGGCCATCGCGGCCGTGCTGGCCTGCTACTTCGGGTTCCTGTTCCTTTCGCTGCTGATCTACTCCGTGGTGTACGGCCGGCTGGGCCGCCGCAGCGGGTTCGACGCGATCATCGTGCTCGGCTGCGGCCTGGCCGGCGAGCGCGTGCCGCCGCTGCTCGCCGGGCGCCTCGAGCGGGCGATCCGGCTCGCCGAGCGGGAGGCGACGCCGCCGCTGCTGGTCGTGTCCGGCGGGCGGGGTCCCGGCGAGACGGTCACCGAAGCCGAAGCGATGCACGCCTACCTGCGGGACCGCGGCATGCCGGAGGACCGGATCCGGCGCGAGGACCGGGCCGCGACGACCGGGGAAAACCTCGAGTTCTCGGCCGCGCTGCTCCCCGCCGGCGCCCGCCGGGTGGTGGCGGTGACCAGCAATTACCACGTCTTCCGGACGGCGGTGGAGTGCCGCCGGCTGGGCCTGCCGTTCCAGGCGACGGGCGCGCCGACGGCCCGGTACTTCCTGCCGAGCGCGCTGCTGCGCGAGTTCGCGGCGCTGATCCTGTACTACCGCCGGACGACGATCGCCGCCTGCGTGGTGATCATCGGGACGGGCGTGGCGTTGACGATTTTCGCCTAACGCAGGATCGAGCACGCGCGGGCCACGCCGTCCTCGGCCCGCACGCGCGCCCCGGCGTATTGCGCGCCGCGCCGGAACAGCGGGTTTCCGGTCAGCTCCCGCAGCCGGGCGGTCAGCACGTCGGCGTCGAGGGCCTTGAGCGGCACGGGTTTCGGGCCGGCGCTCAGCCGCGACACCCGCTCGCCCCAGTAGGGCTGGTCGGCGAAGACCGGGCAGACGAGAGTGGGGACGCCGGCCCGCAGCCCGGCCGCGGTGGTCCCGGCGCCGCCGTGGTGGACGACCGCGGCCGTGCGCGGGAACAGCCAGTCGTGCGGGACGTCCCCGGCGACCAGCAGGTCGTCGTCGTCGAGCCCGGCACCGAGGACGCCCCGCAGCCCCGCGCGGCGCAACGCGGTCCGGACGACGTCGAAGGTCCGTTCGGTGTCGGCGGGCTGCATGCTGCCGAAGCCGACGTACACCGGCGGCGGCCCGGCGGCGAGGAAGTCGCGCAGCCGCGGGTCCGGCCGCGGGCGGGCGGTGTCGAGGAACCAGTAGCCGGTGACGTGCACCCGGTCCGGCCAGTCGGGCGGCCGCGGCACGACGGCCTCGGAGAAGCCGCAGAGGACGGTCGAACGCCGTTGTGGCCCCCTTGCGCCGGCTTTGGCCAAGCCGAGCGTCTCGACGCGCCAGCGGTCGACTTCGGGGCGGAGAACCTGCCAGGTGAGGGCGTCGACGGCGCCGAAGCTGAGCCGGCGTCCCCACGGCCCGAGCCGGGCGGCGTGCGGGAGGAGCGGGTGCGGGAACGCCCGCGTCGGGACGCTCGGCTGGTAGTGGAGTTCGGTGTGGGGGACGCCGAGGTGGGCGCCCAGGTGCGCGCCGAGGAAGCCGAGCGAGGGGGCGAGCACGAGATCGGCCCCGGCGGCACCGGCGTGGACGTCGGCGAGGAGCTGGTCGAGGAGCGGTCGCAGGACGTCGCGGAGGCGGGAGAGGAAGGTGAGGCGGCTGCCGCGGGTCCACGCGCGGCCGGCAGCCGAGCCGAGCACGGCGGCGGGATCGGCGGAGAGCGGCGCGAAGCCGAGGTGGTGCGATGCGACGAGCTCGCGAAAGGCCGGCGCGGCCAGCACCCGGACGCGATCCCCGCCGGCGGCCAGGCCCCGGCCGAGGGCAACACAGGGTTGAACATCCCCTCGCGAGCCAGGCGCGACGATGACCACGAGGCGGCTCATGGTTTTCCTGCCGTCGGGCGGGATCCGCGGCGCATCAGGGCGACCCCGCTCACCGCTTCGCCGCCGTCAATCGGTACCGCAGCCGGAACGGCAGGTTCGCCAGCACCGCCGCCACCCGGGCGTCCGTGCCCACCAGGTACCGCGGGGCCGGCCGGCGGGCCGTCAACGCCCGCACCACCACCTCCGCCGCCCGGCGGGGCGGTACTCCCGTCCGCTCCGATCTCGCCGCGCTTCGCTCCGCCGCTGCCAGCTGGGCTCCGTACCGCTCCAATGCCGCCGGGGACAGCGCCGCCCTCACCTCCTCCGCGGCCGCCCGGGCGCGAGGCCAGATCGCCGTCGTCACCGCGCCCGGCTCGACCAGGATCACCTGGATGCCCTCGGGGGCCAGCTCCGCGCGCAGGCTGTCCGTCAAACCCACCAAGGCGAACTTCGCCGTGTGGTACGGGCCCACCATCGGCCCGGCGATGCGGCCGCCGATCGAGCCGAGCGTCACCACGCGGGCCGGCTCCGCGCGCCGCAGGGCCGGGAGCATTGCGCGCGTCACCGCCAGCTGGCCCGTCACGTTCACCTCCAGCTGCTCCCGGAACGCCGTCAGCGGCACGTGTTCCAGCGGCCCCGGCCGGGCCAGGCCCGCGTTGTTCACCAAGCCCCGCAACGGCCCCGCCGCCGCGACCCGGTCTCCGCACTCCGCGATGGATTCCGCGTCACGCAGGTCCATCCGCAGCACCGTGACCGCGTCGCCGTACGCGCGCCCGAGTTCCGCTTCGTCCGCATCCGTGCGCACACTCGCCCACACGTGCGCGCCCCGCCGGACCAGCTCCGCCACGCAGGCGCGGCCGATGCCGCCCGCCGCTCCCGTGACCACGTAGGACGGTTTCACGACGCCAGCACCTGCAGCATCCGGGGCCACGTCTTGTGCAGCTGCTCCTGCCAGTAGGCCCACTGGTGGGTCCCCGGCCCGTAGAGATCCACCGTCGCCGGGACGCCGAGGGCGCGCAGCCGCGCGGCCATCGCCGTGGTCTGCGCCCCGCACAGGAACTCCAGGAGCATCGCACCCGGCAGCACGTCGACCGGGAGCTTCGCGTCGAACGGGCCCGGCAATCCGTTGCCCGCCGAGAGGTACAGCTCGGTGCCGCGCAGGCGGTCCGCGTTCACCAGCGGGTCGTGGGCCGCCCAGCGCGCGGCCTCGCGCCGCCGGTCGCCCCACAGCGCCTCGGGGTCGAGGCGGGCCGACGAGACGATCGCGCCGGTCAGCAGCTCGCCCGCCGGCCCCGTCGGGTTGAGGTTGCCGCTGAAGGAAGCGGCGTAGCGGAACACGCCCGGCCGCCGCGCGGCGAGCTCGATCGCGCCGTAGCCACCGAGGGACAGGCCGGCCGCCGCCCGGCGCCCGTTCCCGCGGTAGCCGCGGTCGATCAGCTGCGGCAGCTCCACCGCGGTGAACGTCTCCCACTGGTTGAGCGCAACGTCCTTGCCGTAGTTCCACCAGTCGCTGAAGAAGCCGGCCGGCCCCGAACCGGGCATGACGACCAGGACACCGGCGTCGTCGGCGAGCCGCCGGACGTCGGTGTTCGCGCTCCAGCCCCGGTAGTCCTGCAGCCGGGTCTCGCCGGCGAGCAGGTAGACCGCCGCCCACCTCCGCTCCGGCTCGGCCGCCCAGCCGCGCGGCAGGATCAGCCGGACCATCGCGTACGCCCCGACGCCGGCCGACCGCACGGTCAGGTCGAGCACCCGCCCGTCACCGTCCACAGTGGTCTGGGCGACGACGTGCGACCCGTCGTCGGCCCGCACGTCGGGCGCGGCCGCGGCGGGAACACCGGGCAACGTGCCCGCCACGGCCACCAGCACCGCGCACCACCTCGCAACCAGGCGCATGCGTTTCCTTTCCCGTTCACGAAATTCCCGAAGAAGTGCGGTCAAGCTAGCCGGACGACGTTTGAGAGCGCAATTGTCCTGTCCACGATGCGGGCGGACAATGTGAAGCGCAGGAAAACAAACTCCCCCGCCAGGGTGAGCCGCCGGTCGCGGAGCGTGGCCGATCTCGGACGCCCGTGCCACATCGCCGCACCGAACTCGTCGCCAACCTGCGATTCTGCAGTTCACCCCCCGTGCTCGAAGATGTTTACGCGGTCTTGAGGTGCTTCCGGTAACCGATTACCTGCCAGTAGCCTTCCCCGTGCCGCCGGGCTCGCGTGTCCCGGTGAAGGGTTCCAGCGCCGGGACCGCACCTCCCCCGAGAATGCTCCCGGAAGGGTTCTCCATGCCTGCCCGAATTCGCCCGACCCCGGTTCGCGCCGCCGCCCTCCTGATCGCCGCGGCCGCCGTCGCCACCATTTCCCCCGCCGAACCGGCCACCGGCGCGCCGCCGGCACCGGTGCCCGGACCACCCGCGGTCCCGCCCGCCGCCCTGCTGCCCGCCGAGGCGATCCCCGGACCGCCCGCAGCCCGCGACGTGTTCGACGTCGCACTGTCCACTTCGGACCGGCCGGACCGAGACGACGGGTGCGCCGACGTCGTCCACGGAAGGCTCCTCCGCACCGGCACCGGACAGGGCTTCCAGACGACGGTGCCCGGTGGCCGGCTGTCCGAGCTGGTCGCCCGCACCCCGCACCCGCCCGATCTCACCGCCTGGACCGCGCAGGCACGCCGCTGCGGCCGGGTCACCGTCGACGACCAGGACCTGCCGGCGGTCTCGACCACGACCGTCGCGGCCGCACCCGCCGTCCCCGGCGCCCAAACGCTGTCCTACCAGCAGGTCCTGACCCTGCCCGGCCAGCCGGCCGACGTGCCCGGCCTGCGCCTGCGCACGGTCGCCGTCGCCGCCGGCGACGTGCTGGTCCTGCTCCGCGACGCCGGGACCACCGGCCTCGACCTCGACACCCTGGCCGTCGCCGCGTGGCAGCACGCGGCCCCGCGGCTCGGCCGCTAGCAAGGAGAAACCCGATGTCCCACGCCATCCCGGCCGGCGGCACCCTGACCGCCTGCCTGCGCCACTGGGCGGCGACCACCCCCGACGCCCCCGCCCTGACCTTCGCCGACTTCGCCACCGACCCCGCCGGACGGCGGCGCACCCTCAGCTGGCGGCAGCTGGCCGAGCGCGTCGACGCCGCCGCGGCCGCGTTGCCCGTGTCGCCGGGCGACCGCGTCGCCGTGCTTGCGCCGCAGGGTCCGGACTACGTCGTCGGCTTCCTGGCCGCGATCGCCGCGGGTGCCATCGCGGTGCCGCTGTTCGACCCGGGCCTGCCCGGCCACGCGGGACGCCTCGCGGCGGTCCTCGCCGACTGCGAACCCGCCGCCGCCGTCACGAACACCGCCGCGCAGCCGGCGGTCGAGCGGTTCCTCGGCGGCGACACCCCCGTGGTCGCGGCCGACCGCCCCGGCCCGGCCCGGTCGTGGCCCGCCCCGCAGGCGGCTCCGGACGACGTCGCTTACCTGCAGTACACCTCCGGCTCGACCCGCAGCCCGGCCGGGGTGGTGCTGACCCACGCGAACGTGCTCGCCAACGTCGCCCAGGCGGTGCAGGGCCTCGGCCTCGACCCCACGGCCGCCACCACGGTGTCGTGGCTGCCGCTGTTCCACGACATGGGCTTGGTCCTCGGCTTGATCACGCCGCTCGCGCTGGGGTTGCGCTCGGTGCTGATGGATCCGCTGGCCTTCATCGAACGGCCGGTCCGCTGGCTGGAACTGCTCGGCGACCACGCCGGCAGCTGGAGCGCGGCCCCGAACTTCGCCTTCCACTACTGCGCGAGCCGGATCCGCGACGACGACCGTGCCCGGCTGCGGCTCGGCCGCGTCGCCGCGATCGTCAACGGCGCCGAGCCGATCAACCCGGACGTCCTCGACCGGTTCCACACCGCCTTCGCCGCCGCCGGGTACCGGCCGGAGATGACCCGCCCGGCGTACGGCCTGGCCGAGGCGACCGTCTTCGTCACCACCGGCCCGGCCGCGGTCCCGCGCGTGACGACGTTCGATCGCGACGCCCTCGCCACCGGCACCGCGCGGCCGGCCGCCGACGGCGTCCGGCTGGTCGCCTGCGGCGCCCCGGCGGGCCAGCTCGTCGCCCTCGTCGACCCGGGAACCGCCGTCGCGCTCCCGGACGGCTCGGTCGGCGAAATCTGGGTGCACGGGCCCAACGTCGGCGAAGGGTACTGGCAGAAACCCTTGGAAAGCACGGAAACCTTCGGCGCGCGGCTGGCTGATGGCCGCCCGGAAGGGCCGTGGCTGCGGACCGGCGACCTGGGTGTCCGGTACGGCGGCGAGCTCTACATCGCGGGCCGGATCAAGGACCTGATCATCGTCGACGGGCGCAACCACTACCCCCAGGACGTCGAGGCGACCGCCGCGTCGGCCGACCGCGCCATCCGCCCCGGCAGCGTCGCCGCCTTCGCCGTCGAGGGCGCCGACACCGAAGCCGTCGTCGTGGTCGCCGAGCACCGCACCCACGCGGACCTGGCCGAACCGGCGGAGCGCGCGCTCGCCGCCGCGATCCGGCGGCTGGTCTCCGACGCCCACGGCCTCGCGCTGCGGGACGTGCTGCTCGTCCCGCCCGGGCGGGTCCCGCGCACCTCCAGCGGCAAGATCGCGCGCGCCGCCTGCCGCGACCGCTACCTCGCCGGCGACTACGGAAAGGCACTGGCGCGATGAGCGACCCGACGACCGACACCCTGTGCCGCTGGCTCCTGGACACCGTCGCCGAGCACACCGGCCTCCGGCCCGAGCCGCACCACCCGCTCGGCGACTACGGCCTGTCCTCCCGCCAGGCCGTCGGGATCGCCGCGGACCTCGAGGAGCGGCTCGGCCGGCGGCTGCCCGCGACGCTGCTCTGGGAAAGCCCGACCATCGACCACCTCGTCCGCAGCCTGACCGGCACCGAAGAGCCGGACGTCCCGCGGAGCACGGACCGCCGCCGGACCGATCCCGTCGCGGTGGTCGGCGTCGGCTGCCGGTTCCCGGGCGCGGACGGGCCCGGCGAGTTCTGGGAACTCGTGCGCGGCGGGCGGGACGCCGTCGGGACCGCGCCGCCGGGACGGTGGGACGCCGACGTGGCGCCGGTGCTGGGTGGCTTCCTCGACGACGTCGCCGGCTTCGACGCCGGGCACTTCGGCATCACCCCGCGCGAAGCGGCGACGATGGACCCGCAGCAGCGGATGCTCCTGGAGGTCGCCTGGGCGGCGCTGGAAGACGCCGGGATCGCGCCCACGTCCCTACGCGGGAGCCGGACCGGGGTGTTCACCGGGATCGCCACCCACGACTACGGCCACCTGACGATGACCGGCGGCGAACCGGACCTGTGGACGGCGACGGGCGCGGCGGGCAGCATCGCGGCGAACCGGCTGTCGTACGTCTACGACCTGCGCGGCCCGAGCATGGCGGTGGACACGGCGTGCTCGTCCTCGCTGGTGGCGGTGCACCACGCGGTGCGCGCGCTGCGCGACGGCGACGCGGACCTGGCCCTGGCGGCGGGCGTCAACCTGATGCTGCTGCCGGGCCCGACGGCGGCCTTCGCGGCGGCCGGGCTGCTCGCGGGCGACGGCCGCTGCAAGACGTTCTCGGCGGCCGCCGACGGCATCGCGCGCGCCGAGGGCTGCGGCGTCGTGGTCCTCAAGCGGCTGGCGGACGCCGAATACGACGGCGACCGGGTGCTCGCGGTGATCCGGGCGTCGGCGGTCAACTCCGACGGCCGCTCGAACGGCCTGGCGGCCCCGAACCCCGTGGCCCAGCAGGCGATGCTGCGCGAGGCGTACCGCGGACTCGACCCGTCCACTGTGGACTACGTGGAGGCGCACGGCACCGGAACGCTGCTGGGCGACCCGATCGAGGCCCGCGCGCTCGGCGCGGTGCTGGGCGCGGGCCGCGGGCCGGGCGCACCGCTGCTGATCGGCTCGGTGAAGACGAACATCGCGCACGCGGAGGCCGCGGCGGGCATCGCCGGGCTGATCAAGGTGGTCCTGGCGATGAAGCACGGTTGCCTGCCCCCGCAGCTGCACTTCACCGCCCCGAACCCGCACATCTCGTTCGACGAGCTGCGGTTGAAGGTGGTCACGGAGGCGACGCCGTGGCCGCGGCACGCCGGCCGGGCGATCGCCGGCGTGTCGGCCTTCGGGTTCGGCGGGACGAACGCGCACGTGGTCCTCGAGGAACCGGCGACCGGGACGCCCTGCCGGGACGCGGGCGAGGTGGAGTACGGCCGCCGGGCGCCCGGTGAGCACCGGCGGTCATCCGGCGCCCGGACCGCAAAGACGGCGGGCGGCGAACCTCGCGCGAACGGCACCGGCCGCGAAGCGGCGACACTGCCGGACGCCGGAGTCCGGATCACCGTCCTGTCCGCCCGCACCCGCGACCGGCTCGCCGAACGGGCCGCGCAGCTGGCCGCCTGGGTCGACTCCCCCACCGGCCGGTGCAGCCCGCTCGCCGACGTCGCCCACACCCTCCACCGGCGCGACAACGGCGATCCGCACCGCGCCGCCCTCGTCGCCGCCGGGCACAGTGAGCTCGCCGAACTGCTGCGGGCCGTCGCCGCCGGCCGTGATCCGCTGCCCGCCGGGGCCGTCACCGGCACCGCCGTGGCCGGGGAAGGGCCCGTGTTCGTCTTCTCCGGGCACGGTTCGCAATGGCCCGGGATGGGCCGCCGCCTCCTCGCCGCCGAACCCGCGTTCGCCGCGCAGGTCGACAAGCTCGGGGATCCCTTCACCGAACACACCGGACGCTCCCTGCGCGCCCTGCTCACCGGCGGCCCCCACGACCTCGCCGAGACCCAGCTCGCCATCTTCGGGATGCAGGTCGCGCTCGCCACGCGGTGGGAGGCGTTCGGCGTCCGGCCCGCCGCCGTCCTCGGGCACTCGCTCGGGTCCGCGGCCGCCGCCGTCGTGTCCGGGGCACTGACCGCCGACGAGGCCGTCCACCTGGTCGCCACCCGGGCCCGGCTGCTCGGCACCCTCGGGGACGGCGGCGCGATGGCCGCCGTCGAGCTGAGCCCCGGCGACCTCGCCCGCCACCCGGGTGTCCAGCTCGCCGTCGACTCCGCGCCGGGACAGCTGACCGTCGCCGGGGAGGCGGCCGTCCTGGACGGGCTCGTCGCGGAGCTCACCGCCGCCGGGCGGAGCGCGCGGCGGCTGCCGGTCGGCGTCGCCGGGCATTCGGCCGGGGTCGAGCCCGTCCTCGGTGCCCTGCGGGACGCGCTCGCCGAGCTCGGCGGGCGCCGGCCGCTGGTGCCCTGGTACGACACCGTCCTGACCGATCCGCGCGAGCTGCCGGACTTCGACGCCGGGTACTGGGCCGCCCACCTGCGCCGCCCGGTGCGGTTCCGGCAGGCCGTCACCGCCGCGGCCGCGGACGGGCACCGCGTGTTCGCCGAGGTGTCCCCGCACCCGATCCTGCGGGGCTCGCTCAGCCGGACGCTCGAAGCCGCCGGGATCGCCGACGCCGTCGTGACCGGCACCGTGCGCCGCGGCCAGGACGAGGTCCACGCGTTCGGCGCGGCCGCGGCGACGCTGTACTGCGCCGGCACCCGGATCACCCTCGCCGGGCCGGACGACGGCGCGCGGCTCGCCGACGTCCCGCCGATGCCCTGGCGCCACGAACGGCACTGGTACACCGAAACCGGGCCACGCCCCGAACAGCCCCGGCCCGCCACGACGCCGGCTCCTGCCGCGGGGGCCGGCCGGCTCACCGAGATCGTCGCCGCCATCATGGGGCTCTCCCCCGACCGCCTCGACCCCGCCACCCCGCTGGTCGACCTCGGGCTGGACTCCCTGATGGCGAACCGGATCCGCGAAGCCGTCCGCCGGGAACTGGGCACCGAGCCCGACACCGCCGCCGTCCTGCGCGGGGCCACCCTCGCCGACCTCAACCGCGACCTCGCGCCCCGCGGCCGGGCCTGGGACGCCGCCGACCGGCTCGTCCTGCGGCTGTGGCGCGAGCACACCGGTGCCGAAGCGGCCGGCCCGCACGTCCGGCTGGCCGGCTCGGAGCACCTGGCCCGGCTGCTCGCCGACGGGCTCACCGCCGAGCTCGGCACCCCGATCGACCCGGCCGAGCTGCTGGCGCACGACTCCCTCGCCGCCATCGCCGACGTGGCACGGGCGGTCCTCGACACGCGCGAAGAACGCGGGCCCGTGCACGTGCTCAAGGCGGGTGACGCCGGGACCGCGCCCCTGCTGCTGTTCCACCCCGGCGGCAGCACCTGCACCGTCTACCGGCCCCTGCTGGACCGGCTGCCCGCCGGGGTGCCCTGCGTCGGCTTCGAACGGGTGCCGGGGGCGAGCATCGAGGAGCGCGTCGACCGGCTGCTGCCCCTGGTCCGGGCGCGCCGGCCGCACGGGCCCTACCGGCTCGCCGGCTGGTCGTTCGGCGGCGCCCTCGCCTACGGCGTCGCCGCGCGGCTCGCGGACGAAGGCGAACCGGTCGAGCTCGTCGCGCTGATCGACACGATGCTGCCGCTGCCGGAACCGGACCTCGACCCGCGCGCGTCGTCGGCCCGGCGGTTCCTGCGTTTCACCGGCTACGTCGAAGGCACCTACGGCCGGACCGTCCGGCTCGGCCACGACGAACTCGCGCTCCTGCCCGAAGAAGAGCAGATCGAGCTCACCATGCGCCGGGTCGCCGAGGCCGGGCTGCTGAGCCCGGGCGTGCTGCGCCACCAGCAGCAGTCCTTCGAGGACACGCTGGCGGCCGAACGCGGGACACCGCGGCCCTACGCCGGGCGGGTGGTGCTCTACCGGGCGACCGAGCCGTACGCGGCCGGGCTCGCGATGGAACCGCGGTACTCCCGCACCGACCTCGCGGCCGGCTGGGCGGACCTGTGCCCGCGGCTGGAGATCGTGCCGGTGCCCGCGCACCACCTGTCGGTGGTCGACCCGCCGCACGTCGACGTCGTCGCGCGGCACCTGGCGGGGCTGCTGTGGCCGTGACCGGGATCCGGGCGTGGCCGCTGCTGGCCGTACTCGGCGCCGGGCTGCTCCTGGTCGCGGTGGACGCCACCGTGCTGCACGTCGCACTGCCCGACGTCGTCCGGCAGCTGCGGCCCGGCGCGGCCGCCCAGGTGTGGATCGTGGCGATCTACCCGCTCACCGCGGCGCCGCTGCTGCTTCCGTCGGGCACGCTCGGCGACCGCTTCGGGCGGCGCCGGGTGCTCGTCACCGGCTACGCGGTGTTCGGGCTGGCGTCGCTGGCCTGTGCGCTCGCGCCGAACGTGCCGGCCCTGCTCGCCGGCCGGGCCGCCCTCGGCGTCGGCGGTGCCCTGATCATGCCGGTGACGATGTCGCTGCTGCGCGAAGTGTTTCCCGACCGGCAGCGGCGGCGCACGGCGATCGCGGTGTGCAGCGGCATCGCCGGGGCCGGTTCGGTGTTCGGTCCGGTGCTCGGCGGGCTCCTCGTCGAGACGTGGGGCTGGCGGGCGACGTTCCTGGTCAACCCGCCGGTGATCCTCGCCGCGGTGGCGGCGGCGCTGCGGTGGCTGCCGCGCACGCCACCGCAGCGCGGGCCGTGGGACGCCCTCAGCGCCGGGCTCGCCGCGGGCGGCGTGCTCGGGATCGCCTTCGCCGTCGGGCCGTCGGGGGGCGGCTCGGCGGCGGGCCTGGCCGGCGGCGTTCTCCTCGTCCTGTTCGTGCGCCGCCAGCGGCGGTCGGCGACGCCGCTGCTGGATCTGGCGCTGTTCCGGCGGCCGGGCGTACCGGGCGCGATCGGCGGGGTCCTGCTGGTGATGAGCACGCTCGTCGGGCTCGGCCTGCTGCTCGCGCAGTACCTGCAGGTGGTGCTCGGCCTCTCCCCGACGGCCGCGGCGGCGCGGCTGCTGCTCGTGCTGGGGGCGTCGGCGGTGGGCAGCGTCGTCGCCCCGGCCCTGCTGGGGCGGTTCGGCAACGCGGGAGTCCGCGCAGCGGGGTTCGCGCTCGCCGCGGTCTCCCTCGCCCTTCCTGCGGCGGGCGCATTGACGTCACCGTGGTGGCTCGGGGTGGCCCTGGTGGGGTCGGGTTTCGGCATGGCGCTCGCGCTGACGTCGAGCACGGACACGCTGCTGTCGGCCGCGCCCGCCGACCGCGCGGGTGGCGCGGCCGCGGTCGAGAAAACCGGCTACGAGCTGGGCGCGGGCCTCGGCACGACGGCGTTCGGCTCGCTGGCCGCGGCCGTCTACGCGGCGCACCTGGTGGTGCCGCCCGGCGTCCCGGACGCGGCGGAGCAGCTGGCGGCGGCCGGCCCGGCCCAGGCGGAGGCGGCCTCGCAAGGCCTGGCGCAGGCCACTGAGCTCCTCGCGGCGGCGCGGGCGGCCTGCATGGTGAGTGTGCAGGCCGCTGCGGCCGTCGCTGCCGGGTTGTTCCTGGCTGCCGCGTTGATATCGATCGTCCGCGGACGTATAGGCCGTTATACGATCAGAAGTGCTCGCGGGCGGCTTCCCGGGCGACGACCTCGGCCCGGTCCGCGAGCCGTTCCAGGCCGCGCAGTGGTTGACGCATCCGGTGGTTGCCCCGCAGCCGTTCGGCGTTCCGGTCCAGGAACGCCCAGTAGCCCGCCGTGAACGGGCACGCGTCCGGGCCGGTCCGTTTCTTCGGGTCGAACACGCAGCCCGGGCAGTGATCGCTCATCCGGTCGATGTAGGCGCCCCCGGCCGCGTACGGCTTGGTGGCCACCATCCCGCCGTCCGCGTACTGGCTCATGCCGATCACGTTCGCCGGCATCACCCAGGGGAACCCGTCGACGAACGCGGTGGCGAACCAGCGGGTCAGCGCGGCCGGGTCGTAGCCGCGCTGGAGCCCGTGGTTGCCGAGCACCATGAGGCGTTCGATGTGGTGGGCGTAGCCGCGGTCGCGGACCCCGGCCAATGCGGTGCGCAGGCACGCCGCCTCGACCGCGTCGGCGTCCAGCGTCCGCGGCGCAGCGCCCGCTTCGCCTCGTCGTGCCCGACGGCGAACCGGCGCGGGCCGTCCACACCGACCGGGTGAATCTCCCCCGCGCGTCCGGCCGCGTCGAGTTCGGCGCGGACCCGGTGGTCGATCTCGTTCTCCCGCGGGTGCCACGGTGCCGGGACGTCGAGCCGGACGGTCTTCGGCGGCGGCCGGCGGTTGTCGTGGTCGTAGTTCCAGTGCCCGCCTTCGGGTTCGCCGTCGGCTTCGAGCAGCACGCCGAACTTCCGGCGCTGGTCGCGGTAGAAGTCCTCCATGACGAACCGCGTGCGCCCGGCGGCCCAGGCCGCGAAGTCCTCTTTGGACAAGATGAACCCGGGCGTGGGCAGGATTTCCGTGACGACGCCTTCGTCGCGTAGCCGCCGGACGAAGGCGTCGGCCGCGTGCGACGCCGGCTCGTGCACGACCACCGGCCGCCCGAAGCGGCGGAGGCCGGTGCGGTAGTCCGGGGCGTCGATCAGGGTGACGCGGTCGCCGAGGTCGGCCGCGAGCCGGTACAGCGCGGCCTGGACCAGGTGCAGCTTCTGGCGGTGGAACGGTTTCGCGCCGAACGCCGCGGCCGAGCGGATCAGCAGCACGGCACGATCACGGTGGCCGGGCGTGCTGTGGAAGTGCGGCCCGAGCTGGTCGGCGAACAGCCACAGCGCGGGCTCGTCTCGCATGCGCGGAACGCTAACCCGCTTCCGGCGGCTCCGCAGCGTACGCCCGGAGGATCTCCGTGGTGTCGCCGAGGAACTGCGCCACCACCTCCGCCTGCCCCGGCGGCAAGCCGTCCGTCAACCGGGTGATGGCGTCGACGAGCGGGGCCAGCGCGGCCCGGACCTCGACGCGCGCCGCTTCGCTCACGACGAGGGTGACCCGCCGGCCGTCGCGGGGGTGCGGGTCGCGGCGGACGTGGCCGGCGGCCTCCAGGCGGTCGACCAGGACGGTGGCCGACGCCGACCGGATCTTCAGCGCGTGCGCGAGGTCGACGGTGCCCATCGGCGTGCCGGTGGCCAGGTGCTGCAGGGCCTGCACGTCGGTCGCCCCGAGGCCCAGGCGCCGGGCCAGCGCGACCTGGACGTCGTGGGCGAGCGCGAGCAGCTCCCGCAGGGCGAGGTTCACCCGGAGCGCGACGGGACGGTCTTCCACCGGGGCATTCTAAGGTAGCTAGACAAACTAGCTAGTTTTGCTACCGTGGAGCGCGTGGACGTCCGAGCGATGAACGCCGAAATGACCGCGAAACTGATCGACGCACCCGCCGAAGCACCACCCGAAGGTGGGTATGCGCTGCGGGTCGTCGAGACCCGGGGCCGCCGGAGCGGCGAACCGCGGCGCGTGCCGCTGGCCGTCGTCGCCCACGACGGCGGCCAGTACCTCGTCTCCCCGGTCCGCGACCGCGACTGGGTGGAGAACCTCCTGGCCGCGCCGGAGTGCACGCTGCTGTCCGGCGGCCGCCGCGAGGACCGCCGTGCCGAACCGGCCGGCGGAGCGGAGGCGGCCGCGGTGGTCGCCGCCTACCTGGCCGCGATGTCGGTCCCGTGGGCGATCCGGGCGTTCCCGGTCCCCCAGGACGCCACGGTCGAACAGATCCTCGGGCACCTGCCGGGCATGGCCGTGTTCCGCCTGTCCACTGTGGACTCGTGAGCGTCGCGATCGCGGGCGGCGGGCCCGGCGGCCTGCTGCTCGGCTACCTGCTCGCCCGCGCCGGGATCGAGGTCACGGTGCTCGAAGCCCGGTCGGACTTCGACCGCGACTTCCGCGGCGACTCCCTGCACCCCTACACCCTCGAACTGCTCGACCGGCTCGGCCTGGCCACCGGCCTGCTGCGGCTCGACCACTTCAAGGCGCGCTCGTTCCGGTTCCACACCCCGGACGGCGTCTACCGCGCCGCCGACTACGACCGGCTCCGCACACCGTTCGCCTACATCGCCCTGATGCCCCAGGTGCGGTTCCTCGACTTCCTCGCCGAGCGGGCGAGCGCCCTGCCGGCGTTCACCCTGCGCACCAACGCCAAGGTCACCGGGCTGCTCGAAGCCGGCGACGGCACGGTCACCGGCGTCCGGTACCGCGGCGGAGAACTCACCACGTCCGTCGTCGTCGGGGCCGACGGCCGGTTCTCCACCGTCCGCCGGCTCGCCGGGCTCGAAGCCCGGTCCCTCGGCGCCACCACCGACCTGCTCTGGTTCCGGCTGCCCCGCTCCCCCGGCGACCCGCCCGACGCCGACCTCGACCTCTACTTCGGGCGCGACGCCTACGTGGGTGTCCTCGGCGGCGTCCGCGACTGGCAGGTGGGGTACAGCCTCGAAAAGGGCTCCTACCCGGCGTTGCGCGAGCGCGGGGTCGAGCCGATCCGGGCGTTCGTGCGCGAGCGCGTGCCGTGGCTGGCCGACCGGGCGCACCTGCTGGCGGACTTCTCGCAGACGACGCTGCTGTCGGTGGACATCTCCCGCGTGGACCGCTGGCACCGGCCCGGCCTGCTGCTGCTCGGCGACGCCGCGCACGTCATCTCGCCGGTCGGCGGCAACGGCATCCTGATGGCGGTCCAGGACGCCGTCGCCGCGGCCAACCGGCTGATCCCCGCCTTCCGCCGCGGCGGCGTCACCCCGGCTGACCTCGCCGGGGTCCAGGCCGACCGGATCCGGGCGATCGAGCGGGTGCAGGCCGACCAGGTGCGGGTGGAGCGGCGGGCGGCCGCCGCCCGGGCCCGCGGCCGCGGCACCGCGCCCCCGAAGCTGCTCAAGTACCTGTTCGCCGTGCCCGCCGTGCGCACCCGCGGGGCGCGCGCCAACGCCTACGGGCCGTTCCCTCCTCAGCTCGACGAGTCCTTCTTGTCGTCGTAGGAGCTCCAGCCGCCGTGGCCTTCGGCCGCCTCGACGTCGGCGTCGGCGGAGGCGGCGTGGGTCATCGCGGCGATCGTGCGCTCGAGGCCCTGCTGGACCTCGTCGCCGTCGGCCTCGCGGACGCTGTGCAGCGTGACGGTGATTTCCGAGGTCGCCGGGCCGTCTTCGCGGATGCGCAGTTCGCCGTGGTAGTCGTCGGGGCCCTCGGCGCCCCACTTCAGCGACCGGGTGCCCGGGTCGGTGTGCAGCCACGCTTCGCTGGCGACGCGGTTGCCGTGCACCTCGGCCTCGACGTGGACGCTGTCCCCGCCCTGCGGCTCGGCGACCTTCATTTCCGGGAAGTAGCGCGGCAGGTTCTCGGGGTGGCTCAGGAAAGCGAACAGCTCATCGGCGGGGATGTCGGCGGTCGCGGTGTGGCGGTACTCGGTCATCGTCTCACTCCTGCTCAGCAGTCGGCGTTCGTGCCGGATACCCCTGATGTGGTGCATTAAAAGGAGCCGCGCGGGGAACCCCGAAAGCATGACGGCCACCGAACCCGAGGCCCGGGTGCCACGGCGGGGCCCCGCCCCCGTCCAGGGCATGGGCATGCTGATCGGCCTGCTGTTCCTCGTGCTCGCCGCGCTGGAGCTGATGACGGGCGCGGCCGCCGGCGGTGGTCCGCGCCTGCTGTTCGGCGGGCTGGCCGTGTCCGGGCCGTGGACGCTGGTGCACCTGCTGACCGGCGCCGCCGCGGTGTTCTGCACCCGCTCGCCGCGCTGGGCCGCCCGGTTCCTGGTGGCCGCCGGCGCCTGCTACGCCGTGGCCGGGCTCGCGGGCCTGCTCCCGCTGCCGGACGCCATCACCGACGCGCTGCCGCTGAACACCGCGGGGATCTGCCTGGACCTGGCCCTCGGGACCGCCATGCTCATCTTCGGTGGGGGCTGGCTCCGGCGCGGGCCGGCACCGCGCCGCTGAAGACGTCGTCCCGTGGCGTGAACCGCACGAGCAGCGCCGCGACCAGCACCGCGAGTCCGAAAAGGACATAGCCGTTGCCGGTGAGCTGCTGGGCGAAGGTCCAGTGCCGTTCCACCTCGCCCCCGCGCGGCCACCACCACTGCGGCCCGGCGGCGAACAGCACCGCCCCTGCCCCGGCCAGTGCCGCCGGTCCCCGCCGGCGGGTCCGGCGGGCCAGTTCCGCCCAGCCGAGCAGGACGACCACCGCCCACACCCAGTGGTGGGTCCAGGAGATCGGCGAGACCAGCAGCCCGCCGAGGGCGTTGAGGCCGAGCGCGACGGTCCTCTCCCCCGCGGCCAGCGCGCGGCGCATCCCCCAAGCCGTCAGCACGAGCACCACCGCCACCAGCGGCAGCCACCACGCCGTCCGCGCCTGCGGCGGCACCCCGGCCCGGGCGAGCAGGCCCAGCAGCGACTGGTCGCCGGCGTAGGTCGGCTCGCCGACGCGGCCGGTGTCCCACAGCGCACCGGTCCAGTACCGCACCGAATCCGCGCCGGCGAGCAGGAAGCCCAGCGCCGTCGCGGCCAGGAACGTCACGGCGGCGGTGGCCGCGGCCCGGGTGTCCCGGCGCAGCAGGAAGTACAGCAGGAACACCGCCGGGGTCAGCTTCACCGCGGCGGCGAGGCCGATCAGCAGGCCGCGCGGCCACCGCGGGGTGTCGACCAGGACGTCCAGCACGACCAGCGCCAGCAGCAGCAGGTCGATCTGGCCGGCGTAGAACGTGCGCAGCACCGGCTCCAGGACCTCGGCGGCCAGCAGGAGAACTCCGACGCGCCGCCAGTCGCACCGCGCCCCGAACGCCCGCAGCACCGTCACCAGGACCAGGGCCAGCAACCCCAGCGTGAGCAGGGTGAGCGCGAGGCACGCCGCCCAGTACGGAAGCAGGGACAGGGGCGAGAGCACGATCGCCGCGAACGGCGGGTAGGTGAACAGCAGCGACTGGCCGTCGCCGGTGGGCGGCAGCGTGCCGTACAGCGCCTGGCCGTGCAGCAGGGCCGCCGAGCCCAGCCGGTAGACGTCCAGGTCGACCCGGTAGGCCGGGAACCGCCACCGGCCGCCGTTGTACGACACGAGCAACGCCACCAGCACGAGCAGCTGCGCCCCGAGCAGCACGTACTTGTTCCCCAGTTTGCCCCGCACCCCTGCTCCCCCTCCGGTCACTCCCCGCATTCTGTCGGGTCCCGCTCGCGGCACCATCCGGGAAACCCCCGAAATGTGCTTGCCGCCCGTGTCACCCTGGGCGCATGGGAACTCCGGACGGCTTCGCCTACCGCGACGAGCGCGGCACGGTGACCATCACCCACCACGGCCGTCCCGCCGGCACGCTGCGCGGGGCCGCCGCCGCCCGGTTCCTGGCCGCGGTGGCGCGCGGCGACGACCAGCAGCTGCTCATGGCCCGCGTGACCGGAAACTACAAGCACGGCAACGAACGCCGGGCGCGGGAGCACCCGCGCAACCGCGGACGCTGAGTTTCGCCGCCGTTCGGGGCAGCGGGCACAACCGGATGGGCTAGCATCCCGTTCCGTGCCGACCTCGTCAAAAATTCACGCCAACCCCAACACCGGCTTCGCGTGGCTGAGGATGATCGGCGCGATCACGGTGATCGTCGACCACAGCATGCCGCTGTTGCACCCGCAGCGGCTGACGGTCTTCCCCGCGGCCTGGCACATGTCGCCGGGGTACATCGCGCTGATGGGCTTCTTCGCGATGAGCGGCTACCAGATCCAGGACAGCTGGGCGCGCGACCCGTCGTGGTGGCGGTTCGCCGCGCGGCGGCTGCTGCGGATCATGCCGCCGCTGGTCGTGGTGCTGCTGGTGACGGTGTTCGTGATCGGCCCGCTGGTGACGACGTGGCCGGCGCACGCCTACTGGACGCACATCCAGACCTGGCGCTACCTGGTCGGCACGACCGTGCTGTTCTACATGCAGCACGACCTGCCCGGCGTGTTCGCGGCGAACCCGTACCCGTTCTCGGTGAACGGCGCGCTCTGGACGCTGCCGATGGAGCTGCTCGGCTACGGGCTGGTCCTGGTGGCCGGGGTGATCGTGCTGATCGGGGTGCCGCGCTGGTTCCTGGTCCTCGTCCTGGGCGGCATGGTCTACACCGACAGCGTGCTGCGGGCGACGTTCGAGTACCACGGCGCGGGCGGGTCGCTGCTGGTCGTGCCGATCGGGTCGACGGTGTCGTTCCTCGTGCCGTTCGTGATCGGCGTGGTGCTGCACGCCTACCGCGACCGGATCCCGCTCAAGCCGTGGGTGGCGCTGGTGCTGTTCGGGGCGTACCTCGGGCTGAGCCAGACGCCGGCGAGCCGGTACGCGCTGGCGCTCAGCGCGGCGTACGGCGCGATCACCCTGGCCACGCACTGGCCGCGGAGGCTGGAGGCGGCCGCCCCGTACGTCTACGGCAGCTACGGCACCTACATCTGGGGCTTCCCGATCCAGCAGCTGCTCATCCTCGCTGGCGTGCGGCAGGTGTGGCTGCTGATCCTGCTCGCGGTGCCGGCCGCCTACGTCGTCGGCCAGCTGTCCTGGAATTACATCGAAAAGCCGACCCAGCGGCTGCGCCGGCACCTGCGGCCGCCCGCGCCGGTCCGGCGGCCGGTGGCGGCGCCGCCGCAGCTGCCCGTCACCGCGGCCGCTCCGCTGCGGAGATCCTGAGGCATGCTGGCGCGGTGACCTACGACGTGTGGAAGATCCGCGACCACTTCCCCGCCCTCGACGCCGCGCACTTCGACGGCCCCGGCGGCTCCCAGGTCCCCGACGTCGTCGGGGCGGCGGTGGCCGGCACGCTGTGCGCGGCGATCGCCAACCGCGGTGTCGTCACGGCGGCCGAGCGCCGGGCGAGCGCGGTGGTCGCCGAGGCCCGCCAGGCGGTCGCCGACCTGCTCGCCGCCGACCCGGCCGGCGTGGTCTTCGGCCGCAGCATGACCCAGCTGACGTACGACCTCTCCCGCACGCTGGCCCGGAACTGGGGCCCGGACGACGAAGTCGTGGTCACCCGCCTCGACCACGACGCGAACATCCGGCCCTGGGTGCAGACCGGGGCGAAGGTGCGCTGGGCGGGCTTCGACCCGGCGACCGGCGAACTCGACCCGATCGGCCCGCTGCTGTCGGAGCGGACGCGGCTGGTCGCGGTGACCGCGGCGTCGAACCTCCTGGGCACGCGCCCGGACATCCCGGCGATCGCGGCGGAGGTCCACGACGCGGGCGCGCTGCTGTACGTCGACGGCGTCCACCTGACCCCGCACGCGTCGGTGTCGGCCGGGGAGCTGGGGGCGGATTTCTACGCGTGCTCGCCGTACAAGTTCCTCGGGCCGCACCTCGGCGTGCTCGCGGCGGCGCCGGCGTTGCTGGAGACACTGCACCCGGACAAGCTGCTGCCGTCGACCGACGCGGTCCCGGAGCGGTTCGAGCTGGGCACGTTGCCGTACGAGCTGCTGGCGGGCACGACCGCGGCGATCGACTTCCTCGCGGGGCTGGTGCCGGGGACGGGGTCCCGGCGCGCCCGGCTGGAGGCGTCGATGGCGGGGTTGGAGGCGCACGAAGACGCGTTGCTGGCGCGCCTCGACGGTGGTCTGGCTTCGCTGCCGGGCGTGACGCGGTACGGGGCGCCGGAGCGGCGCCGGACGCCGACGGTGTTGTTCTCGGTGGACGGGGTGCCGTCGCAGGCGGTGTACGAGCACCTCGGTGCGGTGGGGGTGAATGCGCCGGCGGGAAGTTTCTACGCGATCGAGTGTTCGCGGCATCTGGGGCTGGGCGACACGGGGGCGGTGCGGGCGGGAATCGCGCCGTACACCACGGAGGAGGACGTGGACAGGCTGCTGGCCGGGGTGGAGTCGCTGCCCCGCGGCTGAGCGGTCGTGAGGGGCAAGGCGGTCAGACTCGCCTTACCCCTCACGAGCCGGCTGCGGCAGGACCGGGTGGCGAGCCGGGCATCCCGGCTCGCCACCCTCGCCTCACGGCACCGGGGCGAAGCCCGCCGGGCGCGCGGTGAACGTGCCGCGGCCCTGGGTCCGGCTCCGGAGCCGGTTCGCGTAGCCGAACAGCTCCGCCACCGGGACCGTCGCCGTCACCACCGCCGAGCCCGGCCGGACCGCCGAACCCGCCACCCGGCCGCGGCGGGCCGCGAGGTCGCCCAGCACGGTGCCGAGCGCGTCGGCCGGGACCGTCACCACGACCTCGGCCACCGGTTCCAGCAGCCGCAGGACCGACGCGCGCAGCGCCTCCCGCAGCCCGAGCCGGCCCGCCGTCCGGAACGCCAGGTCCGACGAGTCCTTCGGGTGCGTCGCCCCGTCGGTCAGCGTCACGCGCAGGCCCGTCACCGGGTGGCCCCCCAGCGGTCCCTCGGCCAGGGCGTCCCGGCAGCCGGCCTCGACCGCGCGGACGTACTCACGCGGCACCCGGCCGCCGATGACCGCCGATACGAACACGAACCCCTCGGCCGCCGGCGCGACGTCCAGGACCACGTGCGCGAACTGGCCTGCGCCGCCGTCCTGCTTGACGTGGCGGTAAACGAGCCCCGACACGCCGCTGACCACCGTCTCGCGGTGCGCCACCGACGGGCGGCCCACCGCGACCGCCAGGCCGCGGTCCCGGCGCAGCTTCTCCACCGCCACCTCCAGGTGCAGCTCGCCCAGCCCGGACAGCACCGTCTGCCCGGTCTCCGGATCGACCCGCACGACCAGCGACGGGTCCTCCTCGGCCAGCCGCGCCAGCGCCGCCGTCAGCCGCTCGCCGTCGCCCGCGCGCCGGGGCTCGACGGCCACCGAGACCACCGGGTCCGCCGTCACCGGCGGCTCCAGCAGCACCGGGGCACCCGGCGTGCAGAGCGTGGCGCCGACGCGTGCCGCCTTCGGCCCCGCCACCGCGACGATGTCGCCGGCCACCGCACTGTCCACTTCGGAATGCCGGTCGGCCTGCACGCGCAGGACCCGCGCGACGCGTTCGGTGCGTCCCGCGTCCGTCACCTGGTCTCCTTTCCGCAGCGTGCCCGAGTACACCCGCAGGTACGTCAGCCGTCCCGTGGCCGCCGAGACGACCTTGAACACCAGCGCGGCCAGCGGCGCGGCCGGGTCCGCGGGCCGGTCCGCGCGTACCGGCGGGACGTCCGCCGGCGACGGCAGGTACGCCACGACGGCGTCGAGCAGCGGCTCGATCCCGCGGTCGCGGTAGGCCGCGCCGCACAGCACGACGAGCCCGGCGCCGTTCAGGGTCAGCTCCCGCAGCGCCTTCTCCAGCGTCTCCGCCGAGATCGTGCCGGTGGCGCAGAACTCGTCCAGCGCCACCGGGTGCAGCTCGGCGACGGCCTCTTCCAGCACCCGGCGCCGCCGGCGGGCCTCGGCGAGGAGGTCGTCCGGCACGTCGTCCAGGCGCAGCAGGTCGACGACGCCGGTGAAGCCGTCCTCGCGCCCGACCGGCAGCTGCACGACCAGGGGCGCCGGGTGCAGCCGCGCCCGGATCGAGGCGACGGCGGTGTCGAGGTCGGCGCCCGCGCGGTCGAGCTTGTTGACGAACGCGATCCGCGGGACGCCGTGCCGGTCGGCCTGCCGCCACACGGTTTCGCTCTGCGGCTCGACGCCCGCCACGGCGTCGAACACAGCGATGGCGCCGTCGAGCACCCGCAGCGACCGCTCGACCTCGGCGGTGAAGTCGACGTGGCCGGGCGTGTCGATGAGGGTGAGCCGGTGGCCGGCCCAGGTGCAGCTGACGGCCGCGGCGAAGATGGTGATGCCGCGGTCGCGTTCCTGCGGGTCGAAGTCGGTGACGGTGGTGCCGTCGTGCACCTCGCCGGTCTTGCGGGTGGCGCCGGTGCGGTGCAGGATCCGTTCGGTGACGGTGGTCTTGCCCGCGTCGACGTGGGCGAGGATGCCGAGGTTGCGGACGGCGGTCAGGGTGGTACGCACGGCTTTGTCCTTTGTGGACGAAGTGATCGGGACGGCGCGATTCCCCGCGACCGGGCGTTTCAGGAACGCGTCACGGGGTCCGGTGCGAGCCGCGCGGCAGGCACCGAGGACGCGGAGACACCAGGATCACCTCGGACCGCGACCGGGAAGCGACAGCGATGCGGACACGCACGGCCGGCTCCCTTCGTTCGACGCGGCGGACAGGTCCCGGCGCAGCCTAGCGACGACCAGCCCGGCGGCCAACGCAATTTCCCCGACCCAGCCGTGCGGGAAGGGCCGACACGCGTGATCCGAGGGTCGACACACGTGATTCCGGGGTCGACACACCGCGCCGGGAGCGGCTTGTTCGTGTCGTCCCTTCAATCACGCGTGTCGTCCTCTCAATCACGTGTCGTCCCTTCAATCACGCGTGTCGTCCTCTCAATCACGCGTGTCGGCTCTCCGGGCACACGTTCAGGGGGTGGGTGGGGCCACGACGCGGAGCTGGAGCATGGCCGCGAACCTCGCCTCGGGGTCGGCCATGTCGAAGCCGCCGACTTCGGCGAGGCGGCGCAGGCGGTAGCGGAACGTGTTCGGGTGCACGTGGACCGCTGCGGAGGCCGCGATGACGTCGCCGAAGGCGTCGAGCCAGGCTCGCAGCGTCTCGACCAGGTGGGCGTGGTGCTGCTCGTCGTAGGCGAGCAGGCGCGCGACCGGGCCGGTCGGGCGGTCGCCGCGCGCGGCGACCAGGTCCTGCAGCTCCAGCAGCAGGGCCTCGACGTGCACGTCGGCCAGCAGCGCGACCCGGCGGCCGGCGCCGCTGCCCGAGCGCAGCACCCGCAACGCCCGGTCCGCGCTGTCCCGCGCCTCCGGCAGCTCGGCCGCGCTGCGGGCCAGCGGGCCGATGCCGACCACGGCCCGGACCCGGTCGCCCACCCGGTCCAGGAAGTCCTTGGCGATCCGCAGCGCGCGCCGCTCGCCGTCGGCGTCGCGGGTCACCGGGACCAGCCCGTACGCCGTGTCGCCGACGAGCGCGGCGGCGCAGCGCGGGTGCACCGCGCTCAGGTGCATCGCCAGGCCGTCGGCCAGGCGCTGCCGGTCGGCGGCGAGCTCGGCGTCGGCGGCGCCCGACTCCAGCACCGCCAGCGCCAGCACGACTACCGGCTGGTCGGCCAGGCCGAGCCGGCTCAGCGCCTCGCGCGCGGCCGCCCCGCCTTCCAGGGCCGTGCTGAGCAGGTCGGCGCGCAGCCGCCGTTCGACGTCGGCGCCCGCCCGGACGCGCAGCAGGTGCAGCGCCACCAGCCGAGCCGCGTCGCAGAGGGCCTGCGTCCGGTCGGCGGTCAGCGGCTCGCGGACCGCCGCCCAGATCGAGCCGAGGACCTCGTCGCCCGCGCGGACCGCGACGGCGACCCGGACCAGGTTCAGCCCGTCGAGCCCCTCCCCGCGCAGGTCGGCGTACACCGGTTGATCGGTGCGGTAGAGCTCGCGGAACACGCCGCGGTCGGCCAGCACGCGGGCGAACCGCTCGGGCACCTGCCGGCCGAGGATGGTCTCGACGCGCGAAGCGTCGGCTTCGTCCTGCCGCCCCGAGAACGCCAGCACGCGGGACCGCCGGTCCTCGATGGTGACCGGCGCGTCGATGAGCGCGGCGATGGCGTTCGCCACGGCGAACAGGTCGCCCGAAGGCAGCCCGGCGAGGGTCTCCGGCTGGGCGTCGCCGACGTCGCCCTCGGCCAGCAGCGACCGCAGCATGGCGGCGAGCTGGGCCCAGGACGCGCCGCGGGCCAGGCTCAGCAGGGCGACGCCGGTTTCCTCGACCGCGGCGGTGACCGCGGGGGTCACCGCGACCGGCGCGCGCAGCACGAGCCCGGCGGCGTCGTGCCGGGCGAGGGTCCGCAGCTGCCGGACGACCTCGTCCGGGTCGGCGAGGCCGACGCCCAGCACCAGGGCGTGCTGCGGCAGGGCGGGTTCCTCCAGGGGGTCGTGGATGGCGACGCCGCCGATGCCGCCCGGGCGGTCGCCGTCGCCGAGTACCAGGTCCAGGAGGGTGCCGCCCAGGTCGTCGAGGACGCGGCCGAGGCTGGCGTGCGGGCGCAGGTTCACCGAAACGAGCACCTCCCGAAACTAGGCGCGACACCGTGAGCCTAGTTCGTCTCCGCGGACGAAATCAGCCTTGTCATTGGTCGCCGGCGACGAACTCCTCCCACCAGGGGATGATCAGGAAGGACGCGTCGCCGAGCCCGCGGAAGAACCCGTGCCCCGAGCCGGGCGCGAACTCCGGCTCGTGTTCGTGCCGGTGGTGCCGCCGGGTTTCCCAGACGTAGTGGGGGACCCCGGCGTCCGGCTCCCCGAAGTACTGCTCGGTGACGAGGACGACGCGGTCGTGCCCGACGGCGACGGGCGTGGCAGCGCGCAGGTCGGTGGAGTGCCAGCGGACCAGCGCGTGCAGCGGCGACTCCTCCGGCCGGAGGGGGAACCGCCCGCCGCCGAGGAGGACGATGTCGGCGTCGTCGCACCGTTGGGCCAGGGCGATCCCGAAGACGATCCGGGTGTCGCTGCCGGGTTCGACGACGACGAGGGTCCGCCCGCGCAACCGCGGGACGGCCTCGAGGCTGTGCCGCGCCCCGGCGGCGAGGGCGGGTTCCCACCGCCGGCTGTCGACGCCTGTCCAGGCGGCGGCGAACCGCAGCGGCCCCAGCCCGGCCGCACGGACTTCGGCCGGATCGGCGATCCGCGCGGCGACGGCCATGGCGGTCTCGAACCCGATCCCGGCCGCATCGAACCGGCGCAGGTGGGCGAGCAGCGCGGAGAGGGGCAGGTGCGGGAGGAGGGGTTCGAGCCGGGCGAGGCCGCCGGGCCGGGCCAGGAGGTCGACGAGCGGGAGGGTGGCGAGGACGGTGGCGGCGTGGTCACGGGTCCGGGTGCGCCGGAGCTGGGCGAGCCATTGGGCGGGTGGCGGGGCGGCGGGGGCGGCTCGGAGGCCGGCGATGAGGTGCAGTGGCCCGGGTGGCAACGGGGGATTTGCGGGCAGGTTGGTTGGTGGCTCGCCATGGCGCGCTACCTCGCTCCCCCCGCTCAGCGACCCGACCCGCGGCTCACCACCGCGCGCAACCGCACTCCCTTGGCTCCGCGATCCAGCCGACGACTCCCCAACGCGCCCCACCGCACTCCCCCGGCTCAGCGACCCGGCCCGCCGCTCACCACCGCGCGCCACCCCACTCGGTAATCCCGCGAGCGCATCCGCCGCAGGTCCCTCCCCCGCAGGCATTCCCGCCCAGCTCCGCACCAGCGGCAACGTTGCCGGGATCTCCCGGAGCCTCCCGTTCCGCCGGGCCAAGGCATACCGGAACAGGTCCCCCTGCGCCCGGTCCCGGGCCCGGGGATGAACCAGCCTGATCACCTCACCGAACCGGAGCGGGCGCGGTGTGCCGATCCCGCCGCGCCACGGCAGGTCGCCGCGGACGAAACCAAGCTCGAAATGGTGGCCCACGTCGTCGTACGCCAGCACTGCCTGCTCGTCATACAAACGCGTCACCGCCTCGGCCACGCCGCGCTTCACCGGCTTCGGCAGCGACGGCCCGTAAGCCCAGCCCCAATACGCCAGCAGGTGCCCCGGGTCGTCCGCGCGGCGCAGCACCGAGGCGATCACCTGCCGCGACAACCCGTGCTCACCCCGCTCCAGCCGCCCCGCCACGAACGCCGCCGCTCCGACCAGGGCCGGGTAGCGCATCGGGGTCTCCGTGCGGAGCCAGCTCAGGAAACCCGGAGCCCACGACGGATCCCCCGCCCGCAGCAGCGAGACGTACCTCTCCCGGTCTTCGCGTGGCCACGCGAAAAACGCGTCCTGGTACGCCGTTCTGGCCAGCACCGTCCGGTACAGCTGCTCGATGACCCCTCCCCCTCGCCGGGCCCGCGAGCGAGGAGGACCGAGACCCGGATCGGCTCCGGGCTGGTCGTCGGCGGGCGGTGAGGGGAGCACGCGGCACCCCTCCACTCGCTCCGGAATCGCGACCCACAGCCACGCACCGGTCCTCCTCGCTCGCGGACCCCGCGAGCGTAGCGGCGAGGTCCGACAAAACCGCGCCTAGATCAACTTCGCGGCGACGTTGTACGCCTCCACCAGCAGTTTCGCGTTCGGCACCCGCCGCCGCGGTTCGACGCGGACCGTGCGGCTCTCGCCCGGCAGCAACCAGAAGTAGTTGTCGCCGTAGCGGGTCGGCAGCACCCGGTCCGTGCCGTTGCGTTCCCGCAGCGACAGCCGGATCATCGCCGCGACCGTCCGCCCGTCGTTGCGGATCGTCGCGGTGTAGGCGTCGCCGTCGGGCCGCAGGGTCGTCGTCAGGTGCGCGCCCGGCAGCTGGTTCAGCGCGCGCATCGCCGCGTCCGTCCGGTACCGCCAGTACGTGTTCTCCGACAGCACCGCGCCGCGGCCGTCGGTCAGGGTCAGCCGCAGCAGGTGCAGGTCCGGCAGGGCGTCGGCGAACGGCACCGTGAACGCGGCCGCGGCCGAAACCGGGGCCACGTCGAGCTTCTGCTGCTGCGCCTGGCCGAGCGCCGCGCCGTCGAGGCCGTACAGCCGGGCGGTGGCGGTGACGCCGGTCAGCGCGGCCGGCGTGTGGTTGACCACCCGGACCTGCCCCGTCGTGAGGTCGGCCTGGACATGGTGGTGCTCGCAGCCCTTGCGCGCGCCGTAGTAGCTGCCGTTGACGTCGAGGTCGTAGTCGTAGGTCTGCCAGACCGTGCTGTGCCAGGCCGGGTGCGACATCCACAGCAGCACGCCGGTGGCGTCGCTCCACAGCTTCGCGTTCCACGCCTCGAAAATCGCGCGCATGCTCTCGTAGTTGACGAACTGCGCCTTGCGGCAGAACTCCGCCAGGCTCGTCGAGGGCGCCAGCCGCGCGTCGATCGCCGCCAGGTAGCTCTGCGGCGACTGGTTGCCGTTCGTGGACCAGTCGTGCAGGAACCACGGCGCCCCGATCGGCCAGCCCGGGTCACCGGCGCCGACCAGGTTGCGCATGCTTTCGACGACCGACACCGTCGGCAGCCCGATCTCGCTCCAGAACCCGTACTTCCCGCCGGTCGCCTCGCCGGTGAAGTAGCGCTTCGGGTCCTGCCAGTAGTAAGGCCCGTCGCCGGTGATGACGCCACCGGCCGAGTTGCCCTGGTAGAGCAGGTCGGTGTTCGCATGGACGATGTCCCGCAGCGCCTTGTCGATGACCGGTGGCGGGGTGCCTTCGTTGCAGCCGAACCAGACGGTCGCGCAGGCGTGGTGGCGGTAGCGCAGCACGGTGTCCTCCGCCTGCGCCAGGAAGATGTCGTGGTTGGCCGGGTCGGTCGACCAGCCGTCCCAGAACTCGTTCCACAGCAGGATGCCGTACTTGTCGCAGGCGTCGAACAGCTCGGGCCGGTACGACGAGCCGACCCAGTTGCGGATCAGCGTGAAGTTCATGTCGCGGTGCATCGCGACCACGGCGTCGGCCCGCTCGGCGGGCATCCGGCGCAGCAGCTCGTCCCAGCCCCAGCTGCCGCCGCGGGCGAAGATCTTGACGCCGTTGACGAGGAACGTCAGCGGCTTCGGGCTGTTGTCGACCGACGCGGCGTCGGTCCAGGTGTCGCCGTCCTGCGACACCTGGATCTTGAACGTGGCGGCGTACGCGGTTTCCCAGGTCAGCACCACCCGGTCGAACGCCGTCGCGGCACCGAGGTCGACCTGCAGCCACTGGTTGTCGCTGTACTCGGACGTCCAGCGCGTGTTCGGGTCGCCGTCGAAGGCGCGCTCGGGCGGGTTGCCGTCGGCGACCGACTGCGACGCCGACGGCTTGCCCTGGGCCAGGTCGGGGCCCGAGCCGTTCAGCACGGACATCGTCCAGAGCGAGAAGCCCCAGCCGGTGGCCCGCCGCAGGCCCAGCATGCGGACGAACCGGGCGTTCTGCGGCCCGAGGTCGACGGTCTGGGTGGCCCGGCCGCCGTCGATCACGATCGGCAGGTCGTACTGGTAACCGATCTCCCGCAGGCCGATCTTGACCGTCCGGCGGTCGCTCGTGGTGGCGCCGATGGCCGCGGTCAGCGTCAGGTCGTACAGGTTCGGGTCGCCGTAACCGTTGGGCCACCACAGCTTCGCGTTGCCGATCCGCTGCTTCGGGAACACGACGTCGGTGGTCTGCCCGGCCGGGACGGTGACCGTGGCGGCCAGGTTCACCGGGCCGAAGGCGGCGGTGACCTTGACGCGCTGGGCGGTCGCGGCGGCGTTGCGGACCGGGACGGTCAGCGTCACCTCGGCGGTGTTCGCGTCGGGCACCTTCGTGTCCACGCGGACGTCGCCGAGCACGGCGGCACCGGTGGAGCGCAGGCGGACGTGGTCCCAGAGGCCGGACGCGCGGTCCCGCACCGCGGGCATCCAGTCCCAGCCGGAGACGGCGAGGTAGGTCGGCGAGTTCTCGAACATCGTGCCGCCGGCGTCGACCCAGGAGCTGCCGTCGGCCCCCTTGTCGCCGGGGCTGCCGGGCTTCGGCATCGGCGAGATCTTCACGGCGAGGACCTGCTCGCCGGTGCGGCGCAGCGCGGCGGTGACGTCGTGGACACCGCGGCCGAACGGGTGGCTCTGCGTGGCGATTTCGGCGCCGTTGAGCCAGATCCGCGCTTCGTGGTTGACGCCGTCGAACTCGAGCCAGACGTGCCGGCCGGGCGAGGTGTCGAGGCCGCGCGGGAGCGCGAAGCGGCGGCGGTACCACCACGCATGCCGGGAGAGCGCTTCCGGGACGTGCAGCTGGTTCATCCCGGACACCGGGTCGGGCAGCTGTCCCTGCTCGACGAGGGAGGCCAGCACGGTGCCGGGGACGGTCGCCGGGAGCCAGCCGCGGGTGTCCACCGTGGTGCCCGAGAGGGCCTTGCCGTCGCCGGTGGGCGCCCAGTCGTCCATCGTGAGCACCCAGCCGGACTCGAGCGGCACGGTGCCGTCGGCCGCGACGGCGAGCGCGGGCGGGTTGTCGTCCGGGCGCACCGGGAAGCTCGTCCAGCCGCGGACCGCGGGCCGGGTGCCGCGGCTGGTGCCGAAGACCTGGAAGCCGTTGAGGCCCAGGGGGTTGCTCGTCGAGCGGCGGCTCGCGGTGAACCGGACCCAGCGTGCGGTGACGGCGACGGGGATCGTGACGACACCACCGGTGCCCGCGTCGGTGTGGTGGACCGTACGCCAGGCCTTGCCGTCGCCGGAGACGTCGAGGTCGAACGCCGTCGCGTAGCTGGACTGGACCTCGAAGCCGCTGGTGTGGCTGCGGGACGCGGCGGCGTCAAAGGCGGGATCGCCGGGACGGGCCTCGAAGGTGAGGACGACGGACTCGATCGCGCACGGCGCCTGCAGGTCGACGACGATCCACTGGCCGTCGCCCTGGGCCGCGCGCCAGCCGGAGCCGCGGACGCCGACCTGCGCGAGGCCGTCGACGGCGAACTCGGCCGGGGTGGCGGCGTAGTCGGTCGAGGACACCTGCACGGGCCGGAACAGGGCGAGGTCGGTCCGGCGGCCCTCCGCCGATTCCGCGGTTGGTGCGGCTGGTGCGGCTGCCGCGGTTCCGGGCAGGACGGCGGCGAGGCCGAACCCCGCCAGCAGCCCGGTCCCGGCGGTCAGGACGTGCCGCCGCGACACCCGCTCGTGCTCTTCCGCCATGCGAACTCCGTTCTCGAAGCGGCAGCCCGGAGTCCCGGCGCGCGACCTGGCGGGGTGTCGCGCCGTGGGCTGACAACGTTGCCAGGAAGCTTCCGCCGCGGCTGTGGGGACCGTCAAGAAGACAAGGAGGACAAGAATTCGGAGAAATGACATCGATGTCGGAACGAGGGCGCGGACCGGCTCACTGGTTCGTTGCACCGCATGTGCAACGAATGCCGTGGGGAGCTACGGCCGCGCGTGCTCGACCGCCAGTTCCATCGCCGAGGCCAGGTCGTTCACCCTCGGGAACCCGCGGTCCCCCAGGTGGTCCCAGCCGGGCCCCGCCGTGCCCACCGGGCAGCCGAGGTCGCGGATGCGGGCCGCCAGGAGGTCGTCGGCCGTGGGGGGTGCCTGCGACCAGAGGAGGATCAGGACCGGGTCGAGGCGGGCGGCCAGGTCCGCCACCGTCTCCGCCGGGACCAGCTGGCCCAGGTACGCCACCGGGACCCCCGCCTCCGCCAGGGTCGCCCGCAACGCCTCCATCGGCAGGGAGTGGCGTTCGGCCGGGCAGCACGCCAGCAGCACCGGGCGGCCCGGCACCGCCGCCGGGAACCGGCGGCTGAACCGCTCGAACGCCAGCGAGATCTCGGTCGTCAACGCCCACTCCGACGCGAAGCACACGTCCCCGCGCTGCCAGCGGTCGCCCAGGCGGCGCAGGACCGGCGCCAGGACGTCCGTCCACGCCGCCGCCGGGCCCATCGTGCCCAGCGTCTCGTCCAGCAGGCCGGCCACCGAGGCGTACCTGAGCTCGCCGGCGGCGTCGGCCAGCTCGTCCGCGCGGCGCGACGCGGGCACCTCCGGCCCGGCGGTGCGCGGCCCGCCGCCGAACGCGGCCGCGGCCGCCTCCCGCACCGGCATCCCGCGCGCGACCAGCCGTTGCATGTGCTGGAGGCGGCGGACGTCGGCATCGGAGTACCGGCGGTGCCGCCCGGCGCCGGCCGGCGGCCCGATCCCGTAGCGCGCGCTCCAGCTGCGCAGCGTCACCGGCGACACGCCGAGCAGTTCGGCCACCTTGCCGGGCGCCCAGGCTCCTGCGACGGACGGTGCATCGACGTTCTCGGGTTCCACCGCATCCTTTCGCTTCGGGGACGGCGGACGTTCCCCGAAGCTTAGCGACGCGAACGGCACCTCACCGGCGACACGGCGAAGCGGCGCAGGTGGCGACGGCTCCGGCGACTGTCGAATGTGGGCCGGGCGCGCGAAGGAAGGTGCGCACCGCAACGGCGGCAGTCCCGGCAACCCGCGGCCCACGACAGCCTCGGGGAGAAACCCGCGAACCCACGAAGCCCTCGGCCCAGTCCCGGCACTGCAGCCCCGGACGACCCGCCCAGCCCGGCAACCGGCGAACTCGCGATGGACCTCCCACCACCCCGGCAACCAGCCCGGGCAGCGACCCCGCGAACCCCGCACCCCGGCAAGCCCGGCGGCGGGGACGCGGCGGCAGGGCGATGGCCGGCCGCGTCCCCTCCGGCGCCGCCCGGCGCCGGTGATCCGGCTCGCGTCCGCCGGATCCGGGCCGGCCGCCCGGTGTGGCATCCGGGCGGCCGGGTTGCGTGGTTCATGTCAAGCTATACCCGCAATGCAACGGTTGTGCATCGGCTTCCCTCGGATGTCGCAGCGCACCGGCCGCCGCGGGGAGTGATCTCGCGCCGCTGTGGGTACCACCCGTCAGGCGCTCGAGGAGGAGGGAACCGATGACCGACCACCGCACCGCGCCCCGATTCACCACCACGACGGACACCGGCGTCGTAACCGTCCACTGCGACGGCGAACTCGACCTCGGCAGCGCCCAGCGCCTCCGCGACGCGCTGCTGGGTCCCATCCAGGCCGGCGCCCGTGGGGTCGTCGCCGATCTCACCGGCACCACGTTCTGCGATTCGACCGTCTTCAGCGTGCTGGTCGAGGCCTTCCGCGACGCGGCCGCGCAGGACGTCCGCTTCGCCATCGCCGCCGGCGAGGGTGCCGTCGCCCGGCCGCTGCAGCTGCTCGGCCTGGACCGGCTGCTCCCGCTGCACCCCGGGGTCGACGCGGCCCACGCGGCGGTCGCCGAGACCCAGGACGCGGTGCTCCGTCCCTGACCGCGCCGCAACGCTCACTCGCCGTACTGCGAACCCACGCGGCACATGCCACGATCGGGTGAAGTCCCGCACGACGAGGTAGGCAGGTTGCTGGCGGTAACAACGAACGCGGAACGGACGGGCGCGCGGGGCCAGTGGCTCCCCGCTGCCTTCGGAGCGGTGCTGGGCGCCGCCGTCTTCCTCCTGGTCCGGACCAGTCTCACCGACGACGGCTACATCACCCTGGCGTACGCGAAGAACCTCGCCGTGCACGGCGAGTGGGGCATCATCCCCGGCGAGCCCGCCAACTCGGCGACCTCGCCCCTGAACGTCCTGCTCCTCGCCGCGCTGACCCTGGTGACCCGCATCGTGGGCAGCCCGCACCCGGTCGTCGCGCTCGGTGTCCTCACCGTCCTGTCCGGAGCCGGTCTCGGCTGGGCGTGGCAGCGCATCGGCCGCGTGCTTGCGCTGCCGCCCGCGGCCGGGGTGGCCGGTGTCGCCCTGGTGCTGCTCAACCCGTTCGTGCTGTCCGCGATCGGGCTCGAGGTGCTGCTGATCCCGGTCGTGCTGCTGGCTCTCACGGTCTGCGCGCTCGAAGGCCGGGCGGCCTGGTTCGGCGTCGCGGGCGGCCTCGCCGTCCTGACCCGGCTCGACCTCGTCGTGTTCGTCGTGGTGATCGGGGTGAGCACGCCCGCGATCCGGCGCCGGTGGCGGCCCGCGGCCGGCCTCGCCGCGCTCACGGCCGCGCCGTGGTTCCTCGTGAGCTGGCTCGCCTTCGGCTCGTTCGTGCCCGACACGCTCGTGATCAAGCAGCTCCAGGCCGGGGTGTTCGCGCCGTGGAGCTACAGCACCGGGCCGATGATGTACTACCTCGGCTGGCCGGTCACCGTGCTGGTGTCGTTCCTGCCCGCCCTCGTCGGCGTGGTCGCGCTCGCCGTCTGGGCCGCGGCGAGGTTCGCTGTGCGGTGGCCGGAGTTCCCCGCGCTCGGCCCGGTCGCCGCCCTGGCCGGCGGCGGGATCCTGCACTACCTCGCCTACTCGTTCCTCGGGGTCGGCCCGTTCCACTGGTACTACGTGGCCCCGGTGACGGCGGCGAGCACGTTCGCCGTGGCCGCCTTCGGCACCTGGTACGCCCAGGCGCGGGAGCGGACCGCGTGGCGGACCGGGCCGCCGGCGCTGGCGCTCGGGCTCACCGGCGTGCTCGCGCTGGGCGCGGCCGCGGTCGACGCCGCGCAGGGGCTGCCGTGGCCGTCGCCGGTGGTCTTCGGGAACTGGGCCAGCGCCCGGGACTACGCGCGGGTCGGCACCGAGCTCGGCGCCCGGCTGCACGGCGCGAGCGTCGCCAGCCCCGGTGAGATCGGCACCCTCGCCTACTACTGCGAGTGCGCGATCATCGACGAGTTCTCCGACCGCGGCCACGCCGTGGAGCTGATCCGGAAGCGGATCGAGCTGGCGAACCCGCTGATGAGCCTGGCGCTGCGGATCAACTACCACTGGCTGGACACCTCCCTGGAACCACGGCGGCCGGACTACCGGCTGCAGTACGGCTCCGGCCCGGCGACCGGACCGGACAGCTGGCCGGTCCGGTCCGCGGCGAAGGGCGACGGCCACTTCACCCTCACCCCGGGGCCGTGACGGAAAACTCGCCAGATTCCCCTGGACGCCAGACTGCGCCGCGGACGGGAAAGGCCATAGGGTTCGCATCATGAAGGTCGGCCTGCTCACCCGCGAATACCCGCCGGAGGTCTACGGCGGCGCCGGGGTCCACGTTGAGTTCCTCGCCCGGGAGTTGCGGCCGCTGGTCGATCTCGACGTCCACTGCTGGGGCGCGGACCGCGCCGACGCCACCGGGCACACCGATCCGCACGGCTACCGGCAGCCCGCGTTCACGACCATGGACATCGCCGTGTCCATGGCGAACGCCCTCGAAGGGCACGACCTCGCGCACAGCCACACCTGGTACGCGAACCTCGCCGGGCACCTGGCCAAGATGACGCACGGCATCCCGCACGTCGTCACCGCGCACTCGCTGGAGCCGCTGCGGCCGTGGAAGGCCGAGCAGCTCGGCGGCGGCTACCGCGTTTCGTCGTGGATCGAGCGCGAAGCCTACGAAGCCGCGGACGCCATCGTCGCGGTCAGCGGCGGCATGCGCCGGGACGTGCTCGCCGCCTACCCCGCGGTGCCGCCGGAGCGCGTGCACGTGATCCACAACGGCATCGACACCACGCTCTACCGCCCCGACCCCGGCACCGAAGCGCTCGCGAAGCACGGGATCGACCCGGACCGGCCGTACGTGCTGTTCGTCGGCCGGATCACCCGGCAGAAGGGCGTCCCGCACCTCGTCCGCGCCGGCGCCTCGCTGGACCCCGGTGTCCAGCTGGTGCTGTGTGCGGGCGGTGCCGACACGCCCGAGCTCGACGCGGAGTTCCGCGGCCTGGTCGCCGAGCTGGAGAAGACGCGCACCGGTGTCCGCTGGATCCCGGAGATGCTGCCCCGCGACGAGGTCGTGCAGCTGCTGACCCACGCCGCGGTGTTCGCCTGCCCGTCGGTCTACGAGCCGCTCGGCATCGTGAACCTCGAGGCGATGGCGTGCGGCACGCCGGTGGTGGCCAGCGACGTCGGCGGCATCCCGGAGGTCGTCGACGACGGCCGGACCGGGCTGCTGGTGCACTACGACGAACAGGACGCGGAAGCGTTCGAGGCGGGCCTGGCCGCCGCGCTGAACGAGGTGGTGGGCTCCCCGGACCGGGCCGCCGCGATGGGCACCGCCGGCCGCGAGCGCGCGGTCGGCGAGTTCGGCTGGAAGGCGATCGCCGAGCGGACGGTCGCCCTCTACGAGGCGTGCGGGAGGTCGCTGTGAACAGCGAATGCCATGTCCTGGGCATCGTGCTCGCGGGCGGGGAGGGCAAGCGCCTGATGCCGCTGACGGCGGACCGGGCGAAACCGGCGGTGCCCTTCGGCGGCACCCACCGGCTGATCGACTTCGTGCTCTCCAACCTGGTGCACGGCGGGATCCGGCGGCTGTGCGTGCTGACGCAGTACAAGTCGCACTCGCTCGACCGCCACATCTCGACGACGTGGCGGCTGTCGTCGCTGACCGGCGAGTACGTCACGCCGGTGCCGGCGCAGCAGCGGCTCGGCCCGCGCTGGTACCAGGGCAGCGCCGACGCCATCCACCAGAGCCTCAACCTCGTCCACGACGAGAACCCCGAGTACATCGCGGTGTTCGGCGCGGACAACATCTACCGGATGGACCCGCGGCAGATGCTGGAGGCGCACATCTCCTCCGGCGCGGGCGTCACCGTCGCCGGCATCCGGGTCCCGCGCAAGGAGGCGAGCTCGTTCGGGGTCATCCGGACCACCGACGGGCTCATGATCGACGCCTTCATGGAGAAGCCCGCGGACCCGCCGGGCCTGCCGGACTCCCCCGACGAGGCGTACGTGTCCATGGGCAACTACATCTTCACCACGAAGGTGATGCTGGAAGCGCTCTACGCCGACGCCGAAAACGCCGCGTCCCACCACGACATGGGCCGGGACATCATCCCGGCCCTGGTGAAATCGGGCGAGGCCGCCGTCTACGACTTCAACACCAACGTCGTGCCCGGCGAAACCGAACGCGACCACGGCTACTGGCGCGACGTCGGGACCATCGACAGCTACTACGAGGCCCACACCGACCTGATTTCGACGCACCCGATCTTCAACCTCTACAACCGGCGGTGGCCGATCCTGGCCCACCCCGGCCAGCGGGCCGCGGCGAAGTTCGTCGAAGGCGGCTCGGCGAACCAGTCGATCGTCAGCAACGGCTGCATCATCTCGGGCGCGCAGGTGGTGGACTCGGTGCTCTCCCCCGACGTGATCGTCGAGCAGGGCGCGGTGGTGCAGGGTTCGGTGCTGCTCGACGGCGCCCGCGTCGGCCGCGGCGCGGTGGTGCGGCGGGCGATCCTGGACAAGAACGTCGTGGTGCCGGCCGGGGCGCACATCGGTGTCGACCTGGCCCGCGACCGCGGGCACTACCACGTCAGCGAGGGCGGCATCGTCGTGCTGGGCAAGGGGGAACGGGCGATCTGAGCCGGGCGCTCAGGAGCGGGTGGCCGCCGAGATCCGCTCGACGACCTGCCGGGGGTCGATCCCCCAGCGCTCGGCCAGCTCCGAGATGGACGCGCCCGCCGCGTACTCGGCGGCGATCATGCTGTTGACGACGCCTGCCAAAGATCACTCCTCGAGCGCGGGTGGACGAGCACCCGGGATGCTACATGTTCGCTGCGGACGTCGAACGAAGTGCCGCACGTCGTGGTCCGGGGTCCGCTCACCGGTGGGTTTTGTCCGGTTCGGCGGCCGGTTTCGACGTATTCGACTTCGCGCGCGCCGCATTGAACACCGCGTCGAAGATCGGCGTCGGCTCACCGTCGTCGCGCTTCGGCCGATCGTCCCCCGGCGTGCGCTTTTCCTCTCCCACGCGCCCAGTTTCTGCGACGGCCGGTGATTCCGCTGGGACCGGGCCCGAAAATCGCCCGGCCGGGGGACCGTGTTTTCCCGCTTTCCCGGCACCGGAAACGATTTCCCGCCACGCATTTCCGCAGACCGGCGGGAATATCCCGGCCGGTCCGCGGATTGCACCGGGCATGAAGGCAGTCGTCTACCGCCGCCACGGCGGACCCGAGGTGCTGGAGCTGTCGGAACGGGCCGTCGCGGACCCCGGGCCGGGCGAGGTTCGCGTCCGGATCGTGGTCTCCGCGGTCAATCCCACGGATTGGAAGGCACGCAGCGGGCTGCGCGCCGAGCCCGGCGCCGAAATCCCGGAAACGGTGCCCAACCAGGACGGCGCGGGCGTCGTCGACGCGGTCGGCCCCGGCGTCACCGAGTTCGCGCCGGGCGACCGCGTGTGGCTGATCATCGCCGGCGCGCACGGCCCCGCGTCCGGCACGGCGCAGGAGTACACGGTGCTGCCGGTCTCGAAGCTCGTCCGGCTGCCGGACGGCGCCGGGTTCGACGAAGGGGCGGCGCTCGGCATCCCGGCGCTGACCGCGCACCGGGCGCTCACGGTCGCCGAGGACGGCCCGGCCCGCCTCTCCCCCGGCGCGCTGGCCGGCCGCACGGTGCTGGTGAGCGGCGGGGCGGGCGCGGTCGGCAACGCGGCGATCCAGCTCGCCCGCTGGGCCGGGGCGACGGTGATCGCCACGGTCAGCAGCGACGAGAAGGCCGCACTCGCCCGGACGGCCGGCGCCCAGCACGTGCTGCGCTACCCCGACCCGGAGCTCGGGGCCCGGATCCGCGAGGTCGCCCCGGACGGCGTCGACCTGGTGGTCGAGGTGGCGATGGGGGTCAACGCGAAGCTGCACACGGAGGTGCTGCGCCCCCGCGGCACGGTCGCGACCTACGGCGACGACCGGGGTACCGGGACGATCAGCCTCGACTTCGGGACGAACCTGTGGCTGAACGCGCGCTACCAGTTCCTGGTCCTGTACACGGTGGGCGAGGACAAGCTGCGAGCCGGCGCCGAGGACATCACGGCCGCGCTGGCGGACGGCGCACTGGGGACCGGTGCGGAACGCGGGGTGCCGATCCACCGGTTTTCGCTGGCGGACACGGCGAAGGCACACGCGGCTTCGGAGGACGGCGTCACCGGGAAGGTGCTGATCGACGTCGGTCCGGCGGCCTGATCCCGCGTCCTGACCGGCTTTCCTGTCGCGGGACGGGAAAGCCGGTCAGGACACCGCGGCCCAGGGGCACCGCGCCGCGCGCCGTCAGCCGGCGGTGATGCGAAGGCCGCGCCGCAGCGCGTCGAGCTCGTCGGCGAACATGCGGCGGGAGACCGCCGCCGTCTCGACCAGACCGGACCCGTGGAAGGTGCCCGGGTAGTGGCGCAGCTCGGCCGCCACGCCGGCGTGGGCCAGCCGCCGGGCGTAGTCGATGCCTTCGTCGCGCAGGGGGTCGAACTGGCAGGTCGTCACGAACGCCGGCGGCAGCCCGGCCAGATCGGCGGCCCGCGACGGCGCGGCGTACGGCGAGACGCCGTCGCCGCCCGGTTCCGCGCCGAGGTAGCTCGTCCAGCTGTACACCGCGTTCGGCCGGTTCCAGATCGGGGTGTCGGTGTACGCGCGCATCGACGGCGTGTCGAGGCGGTCGTCCAGCTCCGGGATGCCGAGGTACTGGAAGCACAGCGCCGGGCCGCCGCGGTCGCGGGCCAGCAGGGCGACCGCCGCGGCCAGGCCGCCGCCGGCGCTTTCGCCCGCCACTCCCAGCCGGTCCGGGTCGATGCCCAGTTCGCCCGCCTTCGCCGCCACCCAGTTCAGGGCCGCGTAGCAGTCCTCGACCGGCGCGGGGAACGGGTGCTCGGGGGCGAGCCGGTAGTCCACCGACACGATCACGATCCCCAGCTCGTCGACCAGGCGCAGCAGGTGCGCGTCGAAGGTGTCGAGATCGCCCATGACGAACCCGCCGCCGTGGATGTACAGCAGCCCGGGCGCGGCCGCGGTGCGGCCGGCCGGGGTGTAGACGCGCACCGGGACGTCCGGGGCGTCGGACGGCCCGGGCACGGCGGTGTCGCGGACGTCGACGGGGTTCGCCGGTTCGTAGGCCGGCAGGACTTCGGCCAGCTGCGCCATCGAGGAACGCGCGGCCAGCAGGGACTCGTGGTCGGTCAGGGTCACGGCCGGGAGCATGTCCAGCCAGGGCAGCAGCTCGGGATCGATCGCGTAGGTCATGGTCCGATCATCGGCCGCCCGGCGTGACCCCGGCCACCGCCACCCGGCGGGCGTTGCCGGGCCGGACCTCGCCATCCGGCGGCGGGCGCGCCTATCGTGACGGCATGAAGGGGCTGCTGCTGAGGCTGTCCGGGCTCGACGCCGACGCCGAGAACGCCGTGCGCGTGATCGGGTTCTTCGACCGCCTGATCGCCGGCCGCGCCGGCCTGGACGCCTTGGTGCGCAGCACGGCGGACCTCGCCGGCTGCCCCGTCGGCGTGCACGCGCCCGGCCAGGGGCTGTCGCTGCGCGCGGCACCGGGGGCCGACGTCGTGACGCCGGGCGCGGCGCCCGCGGGGGCGGCGGTGCGGCCGCTGGAAGGCGGCGTGGCCGTGTGGGTGGCCCGGGCGGGCGAGCCGGTCCCGCTCGACGACATGCTGCTGGAGCGGTTCGCGATCGCGACCGCGATCCTGCTGGAGCACTCCGGCGTGCCGCGGCCCGAGCTCGGCGACCCGGCGCTGGTCGAGCTGGCGCTCTCCGCCGACGCCGGCACGGCGGAACGGTCACGGGCCCTGCACCTGCTGGGCTTCGGCCCGGCAACGCGGTTGCGCGTGCTGGCGGGCACGGGCGTCGACGCGCTCGAGGGCCGCTCGGCACGGCTGGGCGGGGTGCGGGTGGTGCTGCTGCCGGGCGAAGTGGCCGCGGTGCCGGACGGCGCCCGCGCGGGCATCGGCCCGGAGGGCCCGGCGATCGAGGCCCCGCGCTCCTGGGCAGCGGCCCGGACGGCCCTGCGGTTCACGTCGGCGGCGGAGCCGGTGGTGTGGTGGGAACGGCTGGGCGGACTGGCGGCGGTGGCGGGCAAGTTCAGCCCGCCGGAACTGGCGGAGCTGCCCGACGTCCGGGGGCTCGACCGCCTGGCGGCGGAGTCCCACGGCCAGGACACGCTGGCGGCGCTGGAAGCGTTGTGCGCCACGGGCTCGGCCCGCAAGGCGGCGGCGGTGCTGCACCGCCACCACAGCACGATGCCGGCCCGCCTGGCCCGCGCGGAGGCGGTGCTGGGCTTCGAGGTCGATTCCCCGGCCGGCCGGTTCCGCCTGCATCTGGCCCTGATGCTGCGACGCCTGCGGGACAACGCCGACCTGGCTTGAACACCCTCCCCGAACTCACCGCGCTCGGTACCCGGACAGTCGGATGGCGTACCCGGACAGTCGGATGGCGTACCTGGACGGTCGGGCAAGTGGCGCGCGTGAACCGACCCCCTGGGTACGCAAGCCGACCCCCTGGGTGCGCGGGCCGACCGTCGGGGTGCGCGGGCCGACCGTCTGGGTACGTGAACTGACCTGGCGGGGTCAGGTGGCTGGGGTTGGTGAGCGGCGTGATTGCTGGACCAACGCTTCGGCCGCGGCGGGCCACTGGGGGTGGGTGAACTCGAAGCCGGCCTCCAGGAGTTTTCCCGGTACCACCCGGCGGCTCTTCAGCAGCAGCTCCGTGTCGCTGCGGAGCACGAACGCCCCGATCTCCGCCATCCACTTCGTCGCCGGCAGGCCCACCGGTATCCCCGCCGCCGTGCGGAGGATTCGCAGGAAGTCGCGGTAGGGCAAGGGTTCCGGGGCCGCCAGGTTCACCGGACCGCGCAGGTCGTCGCGCTCGACGAGGAACCCGATCGCGCGGATCAGGTCGGCGTCGTGGATCCAGGACATGTACTGGGTGCCACCCGCCACCGGGCCGCCCAAGCCGAGTCCGGCCAGGCGCAGCAGCATCGGGAACGCGCCGCCCGGCTCCGGGCTCATCACCATCGCCGTGCGCAGCGCCACCTTCCGCGTGTGCGGGGTCGCCGCCAGCCGCTGCTCGCGCTCCCACGCCTTCGCGATGTCGACGCTGTACGCCCAATACGCCGGGACGTCCGGCTCGTCGCCGCCGAGGACGCCGGTCGTTTCGTCGTTCGGCGCGCCGGACGTGTGCGCGTAGATCGTCGCCGTGCTCATCTGGAGCCAGACCCGCGGCGGCCGCGCCGCCCGGGCGATCGCGCCGCCGACCACCCGCGCCGAGTCGACGCGCGAGTTCAGCATCTCCCGCAGGTTCGCCCGGGTGTAGCGGCAGTGCACCGACCGGCCGGCCAGGTTCAGCACGACGTCGCTGCCGTCGATCTCCGCCGTCCACGGGCCCGGGCCGCGGCCGTCCCACCGGACGTGGCGCACCCCCGGCTCCGGCCGTGCGTCCCGCCGGGTCAGCACCACGACCTCGTGCCCCTGCCCGGCCAAGGCCCGGCTCAGCACCCGCCCCAGGTGCCCGGTCCCGCCCGGAATCACGATCTTCATGCCACCCCTCCGCATCCGCCTAGCGGCCACCGTACCGCAAGAGTTGAACGCGTTCAAATACTACTCAAAGTAACTCATCATGCGAGGAATTGTCACCGGCCGTCCCCGCAGGCAAGCGTGGCCGGAGACCCCTGAGCACCCGCCGGGGAGATCACGGGAAGGTCTCCGCCATTCGGCCGATCGGGTCGTAAAACCCGCAGGTCACGGTCGCGCATCGGAACTTTTCCGGCGTGGAACGACGTCGCCGCGGCCCGATCCCGCGCGCGTAACACGCCCCACCGCCGATGACAAGGGACCTCGGTCCTTCGCAGTCAGGCCGGTCGCCCGGGGAGAAGATCGCCGCGGAATTCGCACACTCTTCGTGACGGTCCACTCGGACCAGCCGGAGCTTCCCCGAGCCCCGGCCTTCCCGATCCACCAGCTTCCAGGAGTGAACTCATGCGCAAGATCAGCAAGCGGTCCGCGGTCGTCCTCGGCGCCGCCGGTGTGGTCGTCGTCGCCGGTGTCGCCTACGCGGCCTGGACCAGCTCCGGCACCGGTACCGGCTCGGTCTCCTCGACCACGGCGGTCAACTCGGCGATCACGCCCGCCGGCTCCGGCAGCGCCCTGTACCCGGGCGGCGGCACCGACTTCACCGTCACCATCGACAACCCGAACGACTACCCCGTCGTCGTCACCGCGATCAGCGCGGGCTCCTCGGACGCGGTCAACGGCTGCGCGGCCGGCACCGTCACCAGCGCGGCGCCCTCGAACACCGCCGGCACCATCGCGGCCAAGGGCAGCAGCACCTACACCCTGCACGCGACGATGAGCAGCAGCGCCACCGACGCCTGCAAGGGCCAGACCTTCGTGCTGCCGCTCACCGCCACCCTCGCGTCCGCCTGATCGCCCCGCCAGGAGCGCCCCGATGTCCAGGTGGCGGATCGCGGTTCCGGCCGGCGCGCTCGCGGCCGTCGTGGTGACGTGGTTCGCGATCGGCCCCGCGCCGGTCGCGAGCACCGCGAACGGCGGCGGCATCAAGCCGTTCGGCATCGCCGACGTGCCCGGCCGGGCCACCGCGTTGTTCCCCGGCGCGGCCGGGACGCGGTGGATCCGGCTGGCCAACGCCGAGAACTTCCCGATCCTCGTCCAGACCGTGACGGCCGGCGTCGGCAAGCCCGTCGACGGCCGCGGCAAGCCGGTCCCGGCCTGCCCGGCGTCGTCGGTGCGGGTCGACGCCCTCCCCCGGCCGGTGACAGTGCCCGCCAACGGCACCGCCGACGTCCCGCTCACCAGCCACATGCTGCCCGGCGCACCCGACGCGTGCCGGTCGGTCACCTTTCCCCTGACCTACACAGGAACGGCGGTCAAGCCATGAAGAACCCCACCCTGCGCCGCGTGCTCGTGGTCACCACGGTGGTCGGCGCGACGCTGGGCGGCGGGATCGCCGTCGCGGCGTGGACGAGCTCCGGTTCGGGCGCGGCGAACGCGAAGGCCGGCACGGCGGCCGCGCCGACGACCGGGACGGTGGCCGCCTCGGCCTTCACCAGCGGCCTGCTCTACCCCGGCGGGCCGGCGGGCGACGCGAAGATCTTCGTCGCCAACCCCAACCCGTACCCGGTCAAGGTCACCGGCATCGCCGGCAACGGCACGCCGACCGGATCCGGCGGTACGGGCACCTGCACGACGACCGGCGTGAGCTGGACCGCGCAGGCGCCGAACACGACGGTGGCCGCCAACGGGAGCACGACCCTCACCCTGTCGAACGCGGTCACCATGAGCACCGCCTCCGACGACGGCTGCCAGGGCGCGCTGTTCGCGATCCCGGTGACGGTCACGGTGAGCTCATGAGCGCGCCCCGGGTGGTTTTCGCGGCCGCGATGGTCGCCGCGGCGTGGACCACGGTGATCACCGGATTGGTCGCGGTCGGCGCGGCAAAGGCGGAGGCGGCCTGGCTGAAATCGGGCCCCGGCACGGGATACGCGGCGGGGCTGAAGCTGCAGACGCCCGGGCAGCCGACCGTCGACTCGGCGAAGTGCAACAGCAGCAACGGCGGCCCCTCGGCCCAGCTGCACTGGACCTACCCGGCCCCCCTGCCGCCGGGGTTCGAGCTCTTCACCGCGACCGCACAAGGCGGCCCCGTTTCCCTCGCCGCTACCAGCACGACCACTTCGGCCACCATCCCCTTGCCCGGCAACAACAAGGTGTACGTCAGCGTGCGTGCGGCCGCCGGTGCGTGGAAGGGGACGCGATCCACGGAGGTGGCTGCCTGCTGATTCCCGAACACCACTGAAAGCCCTGCAACGCAAAGGAAGTCACCATGCTGGAAAGACTGCGTGCCGCCCGTGCCAACGAGGACGGCTTCACCCTCATCGAACTGCTCATCGTCGTCGTGATCCTGGGCGTGCTCGCCGGGGTCGTCGTGTTCGCCGTGCAGGCCTTCAACGGCGACGGCAAGGCCGCCGCCTGCCAGGCGGACTTCAAGGCCGTCGAAACCGCCACCGAAGCGCAGTACGCGAAGACCGGGAGCTACCCGGCCAACGTCACCGAGCTGGTCAACAACCACTACCTGCGCGACCCGCTGGCCCCGTCCGCCACGAGCGGCTACTCCATCAGCACCGCCGGCGGTGTCGTCACCGCCACCGGTGCCTGCACCAAGAGCTCGGGTTCCTGAGCCCGGCCGCGGGGCGGGCCACGCGCCCGCCCCGCGCCCACCACCCGCACCCGACCCGTCCCGGAGGGAAACCATGCCCACCCAGATCGGCAGCCGCGTCGACGGCCTGCTCGAGGCGCTGTGGCAGGCGCGCGGCACCGACCTGCTGCTCACCGCCGGACTGCCGCCCCAGCTGCGCGTGCACGGCGAGCTCTCCGCGGTCCCCGGCCACCCCGTCCTCACCGGTGAGGACACCCGCGCGCTGCTCGCCGAGCTGCTCACCGACGACCAGGCCGGCGCCTGGCGCGCCGCCCGCGAATTCGACTTCTCCTTCGGCTGGCGCGACGAGGCCCGCGTCCGCGGCAACGCCTTCACCCAGCGCGGCGAGACCGTCGTCGCGCTGCGGATGATCCCGCGCCGCATCCCCGGCATGGCCGACCTCGGCCTGCCGCCCGTCCTGGCCGACTTCGCCCGCCGTCACCAGGGCCTGGTGCTCGTCACCGGGCCGACCGGTTCCGGGAAGTCGACCACGCTCGCCGCGGTCATCGACCGGATCAACTCCGAACGCGCCTGTCACATCCTCACCGTCGAAGACCCGATCGAGTACGTCCACGAACACCGGCGCTCCGCGGTCAACCAGCGCGAGGTCGGCACCGACACCGAATCCTTCCCGGCGGCCCTGCGCAGCGCGCTGCGGGAGGATCCCGACGTCCTGCTGGTCGGCGAAATGCGCGATCTCGAGTCGATCCGCTTCGCCCTCACCATCGCCGAGACCGGGCACCTCGTCTTCGCCACCCTGCACACCAACGACACCGCGCAGTCCCTCGCGCGGATGATCGACGTCTTCCCGGCCGGGCAGCAGGAACAGGTCCGGGTGCAGCTCGCCGCCGCCCTCACCGGCATCGTCCACCAGCGGCTGCTGCCGCGCATCGGCGGCGGCCTCGTCGCCGCCTTCGAGGTCCTGGTCGCGAACACTGCGGTCCGGAACCTCATCAAGGAAGGCAAGCCGCACCAGCTGCGCAACGCGCTGGTGACCGGGCGCCGCGAAGGCATGGTGACGCTGGAGCAGTCGCTGTCCGAGCTCGTCGCCGCCGGGCTGGTCTCCCCCGCCGACGCGGCCGCGCGCAGCCTGCACCCGCAGGACATCGACCCGCGCCCGCGGCCCCGGAGCGTGCCGGCATGAGACTCCGCACCCAGCCCCGCACCGTCGACCTCCGCACGGTGACGCCGGACCGCGCCGCCGCCGACCTGCTCGGCGAGGCGAAGGCCCGCGAGCTCTGCGCGATCCCCCTCGCGGTCCGCGAGGACGCCGTGCTGGTCGCGGTGGCCGACGCCGCCACCGCCCCCGCGCTGCAGCAGGCCCTCGGCCGCCCGGTGACCGTCGCCGTCGCCGCCCGCGCGGACATCCTGGCCACCATCGGCCGCACCTACCGCGCGCTCACCGGCGTCGACCAGCAGGTCAAGGCGTTCGAAGCCCGGGACGCCGTGCGCCGCGACGCGGCCCGCGCCGAAACGCCGGCCACCGCGACCGACGACGCGCCGGTGGTGCACGTCGTCGCCCTGATGATCAAGCAGGCGCTGCGCGACCGCGCGTCCGACATCCACGTCGAGCCGCAGGCCGAGCGGATCCGCGTCCGCTACCGCATCGACGGCGTCCTCCACGACATCCTCGACCTGCCCGGCTCGATGGGGCCCGCGGTGACCAGCCGGATCAAGATCCTCGCCGGGATGAACATCGTCGAGCGCCGCCGCCCGCAGGACGGCCAGATCAGCATGGACGTCGAGGACCGGCCGGTGGACATCCGGGTGGCGAGCACCCCGGTGGTCGGCGGCGAGAAGGTCGTGCTGCGGCTGCTGGACAAGAGCCGCCCGCTGTTCCGGCTGCCCCAGCTCGGCATGCCCGCCGAAATGGCGGCGCGCTACTCGGCGGTGCTGCAGTCGCCCTACGGCATGGTGATCTGCGCCGGGCCGACCGGCAGCGGCAAGACCACGACGCTGTACGGCTCGCTGGGCGAGCTCGACAGCAGCGAGCGCAACATCATGACCATCGAGGACCCGGTGGAGTACACCATGTCCTCGATCAACCAGATCCAGATCAACGAGCAGACCGGCGTCACCTTCGCCGACGGCCTGAAGTCGATCCTGCGGCAGGACCCGGACGTCATCCTCGTCGGCGAGGTCCGGGACGTCGACACCGCGCGGATCGCCGTGCAGTCCGCGCTCACCGGGCACTTCGTGCTCTCGTCGCTGCACGCCACCGACGCCGCGTCGGCCCTGCACCGGCTGCTGGACATGGGGATCGAGAACTTCCTGGTCGCGTCTTCGGTGACCGCGGTGCTGGCCCAGCGGCTCGTGCGGCGGATCTGCGTGCGCTGCAGCGAGTACTACGAACCCTCCGCCGAAGAGATGTCCTTTTTGGACTCCCTGGGCGCGGACGGCCCGGCGGGCGGGTTCGTCCGCGGCGCCGGCTGCAACTTCTGCGCGCAGACCGGGTTCCTGGACCGCACCGGCGTCTACGAGCTGATGCCGGTCAGCGACGGGATCCGCACGCTGGTGCTGGACAGCGCGCCGCACCGCGAGGTGCACGAACTGGCCCGCAAGGAGGGCATGCGGACGCTGCAGGACGAGGCCCTGCGGCTGGTCGCCGAGGGCGTCACCACCCCGGCCGAAGTGCTGCGGTCGATCTACCTCACCGGAGGGGCGCGATGAACCGGTACGCCTATGTCGCCACCGGCCCGGACGGGCAGCGCACCCGCGGGGTGCAGAAGGCCGCCGACGCCGATTCCGCCGTCCTCGCGCTGTACGAGCGCGAACTGCGGGACATCGAGGTCACCGAGAAGAAGAGCGTGCTGAGCCTGGAGCTGACCGCGCCCCGGGTCAAGCGCGAGGTCGTCATGCACCTCTCGCGCCAGCTCGGCGCGTTCGTCCGGGCCGGGCTGCCGCTCATCGACGCGGTCCGCATCCTCGGCGACGAGGCGGCGAACTCGTCGGTGGCGCGGATGCTGCGGGACGTCGAACAGGGCCTGCGCGGCGGCGACCGGCTGTCGGACTGCATCGACCGGCACCCGAAGATCTTCCCGGAGTTCTACCGCGAGATCCTGCGTTCGGCGGAGCTCACCGGGCACCTCGACCAGGTCCTCGACCAGCTGGCCGGCTACCTCGAACGCGACCTCGAAGCCCGGCGCAAGATCAAGGCCGCGCTGATCTACCCGGCGATGATCGCGCTGATGTCGGTGGTCACCGTCGTCGTGCTCGCCACCTTCGTCCTCCCCCGGTTCAAGACGTTCTTCGCCAGCCTGAACGCGAAGCTGCCGCTGCCGACGCGGATGCTGCTGGCCGTCACCGACTTCCTGGGCCAGTGGTGGTGGGCGCTGCTGGCCGGGCTGCTCGCCTCGATCGCGGTGTACGCCGCCGCCGTGCGCACGCCCGGCGGCCGGTACGCCCGCGACCGCGCGCTGCTCGGCGTCCCGGCGATCGGGCCGGCCGTGCGGCACGCGCTGGTCGAGCGGTTCTGCCGGATCCTGTCGTCGATGGTCAGCGCCGGCGTGCCGCTGCCGGAGGCCCTGCGGGTCGCCACGGACTCGCTGCGCAACCGCGTCTTCATGCGGGCGCTCACCCTGGTCGGGCAGGCGGTGCTCGCCGGCGAGGGCCTGGCCCGGCCGCTCACCGGCTCCGGCCTGTTCCCGGTGACGGCCGCGCAGATGATCCGCGTCGGCGAGGACACCGGCACCCTCGACACCCAGCTCGAAGTCACCGCCCAGTACTACGAAAGCGAGCTGGACTACCGGCTGAAGAAGCTCACCGCGCTGTTCGAACCCGCCGTGATCGTCGTGATGGGCCTGGTCGTCGGGTTCGTCGCGGTCGCGCTCGTCTCGGCGATGTACGGCATCTTCGGCCAGGTGCACCTCTGATGGGCGGCGACCGGGGCGAGAGCCTCCTCGAGCTGCTGGTCGCGGTCGCGATCCTGGGCGTCGCGGTGCTGGCGATCGTCGGCGGGATCGGCGTGAGCGTCTTCATGTCCGACGTCCACCGCAAGCAGGCGACGGCCGGCGCCGGGGTGCGCGACTTCGGCGAGGCGGTCGAGAACCAGGTGATGGCGGGCGGGTACTTCGCGTGCGCGGCGCCCGCGAAGTACGCCGCGCCGGCCGGGTTCACCGTGCCGGCCGGGTTCACCAGCTCCGTGGCGTCGGTGAAGTACTGGACCGGCTCGGCGTGGTCGGCGACCTGCGGCACCGACAGCGGGCTGCAGCAGCTGACGCTGCAGGTCGCCAGCGGCGACGGGCGGGCGAGCGAACGCCTGGAGGTCGTGGTGCGCAAGCGGTGCGGGCTCGGGGAGGCGCCGTGCTGAGCCGCCGCTCCGACGCCGGGTTCACCCTCATCGAGCTGCTGATCGTCGTCGTCATCCTGGGCGTGGTGGCCGCCCCGATCGCCAACGCGGTGATCGTCTCGATCAGGAACACCGATGCCACGTCCGCGCGCCTGGCCGTCTCCCACGACGCCCAGCAGAGCGCGGCGTTCTTCGCCCAGGACGTCGCCGCGACCGGGCTGCGCGACTACTCGGGCCTGGTGGCGAGCGGCGCCGTCCCGTTCTCGCCGTCGGTCCAGCTGAACGCGGCGTACAACGCGGGCGGCCAGGTCTGCGGCACCGCCGCGACGCCGGTTGCGCTCGTCCGGCTGCTGTCCGACGACTGGGACACCAGTCCGCCGTCCGCGACCCGGCGCACCGCGATCGTCGCCTACTACCTGGCCGGGACCGAGCTGCACCGCCTGCGCTGCGTGGGCTCCGCGGCACCGGTGTCCGATTCGGTCGTCGCGCACAACGTCAAGGCTGGCACGCCGGACGTCACGTGTTCCAGCACCTGCACCGCGGCCGCCGTGCCGCTGTGGGTGAAGCTGACCTTCACCGCCGTCGCGCCGAGCGCCGACCCCTACCCCATCACCCTGTTCGGGCAACGGAGGCAGACATGAACCGCCGGTGGAAGGGCGACGACACCGGGGCCGCGCTGCCGCTGGTGCTCGTGCTGGTCACGGTGATCGCGGTGGTGCTGGGGGCGCTGCTGTCCTTCGCCGACACCAGCGTCCGTGCCACGGTCAACCTCCGCGACCAGGCCGCGTCCGCCTACACGGCCGACGGCGCGCTGCAGGCCGGCATCAACGCCATCCGCACCAGCACGTTCACCGGCGCCGCCGGGGAACACTGCTTCGGCGCGTCCGACACGCTCACCCTGCCGGGGTTCGGCAGCGGCGGCTCGGCGGCCGTGTCGTGCACCGCGGACCCGGCGAAGGTGCTGATCCAGTGCCCGTCGCTGAGCGTGTGCAACCGGCCGGGCAGCGCGATCCTCACCCTCGGCACCGGCGGCGAGGACGGGCTCAACATCCAGCAGCCGACCGGGTCGTCGTTCCGCGTCCACGGCGTGGTGTACTCGAACTCGAACATCAACGTGGTCAACGGATCCCTCGACACGAACACCGCGGTGTACGCCCGCGGCGCCTGCGCGGGCACGATCCACAGCACGCCCGCGGCGTCGTGCGGCTCCAGCGGGTCGAGTCTCGGCGCCGACCCGGGCTACGCACCGGCGTTGACGTCGGTTCCGCCGCGCCGGGCGCTGCCGGCGTGCACCAAGGCCGGTTCGCTGGTCACCTTCCAGCCCGGGTACTACGACGACGCGGCCGGGCTGTCGGCGATGATGTCCAGCAGCAGCAAGTGCAAGGACAGCACGTGGTGGTTCACGCCCGGCGCATACTACTTCGACTTCCACAACAGCGCGGCGGTCCGGCCGCCGTCGCTGCCCGGCGGTGACGACGTGTGGACGGTCGACAACGGCTACCTGGTCGCGGGCACCCCGGTGGACGACAGCGGGCGGATCATCGCCAAGCCGCCGGTCCCGGCGAAGATCCCCGCCGCCTGCGACAACCCGATCGACGACGCCAAGGCGGCCGGCGTCCAGTTCGTCTTCGGCGGCGACAGCCGGCTGGCGGTGAAGGCCGGCCAGGCGGAAATCTGCGGCACCTACAGCGCGGACCGGCCGCCGGTCGCCCTGTACGGCCTGACCTCCGGCGCGGAGTCGCCCGTGACGGCGACGCTCGGTCCGGCTTCCGCGACGGGTGATTTCACCGGCGGAACGGCCGCTTCCCTGTCCAAAGTGGACGGCAGCGGCGCTTCCTGGGTCTCGCCCGGCAAGAGCGGGGGCAGCGCCACCCTGACCGCGACCGGCTTCTCCCCCGCCGCGGCTCCGCCCGCCGGGACGATCCTGACGTCGGCGAAGGTACGGGTGGTCCACAGCAACGACCAGGGCGCGAGCAAGGACGCGCGCACCGCCCAGTTCACGCCGGCGGGCGGCTCGCCGATCCCGCTGACCCTGTCCACGCCCAACGACGGTTCGGCCGCCACCGACGTCACCGACGTGACGAGCCAGCTGGCCCAGGCGGTGTACGACGGCACCTTCACCGGCGGGCAGCTCGGCTACACCGTCAACGTCAAGCACGATGGCACGGAGCTGGTGGACGCGCTGCAGCTCGAGCTCGCCTACACCCCGCCCGCGCTGCGCGCGGAGAACGGGTGCACCCAGCTGCTGTACACCAGCAGCGCCGCGTGCGCGCTGGTGACGGCGGTCAACAACTCCGGGAACCGGTTCTACGTGCAGGGAACGACGTACGCGCCGAAAGCGGTCCTGGACGTCACGCTGAACAACGCGACCGAACCGATCTTCCGCTTCGGCGTCGTCGCGCGGTCGTTGTGGGTGAAGGAAACCGGGAGCGTGACGTTCACCGGGGCGGTCATCGAGGTGCCGGACGACTCGCCGGGGTTCGTGTTCGGCGTCTATCTGTCCGCCTACGTGTGCCCGGGTGCCTCCACCTGCGCACCGGGCGGGACGCCGGTCGCCCGGGCGCGGGTGGCCTACGTGGACGGGGATCCGGCCAACCCGGTGCCGGGAGCGCGTCAGGTGTCGGTGCTGAGCTGGTCGGGGAACCGGTGACCGGTCAGGCCAGGCCGGTCAGCCGCTGGTAGGCGTCGGCGAGCGGGCCGGCCGCGAAGACCGCCACCAGCGCGGCGGCGATCATGAACGGGCCGAACGGCAGGGCGGTCTTGCGACCGCCCTTGCCGGTCGCCAGCACGACGACGCCGGCGACCGCGCCGAGCAGGAACCCGCCGAACGCCCCGACGAGCAGTGCCGCCCAGGACACGTACCCGAGCACGCCGCCGAGGAGGCCCGCGAGCTTGACGTCACCGAAGCCCATGCCGGCCGGGTGGGCCAGCGCGAGGAGGAGGTAGAAGGCGAACAGCGCGGCCGCGCCGATCCCGGCGCGGGCCAGGGACCACCAGTCGCCGCGGTACCAGGCCGGCGCGGTCAGCAGGACGGTGAGGACCGGGTAGGACGGCAGCACGATCGCGTCCGGCAGCCTGCGGCAGTCGAGGTCGATCAGGGCCAGTGCGATCCCGATCGCGCCGAAGTACAGGAAGGCGGGCAGGTCGGGCGGGCCGAACCGCAGCGCGAGCAGCGCGAACAGCACCGCGGTGCCCAGCTCGACCAGCGGGTACCGGACGCTGATCCGGGCCCCGCAGCCGGCGCACCGGCCCCGCAGGACGAGCCAGCCGAAGACGGGCACGTTGTGCCGCGCGCGGATCCCCCGCCCGCAGTCCGGGCACCGCGACGGCGGGCTGACGACGGATTCGCCCCGCGGCACCCGGTGGATCACGACGTTGAGGAAGGAGCCGGCGAGCAGCCCGAGCACGGCCGCCGTCACGACCACCACCGCCATCGGGCTCCTCCGGGATCGCCTCGGCAACGCCGCAGATCATGCCCGACCCGCCCCCCGCCCGCGACTCCGGCGACCCGCGCACCCAGCCGGACGACTCGCTTACCCCAGCGGACGACACGCGTACCGGGATGGACGACACGACATCCGGCCAGGCTGCGGCCGTGTCGTCCCTCCAGGTACGCGAGTCGTCCCTCCAGGTACGTGAGTTAGGGGTCCCGGGTGGGGGCGGGCGGGCCTACAGTCTGGAGGATGACCGCCGCCGCCGGAGGGCCGATCGTCACCGGGGTGGACGGGTCGGCCGAGTCGCTCGACGCCGTCCGCTGGGCGGCGCGGACCGCGCGGCTGCGGGACGCGCCGCTGGAAATCGTGCACGCTCTGGACGTCCCGGCCCTGGTCGCGGGCGGGGTGGTCCCGCCGCCCGAGGAAATGGTCGACGCCCTGCGCGCCCGGGGGCGGCGTGCGCTGCGGACCGCGCAGGAGCTCGCCGCCGCCCAGGGGGTGCCCGGTGCCGCCGCCCGGCTCGATCCCGACCGCGCCGCCCAGGCGCTGATCGGGGCGTCGCGGGACGCCGCGCTGCTCGTCGTCGGGTCGGCCGGGCACGGCAGGCTCACCAGCCTGCTCGCCGGCTCGGTCGCGGCGGCCGTCGGCACCCACGCGCGCTGCGACACCGTCGTCGTCCGCGGCGACAGCTGGGACGAGCCCGGCGCCGCCGCCCGGCCGGTCGTCACCGGCATCGACGGCAGCGAAGCCGGCGCGCGGGTGCTGGCCGCCGCCGTCGCCGAAGCCCGGGCGCGCCGGGCCCCGCTGGTCGTCCTGCACGCCTGGGCCGACAGCCCGCCGCCGCACCGGGACCCGCGGTGCGTCACCGAGGCCGGGCGCCGGCTGCTCGGCGAGCGGGTCCTGGCCCACGACACCGGCGACGTCGACGTCGAGCAGGTCGTGGTGCACGCCCACCCGCGGCGGGAACTCGTCGAGCGCAGCGCCGCCGCCCAGCTCGTCGTCCTCGGCGACCGCGGCCGCGGCGGCTTCCCCGGCCTGCTGCTCGGCTCCACGGGCCAGGCCCTGCTGCACCACGCCGCCTGCCCGGTCCTGCTGGTGCGCACCACCGGGTGAAGGGAAGCGGGACGGAAGCGGGACCGGGCACGATGCCGGAAACCAGGGAGGAAGAAGATGAAGACTGCGGTGCAGGCCGGGCTGGCGGCGGTGCTGGCCGCCGCGACGGTGCTGGTGACCCCGGCGCAGGCGGCGACCATCGTCCAGCGGACGGCCGTCTGCCATTCGGGCGGCTACAGCGGCACGTTCACCCTGCGGTACGACACCTCCGGCGGCTACCACCGCATCGTCAACGGGTACACCACGTCGGGGCCCTACATCGGCGACGTCGCGGGCAAGGTGTCCCTGCGGATTTCCTACCGCACCGGATCGACGACGCAGACGGTGTACTCGCAGTCGTCGCCGACGACGGGGAGCACCACGTTCACGATGCCGTCGACCACGGCCGTGCCGGTCACGTCCGAAGGCACCGCGGCGGCGACGTTCGACAACGGCACGGAGTCGTGCGTCGCCACCGTGCTGATCAGGTGACCGGGTCGAGGGCCGCGCGCAGGATGGCCTGCGCCGAGCCGGCGAGCACCGCGGCGGCCTGATCGCGGTCGAGACCGGCGATGTCGGTGAGCCACACCAGGGACTCGATGCCCGTCGCGGACCGGATCGCGACGGCGAGGCCGTGGACGTCGACGCCGGGGTGGGTGTCCGCGAGCGGGGCGAGTGCCTCCTCGATCCAGCGGATCGCCCGGCCGCGCCGCAGCACCGGCTGCGGCGCGCCGGGCTCCAGTGACAGCCGCAGCTGCGCGCGCAGCTGCGGCTCCCAGCGCTGCGTGAACTCGATGAACGCGCGCATCACCAGGGCCAGGCGGGCCGCGGGGTCGGCCGGCGCGTCCGCGGGCAGCAGGCCCGCGTCGTCCTGGATCTCGGGGTATGCGGCGAGCAGCAGCGCGCGCTGGTTCGGAAAGTAGCGGTAGGCGGTGGTGCGGGAGATCCCGGCCGCCTCGGCCGCGTCCTCGACCGTCGGCGAGCGGCCTTCGGCGAGCAGCTCGTGGGCCGCCGCGACGAGCGCGGCCCGGGTCCGCCCCTTCTGCCGGCTCCGGCCCGTGGACTCATACGGCACTGCCATGCCATCATGGTACTCCTGTCCCATGAAGGAGGCGGCCATGACCGGTGACCCGGCCGACACGAACCCCGAGCTGTACCGGGTGGTCTTCGAAAACGAGCGGGTGCGGGTCCTGGAGTACCGGGACGGCCCCGGCGACCGGACCGCGCCGCACCGGCACCCCGACACGGTGATGGTCACGATGAGCGCGTTCAGCCGCCGGATTTCGGCCGGCGGCCGCGAAGTGCAGGTCGATCTGCCCGCCGGCGCGGTGCGCTGGGTCGCGGCCCAGGAGCATTCGGGCGAGAACATCGGCGAGACGCCGACGCACTCCTTCTTCGTCGAGCTGAAGGAACCCCGTCCCGGCGGGGCCGTGGCGGGCACCGCCCTGGGTCCCGGCGGACCGTGACCCAGGGCGGTTCTCACCCCGCCGTCAGCAGCTCGAGTGCTGGATCGTCTTGAAGATGTCGACAGCGCTGAAGAGCGACGCGTCGAAAGTGAAGGGCTTGCCCCACGGGTAGCGCGGCGGCGGGTTGCCGTCGTTCATCCGCGGGCTGTCGAACGTGCCGGCGTGGAACAGCTGCGTCCCGGCCGTGGTCTTGAAGTCGAAGCTGGAGTGCCAGACGTCGCCGGAGTGCGTCTGGAAGGTCAGCGTCGTCGCGCTCCAGTTGCCCGTGCCGTCCGAGCGGATGACGATCGTGCCGTTGTCCTGCTCGCAGTCTCCGACGTGCAGCTGGCCCCACGTCGCGCTCTTCACCTCCAGCACCGCCGCGGAGTGCGCCGGCGCAGCCTGCGCCGGGACACCCGACAGCGTGGCCGCTCCCGCCGCCGCGGCGGCGAGAACCGGTGCGAGACCCCGAATCGTGCGTTTCATGGACGTCCTCCCGAAGAACCGGTGGTGCGGACCCCTCCGGTCCGCAGGCCCGAGCCTCGCAGCGCCGGTCGACAGTCCGTCGACAGTTCGTCGACGGAGAATTACCGGGCTGTCGGACGTATCCCCGGCGACGGCGGCGGCTCTTGTACGCCGAAGCGCGCGGTGCGCCCGCGTGCGGAGGGGCGGGCATGAGCGGGGTGGAGCTCGGGGTGCTGGGACCGTTCGAGGTGCGGATCGCCGGCGAACCGCGGGACGTCGGCGGGCCGCGCCTGCGGGCCCTGCTGGCGGTGCTGGCGGCGGAGGCGGGCCGCGTGGTCAGCGTTCCCGCGCTGGCCCGGGCGCTGTGGGGCGAGCGGGCACCCGCGCACGCCGACCGGACCGTGCGGACCTACCTTTCGCGCCTGCGCGGCACGATCGACTCCGGCGTCCTGTTGACCCGGTCCCCGGGATACGTGCTGCACCTGCCCCCGGAGGCCCTCGACGCCACCCGGTTCGAGCAGCGCGCCGCCGAGGGACGGCGGGCCCTGGCCGCCGGGGAACCCGCCGCCGCGCGGGCGCAGCTGACCGACGCGCTGACGCTGTGGCGCGGCGGCGCCTACGAGGAGTTCGCCGGCGTCGAAACCCTGGCGGCGGAGGGGATGCGGCTCGACCGGCTGCGGCACAACGCCGTCCAGGACCGGATCGACGCCGACCTGGCGACCGGGGAGGACACCGGCCTGATCGCCGAGCTGGAGGCGCTGACCGCGGAGTTCCCCGGGCACGAACGGCTGTGGGCGCAGCTGATGACGGCGCTCTACCGGGCCGGGCGGCAGGGTGACGCGCTCGAAGCGTTCCGCCGGGCCCGGCACGGCCTGATCACCGCGTCCGGCGTGGAGCCGTCGCCGGTCCTGGCGGAGGTGCACCGCCGGGTGCTGGCCCACGACCCGGCGCTGCTGGCGGCCCGCGCCGAAGCGGTGGTGACCGTCCCGGACGACGCCCTCGCCGCCGGCGAGCACGCGCTGCTCGAGGACGGCGACCTCCGGACCGGCCGGGAGCACTTCGAAACCGCCTACGTCCGGGCCGAACGGACCGGCGACGCCGACACACTCGCCCGTGCCGCCCTCGGCCTCGGCGGGGTGTGGGTGCACGAGCACCGGACGTGCGCGGCGTCGGCGTCCCTGCTGACCCGGGTGCGGTACGCGCTGGAGCGGGTGGATCCCGCGTCGTCGCTCGGGCACCGGCTCCAGGCGCGGCTGGCGGCCGAACTGGACTACGCAGCCGGCACGCACGAGCGGATCCTGGCGGTGGCCGGCCGGACGCGGGCGGCGGGCGACCCGGTCGCCCACGCCGAAGCGCTGAGCCTGGCCCACCACTGCCTGCTCGGTCCCGACCACACCCGGCTGCGGCACGCGCTCGCGACGGAGCTCGTGGCGGTGAGCGGCCACTCCGGGCGGCGCACCGACCTGGTGATGGGGGTGCTGTGGGACGCCGTCGACTCGTTCCTCGCCGCCGACCCGCACGCGGAGCGGCGCCTCGGCGAGCTCGACGACCTCCTGGCCGAGCGCAAGCACCTGGCGGCGGGATTCGTGGCGGACGCGCTGCACGTCATGCTGCACATCCGGGCCGGCCGGTTCCGCGAGGCCGAAGCCGGGGCGCAGGCGTGCGCGGAGGTCGGGCAGGCCGCGGGCGACTTCGACGCCCTCGGCTGGTACGGCGCGCAGCTGGTGGCGATCCGGTGGTTCCAGGGCCGGCTCGGGGAACTGGTGCCGGTGCTGGACGGGCTGATGCATTCGCCGACGCTGAGCCCGATCGACAACTCGTACTACGCGGCGCTGGCCGTGGCGGCGGCTTCGGCGGGCGACCGCCGGACGGCGGCGGGCGCGCTGGCGCGCCTGTGCGGCGACGACCCGGGAGCGCTGCCGCGCTCGAGCACGTACCTGATTTCGCTGTGCGGTGCGGCGGAAACGGCGTACCTGCTGGACGACCACGCGACGGCGGCGCGGATCCACGAGCTGCTGCTCCCGTTCGGCCACCTGCCGGCCATGGCCAGCCTCGGCATCGCCTGCTTCGGCTCGGTCCACCACCCGCTGGGCACGACGGCCCTGACCACCGGCGACGCGGACCGAGCGGTGACGCACCTGCGGGCGGCGGTCCGGCACAACCTCGCGCTGGCCCACTGGCCGGCGGTGGTCTTCTCCCGCCGCCGCCACGCCGAAGCCCTGATCCGCCGCAACGGGCCAGGCGACACCGCAGCCGCCGAACGCGAGCTGGCCGCGGCCGACGAGGAGGCCCGGACCTTCACCGGGCCGCCGGTCACCGCGCGATAGCCCGCTCCTCCAGCCGGAACAGCGGGGCGATCGCCGCGTTGTCCAGGGCGCGCCGCACCACGCGGGACGGCTTGAGCACCAGGTCGATTCCCGTTTCCGCGCACCGGGTCCGCAGCCGTCCCAAGGACGCCACGCCCGTCACGCCGCAGAAGCCGACGCCCAGCAGGTCGACCACCAGCCGCTCGGGCGCGGCCGCCACCGCCCGGTCGAGTTCGGCGTCGAGGCGCGGGCAGGTGGCCATGTCGATCTCGCCGGTGACGGTGACCCGCAGCGTCCCGGGCCGGGGCTCCGCGGTCGCCGCGGTCAGCAGCAGGGCGGACGGGTCGAGCACGCTCATCGGCAAACTCCTTCACGGCGGGGACGGTTGCAGGTGATCACCACCTACCCCCCGGCCGCCGCACCCAAACCCCCCGCTCCCCACCCCGGCGACGCCACCGGCCGCACCGGCACCCCGCCCCGCGCCGAACCCAGGTCCGTCAACGTGATCCGCTCCAGGCCGTTGCCCGCGCCGCCGTTGCTGGTCACCGCCAGGGCGAGGGTGTTGCGCCCGTGCGGGTCGAGGATTCCCGCCGGCAGCGCGAAAGTGTGCTGCGGGCCGACGTCCCCGATGTACTGGCCGGCGTTCCAGCCGTTGAGGAAGACCAGCACCCGGTACCGGCCGCCGGACCGCGGCTTCGCCGGGTCGCCGATCGTCAGGCCCACCGACGTGTCCTGGCCCCGCGGGACCCGCAACGAGAACGTCGTGCGGTACCACGTCGTCCCCGCCGCGGCCGACGGCGCCGGGACCGCCGCCGGGGTCCAGTCCCGGTCCGGGAAGCCGGGCAGGGACCAGCCCGCGCGCTCGCCCGCGAGACCGCCGTTGTTCAGCGGGCCGCGCACCGGATCGGCCGTCCCGCCCTGCAGCTTCCACGCCACACCGGTCATCGACGACGAGATCAGGCCGCGTCCCTCCTTGTGCGCGTCGTTGACGCCGCCGTCCTCGTTGTGGCCGTTGTTGCGCACCATCACCGAAAGCACGTGCGGGCCGTCGCCGCGCAGGCCCTCAGGGACGGGGAACGTCGCCGTGCCGGTCGTCGGCGGCGCGGCGAGCGCGGACGGCAGCACGTGCTCGCCGAGGTACTGCCCGTCCAGCCACGCCTGCAGCATCCCGGCGCCCCCGCCGCCGTACCGCAGGCTCACCTCGTCTCCCGGCGAGCCGGTGAACCGCCCGCGGTACCAGACGTCGCCGACGCCGAAGCCGTAGTCGTCGGCTGTCAGCACCGGCTGCCCCGCCGGTGGCGGGGTGGTGCTGTGCGTCGTGGTCCGGTCCGCGGTGGTCCACGCCGAGTCGTCGTAGCCGGGGTCGGCCTCCGGGGAACCGGGGGCCGAGCGCCAGCCGGTGAGCTCGGGCAGCCGCGGGTCGGCGGGGCCGGGCAGCGGGCGGACGGCGAGCAGGCTCCCCGAGGCGGTGGGCCGCACCGGCACCGGGATGCCGTTCCACGTCACCACCGGGCCGCGGGCGCCCCAGACCTCGAGGTCCCGTGGCGCCTTCGTGTCCCCGGTCAGCGCCGTCCACAGGCCGTTGTGCGCCGTGCGCAGCAGGTCCGGGCCGCGCACGAGCAGGCCCGAGTCGAGCCAGAACGTGCCGGCCGTGGCGTCGTCGGCGAGCAGCAGCGTGACGGCCGGGCGGCCGCCGCCGCTGATCCGGACGCGCGCCAGCCCGTCGTGCCGGTAGTCCAGGCGCAGGTCGTTCCCGGTCCACGTCGTCGTGACCGCCCCGGAAAGGACGTCCACGCGCGGCCGGGACGCGTACCGCAGCACCGTCTGACCGTCCTCCCCGGGCCGGCCGTGCAGCAGCACGGTCCCGGCCGCCTGGGCCATCAGCTCGGACGTCGAGTACACCAGGTGCTGCCCGGCGATGTCGAAGTCCGCCACCAGGTACTTGGCGTCCTGGCCGGCGAGCCGCAGCGGCACGGTGTAGGTACCGTCCGACGTGGACAGCGGGAAGGTGAAGGCGTCGTCCGTCGTCGCGTTCGACGGCGAGTGCACCGGCAGGTAGAAGTGGACGCCGGTGTCCGGGTTGACGTTGTGGTAGACCTTGACCGCGGCCGACGACGGCGTGACCGCCTCGCCGTGGTCCATCTTGGCGAGATCCGGGACGGTGCCGAGGAAGTAGCCCAGCTCCTTCATCGTCAGCGCCTTGGGCCGCAGCTGACGCCCTTCGTCGATCGCCGCGCCGTAGTCGTACGACGAATACACCACCGGCGCCGGCAGCCAGCCCCAGGACGTGCCGCCGAAGGTCATGTAGAAGTTCTGGATCGTCAGGCCGTTCGCCAGGTTCGTGCCGTAGAAGACCCGTTCGTAGCCCGGGCCCTGCCGGACGGCGGTGCACGGGTAGGTGCCGTTGCTGCCCCAGTAGTCGAACCAGCCGCCGCCGAACTCGGCGACGAACCCCGGCGTGTTCGGCGACGCGCTCGCGCCGCCCTTGGCCCCGCCCGGCCCGTACGTTCCCCAGTCCGGCGCGACGTTCGGGTTGCCCGGCGTCGCGTCGGTGCGGCACGTGCCGCCGGGGTAGCCGTCGAAGGCGTACAGGTCGACCTTGCCCGGCACGGTACCGGGCACGCCGGAGTCCGGCGGGACCCAGATCCCGTTGCGGCCCTTGTCGTTGTGGAACACCGGGACCGTGATGCCGTCGGCCCGGGCCTTGTCGTGGAGGTGCGCGACGTAGTTCTGCTGCGCGGTCCCGGTCGCGGACAGCTCGTTCTCGATCTGGTACAGGATCACCGGCCCGCGGCCGTCGGTGTACTGGTGGCGGGCGATGATCCGGTCGATCCGCGTGAGCCACTCGTCGGCCGCGGCGAGGTAGTCCGGCGCGTCGCTGCGCGCCCGGCCGGCCTGGGTGCTCAGCCACGCCGGGAACCCGCCGCCGGTGACTTCGGCGTTGATGTAGGGGCCGGGCCGCGCGATGACGTACAGGCCCGCTTCCGCGGCCAGGTCGAGGACCCGGTCCATGTCCCGGACCCCGGTGAAGTCGTACACCCCCGGCGCCGGCGAGTGGTAGTTCCAGTCGAAGTAGATCGACACCGCCGTGTAGCCGGTCGCCTTCAGCTTCTGCAGCACGTCCCGCCACAGGTCCGGGCTCGGCAGCCGGAACGGGTGGAACTCCCCAGACCAGACGATCTGGCGGCGGCCGTCCAGCATCAGCGAGTACTTGTCGAACGTGACCCGGTGTTTCGCCGGTGGTGAAGCCGCCGCCGGCGCGGCACAGAGCCCGGCCGTGACGAGCAGAGCGAGCAGGAACGACAGGAACCGGCGCATGGGCTTTCCGATCGGCGAGGTATAGGTCGTTATACGCGAGAGAGTCAGTACACGTACGGCCAGCCGGCGCTGTCGTAGCCGATGAGGTTGATGCCGAGCTTGCCCGTCAGCGGCGTCGCGTCCGAGTAGTAGTAGTGGTAGATCAGCACGTCGGCGTCCGAGTCGTGCAGCACCGCCACGTGCCCGGGGCCGTGGACCGCCCCGTGGCTCGCGAGGATCTGCGTGCCGCCGCCCGCGGTCATCCGGACCCCGTTCCGGTCGGTGTACGGGCCGGTGATCGACGTCGACCGGCCGACCATCACGCGGTAGGTGCTCTTCGTGCCCTGGCAGCAGAGGTCCCACGAGACGAACAGGTAGAAGTAGCCGCCGTGCTGGATGATGTACGGCGCTTCTTCGGCCGTCGTGCTGCCGGTGCGCTGGGCGATGCCGCGCAGCGCGGTGTCACTGGTGCTGCGCTTGCCGGTCGCCGGGTCGAGCCGGATCATCTTGATGCCGGTCCACCAGGAGCCGAAGCTCAGCCACCAGCGGCCCGAGGAGTCGACGAACAGGTTGGGGTCGATCGCGTTGTAGTCGTTGCTCGTGCTGGTCTGCACGACGATGCCCTGGTTCGTCCAGCTGCCCGGCAGGCCGGTCGTGCTGGTGGCGAGGAAGATCGCCGAGTTGCGGGAGCCGAGCGAGGAAGCCGCGTAGTACAGGTAGTACTTGCCGTTGTGGAACGAGATGTCCGGCGCCCACAGGTACCCCGGCTTGGCGGGATCGGTGAACGGCGCGGTCCACGGGGCGCCGTTCGGCCACACCGAGCCGATCTTCGTGAAGTGGATCCGGTCGGTGGACCGGCGGATCTGCAGGTACTCGTCGGTGGAGTAGAGCAGGTAGCTGCCGTCCGCCGCGCGGATCATCGACGGGTCGTGGACCGCCTCGATGTCCCCGGTGACGAACCCGGGGTCCGGGTAGGCCGCGGCCTGCGCGGCGGGGGCGCTCAGCAGGGCGGCGGCGACGGCGGCGAGGGCCGGGAGGCGGCGCAGGCGCATACGGTGTCCCAAGGTCGAGTGTTAACGTTAACAGTGCTCGATGGTCGGCGTTCGCGAAGTCGCCGTCAAGGGCCGGACGGCGGGTCTTCCCCGCCCGATCCCGGCGACGGTCGTGAGTGGCAAGGCGAGTTGGAACACGCCTTGCCACTCCCGACGGCGTCAGTGCACGGGGTTCCAGCCGTCGCCGCCCGCGAGGTACTTCTGCGCGGTGTAGTTCCCGGCCTGCGCGGCGGGCAGCTGCGGCCGGTCGGTGCCGGTCCCCGCGCCCGGGCCGGTGTTGCGGTACTCGGAGAACCGCGCGTCCTTCCACGAGAACCCCGACATGTCGGTCCACGGCGCCGGCTTGATCGCCGCCGGCAAGGACGTCTCGCGGATCAGGACCTGGGCGATGGCGTCCACGTCCCCGCCCGGGTGCCACGGCCGGCCCAGGTAGAAGCTGGCGTTCGCGGCCGAGCTCAGCACCTTGCTGCCGACGATCAGGAAGCCGTACGGGTTGGACCGCCGGGTGCTGGCCGCGGTCAGGAACCCGTTGTTGCTGCTGGAACCGCGGTCGAGCGCGGTGATCGTGGCCCGGTCGAAGACCGCGGTCGCGCGGCCGAAGAGGAAGTCGACGTCGCCGCTGATGGCGCAGTTGCGGTAGTACTGCCGGCCGACCGTGCCGACGGCCGCGGTGTCGGCGTACAGCGTGTCCTGGTGCCCGAGGAAGGTCACGTTGTCGAAGACCATCCGGTCGCCGGTGGTCTTCACCGCGACGGCCTGGGTGTCCTTGATCTCCGGGTGGGCGTTGCGGTCGAAGGAGTTGCGGAAGGTCAGCGCGGTCGCGGTGAAGCCGTTCGCGGCGATCGTGGCGGTCGCGCTGCCGGATGTGCCGTACGTCGAGCCGTCGGGTTTCTTGGTCCCGCTGGCGTTGTCGTAGTCGATGACGACGTCGGACGCCTTCCCGGTGGTGCCGCGCAGGGTGATCCCGGTCTTGCCCGACGGCACGGAGATCACTTCCCGGTAGGTGCCGGGTTTGATCGAGATCGTCCCGCCCGCCGAGATCGCGTTGATCCCGGCCTGGACGGTCGTGTAGTTCCCGGATCCGTCCTTCGCCACGACGACGTTCGCCGCCGCGGCGGCCGACGTCGCCGTGGCAGCCGAGAGCGCCGCCCCGGCGACGAGTGACGCGACGAGCAGGGTCTTGACCATGACACCTCCACGGTGGAACGCGCCGGGGGCGCCGGACGGCGGCCGCCACCCCCGGCGCGGGTCGGTTACTTGTAGGTGATGTTCGCCGCGGTGTAGAGGCAGTTCGTCGAGTCCGGGCCGCTGCCGGTCTTCGTCGGCTCGCCGCTGGTCACGCCCTTGTACTTCTGGCAGGGCTCGATCTTGCGGCTGGAGTCGCCGACGATGGTGATCCTGGTCAGCTTCGCGGTGTCGCCGTAGTTGGTGTTGATGCCGACCAGCGCCTTGCCGGGCACCGTGGCGGTGACGTTGTCCACGACGACGTTGCGCTTGTACTGCGTCTTGCAGTTGCCGCAGGAGCGGTACAGCTTGCCGAAGTCGTCGACCTGGAAGTTGCGGATGTACATGGTGCCGGGGCCGTTGTGCTGGAACACCTTGTCCGACGCCTTGCGCGCGCCGCCGCCGTCGATGGTCATGGTCTGGGAGGCGGAGGTGCCCTTGAAGGTCGCCGCGTCCTCGCCGACGTCCTCCCACCACACGTTGAGCAGCGTGCAGGTGCCGAGGCAGTGCACGCCGTCGGCGGCCGGGCTGCCGAGGACGACGTTCTTCAGGGTGGTGCCGTTCGAGAGCTCGAAGATCGGGCTCTGGTCCTCGTCCTGGCCGCCGGTGCCGAGGTCGCCGGTGCCGTAGAACCGCTTCAGGCCGCCGTCGTAGGTCCCGCTGGTGACCTTGATCGTCTTCGGCACCGGCACGCTGGTGCTCGGGTTCGGCCAGGAGGCGGCCGATGCGGTGGCTCCGGTGCCGGCCGCCGCGGAGACCACGAGCGCGGCGACCGCCGCCACCCGCAGGATCCGGGACATCGCTGGGGGAATCATTTCGTCACTCCCTGGTCTTGGGCTTCAATCGGCGCTGATGAGGAAACGTCCGACCGGGTTGTGAAAGCGCTTTCTCGTACCGAAGTTTCGGGTGGCGGCCAGGCCGTGTCAATGTCGTTCACCGCAGCGGCGTGCATGTCGCCCGGATGGTCGCCGCGGTGCGGGGTTTTCAGAAAACGCGAAAGTGTCGAAGCTTCAGCGGCCGGTTCCGGCTCCGGCGAGCACCAGCGCCGGGACCGCCCAGGTGGGGTCGAGGCGCTGCACCAGGCTCGGCGTCCAGCCGACGTCCGGGCCGAGGTCCGGGTCGTTGGCCGCGTTGTACTCGGCCAGCAGGTCCACCGGCCGGGGCCACGACGAGCCCTGCGCGACGAGCGTGCCGGTCGCGTGCAGCACGGTGCCCTTCCAGTAGTGCACCAGCTGCCCCAGCGGCAGGCCGGCCGGGATCGCGAAGAAGTTGTTCTCCGCGTAGATCCGCGACTGCACGCCGACCCCGAGCGAGTACGTGTACGCGGCCGGATCCCGGACCAGGTAGAGGTTGTCGTAGACGTGCACCTGGCCGTACCGCACCCGCGGCGCGCGCTGGCCGATCTCGGAGAACAGGTTGTGGTGCAGGGTGACCCGCAGCTTGCCGACGTCGTAGGTGGGCTTGTCGGTGTTCCCGATCAGCATGGTCTTGTCGTGGTCGTGCAGCCGGTTGTAGGACACGGTGACCAGGTCCGAGCCGTTGACGATGTCGAGCAGGCCGTCGTGGACTTCGTACTTGCGGCCGAAGTACGAGGGCTGCCGGTCGTTCCCGCCGTCGCTGAACTCGTTGTGGTCCACCCAGACGTGGGTGGCGCCGACCAGGTCGACGTTGTCGTATTCGGAGTTCCAGTTGCCGTCGGCGGTGTCGAGCGGATCCCACTGCGGGAAGCAGTCGTGGGCGTCGGAGAAGTGCAGGTTGCGCAGGATCACGTTGTCGCCGGTGACGCGCAGGGTCAGCCCGTGCAGGGTGGCGTGGTCGCCGAGCCCGACGAGCGTCGTGTTCGGGCCGACGTCGAGCACGACCTGTTTCGCCTGGTTGGCCTGCGAGCGCGCCCGGGCTTCTTCCAGCGGTCCCGACGGCGGGACTCGGCCCCAGGTCGCGGGATCGTAGGCGGCCAGGTAGGCCGGGAGAGTGTACGCCGGGTCGGCGAAACTTTCACAGCTCGCCGGCCGGTCCGCGGCGTCGACGTTGCCCTCGATCGTCCCGCGGACGTAGACGATCTTCGGCGCGCCGGGGTTCGCCGCGAGGGCCGCGGCGAGTTCCGAGCGCTTGGTCACGGTGTGGACGTCTCCGGGTGCGGCGGCCGAGCCGCCGGTGGTCCCGGTGGTCGCGGCGGCCCAGCCGTCGTGCACGCCGAGCACGACCCGGCCGGGGTCGCGGCCGTGGGCTTGGGCGGGGGCCGCGGTGAGCGTGAGTCCGAGCAGGGCGAGACACCCTGCATAAGCCTTCCAGCGCATGTCAGCTCCTTGGGTCGGCCGCCCGTGCGGCCAGCTCGGACAGCCGGGCGGTGTCCGGGGCGCCGTCGATGACGACGACGTGGTGGGTCAGGGTCAGTTCCGCGTCCGGTTCGAGCAGCCACGGCCGGTGGTAGGTGGCGGCGAAGCTGACCACGGGGAACGGCTCGGCCCGGACGTACCAGGCCGTCGGGTGGGCCGCGTTGGCCGGGCTGTCGGCGAACAGCAGCGTCGAGGTCCGCAGGCTTTCGTCGTGCTGCCCGGTGAAGGCCAGCCACGGTGCCCGGTGCCCCATCGCGTCGGCCGCGGTCCGGCCGTCCGGGGTCCGGACCGTGCCGCCGGTGAACGACCGCGGCCCGCGCCAGAACAGCCCGCCGTAGCCGGCGGTGTCGCGGCCTTCGGTCACCGGGCTCCCCCACCGCAGCTCGTGGCCGCTGGTGTTGCGCAGCCGGCTGGACCAGGTGAGCGTCCAGTGGCCGCCGTCGGCCGAGACGTCGCCGAAGCGCAGCGTGCGGTGCTCGGTGATCCAGCGCCGCCCGGCCGCGGTGCGCCAGGCCAGCTCGTGCCGGAGTTCGCAGTGCCCGGCCGCGCCGTCGAGGCGCTCCCAGCGGACGTGGCCGATGGTGCCGTTGTTGTCGAGCGGGGTGTAGCCGCGGCCGCGGACGTAGGTGCGGCCACCCCAGAAGTTCTCGCCCGAGAGGTGGGCCATGGTGAACTGCAGGCCGTTGTGCCAGGTGTGGTCGTGCGGCCGCACCGCGGTCACGACCTCCCCCGCGGTGGTGCGCAGCGGGTGCAGGTACGGCTTCGGCGAGTCCCCGGCCGGCGTCGGCGGTGCGACCACGTACTCGGCCAGGACGACGTCGCCGAGGCGGACCCGCACCCGGCCGTCGCCGGACTCGGCCGGCTCCAGCGACAGGTCCCCCACGGCCGCCCGGCTCACGCCGGTTCCCCGATCTCGCCGAGCAGCTCGGCCACCGCGACCGGGCGGCCGGTGGCCAGGGACCGGTCCGCGGCCAGCCCGGTGAGCAGGGCCTGCAGGCCGGCGTCGTGGTCGGCCGCGCAGCCGAGCGCGTCCGGTTCGGCGTCGCCGAGCAGCTCGGCGAGCATCCGCTCGTCCCCGCCGCCGTGCCCGTCGCCGAGGAGCCCGTCGAACACGGTTTCCGGCGGTTCCCAGTGCCGTTGCACGGTCAGCCGGGCCTGCGCCCGCTTCGGCACCGGCTCGGCGCCGGACGCGTACTCGTTCTCCCGGACGTCCAGTTCCAGCCGCCCTTCGGTGCCGGAGAACGCGACGCGGTAGCCCTCCCGCGGCGAATACGCGTGCAGGTGGTAGTTCAGCACCGCCCCGCCGCGGAAGCGCACGAGGACCGACAGGTCGTCCTCGATGGTGACGCCGGGTCCGAACACGTCCTGGTTCCGGACGTAGCCGTCTTCCCGCTCGGCGTCGTGGTAGAGCGCCCGCAGCTTGGGTGAGGCCTCGAGGTCGAGCGCGAACCGGTCGTCGCGGTGGCCGTTCCCGTCGCCGTAGAAGAACAGCCGGCCCAGCGCGAACACCGTCTCGGGTCCGCTGCCGAGCCACCAGTCGACCAGGTCGAAGTGGTGGCCGGACTTGTGCACGAGCAGGCCGCCGGAGTTCGCCTTGTCCCGGTGCCAGCGGCGGAAGTAGTCGGCGCCGTGCGCGGTGTCGAGCAGCCAGCTGAACTCGACCGAGCCGACCTCGCCGATCACGCCGCCGGCCAGCAGTTCGCGCACCCGGCGGTGCACCGGGTTGTACCGGTAGTTGAAGGCGACCCGCACCGAGCGGCCCGTCTCGCGCCGGGCCGCGAGGATCCGCCGCGCCCCTTCGACGTCGGTCGTCATGGGCTTCTCGGTGACGACGTCGCAGCCCGCTTCCAGCGCGGCGACGACGTAGTCCGCGTGCGTGTGGTCGGGGGTGCACACCACGACGACGTCGATGCGCTCCTTCGCCAGCATCGCGGTGAAGTCCTCGGGCCGGTAGGCGGGAACCTGGGTGCCGAGCCAGCCGTTGTGCACCCGCATGCGGGTTTCGTTGTGGTCGCAGAAGGCCGCGAGTTCCGCCCGCGGCGACGCGGCCAGTGCCCGGGCGAACAGCTGGGCCCGGGAGCCCAGGCCGACGATCGCGTGGCGACGCACCGCCATCACCTCTCTCTTTTCAGGCGCGCGTACCGGCGCCGGTCCAGGGCAGGGCGAGTTCGGAGAAGAGCGCGAGCCGGTCGGCCGCGGTGTCCACGTCCCGGTCGACGCCCGGCACGACGAAGTGCCGGTCCGGCCCGGTGCCGACGGCCCGGACCCACTCGGCGGGCAGCGGCAGCGGCTCCGGGGCGTCGCGCACGGCTTCCACCAGGGCGGTGAAGGCGCGGGTGGCGGCCAGCGGGGCCAGCAGCGGCTCGCCGCCGCGCAGGTGCGCGACGAGGTTGGCCAGCAGGTCCCGGGGCGGCCCGACCGGACGCTGTCTGTCGTGGACGGTGACCAGGTCGGTCTTGTACTGCCAGCGGATCCGGCCCTCGGTGCCGTGGACCAGCACGTACGGCTCGTGGTCGGCCTCGGCGTCGAGGGTCGCGGCCACGACGACGTCCGGTGCCCCGGCGAAGCTCAGGCGTGCGCAGGCGGTGTCGTCGGACTCGATGTCCCGGGCCCGGTACAGCTCGACGGCGATGCGTTCCGGCAGGACGCCGGCGGTGCCGTGGACCAGCAGGGCGGTGGCCACGGCGTGGGCGAACGGGTTGGTCAGGGCCCCGTCGACCACCGGCAGCCCGCCGACGCGGCGGCGGCCCGCCCACTCGGCGCGCGCGAAGTACCGGTCCCGCCGGATCCACGCGCCGCCGGCGGCGATCCCGGTGACCGTGCCGATCTCGCCGTCCTCGATGGCCCTTCGCACGACGGGGACGGCGGCGGAGCCGAAGCTCTGGAAGCCGGTCTGGCAGGCGCGGCCGCGGGCCAGCTCCGTCAGTTCGGCGAAGGCCGCGAGGTCGAGGACGGGCGGTTTCTCGACGAGCAGGTGGCAGCCGGCGGCGAGCGCGAGTTTCGCCAGCGGCAGGTGGGTGTGCGGCGGGGTGGCGACCACGGCGATGTCCGGGGTGGTCCGGGCCAGCAGTTCGGCGGCGTCCCGGGTGATCACCGCCCCTTCCGGCAGCAGACCGCGGGCCTCCGGCGGCGGCTCGCGGATGTCGCACGCCCCGGCGAGGACGAGTTCGCCGCGGTCGTGCAGGGCGCGGGCGCGGCGCAGGTGCTGGGCCGCGTAGCCGGCCATGCCGAAGACGACGACGTCCGGCGTCATCGGCGGCCGCCGGTCGCGACCGCGGCCAGGGCGAGCGGCCCGGCCACCACGAGGGCGAGGATGGGCAGCATCCAGATCAGCAGGCCGGCGATCCCGGCGGCGGCGGCGAGGAGCACCCCGCGGCCCGGGGCGGCGGCGGTTTCCCGCGCCGCGGTCCCGATCGCGCGGCGCCAGCTCGGGGCGGTGCCGTCCGGCGATCGCCCGGCGGTGCCGCTCGGCCTCTCGCCGGCCGGCGCCGGGCCGGCGGTGGCCACCACTTCGCAGGTGCGCACCGCCACCACCACCCCCGCCGCCGCCAGCACCCACAACGCCGGCTGCAGGACACCGGCACCCGGCATCGAAGCCACCACCTCGAGGTCCACCGCCAGCAGCACCACCGCCGCCAGGCACCCCAGCCCGAACGCCACCCCACCCCGGGCGGCCTCGCGGAAGTCCGCCCAGAACGTCGTCCACAGTGGACGGCCGAGGTCGTGCCGGGCCCGGTCGAGGACCCGGCAGCCCGCCACGAACGCCGGGCCCGCCGTCACCACCGGCACCGAGGCCAGCGCCACCAGCACCCCGGCCAGCAGGCAGTCCGAGAAGTCGCCGAGCCCGGTTCGCCACTGGGTCCGCATCACTTCACCCCTTCAGGCCGCTGGTACTGACGCCTTCCACCAGCAGCCGCTGGAAGGCGAGGAAGAACAGCACGATCGGGACGAGCGCGAGCGCCGACATCGCGAACATCGCGCCGAAGTTCGACTCGCTGCTCGTGTCCACGAACAGCCGCAGGCCCAGCGGCACGGTGAACTTCTCCGTGTCGTTCAGGTACACCATCTGCGTGAAGAAGTCGTTCCACGTCCAGATGAACGTGAAGATCGACGTCGTCACCAGCGCCGGTTTCGACAGCGGCAGCACCACGTGCCAGAACGTGCGGTACACCGAACAGCCGTCGATGATCGCCGCTTCGTCGAGCTCGCGCGGGATCCCCCGCATGAACTGCACGATCAGGAACACGAAGAACGCTTCCGTCGCCAGCAGCTTCGGCAGGATCAGCGGGACGAACGTGTTGACCAGCCCCGCCTGCTGGAAGATCACGTACTGCGGGATCAGCGTGACGTGGTAGGGCAGCATCAGCGTCGTGATCATGAACGCGAACAGCGCGCCGCGGAACCGGAACTTCAGCCGGGCGAAGGCGAACGCGGCCAGCGAGCACGACAGCACGTTCGCCGCCACCGACAGGCCGGCCACCAGGAACGAGTTCAGGAAGAACCGGCCGAACCCGACGTCCGCCGCTCCCTCCCAGCCTTTCGTGTAGCCGTCGAAGACGAACCGGGTCGGCAGCAGCGCCAGCCGGGACAGGATCTCGTCCGGTGGCTTGACCGACGCGAACGCCAGCCACACCAGCGGATACAGCACCACGGCGACGATGACCAGGCACAGCACGTGCCAGCCGACCGAACGCGCGCTCCGCGGCAGCACCGTCATTTCCGGTCCTCCGCATCGTCGTAGAACACCCAGAGCTTCGCCGTCCGGAACACGATCGCCGTCACGATCGCGATCACGACCAGCAGCACCCACGCCATCGCCGACGCGTACCCCATCCGGAAGTCCTGGAAGCCGACCTCGAACAGGTAGAGCGTGTAGAACAGGTCCGCGTCGGCCGGGCCGCCGCGGCCGCCGCCGATGACGAACGCCGGGGTGAACGCCTGGAAGGCGTGGATCGCCTCCATCACCAGGTTGAAGAAGATCACCGGCGACAGCATCGGCAGGGTGATGTGCCGGAACCGGCGGAACGCACCGGCGCCGTCGATCGCGGCCGCCTCGTGCAGTTCCGCCGGGATCTGCTTGAGGCCGGCCAGGAAGATCACCATCGGCGCGCCGAACTGCCAGACGCCCAGCAGCACGATCGAGGCGAGGCTGAACTGCGGGTCGTCGACCCAGCTCGGCGTGTGCCAGCCGAAGAAGGCGAGGACCTCGTTCACCGGGCCGCCGCCCATGAACAGCGCCCGCCACACCAGCGCCGCCGCGACGCTCGCGCCGAGCAGCGACGGCGCGTAGAACGCGGCCCGGTAAAAGCCTCCTGTGCCCCGGCGGGTGTTGAGCAGCATCGCCACCAGCAGCGACACCGTCAGCTTGAGCGGCACCGACACCAGCACGTAGATCAGCGTGACCTTGACCGACTGCAGGTAGCGGTCGTCGCCGGTGAACATGTGCGCGAAGTTGCCGAACCCGACCCACTTCGGCGTCGTGAACATGTCGTAGTCGGTGAACGACAGGTACAGCGAGACCACCATCGGGCCGACGGTCAGCGCCACCGCGCCGAGGAGCCACGGTGTCAGGAAGGCGAACGCCTCCGGCTGGCTCTTCCGGCGGCGCCCGGCCGGCCGGTCCCGGCGCCGGACGCGCGCGGCCGCGGCCGGCGCGACCGGCGGGTCCGGGGTGCGCAGGGTCGTCATCGGCTAGGACAGTCCCTTCTGGGCTTCGGTCATGAACCGGTTCACCGCGTCGTCGAGGCTCATCCGGCCGAACGCGACCTCTTCGTACGTGCGCTGCAGGAGCTTCTGGATCGCCCCGGCGCCCTTCGGCGGCACCGGCGGCGCGGCTCCGAGCTTCGGTTCGAGCGCGGCTTCGTAGTCGTAGAGGGTCTTGTCGTTGCCCTTCGCGTCCGCCGCCAGCTGCGCCCGGACCTTCAGGTTCGGGGCGAGGCCGCGGTCGGTGCCGACGATCTTGCCGACCTCGGGGTCGTTGATCAGGAAGTCGACCAGCTTCGCCGCCGCCTCCTGCTGCTGGCTGCGCGCGGACACGGCGAGGAACATCGACGGCCGCCGGTACTGCCCGGTGTCGCCGTTCGCGCCGCTCGGGTACGGCGCCACGTTGAGCGGCTTGCCGTTCGCCTTCTGGTACGCCGGCAGCAGGTTGTCGTAGGCGAACTCCGAGGCGGTCAGCTTCTTGCCGAGCGGGGACTGCTCGGGCGAGGTGTTGTAGGACGCCGTGACGTCCGCGGGCGACGCGGCCTTCGTGTCGCGGAACCTGCTCGCGAGCTGCCAGTAGCTGCGCAGGTCGCCGGCGGTGAAGCCGAGCTTGCCCTCGGCGGTGTAGAACTGCTTGCCCTGCTGGCGCAGCCAGATCTCCAGGGTCGTGTCGAGGATGCCGAAGTCGGTCACCCCGCGCGCCGAACCCGCCGTGCCGACCTTCTGGGCGGTCTCGGCGTACTGGTCCCAGGTCATGCCCTTCGCCGGGTCGGCGCCGGCCGCGGTGAACGCTGCCGGGTCGTAGATCATCGCCGGCGTGTTCTGCGCCCACGGCACGGCGTACCGCTTGCCCTGGTAGACACCGGTGGCCGCCAGCTCCGGGTTGACGTCGGCGAGCGAGATCGCCTTGCCGGCGCCGGAGTTCAGGTCGGCCAGCACGTTGCGGCCGCCGTATTCGGCGAGGTAGCGGGTGTCGACGTTGAGCACGTCCGGCGGCTTGCCCCCGGCCGTCTGCGTCGCCAGCTTTTCCCAGTAGGCCGCGTACGCCGAGAACGACGTCTGCACCTTGATGTTCGGGTTCTTCCGCTGGAAGAGCTCGACGGCCTTCTTCGTCAGGTTCGCCCGCCCTTCGCTGCCCCACCAGACGAAGTTGATCGTGACGTCGCCACCGCCGCCACCGGAGTCCGAGCCGCAGGCGGCCACCCCGGTCAGCAGCAGCGGGACCACCACGGCCAGCGCGGCGACACCCCGTCCCCTGGTCCTACGCTCAGTTGTCCGCCCCATCGAACTCTCCGTCCTCAGCCGGTCAGCACTTTCTGAAAACGCTGTCAGCGCGCTCACGGTAGGCAGTGCACAACACGTGTGTCAACGGGCAAATAGCCGCAACAACCCTTGTGCAGCAGCACTTTCAGCATTCAGCACGCACGCCGAGAAAGCGCTTACTCGAACCGGTTCGGCCACCGGTCGGTCAGCGCTGGGCAGCACCGGCGGCGTTATCCGGTGCGTTCGGCGGGCGCCGCCGGGCGGGCGGCGTTCGCCCACGGCACGCCGATCTCGGAGAACAACGCCAGCCGGTCGGCGGCGACGGCGACCTCTTCGCCGATCCCCCGCACCACCGGGTGCCGGCTCGCGCCCTCGCCGACCGTGCGGATCCAGCCCGCCGGGATCCGCGACGGCGACGGCGCGTTCCGCACCGCCTCGACCACCGAGGCGAACGCCCGCGTCCCCGACAGCGGCGCGAGCAGCGGCACGCCGTCCGGGTCGCGGTGGTGGGCGATCAGGTTGCGCAGCAGGTCGGCCGGCGGGCCGAGGTGGAGCCGCTCGTCGTCGAGCTCGAGGCGGTGGCTCTTGTACCAGAACTTCGCGCGCCCCTTGACGCCGTGCACCACGACGTAGGGCTCGTGGTCCTGCTCGGCGCACAGCGAGGCGGCGACGACGATCTCGGGGCCGTCGCCGAACCGGATCCGCAGGCAGGCGGTGTCGTCGGCTTCGATGTCGCGCGTGCCGTAGAGCTCCAGCGCGATCTCCGCCGGGTCGCGGCCGGCCACCCCGCCGACCAGCAGCGCGGTGGCCACGGCGTGGGAGAACGGGTTCGTCAGGGCCCCGTCGACGACGGCCTCGCCGTCGAGCCAGCGGCGGCCGGCCCACGGGTTGCGGCGGTAGTAGGCGTCGGTGCGGATCCACGCCCCGGCGGCGCCCACGCCGACGACGTCCCCGAGCTTCCCGGAGGCGATCGCCGCCTGGAGGGCGGGCAGGGCCGGGGAGCCGAAGCTCTGGAACCCGGTCTGGCAGGCCGATCCGGCCTCCGCGGCCAGCCGCGTCAGCGTCGTGAAGCCGTCGAGGTCGAGCACGGGCGGGGTTTCCAGCAGCAGGTCGCTGCCCGCGCGCAGCACCGCGCTCCCGACCTGGACGTGCGCGTGCGGCGGCGTGGCGACCACGGTGATGCCGGGGCGGCAGCGGCGGAGCAGGTCGTCGACGCCGACGTGCGCGGTGCCACCCTCGGGCAGGAGCGCGATCGCGGCGGCGGACGGCGGCCGGATGTCGGCCATCCCGGCGAACCGGACCAGGCCCTCGTCGTGCAGGATGCGCGCCCGGTGCAGGTAGCTGAACGCGTAGCCGGACGTGCCGACGACGGCCAGCCTCGGCGGGTCCGCCACGGTGCGGCTCCGGCTCCCCGACATGGATCTCCGATCGGCGGGACCCGCTGCGGGCCGCGCGGAACTGACGAATGGGTCAGGCGTTCGGGAGAAACTTCCGGTCGTCACCGTAGGGCGTCCGCGACAAAGGTGTCAATCTTCGGGACGGCACGGTCGAATTCGTCGAATTGCCGGTACTCCGAACGGGGGTGCGCGTTTCGAGATAGCGCTTACTGGAATAGACCTCTTCCGGCTGCAAGCGACGGTCATCGTTTGCAGGATTTGTTGACAACGCACTCAGGGAGTTTCCATGATGTTGCCCGGAGCCTGCCGAGGAGTAGCCGTGACCGTGACCATTCACGACGTCGCCCGCCGGGCCAACGTGTCGATCTCGACCGTGTCCCGGGCGTTCACGTCCCCGGACCTGGTCCGGCAGCAGACCCGCACCCGGGTGCTCGCCGCGGCGCACGAGCTGGGGTACCACGCGGCGGGCGCACCGCAGCCGGTGGCCGCCGCCCGCACCGGGCACATCGGGATCGTGGTCTCGGACCTGGGCAACCCGTTCTTCACCGGCGTGCTCAACGGCGTGCAGGCCCGGGCCCGGCAGGACGACATCGCCGTGCTGTTCGCCAACAGCGACGAGGACCCGGCGACCGAGCAGAACCTGGTGCGGCGGATGGCCAAGCAGGTCGACGGCGTGGTGCTGTGCAGCCCGAGCATGACCGACGACCAGCTGCGCGCGCTCGCCGGGCAGACGACCCTGGTGCTGCTCAACCGCGAGGTGGCCGGGATCCCGTCGATCGTGATGGACGCCGCGGACGGCATGCGGCAGGCGATCCAGCACCTGGCCGCGCTGGGCCACCGGCGCTGCGCCTACCTGGGCGGGCCCCGGACGTCGTGGGCGAACCGGGCCCGCCAGGAGGGCCTCGCGGAGGCGGTGGCGCGGCACGGCACGGACGTCGTGGAGTTCGGCCCGTTCCCGCCGGTGTTCGAGGGCGGCCTGCAGGGCGCGGACCTGGCGCTGGCGGCGGACGTGACGGCGATCGTCGCCTACAACGACCTCGTCGCCTTCGGCGCGCTGGCGCGGCTGAACGCCCGCGGCGTGCCGGTGCCGGACGAGATCAGCCTGGTGGGCTTCGACGACCTGGTCTTCGCGGCGATCTCCGCACCCCCGCTGACGACGATCGCGATGCCGACGGAGGCGGCCGGCCGCGCGGCGGTGACGATCCTGCTGGGCCTGCTCGACGGCGAGGCCGACGAGCACACGACGCAGGTCCTGGACACCTACCTCATCGTCCGCGCCACCACCGCGCCGCCGCGGGGCTAGCCGCCGAAGACGTGGCGGTGCAGGAACGGGTTGCGGAACTTGCCCTGCGGGTCGAGCCGGTCCGCCAGGGCCCGGAACTCCTCCAGCCGCGGGTAGCCCGACGGGGTGGCGTGGAAGAGCTTGCCCCAGTGGGGGCGCGCGCCGAACGGGGCCAGGCGCTCCTCGAGCACCGGCAGCACCGCCTCGACCTCGGGCTGCCGGGGCTGCCAGGTGAAGTGCAGGGCCACCCGGTCGCCGCCGTGGCAGGGGCTCAGCCACAGGTCGTCGCCCGCGATCGCGCGGATCTCGGAGACCAGCAGCAGCGGGGCGACGAGGTCACCGATCTCCCGGATCGCGCGCACGGCGGCCGCCGCGTCCCGGTAGGGCACGAAGTACTCCGACTGCAGCTCGTCCCCCACGCTCGGGGTGAACGCCAGCGCGAAGTGCGGGAGCCGCTCGTGCCACGGCCCCGGCACCCCCTGCTGCGGCGTGCAGTTGTCCGCGGCGATCCCGGCGGCGTGGGCCGGGTGGCGTGGCCCGTCCGCGGGCACCGCGCCGAACAGCTCTTCCCGCTCGGTGAAATCGTCGGCGCGGCTCTTGACCCACACCTGGTCGATCCGGTCGTTCGCCCAGTTCGTGAACATGCTGACGCTGTAGCCGGCGTCTTCGATCTCGTCGAAGTGCCGGTCCGCGGCTTCCCACGGCAGGCCGTCGAAGACGTCTTGGCGGACGTCGAACGCGGGGACGACGTCGAGGGTGAGGCGGGTGACGACGCCGAACGCGCCCAGCCCGACGACCAGACCGGGGAACTCGGCGTCGGCGCGGGTGAAGGTTTTCACCGAGCCGTCGGCGGTGACCAGCTCGATCCCGGAGACGGCCGCGGCGAGCCCGGGCTGCCGCCGGCCGGAGCCGTGGGTGCCGGTCGCGACGCTGCCGGCCACGGTGATGTGCGGCAGCGACGCCAGGTTCGGCAACGCGAAGCCCGCGTCGTGCAGCTGCTGCGCGAAGTCGCCGTAGCGGGCCGACCCGCCGACGGTCACCGTGCCTTCGCCGATTTCGACCCCGGCCTCGAGCGCACGCAGGTCCAGCAGGACCCCGCCCGGGGAGTCCGCGATGTCGTTGAAGCAGTGCCGGCTGCCGAGGGCCTTGACGTGCGCCGCCGCCGCGACGGCTTCCTGCACCTCGGCGACCGTCCGCGGCGTCGTCACCGCGTCCGCGCCGTAAGTGAGGTTCCCGGCCCAGTTCGACTCGCCCACCCGCTGTGTCCTTCCGCCGTAAGAGATCCGCTTCCGACCCTACGCGGCGGCCGTGCGAGCAGGACGGCGAGCGGCGGTGCTCAGCGGGCCGGGATGATCGCCTGGTGGGTGCCGGCGAGGCCGTGCGGGCTGAGCAGGCGGCCCATCCGCTTCGGCATCCGGAGCGTGATCGCCCGGTCGAGCACGCGCGCGCCGGGAGCGGCTTCCACGAGCCGCGTCTCGTAATCCGTGCAGTCGCCCGGGACGCGCAGCCACGCCGAGACCACCAGGTTGCCCTCCCCCACCACCGCGGCCGACAGCCGCGTCTCGGGCAGCTGCGCGATGGCGGAACCGGCGCGGTCGAGCTCCGCCGCGCGGACGTCGAGCCGGTAGCCCGCGATCACCGGCCAGCCCGCCGGGACGTGTGCGAGATCGCAGCGGAAGTCGAGTTCGTGGTTGCGCAGCATCCGCGCCAGCGTGCGCCGCACCGCCGACTCGCTCATCCGGCAGTCGCGGGCCAGCTCGGCGTAGCTGCGCCGGCCGTCCTCGCCGAGCGACTCCACCAGCGCGCGCAGGTCCCGGTCGTTCCACTGCTGCGGCACCACCAGCCGGGCCTGCACCGCGGTGTCGTCCAGCACCGCCCGCTGTTCCGGGGCGAGCGCGTTCACCAGCCAGCCGCTGCCCTCCCGGTAGACGCGGGTCGCGACGGCGAAACGGACCTCCCGCACCCCGGGCAGGGTGCCGATGCGGGCGGTGACCAGCGCGTCCAGTGCGTCGAGGTCGCGCGCGGCCAAGCTGAGGAACAGCGCGAACCGGCTCGTCGTGCGCTCGACGCTGAACACCGACGGCCAGCCGCACAGCTCGCGGGTCAGGCCGCCGAGGGTGTCCGGGCGGCAGGCCAGGTCGACGTAGCCGACCGTGGTCGTCGGGGCGGTGGCGTAGGCGGTGAGCCAGGCCAGGCCGGCCGCCTGGAGCCGGTCCCAGCGGCGGGCCGCCGTCGTCGCGTCGGTGCCGACGGCCGCGGCGATGCGCGTCCACGGCGCCCGTGGGTCCCGCTGGAGGGCCTCCACCAGCGCCAGATCCGACGCGCTCAGCGCCGGGCGCGCCGCTTCCGGCGGCACACCCGGCGAAACGGCCATGGCGCATTGTGACCTGATCATGACCGGCTGCCAAGGGGCTGCCGGGTGCACCGGCAGCCCCTCGCCGTCCTACTGCCGGCGCAGCCGCGGCACGACCACCGCACCGGCCACCAGCACCAGGGCGCCGCCGAGCACGAAGGGCAGCAGCGGCACGCCGGCGGGGTCCGCGGCCGGGACCGCGCGTTCGCGGCCGCCGTAACCGCCACCCGCGCCGTCGCGGTCGTAGGCCGAACCCGGCAGCTTGTCCGCGTACCGCCCGTGCAGCGCCGCGCGGTAGTCCGCCAGGGACAGCTTCGTGCCCGCGGCCAGGCCGGTGACCGAGCCGTCGAGGACGGTCACGGCGTCCCCGTGCACCGCGTACCAGGCGTTGACCTGCGGCTCGTGCAGGAGGTAGCCGCCGGCCGCGGCCCGGGCGTACCGCTGCTCGTAGTCGCCGGACGCGACGTTCACGACGGTCCAGGCGGCCCCCTGGCGCTCGGCCCACACGGTGGCGGCGGTGCCGTCGCCGGTCCGCGCCGGCACCGCGACGTAGGCGAGCGCGGCCGGAACGTCCGACTTCCCGGCGACGAACTCCGCGGTCGGCTCGTAGACGGGGACCTGGGTGCGCGGGTCGGCCGACTGCTGCGCCGCGGCCGCGTGGGCGCCCGGGAACTTCGTCGACGCGAGCCGGCCGAGGGTGGCCGGGCCGCTCGTGAGCTGCCCGATGGCGGCGGTGTCGGCGGCGGTCGGGGTACCCGCCGGTCCGCTCGCCGCGCCCGCGGCGCCGGTCGTGGTGAGCATCGCGGCGCCGGCCAGCACGGCGACGCCGATGGCTTTCCGCAGCATGCTCAGCCCTCCATTCCGTACACGGTGTGGGTCCACTGGAACTGCGTGTTCGACAGGTAGGTGCTGTAGTTCATCGAGTTGTAGCGGCTGTTGTTCGGCCACGGGTCGCCGTATTCCACGCGGGTCGCGCCGCCGGAATTGTCGTAGCCGTAGAGGACGTGCATGTGGCCGCCGCCGGACCGCCAGCCGATCCGGGTGCCGATCGGGCGGCCCGCGTCGATCTGGGATTTGATGCCGGAGAAGGAAAGCGTCTGGCCGTTCGAGTTGTACGTCCCGGCGCTGGCGAAGCCGAGGTAGCGGAAAACCCGCTGCTGGTCGGACAGGTAGCCCTGGTTGTTGGCGCAGTCGCTGCCGGACTCGTTGTGCGCGATCTGGCAGAACCGGGTCTGGGTCAGGGAGTAGCCCCAGTAGTCGGCGACCGTGTTGCCGCTGGCGTCCCAGCACCACTGGTCCTTCTGCTGGGCCTGCATGGTGATCCCGAGATCGGTCCGCGCCGCGGCCGCGGCGGCCGGCGCCTGCAGGGCGACGACCGCGGCGGTGACGGCCGAAAGGGCCGCGAGTCCACGAAGGACTCCTGATGTGGTTTTCACGAGGTGTGCCTCCAGCCGGTGGGGAATCGACGTGGTGGCACGGAATACTCCGCGCGGGGCCGGGAATCCGGTACCTACTAAGGGAGGTTGGCGGCGCGGGAAACCGTTCCCGGCGGATTCCGGCAGTTCCGGGGCGCCGGAATCCGGCAGCGGCTCGGGGCCGCCGGACGGATTCCGGCGGGATTGTTCCGGGCGTTCGCCGGCGGACGCGGGCCGGGTTCGTCCCCGTCGCCAGGGATCCGGCTCCTCGCCCACCCCGGTTGCCCGCGGACCAGAGTGAGTGTACAGTCACTCACATGACGAAACGCGGTGCCACCCTCTCCACCTCCGACGCCCGGCGGGACGTCGTGGTCGACGCGGCCATCGCCGAGTTCGCCCGCGGCGGCTACCACAGCACGCCGATCAGCGCCGTGGCCGCCCGGGCCGACATCTCCCCCGCGTACGTCTTCAAGTTGTTCCCCGGCAAGGTTTCCCTGTTCGTCGCCGCCCTCGACCGCTGCTACGAACTCGTCGCCCACGCCCTCTCCCACGGCGCCGCGCGCGCCGCGGACGACGATCCCGGGAAAATCCTGCACGAAATGGGCGGCGCCTACGCGGAGCTGATCGCCGACCGGAACCTGCTGATGCTGCAGGTGCACGCCCAGTCGGCCGCCGACACCCCGGAGATCGCCGACGCCGTCCGCCGCGGCCTGGCCAAGGTGACCGAGCTGGCCAAGTCCCGCTCCGGCGCCGAAGACGACCACGTGCAGCGGTTCATCGCCTACGGCCAGCTCTGCCACCTGATCGCCACACTCGACCTCGACGAGCACGCCGGCGAGTGGGCCGCGCTCCTGTCCGCCGGCATCCGCCACCCCGGCAAGTCCTGAAATCCGGCCCCCGCCGGGGGCCTTTTCGTCGCCCATGAAGTGATTGACCAGTCACTCACAACCGGAAGGAAGCCACCATGACCGTCACCGAGATCGTCCTCCCCGGCCTCGTCGAGCCGGACGGCCTGCGCGTCGAACGCCGCGAGCTCCCGCACCCGGGCGCCGGCGAAGCGCTGGTCCGCGTCGAGGCGACCGGCGTGTCCTTCGCCGAGCAGCAGATGCGGCGGGGCAAGTACTACGACCAGCCGCCGTTCCCCTTCGTGCCCGGGTACGACGTGGTCGGCACGGTCCTCGAAGCCGCCGACCCGGCCCTGGCCGGCCGCCGCGTGGCCGCGCTGACGAAGACCGGCGGGTGGCGCAGCCACGTCGTCCTCCCCGCCGCCGACCTGGTCCCGGTGCCGGCCGGGCTCGACCCGGCCGAAGCCGAGACGTTCGTCGTCAACGGGATCACCGCCTGGCAGATGCTGCACCGGATCGCCCGCGTCCGGGCCGGGGCGAAGATCCTGGTGCACGGCGCCAGCGGCGGCGTCGGCACGACGCTGGTGCAGCTGGCCCGCGCGGCCGGGATCGAGGTCATCGGGACCGCGTCGGCCCGCAACGCCGGCGTCGTCACCGCGCTCGGCGCGACCGCCGTCGACTACCGCGGCGACGTGCCGGCCGAGGTCCGCAGGCTGGCGCCCGGCGGCGTCGACGCGGTGTTCGACCACGTCGGCGGGCCCGGGATCGCCGATTCCTTCCGGCTGCTGGCCCCGGGCGGCACGCTGGTCGCCTACGGCAGCGCGTCCACAAAGGACGACCCCGGCAACTCCCGGCTGCCGGTGCTCAAGCTCTTCGCCCGGCTGCTGTGGTGGAACGTGCTGCCGAACCGGCGCCGGACGCACTTCTACAACGTCTGGGGCGGCAAGCGGAACCTCGCCCGGTTCCGGGCGCGGCTCGCCGAGGACCTGACGGCCGTCTTCGAGCTCGCCGCCGCCGGAACGCTGACGCCGCAGGTGGCCGCGCGGATCCCGCTGGCCGAGGCCGGGAAAGCCCTGGCGCTGGCGGAATCCGGCACGGTCACCGGCAAGGTCGTGCTCGTGCCCTGACCGCGGTCAGTCCGTGCCGAACTCCATCGCCGCGCTGTCGAGCAGTTCGACGTCGTCGGTCTTGCCGCGCGAGGCGATCACTTCGGCGCCGCCCTCGGGCATCGCGCCGATCAGGCCGGTCGCCGCGGCCTGGGCGGCGCCGATCAGCTTCGGATGCTTGCCGCCGACCATGCCGAGGCTCGCGTACTGCTCGAGCTTCGCCCGCGAGTCCGCGATGTCGAGGTTGCGCATGGTGAGCTGGCCGATCCGGTCGACCGGGCCGAACGCGGAGTCCTCGGTGCGCTCCATCGACAGCTTGTCCGGGTGGTAGCTGAACGCCGGGCCGGACGTGTCGAGGATGGAGTAGTCCTCGCCGCGGCGCAGCCGCAGCGTCACCTCGCCGGTGATGGCGGTGCCCACCCAGCGCTGCAGCGACTCGCGCAGCATCATCGCCTGCGGGTCCAGCCAGCGGCCTTCGTACATCAGGCGGCCGAGGCGGCGGCCCTCGTTGTGGTAGCTGGCGAGGGTGTCCTCGTTGTGGATGGCGTTGACGAGCCGCTCGTAGGCGGCATGCAGCAGCGCCATGCCCGGGGCCTCGTAGATGCCGCGGCTCTTCGCCTCGATGATCCGGTTCTCGATCTGGTCGGACATGCCCAGGCCGTGCCGGCCGCCGATGGCGTTGGCCTCCAGGACCAGGTCGACGGCGGAGGCGAACTCCTTGCCGTTGATCGTCACCGGCCGGCCCTGCTCGAAGCCGATCGTGACGTCCTCGGCCGGGATCTCCACCTCGGGGTCCCAGAACGCCACGCCCATGATCGGCTTGACGATCTCGATGCCGGTGTCCAGGTGCTCCAGGGACTTCGCCTCGTGGGTGGCGCCCCAGATGTTGGCGTCGGTCGAGTAGGCCTTCTCGGTGCTGTCCCGGTACGGCAGGTCGTGCGCGGCCAGCCACTCCGACATCTCCTTGCGGCCGCCGAGCTCGGTGACGAAAGCGGCGTCGAGCCACGGCTTGTAGATCCGCAGGGAGGGGTTGGCCAGCAGGCCGTAGCGGTAGAACCGCTCGATGTCGTTGCCCTTGTAGGTGGAGCCGTCGCCCCAGATCTGGACGTCGTCCTCGAGCATGGCACGCACCAGCAGGGTGCCGGTGACCGCGCGGCCGAGCGGGGTGGTGTTGAAGTAGCTGCGGCCGCCGGTGCGGATGTGGAAGGCGCCGCAGGTCAGGGCCGCGAGCCCCTCTTCGACCAGTGCTTCCTTGCAGTCGACGAGCCGGGCGAGCTCGGCGCCGTACTGGCCGGCCCGGCCGGGCACCGACTCGATGTCGGGCTCGTCGTACTGGCCGATGTCGGCGGTGTAGGTGCAGGGGACCGCGCCTTTGTCGCGCATCCACGCGACGGCTACGGAAGTGTCGAGGCCACCGGAGAAGGCGATACCGACACGCTCGCCGACGGGCAGGGAAGTGAGCACCTTGGACATGCGAATGATTATGCACGGCTATGCATCGTCGTGCAATCCGGGGTGCCCGTGGTCACGGAAACCCCGTTGACGTGCGTGGTTCGGTGATCACGTGTCCGACCTCGACTCCGCGCTCGTCCGGCGGCTGCTGCGCGGGCAGTTCCCGCAGTGGGCGGATCTGCCGGTCACGCCCCTGGCTTCCGGCGGGACGGTGAACGCCGTGTTCCGCCTCGGGGACGCACTGACGGTCCGGCTGCCCCGCGCGGCCGAGGACGTGGCGAAGGAACGCCGGATCCTGAGCGTGCTCGACGGGTTGCCGGTGGCGATCCCGGCCGTCGCCGCGCTCGGCGAACCCGCCGAGGGGTACCCGTGGCCGTGGGCGGTGCACCGGTGGCTCGACGGCGACCCGGCGCTCGAAGGCCGCCCGGTCCACGGCCTGGCGGAGTTCGTCCTCGCGCTGCGGGCGAACACGGCGGCCGGTCCCCCGGCCTTCCGGGGGCAGCCGCTGTCCACGGTGGACACGGCCACCCGCCGGGCGATCCACGAGCTCAGCCGCACCGACGAGCCGTTCCACGCCGAGGCGGCCCTGAGCGTCTGGGCCGAGGCGCTCGATGCTCCACAGTGGACCGGGCCGCCGTGCTGGGTGCACGGGGACCTGATGCCGGGCAACCTCCTGCTGCGCGACGGCCGGCTGAGCGGCGTCCTCGACTGGGCGACCGCGGGCCTCGGCGACCCGGCGATCGACCTGATCCCCGCATGGAACCTGCTGACCGCCGACACCCGGCAGGACTTCCGGGACGCCGTGGCCGCCGACGACGCCACCTGGGCGCGCGGCCGCGGCCGGGCGCTGTCGATGGCGGTGATCCAGCTGCCGTACTACCGGCACACCAACCCGGTCATCTCCGCCAACGCGCGGTACGTGCTCACGGAGCTGGAGTGCGTCCCAGCTCCGTGAGCACGCCGGATCAGCTCGGCAGCAGGGCCGGCGCCGCGAGGCGGGTGGCGTTCGCCGCCGCGTCGTCCGGGGCTTCCTGGGCCGAGCGCTCCGCTTCGACGCGGGCCAGGTAGTTCGCCACCTCACGGTCCGTGCGGTGGGAATCCCAGCCCAGCAGCGGGGCCATCAGGGCGGCCACGACGGGCGCCGCCGCCACCCCGCGGTCGCGTTCCTCGATCGAAATCCGCGTCCGCCGGGTGAGGACGTCCTCCAGGTGCAGCGCACCCTCGTGGGACACCGCGTAGACGGCCTCCACACGGAGGTATTCCGAGGTCTCCGTGATCGGCGAAGCCAGCGAAGGATCCTCTTCCATCAGCGAAACGAGGTTCCAGATCCGCGTGCCGTACCGCTGCAGGAGGTGCTCGACGCGGGTCAGCGGCAGGCCGGTCCGGGCGGCCAGCGAGTACCGGTCGTCCCACAGCTCGTGGTAGCCGTCGGCGCCGACGATCGGGAGCCGGTCGGTCCACGACGGCGGGGCCGGGCGGCCGACCTCCTCGACCGCGGCGTCGACCGCGTCCGCGGCCATCACCCGGTACGTCGTGTACTTGCCGCCGGCCACGATCACCAGGCCCGGCACCGGGCGCGCCACCGCGTGCTCCCGCGACAGCTTCGTCGTCGCGGTCGCCTTCGCCGCCAGCAGCGGGCGGAGACCGGCGTAGACACCCTCGATGTCGTCGTGCGTCACCGGCGTCCGGAGCACGGCGTTGAGGTGGTCGAGCACGTAGTCGACGTCCGCGCGGCTCGCCGCCGGGTGCTCGCGGTCGAGGTCCCACTCGGTGTCGGTGGTGCCGACGATCCAGTGCCGTCCCCACGGGATGACGAACAGCACGCTCTTCTCGGTGCGCAGGATCAGCCCGGTGTCCAGGTCGATCTTCTCCCGCGGCACCACGAGGTGGATGCCCTTCGACGCCCGCACGGTGAACGGCGCGGGAATCCCGGCCGCCTCCGCCATGTCGTCGCTCCACACGCCGGTGGCCGCCACGACCACGCGCGCCCGGATCTCGAACTCCACGCCGCTCTCGCGGTCCACCACCTTCGCCCCGACGACGCGCTCGCCGTCACGAAGCAGCGAAGTGACGCGAGTCCGCGTGAGGACCGAAGCGCCCTGCTCGGCGGCCGTCCGCGCGATGGTCATCGTGTGGCGGGCGTCGTCGACCTGGGCGTCGTAGTACTGGATCGCCCCGATCAGCGCGTCGTCCGCCAGCGCCGGAGCGGCCTTGAAGGCGCCCCGCTTGGACAGGTGCCGGTGCCGCGGCAGCGCGCGGGCGCCGCCGAGGGTGTCGTACAGCGTGACGCCGGCGCCGATGTAGCCGCGCTCCCAGACCCGGTGCTGCAGCGGGACCAGGAACTTGACCGGCCGCACCAGGTGCGGGGCCAGCTTCTGCAGCAGCAGGCCACGCTCCTTGAGGGCCTCGCGCACCAGCTTGAAGTCCAGCTGCTCCAGGTAGCGCAGGCCGCCGTGGATCAGCTTGGACGACCGGCTGGACGTGCCGGCGGCGAAGTCGCGGGCCTCGACCAGTGCGGTCGACAGCCCCCGGGACGCGGCGTCGAGCGCGACGCCGGCCCCGGTGACTCCCCCGCCGACGACGAGCACGTCGACCTCTTCGCCGACCAGCTTCCGCAGGGTCTCCGCCCGGTAGGCCGGGGAAAGCGGGGTCACGGTGTTCCTCCTCATCACTGCACGTCGACCCAGTCGAGCGTGCGGCCCACGGCCTTCTGCCAGCCCGCGTAGCCCTCGGCGCGCTGTTCGCCGCTCCACGACGGCGTCCAGCGCTTGTCCTCGTTCCAGTTCTGCTCCAGCTCGTCGGTCGACTTCCAGAAGCCGACCGCGAGCCCCGCCGCGTAGGCGGCGCCGAGGGCGGTGGTCTCGGCGACGACCGGCTTCGACACCGGCACGCCGAGGATGTCCGCCTGCAGCTGCATGCACAGCTCGTTGGCCGTGACGCCACCGTCCACCCGCAGCACGTCGAGCGTGACGCCGGAGTCGTTCTGCATGGCCTCGACGACGTCGCGGGTCTGGTAGCAGATCGCTTCCAGGGTGGCCCGCGCGATGTGGGCGTTGGTCGTGGCGCGGGTGAGGCCGACGATCGCGCCGCGGGCGTCGGAGCGCCAGTACGGGGCGAACAGGCCGGAGAACGCCGGGACGAAGTAGACGCCGCCGTTGTCCTCGACCTGGCGCGCGAGGCTCTCGCTCTGGGCCGCGCCGCTGATGATGCCGAGCTGGTCGCGCAGCCACTGCACCGCCGAGCCGGTGACGGCGATCGAGCCTTCCAGCGCGTAGACCGGCTTGTCGTCGCCGAACTGGTAGCACAGCGTCGTCAGCAGGCCGTGCTGGGAGCGGACGAGCTCCTGGCCGGTGTTGAGGAGCAGGAAGTTGCCGGTGCCGTAGGTGTTCTTGGCCTCGCCGGGCCGGAAGCACACCTGGCCCACGGTGGCGGCCTGCTGGTCGCCGAGGACGCCGGTGATGGCGACCTCGCCGCCGAGCGGGCCGTCGGCGCGGGTGGTGCCGAACCCCGGGTTCGACGACGGCCGGATCGCCGGGAGCATCTGGCGCGGGACGTCGAAGAAGGACAGGAGCTCGTCGTCCCAGTCGAGGGTCTCGAGGTCCATCAGCATGGTGCGGGAGGCGTTGGTCGGGTCGGTGACGTGCACGCCGCCGTCCGGGCCGCCGGTGAGGTTCCAGATGAGCCACGTGTCCGTGGTGCCGAACAGCGCGTCACCCTTCTCGGCGTCCTCGCGCACGCCCGGGATGTTCTCGAGGATCCACTGCAGCTTGCCGCCGGAGAAGTAGGTGGCGGGCGGCAGGCCGGCCTTGCGGCGGATGATGTCGCCCTTGCCCTCGCGCTCCAGCGCGGAGGCGATCCGGTCGGTGCGGGTGTCCTGCCAGACGATCGCGTTGCCGTACGGGCGCCCCGTGCGGCGGTTCCAGACGACGGTGGTTTCGCGCTGGTTGGTGATGCCCAGCGCGGCCAGGTCGGTCACCGTCAGGTTGGCCTTGTTGAGCGCGGTCGCGATCACCGAGCGCGTGCGTTCCCAGATCTCGGTGGCGTCGTGCTCGACCCAGCCCGGCTTGGGCAGGATCTGCTCGTGCTCGAGCTGGTGGCGGGCGATCTCGTTGCCGCCGTGGTCGAAGATCATGAAGCGGGTGCTGGTCGTGCCCTGGTCCACGGCACCGACGAAGTCCGGCATGGTCGTGCTCCTACTCAGTTGGCGGGCTCGAGGTCCTTGGCGGGCATGGCGTCCAGCGGTTCGCCCGCGGGCAGGAACCGCTCGATCAGGTACTTGTAGATGGCGCCGCCGATCAGCGCGCCGAGCACCGGCGCCACGATCGGGATCCACCAGTAGGGGAAGCCGTACTGGTCGGTGAACGCCGTGTCGTAGCCGGTCAGCCAGGAGGCCAGGCGCGGGCCGAAGTCGCGGGCGGGGTTGATCGCGTAGCCGGCGTCGGTGCCCCAGGCCATGCCGATGGCGACGACGAGGAAGCCGACGACGACCGGGGCCAGGTTCGCGCCCGGCGAGGTGTTGCGGAGGTCGGTGATGGCGAACAGGACGATCAGCAGGATCGCGGTGCCGATGATCTGGTCGCGGAAGGCACCCCAGTCACCCACCGGGAGCGTGCCGTTACCCGGAAGGGTGGAAAACACGCCCTGGGTCTTGATCGTCAGGCCCGGGTCCTTCGCGTTGAGGACCTCGGTGTAGTTCCAGCGCACCAGCATCGCGGCCAGGAACGCGCCGGCGGTCTGGGCCAGGGCGTAGGGGGCGACCTTGCGCCACTCGAAGCCCTTGAACACCGCGAGCGCGATGGTCACGGCCGGGTTCAGGTGCGCGCCGCTGATCCGCGAAGCGACGTAAACACCGAGCGTGACACCGAGGCCCCAGGCCCAGGCGATGCTGTCGTGGTCCCCGATGCCCGCGGCGACGACCTGCGCCACCACTCCGCATCCGAAGAGGATGAGGATCATCGTCCCCACGAACTCGGCGGCCATCTCGCCGACGAGCCCGTGGGCCTTGAGGTTTCGCACCATTGCTTTCCTCCACAAAGGACCTTGTCCCCCTATTGGTGAGGGAAAGTTAAGTTCGCGGGTCGGGAGGGTCAACGGACGGCGGTCGGCATTGTCGAACGGCCGAAGTGGATGTTCGACATTGTCGAATCGCGGCCGGTCGGGTTAGGGTCGCGCGGTGCCCGGTCCGATCCAGTCCATCGAGCGCGCCGCCGCGATCCTGCGGTTGCTGGCGCGCGGCTCGGGGCGCCTGGGTGTCGGCGAGATCGCCGAGTCCCTCGAACTGGCGAAGGGCACCGCGCACGGGATCCTGCGCACGCTGCAGGGCGTCGGGTTCGTCGAGCAGGACCGCGACACCGGCAAGTACCAGCTCGGCGCGGCCCTGCTGCACCTGGGCACGAGCTACCTCGACGTCAACGAGCTGCGGTCCCGGGCGATCAACTGGGCCGACGCGCTGGCCGCCCGCAGCGGCGAGGCAGTCCGGATCGGCGCGCCCCTGGAGGGCCGGGTGCTCGTCGTGCACCACGTGTTCCGCCCGGACGACAGCCTGCAGACCCTCGACGTCGGCACGCTGCTGCCGCTGCACGCGACCGCCCTGGGCAAGGTCCTGCTGGCCTACGACACGACGCTGAAGGCGACCCCGGAGCCGTACACGCGCCGGACCCTGGTCACCCAGACGGCGATCAAGCGGGCGTGTGCGAAGGTACGGGAGGCGGGCTGGGCGGCCGAGAACGGCGAGATGATCTCGGGCGAGGCCGGGATCGCCGCCCCGATCCGCGGCCACGGCGGCATCGTGGTCGGCGCGATCGGGGTGTCGGGCGCGGCGGAGCGGATCTGCGAGCCCGACGGCGCCCCGAGCCCGCGGCTGCTGACCCAGGTCCGCGACGCGGCCCGGGCGGTGTCCCGAGACCTCGGCGCGTCCCGATGGTGAAGGGAGGACGATGGTCCAGCGGTACGTGATGTCCATCGACCAGGGCACCACCTCCACCCGGTGCATCCTGTTCGACGCGCGCGGCCGGCTCGTCTCCGTCGTGCAGCGCGAGCACCAGCAGCACTTCCCGCGGCCCGGATGGGTCGAACACGACGCGACCGAGATCTGGCGGAACCTCTCGCGGATCGTGCCGCAGGCCCTGGCCGACGCGGGCGCGACCGCCGACCAGGTCGTCGGCCTCGGGATCGCCAACCAGCGCGAGACCACCGTCCTGTGGGACCGGCGCACCGGCAACCCGGTCGGGCGGGCGATCGTCTGGCAGGACACCCGCACCGACGCCATGCTCGAACAGCTCGCCCGGGAACCCGGCGCCGACCGCGTCCGGCAGCTGTGCGGCCTGCCGCTGGCCACGTACTTCTCCGCGCCGCGGATCCGCTGGCTGCTCGAACGCACGCCGGGGCTGCGCGAGCGCGCCGAACGCGGCGACGTCCTGTTCGGCACCATCGAGAGCTGGCTGATCTGGAACCTCACCGGCGGCGCCGAGGGCGGCGTGCACGTCACCGACGTCACCAACGCCTCGCGCACCATGCTGATGAACCTGCGCACCCTTTCGTGGGACGACGAGCTGCTCGAGTTCTTCGACGTCCCGCGCGCGATGCTGCCGGAGATCAGGTCGTCGACGGAGGTCTACGGGACGACGTCCCGGGTGGTCCCCGGCATCCGGATCGCGGCGGCGCTGGGCGACCAGCAGGCCGCGCTGTTCGGCCAGACCTGCTTCGCGCCCGGCGAGGCGAAGTGCACCTACGGCACCGGCAGCTTCCTGCTGCTCAACACCGGCCCGACGCCGGTGCTGTCCACCCACGGCATGCTCACCACGGTCGGCTTCAAGATCGGCGACGAGCCCGCGGTGTACGCCCTCGAAGGGTCGATCGCCGTCACCGGGTCGCTGGTGCAGTGGTTCCGCGACGGCCTGGAGCTGATCGGCAGCGCACCGGAGATCGAGACCCTGGCCCGGACGGTCGAGGACAACGGCGGCTGCTACATCGTGCCCGCGTTCTCGGGGCTGTTCGCGCCGCACTGGCACAGCGAGGCCCGCGGCGTGATCGCCGGGCTGACGTCGTACATCACGAAAGGCCACCTCGCGCGGGCGGTGCTGGAGGCGACCGGCTGGCAGACCCGCGAGGTCGTCGACGCGATGAACGCCGACTCCGGGCTGGCGCTGTCGACGTTGAAGGTCGACGGCGGGATGACCGCGGACAACCTGCTGATGCAGTTCGTCGCCGACGTCCTCGACGTGCCGGTGGTCCGCCCGATGGTGGCGGAGACGGTCTCGCTCGGCGCGGCCTATGCGGCCGGGTTGTCCGTCGGGTACTGGCCGGACCTGGAGGGCCTGCGCCGCAACTGGCACCGGGCGGGCCAGTGGCTGCCGGCGATGGACCCGGCCCGCCGCGACACCGAGTACGCGCACTGGCGCCAGGCGGTCGAGCTGACGTTCGGCTGGATGCGCCCGGCCCCGGCCGCGGCGGCCCCCGGCTCGGACCTGGTGGAGGTCCTGCTGGCCGACCACCGCCGGTTCGAGCAGCTCCTGCGCGACCTGCGCAACAGCGAAGCCGACCGCCCGGCCCTGGTGGCGGAGCTGGCGGCGTTGCTGGTCGCCCACGCGACGGCGACCGAGCGGATCGTCCGCCCGTCGTCACCCGGCGCACCGTTCGCCGACGACCTGCTGGCCGTCCTCGACGGCGACGACTTCGAGAAGGCGTTGCTGCGGCTGGAGAACGCCGTGGACGCGCACGTGCGCGGCGAAGAACGCGGGCTGCTGAACGAACTGCGCCGCGAGATGTCCACATCGGACCGCACCGGGCTGGGGCGGGCGTTCGTCGCGGAACGGCGTCGCCAGCAGGACCTCGACTGCGGCCGGGCGGACCACATCCGCGGGCTCGGCGATCGCCTCAAGCTCTAGGACGGCAACGGCAGCCGGGGGCCGGGTTCGCTGTCGATGCGGTGGAGCACCTTCCCGGAAATCCGGTGCAGGGTCCGGAGTTCGTTCGCGCCGAGAACGTCGACGAACAGCTCCAGTACCCGTGCCACGTGTGCGGGTGCCGCGTCGGCGAGGTAGGCGTATCCCGCGTCGGTCAGCACGGCTCGCGTGTAGCGCCCGTTTCCGGGGTCGGGCTCGCGGACCACGAAGCCGCGGTTCTCCAGCCGGCGGATCAGGTGGGAAAGGCGGGACAGTTCCGTGCCGGCCAGGACGGCGAGCTCGCTCATCCGCAGGCGGCGCCCGGGCTGGTCGGACAGGTGCGCCAGGACGTAGTACTCGACCAGGCTGAGCTTCGAGTCCTGTTGCAGCTGGGCTTCCAGGGCCACGGGCAGCCGCTGGAGCAGTTTCATGAATCCCCTCCACGCGGCCAGCTGGTCGTCGGTGAGCCAGCGCGGCCCGGCCGCCTCGGGATCCTTCGGAGCAGGCATGCGGGGAGTGTACCGGCGGGAAACCGACACTTGAATCTTCAAGTCAGTCGGGCTAGCGTGACTTGAAGATTCAAGTCACGAAGATTCGGAGGCAGCCCCGTGAGCGATCTGCAGCTCGCCGTCATCCTCGGCAGCACCCGCCCCGGCCGCAACGGCGAAGCCGTGGCCGACTGGGTCCTGACCCGCGCCAAGGAACGCACCGGCGCCCGCTACGAGCTGATCGACCTGCTCGACCACCCACTGCCCCACCTGGACGAGCCCATCCCCGCCCGCGCCGGCCGGTACACCGGCGAACACACCAAAGCCTGGGCCGCCACCATCGCGGAGTACGACGGCTTCGTCTTCGTCACCCCCGAGTACAACCACTCCACGTCCGCGGTGCTGAAGAACGCCATCGACTACCTCTACGGCGAGTGGAACAACAAGGCCGCCGCCTTCGTTTCCTACGGCTCACTCGGCGGCGCCCGGGCGATCGAGCACCTGCGCGCGATCTGCAGCGAACTGCAGCTCGCCCACGTCCGCCAGCAGCTGTCCTTCTCCCTGGCCGACGACTTCCGCAACTTCACCACCTTCACCCCCGCGGCCGCGCACGACCAGGCGGCCACGATCCTGTTCGACCAGCTCGAATCCTGGGCCGGCGCACTCAAGACCGTCCGGAGCTGAGCGCGCGATGCGGCTGTACGGGCTGGAGGAGCACTTCGTCACCGCCGAGGTGACCGAGGCCTGGAAGCGGCACGATCCCCAGCCGGCCGAGCCGATGATGAAGCGGGCATTGGCCGCGGGCGTGCTGCCGGCCCTGCTCGACGTCGGCGAGGGGCGGATCGCGGCCATGGACGACGCCGGGATCGACACGGCGGTGCTGTCCCTGACGACACCCGGCCTGCAGAACCTGCCCGCCGCCGAGGCGGTCGCCCTGCAGGTGGCCGTGAACGACGGCCTCGCCGAAGCGATCCGGCGCCATCCCGGACGTCTGCAGGGGTTCGCGACGCTGGCGACCCCGGCACCGCCGGCCGCGGCCGACGAACTGCGGCGCGCGGTCACCGAACTCGGGTTCCACGGAACGCTGGTGAACGCACACTCCGGCGGCCGCGCCCTGGACGCGGCCGGATTCTGGGACATCTACGAAGCCGCCGAAGACCTGCGCGCGCCGGTTTACCTGCATCCTCGCGCGCCGGTGCCCAGCGTCACCGACGCGTACTACCGCGGGTTCGGCGAGCCGGTGGACAGCATGCTGGCCACCGGGGCGTTCGGCTGGCACTATGACGCCGGCCTGACCGTCCTGCGGATGATCATCGCGGGTGTTTTCGATCGGTTTCCCGGCCTGCAGGTCATTCTGGGCCACTGGGGCGAAGTCGTGCTGTTCTACCTCGACCGCGTCGCCGCCATGGACCCGCTCGTCACCCTTCGGCGCCCGATCGCGGACTACTTCCGCACCAACATCTTCATCACCCCGGGCGGCATCGCCAGCCACAAGTACCTGCGGTGGAGCCGCGAAACAGTCGGGGCGGAGCGGATCATGTACGCCTCCGACTACCCGTTCAACCGGGAACGCGCCGGGTCCGCACGGGCCTTTGTGGACAGTGCACCCCTCGGCGGCGCCGACCGGGAGCTCATCGCGTCCGGGAACTGGGAGAAGCTCGTCGCCGGTATCCGGCGAGACTGAAGGGAGTCAGCACGTGAACGACGAAGCACCCGTTGAGGACGCTGCCGCGCCGGGCCGTCCGTAAAACACTTGCCGAGCCGGGGGTCCGTCGGCCATGGTGACCCCAGTCGTCCGGACCCGCCTCGGCCGGGCCGTGTCCCTCCGCCCGGGCTTCCCGGCGGCCACGAGGACTCCCCCATGTCATCCGGATACCGTCCGGTGCTGCGCCTTCCCGGCGCCGCCGCCTTCTTCTTCACCGCCGCCGTGGGCCGCACCGGCATCGCCATGACCGGTCTGGGCCTGCTCTGGCTGTTCCACGCCCGCGCCGGTTCGTACGGCACGGCCGGTCTCGCCACCGCCGGGTTCGCCCTCGCCGAAGGCGTGCTCGGCCCGCAGGTCGCCCGCCTGACCGACCGGTTCGGCCAGACCCGTGTCCTGCCGTTCTCCGTGGCCGCCCACGGCATCGCCGTCGCCGGTGTCCTCACCGCGCCGCCCCCGGTGGCGGTCGCCTTCGCCGCCTGCGCCGGCGCGGCCGTCCCCCAGCTCGGCGCGCTGTCCGCGGCCCGCTGGGCGCACCTGCTGCGGGGAACCGGCCACCTGCCGGCCGCCTTTTCGCTGGAGTCGCTCGCCAACGCCACCGCGTTCCTCCTCGGACCGGTACTGGTCACCGCGCTCGGGGCGGCCGGGTACGCACCCCTGGCCAGTACCCTGGCCGCGGTTCTCGTCGTCGGCGGTGGTGCGGCCCTGGCCACCCAGCGCCGGACCGCGCCACCGCCGGCCCGCCCCGGACGTCCCCTTCGCCGGGTGCGTTTCGTCCGGCTCGCGCTGCTCAACGTGGCTGTCGGGCTGTACTTCGGGACCATGGGTGTCTCGGTGAGCGCGTTCGCCACCCAGCACGGCGTGCCCGGGGCGGCCGCACCGATCGTCGCCGCCGCGAGCATCGGCGGGCTGGTTTCCGGCTGGCACTACGGGCTGCGCAGGCACCGCGCCCCGGCCCGGCTCCAGCTCGTCGCCGCCGCCGCTTACCTGACGGGCACAGCGTTTCTGCCTCCTCTGGCGCCGTCCGCCCTGTGGCTCGGGGCCGCGGTGGTGGTGACCGAGGCGGCGATCCCGCCGACGCTGGTGCTGCTGAACGTCCTCACCGAGACGACCGTCGACCCGGCTGTCCGCACCCAGGCGTTCACCTGGAACAACTCCGCCAGCGCGGCCGGCTCCGCGCTGGCGGCGTTCGTCTCCGGGCACATCGCCGACGCACTGGGCGCTTCCGCCGCCTTCGCCCTCGCCCCGGCGGCCGGGCTCGCCCTGCTCGTGCTGTCCGTCGCTCTGCCATCGGAGTGATCCCGGCTCCGGGCCCTGCCCCGGCAGGGTGCCGGGGAGAAGACTGCGAACACCGCACTGCCACCGGAGGGAGCTCCCGTGTCCGACGCCGCTCTGCTGTCCCTGTCCACCCCCGCCGGGCTCGCCGATCCGTACCCGGTCTACGCGAAACTCCGCGAAGAGTCACCGGTCTTCCGCAGCGAGGTCTACGACGGCTGGGTGCTCAGCCGGTTCGCCGACTGCCAGCAGGTGCTCGCCGACGGCGAGACCTTCCGGGTCCTGGACGCCGAATGGCGCGACCGGCACCGGCCGGGCTGGCGGGACAACGCCGCGATGGCGATGCTGACGGACCTCCTGCCGTGGAAGAACCCGCCGGAACACACGCGCGAGCGCCGGCTGCTCGTCCGCGACTTCACCGTCCGGCGCGTCCAGCAGCTGGAGCCCGCCGTCCGCCGCGCCACCGACCGGCTGCTGGACCGCTTCGCCGACGCCACGGCGGACGGGACCGCGGCGGAGTTCGTCGGCACGGTCCTCTACCCGCTCGGGATGGCCGTGATCGGCGATCTGGTCGGCGTGCCCGAAGCCGACCACAACCGGCTTCGCCGGGTCACCGAGCTGATCGGCAAGCAGGTCGACCCGGCGATGGCGCCCGGACTGCGTGCCCAGGTCGACGCGGCCGCCGTCGAATACCGGGACTACTTCACGGAGCTGATCGCGCGGCGGCGTGCCGATCCCCGCGACGACCTGACGTCCGCGCTGCTGGCCCGGCCCGCCGCCGGCGAGGAGCTGATGTCCGAGGGAGAGGTGCTCAACGCGCTGCTCGTGCTGTTCGGCGGCGGCTACGAGACCACCGCGGGTGCGCTGGGCAACGGCATCCACGCGCTGCTGACCCACCCGGACCAGTACGCCCTGCTCGCCGGCGACCCAGGGCTGGCGTCGGGGGCGGTCGAGGAGGTGTTGCGGTGGGACGGGGCCGCCCAGATGAGCCAGCGTGCGGCCGCCCGGCCGGCGGTCCTCGACGGCCGGGAGATCCCGGCGGACGACATGGTCGTGATCCTCGCCGGGGCGGCGAACCGGGACCCGGCGCGCTTCGCGGACCCGGACCGCTTCGACATCACCCGCGACGGCGGCCGCGGGCTGTTCTTCGGGCACGGCCTGCACCTGTGCCTCGGCGCGGCCCTGGCGCGGCTCGAAATGACTGTGCTGCTCGAACAGCTGGGCAAGCGGTTCCCGACCTTGCGGATCGGCGGTGAGGTGGCGCGCCGCCCCAACCCGGCGCTGCGCGGGATGGCGTCCCTGCCGCTGACCCGGTGAGCCCGGGGCCTACGCGTTCTTGAGGCAGCGGCTGCTCTCCCGCACCACCAGCTCGGCCTCGACCGTCCCCCACGCCGGTACCGCGACACCGTCGATGCGGGCCGCCATCGTGGCCAGGGTGCGGCGGCCCGCCGCCAGGTGGTCCTGGCGGACCGTCGTCAACGGCGGGGCGAAGTACGCCGCCTCGGGGACGTCGTCGAAGCCGACCACGTGGGCGTCGCGCGGGACCCGCATGCCGGCCTCCGCGAACGCGGCCAGCAGCCCCAGTGCCATGTGGTCGTTCGCCGAAAACACCGCACCCACCCCGGATTCGACCGCCAGGGACTGGCCGGCCCGGAAGCCCGACCGGGCGGACCAGTCGCCGCGGACCACCGGGGGCACCTCCGCCCCGTGGCGTTCGAGTGTCTCGCGCCAGCCGCGCTCGCGGGCGCGGGCCACCGGCCCTTCTTCCGGGCCGCCGAGGTGCCAGACCGTCCGGTGGCCGAGCTGCAGGAGGTGTTCGGTCGCCTGGCGAGCCCCCGCGTACTGGTCGGTCGAGGCCGCGGGCACCAGCGGGATGCCGGCGACCGGGGCGAGCTCGGCCAGCAGGTGCCCGTCGAGCACCACGATCCCGGTCACGCCCTGCAGCTGCAGGCCGGCCACCGCGGCGAGCACGGCCGCGCCGCCGGCGCTGGACACGCTGAAGACGCTCAGTGCGTACTCCTGCTCGCGGGCGGCGGCGCGCAGGCCGTGCAGGACGGGCCCCGACGCCGAGGCTCCGGTCGCGATCACCCCGAGCGTGCCCCGTCGCGGGAGGGGCCGCGCGTGGAGCGGGCCGTCGGGACCTGCGTCGTCCACGGGCATGCGTCGATGTTAGCGATCACAGGGATAGACGTGAACTTTGTTCACCTTCCATAAATAACGAAACGGTAACGCGCTGAACCGGGCTCCGGCGGCGGCCGTTCCCCCCAATGCCGGAACCAGTGACACCGGGCGCGTCCCCGATACCCGCGCCCCGGTGCTCACTCCCCGGGTTCCGCACGTCTCCAGCCCGGGCACGCAGGCTTTCTTCGGCGTGCCCGGAAAACCGAACGAGGTGACCATGGCCCGGAATACCACCCGCACCCCCGCCACGGGCAGACATCGCATCACCCGCCGCACGAAGATCGCGACCGGCGGTCTCGCGCTCGCGATCGCGGTCGGCGGCATCGTCGTCGCGACCACCGCCGGGCGCACCGGCGAGGCCAGTGCCGACCCCGCCGACAAGTCGTTCTTCATCGACATCGCGAAGGTGCCTGCCGGGGTGAACGTGAACAAGGCGCTGCAGCAGAAGGGCGCGCGCGGCACGTTCACCGTGGACTGCGGCCGCAACGAGAACCAGCACTTCAACCCCGACAACTTCATCGCGCAGCCGGGGATCAAGAACGGTGCCCAGCACCTGCACGACTACGTCGGCAACCTCTCCACGAACGCCGATTCGAACAACAAGAGCCTGCTCAAGGCCGGGACCACGTGCAAGAACGGCGACAAGTCCGCCTACTTCTGGCCGGTCGTCCGCATCGACACCGGCGACGACGAGAAGAACCCGCCGGCCACCCAGCCCGACCGCGCCGGCAGCGCCAAGGACAAGGCGAGTGCCCAGGTCGACTGCCCGGACGTCGCGAGCAAGCTGCCCGACGTGCCGGACCAGGCGATGGACGAGGTCAACCGCAACCTCGACCTGCTCGACAAGCAGATCGACGAGGCGAACAAGCGGATCGCGAACGGCGACCTGAAGACCCCGCAGGACATCCAGAACGCCGTCGTCGGACCGCTGAAGGACAAGCGCGCGGCCACCATCGACCGGATCGCCATCGCGATCGGCCGCCGCGCCGCGAAGCCGACGAACCTCGGCGGGCTCGCCGCGTGCAAGCTCAAGCAGAACGGCCAGGGCGGCCTCGACAACGGCGGCCAGAACAGCAACGGCCAGGCGGGCGAACTGCCGGGCGTCAACGACAAGAACGAAGTCGGCGACAACGACGGCGAGATCCAGCGCGTCCAGTCGGCGACGATCACCTTCACCAGCGGCGGCGCGCAGAAGGTCGTCGCGATGCCGCAGTTCCTCCGGATCCTCTACGGCGACGCCAAGCAGAGCACCAACGGCCCGGCCAACGCCCGGCCCAGCTGGACCTGCACCGGCTTCGAGGACCGGCTGACCGACCACTACCCGATCTGCCCGCAGAACAGCAAGGTGGAGCGCATCCACGCCTTCCCGAACTGCTGGGACGGCAAGAACATCGACAGCGCCAACCACCGCACGCACATCGTGTTCGCCGACCAGCAGGGCAAGTGCCCGCAGGGCTTCAAGAACGTGCCCCAGCTGGTGATCAAGCTGGTCTACAACATCCCGCGGGACATCCAGCTCAAGGGCGAGTACAAAGTGGACGCCTTCGCGCAGGAGAAGCACAACCCGCGTTCGGACCACGACGACTTCGCGAACGTCATGGGCCAGCGCCTGATGAACCAGGTCGTCAACTGCATCAACACCGGCAAGCGCTGCAACCAGTGACCGGCTGAGAATGCGGTGAAGGCCACCTCGGGAAGTTCCCGAGGTGGCCTTCACGTGAACCGCGCGTCAGGAGGCCGCGCGGCGCTTGGTCCAGATGTCGTAGGCCACCGCCGCCAGCAGCACGACACCCTTCACCAGCATCACCCGCTCGCTCGGGGCGCCGATCAGCGACATGCCGTTGTTGATCACCGCCATGATCAGGCCACCGGTGATCGCGCCGACCACCTTGCCGACGCCGCCCTGGACCGCCGCGCCGCCGATGAACGCCGCCGCGATCGCGTCGAGCTCGAAGTTGACGCCCGCCGTCGGGCCCGCCTGGTTCAGGCGGCCCGCGAAGATGATCCCCGCCAGGGCTGCCAGGACGCCCATGTTGACGAAGATCCAGAACGTTACCTGCTTGACCTTGACGCCCGAGAGCGTCGCCGCCTGCAGGTTGCCGCCCACGGCGTAGATGTGCCGGCCGAACACCGACTTGCCGGCCACCAGCGAGTAGCCGAGCACCAGCGCCGCCAGCAGGATCAGCACCCACGGGAGGTTCTTGAACCGCGCCAGCTGCACCACCAGGGCGAGCACCAGCACCGCGATCCCGGCCAGCTTCAGCACGAACATCGGGAACGGGTCGACGTCCTGGCCGTAACCGAGCCGGCCCATCCGCTTGCGCCACTGGGTGAACACGATCCCGGCCACCGCGGCGACGCCGGCGAGCAGCGACACCAGGTCGGCGCCACCGAGCGGCCCGAGGCCGATGTTGCCCAGGTAGCCGTCGGTGAAGCCGTTGGACAGCGTGCGGATCGCGTCCGGGAACGGGCCGATGCCCTGGTTGCCCAGGACGGTCAGGGTCAGCGCCCGGAACGCCAGCATGCCGGCCAGCGTCACGATGAACGCCGGGATGCCGAAGTAGGCGACCCAGTAGCCCTGCCACGCGCCGATCACCGCGCCGACGACGAGGGTGATCAGCACCGCCCAGAACCACGGCATGTGCGAGTTCACCATCAGCACCGCCGACACCGCGCCGGTCATCGCGACGACCGACCCGGCGGACAGGTCGATGTGCCCGGAGATGATCACCAGGATCATCCCGATCGCGAGGATCAGCACGTAGCTGTTCTGCACGATGATGTTGGAGATGTTCTGCGGCTCCAGCAGCGCGCCACCGGTGAGCACCTCGAACAGCACCACGATCAGCGCGAACGCGACGTAGATGCCGCTCTGGCGCGGGTTGATCGAGATCCTCCGCTTGGAGCGCTCAACCGGGGGCACGGCGGGCCGTGCTTCGGTCGTGGTCATTCCCGTTCCTTCGTCATGTACTGCATCAGCAGTTCCTGGGTGGCTTCTTCGCGCGTGGCCTCGCCGGTGATTCGCCCCGCCGACAGCGCGTAGATCCGGTCGCAGAGCCCGAGCAGCTCCGGCAGCTCGGAGGAGATGACCAGGACGGCCTTCCCCTGGGCGGCCAGCTCGTTGATGATCGTGTAGATCTCGAACTTCGCGCCCACGTCGATGCCGCGGGTCGGTTCGTCCAGGATCAGCACGTCCGGATCGGTGAAGATCCACTTGGCCAGCACGACCTTCTGCTGGTTGCCGCCCGACAGCTTCCCGGTCACGCTCTGCACGCTCGGTGCCTTGATCCGCAGATCACGACGGTACCGGTTCGCCGTGTCGTGCTCGGCGTGCTCGTTGACCCAGCCGCGCCTGGCCAGCTTGCCCAGCCCGGCCGCGGACACGTTGCGCTGGATGTCCTCGATCAGGTTGAGCCCGTAGCGCTTCCGGTCCTCGGTGGCGTAGGCGATGCCGTGGCGGACGGCCTCCTGCACCGACCGGACCTCGATCTCCTTGCCGTGCTTGATGATCCGGCCGGAGATGTCCTTGCCCCACGACCGGCCGAACACGCTCATCGCGAGTTCGGTGCGGCCCGCGCCCATCAGCCCGGCCAGGCCGACGATCTCCCCGCGCCGGAGCGTGAGCGACGCGTGGTCGACGACGACCCGGCCGGCCTGGGTCGGGCTGTGCACCGTCCAGTCCTCGATCCGCAGCACCTCTTCGCCGATTTCCGGTTCCCGGGGCGGGAACCGGTGCTCGAGGTCGCGGCCGACCATCCCGGTGATGATGCGCTCTTCCGTCAACCCCGCCGCGTCGAGCGTTTCGATCGTCCTGCCGTCACGGAGGATCGTGACGGTGTCGGCGATCGCCGTCACCTCGCCGAGCTTGTGCGAAATGATCACGCACGTGACGCCCTCGTCCCGCAGCCCGCGCAGCAGCTCGAGCAGGTGGGCCGAGTCGTCGTCGTTGAGCGCCGCGGTGGGCTCGTCGAGGATCAGCAGCTTGACCTCTTTGGACAGTGCCTTGGCGATCTCGACGAGCTGCTGCTTGCCGACGCCGAGTTCCTGCACCGCCCGCGTGGGGTTTTCGGCGAGGCCGACGCGCTTGAGCAGCGCGTCGGCCTCGTGGTTGGTGCGGTTCCAGTCGACCCAGCCGCGCTTGGCCTGTTCGTTGCCGAGGAAGATGTTCTCCGCGATCGACAACTGGCCGCACAGCGCGAGTTCCTGGTGGATGATCACGATCCCGCGCCGTTCGCTGTCGCGCACCGACCCGAACTCGCACCGCTGCCCGTCGAAGGTGATCTCGCCGTCGTAGCTCCCGTGCGGGTAGACGCCCGAGAGCACCTTCATCAGGGTGGACTTCCCGGCGCCGTTCTCCCCGCAGATCGCGTGGATTTCCCCGCGGCGCACGGAAAGGTTGACGTCCGACAGCGCCTTGACCCCGGGGAAGGTCTTGGTGATCCCGCGCATGCCGAGCAGTTCGGTCATTTCAGCTGACCTGCCGTGTAGTAGCCCGAGTCGACGAGTTCCTTCTGGTAGTTCGTCTTGTCCACGGTGACCGGCTGCAGCAGGTAGGACGGGACGACCTTCTTGCCGTTGTCGTAGTCCTTGGTGTTGTTGACCTCGGGCTTGCCGCCCTTGAGCACCGCGTCGGCCATCTTGACGGTGGTGTCGGCGAGCTTGCGGGTGTCCTTGAAGATCGTCGAGTACTGCTCACCGGCGATGATGGACTTGACCGAGGCGACCTCGGCGTCCTGCCCGGTGACGATCGGGTACGGCTGGCCGGCGGTGCCGTAGCCGTTGCTCTTCAGGGCCGACAGGATGCCGATCGACAGGCCGTCGTACGGGGAGAGCACGCCCTGGACCTTCGCGCCACCGGTGTAGGTCTTGGTGAGCAGGTCCTCCATGCGGCGCTGCGCGGTGGCCGGGTCCCAGCGGAGGATGGCCGCGCGGGCGAAGTCGGTCTGGCCGCTCTTGACGACCAGCTTGCCGCTGTCCATCAGGGGCTTGAGGACGGACATCGCGCCGTTGAAGAAGAAGGTCGCGTTGTTGTCGTCGGGGGAACCGGCGAACAGCTCGACGTTGAACGGGCCGGCACCGTCACCGAGGCCCTTGACCAGCGAGTTCGCCTGCTCGACGCCGACCTTGAAGTTGTCGAAGGTGGCGTAGTAGTCGACGTTCGGTGAATTGCGGATCAGCCGGTCGTAGGCGATGACCGGGATCTTCTTGTCCGCGGCCTCCTGCAGCTGGGTGGTGATGGCGGTGCCGTCGATCGAGGCGATGACCAGGAGCTTGGCGCCCTTGGTGATCTGGTTCTCGATCTGGTTCACCTGGGTGGGGATGTCGTTCTCGGCGTACTGGAGGTCGACCTTGTAGCCGAGCTTCTCCAGGGCGGCCTTGATGTTGTCGCCGTCGTGGATCCAGCGTTCCGACGACTTCGTCGGCATGGTGACGCCGACCAGGGCGCCCTCGGCACTGGCGCCGGGCGCGGCCGTCTGGTCCGCGGTCTTCTGGCTCGAACCGCACGCCGACAGCGTGAGCGCGAGCCCCGCGGCGGCGAGCGCCGCGATTCCTCTGGTGAACTTCATCGTTCCTTCTTCCTTTCTCAGAAGCCCTGAGCGAGCCGGTGGTACGCCTGATTCCAGCGGATGCGGTCGGCGAAATCGTGCGGCGTCGTGTCCTTGTCGATGACCAGCAGTTCGACGCCGAGCAGGTTCGCGAAGTCGCGAAGGGTTTCCGTGCCCACGGCCTGGGTGAGCACGGTGTGGTGCGGGCCGCCCGCGGTGATCCAGGACTCCGCGGACGTCGCCAGCGACGGGGCCGGCTCCCAGACCGCCCGGGCGACCGGCAGGTTCGGCAGCGGCTCGTCCGGCGCGACGACGTCGATCTCGTTGGCCACCAGCCGGAACCGGTCGCCGAGGTCGACCAGGCCGAGCACGACGCCGGGGCCGGGCGCGGCGTCGAACACGAGCCGGACCGGGTCCTCGCGGCCGCCGATGCCCAGCGCGTGGATCTCGCAGGACGGCTTGGCGGCGGCGATGCTCGGGCAGACTTCGAGCATGTGCGCGCCGAGGATCTTCGGCTTGCCGGGCCCGAAGTGGTAGGTGTAGTCCTCCATGAAGGACGTGCCACGCTCGCGGCCGACGCTCATCGCCTTGACCGCGGCGAGCAGCGCCGAGGTCTTCCAGTCGCCCTCGCCGCCGAAGCCGTAGCCGTCGGCCATCAGGCGCTGCACCGCGAGGCCGGGCAGCTGGCGGAGCCCGCCGAGGTCCTCGAAGTTCGTGGTGAACGCGCCGAAGCCGCCGTCGGTGAGGAACTTCCGCAGCCCGGCTTCGATCTTCGCCGCGTACCGCAGCGACTCGTGCCGCGCGCCCCCGGCCGCCAGGTCCGCGACAACGTTGTAATCGTCGGCGTACTGCCGCACGAGCGAGTCCACTGTGTCCTTTTCGGACACCGCGTCGACCTGCTCGACCAGCTCGTTCACGCCGTAGGTGTTGACCGAGACGCCGAACCGCAGCTCGGCTTCGACCTTGTCCCCTTCGGTCACGGCGACGTCGCGCATGTTGTCACCGAACCGGGCCAGCCGCAGGTTCCGCAGGTGGTCGGCACCGATCGCGGCCCGCGCCCACGCGTCGATCCGCGCGACGACGGCCGGGTCGGACACGTGCCCGGCCACGGTCTTGCGCGGCACGCCGAGGCGGGTCTGGATGAACCCGAACTCGCGGTCGCCGTGCGCGGCCTGGTTGAGGTTCATGAAGTCCATGTCGATGGTCGACCACGGCAGGGCTTCGTTGAGCTGGGTGTGCAGGTGCAGCAGCGGCTTGCGCAGCGCGTCCAGCCCGGTGATCCACATCTTGGCGGGCGAGAAGGTGTGCATCCACGCGATCACGCCGACGCAGGCGGCGTCGGAGTTGGCTTCCTGCAGCACGCGGCGGATCGAGGAGGCCTCGGTCAGCACCGGCTTGCCGACGATCTCGGCCGGCAGCGCGCCGGAGGCGGTCAGCAGCTGCTGGATGCGCAGCGACTGGCCGGCGACCTGCTCGAGGGTCTCCTCGCCGTAGAGGGCCTGGCTGCCGGTGAGGAACCAGAGCTGGGGTTTCGATGCCGAAGTCATCGTTCTCCTTGGGAAGGTCAGTGCTGGCCGTAGACGTTCTGGTACCGGGCGTAGAGCCGGTCGACGTCCTCGGGCGGGAGGGGTTCGGGCGTGCCGAGCTCGAAGGCCTTGTGGACGGTGCGGGCCACGTCCTCGACCATCACCGCGGCCTTGACCGCGTCACGCGCGGTGCGGCCGACGGTGAACGGGCCGTGGTTGCGCATCAGCACCGCGGGCGAGCGGCTGGAGCGAAGCGTTTCGACGATGCCGCGGCCGATGGAGTCGTCTCCGATCAGGGCGAACGGCCCGACCGGGATCTCCCCGCCGAACTCGTCGGCGATCATCGTCAGCACGCACGGGATCGGCTCGCCGCGGGCCGCCCACGCCGTGGCGTAGGTCGAGTGCGTGTGCACCACGCCGCCGATCTCCGGCATGTGCCGGTAGACGTAGGCGTGCGCGGCGGTGTCGGACGACGGCGCGAGCTCGCCCTCGACGAGCTCGCCGTGCAGGTCGGTGACCACCATGGTGTCCGCGGACAGGTTGTCGTAGGACACCCCCGAGGGCTTGATGACCAGCAGGTCCCGCCCGGGTACCCGGGCCGAGACGTTGCCCGCGGTCCAGATGACCAGCTCGTTGCGGGTCAGCTCGCCGTGCAGCTTCGCCACCGTGTCGCGCAGTTCGGCGACGGTGTCGAGCACTTCACCGGTCAGGGACATCAGGACTGTCCTTTCGCGACGGCACGCTTGCGGGCGGCCAGCCGGTGCATGACATCGTTGCCGCCACGGCCGAAGTAGTCGTGCAGCTCGGTGTACTCGGCGTACAGCTCGTCGTAGGCGACGACGTGCGCGGCGACCGGCCGGTACACCGCGCGCTCGACCGAGCCCATCGCGGCGGCGCCCGCGCGGATGTCCGCGTGGGCCCCGGCGGCGACGGCCGCGTGGATGGCCGACCCGAGCGCGGGTCCCTGCGCCGAGCCGATCACCGACAGCGGCAGGTTGGTGACGTCGGCGTAGATCTGCATCAGCAGCGCGTTCTTCGCCAGGCCGCCCGCGATGATCAGCTCCGTGACCGGGACGCCGGCGGCGTTGAACGTCTCGATGATCTTCCGCGTGCCGAAGGCGGTGGCCTCCAGCAGGGCGCGGTAGACGTCCTCGGGCCGGGTGGCGAGCGTCTGGCCGACGACCACACCGGACAGCTCGTGGTCGACCAGCACCGACCGGTTGCCGCTGTGCCAGTCCAGGGCGATCAGGCCGTGCTCGCCGATCTCCTGCTGGGCCGCGAGCCGGGTGAGCTCCTCGTGCGAGGCACCGGCGAAGTGCTCGACGAACCAGCCGAAGATGTCGCCGACGCCGCTCTGGCCGGCCTCGTACCCCCACAGCCCGGGCACGATCCCGCCTTCGACGACCCCGCACATGCCCGGCACCTCGTGCAGTTCGGCGCCGTTCATCACGTGGCACGTCGAGGTGCCCATGATCGCCACCATCTGCCCGGGCTCGACGGCCTGGGCCGCGGGCGCGGTGACGTGGGCGTCGACGTTGCCGACGGCCACGGCGATGCCTTCGGGCAGCCCGGTCCAGCCGGCGGCCTCCGCGGACAGCGAACCGGCCCGGGAACCCAGCTGGCCCAGCGGGTGCTCCAGCTTGTCGGCCACGAAGGACTCGAAGCCGGGGGCGAGTTCGCGGAGGAAGTCGCGGCTCGGGTACTGGCCGTCCTGCAGGATGCCCTTGTACCCGGCGGTGCAGGCGTTGCGGACGTAGCTGCCGGTGAGCTGCCAGACGATCCAGTCGGCCGCCTCGACCCAGTGCCGCATGGCGGCGTAGACCTCGGGTGCCTCTTCGAAGACCTCGAGGCCCTTGGCGAACTCCCACTCCGAGGAGATCAGCCCGCCGTAGCGCGGGAGCCACTTCTCGCCGCGGGTGCGGGCCAGCTCGTTGATCCGCACGGCCTGCGGCTGCGCCGAGTGGTGCTTCCACAGCTTCACGTACGCGTGCGGGTTGCCTTCGAACTCGGGCAGTTCGCACAGCGGGGTGCCGTCCGCGGTTGTCGGCACCATCGTGCACGCGGTGAAGTCGGTGGCGATGCCGACGACGTCGCCCGGGTCGACGCCGGCGTCCCGCAGCGCCGCCGGTACGGCGTTGCGGAGCACTCCGACGTAGTCCGCGGGCACCTGCAGCGCCCATTCCGGTGGCAGCGCGCGGCCCGTGGCGGGCAGCGTCTCGTCGAGCACCCCGTGCGGGTACTCGAAAACGGCGGAACCGAGTTCCGCTCCGTCACGGACCCGCACGACCACCGCGCGGCCCGACAACGTGCCGAAGTCGACGCCGACGGTGAGTGGTTCTCCCACGGTGTCCTCCCTCCTGGTTGGTGACCGGGACGCGGCGCGGGCGGCGGTGAACGCGCCGCGTCCCGGGGTCTTAGCGGCCGGTGAGCACCAGCGTCGTCACGGAGTTGGCCGGCAGCGTCAGCTTCGACGTCGCGGCGAGCCCGGTGATCTCCCTGGTCTGCGGCACGATGGCGGACGGCGCGGCGAGGCTGTTGCGCCCCGCCGGGTCGCCGGTGAGCGTGGTGAGCGTGCCGGTGCCGTCGACGGCGGTGACGCCGGTGAGCGACAGCCGTGCGGTCTGCACCTGCGAAGTCGGGTTGACGAGTTTGACCGTGAAGGTCTTCCTTCCGCTCTTCGTGGTCACGTTGACCACCTGCCGCAGGGGGCTGCCCTGGTTGAGGCGGCTGGTGACGATCTGCTTGCCGAGGGTGCTGGAGAACATCTGCTGCACCCAGTACGACGGCGAGGCGTAGCTCGTCCCGGCGTCGAAGCCGATCAGGTTGACCGGCCAGTTGGACTGGTTCTCCTGCACCAGCACCGGCGCGTACATCGAGCCGATGACGACGTCGCTGTTGCGTTCGAGCCCGGTGAGGAACGCGGCCTCGCCGATGGCGGCGGCCAGGGTGCCGGTGGGCCGGCCGTCCTGGGCGCCGTACTCGCCGACGAGGATGTCCGGGCCGCTGCGGTCGGCGGTGTCGTAGCGGGTCGAGTTGTCGGTGAACCACTGCGGCGACTGGTAGTAGTGGTCGTCCGCGGCGTCCGGGCGCACCCCGGTCGACGTGCTCGACGCCGAGCCGCCCTGCAGGCCGCCGGTGGTGGCGATGACGGTCAGCTGCGGGTACTTCGCCTTGATGGCGTTGTACATGTCGGTGAAGCGCCAGGCGTAGCTGCCCGAGCCGTCGAACCAGTCCTCGTTGCCGACCTCGACGTAGTGCAGGTCGAACGGTGCCGGGTGCCCGTCGGCGATCCGCTTGGCGCCCCACGTCGTGGTGCTGTCGCCGATGGCGTACTCGATCTCGTCGAGGGCTTCCTGGACGTAGGCCGGGTAGTCGGCCTGGCTGACGTGCTGGCCGTTGAGGGTGTAGCCGGCGAACAGCGCCAGGAGCGGCTGGGCGCCGATGTCCTCGGCGAGCTTCAGGTAGTCGAGGATGCCGAAGCCGTCGGTGGACCAGTAGCCCCACGCGGTGTTCTGGTGGCCGGGCCGCTGCTCCAGCGGGCCGATGGTGTTCTTCCACGCGAACCGCGTGTCCAGGGTGTTGCCCTCGAGGTAGTTGCCGCCGGGGACGCGGAACAGGCCGAGCTTCATCGCCGCGAGCTTCTGCCCGAGGTCGGCGCGGACGCCGTTGGCGCGGTTCTTGAAGGTCGGCGGGAACAGCGACACCTGCTGGAACCAGGCGTCCCCGCTCAGCGCCGTCTTGCCCTTGTTGACCAGCGAGACGACGATCCGGTTGTCCGTGGAGTTCGTGATCGTCGACGACGTGGTGAAGCTGAACGTCTGCTGCGCCCAGGCCGTCCCGACCGGCTGGACGTCCTTGCTCGCCAGCACGGTGCCGTCCGGCTTCTCCAGGCTGACCCGCACCGCACCCTTCCAGCTGCCCTTGGCGAAGAAGCTGCCGGTGTACTTCGTGGACGGCTTCGCGGCGACACCGTAGAAGCCGACGTTCGCGGCGGCAACTCGGCCGGCGGCCGGGACGGTGTCCGCGTGCAGCTTCAGCGCGCGGTCGAGCGCGGTGTTCAGCGGGTTCGCGGTGTCGACCGAGTAGGTCCCGGCCGCGCCCGCCGAGGTGAGCAGCGACCAGTACGGCACCGGCGTGTTGCCCGCGCCGCTGCCGGGCTGGTAGCCCTCCTTGAACGTGCGGTTGCGGACGAGCTCGGCGTAGAGGCCGCCTTCGACCGAGTGGCTGATGTCTTCGAGGATCGAGCCGTAGGTCGTCGGCCGCGTGTTGGCGCGGACGACGTTGGCGTCGACGGCGAGCTGGTTCGCCCCGGCCAGGGTGCCGATCTGCGCCGCGGTGAGCGGGAAGCGGCGCAGCTCGACCTCGTCGACGGCGCCGGTGAAGCCGGAGCCGACGGTGAACGGCGCCGCCGCGGTACCCGAAGCCGGGCAGGCGGAGACGTCCAGGGTGGTGCCGGTGGGCGTGCCGCAGGTGCTGGTGACCGCGGAGGCGTCGCCGTCGGCGTAGACGGTGAGCCGCTGTGCGGCCCGGTCGAGGACGAGGGCGGCGTGGTGCCAGTTGCCGTCGGCGAGGCCGCCGCCGTTGGTGGTGACCTGGATCGTGCCGACGCGGGCGGTGAGCTTGCCGCCGGTCACGCCGAGCGCGTAGCCGTCGCCGTGGTCGGCCAGCGTTCCCGACGCGGTGGTACGGAACCACGCGGCCAGGGAGAGCGAGCCGGTGCCGGTGTCGAACGCGGGCGAGGTGCCCATGTCCACAGTGGACTTGCCGTCCAGCTGGACGGCCTTGCCGGCCGCGCCCGCGGTCCACGTGGCCCCGTGCAGCGTGCCGTCGGCCGCGTTGACCGAGGAGTCCCGGGCCACCGTGCCGGTGCCTTCGTCGAAGTGCCAGGACCCGCTCGCGGCCAGCGCCGCGACGGCGGAGGCGGTCAGCGGCGTCGGGTACGCGCGGACGTCGTCGACGCCACCGGCGAACCAGTCGGCGGGGCTGCCCGCCCACTTGCCGCGGCCGATCTCCAGGTGCCCGGCCGCGGTCCACGGCGTGGTGAACGGGACGCTCTGCTGCAGGGTTCCGTTGACGTACAGGGTAAGCGTGCCCGCCGCCCGGTTGTAGACACCGACCAGGTGCTGCCACTGGTCGGCCTGCGCGGGCAACGTCGACACCGCGGAGGATGACGGGGTGTCGCCGTCGCCCGCGCGGCGCGTGAAGGCGAAGCGGCCGTCGGCGGCGCGCTGCAGGTAGAACCCGCTGATGGTGCTGCCGTCCACGCTCACCGCGGTGCGGAAGCCGCCCGCCGCGGTGGGCTTGACCCACGCCGACACCGAGAAGCTCTGGGCGGTGTCCACGACCGGGGCCGGGACGTCGACCGCGGCGTCGGTGCCGTCCAGCGCGACGCCGTGCGGGCCGACGACGCCGTCGCCCCAGGCGGCGCCGCCGGTCAGGGTGGCGGTGCGCGTGTCGAGGGAGTCGTCCGCGGTCGTGGTGCCGGTGCCTTCGTCGAGGCCCCAGTGCCCGGCGATCGCCAGGCGGGCGGCGTCGGCGGCGGTCACGGCGCCCGAGTAGGCGCGGACGTCGTCGATCGTGCCGTCGACGAAGTCCACCGGGTTGCCGCCGTACTTGCCGCGGCCGATCACCAGGTGCCCGGTGCCCGCCCACGCGGTGGGCGCGGCCACGGTGGTCTGGCGGGTGCCGTCGACGTACAGCGACAGCGTCGACGCGCTCGCGTCGTACACGCCGGTCAGCTGGTACCACTGGCCCGCGACGGGGTCGAAGTTCGCGCCCGCGACGACGCCGTCGGTCGGGGCGTCGCCGGCCAGCCGGGTGAAGGCGAACCGGCGCGAGTCGTCGCGGAACTGCAGGAAGAAGTTGCTCACCTGGGTGCCGTCGACGCTGACGAACGTCTGGTAGCCGGAGGTCTTGTCCAGCTTCACCCAGCTGCTCACGGAGAAGCTCTTGGTCGTGTCGAGCACGGGCGCACCCGCGTCGGCGAACCCGTTGGCGCCGTCGGTGGTCAAGGCGCCGCCGCGGATGCCCGGACCCCAGCCCGCGCCGCCGGTCAGCGTGGCGGGGTGGCTGCCCGCGGTGTCGGCGGCGGTCGTCCCGCTGCCGTCGTCGAACGTCCAGTGCCCGGCCAGGCCCGGTTCGGGGTCCGCCGCGGCGGCCGTCACCGGCAGCGCGGAGAACAGGGTCAGGGCCGCGAGCACGGCCAGGGGGCGCCGGAATCTGCGGGGCATGGCTCTCCTTCGAGCGTTCACGCTCACACTCAGCGGGCCCGTCGGGTGACGAGGCGTTGCAGGACGATGAAGACGAACAGGAGGGCCCCGGTGATGATCGAGGTCCACCAGGAGTTGAGGGTGCCGTCGAAGGTGATCAGCGTCTGGATGATGCCCAGCACCATGATCCCCAGCACGGTCCCGAGCACGTACCCGGACCCGCCCGTGAGGATGGTGCCGCCGATGACGACCGCGGCGATCGCGGTCAGCTCCAGGCCGACGCCGTTGAGCGGGTCGCCCGAGGACTTGTAGAGCACCAGCAGCAGCCCGCCGAGCGCCGAGCAGAACCCGCTGATCGTGTACACCGCGATCTTCGTGCGGCCGGTCTTGAGGCCCATCAGCATCGCCGACTGCGCGTTGCCGCCGATCGAGTAGACCGTGCGCCCGAAGCGGGTGAACGCCAGGACGTAGGCCGCCGCGGCCACCACCACCAGGGCGACCACCACGCTGGTCGAGATGTGCAGCTCGCCGCCGAGCGGGATCTGCGTCTGGGCCAGGGTGGCGATCGTCGCGTTGTCGATCGAGTAGGCCTCGGTGGTGATCGTGTAGCAGAGGCCGCGGGCGAAGAACATCCCGATCAGCGTCGCGATGAACGGCTGGATCTCGAAGAAGTGGATCAGCGCGCCCATCCCGGCGCCCAGCACCACGCCGACCAGCAGCACCACGGCCATCGCCGCGTACGCCGGCCAGCCGTGCTTCTGCATCAGGTCGCCGGAGATCACCGTGGACAGGGCGACCACCGACCCGACGGACAGGTCGATGCCGCCGGTGAGGATCACGAACGTCATGCCGACCGCGACCACGAGCAGGAAGGAGTTGTTGATGAACAGGTCGAGGATGACCTGCCCGGAGCCGAACGCCTCGTAGCTCGACGCACCGAAGATGTACGCCCCGATCAGCAGCGCCATCGTCGCGAGGATGGGCAGGTGCCGCTGCTGCGGCCGGTAGCCCTTGACACGGGCGAGCGTGGTCATGCGGTGACCTCGACCTTCTCCGGGGCGGGTGCGGGCGCCGGGGTGACCGGGCGGGCTCCGCGCCGGCGGAACTTGCGGCGGAACGCGGGCGACAGCAGCAGGCACACCACCAGCACGACGATGGCCTTGAACAGCATGATCGACTCCGGCGGGATGCCGAGGGCGTTGACGGTGGTGGTGAGCGTCTGGATGAGCAGCGCGCCGATCACGGAGCCGCCGAGGGAGAACCGCCCGCCGGTCAGCTGGGTGCCGCCGACGACGACCGCGAGGATGGCGTCCAGTTCGATGAAGAGCCCGGCGTGGTTGGCGTCGGCGCTGTGCACGTTCGAGCTGATCATCAGCCCGGCGATGCCCGCGCACAGCGCGCAGAAGACGTAGACGAGCCAGGTCAGCCGCGCCGAGCGGAGCCCGGCCAGCCGGCTGGCCTCGGGGTTGCCGCCGACGGCCTCGACGAGCAGGCCGAGCGCGGAGCGGCGAACGAGCACCGACGCGAGCACGAACACCGCCAGCGCGATCAGGATGGCGCTGGGCAGCGTGAACAGGTACCCCTTGCCGATCCACTCGAACGAGTGGGAGTTGACGGTGATGATCTGCCCGCCGCTGATCAGCTGCGCGATGCCGCGGCCGGCGACCATGAGGATCAGGGTCGCGATGATCGGCTGGATGCCCAGTGCCGCGACGAGCCAGCCGTTCCACACCCCGAGCACCAGCGAGAGGCCGAGCGCCAGGCCGAACGCGACCAGCGTGGTGCCGGCACCGTCCGGGTTGTCGCTGATCCACAGGCAGGCGAGGGAACCGCTGATCGCCACCACCGCGCCGACCGAGAGGTCGATGCCGCGGGTGGCGATCACCAGCGTCATGCCGATCGCGATGAGGATCAGCGGGGCGCCGTTCTTGAGGATGTCGACGACGTTCCCGTAGAGGTGCCCGTCGAGGAATTCGATCTTGTAGAAGGACGGGCTCGCGATCAGGTCGCCCAGCAGCAGCACCACCAGGGCCATCACGGGCCAGAAGAGCCGCTGTTTCGTCAACCGTTTCAATGCAGTCACGCCTGCACCCCCTCGGCCATCGTGGCCATGATGTCGTCCGCGGTGAGCGCCTGGTTTTCCCGCTCCGCCACGACCTTCCGGTCGCGCAGCACCACGACGCGGTGGCTCAGCCGCAGGACCTCTTCCAGTTCGGCGGAGATGTAGACGACGGCCATCCCGTCGCCCGAGAGCTGGGTGACCAGGCGCTGGATCTCCGTCTTGGCGCCGATGTCGATGCCGCGGGTGGGCTCGTCGAGGATCAGCAGCCGCGGTTCGGTGATGAGCCAGCGGGCCAGCAGCACCTTCTGCTGGTTGCCGCCGGACAGGTTGCCCACCAGCGCTTCGGGGTTGGCGGGCCGGATGTCGAGTGCCTTGATGTACTTCTCGGCGATCTCGTCCTGCCGCCGTCGCGACAACGGCCGCGCCCAGCCGCGGGACGCCTGCAGCGCCAGCACGATGTTCTCGCGGACGGTGAGCTCTTCGACGAGCCCCTCGGCCTTGCGGTTTTCGGAAAGGAACGCGATCTTGTGGTCGAGCCCGGCGCGCGGGGTCCGCAGCGCGGTGGTCTCGCCGTCGACCTGCACGGTGCCGCTGTCGGCGTGGTCGGCGCCGAAGAGCAGCCGGGCGAGCTCGGTGCGGCCGGAGCCGAGGAGGCCGGCCAGTCCGACGACCTCGCCGGCGTGGATGGCGAGGTCGAAGGGCGCGACACCGCCCTTGCGGCCGAGGCCCTCGGCGGCCAGCAGCACCGGCGCGCCGGCGACCTCGGCCCGGCTGGGGCCGGAGTCCCCCAGGTCCTCGAGGACCTGGAGCTCCTTGCCGATCATCCGGGTGACCAGCTCGACCGGGGTGATGTCCGCGGTGCGGTACTCGCCGATCAGCTTTCCGTTGCGCAGCACGGTCATCCGGTCGGCGATGGCGAAGACCTGGTCGATGAAGTGGGAGACGAACAGGATCGCCAGGCCCTGCTCGCGCAGGGACCGGACGACCTTCAGCAGCTGCTCGACCTCGCCGGCGTCCAAACTGGACGTCGGCTCGTCGAGGACGAGCACCCGCGCGTCGACGTCGAGCGCGCGGGCGATCGCGACCAGCTGCTGCACCGCGATGGAACAGGTGGACAGCTCGGCCGAGACGTCCACGTGGACGTCCAGCCGGGCCAGCAGTTCCTCGGCGCGCTTGCGCATCGGGCCCCACTGGATGCGGCCGAAGCGGCGGGGTTCGCGGCCGAGGCAGACGTTCTCCGCCACGGACAGGTTCGGGCAGAGGTTGACTTCCTGGTAGACCGTGCTGATGCCGGCCTGCTGGGCCTCGCCGGGCCCGGTGAAGGCGACATCGTCGCCGTCCAGTTCGATCGTGCCCGCGTCCACCCCGTACACCCCGGTGAGCACCTTGATGAGGGTGGACTTGCCGGCGCCGTTCTCGCCCATCAGGGCGTGGACTTCGCCGGGGTACATCCGGAAGTCGACCCCGTCCAGGGCGAGGACGCCGGGGAACTCCTTGCGGATACCGCTCATCCGCACCATGGGCTGCGGTTCAGGCATTTGGTGTGCTCCGGCGACCGGCAGCGCCGGGTCGGCGCCGATCGCCGCCCAGTGGGCGAGTTCGTCGTCGAAACCGCCTTCGGCCGCGTGTCCGGCCAGGGTGCGGGCC
>NZ_JBFANY010000005.1:0-507949 GCF_040674975.1 Amycolatopsis sp. NPDC049688
GCGTTTTTTTTTCCCGGGCGGGCCGGGTTTTCACCGGCCGTAACCCGCGCCCAACCCCCCCCCCCCCGACCGCTGATGCGGCTGCGTATCGGGTCGGCAGGGGGGTGTGGCCGGAGGGGCTCCGGGGGAGCTGTGGGCCACAGGTGCGTCACCGCTGCGGCCGCGGCCGCAGCCGCATCCGGCTACGCCGCTCCGTTCACCCCGTGGGCACACCGCCCCCCTCCCCCGCCACGCCGCCCTGCCGAACCGCGCCGTCAACAGGACATTTCCGGCTCCCGTGAGGTCCGCGTCAAGAATTAGGCCCGGTGTCGCGACCGCGTTACCTCGTCCTCACCGCCTGTGAGCCTGCGTGGCCGATGGTCGTCAGCGTGACCGTGATGAGCGTCGATGTCACTTCCGAACTCCCCGAACCCGGCCGCCGGCCCCAGCTCGCCGCCGTGCCGCCGCTGGCGTCCAGGCCCGCGCGGCGGCTGGTAGTGCTCGGCGACTCCACCGCCGTCGGCCTCGGGGATCCGCTGCCGCGGCGGGCCGGCTGGCGGGGGGTTGGCCCGCTGGTCGCCGCCGCGCTCGGGGTGGAGCCCGACGGCTACCTCAACCCCTCCTTCGCCGGTGCCCGGATGCGGTGCGTGCTCACCGAACAGGTGCCCGCCGCCGTCGCGCACCGGCCCGATGTGGCGCTGGTCGTCGCCGGCATGAACGACACCCTGCGGCCCGACTTCGACGCCGGCCGCATCGCCGCCGATCTCACCGAGGTGATCCGGCGGCTGCGGGAAAGCGGCACCACCGTCGTGCCCGTCCGGTTCCACGACCACAGCAAGGTCTTCCGCCTCCCGCAGTCGCTGAAACGCGCCCTGAGCGCCCGCGTCGCCGAGCTCAACGCGGCCATCGACGAGGTCGTCGCCCGGGAAGGCGTGCCCTGCCTGGACCTCGCGCGGCTGCCCGGTGCCTACGACCTGGCGTCGTGGAGCGTCGACCGGCTGCACCCCTCGGAACTGGGCCACCGCATGCTCGCGAACGGCTTCACCGGGCTGCTCTCCGAAGCCGGGTTCGCCGTGCCGGAACCGGTGAGCCTCACCTGCAGCGGCGGGGTCGAGCCGAGCACCGCGGGGCACGTGGGGTGGCTGGTGCTCAAGGGCATCCCGTGGCTGTGGCGCCGCGGCCGCGAATTCCTGCCCTACGCCGCGGTGATCATGTGGAACTCGTTCCGCGCCCGCTGAACACCCGCAACGCCTCGACGTCCGAAGCCGGGTTGCGGACGAAGTAGTCCGCCCACTCCTCGATGTCCGGATAACCCGACCGCGAGGCGAGGAACCGGCACGCCGCCTCGGTGTCGTACTCCGTGCGCCGCAGCTGGACGCCGTCGCCGAGCAGGGCCCAGTGCGCACCCCTTGCCCCGTACGGCATCCCGACGCTGCCGGGGTTCACGACCAGCCGCCGGTCGGCGAACCGGGCGAACTGCATGTGCGTGTGCCCGCACACCACCGTCGGCGCGGAAACGCCCGCCAGCACTTCCGCCCAGCGCTCCGGGGAAGAGTCCACCAGCACGATTTCGGTGTCGTTCCGCGGGGTGGCGTGGCAGAACAGCACCTCGCCCAGCGTGACGGTCAGCGGCAGCGCGTCCAGCACCGGCAGGTCGGCCGGACGCAGCTGCCGCGCCGCCCACGGGAAGATCGGGTCCGGGACGAACGAGCCGCCGGTGCGCGCCGACTCCGCCAGTTCGCGGTCGGCGTTGCCGCGGACCCACACCGCACGGTCGCCGAGCGCCTGCAGCCGTTCGAGGGTCTCGACCGGCATCGGCCCGGCGAGCATGTCACCCAGGAGCACGATCCGGTCCGCCGCCCGGACGTCCGGCTCCGCCAGCACCGCCTCCAGCGCCGGCAGCACCCCGTGGATGTCGGACAGCACGGCCACGTTCACCGCCCCACCATCGGGCACGGGCAGCGCCCCGGGCGAGGGATTTCGCCCAGGGCGCAACCATTCACCCCACCGTGAGCGGCAGCTCGCGCACGCCCGTCATGTTCGGGTTGACCTGGAACTTCGGCGGCTCACCCGGGATCGTGCGCAACGCCGGGTAGCGGTCGAACAGGATGTTCAGCGCCACCCGGCCTTCCAGCCGCGCGAGCGGCGCGCCGATGCAGAAGTGGATGCCGCGGCCGAACGCCAGGTGGGGGTTCTCCTCGCGCAGCGGGTCGAACCGCCCGGGGTCGGCGAACACCCGCTCGTCCCGGTTGGCCGCGGCCACCCACACCAGCAGCATCTGGTCCGCCGGCACCGTGACGCCCCCGACTTCCGCCTCCCGCATCGTCGTGCGGCCCACCGCCGCGAACGGCGTCAGGAACCGCAGCGACTCCTCGATCACCGGGGGCACGAGCGACCGGTCCGCGCGCGCCCGTTCGTCCCACTCCGGGTAGGTGTCCAGGCACAGCACCACGTTGCCGAGCAGCATCGTGGTGGTGATGTGGCCGGCCAGCAGCAGGATGTTCGCGAAGTTGACGACCTCGGCGCGGGACAGCCGTTCTCCGTCCAGCTCGGCCTCGACCAGCTTCGTCAGCAGGTCCTCGCGCGGCTGCTTGCGCCGCTCGTCGACGTGCCCGCCCAGGTACTCGATGAGCGCTTTCTGGCCTTCCAGGGACTTCTTGATCGCTTCGTCCTGCTTCTCGTCCGTCTTCACCAGCGAAACCTGGTCGGCGGACTCGAACATGCGGTCCACCCAGCCCTTGAACAGGTACCGGTCGCTGGCCGGGACGCCCAGCAGCTCGGCGATCACGATCACCGGCAGCGGGTAGGCCAGGTCGGCCACCAGCTCCAGCCGGCCGCCGCCGGGGGCGGCGTCGAGCAGCTCGTGGGTGATCGCGGCGATCCGCGGCTCGAGGTCCGCCACCACCTTCGGCGTGAAGGCCCGGCTGATGAGCTTGCGCATCTTGTTGTGCAGCGGCGGATCCAGCTGCAGGATGCTGCCCGCGGCCAGCGCGTCCTCGTCCAGCTCCGGCATCATCTCCTTCGGCACCAGGCGGGACGTGTCGGAGGAGAACGTCGCCGGGTCGCGGAGGATCTCCTCGGTCTCCGGGTGCCCGTAGACGTTCCACATCCCCAGTTCCGCGGCGAACTCGACCTGCTTCTCCGGCTGCTTCCCCCGCAGCCAGAACTGGGATTCGTGGAGTCCCCAGGTGTCGGCGAGTGTGGTGGTCATTTCCGCCCCTTTCCCCTGTGTGGCCCCGGGGCTTACCCGGGTGCCCTGGTGGGATCGTGTGCGTAGATCCCGTTGCGGTAGCTCGAGACGAGCTCCTCGAGCGCCGAGCTCAGTACGGCCGACACCTCCGCGACCACGCCGGGATCGGGCTCCCCGGGCGGCTCGAACGCGGTGCGGATCAGGTGCGCGAGAACGGCCGCCTTCTCTTCGAGGGGCACGTCCTCGAACTCGTGCGAAAGCGTGTCGCCCAGGTAGAAGCCGAGCGTCGAGGCGCTGAGCGCGTAGCTCAGGTTCGGCACGTCGGCCCGGATCAGCCCGTGCCGCACCATGGTTTCCTCGAACTGCGCGCGCAGCGCGTCCTGCTGCTTGTGCAGGGCGAGGTCGCCGAGGGAGCCGAACATCTCGGCGTTGCCGCGCAGCATCGCCATCACCAGCGGACGGCGGTGCGTGATCAGGAACGACCCCGGGATCATCCGGTGCGGCAGGATCATCGCCGGGTCGGCCCTGATCGCCTGCAGGACCTCGTCGGTCAGGTCGGCCGACTCGCGCATCATCAGCGCCTGGAACAGCAGCTCCTTGTTGCGCCAGTGCAGGTAGACGGTGCCCTTGCCGATGCCGACCGCGCGCGCGATGTCGTCCACCGCCACCTTGCGGTAGCCCATGCGCAGCAGCAGCTCGCCCGCCGCGTCCAGGATCCGGTCGGCGCGCTCGCGGTTGGGATGGCTCATGCGTTCTTCCACCTGCGGGTTCGTTGAGTGTTTGACCTGTTGACCGGATTCGCACTTTCGGTCAATCGGTCATCACGACGGTAGCGCCGATCCGGGGACCGGGGCAAGCGGTTCTGTCGGTGGGGTCGGTTAACGTCATCGGTGTGGCACAGGACGAGCTCTTCACCGTGAACGCCGACATCGCGCCTCCGCCGGAGCGCACGGAGTCGAACGCGGCCGAACCGCAGGCCGACCCGGCGAGCTCGCCCCTGGCCGTGCGGATGCGGCCGCGCTCGCTCGACGAGGTCGTCGGCCAGCAGCACCTGCTGCGCGAAGGGGCTCCGCTGCGGCGGCTGGTCGAGGGCGCCGCGCCGGCGTCGGTGCTGCTCTACGGCCCGCCGGGCACGGGCAAGACGACGCTGGCCAACCTCGTCTCGATCGCCACCGGCCGCCGGTTCGTCGCGATGTCGGCGCTTTCGGCGGGGGTCAAGGAGGTCCGCGGGGTCATCGAGGAGGCGCGGCGGCGCCGCCAGTACAACACCGAGAACACCGTGCTGTTCATCGACGAGGTGCACCGGTTCTCCAAGACCCAGCAGGACGCGCTGCTCGGCGCGGTCGAGGACCGCACGGTGCTGCTGGTCGCGGCGACCACGGAGAACCCGTCCTTCTCCGTCGTCTCGCCGCTGCTGTCGCGGTCACTGGTGCTGCAGTTGCGTCCGCTCACCGACGAGGACATCACGGCGCTGCTCGAGCGGGCCCTGGCCGACGAGCGCGGCCTGGGCGGCGAGCTGACCCTGACCGAGGACGCGCGCGCCCACCTCGTCCGGCTCGCGGGCGGGGACGCGCGCCGCGCGCTCACCGCGCTGGAGGCGGCGGCCGACGCGGCGTCGGCCACCGAGGCGAAGACGATCGACCTGCCCATCGTCGAGTCCACTGTGGACAAGGCGGCGGTGCGCTACGACCGCGACGGCGACCAGCACTACGACGTGATCAGCGCGTTCATCAAGTCGATCCGCGGGTCCGATGTGGACGCCGCGCTGCACTACCTGGCCCGGATGATCGAGGCGGGGGAGGACCCGCGGTTCCTCGCGCGGCGGCTGGTGGTGCACGCGAGCGAGGACATCGGCATGGCCGACCCGACGGCGCTGCAGTCGGCGGTCGCGGCCGCGCACGCGGTGCAGTTCATCGGCATGCCGGAGGGCAGGCTGGCGCTCGCGCAGGCGACCGTGCACCTGGCCACCGCGCCGAAGTCCAACGCGGTGATCAAGGGCATCGACGCCGCGCTCGCGGACGTCCGCGCCGGGCTGGCCGGCACGGTCCCGCCGCACCTGCGCGACGGGCACTACGCGGGCGCGAAGAAACTGGGCAATGCGCAGGGGTACCGGTATCCGCACAACGTGCCGGAGGGGGTGCTGGCGCAGCAGTACCCGCCGGACGAGCTGGTCGGCCGGGACTACTACGAGCCCACCCAGCGCGGTGCCGAGCGGACGCTGGCCGAGCGCGTGCCCAAGCTGCGGAGGACCATCCGCGGGCAGTGAAGGCCCCTTCGGGCAGCGGGGACCGTCGCGTCGCGCCCGCAAGCCAGCCCTCGCGCCGGCCACCCGGACATCAATCTGTGGCACCGCCCGTTGAACGCCGTTCGCCCGGAGTGGGCCGGGGTGGTCAAGATCATCGGGGTTCGTAAACTCTTCCCCTCCAGGCGGCCCCGTCCGGGGAGGCCCCACGACGGCAGGAGGCGTGCCCGTGCCCGCGACGCTGCAGTGCATCGTCCTGGACTGTCCGGAACCGGCGGTGCTCGCCCGCTTCTACCAGGCCCTGCTCGGCGGCGAGGTGGATCTGCCCGATCCGCGGTGGCGCGTGGACGAGGACTGGTCGACCCTGCACGTGGACGGGATGGTGCTGGGCTTCCAGCGCGCGCCGGACCACCGGCCGCCGAGCTGGCCCGATCCCGCCCTGCCGCAGCAGTTCCACCTCGACTTCGAGGTCGACGACTTCCGGGAGTCGCACCACGTGGTGCTGGCCAACGGCGGCCGCCTGCTCGACCCCGACCTCGGCGGCCGGGGCTGGCGCGTCTACGCCGACCCGGCGGGCCACCCCTTCTGCCTGCTCGGCGACTACTGAGCGCGCGGCCGCGCCGCGGCTCCGCCACGATGGCAGCATGACTGTCGCGTTTCTCGGAACCGGGATCATGGGTGCCCCGATGGCGGCCAACATCGCCGAGGCCGGCCTCGACGTCCGCGTCTGGAACCGGACCCGGGAGAAGGCCGAACCGCTCGCCGGCGTCGCCACGGTCGCGGATTCGCCGTCCGCCGCGGCCGAAGGCGCGGACATCCTCGTGACGATGCTCGCCGACGGCCCCGCCGTCGCTGAAGCATTCGAAGCCGCTTCGCCCGCTTCGGGGACGTTGTGGCTGCAGATGAGCACGGTCGGCCTCGACTGGACCGACCGCCTCGCCGCGATGGCGGAGCAGGCGGGCGTGGTGTTCGTCGACGCCCCGGTGCTCGGCACCCGGCAGCCCGCGGAGCAGGCGCAGCTCCTGGTCCTGGGCTCGGGCCCGGAGGAGGCCCGCCCGGCGGCCACCCCGGTGTTCGACGCGGTCGGCATGCGCACGATCTGGCTCGGCCCGGCGGGCGGCGGCAGCCGGCTGAAGCTGGTGATGAACGCCTGGGTGCTGGCCCTGACGAACGCGACGGCGGAGAGCCTGGGCCTGGCCCGCGCCCTGGGCCTGGACCCGAACCTGTTCCTGCAGACGATCGAGGGCGGCGGCCTGGACGTGGGCTACGCGCACGTGAAGGGCGGCGCGATGCTGGCGGGCGAGTACCCACCGGCGTTCCCGGCGGGCTTGGCGGCGAAGGACGCCCGCCTGGTGGTGGAGGCCGCGGGCGAGCAGGTCGACCTGGCGGGGGCGAAGGCGGTGCTGGCCCACCTGGAGGCGGCGGTCGAGGCCGGCCACGGAGACGAGGACATGGCGGCGCTGTACCGGGCTGTGGTCAAGGAGCGGTAGCAAATCCGCCCCGGCCGCCGGGGCGCCCCCCGTTTTCGACTCTACCGGTGGGCACCGACAGTTTCCGCCGGTCGGACGTCCCCGGAGATCCCCGGACGGGCCGCGGCGGGGTGACACGGTCGGGGACCGGCCCAGGCGGTAACCTCAGGCGGCATCCCGACCCCTGAACCGAGGAGGGCCCGTGTCGGCAGGGCAGATCGCCGCGTTGATCGCCGCAGGAGCATTCGTGGTGCTGGTCGTCCTGCTGGCGATCCCGCTGATCAAGCTCGGCAAGACGCTGGACGCGGCCACCGAGGCGATCGAGCGCACCAACAGCAACACCGACCCGCTGCTGATCGGCGCGAACGAGACGATCACGCACGTCAACACCCAGCTCGAGCGAGTCGACGGGATCACCGCGAACGCGCAGGCGGTCACCGGCAACGTCTCCGCGCTGACGTCGGTGTTCACCGCGACCCTGGGCGGCCCGCTGGTCAAGACCGCGGCGCTGTCCTACGGGCTGTCCAAGGCGATCAAGGCGCGCAAGAAGAAGAGCGCGCTGAAGGCCGCCAGGAAGGCCGGGAAATGAAGCGGCTGTTCTGGCTCGGCGTCGGCGTCGTCACCGGGGTCGTGCTCTCCCGCAAGGCCGCCGAAACCGCTCGTCAGGCCACTCCGGCCGGGTTAGCATCGAACCTGGGGGACGCCGTGCGCGAGCTGGCGGGTGCCGTGGGTTCGTTCGGCGCCGAGGTGCGTGCGGGCATGAACGAGCGGGAACAGGAGCTGCACGACATGGTCGAGGAGCGGACGGGCGTGACCGCGCCCCGCGCCGAGGGACGGCACGCGGCCGCCCGGCGCCCGGTCCGGCGAGCTCGCCGGGCGGAGGGCTGATCCGGGCCTGCCCGGAGCCCCTTCGCCGTCGCCGCCGACCCGCTGCCGAACCACAGCTACAAGGACTGACCCGTGGACACACACGAAATCACCGATCGTTTCCTGCGCCATTTCGAGGGCAAGGGCCACACGCGCGTGCCCAGCGCGCCGCTGATCCTCGACGACCCGAACCTGCTGTTCGTCAACGCCGGCATGGTGCAGTTCAAGCCGTACTTCCTCGGTGAGGCGCCGCCGCCGTACCCGCGCGCGACCTCCGTGCAGAAGTGCGTGCGCACGCCGGACATCGACGAGGTCGGCAAGACCACCCGGCACAACACCTTCTTCCAGATGGCCGGCAACTTCTCCTTCGGCGACTACTTCAAGGAAGGCGCCATCGAGTACGCCTGGGAGCTGATCACCAAGCCCCAGAGCGAAGGCGGCTACGGCCTCGACCCCGATCGCCTGTGGGCGACCGTCTACGAAGACGACGCCGAAGCGGCGGGGCTGTGGAAGAAGATCACCGGCCTGCCCGGCGAGCGCATCCAGGCGCGCGACATGGTCGACAACTTCTGGTCGATGGGCATCCCCGGCCCGTGCGGGCCGTGCTCGGAGATCTACTACGACCGCGGCCCGGAGTACGGCCGCGAGGGCGGCCCGGTCGTCGACGAGGACCGCTACATCGAGATCTGGAACCTGGTGTTCATGCAGAACATCCGGGGCGAGGGCAGCGGCAAGAAGGACTTCCCGATCCTGGGCGAGCTGCCCGCGAAGAACATCGACACCGGCATGGGCGTCGAGCGCGTCGCGACGATCCTGCAGGGTGTCGAGAACGTCTACGAGACGGACCTCGTGCGCCCGGTGATCGGCCGCGCGGAGGAGTTCTCGGGCCGCCGCTACGGCAGCAACCACGCCGACGACGTCCGCTTCCGCGTCATCGCCGACCACGCCCGCACCGGCGTCCTGCTGATCGGCGACGGCGTCACCCCGGGCAACGACGGCCGCGGCTACGTGCTGCGCCGCCTCCTGCGCCGCATCGTCCGCTCCACGCGGCTGCTGGGCGTGCAGGAGCCGGTGCTGCAGGAGTTCGCGAAGGTCGTCCGCGACACGATGCGCCCGACCTACCCCGAGCTGGTCGACGGCTTCGACCGGATCAGCGAGGTCGTCCGGATCGAAGAGGAAGCCTTCCTCTCGACCCTCACGAGTGGTTCGCGCATCTTCGACCTCGCGGCCGAGGAGACCAAGCGCGGCGGCGGTGACGTGCTGGCCGGCGACAAGGCGTTCCAGCTCCACGACACCTACGGCTTCCCGATCGACCTCACCCTCGAAATGGCAGCCGAGCAGGGCCTCACCGTCGACGAAGAGGGCTTCCGCACGCTCATGAACGAGCAGCGGACCCGCGCGAAGGCGGACGCGGCGGCCCGCAAGACCGGCCACGGCGACCTCTCGGAGTACCGCAAGGTCCTGGAGCAGCACGGCGAGACCGAGTTCCTCGGCTACACCGACCTGCAGGCCGAGGCGAAGGTCGTCGCGCTGCTCGAAGACGGCCGGCCGGTCCGCAGCGTCCCGGCGGGCAAGAAGGCCGAGCTGGTGCTCGACCGGACGCCGTTCTACGCCGAGAGCGGCGGTCAGGTCGCCGACACCGGCGTGCTGGTCGGCGACGGCGTCGAGCTGAAGGTCCTCGACGTCCAGAAGATCGTCCCCGGCCTGTACGTGCACCGCGTGGAGGTGGAGCAGGGCGAGGTCGGCCTGGACACCAAGCTCACCGGCTCGGTCGACGCCCACCGCCGGCTCTCGATCGAGCGCTCGCACTCCGCGACGCACCTGGTCCACGCGGCCGTCCGCGGCGCGTACGGCAAGCGCGCGGCGCAGGCGGGCTCGCTGAACTCGCCGGGCCGCATGCGGTTCGACTTCACCACGCCCGGCTCGGTGTCGTCCGACGTGCTGACCGAGGTCGAGGAGGAGGTCAACGACTACCTCCAGACCAACGTCGAGGTGCAGAGCTACACCACGACCAAGGACAAGGCCCTCGAGCTGGGCGCGGTCGCGCTGTTCGGCGAGAAGTACGGCAACGACGTCCGTGTGGTCGACATGGGCGACTACTCCCGCGAGCTCTGCGGCGGCACGCACGTCGACCGGATCGGCCAGCTCGGCCTGGTCAAGCTGGTCTCCGACGCCTCCATCGGCTCGGGCGTGCACCGCGTCGAGGCGCTGGTCGGCACGGACGCGCTCAAGTACGTCCGCAAGGAGCAGCTGCTGGTCTCGCAGCTGGCGAACACCTTCAAGGTGCCGTCGGACCAGCTGCCCGGCCGCATCGACGACGTCCTGACCCGGCTGAAGAACGCCGAGAAGGAGATCGCGCAGCTCAAGACCCAGCAGGTGCTGGGCTCGGCGGGCGCGCTGGTCGACAAGGCGCAGGAGATCGGCGGCGTGACCGTGGTGGCCGAGGTCGTCCCGGACGTCGACGGCAACGGCCTGCGCGCGCTCGCCTCCGACATCCGCGGCCGGCTCGGCTCGCGGCCCGGCGTGGTGGCGCTGTTCTCGCCGGCCGGCGAGAAGCTGAGCTTCGTCGTCGCGACGACCAAGGCGGCCCAGGACAAGGGCATCGCCGCGGGCAAGCTCGTGCCGTCGTTCGCCGAGAAGATCGGCGGCCGGGGCGGCGGCAAGCCCGACATGGCCCAGGGTGGCGGCACCAACCCGGCCGGTGCGGCCGAGGCGGTCACGGCCCTGCGCTCGGCGATTGCCGGCATTGGTTAACCGCGGAAACCGCGGCCCGGACCGTCCCGGTGTGGGCGATCCGGGCCGGGGCCGCCGGCTCGGCGTGGATGTCGGATCCGTCCGGGTCGGGGTGGCGCTGAGCGATCCGGCCCCGATGCTGGCGTCGCCATTGGTTACCCTCTCCCGCGATGCGACCGACGACAGTGATCTGGACCAGCTGGCCGCCCTCGTCACCGAACACGAGGTGGTCGAGGTGATCGTGGGCCTGCCGAGAACGCTGGCCAACCGCCAGGGACCGGCGGCCGAGCTGGCCATCGCGTATTCTGAGCGTCTGGCCGGGCGGATAGCGCCCGTGCCGGTCCGGCTGGGCGACGAGCGGCTGACCACGGTCACCGCATCCCGCATCCTCTCCCAGCGCGGGGTCAAAGGCCGCAAGCAGCGCGCGGTGGTCGACCAGGCCGCCGCCGTCGAGATCCTGCAGGCCTGGATCGACGCCGCCGCTGCGCACCGCGCCCGGGAGGGAGACCGATGAACGAGCAGCCACCAGAGCCCCCACGCGGGCGCCGGCGACTGCGCGAGCCGGAAGCGGCCACCCCGCCGCCGTCCCGGCCCGCACCGCGCCGAGCCGACCCGCGTGACCCGCGCCGCACCCCGAGCGGTCAGCACGAGCTGCCGCCCCGGCGCGGGCAGGCCCCCAGCGGCGAGTACGACCTGCCGCAACCCTCCCGCCGGTCCCGGCCCGCGGAGCCGCCGGCCTACGACCCGCGCCGGGACGCACCGCCGTCCGGCCGGCGCCGCCGCCTCGAGCCGCCGGGCACCCTGCCCCCGGCCGACGAGGACGTCGACCCCCAGGAGCGGCGGGCCGCCCCGGCCCGCGCCGCCCGCGCCCGCCACGGCCTCGACGAGGGTTCGGAGATCGAGCCGCCGGCCCCGCGCCGGCGCCGAGCCGCCCCGGACGAAGCCGAGGACCGGTCACCCCGGCGGCGTGGCGCACCGAATCTCGACGAACCCGACGGACGCTCACCCCGGCGGCGTGGCACTCCGGATTTCGACGAGGCCGAGGGCCGCGCGCCCCGGCGGCTCGCGGCGGATCCCGACGAGGCCGACGGCCGGCGGCGTGCCCTGCCCGAGCGCATCGAACCGGCGTCCCCGCGGCGGCGCCGGGCCGAGCCCGACGCGGCCGAGCCCCTGCCCGGCCGGCGGCGCCCGGCACCCGAACCGGTCGAGGCCGCCGGGCCGCCGCCCGGCCGTCGCCGTCCCGCTCCCGAGCCGGCCGAGGCCGATTCGCGGCGGCGCCGCGCGGCGCTGGAGGCCGAAGCCGAACCGCCCGCCCGGCGGCCCGCCCAGCCGGGTGACCGGGCCGCAGGCGGGCCGGAACCCGCCGCCGATCCGCGGCGCCGCCGTCCGCCGGCCCCGCCGGTGCGCGAGGAACCGGTCACCGACGTCCTGCCCGCGCTCGCCCCGCTGCCGCCGGCCGAGCCGCCGCGCGAGGAGCCGGTGGCCGAGGACGACGAGTACGCGGACTACGACGAGTACGACGACTACGAGGAGTACGACGAGGCGGCGTACGACGAGGACTACGACGACTACGACGAAGAGCCGGAAAAGCCGCGGAAGAAGAAGGGCAAGCGCGCCCTCGGCTGGGTCGCCGCGATCGCGGTGATCGCCCTGCTCGCGGGCGGCGCCTATTACGGCTTCAACAGGATCTTCGGCTACGACGACTTCGAGGGCGCCGGCACCGACGACGTCGTGTTCCAGGTGGACGACGGCGACACGACCTCCGCGATCGGCACCAAGCTCGCCACGGCGGGCATCGTCGCCAGCAGCAAGGCGTTCGTGAAGGCCGGCGAGGGCAACCCGAAGCTCGCCCGGGTCCAGCACGGCTTCTACGTGATGAAGTCGCACATGTCCGGGGCCAGCGCGGTCGAGCGGATCACCACCCCGGATTCGCGCGTCGGGCAGCTGGAAATCCGGCCGTACACGCAGTTCGACGACATCACCCAGCCCGACGGCAAGGTCACGCCCGGCGTGTACAGCCTGATGGCGAAGGCGTCGTGCGCGCAGCTCAACGGCAAGAGCACCTGCGTCTCGGCGGACGACCTGCGCAAGGCCGTCGACGCGGCGGACCTGAAGCAGCTCGGCGTGCCGGACTGGGCGATCGAGCCGGCGAACAAGGCCGACCGCAAGGACCGCAGGCTGGAAGGCCTGATCGCGCCCGGTGTCTACGACGTCAAGCCCGGGTCGACCGCGCAGGAGATCCTCGGGCAGCTGGTGCACACCTCGGCCGAGGCGATCCAGAACGCCGGGCTGAGCCCGCAGTCGACCGGTCCGGGGATGACGCCGTACCAGACGCTGATCGTCGCCTCGATCATCGAGCGCGAGGCGGTGAAGGCCGACTTCGGCAAGCTCTCGCGGGTCATCTACAACCGGCTGAAGAAGAACATGCGGCTGCAGATGGACTCCACCGTCAACTACGTGCTGGACCGGCCGACGCTGGCGACCAACGACAACGAGCGGGATCGCCCCGGGGCGTACAACACCTACTTGAACACCGGGCTGACCCCGACGCCCATCGCGGTGCCGAGCCCGGACGCCATCAAGGCGGCGGTCAAGCCGCCGGACGGCGAGTGGGTGTACTTCGTCAAGTGCGAACAGAACGGCCTGTCCTGCTTCGCGGTCAGCTTCGACGACCACAAGAAGAACGTCGCCCTCGCCAAGGAACGCGGTGTCTTCTGAGCCACGCAAGGCCGCGGTGCTGGGCAAGCCGGTGGCGCACTCGCTGTCCCCGGTGCTGCACGGCGCCGCGTTCGCCGCACTCGGCCTGACCGGCTGGACGTACGAGCGGATCGAGACCGGCGCCGCGGAGCTGCCGGCGCTGGTCGACGGCTTCGGTCCCGAGTGGGCCGGGTTTTCGGTCACCATGCCGGGCAAGCGCGCGGCGCTGGACCACGCGGACGAGGTGACGCCGCGCGCGGCTGCCGTCGGTGCGGCCAACACGCTCGTCCGCACCCCGGGAGGCTGGCTCGCGGACTGCACCGACGTCGAGGGCGTCACCGGCGCGCTGCGGGTCGCGGGCGGCTACGAGCCGTCGCCCGGGGACACCGCGATCGTGCTCGGCGCGGGCGGCACCGCGGCGGCCGCGGTCGTCGGGCTCGCGGACCTCGGCGTGCGGCAGGTGCGCCTGGTCGTGCGCGAACCGGCGCGGGCCGGCGAAACCCTCGACGCGGCGAAGCGGGCTTCGCTCGACGTCGACGTCCTGCGCTGGTCCGAGACCGACTTCGCGGCACTGGCGGCGGGGGCGGCAGTGCTGGTGAACACCGTGCCGCCGGACGCGGTCGTCGCGCACGTGGCCGAGCTGGCCGTGGTCGCGCACGTTCTCGACGTCATCTACCACCCGTGGCCGACGCCGCTCGCCGAAGCGGTCGCGGCCCGCGGCGGCCGGCTCGCCACCGGCCTGGACATGCTGCTGCACCAGGCGTTCGGCCAGGCCGAGCACTTCACCGGCCGCCCGGCCCCGCGGGCGGCGATGCGGGACGCCCTGCGCGAAGCGACCGGGAACCTGCTGCCGCTGCCGATCGGCTGAAACCAGTTGCGCGTGTTGATAATCTGGTCGACTGCCTTGCTGAAGGGGGTCTACCGGAATGACCAGTCAAGACGCGTTGAGCGACGAAAAGGTCCGAAGTGTGTGGGTCGGCGAAGCACCGAAGCTGAACTCGACCGTCACGCTCGCGGACTACGACCCGGAGTGGCCGCGGCTCTTCGAACGTGAAGCCGAGCGGATCCGCGGCGTCCTGGGGGAGCGGGTGCTCGTGCTCGAGCACGTCGGCTCGACGTCGGTGCCGGGGCTGTGTGCCAAGCCGATCGTCGACATCCTCCTGGAAGTCCCGGATTCCGGCGACGAGGAAAGCTACGTCCCGGCGCTGGAGGCGGCCGGCTACCGGCTCGTCATCCGCGAGCCGGACTGGGAGAAGCACCGCTGCTTCAAGGGCCCGGACACGAACATCAACCTGCACGTCCATTCGCCGGGCAACGGCCAGACGCCGCGCTACCGCCTGTTCCGCGATCGCCTGCGCTCGCACCCGGAGGAACGTGAGCTGTACGCGGCGAAGAAGCGTGAGCTGGCCGCGAGGACGTGGAAGTACATCCAAAACTACGCCGACGCCAAGACGGAGGTGGTCGAGGAGATCCTCGGCCGGGCGCGCGCCGCGCAGTACGACGCCCACAGCGAGGCCTACGCCGAGCACGCGGAGAAGTCCGTCACCAACGCCCTCTACGACCGGCCGGCGATCCTCGACCTGGCCGGCGACGTCGACGGGCTGAGCGTGCTCGACGTCGGCTGCGCGGCCGGCCACCTGAGCGCACTGCTGGCCGAGCGCGGCGCCGACGTCCTCGGCATCGACTCCAGCGCGGGCATGATCGCCGTCGCGCGGCGGAAGTTCGGTGCCGCCGCCCGGTTCGAGGTCGCGGACATCACCCGGCCCCTGGACCTGCCGGACGCCTCGATCGACGTCGTCACGGCGTCGCTCGTGCTGCACTACCTGGCCGACTGGGGGCCCGCGCTGGCCGAGTTCCGCCGGGTCCTCAAGCCCGGTGGGGTGCTGGTGTTCTCGGTGCACCACCCGGGCGAGGACTGGCGCTGGTTCGGGAAGGAGAACTACTTCGAGCTCGAGCTGCTGGAGGACGAGTTCCCGCCGGGCACCGTGGTCCGCTTCCACCGGCGCCCGCTGAGCTGGACGTTCCAGGCGATCCGCGACGCTGGCTTCGCGGTGGACCGCCTGGTGGAGCCGATGCCGGTCCCGGAGGCCGAGGCCGCCGATCCGCAGTGGGCGGCCAACCTGCGGACCAAGCCGCGGTTCCTGTACTTCCGGGCGGTCAATCCCGGCTAGGGCCGGCTCGGCCGCGGAAATGATCGAGCTGTCCGGGACGGGGTTTGGCGCCGGATGATCGCGGGCACCTGGTCAACGGTCGTTGATTTCACTGAACTGGGGTGGGTGAATGTCGTCCTTCAACGTCAAACCCTCGAAACCCGTGGCGGTCTTCGGCGCGATCTTCGGTGCCGCCCTTCTCGTCTTCGGGTTCGTCAACGCGAACAAGTCCGGGGGGTTCATCTGGTTGTGGCTGATCGCCGGCGTGGCGATCATCGGCTTCAACCTGTGGGCCGCGTTCAGCAAGAACGGGGCCACCGAGGTGATCTCCCGCAAGGAGTGAAGCGCCGTCAGTCGCGCTTGCCCAGCTCCTGGATCAGGTCGACGATCTCCCGGCTGACCGGGCGGAACACCCGCAGCCGGGAGAGGGAGGCCAGCCGGGCCAGCAGCGGCACGCTGCGCTCGACCAGCATCCGGGTGCGTTTCGTGCCGGCCGAGCGGTCGTGCACCCAGAACAGCACCACGCCCATCTGGTAGAGCCACAGCAGCTCCGGCAGCCGGTCCCGCAGTTCCGGGTCGAGTTTGACGTCGGAGCCGTCGACGACCTCGCGCATGAGGCCGATCGACGCCTCGCGGGCGGCCGAGGAGTCGTCGCTGAACGGGCTCAGCGGCGACTCCGGGTCGGCCGCGTTGACGAAGAACTGGGTGCCGAAGCGGTGGTAGGGCTCGGCGACGTCGAGCCAGCACAGCAGCACGGCCTTGAGCCGGTCCGCGAAGCCGGGCCGCCCGTCCAGCAGGGCCCGGGCCGCCGCCAGGTGCTGCCCGGCCATCTCGTCGTAGAAGCCCTGGATCAGCTGTTCCTTGGACGAGAAGTAGTAGTAGGCGTTCCCGACCGAGACGCCCGCCTCGGCGGCGATCGCCCGCATCGTCGTGCGGTCGTAGCCGTTCTCGGTGAACAGCCGCATCGCGGTCGTGACGATCAGGGACCGCGTTTCCTCGCTCTTGGCCACGCGCTGCACGGTAGCGCCGCCGCCGTCAGGGCGCGGGGTAGGGCGGGGCCTGCGGCACGCCGGGGTAGGGGAGCGGCAGCGGCGCCGGCGCGGGCTTCGGGGCCAGGTGGCGGCGCCGGATGCCGTTGAAGACCAGCACGTTGAACAGGTGCATGACGCCGAGGACGAGCGCGACCGTGCCGATCTTGACCGACAGCATCTCGAACACCTCCCGGGCCGTCGTGATGTCGGCGCCGCTGGTCAGGAAGAGCGTCACGAACCCGAGGCTGATCAGGTAGAAGCCGACGACCAGCAGCTGGTTGACGGCGTTGGCCAGGCCCGGGCTGTCGGCGAAGACCTCGGCGAGGAAGGTGCGGCCGTGCTTGCTCAGCGTCCGGGCGACGAGGACGGTCAGCGGGATGCTGATCAGCAGGTAGAGCGCGTAGGCGAGGACTATCGGGTCCATGGTTCCTCCAGTTTTGAACGTGTTCAAGAAGGACGGTAGCCCGCTTTTTGAACGTGTTCAAGAGGGCTGGGTCACGTCGGGTGGACGTCTTCGCCGGGCTACGGTGAGGCCATGCGGATCGCGATTCTCGACGACTACCAGAACGTCGCCCTTACCTTCGGTGACTGGGACTCGCTGCAGGCCGACATCACGGTCTTCACCGAACCCCTGACCGACGTCGTCAAGCAGCTGCAGGGCTTCGAGGCGGTGGTCGCGATGCGGGAGCGCACCCGCTTCCCGGCCGAGGTGCTCGACGCCCTGCCCGACCTGAAGCTGCTGGTCAGCACGGGCAAGCGGAACGCGGCCATCGACGTCGCGGCCGCGCGGCGCAACGGCGTCGTCGTGTCCGCCACCGGCTACATCGGGGAACCGACGGCCGAGCACACCTGGGCGCTGATCCTGGCCGCGTCGCGGAACCTGCCGCAGGAGTTCCGGTCCATGCGCGAGGGCGGCTGGCAGACGTCCGTCGGCACCATGCTGCACGGCAAGACCCTCGGCCTGCTCGGCCTGGGCCGGCTCGGCGCCGGCGCGGCCAGGATCGGGCAGGTCTTCGGCATGGAGACCATCGCCTGGAGCCAGAACCTCACGCAGGAGAAGGCCGATCCGCACGGCGTCACGGCGGTGAGCAAGGACGAGCTGTTCGCACGGTCGGACGTGCTGTCCATCCACCTGGTGCTCGGGGAGCGCACCCGCGGCCTGGTCGGGGCGCCCGAGCTCGCCGCGATGAAGCCGACCGCGCTGCTGGTGAACACCTCCCGCGGCCCGATCGTCGACGAAGCCGCGCTGGTGGAGGCGTTGCGGCGCAAGGAGATCCGCGCCGCCGCGCTGGACGTCTACGACACCGAGCCGTTCCCCGCCGACCATCCACTGAGGACACTCGACAACGCGGTCCTGACGCCGCACATCGGCTTCGTCACGCGGGAGGTCTACGAGATCTTCTACGGCGACGCGGTCGAGGACATCGCCGCCTACCAGGCGGGGGAACCGATCCGCGTCATGGAGTGAAGAAGGTGTGCGGCCCGCCGGGGCCCGAGGTCCCCGCACCGGCCCTGCGGCGGGCCTGCACCTGTACAGGACACCACTCGTGCCGGGTGGGCGGCAGGGTCTTTGGACCCTGCCGGTGGGGTCCGTTCGGCTGAACGCCCGGCCGCGGCTGGTCGTGAGTGAGAAACAGGGTTGGAACACTGTTTCCCACTCACGAGCGGGTCAGGGGAAGGGGACGGCGTCCACCGGGTTCGCCGGGGTGCGCTGCAGGCGGCGAGCACAGGAGAGGCGGCGAGGAGGACCCGGCTTCACGCGCCCAGTTCCGCCAGCACGGCGTCGGTGTAGCGCGGCCAGACCTCGGCGGCCCACGGCCCGAACGCGCGGTCGGTCAGCGCCACGCAGGCCGCGCCCGCGTCCGGGTCGACCCAGAGGAACGTCCCCGACTGGCCGAAGTGGCCGAACGTCCGCGGCGAGCTCGCCGCGCCCGTCCAGTGCGGGCTCTTGTGGTCGCGGATCTCGAAGCCGAGGCCCCAGTCGTTGGGCTTCTGGTGCCCGAACCCGGGCAGCACGCCGGACAGCCCGGGGAACACCACGTTCGTCGCTTCGGCCACGGTGGCCGGGGCCAGCAGCTTCGGGGCCTGCAGCTCGGCGGCGAACGCGGCCAGGTCGTCCACAGTGGACACCGCGCCGGACGCGGGCGACCCCTCCAGCGCGGTCGACGTCATGCCGAGGGGAGCGAACAGCGCCTCGGCCTGGTACTGCGCGAACGGGATGCCGGAGTGCTCGGCCAGCGCGTCGGCCAGCTGCTCGAACCCGGCGTTGGAGTACAGGCGCCGGGTGCCCGGCGCGGCCATCGCCTTGTGCGCGTCGAAGGCGAGCCCGGAGGTGTGGGCGAGCAGGTGCCGCACGGTCGAGCCCTCGGGCCCGGCCGGGGTGTCGAGCTCGACGACACCCTCCTCGATCGCGATCAGCGCGGCGTAGGCGGTCAGCGGCTTGGAAACCGACGCCAGCCGGAACTTCCGCGCGGTGTCGCCGTGGCGGCCGGCGACGCTGCCGTCCGCCGTCACCACGGCCGTCGCGGCGTTGTCCACCGGCCACTCGTCGATCAGGCGCAGGCTCTCCATGCGCCCACCCTACGAAACGAAGGCCCCCGCACCGGTGTCGGGGACCGGTGCGGGGGCCTTCGTGGATCCGTCAGGCGTCGAGGTCGGTGGCGACGAGCTGGGCGACCGCTTCCACGGCCTCCTCGGCGCCCTCGCCCTCGGCGCTGATGATCACCTCGTCGCCGTAACCGGCGGCCAGCGTCATCAGGTTGAGCACGCTGCCGGCGGCCACCGGGTTCCCGCCGGCCTTGGCGATCTGCACCGCGACGGGCTGCGCCGCGGCCGCCTTCGCCACCAGCGCGGCCGGCCGGGCGTGCAGGCCCACCTTGCTGGCCACGGCGACGCGTTTCTCCGGCATGTTCGTCCTCTCGCTAAACAGGTGCTACGTCGGTACGGATGTTACGCGGCGGCGGTGCGCTCGAGGTCGGCCTCGATCGAGTCGTCCTCGCGGCCCGGGGTCCGCAGGTTGAACTTGACGATCGCGAAGCGGAAGACCACGTAGTAGATCACCGCGTAGACGAGCCCGATCGGGATCAGCAGCCACGGCTTCTGCGCCGCCGGGGCGCCGAGGTTGAGCAGGTAGTCGATCGCGCCGGCCGAGAAGTTGAAGCTCTGGTGGATGCCCAGCGCGTTGCAGATCGCCAGCGAGGTGCCGGTCATGATCGCGTGGAACAGGTACAGCGGCCACGCGACGAACATGAACGAGAACTCGATCGGCTCGGTGACACCGGTCAGGAACGAGGTCAGCGCGCCGGCGATCATCACACCGCCGACGACCTTCTTCTGCGCCGGGCGGGCCGTCTGCCAGATGGCGAGCGCGGCGGCGGGCAGCGCGAACATGAAGATCGGGAAGAAGCCCGTGGTGAAGGCACCCGCCGACATCTTGCCCGCGACGAAGTTGTTGATGTCACCGCCGTCGAAGATGAACCAGACCGGGACGTTCAGCAGCTGGTGCAGACCGACCGGGATGAGCAGGCGGTTCAGCGCGCCGTAGATGCCGCCACCGACGACCGGGGCGGCGGTGACCGCGTCACCGGCGGCCTGGATGCCCTGGTCGACCCAGTGGAAGACCAGGCCGAAGATCACGCCGAGCAGCACCATGACACCGGCGGTGATGATCGGGACGAACCGGCGGCCGCCGAAGAACGCCAGGTAGGCGGGCAGCTTGATGCGGTGGTACTTCTGCCACAGCAGCGCCGCCACGATGCCGACCACGACACCGGCGAGCACCGAGTACGGCCACTTGATCGGCGCCAGCTCGGTCGCGCCCGCCTTGTAGCCGGGCAGGTCGGCCAGCGGGGCGAACACCTGGACGACGGAGCTGAACACGAAGAAGCCCACGACCGCCGCGACGGCGGTCGAGCCGTCGCCCTTCTTGGCGAAGCCGACGGCGATGCCGACCGCGAACAGCAGCGGCAGCCAGTTGAACAGCGTGCCGCCCGCGGCGCCCAGCACCGAAGCGACCTTGTTCCAGCCCAGGCCGTCCTTGCCGAGCATGTCGTCCTGGCCGAACCGGAGCAGGATGCCCGCCGCCGGGAGCACGGCGATCGGGAGCATGAGGCTACGGCCGAAGCGCTGAAGACCGGCAAGACCGCTGCCGCTCTTCTTCGCCCCCTCCGCGGTGGTCGAACTCATCTGGATCCTCCATAGTGGGGTGGTTGACCGGGTTCCGGGGTGTTCCGGTCCAACTGCATGGTCACCTGGTAGTGATCTCCCCGGTACCAGGACGTGATGTCTTCGATGGGGTCGCCCCCGGCGCTGGAGACCCGCCGGAACACGAGCAGCGGGCTGCCGGCACGCATGCCGAGCAGCCGGGCCGTCTCGCGGTCCGCGCCCTCCGCCCAGACCGTCTGCCACGCCCGGTCGGGACGCACACCGTACGTCTCGGCCAGCTGTGCGTAAATGGACTGGGTCAGGTCCAGTTCGAGCAGGCCGGGTGCCCGGCCCGCGTGGTACCAGCCGCGTTCGACGGCCAGTGGCACGCCGTCGGCGTGCCGCAACCGGACCAGGTGGTGCGCCGGAGCGCCCTCGGCCAGGCCGAGGGCGTGTGCCGAGGCGGTGGGCGGCACCTCGGTGGCCGCGGAGACCACCTCGGTCGTCGGGGTCAGCCCCCGCCTCCGCATGTCGTCGGTGAACGACATCAGGTAGAGCTGCAGCTCCATCCGCCGGGCCGCGGTGAACGTACCCTTGCCGCGGACCCGGGCGAGCAGGCCCTCCTCGACCAGCTTGCCGATCGCCGACCGGACCGTGAGCCGCGACACGCCGTAGCGCTGGGCCAGCTCGCGTTCCGACGGGATCGGCGCACCCGGGGGGAGCTCGCGCTCCACCGTGCGGCGGAGGATTTCCCGCAGCTGGGCGTGCTTGGGCGTGGGCCCGTTGACAACCTTGTCGGGCGGCGGGACGTGCGCGGCCGCGCTCATCGGCGTCACCCTCCTCGTTCTCGCGGCACCGGGGGACCGGTGCTCGCGTCCGGCCCGGAACATTGGTACGTTCCGGTCTAGACCAATGATCTGATGGGGCAGGATGCTCCGCCGTGCGGACGGGTGTCAACCACCGTTATCCGTTCGTGGCCCGCGGCGGGGTGCATGCCGACGATCGGCGTAGTACAGGTGGACACGCGGTTCGCGTCAGGTTGGGAACAAACAGTGAACAAGGAGACCGCGATGGCGGATGACAGGCCCGAAAAGATCCTCGCGGCACTCGGCGGCGCGGGCAATCTCACCGAGGTCGAGGGCTGCATCACGCGGCTGCGCTGCGAGGTCGAGGACATGAGCCTCGTCGACGAAGCGGCGCTGAAGAAGGCCGGCGCGATGGGCGTGGTGAAGATGGGGTCGACGGCCCTGCAGGTGATCGTCGGGCCGGAGGCGGACACGATCGCCAGCGACATCGAGGACCTGCTGTGAGCCTGGAGATCCTCAGCCCGGTCGCCGGGCGCGTGGTGCCGATCACCGAGGTCCCGGACCCGGTGTTCGCGCAGGCCATGGTGGGCCCGGGCATCGCCGTGCAGCCTTCGGGCGGCCGGTCGGACGCCGTCGCGCCGGTCGACGGCACGGTCGCGACGCTGCACCCGCACGCCTACGTCGTGGCGACCGAGGACGGCAAGGCCGTGCTGGTCCACCTGGGCATCGACACGGTGAAGGAGAAGGGCGAGGGCTTCACACTGCACGTCGTCAAGGGCGAGCAGGTGCGGGCCGGCCAGCCGATCGTCAGCTGGGACCCGGAAGCGGTGACGGCGGCGGGCTACTCGGCCATCGTCCCGGTCGTCGCGCTGGACGCCTCGGCGGACGTCCTGTCCGGTTTGGACGCCGAGCGCGACGTCGCGGCGGCCGGCCCGCTGTTCACCTGGGACGCCTGAACCGCCGCTGTCCCGCGTCGGGCCCTTGGGGACGTTCGTCCGCAAGGGCCCTTCGCGTGCGCCCGGCTCGTCAGCCGGTCACGACCTTCCCGTTCTCGACCTTGACCGGCACGGACGGCAGCGGCTTGTTGGCCGGGCCCTGCTTGACCTCGCCGGTGAGCGCGTTGAACACCGAACCGTGGCACGGGCAGACCAGGTCGGCACCCTTCGGCGCGACCGTGCAGCCCTGGTGGGTGCACACGGCGCTGAACGCGGCGGCGGCCGACTCGGACGTCCGGGCCACGATGACGTCGGAACCGTCCGGGGCCTTGGCGGCCTTCGCCTGACCGACCGGGACGTCGGAAAGCGCGACCAGCGGCGTCCCGGCGGCGATCGGCGCCTGCGCGGTGCCCGACTTGGCGCCCGGCTCGGCCGAGCAGGCGGAGAGCGCGACGGCGCCGACGGCGGCACCGGCGACGGCGGCACCGGTGGACAGGACGGTGCGGCGGGAGTGCAGTTCGGCTGTCATGCCCTTATGAACGAGATCACCCCCGGTTCGGTTCAATTCCCGGTGAACCGGATCGCCCCCTGCTCCGTGTATGTACCGGAGTGGGTGTGGAGTGGAGGAACGATCATGGTGAGTTGGGTTCTGCGCATCGTCGTGGCGGCCGCGCTGCTGGGCTCGGCGGGCGTGCACTACTTCTTGTGGACACAGGACTACCCGGGCATCACCGGCACCCTGTTCCTGCTCGACGCGATCGCCGGGCTGGTGCTGGCCGTAGCGGTCCTGGCCTGGCGGCACTGGCTGCCGGCGCTGGGCGCGTTCGGCTTCGGGGCGCTGACGCTCGGCGCGTACGTGCTGGCCGCGACGGTCGGGTTCATGGGCAACCACGACCAGTTCAACAGCCAGCCGGAGTACTGGGGCGTCATCACGGAGGCGGTCTGCATCGTGGGCGGCCTGGCGCTGCTGTTCGTGAAGGACCGGCGCCGGGTGACGGCCTGAGTTCGTGGGAGAAGTCGCCGAAGAGGCGTTGATGCGCGCGCTGCACGAAGAGCACGCGGCCGCGCTGTGGTCCTACGCCCTGCACCTGACCTCCGGTGACCGGATCCGGGCCGAGGACGTCCTCCAGGAGACGCTGCTGCGGGCCTGGCGGTCGCCGTCGGTGCTGGACCAGTCACAGGGTTCGGCGCGGGCGTGGCTGTTCACGGTGGCCCGGCGGATCGCCATCGACGGCTGGCGCTCGGCGTCGGCCCGGTCGGAGGTGGTCACCGACCGGCCGCCGGAGGGCGCGGTCGCCGACGGCACCGACCGCGCGGTGCAGGGGTGGCTGGTCGCGGAGGCGCTGGCCGAGCTGTCGGAACGGCACCGCGAGGTGCTGGTCCTGTGTTACTTCCAGGGCTATTCAGTGGCGGATGCGGCGCTGCGGCTGGGCGTCGCCGAAGGGACGGTCAAGTCGCGCACGCACTACGCGTTGCGCGCGTTGCGGCTGGTGCTCGAGGAGAGGGGGGTGACCCAGTGAGCGAAGACCCGTTCGCGACGTTCGACGCCGCCTACGTGCTGGGAGCGCTTTCCCCCGAGGACCGGCAGCGTTTCGAGGAGCACCTGCGCACGTGCGACCGCTGCGCGGCTTCGGTGCGCGACCTGGCGGGGCTGCCGGGGCTGCTGGCCAGGGTCGACGCGCCCGCGGTGCCACCGGACCTCGCGCCGCCCCCGCCGGACCTGCTGCCGTCGGTCCTGCGCCGCGTCCGGCGCGGCCGCCGGATCCGGACGGCGGTGACGTCCGCGTCGGCGGCCCTGGCGGTGTCGGCGTGCGTCGCGCTGGCGGTGGTGGCGTCGTCTTCCGTGCCGGCTCCGCCGCCTTCGGTGGCGATGACGGCGCTGGGCGCGTTCCCGGTCCGCGCGGACGCCCGCCTCGACGCCTTCTCGTGGGGCACGCAGGTGGACATGTCGTGCAGCTACACGGGGGACCGCAGCAGCGGCGAGTACATCCTGGTGGCGATTTCCCGTTCCGGGGCGGAAACGCAGCTGGCGACGTGGAAGGCGGTCCCGGACAACACGGCTCGCATCGTGATCGGCACGGCCCTCAAGACCTCGGACCTGACGGCCCTCGAAGTCCGCGCCGGAAACGGCCTCGCCCTCCTCCGCCTGACCCTCTGAAAGGGAGGGAGGGATCCGGGCCGCAGGGGGCCCCGAATCCCTCCCTCCCGCACCCCACCCGCGAGATGCCCCTCCAATCACGCGAGTCGCCCCTCCAATCACGCGAGTCGCCCCTCCAATCACGCGAGTCGACTCCTCGATCACGCGAACCGACCCTTTAGGTACGCGAGCCGACCGTCCGGGCACGCGAATCGACCGTCCGGGCACGCGAGCCGACCCTTTAGGTACGCGAGCCGACCGTCCGGGCACGCGAATCGACCGTCCGGGCACGCGAGCCGACCCTCCAGGTACGCGAGCCGACCGTCCGGGTACGCGAGCCGACCCTCCAGGTACGCGAACCGACCGGCGGGCTCCGCGATCCCGCCCCGAGCCAGCGGTGCCTCCAGCCCTCCGCCACTCCACCCCGCGCGTCCGCACCCCGAAATCCCGCCGCGGACGTCGCCCACAGGAGTGATTCCGGCCCGAAAACGTCGCGAACCCTCCGTTCGCGGAAACCGGTGATTGCCTCGCCCGCCCCGGCCGCAGCACGCTGGATTCATGACCTTCCCGCTCCTCGCGACCACCACCGCGGCAGCCACCGCAGGCTTGCCGAAGTGCGCCCCGATCCCCGATCCCGCCGGCCGCCGTCAGGCCCGCGCCGCTCACCGCCGCCCGGCTGTGCGCCCTCTTCCCCGGCTCGGCATGACCGGAGGCATGCCCCGCACCCCGCCCGTGACAGGATTGAGCCCATGTTGCGCTGGATCACCGCAGGTGAATCGCACGGACCCGCGCTGGCCGCCGTGCTCGAAGGCATGCCCGCCGGGGTTGCCGTCACCACCGCCGACGTCACCGAGCAGCTGGCCCGGCGCCGTCTGGGCTTCGGCCGGAGCCCGCGGATGGGGTTCGAGACCGATCACATCGAGTTCCTCGGCGGCGTTCGCCACGGCCTTACCCAGGGCGGCCCGGTCGCCGTGCAGATCGAGAACGCCGAGTGGCCCAAGTGGGAGCAGGTCATGGCGGCCGACCCGGTCGACCCGCAGGTGCTCGAAGGTCTCGCGCGCAACGAACCGCTCACCCGGCCCCGCCCGGGCCACGCGGACCTGCCCGGCATGCAGAAGTACGGCTTCGACGAGGCCCGTCCCGTCCTGGAGCGCGCCAGCGCCCGCGAGACGGCGTCGCGGACCGCGCTCGGCACCGTCGCCCGGAACTTCCTGAAGCAGCTGCTCGGCGTCGAGATCCTCAGCCACGTCGTCTCGATCGGCGGCGCGGACGCGCCCGAAGGCCCGCTGCCGACCGCGGAAGACCTCGCGGCGATCGACGAAAGCCCGGTGCGCGCGTTCAGCCAGGAGGGCACCGACGCGATGGTCGCGGAGGTCGACGCCGTGCGGAAGGCGGGCGACACCGTCGGCGGCGTGATCGAGGTCCTGGCCTACGGCCTCCCGCCGGGCCTCGGCTCCCACGTCCACTGGGACCGCCGCCTCGACGCGCGGCTGGCCGGCGCCCTGATGGGCGTGCAGGCGATGAAGGGCGTCGAGGTCGGTGACGGCTTCACCACCGCCCGCCGCTGGGGCAGCCAGGCGCACGACGAGATCGACCGCGGCACCGGCCCGGTCGGCGTCACCCGCCGGTCCAACCGCGCGGGCGGGCTGGAGGGCGGCATCACCAACGGCGAGCCGCTGCGCGTGCGCGTGGCCATGAAGCCGATCTCGACCGTCCCCAAAGCACTGTCCACAGTGGACGTCAAGACCGGGGAGCCCGCGGTGGCCATCCACCAGCGGTCCGACGTCTGCGCGGTGCCGCGCGCCGGGGTCGTGCTGGAGTCGGTGGTGGCGCTCGTCCTGGCCGACGCCGCGCTGGAGAAGTTCGGCGGCGACTCGCTCGCCGAGAGCAAGCGCAACGCCGAGGCGTACCTCAAGGCCCTCGAGGAGCGCTGGTGAGCCCTCGCGCGGTGATCGTCGGCCCGCCCGGCTCGGGCAAGAGCACGGTCGGGCCGCTGCTGGCGGCTTCACTCGGCGTCGCGTTCCGGGACAGTGACGACGACATCGTCGCGCGCACCGGGCGCAGCATCTCCGACATCTTCGCCGAGGACGGCGAACCCGCCTTCCGCGCACTGGAAGAAGCGGCGGTCGCCACCGCGCTGGCCGAGCACGACGGCGTGCTCTCCCTCGGCGGCGGCGCCCCGCTCACCCCGGGCACCCGGGCCCGGCTGGCCCGGCACACCGTGGTCTTCCTCAACGTCGGCCTGGCGGCGGGGGTGCAGCGCACCGGGCTGTCCTCCGCGCGGCCGTTGCTGGCCGGGGTGAACCCCCGCGCCACCTTCAAGAAACTGCTCGACGAGCGGGTGCCCGTCTACCGCGAGGTCGCCACCGTCGAGATCGTCACCGACGACCGGTCGCCCGCCGAGATCGTCGCGCACCTCGTGGCGGAGCTCGCCGCTCCCGCCGAAGCCAAGGAGTGAGTTTCCCCGTGTCTGATCCGGTGCGGATCCCGGTCGCCACCGCCCAGCCCTACGACGTCGTGGTCGGGCGCGGCCTGCTCGGCGACCTCACCGAGCACCTGGCCGGCGCCTCGAAGGTCGCGCTGATCCACCCGCCGACGCTGACCGCCACGGCCGAGGCCATCCGCGACGAGCTGAACGCGGCGGGCCTGGACGCGCACCGGGTCGAGATCCCGGACGCCGAGGACGGCAAGTCGCTGACCGTCGCCGGCTTCTGCTGGGAGGTGCTCGGCCGGATCGGGCTGGACCGCCGCGGTGTCGTGGTCGGCCTCGGCGGCGGCGCGGTCACCGACCTCGCCGGGTTCGTCGCGGGCACCTGGATGCGCGGGGTCCGGCTGGTCAACGTGCCGACCACGCTGCTCGGCATGGTCGACGCCTCGGTCGGCGGCAAGACCGGCATCAACACCGAGGCCGGCAAGAACCTCGTCGGGGTGTTCCACGAGCCGAGCGCGGTGTTCGTCGACCTCGCGACGCTGGAGACGCTCCCGCCGAACGAGCTCGTCGCCGGGATGGCCGAGGTCGTGAAGGCCGGCTTCATCGCCGACCCGCGGATCCTCGAGCTGATCGAGGCCGACCCGGCCGCGGCGCTCGACGCGACCGGTGACGTCCTGGCCGAGCTGGTCGAGCGGTCGATCCGGGTGAAAGCCGGCGTGGTGGCCGCCGACCTGCGCGAATCCGACCTGCGGGAGATCCTCAACTACGGCCACACCCTCGGGCACGCCATCGAGCGCCGCGAGCGGTACCGGTGGCGCCACGGCGCCGCGGTCAGCGTCGGCCTGGTGTTCGCCGCCGAGCTGGCGCGGCTGGCCGGCCGGCTCGACGACGCCACGGCCGAACGGCACGCGTCCGTGCTGAAGCTGCTCGGCCTGCCGACGACCTACGACGCCGACGCGCTGCCGCAGCTGCTGGAAACCATGAAGGGCGACAAGAAGACCCGCTCGGGGGCGCTGCGGTTCGTCGTCCTGGACGGCGTCGGCAAGCCCGGCCGGCTCGAAGGGCCGGACCCGGCGCTGCTGGCGGCTGCGTACTCGGCGATCGCGGCGGAGCCGTCCCGCAGCGGCGGGAGCGTGCTGCTGTGAAGGCGTTCGTGTTCAACGGCCCCAACCTCGGCCGGCTCGGCAAGCGCGAGCCGTCGGTCTACGGTTCGACCACCCACGACGACCTCGCGGCGCTGTGCGTCAAGGCCGGCGAGGAGCTGGGGATCGAGGTCGAGGTCCGGCAGACCGACTTCGAGGGCGAGCTGGTCGGCTGGCTGCACGAGGCCGCCGACGGCGGGAACCCGGTGGTCCTCAACGCCGGCGCGTGGACGCACTATTCGATCGCGGTGCGCGACGCCGCGGCGCAGCTGACCGCGCCGCTGATCGAGCTGCACATCTCGAACGTGCACAAGCGGGAGGCGTTCCGGCACCACAGCGTGCTGTCGGACATCGCGACCGCGGTGATCGCGGGTCTCGGCGTGGACGGCTACCCGCTCGCCCTGCGCTGGCTCGCCACCCACGCGGGATGACCCTGCTGGCGACGCCGCGGCTGACGTTGCGGCCGCTGACCGAGCCGGACCGCGAAGCCGTGGTGAAGGTCTTCGCCGACCCGGAGATGAGCCGGTTCTTCGCGGCGGACTTCTCCGACCCGGCCACCGCGGGCGCGATGGTGGACCGCCGCCTCGCCTACCGCGGCCCGGCGGGCCAGGGCCACTGGGTGATCGAGCACGACGGCGAGGTGATCGGCGTCGCGCACCTGCGGCCGTCGTGGGAGCTGCCGGGCGAGGTGCCCGAGCTGGGCTACTACGTCGCGAGCACGCACGCCGGCCGGGGATTCGCGACCGAGGCCGCCCGCGCGCTGCTGGACCACGGGCTCGGCACGCTCGGGCTGCCGGCGGTCTGGGCGCTGGTCCACGAGCGGAACGCGGCGAGCCGCAAGGTGGCCGCCCGCCTGGGCTTCCTGGACGTCGGCAGCGGCGTCCACTACGGCGACCTGCACCGGGTGCTGGTGGCGCTGCCGGCGGTGCACGGGCGGCCGCACCACATCGAGCTGTGGGTGCCGGACCTCGCGGAGGCGGAGCGCAGCTGGGGCTGGCTCCTCGGCGAGCTGGGCTGGCGCGAGTTCCAGCGCTGGCCGGCGGGCATCAGCTGGCGGCTCGGCGGAACGTACCTGGTGGTCGAGGAGTCGCCCGAGCTGAGCGCGCCAGAGCACGACCGCACCCGGCCGGGCCTGAACCACCTGGCGCTGCACGTGGCGACCCGGGCGGAGGTGGACGACCTGGCGGCCAGGGCGGAGAAGCACGGCTGGCGCCCGCTGTTCGCGGACCGGTACCCGCACGCGGGCGGCGCCGCCCACTACGCGGCGTACCTGGAGAACGAGGCCGGGTTCGAGGTCGAGCTGGTCGCGGCGGAAAAACCCGGCATCCGATAGAGCGGCGGAAAGACCCGGCGCCCGCTAGAGCGCGGCGGAAAGACCCGGCGCCCGGTAGAGCTGGGTGGAGGAGGTTGCCGGGCTGTGTGGCGGCACGCCGCGCTCGATCGGGCGTCCCTCGAACAGGAGCGCCGCCGCCCGGACGGGTGGTCTCTCGCTACACTCCGGTGTCGTGCACCCGTTTCGTCGTGGGGGTCGGCGACCCGCTCGTGCCTTGTTCGCCAGCGTTCTGGCGGGCCTCCTCCTCGCAGGCTGCACCCAGGGTTACGCCCAGCCACAGGCGGCGGGAAACCAGCCCGCCATCGCCGGCGGGAAAACCAGCGCGCCGCGGCCCACCGATGTCAAGCTCGCTTCGGGTGACCCCCGGCAGAGTGGTGGCGTGATCGCCGCCGGTGGAGCTGATGCCGTCTACAACTACGGCCCCTCCGTCATGCTCGACCGCGGGCAGACCCGGATGTGGTGGTGCAGCCAGTACGGCGGCGCCGGACCCGCCGGCGACGACATCCTCTACGCCCAGGCGCAGTCGATGGACGGGCCGTTCGCCGGACCCGGCGGCGGGATCCCCGCGGCCGTCTTCTCCGGTGCGCCCGGGCAGTTCGACGGCATGCACACCTGCGACCCGTCCGTGCTGCGCGTCGGCTCGACGTACTACCTGTACTACACCGGCGCCGCCGGGGACCACGCGCTCGGCAACGCGATCGGGCTCGCCACCAGCACCGACGGTCTCCACTGGACGCGGGCCGCGGGCGGGCGGCCGATCCTCGGGCCGTCGCACGACGTGCACCGCGCGAACGTCTACGGGGCCGGCCAGCCCTCCGTCGTCTACCTCGACGGCTGGTTCTACCTGATGTTCACCGACACCACCGGCCGCGCCGCGGGCGCCAACGGCGCCGGGCAGTTCCTGCTCCGCTCGCGCGACCCGGCGTTCGGGTCCGGGGTGCAGGCCCTGGACGTCGGCGGGTTCGTGCCGGTCGCGTCGACGTCGGCGCCGCGGGCCCGGTCGATCGTCGACGGCTTCAGCGCCGACCTGATGTGGGTGGGGGCGCTCGCCGCGTTCGTCGTCGCGCACGAGACCGACGGCGGGACGACGCTCACCTTCTGGACGGCGGACTTCACCGAGCACCCGTTCCAGCCGGTGGTGATCCCGGGACCGTGGAAGGAGGGGCCGGGGCTGGTGCGCCGCGCGGACGGGCACGCGCCGCTGTCGTCGGCCGACCCGTGCGACCGGGTGCCGTTCGACGTCGTGCGCGCGACCACGCTGGGCGGGGCGAACGCGCCGAGCGACCTGCGGCACTTCGGGCTGGACCTGCTGGGCAGCCAGGCGTGCGCGAACCCCGGCCGGGTGGCCGCGACGTTCGACGGCGTGACGGCCCCCTCGCCGGAGCGCACGATGGACCTGGTCCGGGCGGGCGCGCGCGTGCGGGTGGACCGGCGCACGGTGGCGGTGGCCCTGGCCGGCGAAGTGCTGGAGAAGGCACCCCCGGCCCTGGAGACGCTCCCGCTGGCGGCCCGCCTGCGATCGGGCGCGGAGGCGGTGGAGGCCCCGGACCGCGGGTTCGCGTTCGTGCTCGACGACCGGAAGCGCTGGCGCATCCCCGACGGCGGCATCGTGGGCAACAACGCCTCGACGGCCCGCCCGCTCAGCGCGGCCCAGTGGGACGGCTACCCGAAGGGCGCCTCGCTGGTCGGCTGAGTGAGGACGCGGCTCGGCCGAGCAGGTGAGCGCGCCTGGGGATCGACGAATGCGGCAGGCAATGCCCGCGGAGCGGGCAGGCGCGGCCGGGGAAGTGCCCGCGCGGCATGCAGGACCACGCGGAGGCGGCCCGAAGCCCGCGAGCATCGCAAAGGCCCGCCGCGGTGAGCGCCGCGAACTACCCCCGCGGTTCCTCGCCCGATCCCTCCGACCGCCCCAGCCGGCCGCCGACGAACAACCCGAGCCCCGCGGGGATCAGGACCAGCAGCGCCGAGAACGCCGCCCCGCCGGTCAACGCGCCCCCGAGCTCGGACACGCCCGTCTGGTCCACGAACACCGCCCGGCCGATCACGTACAGGATCCCCGCCACCGGGCCCGCGATCAGCGCCGCGATGAACCACACCCGCCCGCGGTCCGGGAGGCCGCGCCACGCGTCCACCGCGCTCCACAGCGCCGCCGCGCCGACCAGGACCGCCAGGGCCAGTGAGATCACCAGCGTCTGGTCCGTCGGGTGGTAGACCGCGTACTTGGCCAGCAACGTGATCGCCGCGCCGTGCAGCACCGCCATCACCAGTCCGCGAATCACCCAGGCGCTCATCCTGCGGAGTGTAGGCGGCCTACTGGCCAGTCACCCGGCCCCCGGGGAACTAAGGTGAACCCCGTGCCCGAGACCCATGGACGACGCCGCGGTGCGCTGCGCCGGCTCCTGACCGGAGCCGGTGTCGACGCGCTGCTGGTCACCGATCTGCTCAACATCCGCTACCTGACCGGCTTCACCGGCTCGAACGCCGCCGTTCTCCTCCACGCCGACGGCGACGCCAAGACGCTCTTCTGCACCGACGGCCGCTACACCACCCAGTCGGCCGCCGAGGTGCCCGACCTCGAAACCGTCGTCGACCGGGCCAGTGCCGCCGCCCTCGTCGCCAAGGCCGCCGGCGACCGCAGGACCTACGGGCGCGTCGGGTTCGAAAGCCAGCACGTCAGCGTCGAGACCTACGAAGCCCTGAAGCGGCAGGTGCCCCTCGAGCGCACCCCGGGCCTGGTCGAGCAGCTGCGCGAGGTCAAGGACGAGGCCGAGATCGAGGCCCTGCGCCAGGCGTGCGCCGCCGCCGACCGGGCGCTGGACGACCTGCTCGCCGCCGGGGGGCTGCGGCCCGGGCGGACCGAGCTGGAAATCGCCCGTGACCTGGAGAACCGGATGCTGGAGCACGGCTCGTCCGCGCCCAGTTTCGCCTCCATCGTCGCCGCCGGTGCGCACTCCGCCATCCCGCACCACCAGCCGACGCACGCCGAACTCAAGCGGGGCGACTTCGTCAAGATGGACTTCGGCGCCACCGTCGACGGCTACCACTCCGACATGACCCGCACCTTCGTCCTCGGTGAGCCCGCGGACTGGCAGCGCGAGGTGTACGACCTCGTGCACACCGCACAGGCGGCGGGCGTCGACGCCGTCGTGCCCGGCGCCGAAGTGTCCGATGTGGACGCCGCCGCGCGGGACGTGATCAAGGGCGCCGGGCACGGCGAGCACTTCGCGCACGGTCTCGGGCACGGCGTCGGCCTGCAGATCCACGAGGCGCCCAGCTTCGCCGCGACGGGCGTCGGTACACTGGCCGCCGGTATGGCGGTCACCGTCGAGCCCGGCGTGTACCTCGCGGGGCGCGGTGGCGTGCGCATCGAGGACACGCTCGTCGTGCGGGCTGGGGAGCCCGAACTCCTCACCCTGAGCACCAAGAACCTCGTGGTCGTCTGACGGCGGCCCCGAACACCGGAAGATCGACACAGGAGACTGCAAGCTCGTGGCCACGACCAACGACCTGAAGAACGGGCTCGTCCTCAACCTGGACGGCCAGCTCTGGACCGTCACCGCGTTCCAGCACGTCAAGCCGGGCAAGGGCGGCGCCTTCGTGCGCACCACGCTCAAGCACGTGCTCACCGGCAAGGTGGTCGACAAGACGTTCAACGCGGGCACGAAGGTCGACACGGCCACGGTGGACCGCCGGAACATGACCTACCTCTACAAGGAGGGTCAGGACTTCGTGTTCATGGACGGTGACACCTACGACCAGATCACCGTCCCGGCCGAGGTCGTCGGCGACAACGCCAACTACATGCTCGAGAACACCGAGGTCCAGGTCGCGGTGCACGAGAACGAGCCGCTGTACGTCGAGCTGCCGACGTCGGTCGAGCTGGTCGTCCAGCACACCGACCCGGGCCTGCAGGGCGACCGGTCCACCGGCGGCACCAAGCCGGCGACGCTGGAGACCGGCGCGGAGATCCAGGTCCCGCTGTTCCTGTCCACCGGCGAGAAGATCAAGGTCGACACCCGCGACGGCCGTTACCTGGGCCGCGTCTCCAGCTGATGCCGACGTCGAAACCCCACCCGAACCGCGGCGGCGCGATCAGCCGCAGGCAGGCGCGCCGTCGCGCGGTGGAAATGCTGTACGAGGCTGTGCAGCGCGACACCGACGCGGTGACGCTGCTGGCCGACCGCGTCGGCGCGACCGAGGTCGACCCGATCGCGGACTACACGATCAGCCTGGTCGAGGGCGTGACGGCCCGGAAGGCGCAGATCGACGAGCTGCTGGCCGAGCACGCGCAGGGCTGGACCCTGGAGCGGATGCCGAAGGTCGACCTCGCGGTGCTGCGGGTCGGGGTCTACGAGCTGCTCTGGGCCGAGGACGTGCCGGACCCGGTCGCGATCGACGAGGCCGTCGGCCTGGCGAAGGAACTGTCCACGGACGACTCGCCGCGGTTCGTCAACGGCGTCCTGGGCCGGATCGGCACGATCGCCGACCGCCTCCGCGCGGTGCTGTAGAACGAAGATCCACCCGGGTGCTGCGAGGCCCCCCGACGAGTCAGTGAGCGTCTCCGGTGCCCCACCGGGGAACGCTCACCTCGTCGGTGCAGCACATCGGGCGATCAGTCCTCCTTGGAAGGACGCGCCTCCGGGGGGAGCACACCCCAGTCGATGAGCTGCTCGGTCAGCTCGCCCGGGGTCATGTCGTAGATGATCGCCAGGGACCGCAGGTCCTCGGTGCGGATCGAGAGCACCTTGCCGTTGTAGTCGCCGCGCTGGCTCTGGATCGTCGCCGCGTAGCGGGCCAGCGGGCCCACCTTTTCGGCCGGCAGCTGCTGCAGGCGCTCCAGGTTGATCACGATCTTGGTGGCGGGCTCGGCACCGGAGGGGACCCGGCCCTCGGGCAGCAGCTCGACCACCGGCACACCGTAGAAGTCGGCCAGCTCGGCCAGCTTCTGGACGGTGACGGCGCGGTCGCCACGCTCGTACGAGCCGACGACGACGGCCTTCCAGCGCCCACCGGACTTCTGCTCGACCCCGTGCAGGGACAGGCCCTGCTGCTGGCGGATCCCGCGGAGCTTGGCCCCGAGCGCCTTGGCGTAATCGCCCATCTGGTCGTTCTCCGTTCTTCACCCCCTCCCGGTCGGGGTGACCGGGCCGGGGGACTCGCTGAGTCGAATACTCAGAGTAATGGTTACGCATTGTTGTCACCAGGTCAAGCAGAAGCTTGCCGCGAATCACGCCACACCACCCGGAAGACTGAGCAAAGTGCCTGCTACTGTCGGTGCGAAAGCCCCGACCAGCAGGGGAACAGACGTCCTTTAAGGACCCGTCCGGTGAGGCGGGGAAGGAGTCCGGTTTGTCGTCACGCCCGCGTGACGCGGCTGGTTCGGCCGGGGAGCGCGAGCTCCTGACGGCCGGCGATGTCGCGCGCACGATCGCCCGAATGGCCCATCAGGTCATCGAAAAGACCGCGAACGGTGCGGAGAGCACTACCCCGCCCGTGTTGCTCGGGATCCCCAGCCGCGGCACGCCCCTGGCCGTCCGCCTGGCCGACAAGATCGGCGAGTTCTCCGGGGTCCGCCCGCCCACCGGCGCCCTCGACGTCACCCTCTACCGGGACGACCTCCGCCGCCGCCCGCCGCGCGCGCTCGAACAGACGCAGCTGCCGCCCGACGGCATCGACGACCGCGTCGTGATCCTGGTGGACGACGTCCTCTTCTCCGGCCGGACCATCCGGGCCGCGCTCGATGCCCTGCGTGATCACGGCCGTCCCCGCGCGGTGCAGCTGGCCGTCCTGGTCGACCGCGGTCACCGCGAGCTGCCGATCCGCGCCGACTACGTGGGCAAGAACGTGCCGACCGCGCGCGCCGAGGGCGTGTCCGTCCTGCTGGCCGAGATCGACGGCCGCGACGCCGTCCTGCTGCGACCCGCGGAAGCCCCTGGAGAGGACTCGTGAAGCACCTGCTCGCCACCGACGGCCTGGACCCGGCGGTCGCCACGGCCGTGCTCGACACCGCCGACGAGCTCAAGCACACGCTGCTCGGCCGCGAGGTCAAGAAGCTGCCGACGCTGCGCGGCCGCACGGTGATCACCCTGTTCTACGAGAACTCGACCCGCACCCGGGTGTCGTTCGAGATCGCCGGCAAGTGGATGAGCGCGGACGTGATCAACGTCTCGGCCTCCAGTTCCTCGGTGAACAAGGGGGAGTCGCTGCGGGACACGGCCCTGACGCTGGCCGCCGCGGGCGCCGACTGCGTGATCGTCCGGCACCCGGCCAGCGGCGCCGCCCAGCGCCTCGCCGGCTGGCTGGCCGGGCCGGGCACCTCGGTGGTCAACGCCGGCGACGGCACCCACGAGCACCCGACGCAGGCCCTGCTCGACGCGGCCACGCTGCGGGAGCGCCTCGGGTCCCTCAAGGACCGCCGGATCGCCATCGTCGGGGACGTCCTGCACAGCCGGGTCGCCCGCTCGAACATCCACCTGCTCTCGGCCCTCGGCGCGGAGTTGGTGCTGGTCGCGCCGCCGACGTTGCTGCCTTACGGCGTGGAAAGCCTTCCGGTGACCGTTTCGCACGACCTGGACGCCGAGCTGCCCGCGGTCGACGCCGTGATGATGCTGCGCGTCCAAGCCGAACGGATGCACGGAGGTTTCTTCCCCTCCGCCCGGGAGTACTCCATCGCGTACGGCCTCTCGGAACGGCGGCAGAAGCTGCTGCCGGACCACGCGGTCGTGCTGCACCCCGGCCCGATGCTGCGCGGGATGGAGATCGCGTCCGCGGTCGCCGACTCCCCGGCCTCGGCCATCACCGAACAGGTCCGCAACGGCGTCCACGTCCGGATGGCGGTCCTCTACCACCTCCTGGCCAGCGAAGGAGCCGCCGCGTGAGCACCGTGATCCAGGGCGCCCGCCCCTACGGCGAGGGTGACCCGGTCGACGTCCTGATCGAGGACGGCGTGATCACCGCGATCGGCGCCTTCGACGTCCCGGAAGACGCTTCGGTCGTCGAAGCCGCCGGTCAGGTGTTGCTGCCGGGCTTCGTCGACCTGCACACCCACCTGCGCGAACCCGGCCGCGAGGACACCGAGACCATCGACACCGGCTCGGCCGCGGCGGCGCTCGGCGGGTACACCGCGGTGTTCGCCATGGCCAACACCGACCCGGTCGCCGACAACGCCGTGATCGTCGACCACGTCTGGCGGCGCGGCCAGGAGGTCGGCCTGGTCGACGTCCACCCGGTTGGCGCGGTCACCGTCGGGCTCAAGGGCGAGAAGCTCGCCGAGCTGGGCACGATGGCGAACTCGCAGGCGCGGGTGAAGGTGTTCTCCGACGACGGCCTCTGCGTCGCCGACCCGCTGCTGATGCGCCGCGCGCTGGAGTACTCGACCGCGCTCGACGTCGTCATCGCGCAGCACGCCGAGGAGCCGCGGCTGACCGTCGGCGCGCAGGCCCACGAGGGCGAGCGCGCGGCCCGGCTCGGCTACACCGGCTGGCCGGCCGCCGCGGAAGAGTCCATCGTGGCCCGCGACTGCCTCCTCGCGCTGCACGCGAACGCCCGGCTGCACGTCTGCCACGTCTCGACGTCGGGCACGGCGGACGTGCTGCGCTGGGCGAAGGACCGCGGCACGAAGGTGTCGGCGGAGGTCACGCCGCACCACCTGCTCCTCACCGACGAGCGCCTGGCCACCTACGACCCGGTCAACAAGGTGAACCCGCCGCTGCGCACCGAGTCCGACGCCGAAAAGCTGCGGGCCGCCTTGGCTGACGGCACCATCGACTGCGTCGCCACCGACCACGCGCCGCACGCGGTGCAGGACAAGGACACCGAGTGGTCCGCCGCGCGGCCGGGCATGCTCGGGCTGCAGACGGCGCTGTCCATCGTGGCCGAAACCATGGTCCGCACCGGCCTGCTCGACTGGCGCGGCGTCGCCCGCGTCATGAGCGAGCGGCCCGCCGAAATCGGGAACCTGGCCGACCAGGGCCGGCCGATCGAGGTGGGCGAGCCGGCGAACCTGACCCTGGTGGACCCGGACGCCGAGTGGACCGTCCGGGGCGCCGAGCTGGCCAGCATCGCGGCCAACACCCCGTACGAGGGAATGCGGCTGCCCGGCGTGGTGACCGCGACGCTGCTGCGCGGGCGGCTCACCGCGCGGGACGGGAAGATCTGCTGATGGAGCGCTTCTGGCTCGTGCTGGCGATCTTCGCCTTCTTCCTGCTCTGCGTCTGGGGCATGTACGTCGGCTGGCGCCGCAAGTCCCGCTCGCAGAGCGTCCAGGTGCCGCCGTTCCCCGCCATCCCCGGCGACGCCGGCGAGGTGCTGCTGGAGTCCACCGGCGTCTACCTCGCCACGACGTTCGCGGGGGAGTGGCAGAACCGGGTCGTCACCCGCGGCGCGGGGCTGCGCACCGGCGCGGTTTGGCGCCTGCACGGTGAGGGTATCGCCGTCGAACGCGGGGGAGCGCCGGACTTCTGGATCCCGCGGGACGCCGTCACCGGTGTCCGGCGCGACACGAAGATCGCCGGGAAGGTGATGGGCACGGACGCGCTGCTGGTCGTCACCTGGCGGCTCGGCGAAACCGAGCTCGACACCGGCTTCCGCGGCGACGACCTCGATGACTATCCACAGTGGATCGAACAGCTCAAGATCAAGGGAGGTGCCCAGTGAACGCGCGCGCTCAGGCCGCACTGGTACTCGAAGACGGCCGGGTGTTCCGCGGCGCTGCCTACGGCGCGCAGGGGCGAACCCTCGGCGAGGCGGTGTTCTGCACCGGCATGACCGGTTACCAGGAAACGCTGACGGACCCGTCCTACCACGGGCAGATCGTGGTGCAGACCGCGCCGCAGATCGGCAACACCGGCTGGAACGACGAGGACGACGAATCCTCGAAGATCTGGGTCAACGGCTACGTGGTGCGCGACCCCGCGCGCACGCCGTCCAACTGGCGCTCCAAGCGCTCGCTCGACGAAGAGCTGGTGCGCCAGGGCATCGTCGGCATCGCCGAGGTCGACACCCGCTCGCTGACCAGGCACCTGCGCGAGGTCGGCGCGATGCGCGCCGGGGTGTTCTCCGGCGACGCGCTGGGCACCGTCGACGACATGGTCGCTTCGGTCCTGGACAGCCCGAAGATGGAGGGCGCGGACCTGGCGGGCCAGGTGTCGACGCCGAAGCCGTACGTGGTCTCGCCGGACGGTGAGGTTCGCTTCCGCGTGGCGGCGCTGGACCTGGGCATCAAGTCCAACACCCCGCGCCAGATGATCAAGCGCGGCATCGAGGTGCACGTGCTGCCCTCGTCCGCTTCGCTGGAAGACGTGCTGGCGATCGAGCCGGACGGCGTGTTCCTGTCCAACGGCCCGGGCGACCCGGCGACGACGACGCACGCGACCGAGCTGACCAAGCAGGTCCTCGGCCGCGAAATCCCGCTGTTCGGCATCTGCTTCGGCAACCAGGTCCTGGGCCGCGCCCTGGGCCTGGGGACGTACAAGATGCGCTACGGCCACCGCGGCATCAACATCCCGGTGATCGACGTGGCGACTCGATCCGTGGCCATCACGGCCCAGAACCACGGTTTCGCCCTCGAAGGCGAACCGGGCCAGCGCTTCGAGTCCCCGTTCGGGGCGGCGCAGATCAGCCACTACTGCCCGAACGACGACACGGTGGAGGGCGTGCGGGCGCTGGACGTCCCGGCGTTCTCGGTCCAGTACCACCCCGAAGCCGCGGCCGGCCCGCACGACGCGGCCCCCCTGTTCGACGAATTCGTTTCGCTCATGGAGAAGAAGGCCTGATGCCGAAGAGGACGGACATCCAGCACGTGCTGGTGATCGGCTCCGGGCCGATCGTGATCGGGCAGGCCGCGGAGTTCGACTACTCCGGTACCCAGGCCTGCCGGGTGCTGCGCAGCGAAGGCCTGCGCGTCTCCCTGGTGAACTCGAACCCGGCCACCATCATGACCGACCCCGAGTTCGCCGACGCCACCTACATCGAGCCGGTCACCCCCGACTTCGTCGAGAAAGTCATCGCCGAAGAGCGCCCCGACGCGCTGCTGGCGACCCTCGGCGGGCAGACCGCGCTCAACTGCGCCGTCGCGCTGCACGAGCGTGGGGTGCTCGACAAGTACGGCGTCGAGCTGATCGGCGCCGACATCGACGCCATCCAGCGCGGTGAGGACCGGCAGAAGTTCAAGGACATCGTCCGCACGGTCGGCGCCGACGTCCCGCGCTCCCGCGTCTGCCACGACATGGACGAAGTGCGCGAGACCGTCAAGGAACTCGGCCTGCCGGTCGTCATCCGGCCGTCGTTCACCATGGGCGGGCTCGGTTCCGGCATGGCGCACACGCCCGAGGACCTCGAGCGGCTCGCCTCCACCGGGCTCGCCGAATCGCCGGTCACCGAGGTGCTCATCGAGGAGAGCGTGCTCGGCTGGAAGGAGTACGAGCTCGAGCTGATGCGCGACAAGCACGACAACGTCGTGGTCGTCTGCTCGATCGAGAACATCGACGCGATGGGCGTGCACACCGGCGACTCGGTCACCGTCGCGCCGACCATGACCCTCACCGACCGCGAGTACCAGGTGATGCGGGACGTCGGCATCGCCGTCCTGCGTGAGGTGGGCGTCGACACCGGCGGCTGCAACATCCAGTTCGCGATCAACCCGGCCGACGGCCGGATGGTCGTCATCGAGATGAACCCGCGCGTGTCCCGCAGCTCTGCGCTGGCCAGTAAGGCCACCGGCTTCCCGATCGCCAAGATCGCCGCGAAGCTCGCCATCGGCTACACCCTCGACGAAATCCAGAACGACATCACCGGCGAGACGCCGGCCGCGTTCGAGCCCACTTTGGACTACGTCGTCGTCAAGATGCCGCGGTTCGCCTTCGAGAAGTTCCCCGGCGCGGACCCGACGCTGACCACGACGATGAAGAGCGTCGGCGAGGCCATGTCGTTCGGCCGCAGCTTCCCCGAGGCGCTCGGCAAGGTGATGCGGTCGATCGAGACCAAGGCGACCGGCTTCTGGACGCTGCCCGATCCCGAGGGCGTCACGCTGGAGTCCACTTTGGACGATCTGCGCAACCCGCACGAGGGCCGGCTGTACGAAGTGGAGCGTGCCCTGCGGCTCGGCGCCAGCGTCGAGCAGGTCCACGAAGCGAGTGGCATCGACCCGTGGTTCATCGACCAGATCGCCTACATCGGCGAGGTCGGCGCCGAGGTCCGCGACGCGCCCGTCCTCGACGGTGACCTGTTGCGCCGCGCCAAGCGCACGGGCCTGTCCGACCGCCAGATCGCCGCCCTGCGGCCGGAACTGGCCGGCGAGGACGGTGTTCGCACCCTGCGCCACCGCCTCGGCGTGCGGCCGGTGTTCAAGACCGTCGACACCTGCGCGGCCGAGTTCGCGGCCAAGACGCCTTACCACTACTCGGCTTACGAGTCCGACCCCGAAGCCCAGTCCGAAGTGACCGTTCAGTCCGACAAGCCGAAGGTGCTCATCCTCGGCTCCGGCCCCAACCGGATCGGGCAGGGCATCGAGTTCGACTACTCCTGCGTGCACGCGGCGATCGCGTTGCGGGAAGCCGGTTTCGAGGCCGTCATGGTCAACTGCAACCCGGAAACCGTGTCCACCGACTACGACACGTCCGACCGGCTGTACTTCGAGCCACTGTCCTTCGAGGACGTCCTCGAGGTCGTGCACGCCGAGCAGGCGTCCGGCACGGTCGCCGGCGTCATCGTCCAGCTCGGCGGCCAGACCCCGCTGGGCCTGGCGAAGAAGCTCGCCGACGCCGGTGTCCCGGTGGTCGGGACGCCGCCGGAGGCCATCCACCTGGCCGAGGACCGCGGCGCGTTCGGCGAGGTCCTCACCGACGCCGGCCTGCCCGCCCCGCGCTACGGCACGGCAACCTCCTTCGAGGGCGCCAAGCGGATCGCCGACGAGATCGGCTACCCGGTCCTCGTCCGGCCGTCCTACGTCCTCGGCGGCCGCGGCATGGAGATCGTCTACGACGAGGAAACGCTGGCCGGCTACATCCGCCGCGCCACCGAGGTCACCCCGGAGCACCCGGTGCTCGTCGACCGGTTCCTCGACGACGCCATCGAGATCGACGTCGACGCGCTGTTCGACGGCGAGGAGCTGTATCTCGGCGGTGTCATGGAGCACATCGAAGAGGCCGGGATCCACTCCGGTGACTCCTCGTGCGCGCTGCCGCCGATCACGCTCGGCCACACCGACCTGCAGGCCGTCCGCCGCTCCACCGAGGCGATCGCCCGCGGCGTGGGCGTGCGCGGGCTCCTGAACGTCCAGTACGCGCTCAAGGACGACGTCCTGTACGTCCTGGAGGCCAACCCGCGCGCGTCGCGGACGGTGCCGTTCGTGTCCAAGGCGACGGCCGTGCCGCTGGCCAAGGCCGCGGCGCTGATCATGACCGGCTCGACGATCAAGGACCTGCGCGAGAGCGGCGTCCTGCCGGCCGAGGGCGACGGCGGGCAGATGCCGGCCGACTCGCCGGTCGCGGTGAAGGAGGCCGTGCTGCCCTTCCACCGCTTCCGGACCCCCGAAGGCCACGGCGTCGACTCGCTGCTGGGCCCGGAGATGAAGTCCACCGGCGAGGTCATGGGCGTCGACGTCGACTTCGGCAAGGCGTTCGCCAAGTCGCAGAGCGGCGCGTACGGCTCGCTGCCGACGTCCGGGCGGGTGTTCGTCTCGGTGGCCAACCGCGACAAGCGTTCGCTGGTGTTCCCGGTGAAGCGGCTGGCGGACCTCGGCTTCGAAATCCTGGCCACCTCCGGCACCGCGGAAGTGCTGCGGCGCAACGGGATCGCCTGCACCGTGGTGCGCAAGCACTACGAGGGTTCCACCGAAGCCGAGCCGAACATCGTGGACGTCATCCTGAACGGCGATGTCGACATGGTGATCAACACGCCCTACGGGAACAGCGGTCCGCGCGTCGACGGCTACGAAATCCGCACCGCGGCCGTGTCCCGGGACATCCCGTGCGTGACGACCGTGCAGGGCGCCGCGGCGGCCGTGCACGGCATCGAGGCGCTGATCCGCGGGGACATCGGCGTCCGGTCGCTGCAGGAGCTCCAAGCGGCCCTGAAGGCGAAGGCGTGAGCGGGGGAGAGCGGTTCGGGGCGCGGCTGGCCAAGGCCGTCGCGGCCCGCGGCCCGCTGTGCGCCGGGATCGACCCCCACCCGGGCCTGATCGAGGCGTGGGGGCTCCCGGTGGACGTCTCGGGCCTGGAACGGTTCGCGCTGTCCGCCACGGAGGTCCTGGCGGCCCGCGCAGCCGTCGTGAAGCCGCAGTCGGCGTTCTTCGAAAGTTTCGGAGCCGCCGGTGTCGCGGTGCTGGAACGGGTGGTCGAGACCGCCCGGGACGCCGGGGCCCTGGTGCTGCTGGACGTCAAGCGCGGCGACATCGGCTCCACGATGGCGGCCTACACCGCCGCGTACGTGGGCGACGGCGCGGCCATCGCGGCCGACGCCATCACCGTGTCGCCGTACCTCGGCTTCGGCTCGCTGGACGCCTGCGCCGCCACGGCCGCCTCGGCGGGCCGCGGCATCTTCGTGCTTGCCCGGACTTCGAACCCGGAAGCGGGCGAGGTGCAGAACGCGAAGCTGCCCGACGGGCGCACGGTCGCGCAGTCGATCGTCGACGCCGCGGCGGCGCTCAACGCAGGCGCGGAACCGTTCGGCGATGTGGGTGTCGTCGTCGGGGCCACCGTTCCGCCCGGGGAGCTCGACCTCTCGCGGCTGAACGGTCCGGTGCTGGCCCCCGGTTTCGGCGCCCAGGGAGCCACTGTGGCCGATTTGCGAGCGGTTTTCGGCCCGTCCCTGCCGGGTGTGCTGCCCGCATCGTCCCGGGACATCCTGAAGCACGGTCCGGAGCAACGGGCTTTGCGCCAAGCGGTCGAACGGGTCGCCGAACTGCTGGCCGACCCGCAGGAAAACGGCCAATAGCAGGGCCCGGAACTGGCCCCCACCAGGCACCCCCGCATTGTGGCCGGTGCTCACGGGTGGGTACCGTCGCGTCACCCACCCAGTTTTGAGAACTACCGGAGGAAAACGTGGCACTTCCCCAGCTGACAGAGGAACAGCGCGCTGCGGCGCTGGAGAAGGCCGCCGCCGCTCGCAAGATCCGTGCTGAGCTGAAGGAGCGGCTGAAGCGGGGCGGTACCACTCTGGTCGACGTGCTGAAGCAGGCCGAGGAGAACGAAGTCCTCGGCAAGATGAAGGTTTCGGCTCTGCTCGAGGCCCTCCCGGGCGTCGGCAAGGTCCGCGCGCAGCAGACCATGGAACGACTGGAGATCGCCCCCAGCCGTCGCCTTCGTGGCCTCGGCGACCGGCAGCGCAAGGCGCTGCTGGCCGAGTTCAGCGGCGAGTGAACGGCGCCGGTCGTGACTACCCGGTGAACCCGGGTTCCGACCGCGGTGGTGAGCCGGTGGCGGGGGACTTCCCCCGGCACCGGCTCACCGTCGTATCGGGGCCTTCGGGAGTCGGGAAGTCGAGTGTGGTGGGTGAGCTGAGGAAGCTGGAGCCCGACGTCTGGTTCAGCGTTTCGGTCACCACGCGGAAGCCGCGTCCCGGCGAAGTCGACGGGGCGCACTACCACTTCGTCGACCGCGCGGAGTTCGACGCGATGGTCGCCGACGGCAGGCTGCTGGAGTGGGCCGAGTTCGCGGGCAACCGCTACGGCACCCCGCGCGAGCCGGTCGAGAAGGCCCTCGCCGAGGGCCGCCCGGCCGTCCTGGAGATCGAGCTGCAGGGCGCCCGCCAGGTCCGCGCGGCCATGCCGGAGGCCCGGCTGGTGATGCTGATGCCGCCGTCGTGGGAGGAACTGGTCGGCCGGCTGACCGGCCGCGGCACCGAGAACGAGGCCGCCGTGCAGGCCCGGCTGGCCGAAGCGGAGCGCGAGCTGGCGGCGGCGGGGGAGTTCGACCACCGCCTCGTCAACGCCGACGTGCGGGAGGCGGCCGAGCACTTGCTAAACTTGATTACTGATCAGTCTTCCGAAGATGTGGAGCACCACGAGTGACCAGCCAGGTAGCCTTGACCGAAGAGCTCGAGGGCATCACCAACCCCCCCATCGACGACCTGCTCGAAAAGGTCAGCTCGAAGTACGCGCTGGTGATCTACTCGGCCAAGCGTGCCCGCCAGATCAACGACTACTACGCCCAGCTGGGCGAGGGTCTGCTCGAGTACGTCGGCCCGCTCGTCGAGCCGGGTCCGCGCGAGAAGCCGCTCTCGATCGCGCTGCGCGAGATCCACGGCGGCCTGCTCGAGCACACCGAGGGTGAGTAAACCCCGCGTCGTCCTGGGCGTGGGCGGCGGCATCGCCGCCTACAAGGCCTGTGAGGTGCTGCGCGGGCTGACCGAGTCCGGTCACGACGTCCGCGTGGTCCCCACCGAAGCCGCGCTGAACTTCGTCGGCGCGGCCACCTTCGAAGCCCTCTCCGGCCACCCGGTGCACACCGGCGTGTTCACCGAGGTGCCCGAGGTCCAGCACGTCCGCGTCGGCAAGGAAGCCGATCTCGTCCTGGTCGTCCCGGCGACGGCGAACCTGCTCGCCAAGGCCGCCCACGGCCTCGCCGACGACCTGCTGACCAACACCCTGCTCACCGCCCGGTGCCCGGTCGCCTTCTTCCCGGCGATGCACACGGAGATGTGGGAGCACCCGGCCACCCGCGACAACGTGGCCCTGCTGCGCTCGCGCGGGATGATCGTCACCGAACCCGACTCGGGCCGGCTGACCGGCGCCGACACCGGCAAGGGCCGCCTGGCGAACCCGGCCGAGATCGTCGACCTGGCGAAACTGCTGCTGGCCCGCCCCGACGCCCTCCCGCGCGACCTCGAAGGCGTCCGCGTGGTGATCTCGGCGGGCGGCACCCGCGAGCCGCTGGACCCCGTCCGCTACCTGGGCAACCGCTCGTCCGGCAAGCAGGGTTACGCGCTGGCCCGCGTCGCCGCCCAGCGCGGCGCCGACGTCACCCTGGTCGCCGCGCACACGGTCGCGCTGCCGGACCCGGCGGGCGCGGTGGTCGAGCACGTCTCGACGGCCGAGCAGCTCCGGCAGGCGGTGCATGCGGCGTCCCGGACCGCGGACGTCGTCGTGATGGCCGCCGCCGTCGCCGACTTCCGGCCGGCGAACCGGGCCGAGCACAAGATCAAGAAGTCCGACGACCAGCCGGACCCGGTGATCACCCTCGACCGCAACGCCGACATTCTCGCGGAACTGGTGCAAAACCGGCGTCCCGGGCAGGTCGTCGTGGGATTCGCCGCGGAAACCGGCGACGAACACGGCAGCGTCCTCGACCACGCCCGCGCGAAACTGAAGCGCAAAGGCGCGGATCTGCTGGTCGTGAACGCCGTCGGCGACGGCAAGGCCTTCGGCACCGAGGACAATTCGGGCTGGCTCCTGGGCGCCGATGCCACGGAAAAACCCCTACCTCTCGCGCAGAAAGCTGAACTGGCGTCCACGGTGTGGGACGCTGTTGTGAGCTTCATGAAGCGTTGACCGTCCCTAGAGCGATAGTCAGTACGCTTGCACAGGTAAGGGGTGCCTAAGTTTCCGGGCATCCGACGTCTAGGTGAGGAAGTGACGGCCACCGTGACCGCGTCTAGCAGCAGATTGTTCACCTCGGAGTCGGTGACCGAAGGGCACCCCGACAAGATTTGCGACGCCATCAGCGATTCCATCCTCGACGGCCTGCTGTCGAAGGACCCGCGCAGCCGCGTCGCGGTCGAGACCCTGATCACCACCGGCCAGGTGCACGTGGCCGGCGAGGTGACCACCGAGGCCTACGCCGACATCCCGACGATCGTCCGCGACGTCATCCTCAAGATCGGCTACGACTCCTCCGCCAAGGGCTTCGACGGCAACTCCTGCGGCGTCAACGTCGCCATCGGCTCCCAGTCGCCCGACATCGCGCAGGGCGTCGACACCGCGTACGAGTCGCGGGTCGAGTCGGACGAGGACGAGATCAACCGCCAGGGTGCCGGCGACCAGGGCCTGATGTTCGGCTACGCCTGCTCGGACACCCCCGAGCTGATGCCGCTGCCGATCGCGCTGGCCCACCGGCTGTCCAAGCGGCTGACCGCGGTCCGCAAGGACGGCGTGCTGCCGTACCTGCGCCCGGACGGCAAGACCCAGGTGACCATCGAGTACGCCGGCGACCAGCCGGTCCGCCTCGACACGGTCGTCGTCTCCTCGCAGCACGCCGACGGCATCGACCTGGAGCGGATGCTCAGCGTCGACGTCAAGGAGCACGTCGTCGGCCCGGAGATCGAGAGCCTGGGCATCGACACGTCGAACGCGCGCCTGCTGGTCAACCCGACCGGCCGGTTCGTCATCGGCGGCCCGATGGGCGACGCGGGCCTGACCGGCCGCAAGATCATCGTCGACACCTACGGCGGCATGGCCCGCCACGGCGGTGGCGCGTTCTCCGGCAAGGACCCGTCCAAGGTCGACCGTTCGGCCGCGTACGCGATGCGCTGGGTGGCCAAGAACGTCGTCGCCGCGGGCCTGGCCCAGCGGACCGAGGTGCAGGTCGCGTACGCGATCGGCAAGGCGGCCCCGGTCGGCCTGTTCGTCGAGACGTTCGGCACCGAGACGGTCGACCCGTCGAAGATCCAGCAGGCCATCACCGAGGTCTTCGACCTCCGGCCGGCGGCGATCATCCGCGACCTCGACCTGCTGCGCCCGATCTACGCCCCGACGGCGGCGTACGGCCACTTCGGCCGCCCCGAGCTCGAGCTCCCGTGGGAGAGCACGGCCCGCGCCGAGGCCCTCAAGGCCGCGGCGGGCGCCTGACGCACGATCCGGTGAAGGCCACCCCGGGCGCTGCCCGGGGTGGCCTTCCTCGTGTCCCCGCAATCACCGTGATGCCCCTCCGAACACGCGTGATGCCCCTCCAGTCACGCAAGATGCCTCTCCCGTCACGTTGTCGGTGGGGTCTGGTAGAGATCACGGCGTGAGCAGTTCCGAGCCCGCAGCCCTCTGGGACCTCCCGGAGCAGCCGCCTTCGCCGAAGGCGGCACCTTCGCGCGCCCGGAAACCGGCGAAAGCGCGGACCACCAAGGGGGCGCAGTCGCCCGCGGCCGAGCGGCCGGTCGCGCGGATCGTCGTCGACATCCCCCTCGCGCACCTGGACCGCACCTTCGACTACCTCGTGCCCGAGAAGCTGCACGAGACCGCCGTGCCGGGCTGCCGGGTGCGCGTCCGGTTCGCCGGGCAGCTGGTCGACGGCTACCTGATCGAGCGCGGCGAAACCAGCGACTACGGCAGCAAGCTGGCGTTCCTGGACCGCGTCACGTCGGCCGAGCCGGTGCTGCCGCCGTCACTGCACGCGCTCTGCCGGGCGGTGGCGGACCGCTACGGCGGCACGCTGTCTGACGTCCTGCGCCTGGCGATCCCGCCGCGGCACGCCAAGGCCGAGGGCGAGCCGCCGGTGGCGCCCGCGGCTGCTCCGGACGCCCCCGACACGACGGCCTGGGCGCGCTACCAGCGTGGCCCGGCGTTCCTGGAGGCGCTGGGGGAGGGCAAGCCCGCCAACGCCGTCTGGCAGGCCCTGCCGGGCGAGGACTGGCCGCGCCGGCTCGCCGAGGCGGCCGGGGTCGTGGCGGCGTCCGGGCGCGGCGCGGTGCTGGTGGTGCCGGACCACCGCGACCTGACCCGCGTGCACGAGGCGTGCGCGGCGGTCGTGGGCGAGGACGCCGTGGTGGCGCTGATCGCCGGGCTCGGGCCCGCGGAGCGGTACCGGCGCTGGCTGGCCGTGCTGCGCGGCGCGGTGCGCGTGGTCGTCGGGACGCGGGCGGCGATGTTCGCGCCGGTCCACGACCCCGGGCTGTTCGTGGTCTGGGACGACGGCGACGACCTGCACCTCGACCAGCACGCGCCGTACCCGCACGTCCGGGACGTCCTGATGGATCGCGCGCACGCGGCGAAGGCGTCGCTGCTGGTCGGCGGGTTCGCCCGGACGGCCGAGGCGCAGCTGCTGGTCGAGTCCGGCTGGGCCGCGCCGGTCCTGGCCGACCGCGCGACGCTGCGGTCCGCGGCCCCGCGCGTCACACCGGTGGGCGAGGACTTCGACGTCGCCCGCGACGAGGCCGCCCGGGTGGCGCGCCTGCCGGCGGTCGCGTTCGAGGCGGCCCGCCAGGCGTTCGCGGCGGACCTCCCGGCGCTGGTCCAGGTCCCGCGGCGCGGGTACGTGCCGGGCCTGGCCTGCGGCCACTGCCGGACACCGGCCCACTGCCGCCGCTGCGCGGGCCCCCTCGCCCTGCCCGGCGGCTCGCTCGACGGGCAGCCGAAACCCCCGGCGTGCCGCTGGTGCGGCGTCCCGGAAACGGCGTTCCGCTGCACGGCGTGCGGCTCGGTCCGGCTGCGCGCGGTGATCGTCGGCGCGAAGCGGACGGCGGAGGAGCTGGGCCGGGCGTTCCCGGGCATCCCGGTCCGCACGTCCGGAGCGGCGGAGGTGCTGGAATCGGTGCCGGGCAAACCGGCGCTGGTGGTGTGCACCCCGGGCGCGGAACCGGTGGCGGAGGGCGGCTACGGCGCCGCGCTCCTCCTGGACGGCTGGGCCCTCCTGGGCCGCCAGGACCTGCGGGCGGGCGAGGAGGCCCTGCGCCGCTGGATGGCGGCGGCTGCGCTGGTGCGTCCCGCGTCCTCGGGCGGCCGGGTGATCGTGGGCGCCGAGGCGGGCCTGGCGGTGGTCCAGGCCCTGGTCCGCTGGGACCCGGCCTGGCACGCGGGCCAGGAGCTGGCGGAACGCCGCGAGCTGGGCTTCCCCCCGGCGATGCGGATGGCGAGCGTGGAGGGCAGCCCGGACGCGGTGGCGGCGCTGCTGTCGGACCTGCCGCTGCCCGAGTCCGGCGAGGTCCTGGGCCCGGTCCCGATCGGCGACGTGGACGAGGAGGGCAACGCGGACCGCGAGCGCGCCCTGGTCCGCGTCTCCCGCGCCGACGGCAAGGCGTTGTCGTCGGCGATCCACGCGGCGGCGGCCCGCCGGGACGCGAAGAAGGCGACGGAACCGATCCGCATCCAGCTCGATCCCCTGGACCTCATCTAGCACTTCGTGTCGACCCCTCAATCACGCGTGTCGCCCCTCCAATCACGCGTGATGCCCCTTCAATCACGAGCGATTCCCCCTACCGCACCGATGTTTCCCGGCCGGGGTCGGCATTCGTGTGATCAGAGGGTCATCACGCGTGATCGGGGAGTCGACTCGCGTGATCGGCGGGACGACACGTCAGCCGGGGAGGACCGTGCCCGGCAGGGATTCCATTGCGGCGCGCGGGGAATCCGTTGCCCGCGGCGGCGCGGCCGGAGCCCGGTCACCCGCGGCGGCGGCCGTCACCAGGGAGACCACCTCGCCCGCGATCGCCTGCCGCCGGGCCTCGAAATCGTTGTCCGTCAACGCTTCGGGGGCGGTCGGCTGGCCCAGCACCGGGGTGTGCAGGTGGCCGCCCGGCAGGGTCGTGAGGCCCAAGCCGAGCCGCAATCGGTTGCTTCTGTACATGGATTCGTTCGACAGATAATTTCCGCCGCCGCCCGAAGCCGCGATTTCGCCCGGTGCCGGGGCGTCCGAGCGGCAGACCGATGTTCCCGCGCCCGGCTGCGAAGCGTCCGGCCACACGCAGAACGCCTGGTTGAAGTTGACCGGATACGCGCCCGTCACCTCGAGCATCCGCGCGTACGGCAACGTCGTCTCGATGAACTGGACGTCCGGCTGCGGCCAGCCCGCCGCCGGCGGGACGCCGCCCGTCACGGAAACGTTGTTGTTGTCCGGGAAGCCGCCGCGCCAGGCGCCGGCCCAGCGCTCGATGTCGAACCGGCCCGGGCGGCCCTGGCTGATCGTCATGATCACGTCCGGCCGCCGCGCGCGGTCGCGCAACGCCTCGCCGTACGCCGCTTCGACGATGCCCTCGTCGAAGTAGCCCCACACCACCGGGAAGTTCACCGCCTGCACCACCGCCGGGCCCGACGGCGTGTCCAGGACGCGCCCGTCCAGCTGCAGCGCGGACGCCCCGGCCGGGTTCGAGATCCGGACGCCGGAGCCGTCGAGCTGGAACGGGTCGAAGCCGCTCACCATGACCCGCCGCGTCTTCCCGAGCGGGAACCGGACGTCGTCGAGGCCGCGTGAACCGCGGTCGAACGCCGTGAGCAGGGCGCCGCGGTCCGGCAGCGCGAACGACGGCCGCCATTGCCGGATCGCGCTGCTCAGCTGCAGCCGCGCCCAGTACAGCGGCCGGTCGTCGAACCGGTCGAGCGTGCCCAGATCCGGACGCCGGCCCTGGGCCCGGTCGACGGCGGTCCGCCACAGCCGGGCCCCGGCCTGCGTGACGACGCGTTCGGCGCGCCGCGGGGTGCGGGCCGCGCACAGGTCGTGCTTCACCTCGGCGACGAACGGGTCGAGCCCGGCCAGCCGGACGAGTTCGGGGCCGACGGCCGGACCGCCGGCCGGCAGGGAAGCGGTCAGGCGTTGTTCCTCGACGGTCAGCGCGGCGGCCGGGTCGAAGCACCCGGGCGCGGCGGCGGCGGTTGTGGGGAAGGCGAACAGGGGAACGGCGGCGAGCAGGGGGAGCAGAGCGGACAGGCGCACGGGTTTCCCTCCACGTCGTGGGCGACGCGGTCGAGTTTTCGCCGACCGCGTCACCCGCGGAACCCGCATAAGTCGGGTTCGGCCGGCCCGGTCGTCAGAGCGCCGCCCCCGCCGAGGCTTCGGCCGGAAGCCGCAGCCACCAGTTCGCGCGGGCGCGGACGAGGGGAGCGTGCGCCCGCAGGAGCCGCAGCCCGTCGCGGTCGCCCTTCATGCCCACCGCGTAGAGGACGGCCCGCTGGGTGCGCGCGCCGGTCGGTTGCGCGGTGAGCACGTGGTGCCAGAGACGCAGGTCCGTCCGCCCGGGGAGGTGGGCCAAGGCCACGGCTGCCGCGTCCCGCGCCGTGTCTCGCCGCACGAGGTTCTCGACGACCGGGCGGTGCCGGGCTTCGCCGAGACTGCCCTGCAGGTCCACCAGGACCCGGTGGATCGGTGAGCCGGTCCTCGTGCGCCCGCTGCTCAGCAGCGACGCGACGGTGTCGGCGAGGATTCCGCGAAACGGCGACGCGTGCAGGACGTTGACGGTGAGGATGCGCAGATCGCTGTCGGTGCTGGCCAGCGCCTGACGGAGGATCCTCGGCCCGAGCACGTCGTCGTCGTGATGCCGGATCTGAGCTCTGGTCAAGGCGCCGTGCAACGCGCCGAAGGCGGCCTCGCCCGCTTTCCCCAGCGGCGCCGAACGGGCGCCGGGCCGGCTCGGGCGGTGCCGGAACAGGGCCGCGACGACGTCCGAAGCCGCTTCCCGGACCGGCGGTGCCGTCGACGCGCCGGCGCGCAGCTCCCGGACGACGGCTTCGAGCCGGCGAACCATGTCAGGTGCCCTGGGCGGCCGGGCCGCCCACGCGAAGAGCGCGCCGAGCTGCTCGGCGTCGTTGCGCGGTTCGCACAGCAGGCGGAAAAGGCGGCGGGAGGCCGCCGGTGTGGGATTCGCCGCGAGCAGGGCGATCTGGTCGATGATCAGCTGGCAGGCCGGCTCGGTGACGAATTCTTCGGTCGCCGCGACGAGCGCGGCGCCGCCTTCCGGGTGCCGGTGCACTCGCTGCAGCGCGGAAAGCCGGAGCAGATACCGCCAGCCCACGGAAAGGCACATTTCGGTGAGCAGCCGGTGGACGAGGGTGTCCCACACCGGCCGGGCGAGCCTGCGCCGCGGCTGGGTGAGGGAAACGGTCAGGTCCGCCCATTCCGCCGCGGAGACGGGAGCACGGTCGAGGCATTTGCCGAGCAGTTCGGCGCCGGGCGGCGCGGTCCGGCGTCCCACCGGCCGGTCCCGGCCGAGCGCGGTCACGACGGCCACCAGTTCGCCCGGCGGGAGGCCGAAGAGCCGCTCGTACCGGCGCAGGGCCGAGACCGGCACGGTGGCCCGGGAGTTTTCCCAGCGGGAGACCGTGGCGTTGTCGACGGGCGGTGTCCGCACCGCGGCCGCCATCTGCCGGATGGTCAGGATGTCGTCGTGGCCGTAGAGGCGCCACATTTTGAGCAGCCAGGCCGCGAGCTGCCCTCGTTCGACCCGCGGCCACGGATCGGCCGCCTCGTCGCCGAGCGAGGTCGGTCGTCCACGCCGAGCCGGTGGCATGGATCGATTCTGACGTGCCGGGCGGGCCGGGAACGCCACCGATCGGGTGCACCGGTTTCGCAGCAAAGGAAGTCGGAGTCAGCCGAGTGACCTACCGTCGGTGGTCTCTGCCGGAAAGGAAACTCACGATGGCCCCTCCAGTGAAGTCGGGACACTTCTACCTCTGTCCGTTCGGAAGCAACGGATTCACCTCACAAACAGGGAAGGAGGTCGTACTGGTCCTGGCCGCGAAGTTCGGCAAGGCGGACAAGGAATGTCTCGTGGCGCGTGCGCAGGAGGTGAATTCGGAGTGGAAGGTGGATCTCGACCATGTCTACACCGTCGTTTCCGGAACCCTGGAGGAATACCCATCGCCGCTCGACGACCGCAAACTCAGAGAAATCAGGAAGGCCCTGAGCAGGCAGATCGAGTCAGCGAAGTGACCGGAGGCGGGAGCACGCGCTGAGCGTGCTCCCGACCCGTCGGAATCAGCCGGTGGCCAGCACCTTCAGCCGCGTGATGTCCGCGCTGAACGTGTCCTGGTCGATCGGCGAGGAACTGTACTGCCAGAACGTGTAGAAGCCCCAGTTGTACGGCAGCGTCCCCACCGAAGACGCGTAGCGCGCCACCCACAGCGGGTTCGTCGAGCTGAAGTCGCCCGTGTTGCCGGTGCATTGGCTCCACCAGCTCGTCGCCGTGTAGATCACCGGCCAGCGGGTCGTTTTCGCGTGGTACTCGTCGCTGAACGCCTTGATCCACGCGACCATCTGCGCCGCGGTCTTGCCGTAGCAGGCGTTGTTCGGGCCCCATTCGATGTCGAGCGTGCCCGGCAGCGTCTTGCCGTCCTTGGACCAGCCGCCGCCGTGGGCGACGAAGTAGTCCGCCTGCGCCGCGCCGCCCGAGAGGTCCGGGCGGCCGTAGTGGTACGCGCCGCGGATCATGCCGACGTTGTACGACCCGATGTACTGCTGGCTGAAGTACGCGTTCTGGTAGCCGGTGCCTTCGGTCGCCTTGACGTAGGCGAACTTCTTGCCCGCGCTCCAGTACGACGCCCAGTTGACGTTGCCCTGGTAGGAGCTGACGTCGATGCCGGGGACGCTCGCGTCCACCGACGCCGGCGCGAGCCCGGCCGGGGCCACCCCGTCGTGGGCGCGGATCGAGGCGCCCATCTCGTGGTTGTCCGTCTCCGGTGCGGCGCCGGCGCTGCCGGCCGTCACGACCAGCAGGGCGGCCGAGACCGTGAGCGCGGCGCCGAGCAGGCGACGCCACGTCCGTCTTGGTGCAGTCATCTTCGGTGGTTCCTTCCGGTTGCCCTCGTGGTGCGCGGTGTGCAGGCCGCGCCGCACGATTCTGTTACAGGGCAAGCCGGAACGTCACTGCTCCATGTGATTTAATTTCTCGAACCCCTAAAGTGTGTGAAAAGTTGACAATAGGGGTGTTTCGGCCCCGTTGGCGTCTTGAAGCGGGGCAATCCAAGGGGCAGACTCGCCCGCATGCCCGCGCACAGGAGCCGCACCACGCTTGTCCTGGCCGTCGCCGCCGCGCTCACCGCCGGGGTGGCCGCCCCCGCCGTCGCCGCGACACCGACCCCGAAGTCGCCGGTCGCCGTCGGTTTCGGGGGTGCCGTCGCCAGCATCGACGCCGACGCCACCGCGATCGGCACCCAGGTGCTGCGCGACGGCGGGAACGCCGTCGACGCCGCCGTCGCGGTCGCCGCCGCGCTCGGCGTCACCGACCCGTTCTCCGCCGGGATCGGCGGCGGCGGGTTCTTCGTCTACTACGACGCCAAGACCCACCGCGTGAACACCCTGGACGGCCGCGAGACCGCGCCGAAGACCGCCGACGAGAACCTCTTCGTCGAGAACGGCAAGCCGCTGCCCTTCGCCGACGCGGTCACCAGCGGGCTGAGCGTCGGCGTGCCCGGCACGCCCGCGACGTGGGCCGAGGCCCTGCGCAAGTGGGGGACGCGGTCGCTGGCGAAGTCGCTGAGGCCGGCCGAGAACCTCGCGCGCAACGGCTTCGTCGTCGACCAGACGTTCCAGACGCAGGTCGCGAACAACGCGGCGCGGTTCGCCGCCTTCCCGTCGACGCGGTCGCTGTACCTGCCGGGTGGCGCGCCGCCGGCGCCCGGGACCGTCTTCCGGAACCCGGACCTGGCCGCGACGTACGCGCAGCTCGAACGCCATGGCGTCGACGCGCTGTACCACGGCCCGATCGGCGCGGACATCGCCAGGACGGTGCAGCAGCCGCCGGTCGACCCGGCCTCGACGCTGAACGTCCGGCCCGGCAAGCTCACCACGGCCGACATCGCCGCCTACCGCGCCATCGAGCGCGACCCGACCCACGCCCGCTACGAGGGCCTCGACGTCTACGGCATGCCGGCGCCGTCGTCGGGCGGGCTGACGGTCGGCGAGGCGCTGAACATCCTCGAGAACTTCGACCTCAAGCACGCGAGCAAGGCCGACTACCTGCAGTACTTCCTGGAGTCGACCCGCTTCGCCTTCGCCGACCGCAACCGCTGGATCGGCGACCCGGCGTTCGTCGACGTCCCGGCGCGCGAGCTGCTGAGCCAGCGCTTCGCCGACTCGCGGGCGTGCCTGATCTCGAAGGACAAGGCGGCGACCAGCCCGGTGGCCCCGGCCGACCCCCGCCACCCGGCCCCTTGCGCCGCGGGGGCGGCGGCCGCACCGACGCCGTACGAGGGCGAGAACACGACGCACCTGACAGTGGCGGACAAGTGGGGCAACGTCGTCGCGTACACGTTGACGATCGAGCAGGAGGGCGGCAGCGGCATCGTCGTGCCGGGCCGCGGGTTCCTGCTCAACAACGAGCTGACGGACTTCTCGTTCACGCCGGTGACCCCGGGCGTGCCCGACCCGAACCTCCCGGGCCCGGCCAAGCGGCCCCGCTCGTCGATGGCCCCGACGATCGTCCTCGACCACGGCCGCCCGTTCTTCGCGACGGGGTCCCCGGGCGGGGCGTCGATCATCACGACGGTGCTGCAGGTGATCCTCGGCCGGCTGGACCGCGGATTGTCGCTCGAGGACGCGATCGCGGCTCCGCGGGCATCACAGCGCAACTCGGCGGCGGCGCAGGTGGAGCAGGCGTTCCTGGACCAGCCGGAGACGGCGGAGTTGAAGGCGAGGGGCCAGGGCTTCTCGACGGCCCCGGCGGAGATCGGCGCGGCAACGGGCGTGGAGCGGTTGCGCGACGGCCGGTGGCTGGCGGCGGCGGAGCCGGTGCGGCGGGGGCAGGGTGCGGCGCAGGTGGTGTGGCCGGCGAACTGGTAGGGGCGGGGAAGGGCCGGTCACGCTGCTCGAACTGTGCACCGGCCCAGCACCGGCCCAGCACCGGCCCAGCACCGGCCGGAGAAAACCGGCCCCCGCCCTCCCTGGGGGGCGTGCCCTTGTCCAGCCTATCGGCACCCCCCGACGAAACCCCCGGAAAAGCCGCAGCTCGGGCCCGGTTGTCCACATCACGGTTACCCTGTGGACACCCACGCCCGAGCTGAGCGCGCCCTGGCCGAGGGGGCCTTCTAGACTCGGGTCCGATGTTCCAGCCACCTGAAACCCTGCTTCCGCCGGGGGTGGGCCGATGAAGCTCGTCTTCGCCGGCACCCCCGATCCCGCGGTTCCCGCCCTGCGCGCCCTGCTCGATTCCGGGCGGCACGAGGTCGTTGCCGTCGTCACGCGGCCCGATGCGCAGGCCGGGCGTGGCCGGCGGGTCGTCCGGTCGCCCGTCGGTGCGCTCGCCGACGAACACGGCATCGAGGTTCTCACGCCCTCGCGCGCCGGGGACCCCGCCTTTCTCGCGCGGCTCACCGAGCTCGCGCCGGATGCCTGCCCCGTCGTCGCCTACGGGGCGCTGCTGCCGCAGGCCGCCCTCGACATCCCGCGGCTGGGCTGGGTGAACCTGCACTTCTCGCTGCTGCCCGCGTGGCGCGGCGCCGCGCCCGTGCAGGCCGCGATCCGCGCCGGGGACGAGATCACCGGGGCCTCCACCTTCCGGATCGTCAAGGAACTCGACGCCGGCCCCGTCTACGGCGTCGTCACCGAGGCGATCGGCGCCACCGACACCGCCGGTGTCCTGCTCGGGCGGCTCGCGGAGTCCGGGGCCAAGCTGCTGCTGTCCACCATGGACGGTCTCGCCGACGGCAGCCTCGTCGCGCGGGAGCAGCCCGCCGAAGGGGTCAGCTACGCGCCCAAGGTGACGGTCGAGGACGCGCGGGTGTCCTTCGCCGACCCCGCGTCGGCCGTCGACCGGCAGATCCGGTCGGTCACCCCCGACCCGGGTGCCTGGGCGGAGTTCCGCGGGGAACGCTTCAAGCTCGGCCCGGTCACGGTGCTCGACGAACCCGGCCCGCCGCCGGGCGAGATCGTGGTCGAACGCAAACGGGTGCTGGTCGGGACGGCGACGAAGCCGCTGCGGCTCGGCGAAGTCCAGGCACCCGGCAAGAAACGGATGGCGGCCACCGACTGGGCGCGCGGTACGAGGATCGACCAGGGAGAGCGCCTCCGGTGAACGACCACAGGGAACGACGTCCGTCACGGCCGCAGCGGGGCCGGCCGGCCCCGCGCAAGGAAGGGCCGCGCCGCCCGCCGGAGGTCGATCCGGCCCGGCAGGCCGCGTTCGACGTCCTCGCGGCCGTCCGGACCAAGGACGCCTACGCCAACCTCGTCCTGCCGGACCTGCTGCGCGAGCGGCGGATCACCGGCCGGGACGCCGCATTGGCCACCGAGCTCGCCTACGGCACGTCGCGGGCGCAGGGCCTGCTCGACGCGATCATCGAGTCCTGCGCCGAACGCCCGCTCAAGCAGACGGACCCGGCGGTGCTCGACGCGCTGCGCCTCGGCGTCTACCAGCTGCTGCGCACCCGCATTCCCGAGCACGCCGCCGTGACGTCCACTGTGGACCTCGTGCGCGCCGAAGCCGGTTCGTGGGCCACGGGTTTCGCGAACGCCATCCTGCGCAAGGTGTCCGAAAAGGACGAAGCGGCGTGGCTCGACGAGCTCGCGCCGGACGAGTCGGCCGACCCGATCGGCGCCTACGCGCTGCGCACCGCGCACCCGCGCTGGATCGCCCGGTCGTTCGCCGAAGCGCTCGGCGACAAGGGCGCCGGGCTCAAGGCCGCCCTGGAAGCCGACGACGCGCGGCCCGAGGTGCACCTCGTCGCCCGCCCCGGCGAAATCAGCGCCGACGAGCTCGCCGCGATCACCGGCGGCGACCCGGCGCCCTACTCGCCCTACGGCGTGCGCCTGCCCGCCGGCGCCGGCGACCCGGCCGACGCCGAGCCCGTCCGCGAGCGCCTGGCCGCGGTCCAGGACGAGGGCAGCCAGCTGTGCGCGATCGCCGCGACGAAGGTGCCGCTGGATGGCTCCGACGAGCGCTGGCTCGACCTGTGCGCGGGCCCCGGCGGCAAGGCCGCGCTGCTCGGCGCGCTGGCGGCGTTGAGCGGGGCGACCGTCGATGCCGTCGAGAAGGCGCCGCACCGCGCGAACCTCGTCGAGAAGGCCACGAGCGGCCTGCCGGTGAAGGTGCACGTCGGCGACGGGCGCGAGAGCGGTTTGGAACCGGGCTACGACCGGATCCTCGTCGACGCGCCGTGCAGCGGGCTCGGCGCGCTGCGGCGGCGGCCGGAGGCGCGCTGGCGGCGTCAGCCGTCCGACGTCGCGGATCTGACGAAGCTGCAGGGCGAGCTGATCACCGCGGCCTACGACCTGCTGCGGCCGGGCGGCGCGCTCACCTACGTCGTCTGCTCGCCGCACCTGGCCGAGACCGAAGGCGTCTTCGGCGAGACGGCCCGGCGGCTGAAGGCGGAGGTGCTGGACGCGCGCGCGTTCTTCCCGGACGTGCCCCAGCTCGGCGACGGCCCGTACGTGCAGCTCTGGCCGCACCGCCACGGCACCGACGCGATGTTCTGCGCCGTCCTGCGCAAACCGTGAGAGACCTCGGGCTGGTCGCCGGCTCGTGCGGCGGGCTGGACGTCCGGTTCGCCGCCGAGCTGGCCCGCCCGGCGGCTGAACGCGGCTGGCGCCCGGCGATCACGCTGACCCCGACCGCGATGCGCTGGCTGGAGTCCACCGGCGGCCTCGACGAGGTCGCGGCGTGCACGGACCTGCCGGTCCGCAGTGTGTCGCGGCTGCCGGGCGAACCGCGGCCGCACCCGGACCCCTCGGTGTTCCTGTTCGCGCCGGCCTCGGCCAACTCGGTCGCGAAGCTGGCCTTGGGCATCGCGGACAACCAGGCGTTGACGGTCCTCGGCGACGTGCTGGGTGCGCCGGGGATCACGGTGGTGGTGGCGTACCAGATCCAGGACACCCGGGCGCACCACCCGGCGTGGCAGCGCCACCTCGACACCCTGGAGGGCGCCGGGGTGACGCTGCACCGCCTGGACGTCCGGCGGCCGTGGACGGAAGCGCTGGACCTGCTGCCTTCAGCTCAGTGAGCTACCGGGGGAGCCTGGAGGTGGCGGCAGCCCAGGGCTTCGCCGGCTCACCGTTCGGGGTCACCCCGTACCTCCGGAAGTCGTCGAGCATTTCCTTGTTGCGCGCCACGTGCATGGTCTGCTCGATCTTCTGCTGCACGTCGCAGCCGGACGCCAGGGCGACGAAGTACTCGTCGAGGGCTTTCGCCGGGTTCTCGTGCCGGCACCAGAAGTCGGCCAGCGCCACCCGCGACGGCAGGTCGCCGGCATCCCGCCCGCGGATGAGCACCCGCTCGGCGTGCTCGGTCTTCTCTTGCCCCAGGAGGGCGACCGCGGTCCGCGCCACGGCCGTCGTGATCCCGCGCTCGATCTGGTCCTCGACGACCTCCACCACCCGGTCGGCGTTGTCCTTGTGCGCCAGGGCGAGGACGATCACCTCGTGGACCTCGCTGCGGATGTTCGCTTCCTCCCGGGCGTTCCGGAGCCGGCGGGCGGCTGACTCGTAACGCCCCAGATCGAGGAGGACGTCGACGGTACGCAGCCACGCCGGTTCGTGTCCCGCCGCGGCCGCCTCGGGGAGCCAGTACTCGACGGCGATCACGATCTTGTCGTTGGACCTGGGCCAGAGGCTCGAGCCGGTGTTGGCGACCTGGCGGCGTTGCACCTCCAGCTCCCGGTACCCGATCGTGAGCAGGCTTTCGGCCACCCAGTTCAGCGCTTCCCCCCGGCTGACGTGGACCAGCCGGGCGTACTTCTCCGCGGCGGCGTGAAAAGTCTCGTCCACCAGCAGGAAGTCGCTGATCGGGTCCAGCACCCCGGGGTCGGCCAGGTCGACGCCGCCGAGGTACCACTCGATCGCCTCCCGGGCCTTCCCCGAGCGGCACATCGCCCCGGCGACCCGCTGCCGGAGGGCGGCGGAGGCCATCCCGAGCCGCTCGGCGCGCTTCACGAAGTCTCCCGCTTCGGCGCCCCAGCCGACTTCGGCGGCTGCTTCGGCAGCGCGGGCCCACGCGGCCACGTCTCCCAGGTCGGCAGCGCACCGGAAGCCCTCCAGCGCCCGCTGCAGCAACCCCTTGCGGGCGAACATTTCCGAGATGGCCGTCAGCACGGCCGGGTCCTCCTCGGCGGCGGCCCTCGCGTGCTGGAACGCGGCGTCGAGGAAGCCGGCCTGCGCGTAGACCATCGCCATCGCGGGGCGCGCCCCGTCGACCCCGTATTCGACCGCGGTGTCACACCACGAAAGGGCGTCTTCGGCCCGATCGTGCTCGGCGAGCAGGCGGGCACCGTAGAGGTAGGCCAGGTGATCGCCGTCCTGGCCACGCTCGTGGAGCCAGCGGGTCACGTTTTCGATCCGGCCTTCGTCCCGCGCGATCATCAGCTCGATGATCTTGCCGCGGGTGTCGATCCCGGGCTGCTCCAGCAGTCCGGTCAGCCACTCGATCGCGGGTTCGTACCGGTTTCCCGAGTGGCCGTCCCACAGACCGCCGTCGGACTTCTTGTCGGTCATCAGGTCCGCGGCGGCCCCGGCCGCGCTCAGCACGCCTTCCTCCGCCAGCGCCTGGTAGCCGTCGACCGCCGAGGCCGGCTTCTTGGCGTCCGCGAGCGCCATCGCCATCAGGACGCGGGCGCGGTCGCCGGAGTCGGCCACCGGCTCCAGCCATCGCATGGCCTCGACCCGGCGCTGCGCGGCGATCAGGGCCTCGGCCGCGTCGAGACGCGCTTCGTCGTTGCCGGCCGCGGCCAGTTCGGCGTAGACCTCGACCACGTCGTCGACCCGTCTTGCCTCGCGGAACAGGTCGATCAGCGCTTCGGTGGCGCCCGGGACGTTCTCGTCGGCGGCCCGGCGGTAGAACTGGTTGCACTGGAGCAGAAGGCGGCGACGGCGGCACTCGGCCGCCAGCACCATCAGGCTGTCGGTGGCCGCGGATTCCACCAGCGCCGCCCAAAGTCCCGCATCGGCGGCTTGCGGCACCTTGTCGTCCTTGACGAAGCGGCGATCGATGTGTTCGTCCAGCCGGAACGACGGCCCGTGCGCGCCGTCGGCGTTCGGGGCCGCCCGGCCGGTCAGCAGGCTGGCACCGCCGGTCCCGCGGCGGGTCAGTTCCTCCAGCGCCACAGAGAACCAGTTCTCGTCGAGGTCCTCCAGTTCCGGTTCGGTGAAGAAACCCAGCGCACCGCGTTCCAGCAGGTTCCGCGGGATCCAGCGGCCGTGACCGAGCCGGCGGACCGCGAAGCCGCACCGCAGGACCGCACGCGCGGCCGGGGTCGCCGTCTCGAAGGCGCCGTCCAGCCAAGGTGCGGCCGCCAGGTACTGGATGACCCGGCGATACGCCGCCCTGGCGCCGGCTTCGGCCAGGCGCGGGTCTCCCGACTCGGCCGCCTTCCTGGCTTCCGCTTCCGTGAAGCTGTCGGGCACCATGATCCGGCTGTCTTCCAGCAACAGCCGGATCTGCTGGTATTCGTCGGGTCCGAGGGCCGGCGGCACGGCCGTGAGCGACTGCCAGGCCTGCGGGGTGAACGTGCAGATGACCAGGTTCGGTCCCCGCGTCGGATCCGCGAGCAGGCTCCGGAGGGCGAGCGCGACCTCGTTGCCGGTTTCCGGTCCCGCGTTGACGAAGTAGCGGTGGGCGTCCACCAGCCAGTACACGGTTTTGGGCGGGATCTTCGCGAGCTCCGCGAGCAACGTGACGGGATCGCTGGGGCTCGTTCCGGGCCAGACGTACCAGGAGCTCAGCAACGGTTCGCGCGCGCCGGCCGCCCGGTGGTGCATCGCCTCCCAGGCGGCCCGTTTCCGCCCCGTCGCGGGCTCCCCGATCAGGGAGGCGATCCCGCCGGCTCCGGCCGCCGCGCGCTCGACCAGGTCGACGAGCAGCTTGTCGTGTTCCCTGGCGACGTAGGGGGTCAGGACGGGCAAGGCGGCGTCACCGGCCTCGCTCCGCAGCGACGCGATCTCCAGCTGCTTGGGAGTGCACTCGGAAAGCGCGAGGGCCAAGCGGCTGACGGCGGCTGCTTTGCGCGTCGCAGCGTGTGGACGGACATTCACTTGCGGGTTCACGGATCCTTCTGTCGAGCGGCTCGAGCAGGGCGCCCGGCACCCCGTCCCCCTGCTGTCCCGACCGTGGTCCTTCCACGCCGTCCGGTCCATCGCCGCAGCGCCCGAAGCGCCGAGCGGTCCCGCCGCCGCGACGACGATCACCGCGCAGTTCGTTAGCTCTTGTGACAGTTTTCACCCGATCGTGCACCCGTTTGCGCTGGTCAATGCCGTCCACCGTGGTCGCAAGTGTCGCCAACCTGCGACAACGGCGCCGGCTCCCACCCTGCCGGGGGCGGGCATCGCAGACCACCCTTCACCGCCCGAAGCATTCACTCGGACGAGGGCCGTCCGGCCTGAGCGGGTTCCTGTCACCGAACTAGGAACAAGCCGCCGCGTCCACCGCCGCGAGCAGGTGCGGGTTCGTCTCGGCCGGGGTCGGGTTCTCGTTCAGCACCACCGACACCCGGCGCCCCGCCGGCCCCACGCCTGCGAAGTTCGTGAACCCGATGATGCCTCCTTCGTGCCCCCACAACACCCCGCACGACACCGGGACGCTGCCCAGCCCGAGCCCGTACCCCGCGCCCGGGATGCCGAGGTTCGCCGGCACCGTCCGCCGCATCTCCGCCAGCTCGGCCGGGCGCAGGAGCCGGCCGCCCAGCAACGCCCCGTAGAACCGGTCGAGGTCCGCCGGGGTCGACACGAGGCCGCCCGCCGCGCCCGCGATCGTGGCGTCGAAGTCGCTGAAGTCCACCAGTTTCCCGTTCAACGGCAGGTAGCCCACCGCGTGCGGGGACGGCAGCTTCTCGTCGCCGCGGCGGGGGAGGTACGTGTCGTGCAGGCCCAGGGGCCGGGTGATCCGGTGGGCGATCTCGGCCGCCGGCGCGTGCCCGGTCACCTTCTCCACGAGCATCCCCGCCACGATGTAGTTCGTGTTCGAGTACGACCAGCTCGTTCCCGGCGGGAACAGCGCCGGGTGCTTCAGCGCCATCGCCACCAGCTCGGCCGGCTCGGCTCCGCGGTGGCGCAGGGCCTCCGGGTCGGTCCGGTCGAGGTCGTCGGTGTAGTTGTACAGCCCGCTCGTGTGCTGCAGCAGCTGCCGGACGGTGATCCGCTCGTCCGGCAGCAGCCCCGGCAGGTACCGCGCCACCGGTGCGTCCAGCCGCACCCGGCCCTCCGCGACCAGCTGCAGCACGACCGTCGCCACGAACGTCTTGGTGACGCTGCCCGCGCGGAACGAACCGTTGCGCGGGAACGGCTTCCCGGTCGCCACGTCGCCCACGCCGCTGCGGGTGACCCGGGTGCGCCCGCCGTCCTGGACCACCGCCGCCGCCCCCGGTACGCCGTCCTGGGCCGTCAGCACGTCCAGGCTCGCCTGGACCGGGTTCGCCGCCGCCAGTGCCGGTGCCGCCGTGGTGGCGGCGAGCAGCGCGGCGAGCGTGCCGGCGGTGACGACGCGCAATGACTTCCGCATGAGAAAACCCCCTGGTGTCTCGGTTTTCCCCACGCTAGGGGCACCGGACACCAGGGGGGATGGGGGAGACCACCGGGCGGACCCGGGGGTGCACCCCACCACTCAGCGCAGCTTGAGGGCGCGCTTCAGGGTGCCGAACAGGTCGGTCTGGTTGGTCAGGCCGACGATGTTGGCCGCCTGCGGGCCCAGGCCCGCGATGCGCACCTGCGTCCCCGTGTGCGACTGCGAGCCGCCCGCTTCCGCGGTGCCGTACGCCAGCGTCATGTTCGCGCCCTCGTTGGTGACCAGGGTCGCGGTCAGGCCCGGCGTCGCGGTGGGCTCGACGATCTGGCTGCTGTGGCCGTGGTCGGCGGTCACCAGCACCAGCGTGTCCGGGTGGCTGCGGGCGAACGCCGTGCCCGCCGCGATCGCCGCGTCGAAGTCGATCGTCTCGCCGATCTGGCCGCACGGGTCGGCCGCGTGGTCCTGCTTGTCGATGCTCGCGCCCTCGACCTGCAGGAAGAAGCCCTTGTCGCTGCGGCGGTCGTCGAGCAGCTCCAGCGCCTTGCGGGTCTGGTCGGCCAGCTTCGGCTGGGTCGGCGGCAGCTTCGGGTTCGGGGCGCAGCGGGTGGGCGCGGTGCCGCCGTGCACGGCCGCCGGACCGGTCCAGTTCACCGGCATGTTGCCGTCGGCGAACAGGCCGAGCACCGGCTTGCCCTTGGGCGCCTTCGCCAGGTCGGCGGCGGTGTTGACGACGTTGTAGCCGGCCGCCTTGGCCTGGTCGAGGACGGTCTTGCCCTTGAACTTGCCCGCCGTCACCTGCTGGTTGAAGTACTTCGCGCCGCCGCCCAGCAGGACGTCGGGGCGGGTCTGCACCAGCTGCTCGGCGATCGAGCCGAGGCCGCCGTTCTCCTTGGCGTTCTTCGCGCACTTGGCGGTCGTCTCGACCGGGCCCTTGCAGTCGCGGTTGACCACGTGCGAGCCGAGCACGGCCGGGGTCGCGTCCTGGACCTCGGCGGTGGTGACGTCGCCGGTGCGCAGGCCGCCCCGCTTGGCCAGCTCCAGGATCGTCGGGACGTCGTTGCCGTAGGCGTCGACGGAGATCGCGCCGTTGTAGGTCTTGGTGCCGGTGGCCCAGGCGGTGCCGGACGCGGCCGAGTCGGTCACGTAGCTCGGCTTCGCCGGGTTGTTCTGCTCGACCGCGTAGGTCGTGTAGTCACCGGTCAGCGGCAGCTCGTCCATCGCGAGCCGGCCCGCGGCGCCGCGCTCGTAGTTGCGGGCGGCGGTGATCTCCGACTGGCCCATGCCGTCACCGATGAACAGGATGACGTTGCGGGCGTGGCCGCCCTGGATCGCGGCGCGGACGTCGGCGGTGCGGTCACCGGTGCCGGCCGACGAACGGGCGTCGACGTTGTCGGAGCCGTTGGTGGCCAGGGCGACCGGGGCGGCGGCGACCAGCGCGGCGCCGAGCGCGCCCGCGACCAGCCACCGGCGGCGGCCGGTGAACAGCGAAGCCATGTTTCTCCTCATTCGCGAACTTCGGGGACTTCGGGGGTTACGGCCCGGATTTCGGACACGGGCTATTAGTCCTCCTGCATGTGTGCCGCGGAGGGACTGAAGGTGACCGGAGCGTGGCTGCTGGCCGAACTCATGGCTTCCCGCGGGTGACCGGGAGCACGTCGGTTATTGACCGGCGAGGTGCCCCGGCTTGACGACCCCGGCTTCGTAGGCGATCACCACGGCCTGGCTGCGGTTCCCGGCCCCGAGCTTCGCGAAGATGTTGCCCACGTGGGTCTTCACCGTCTCGAGGCTGATCACCAGCGCCGCCGCGATGTCCTGGTTGGACAGTCCGGTGGCGATCAGCCGGAGCACCTCGGCTTCGCGGCGGGTGAGGGTCCTCGCCGCCCGCGCGTGCTTCCCGCCGGCGACCCGGCCGCTCACCAGCCGCCGGATCGCCTCCGGGAACAGCAGCGACTCGCCCGCGGCGACCGTCCGCACGGCGTGCGCGATCTCCTCCTTGCGCGCCCGCTTCAGCAGGAATCCGCTGGCCCCGGCCAGCAGGGCGTCGTGCACGTAGTCGTCGTTGTCGAAGGTCGTGACGACCAGGATCTTCGGCGGGTCGGGCAGGGCCGCGAGCACCTGCCGGGTGGCTTCGATGCCGTCGACGCCGGGCATCCGGACGTCCATCAGCACGACGTCCGGCCGCGTCCGCCGCACCGCCTCGAGGACCTCGCCGCCGTCGGCCGCCTCGCCGACCACCGGCAGGCCCTGCTGTTCCAGCAACGCCCGCAGCCCGGTGCGGACCAGCGGCTCGTCGTCGGCGAGCAGCACCGACGGCGTCACGCGCCCGCCCGCAGCGGGATGGACGCGGTCAGCCGCCACTGCTGCCCGTCCGGGCCGGCGTCGAGCTCGCCGCGCAGGGCTTCGACGCGCTCGGCGAGCCCGGCCAGCCCGCGCCGCCCGGTCCGCGGCCCGTCGCCGGGCAGCGCGTTGACGACCGCGATGCCGAGGCGGTCCGGTCCGGCCTCGACACGCACGTCGACCGCGCCGGGACCGGCGTGGCGCAACGCGTTGGTCAACCCCTCCTGGACGATCCGGTAGCCCTCCCGCGACACCGTGGCGGGCAGCGCCGCGACCGGCCCGGTGACGGCCAGCCGGACGTCGAGCCCGGCTTCGCGGGCGCGGACGGCGAGGACGTCGACTTCGGCCAGCGTGCGCGTCGGCGCCTTCGCGGCCGGCTCCTCACGCAGCAGCCCCAGGACGTGGTCGAGGTCCTCGAGGGCGCTTCGAGATGCTTCTTCGATCGTGCCGAGCGCGCGGCGGACCTGGGCCGGGTCGGCCTCGACCAGATCGGCCGCAGCGGCGGCCTGGATCGTCGACGTCGTGAGCGTGTGGCCGATCGAGTCGTGCAGCTCCCGGGCGAGGCGGTTGCGCTGCGACAGTACCGCGGCACGGCGTTCGGCCTGCGCGGTGCGTTCGCTCTCGGACGGGCCCAGCAACGCTTCCGCGCCGGTCCGGAAACCGCGGGTGGCCCCCGCGGACAGCACCACGGCCACGGCGAGCAGCACGATCCCGAACGGCACCGTCCACCCGCCGAGCGGGACGTCGTCCCAGAACAGGCTGATGCTGTCCTGGCCGCCGGTCAGCCACACGGCGGGGACGAGCAGGCCCAGGCCGAGGAAGGCGAGCACGGTGAGCAGGATGCCGCTCAGCGCCGTGTGCAGCGCCAGCCACAGCCCCGAACGCAGCCGCGAACCGGCGTCGGGGCGCCCGGCCGGCGCCGGGATGGCCGTGCCGAGCAGGACGTTCGCCAGGCCGATGCCGAGCCGCCGGACCGGCCCCAGCAGACCCAGCAGCCCCATCAGCACCGCCAGAGCGAGCAACGCGAGGAGGGCTCGCACCCGCGAGTCGGTGTCGACCGACACCGCGACAGCGAAGGCGAACGGGGAGATCGGGACGGTGAGGACGGCACAAGCGACGGCGTACGGCAGGCTGCGGTAGCTGCCGATCCGCGCCAGGGACACCAGGAATCCGGACATGTGGCCGAGGTTAGGGCGATCCGGGTCCCGTGACCTCCCTCTCCGGAGCCAGATCCTGGTCACAACCGGTTAGCAGGCGTTAGCGCCGTCCTCCTACACTCGGAACGTGGCAGACCGACCTTTGATCGCACCCAGCATCCTCGCGGCGGACTTCGCCCGGCTCGGCGACGAGATCGCCGCCGTCGCCGGTGACGGGGAGGCCCGAGCCGACTGGGTCCACGTCGACGTCATGGACGCGCACTTCGTGCCGAACCTGACCCTCGGCCTGCCCGTGGCCAAGGCCCTGATCGACAGCACCGACCTGCCGATCGACTGCCACCTGATGATCGACGACCCGGACCGCTGGGCGATCGGATACGCCGAGGCCGGCGCCTACAACGTCACCGTGCACGCCGAGGCCGCCAAGGACCCGGTCGCGCTGGCGAAGAACCTGCGCGGCGCGGGCGCCAAGGCCGGCCTGTCGATCAAGCCGGGCACCGCGCTGGAGCCGTGGCTCGACGCGCTCAAGCACTACGACACGCTGCTGGTCATGTCGGTCGAGCCGGGCTTCGGCGGGCAGTCGTTCATCCCGGACGTCCTGGAGAAGGTCCGCACCGCGCGGCGGCTGGTCGACACCGGGCACCTGACGCTGGTCGTCGAGATCGACGGCGGCATCAACGCCGACACCATCGAGCAGGCCGCCGAAGCGGGCGTCGACTGCTTCGTCGCCGGATCCGCCGTCTACGGGGCGGCCGACCCGGGCAAGGCGGTCGCCGCGCTGCGCGAACAGGCGGCCCGGGGCCGGGCCGGCTGACGCTCGCGGCGGCACCGGAGAAGCCACCGGGCCGCGGCGGGTGTTGGATGGAAGGACCGGCTCACTAGGAGGCAGCGCACGTGTTCACCGGCATAGTCGAGGAGATCGGCGAAGTCACCGCCGTCGAGCAGCTGACCAACGCGGCCCGGCTGCGCGTCCGCGGCCCGCTGGTCACCAGCGACGCCGGGCACGGCGACTCGATCGCGGTCAGCGGGGTGTGCCTGACCGTCGTCGAGGTGGCCGGCGGCGAGTTCACCGTCGACGTCGTCGACGAGACGCTGCAGCGCTCGAGCCTGGCCAAGGTCGCGACCGGCGACCGGGTCAACCTCGAGCGCGCGACGCCGGCGGGCGGCCGGCTCGGCGGGCACATCATGCAGGGCCACGTCGACGGGACCGGCGTGTTCCTCGGCCGCGACGAAAACGGCGTCACGACGTTCGGGCTGCCGGCGCACCTGTCCCGGTACGTGGTCGAGAAGGGCTCCATCGCGGTCGACGGCGTTTCGCTGACGGTCGCGGCGATCGGCGACGACCGGTTCTCGGTGGCGCTGATCCCGACCACGCTCGAAGCGACCACCCTCGGCCGCCGGGAAGCGGGCGACCTGGTCAACCTCGAGGTCGACGTGGTCGCGAAGTACGTGGAAAAACTGGCCGAGGCCCACATCCGCGACCAGGTGCACAATCGGGACGGCGGCACGGAGGAGCGGTCATGAGTGAGACGAGTGCGCCCACGCCCGAGGCGGGCTGGACCCCGTGCGGCACCGGCGCGGTGTTCGACGCCGACGCCATCGAGCGGGCGATCGCGGACATCGCGGCGGGCCGCCCGGTCGTCGTGGTCGACGACGAGGACCGCGAGAACGAGGGCGACCTGATCTTCGCCGCCGAGAAGGCGACGCCGGAGCTGCTGGCCTTCATGGTCCGCTACACCTCGGGGTACGTCTGCGTGGCGCTGACCGAGTCCGAAGCGGACCGGCTGGACCTGCCGCCGATGTACCACACCAACCAGGACGCGCGCGGGACCGCGTACAGCGTCACGGTCGACGCCGCCGAGGGCATCAGCACCGGCATCTCCGCGGCCGACCGCGCGCACACGATCCGGCTGCTGGCCGACCCGGCGTCGACCGCGAAGGACTTCCGCCGCCCCGGCCACGTCGTGCCGCTGCGCGCGAAGGAGGGCGGCGTGCTGCGCCGGCCCGGGCACACCGAGGCGTCGGTCGACCTGGCCCGGATGGCCGGGCTCGCGCCGGCGGGCGTGCTCTGCGAGATCGTGTCGCAGAAGGACGAAGGCGACATGGCGCGCCGCGACGAGCTCGAGGTGTTCGCCGCCGACCACGACCTGGCGATCATCACCATCGCCGACCTGATCGCCTACCGCCGCCGCACCGAGAAGCAGGTCGAGCGGGTGGCCGAGGCCCGGATCCCGCTGGCCGCGGGCACGTTCCGCGCGGTCGGCTACGACTCGCTGCTGGACGGTATCGAGCACGTCGCGTTCGTCTACGGCGAGATCGGCGACGGCCAGGACATCCTGGTCCGCGTGCACTCCGAGTGCCTGACCGGCGACGTCTTCGGCTCGCTGCGCTGCGACTGCGGCCCGCAGCTGGAGGCGGCGCTGGAAGCGGTGGCCACCGAGGGCCGCGGCGTCGTGCTCTACATCCGCGGCCACGAAGGCCGCGGCATCGGCCTGCTGCACAAGCTGCAGGCCTACCAGCTGCAGGACGACGGCGCGGACACCGTCGACGCGAACCTCGCGCTCGGCGTCCCGGCCGACGCCCGCGACTACGGCACCGGCGCGCAGATCCTCTGCGACCTCGGCGTTCGCACCATGCGGCTGCTGTCGAACAACCCGGCCAAGCGGATCGGCCTGGAGGGCTACGGCCTGCGCGTCACCGGCCGGGTGCCGCTGCCGATCTCGCCGAACCCGGAGAACCTGCGCTACCTGCGGACCAAGCGCGACCGGATGGGCCACGACCTGGCCCAGCTGGAGCACTACGACCAGGTCGGCGCGGGCACCGAGCACGCGGATGGAGGAGCACAGTGAGCGGCGTGGGCCGTCCCGACGTCAAACTGGACCTTTCCGACTGCAAGTCGCTGAAGCTCGGCATCGTCGCCACCCGCTGGAACGCGGACATCACCGACGTCCTGCTGGAGCGGGCGCTGGTGGCGGCGAAGGAAGCGGAGCTGGAGGAGGAGCCGACGGTCGTCCACGTCGCGGGCGCGGTCGAGCTCCCGGTGGTGGCGCAGGCGCTGGCCCGCAACCACGACGCGGTGGTCGCGCTCGGCGTGGTCATCCGCGGCGGCACCCCGCACTTCGAGTACGTGTGCGACGCGGTGACGGCGGGCCTGACCCGGGTCGCCCTGGACGAGAGCACGCCGGTCGGCAACGGCGTCCTGACGTGCGACACGCACGAGCAGGCGGTCGACCGGTCGGGCCGTCCGGGGTCGAAGGAGGACAAGGGCTACGAGGCGACGGTGGCGGCCCTGGACTCCGCGCACGTGCTGCGGAGCCTGCGCCAGCCGTGGACCGAGCGGGGTTTCCAGTGAGCGTCGCGACTTCGCTGGTGATCCGCCCCCGCCGGGCGATGATCATGTGCAGCGTGCTGGCGGTGGCGCTGCTCGCGGTGTTCGTCGTGGTGGCGGTCCTGCTGCGCAACGGCGACACCGGCGTCCGCTTCCAGCGCTCCGACCAGGCGGCGATGGTGGGTATCGGCATCCTGCTGGCGTGCGGCGTGATGCTGTTCGCGATCGCGCGGGTGCGGGCCGATGCCGAGGGCATCGAGGTGCGGAACGTGCTGATCACCCGCCGGTTCGCGTGGAGCGAGGTGCTGTCGGTGAGCTTCCCGGACGGGGCGTCGTGGGCGCGGCTGGAGCTGCCGGACGACGAGTACCACGCGGTGATGGCGGTGCAGGCGGTGGACCGGGACCGGGCGGTGGAGGCGGTGCGGGCGCTGCGGAAGCTGCACCGCGCAGCCACCGGCGGCTGACCGGAGCTTCGGGCGGGTCAGAGGTTCAGGTCGACCACGATCGGCGCGTGGTCCGAAGGCCCCTTCCCCTTCCGCGCATTCCGGTCCACATAGGAATCCGTCACCGCGGAGGTGAAAGCCTCGTTCCCGTACACCAGGTCGATCCGCATGCCCTTGTTGTTCGGGAAGTTCCCGGCCCGGTAGTCCCAGTACGTGAACGGGTGGTCGTACTTCAGCGGCCGCGGGAAGACGTCCGACAGCCCGAGGTCCCGCAGGCGGGCCAGGGCGTCGCGCTCCGGCTTCGTCACGTGCGTCGACTCCGCGAACAGGGCGATGTCCCAGACGTCCGCGTCCGTCGGGGCCACGTTGAAGTCGCCCAGCACCGCGAACGGCCCGGCCGAAATCTCCGAAGCCACCAGCGAGTGCAGGGACGAAAGCCACTCCAGCTTGTACGCGTAGTGCGGGTTGTCCGGCTCGCGCCCGTTCGGCACGTACACCGACCACACCCGCACCCCACCGCAGGTCGCGCCCACCGCGCGCGCTTCGGCAGCGCCTTCGAACGAAGGCTCGCCCGGCAGCCCGCGCACCACGTCGGTCAGCCCCACCCGCGACAGGATCCCGACGCCGTTCCAGCGCCCGAGCCCGTACGCCGCCACCTCGTACCCGAGCGCCTCGACCTCGGCCAGCGGGAACTTCTCCGTCGTGGTCTTCAGCTCCTGCAGGCACAGCACGTCCGGCGCCGTCTCCTCCAGGAAACCCAGCACCCGCGGCAGGCGGGGGACGATCGAGTTCACGTTCCAGGTGGCGATCCGCATGCCCGCGAGCATCCCACACACAGGCGACAAAACCGGGGCGGCGCCGGAGCGCCGCCCCGGGACGTCACACGCCCGCGGTCGTCCGGATCCAGGACCGGCTCGCCGCCACGCTCGCGTAGTTGTTCGTGCCGCGCGTGTTCGAGCCGCTCTGGTTCTGGACCGTCGACGCGACGCCGACCTGGACGCCGTTCGCGACCTCCGGCCCGCCCGAGTCGCCCTTCCACGCCGAGCCGTTGATGCCGACGCTCTGGATCGCGCGGCCGCCGTAGGCGTCCGTGGACCGGCCGGTCACCTGGACGTTCGCCGTCTTCAGCGACGTCGCCGGCGGGCCGGTCGGGGTGGTGCGGCCCCAGCCGTAGATCTGGTTGGTGCTGCCGGTCGCCGGGTCCGAGCTGCCCAGGGAGATCGGCGCGGTGCTCGTCGCCGAGGCCAGGTGCAGGAGCGCGATGTCGCCGTTCGGGGACTCGTACTCGTTGTCGACGGCGATCTTCGTGCCCGAGAGCAGCGTGTTGCTGCCGACCCGGACGTACATGCCCGAGCCGTCGGAGTCGAGGCAGTGCACCGCGGTCAGCACCCAGCGGCTGGCGATGACCGTGCCGGAGCAGTTGAAGCCCTGGTAGTCGCGGCCGGGCGTGTTCACGTACACCTGGGCGCCCCAGGAGACCGTGGGGGCAGTGCTGCCGCCGACGATGTTCGGCTGGACGCCCGCGGTGGCGACCGCGCCGCCCGCGAGGGTGAGGGCGACGGCGGCCGCGGAGACGGCGCCGAGGGAGCGGAGGAAGCTCACGACGGTGATCCTTTCGGTGGGGGACCGGATCGCCGTCGGAAAGTAACCACCGGGTCACCCACGCGGACACCGACGAAGGTCGGAAGCCGGTGATCACCCTACTTCCGGCGGGCCCGAACGGGGGCGTGCGAGAACTGTCGGTGGTGCCAAATACGCTGGGGGGGTGGCTGACCCGACCACCTACCGTCCCTCGCCGGGGAGCATCCCGGATGCCCCTGGCGTGTACAAGTTCCGCGACGCGACCAAGCGGGTCATCTACGTCGGCAAGGCGAAGAGCCTCCGCAGCAGGCTGAACTCCTACTTCGCCGACCTCTCCGGCCTGCACCCGCGCACCCGCCAGATGGTCACCACGGCCGCGAGCGTCGAATGGACCGTCGTCACCACCGAGGTCGAGGCGCTCCAGCTCGAGTACAACTGGATCAAGGAGTTCGACCCCCGGTTCAACGTCCGCTACCGCGACGACAAGAGCTACCCCGTGCTCGCGGTGACGCTGAACGAGGAGTTCCCGCGGCTGCACGTCTACCGCGGCGCCCGCAAGAAGGGCGTCCGGTACTTCGGCCCGTACGCGCACGCGTGGGCCATCCGCGAGACGCTCGACCTGCTGCTGCGCGTCTTCCCGGCGCGCACGTGCTCGGCCGGGGTGTTCCGGCGGCACGGCCAGATCGGCCGGCCCTGCCTGCTCGGCTACATCGACAAGTGCTCGGCGCCGTGCGTGGGCCGCGTCTCGGCCGACGAGCACCGCGACATCGTCGAGGACTTCTGCGACTTCCTGGCCGGCAAGACCGACGTCATGATCAAGCGCCTCGAAGCCGAGATGGCGGCGGCGTCCGAGGAGCTGGAGTTCGAGCGCGCGGCCCGGCTGCGCGACGACCTCGGCGCGCTGCGCCGCGCCATGGAGAAGCAGGCCGTGGTGCTCGGCGACGGCACGGACGCCGACGTCGTCGCGTTCGCCCACGACGAGCTCGAAGCCGCCGTCCAGGTCTTCCACGTGCGCGGCGGCCGGGTCCGCGGCCAGCGCGGCTGGGTCATCGACAAGGCCGAGGAGATGGACGTCCCGGCGCTGGTCGACCACTTCCTCACCCAGTTCTACGGCGACGAGGCCGAGCTCGACGCCCGCGACGACGTCGACGCCGGCCCGGTCGTGCCGCGCGAGGTCCTGGTGCCCGAGCTGCCCGCCGACGCGGACGCGGTGGCGGAGTGGCTCACCGGGCTGCGCGGGTCGCGCGTCCAGCTGCGGGTGCCGCAGCGCGGTGACAAGAAGGCGCTGGCCGAGACCGTCCAGCGCAACGCCGGGGAGGCGTTCACCCAGCACAAGCTGCGCCGCGCCGGCGACCTCACGGCCCGCTCGGCGGCACTCACCGAGCTGCAGGAGTTCCTCGGGCTCGACACCGCGCCGCTGCGCATCGAGTGCATCGACATCAGCCACATCCAGGGCAGCGACGTCGTGGCGTCGCTCGTCGTCTTCGAGGACGGCCTCGCGCGCAAGTCCGAATACCGGCGCTTCGCGCTGCGGGAGGCGGCCACGGAGGGCGACGTCGCTTCGATCGCGGAGGTCGTCCGGCGCCGGTTCTACCGGTACCTCAAGGAAACCTCGGAGGAGTCGAGCACACCCGGGCTCGACCCGGAGACCGGCCGGCCGAAGAAGTTCGCCTACCCCCCGAACCTGCTGGTCGTCGACGGCGCGGGCCCGCAGGCCACCGCGGCCGCGGACGTGCTGGCCGAGCTCGGCATCATCGACATCTCCGTGGTCGGCCTGGCCAAGCGGCTGGAGGAGGTCTGGCTGCCCGCCGATCCCGATCCGGTGATCCTGCCCCGGACGTCGGAGGCGCTGTACCTGCTGCAGCGGCTGCGCGACGAGGCCCACCGCTTCGCCATCGCCTACCACCGCGAGAAGCGCTCCAAGCGGCTGATCACGTCCGAATTGGACAGTGTGCCCGGGCTGGGGCAGGCTCGCCGCACCGCGCTGATCAAGCACTTCGGCTCGGTGAAGAAGCTCAAGCAGGCCAGGGTCGAAGAGATCGAGGCGGTGCCCGGCTTCGGCAGGCGCACCGCGGAGGCCGTGGTCGCCGCGCTGGCCGGGGAGTCCGGCGCGAGCAACGGCACAGGAGCAGGGGAGTAAGGGAAGACAGTGAGTGCGCAAGAAGAGATCCGCGGGTCCGGCATGGAGGTCGCGGTCGTGTCCGGGCTCTCCGGCGCCGGCCGCAGCACCGCGGCCAAGTGCCTGGAGGACCTGGGCTGGTTCGTCGTCGACAACCTGCCCCCGGAGCTGATCGCCACCATGGTCGAGCTGGGCGCGCAGGCGCGCGGCGCGATCACGAAGGTGGCGGTGGTCATGGACGTGCGCTCGCGCGCGTTCACCGACGACCTGGCCTCGGTCATCAAGGACCTCGACGCCCGCGGCTACAAGCCGCGCGTGCTGTTCCTGGAGGCGACCGACGCGGTGTTGGTGCGCCGCTTCGAGGCCGTCCGCCGGGGCCACCCGATGCAGGGCGACGGCCGGCTCGCCGACGGCATCACGGCGGAGCGGACGCTGCTGGAGCCGCTGCGCGAAGAAGCCGACCTGGTGCTCGACACGTCGTCGCTTTCGGTCCACGACCTGCGGGCCAAGATCGAGGACGCGTTCGGCTCCGAGGCGAGCACCCAGACCCGGGTCACCGTGCTGTCCTTCGGCTACAAGTACGGCCTGCCGATGGACGCCGACCTGGTGATGGACGTCCGGTTCCTGCCGAACCCGTTCTGGATCCCGGAGCTGCGCGAACACACGGGCCTCGACGGTGAGGTCCGCAACTACGTCCTCTCGCAGGAGGGCGCCGAGGAGTTCCTCGACCGCTACCACCAGCTGCTGCGGCTGATCGGCGCCGGCTACAAGCGCGAGGGCAAGCGGTACCTGACGCTCGCCGTCGGCTGCACCGGCGGCAAGCACCGCAGCGTGGCGCTGTCCGTCGAACTCGCCCAGCGTCTGTCCAAAGAGGACGGTATGGCCGTGAAGGTGGTGCACCGCGACCTTGGTCGTGAATAACGTGCGCGCGGTCGCCCTCGGGGGCGGCCACGGGCTGCACGCCACGTTGTCCGCGGTGCGGCGGGTGACCCCCGACGTCACCGCGGTCGTGACCGTGGCCGACGACGGCGGATCGTCCGGCCGGCTGCGGCGCGAACTCGGCCTGCTGCCGCCCGGCGACCTGCGGCAGGCGTTCGCCGCCTTCGCCGCGGAAGACGGCGGCACGCTGTGGGCCGAGGTCTTCCAGCACCGCTTCGGCGGCGACGGCGCCCTGGCCGGCCACGCGGTGGGAAACCTGCTGCTGGCCGGGCTCTTCGAGGTGCTCGGCGACCCGGTGGCCGCGCTCGACGAAGCCTGCCGGCTGATGGGCGTCTCGGGCCGCGTGCTGCCGATGTCGCCGGAGCCCCTGGAGATCGAGGGCCAGGTCAGCGGCCTGGACAGCGAGGATCCGGCGGCGCTGCGCACGATCCGCGGCCAGGTCGCGGTGGCCACCACCCCCGGTCAGGTGCGCCGGGTCAGCCTGCGCTCGCCGGGCCGGGCCGGGCGCCCGCCGCTGGCGTGCGACGAGGCTGTCGAAGCGGTGCTGAACGCCGACGTCGTCTTCCTCGGGCCGGGTTCGTGGTTCACCAGCGTGCTGCCGCACCTGCTCGTGCCCGGGCTGCGTGACGCGCTGGTGCGGACGGCCGCGACGAAGGTGCTCGTGCTCAACCTTGTCCCCCAGCCGGGGGAAACCGCGGGATTCTCCCCGGAGCGCCACCTCGACGTACTCTTCGAGCACGCGCCCGATCTGCGGGTCGACGCGGTGATCGCGGACCGCGATTCCGTGCCCGACCCGGCGAATCTCCGCCGCGCGGCGGAACGGCTGGGCGGCCGGGCACACCTGGGGGCGGTGGCCGACCCCGAAGTGCCGGGACGGCATGATCCTGATGCGCTCGCGTTGTGCATGCGGGAGGCTCTCGGTCTCGGCGGGGAGCACGGGGGAGGAGCGAAAGGCAGGGAGGGGCAGTAATGGCGATGACCGCCGCGGTGAAGGACGAGCTGAGCCGGCTGGAGATCACGAAGATCGGGCCGCGCCGGGCGGAGGTCGCGTCGCTGCTTCGCTTCGCCGGCGGCCTGCACATCGTGGCCGGCCGGGTGGTCGTGGAGGCGGAGCTGGACACGGGCTCGGTCGCGCGACGGCTGCGCAAGGAGATCCACGAGCTGTACGGCCACCATTCGGACGTCCACGTGATCACCGCCAGCGGCGGGCTGCGCAAGGGCACCCGGTACGTGGTGCGCGTGGTCAAGGACGGCGAGGGCCTGGCCCGTCAGACCGGGCTGATCGACCAGCGCGGCCGCCCGGTGCGCGGGCTGCCCGCGGCCGTGGTGTCCGGGGGCGTGGCCGACGCGGAAGCGGCGTGGCGGGGCGCGTTCCTCGCGCACGGATCCCTGACCGAGCCGGGCCGTTCGTCGTCGCTCGAGGTGACGTGCCCGGGCCCGGAAGCCGCCTTGGCTTTGGTGGGGGCCGCCCGCCGGATGGGCATCCAGGCGAAGTCCCGCGAGGTCCGGGGAGCGGACCGGGTGGTGGTCCGCGACGGCGACGCGATCGGCGCGCTGCTGACCCGCCTGGGCGCGCACGCGAGCGTCCTGCAGTGGGAAGAGCGCCGGATGCGCCGCGAGGTCCGCGCGACGGCGAACCGCCTGGCCAACTTCGACGACGCGAACCTCCGCCGCTCGGCGCGCGCGGCGGTGGCGGCGGCGGCCCGGGTGGAGCGAGCGCTGGAGATCCTGGGCGACACGGCCCCGGACCACCTCCTGGCGGCGGGCCGGCTCCGGTTGTCCAACCGCCAGGCGTCCCTGGAGGAACTGGGCCAGCTGTCGGACCCGCAGATGACGAAGGACGCGGTGGCCGGCCGCATCCGGCGGTTGCTGGCGATGGCGGACAAGCGGGCCAAGGACCTGAACATCCCGGACACCGAGTCCGCGGTCACGCCGGAGATGCTGGAAGAGGAAGACGCCTGACGAGGTCCCGCAGCCACGGCTCGGCGATCGCGGGTTCCCGGGTCAGCCCGCGGACGAGCCGCTTCCGCACCGCGGGGGAGCGGCCGGCTTCGACGATCGCCACGGCTTCGGCCAGCGCCCGGCGGGTGGGGTCGTCGTGTGCGGGTGAGCGGACGTCTTCGTCGGCCCACATGTCACGGCGGAACGACCGGGTGAGCTTCGGCTGGTGGTCGGCGAGGTAGCTCAGCACCGCGGGCTCGACCGAGACGTTCCGGATCGAGCCAGGGGGCAGGTCCCGCACCCACTCGGCGTGCTGGTGCCACCGGTGGGTCTTCGGGCTGGTCGGCCGGCGCCAGGTCAGGCCCACGATCCGGATCCGCCGCCGGATGGCGGGCCAGTCCGCTCGTTCGTCGGCGGCCCAGTCGCGCAGGATCTCCAGCAGGTGCCCGAAAGTGCCACCCGAGGACACGACGTCGGCGAAGGTGATGGGCCGCGAGCCACGGGCGAGTTCGTCCGGGGCGAGGCCGTGGGCGGCCAGGTTCGCCCGCAGCTGCGCCACCTCCGCCGGGTGGAGCGGGCCCAGCAGCGGGTGGTCGATCCACCCGGTGGACAGGGGCAGCAGGTGCAGCCGGCCCGGGTCCGGGAGCGCCCCGCCGAGGAGGTCGAACACGGAGTCCGCGGACCGGCCGACGAAGTACAGTTCGCCGTCCCCCGACCGCGCGAGGACCTTCGCGGCGCAGTCGACCAGGTCGTCGAGGAACCACAGGTCCGGCTCGGGGACGCCGTCGAGCAGGGAGCCGAGGTGGTCGGGGCGCACGAGGTCCCAGCGGAACGGCCGGACGGCTTCGAACACGGTGATCCCCCTCGGTTCACCGGAAGCCTAGGCGTGGGGCCGGGCCGCCGTCAGCCGGTTTAACGCGGCCCGCCATCTCGTAACACCCCGGTAGCACCCCGGCGCCGTCGCCGAAACGCGGCACCTCGAACCTCGGAAGGGAACGAGGGAAGGGGAAGCGCATGCTGCAGGTTTCGCCGGAAATCGGCACCTGGCTCACCCGGCGCAGCCGCCGGGCCGGGGACTGGACGACCGGGGACCTCGTCGCGGCCAAACGCGGGACCACGGTGTCCGTGGTCATCCCGGCCCGGAACGAGGAAGCCACCGTCGGCGCGATCGTCACGGCGATCCGCGAAGGGCTGTACGGCGTGCTCGTCGACGAGATCCTCGTCGTCGACAGCCACTCCACCGACGCCACCGCCGAGGTGGCCGCCGCCGCGGGGGCGGATGTCGTCGCGCAGGACGCCGTCTTCCCCGCGCTCGACGGCCTGGCGGGCAAGGGCGAAGCGCTGTGGAAGGGCGTCGCGGCCACGAGCGGCGACCTGGTCGTCTTCGTCGACGGTGACCTCCACGACTTCACCACGGACTACGTCACCGGGCTGCTCGGCCCGCTGCTCACGGACCCGTCGGTCGCCTACGTCAAGGGTTTCTACCACCGCCCCCTCGGCGCGGAAGCCGACGGCGGCGGCCGGGTCACCGAGCTGGTCGCCCGCCCGCTGCTCAACATGTTCTGGCCGGAGCTGGCCGGCTTCGTCCAGCCACTGGCCGGCGAGTACGCGGGCCGCCGCGAGGTGCTGGAGAGCATCCCGTTCGTCGCGAACTACGGCGTCGAGATCGGGCACCTGATCGACCTGCTGGAACTGCGCGGCCTCGACGCCCTCGCCCAGGTCGACCTCGGCCACCGCGTGCACCGCCACCAGAGCACGCAGGCACTGGGCCGGATGTCGGGCCAGATCATGCAGACGCTGTTCGACCGCCTGGAGCGTTACGGCCGCCTGGTGACGGCTGTCCCGCCGGCGACGCTGCTCGCCCAGTTCCGGCGCGGGACCTCGGACGGCTTGGACCGCGAACTGGTGCTGACCGATCTGACGTCGCCGGAACGCCCGCCCCTGAAGAGCCTCCGGTTGCGGGACATCGCCTAACTCAGGCGGCCACGTGTCCGGGCTGCCAGCCGGGTGGCCCGAACACGTACCCCGCCCGCTCCCGCCACGTCCGGGCGCCGCGCAGGTCGCGCAGGATCGAGCCGTACTCGTGGAACCCCACGCGCAGCAGGTTGTACGTGCCGATGTTCTTCGTCAGCCCGTACGTCGGCCGCCGGCCCTCCGGGACGAAACTGCCGAACAGGCGATCCCAGACGATCAGGATCCCGCCGTAGTTCGCGTCCAGGTACTCCGCGTCGCTGCCGTGGTGGACGCGGTGGTGTGACGGGGTGTTGAACACGTACTCGAACCAGCGTGGCAGCTTGCCGACCTTCTCGGTGTGCACGAAGAACTGGTAGACCAGGTCGATCGACAGCCCGGTCAGGATCATCCACGGCGGGATGCCGCACAGTGCCAGCACCGACCAGAACGGCAGCTGGAAGTACGGCGTCCATTTCTGGCGCAGCGCCGTCGAGAAGTTGTAGTGCTCGCTCGAGTGGTGCACCTGGTGCCCGGCCCACAGCAGCCGCACGCGGTGGCTGGCCCGGTGGTAGGCGTAGAACACCAGTTCCTGGCCGAGCAGCATGAGCACCCACGTCCACCAGTCGCGCGGGTCGAACTGCACCGGCGCCAGCTCGAACAGCGCCGCGAACACCACCAGCATCACCAGCCGGAACAGCGCGTTCACGCCGACCGCCACTGTGCCCATCAGCATGCTCGTGCGGGTGTCGGCGACGCTGTAGCCGACCACGTTGTCGTCGTGGCCGAGCACGTGCACGGCGACGATCTCGATCGTCACGAACAGCAGGAACACCGGCACCGCGAACAGCACGGGGTCGCGCAGGTGCGCCAGGAACTCGGCCACGCCGCCTCCTTCGTCTGACCGGACGGTAACTTACCCTAGGGTCACTTTACGCACGGTAGGCTCTCCCCCGTGACGGAGTCAAGGCCGGTCGGGACCAAGGGGATGCCCCGCGAAGAGCGCGAGGCCCAGCTCGTCGTGGCCGGCACCGAGGAGTTCGGCCGGTCCGGGTACGCGGGCGCGTCGATGGTCGAAATCGCCCGCCGGGTCGGGGTCACCAAGCCGCTGCTGTACCAGTACTTCGGCTCGAAGGACGGGCTTTACCTGGCCTGCCTGCACCGCGCCGGCGGCCGGCTCACCGAGGGCGTCGCGACGACCATGGCGGCCGGCGGCGAGCCCGACCAGATGCCGCTGAAGGTCCTCGCCGCGATCTTCACGACGTTCGACCACGACCGCTACGCGTGGCGCCTCCTGCGCGACCCGACGGTGCCGGCGACCGGGGACATCGCCGCCGCGGCCGCGGACTACCGGCGGCGCCTCGACGCCTTCGCGGTGCTGGGCGCGACGCAGCTGCTGACCTCACGCGGCTTGGCCGACCCGGTCGACATCGAGGCCGTCGCGCAGGTCTGGACGGGCGTGGTCGACTCGCTGATCAGCTGGTGGATCGATCGCCCGGACGAGGACGCCGGGGCGATGACGGCCCGCTGCGCCCGGATCATGGGCGGCCTGTTCGGCTGGTGAGGACCGGTCCGGTGTCCATTGTGGACTTCGCCGGTCGTGGGGCGGAGATGTCGGCGGTTTCGCCCGGTTTGTTCGTTCCGGTGACACGCAGAGTGGTCGTCGCAGATTCGTTCCCCGAACGGCGTAGCGAAATCGGCCCGGTTCGCGATTAATCAGGGAAGCCGTTCGTCGAGAGGTGTCCCATGCCCGAACCAGCCGCATCCGTCCCGGCCGATCCCCGGCTCGCCGCGCGGTTCACCGAGGATCTGCTCGACGGCTGCCGGGTCCTGGCGAAGGATTACGGGTACCGGCCGGCCCAGTTCGAACGCATGGTGCGCGAGCACGGCGGCGTCGAGGCGGCGCGGCTGCTGCTGCGCGGGGCCGGCACCGCGGGCGGGTTCACCGTGCTCTGGGAGAAGAACCAGCTCGGCCGCAGCTCCGAGGCGGTCATGCTCCGCGAGGAGTACGCCGAGCTGTTCACCCCCGACGAGCTCCTGCTGGCCCGCCGCCGCCTGGAGGAACACGGCTTCGACGTCGACGCCCACCTGCGCCGGGTGGCGGGAACGCAGTGAGGGCGGCAGGGGTGACCGGCGCCGCTCCGGTCACCCCTGCCGCGGCTTTCAGGCGGCTGCGCTGGACTTGCCGCGCAGCACGACGTTCGCCGTCGACGCGCCCTTGATCGCCGTTTCGATCTGGGCCATCGTCGAGGACGACGTCAGGCCGGGGACCGTGGCGGTGTTCAGGGCGTAGAGCGTGAACGTGTACGGGTGGCTCGAACCGCCCGGGCAGGGGCCGAAGAACTTCTGCGCGTTCGCGCCGCTGCCCATCGCCTTCTGCTTCGCGCCACCCTGGTCCGGCACGGTGTACCCCGCCCCGAGGCCTTCCGGCAGCGACTTCGTGGCCGCCGGGATGTCCCAGATCGCCCAGTGCAGCTTGTTGCCGCTGTTGGCGACGTCGGCGAACACGATGGCGTAGCCCTTGGCGCCGTCGGAGGCACCCCACGCGAGCGGCGGCGACGGGTCCTGGCCCGCCGTGCCGTCCCCGGCGCAGGTGTACTTGTCCGGGATGGTCGCGTTATCGGCGAAGGCGGAGCTGGTCAGCTTGAACCCGCTCGGCGTGCCGCCGCCGGGGAACTTCAGCCGCACGATCACGTTGTCCAGCACCGACGGCGTGCCGCCGTTCTTGTCGTTGTTCGTCGAGGTCAGCCAGAGCCCGCCGTCCGGGGTCTTCGTGACCGAGCGCAGCCGGCCCCAGCGGCCGGAGAACAGCGTCGACACCGTGCCGACACCCGTGCCCGCGGCGTTGATCTGGGTCGCGAAGAGCTGCTCGCCGGTGACGCCGGCGATGTAGATCCAGTCGTTGACGATCTCCAGCCCGCTCGGCCCGGCCTGCGACGTCGACCAAGTCTTCTTCGGGGCGATGTAGCCGCTGCAGCTGCCCTGCGTGCCTTCGCAGCTCGGCCAGCCGAAGTTGCCGCCCTTCTGGATCAGGTTGAGCTCGTCCTGGCTGCTTTCGCCGAACTCCGCCGCCCAGAGCTGACCGCGGGAGTCCCAAGCCAGGCCCTGCGGGTTGCGGTGGCCGTAGCTCCAGACGTACCGGGCGTTGCCGCCGGTGGCGTAGAACGGGTTGTCACTCGGCGCCGAGCCGTCGGGGTTGAGCCGCAGGATCTTCCCGTTCAGCGAGCTCTTGTTCTGCGCGTTGTCGCTGTTCTTGGCGTCGCCGACGGTGGCGTACAGCTTGCCGTCCGGGCCGAACTTGATCCGGCCGCCGTTGTGGTAGCGGTTCTTCGCGATCCCGGTGAGCACCGGCGTCGACGTCGACGACAGCGTGCTGCCGTCGTAGGTCATCTTCACGATCCGGTTGTCCCCGGACGCGGTGTGGTAGAGGTAGATCGCGTGGTCACTCGACCAGTTCGGCGAGATCGCCAGGCCGAGGAGGCCGCCTTCGCCGTTCGTGCCGACCGCGCCCGGCACCTTGCCCAGCGTGGTCTTCTGGCCGGACGGCGTCACGAGCAGGATCTCGAACCGGTCCCGCTCGGTCACCAGCGCGTTGCCGTTCGGCAGGAAGTCCACCGACCAGCCGAGGTCGACCTTCGCGATGTCCCGGTCGTACTCCGGGATGCCCCCGGCGCCGCCCGGCGCGCTGGTCTTCGCCGTGACGGCGTTGCTGGCGGCGGAGGTGTTGCCGTCGGGGTCGCGGGCCTTGACGGTGAAGGTGTACGAGGTGTTCGGGTTCAGGTCGGTGACCGTCGTGCTCAGGGACGTCGTGGTCGCGACCTTCGTGGCGCCCTGGTAGACGTCGTACCCGGCGATGGTCCCGCCGTTGTCGGTGGAGGCGTTCCACGCCAGGGAGACGCTGTTCGCGGTGACGCCGGTGGTGCGCAGGTTGCCGGGCACGCTGGGCGGCGTGGTGTCGTTGCTCGGCGGCGTCGTGAAGGTGACGACGTTGCTCTGCTGCGACGGGTTCCCGGCCGCGTCGAACGCGCCGACGGAGATGTCGTAGGCGGTGTTCGGGGTCAGGTTGTCCACCGTCGCGCTCGTGGTGTTGCCGTCGACGGTCTTGAGGGTGTTGCCCCCGCGGTTGATCTCGTAGCGGACGACGCCGACGTTGTCCGTCGCGGCGGTCCAGGTGAAGATGGCCGCGGTGGGCAGGATGTTGCTGGCCTTGAGGTTCGACGGCGCCGACGGCGGTTCGGAGTCCACCGGCGCGGTGAAGGTGTCGGTGAGCTTGTCGGCGTTCGGGCCGCCGTTGGCGGTGGTCGCGGTGGTGCGGACCTTGTTGACGCCGGCGGTCAGCTGGACGGTCGCGGTGACGGTCTTCCAGGTGGTCCACGCGCCGGTGCCGGGGAAGTCGACGGTGCCCTTGTCACCGCCGTCGACGGTCAGCTTCACCGGCCGGTTGTCGGTGGTTCCGTTGGCGTAGCGGAAGGTCAGCGTGTGGGTGCCCGCCTGGGCGGCGTTCACGGAGTATTCGACGTAGCTGCCGACGACGTTGTCGAAGTTGACGAAGCCGGTGCCGCTGTAGCCGGCGTGGTTCGATTCGACCGCGCCCTGGGAGATGGTGGCGTTCTCGGCCTCGTAGTCGGTATCGGCGGCGAAAGCGCTTACCGGACTGACGACGGTGAAGCCGAGCGCCGCAACGGCGGTACCGGCCAGTACCGCGCGCCACGGTGGACGGGGTGCCACTGGGAGCCTCCTGCGTTGTCGGGGGACAGGGGGTGACCGGGGCGGAATGGTCGGCGGACCACCGGGGTGATAGTTAGGAAAGTTTCCTATCTATGGGACAGATCACACACCCTGGGAGCGGGCCCTGTCAATAGTCCACGGGACGGCTCACCCGGCGTGCCAAGGGTTTCCCGCTCAGCGGGGCGGCTGCGAGCAGCCGGGGCCGTTGGCGAGGGGCGGCTGGCTCCGCCGGTCCCGAGCGGCCGGACCCGCCGGCGCTAGCGGCTCATCGGAGGCCGCTGGGATGGCGAACCGGCCCGAGCCTGCCGGGGCGGCGAAGCAGCCCGAGCCTGCCGGGGCGGCGAACCAGCCCGAGCCCGCCGGGGCGGCGAACCAGCCCGAGCCCGCCGGGGCGGCGAACCAGCCCGAGCCCGCCGGGGCGGCGAACCAGCCCGAGCCCGCCGGGGCGCCCCCCGTTTTCGACTCTACCGGTGGGCACCGACAGTTTCGGCCGCCCAGTCGCGCGGAACGAGGAACGACGCCAGTTCCGCCTCCGCGCTCCCCGGCTCGGGCGTGAACTCCGCCTCCCACCGCGCCAGCGGCGGCAGCGCCATCAGGATCGCTTCCGCATCAGCCGGCGCCGCGGCCGCCGCGTCGTGGACGAGGGTGAACTCCACGTACCGGCCGCGGCGGTAGAGCTGCCACTGCCGCTCGCGTTCGCCGTACGGCACGTCCTTCCGCCGCCGCACGATGGGAAAGTACGCCGGGGCGATCGTCGCGATGCCCGCCGCGATGAAGGCGGCCGTGCGCCGCCAGCCGTCGGGGCCGGGGAGGCGCAGGTGGTCGAAGGCGATGCCGCCGATTCCGCGGGCCTCGTTGCGGTGCGGGAGCCGGAAGCGGTCGTCGCAAGCCCGTTTCGCCTGCGCGTGGAAGGCCGGGTCGAGCGTGTCGCAGTGGCTCTTCAGGGCGCGGTGGAAGTGCGTTGCGTCCGCGGCGAAGCCGTAGCAGGGGAGGAGGTCCACGCTGCCGCCGAACCACCACGCGTCCGCCGTTTCGCGGTAGCGGAAGTGCGCCTGGAACGCCGGGACGTACGGGTTGCGCGGGTGGAGCACCACCCACAGGCCGGCCGCGAAGAACTCGTCCGAGAAGGCCGCGCTCACGACGGCGCGTTCGAAGACGTCCCCGTTCTCCAGCCGCCGCGTGCGGCCCGACCGGCCGAAGCGTGCGCCGCCGTCGAGCCGTTCCAGCTCGGCCACCAGCTCACGCTGTCCCGCGCTGACGATCGCCCTGGCGGCGTCGCGTCTGTCCCCTGAAGGCATACCCCCACCCCCAGGGGGCAGATTACCAGCGAAACGGGGTCAGCCGGCGATGTCGGCCCGCGCGATCACCTTGGTGATCTTCGCCCGGACGAGGGATTCCTCGGGGACGGCGTTGCGCTTGCCGTACGCCTCGGCCTGCTCGGCACCCATGTACCGGCCGCCCAGCCTGGTCGCCCAGGTCAGCATGTCGTCCAGGTCGTGGGTGAGCCGCGCCTCGGCGGTGAACTGGACGTAGGAGAACGGCGGCTTCTGGTCGTCGACGGCCAGGGAGATCCGCCCGTCTCGGGCGATGGCCTTGCCCTTGAGCGTCTCGGTGCCGGTGGTGAAGATCAGCTCGTCGCCGTCCGGGCCCTCGTTCAGCAGGAACCAGATCGGGGTGACGATCGGGGAGCCGTCCTTCCTGACCAGGCCCAACATGCCGGTCCGGGTGCCTTCGGAGGCGAACTTCCACCACTCTTCACGGCTCATTTCACGCATGAGGAGGACGTTAGCCCGTCACCCGGGCGTGCGCAGAGGGTGGCCGACTAGCCTGGCCTGCTGTGCGAGACGACGACACCGGGCTGACGGGCCTGGCCGACGAGGGGCTGACGCGCCGCCTCAAGGCGCTGGCCTGCACCGCGCCGCTGCACGACCTCGACGCGCGCAAGGCGAAGCTCGACTGGGCCGACGCCACGGTCTACCAGATGGCCGAGATCGCGCTGCACACGATCGACCAGGTCACCATCGCCATGGACTTCGACACCGGCGCCGGCCACGACGAGGTCATCGACCGGCTGCTGCCGTTCATCGCCCAGCAGGCGCCCTCGCGGATGCCCGAAGAGCACGTCCGGGTGGCCAAGTGGGTCCTGGACAACCTGATCAACGTCGGCACCACCGACCGCGGCTTCCGGCGCGTCTACGGCTCGATCGGGCCGGGCGGCTACCAGCGGCGCCAGTTCGACTTCAAGCTGCTCGTCGAGCTCGCCGCGCCGGACGGCGAGGTCTACCTGCGCGCCACCGACGAGGCCATCAACGTCCTGGTCGGCGCCCTCGACACCGACGTCGAGTCCGCGCAGATCGCCGCCGAGGTCAAGCTGGAGAACCTGATCAACCGCGGCCGCCTCGCCGACGCGAAGCTCGCCGCCGAGCAGGCCCGCTATCGGACCGTCCAGTACGGCGAGACCCTTCGCGCGAAGCTCGACGCGACCCGCCGCGACGTCCGCTCGGTCGACTGGGAACGCGAGGTCCCGGAGCTCCTGGACAGCGCCTTGAGCCACATCGAGGCCCGCTTCCGCGCCGAGAACGCCATCCTCAAGAACATCACCACCGCCCGCGACGAAACCGAGGACCTCGACAAGAAGCGCCGCGCCGCCGAGCTCGTCGACATCGTCGGCGACTGCATCCGCCGCCACACGCGCCTGCAGTCCCGGCTGGCCGACGCGGGCGCGGTGTTCCGCGCCGAGCAGGACCGCCAGCAGTTCTCCGGCCCGCCCCAGCGCGCGACCATCGACCTGTTCGGCCAGCTTCTCGTCCCCACCCTCGGCCTGCCGCTGGCCGACGCCGTCGCCCCGGCCGAGCACTTCTTCCACGCCGTCGCGGGCATTTCCGCGCCGGTCGTGCCGTCGCTGTCGTCCCTGGTCTCGCTGCTGCTGAGGCCCGCGCCCGAGCGTGACCAGCTGGTGGGCGAAATCCCCGAACCGGAGCTGATGCCCGCCGAGGTCACCGACAAGTTCGGCGACGACGTCTGGCGCGCCGCCGACGAGCTCCTCGACCTGCCGGAGGTGCCGCGGCGGCTGTCCGGACTGCTCGAAGAGGCCCGCCGCAGCCGTCAGCCCGGCCTCGCCGCCCTGGTCGCGCTGCGCGCGGTCCACGCCTACAGTCCCGGGGTCGGTGCGGCCCGCCGCCAGGGCGACCGCCAGGTCCTGCTCGCCGTCGACGACGGCACCCTCCTGGACGACCCGGAGTTCGGCGGCGCCGACCTGCTCCTGTCCACCGCCGCCGTAGAGCGGGCCGACGAAGAAGAGGAGGTCGCGTAATGGCGCTGTCCCACAGCAGCGTGGACGCCGAGGCCGCGGCCCGGCTGGTCGCCTTCGGCATGCGGCCGAAGCAGCTGCCCGCGCGTGACGTCGTCTACGGCGACCTCGTCCGCCGCTACGGCGAGGACAACGCGTTCAAGGCCCTCACCCACGCCGTCGCCGCCGGGCTCGGCCTCATGGTCCTCGAGGTCAACCAGCAGGCCGGCGCGGTGCTCGCGGCCACCGACGAGTCCGTCTTCGAGATCAAGATGGACTCCTACGCCCGCCAGGCCAAGATCCGCGAGCGCCGCGAGACCGAAAAGGTGCTGCACGGCCTGATCCACCTCGCCACCGCGGCGCTCGGCTACCCGCGTCCCGACGACCTCGCCAACGACACCTACATCGGCCGCGTCAGCGTCGAACAGGTCGACGCGATGGTCCGCGAAGCCGCCCGCATGCTCGACGAACGCGCCGCACAGGCCGAGGCCAACAACGACCCGCTGGCGGACGCGCCCGAGCTGGAACAGGCGTGGCGCGCCTACGCCCGCCGTCCCGCGGCGGCCGCCACCAAGGACGGCAGGCTCGCCGCCGACACCACCCGCGGCATGGTCAGCCGCGCCCTGCGCTTCCTCGCCGACCAGGGCTTCCTGGTCCCGGTGAGCGACGAGCAGGGCGGCACCTACCGGACCACGCCGCGCTACCAGATCCAGGTGCGGGAACTCGCCGCCGACGCCGCCTTCGACGACCTGCTCGCCCTGGACGTCGTGGCCGTCGCGAACGCCGGGGGCACGCTGCGCGCAGCGGCGTCCGACACGCTGTAGAGGGGAAACGATGTACGAGCTTTCGCGGGTCCGCCTGCACTCGGTGGGCCCGGCGGGCGCCCGCTACCAGGACGTCGTGCTCGACTTCAGCGGCGTCGGCGCCAAGATCACCGCGCCGAAGCAGGACGCCCTGTTCAGCGCGGGCATCCACGCGACCGGCCCGGCCGAGCTGCGCCGCCCGTCCCCGGCGAGCGTGCTGTTCCTCGAAAACGGCGGCGGGAAGTCCGTCCTCATCAAGCTGATCTTCTCGGTGATGCTGCCCGGCCGCCGCCAGGTCGTCGGCACCACCAGCACCAAGGTCCTGGAGAAGTTCGTCGCCGCCAAGGACGTCTCGCACGTCGTGCTGGAGTGGCTGCACGTCGAAAGCGGCCACCGGATCATCACCGGCAAGGTGTCGGAATGGCGGGGCCACGTCGTGTCCGCGGACTCCGAGAACCTCGTCGACTCCTGGTACTGCTTCCGCCCGACCGCCGCGCTCGGCCTGGAGTCGCTGCCGATGACCCAAGACGGCCGGCTGCTCACCATGTCCGGCTTCCACGACAAGCTCACCGCGGCCCAGCTGGCCGAACCCGAGCTGGAACTGTCCTGGACCCGCCGCCACCACGAGTGGACCGGCCGCCTCGACAGCCTCGGCCTCGACACCGAGCTGTTCCGCTACCAGCGCGCGATGAACGCCGGCGAAGGCGAGGCGGCGGACGCGTTCGCCTTCGGCACCGACGACGCGTTCGTCGAGTTCCTGCTGCGCGCGGTGATCTCCGAAGAAGAGCCGAAGGACCTCGCCGAGGTCGTCGCGACCTACGCGCACAACCTGGCCCAGCGCGGGGATCTGCTGTCGGAACGCGATTTCGTCGCGGGCGCCCTGGACCTGCTGGGCCCGCTGGCCGCCGAAGAAGGCGTCGCCGCGGAGTCGCGGAAGATCGCCGCGGCCGCCAAGGCCGCGATGGCCGAGCTGGCCGGCCGGGTCGTCGCGCGCAACGAGCTCGAGAACGCCCGGCTGTCCGGTCTCGAAGAGCACGTCACCGAGGTCAAGTCCGCGGAGAAGCTCGCCGAGGGCGACCACCGGCGGCTCGCCGCGGCCGTCACCGAACTGCGCCGCCTGGTCGCGGTGCTGCGCCTGGACGAGGCCCAGGAGGCCCGCAAGCGCGTCGACGCCGAGCTCGCTTCGGCGAAGACCGAGGCCGAAGCCTGGCGCGAGACGGCGACCGTCCTCAACTCGCTGAACGCGGCGCGCAAGGCGAAGGACCTGCGCGAGCTCGTCGGCAGCCGCGAGGAAAAGGCGCGTCCTGCTCTGAAGGCGCGTAACGACGCTGCCTCGGCGCTGGCACGCGGGTTGCACGCGCTGGCGCAGGACGCCCAGCGGCAGGCCGACAAGGCCGAAGCGCACGCGGGTGCGTTGCGGGCCGAAGCCGAGAAGGCGCAGACCGAGCGCGACGAAGCCGCGAACCTCGCGGCCGCCCGCCGAGCCGAAGCGCGGGGCCTCACCGGGCGGATCTCGGAGCTGCGCGAAGAGGTCCAGGCCGCCGTACGCGCCGGGTTGCTGCCTTCGGGCGCCGATGTCGCCGAAGCATCCCGCGCCGCCCGTAGCGCCGCCGAAGCGGCCACCGCCGAGCTCGCGCGGCGCGAGCAGGAACTGGACCGCGTCGCGGCGGACCTCCAGGCGGCGCAACGGGCCGTGAACGAGGCGCACCAGCTCGCCGGCACCACCCAGGACCGCCTGGAACGCGCCACCGAGGACCTCGACCGGGCTCACCGCCGGACCGACGCCCTCGCCGCCGAGGGCCGCCTGGTCGAGCTGCTGGGCGCCGACGACGTCACCCTGGAAAGCGACCTCCCGGTGCTGCTGGAACGGCTGCGCGAGGCGAGCGCGGCCGTCGAGAAGGAGCAGACCGCGCTGCGGATGGAGGAGTCCGCCGACGAGCGGGCCCTGGCCGCGCTGGGCTCCGGTGGCCTCCTGCCGCCGCCCGAAGACGTCCAGGCGGCCCTGGACGCCCTGGAAGAGGCCGGGATCACCGCGTGGTCCGGCTGGCGCTATCTGTCCAAACTGGACGCTTCCCGGCGCGCCGAGGTGCTGGAGAGCCTGCCGCAGCTCGTTTCCGGGGTGCTGCTCAACGACGCCGCGCACGCCGATCGCGCGCGCGAGGTGCTGGCGAAGCGGCGGCTGCTGCCGAGCGCGATCATCGCCGTCGGGACGACCGAGGCGCTGCAGGCCGACGTGCCGTCCGCGCCCGGCGTCGAGTTCCTCGTGCCGCCGAACCCCGCGATGTACGACGAAGAAGCCGCCGACGCCGAGCGGGAAGCCGTCGCGCGACGGCACACCGAGCGGCAGCGGCGGCTGGAGGCGTTGTCCGCCAAGCTGTCCGCCGACGGCGCCTTGACGTGGAAGCTCACGACGTGGCGCGAGGACTACCCGCCCGGCGCCGTCGCGACCCTCGCCGAGCAGGCCCAGGCCGCCCGGACCGCGCGGGAGACCGCCCGGACCGCGCTGGAGCAGGCCGAGGCGGAGTTCGCGCGGTTGAGCGAAAAAGCCGCGTCGCTGCGCGAGCGCGTCCCGGAGCTGCGGGCGGCCGCCGCCGAGGCCGAGGAAAAGGCCCGGCGGCTCGGCGAACTGGGCGTCCGCAGCGCGCGGATCGCCGAGTGGGCCGAAGAAGCCGAACGCGCCACCGAGATCGCCGAGCGGGCCGACCTCCAGGCGTCCGATGCGGCGGGCAAGGCCGCCCGGCTGCGGGAGCAGGCGGGGGAGGAGCAGCGCACCGCCGACGGCCACCGCCGGACCGCGACCACCGCACGCGCCGAGCTCGCCGAAGTGCCCGGAGCGGCCGACGCCACCGGCGGCCCGGCACCGGCCGAGCCGGTCGACGCGCTGCGCCGGACGTACGCGTCGGCGTCCGACGCCTACGCGAAGGTGGAGGTCGGCAGCGACCTGCGCAGCGAGCTGGAACAGGCCGAGGCCGCCGAGGCCGCCGCGGGCTCGGCCGTCGAGTCGCTGGACGAGGCCGTCCGGGCCCGGGCCGCCGAACTCCTGGAGACACCCGACGGCTCCGACGCGTCGGCCCGCGCGGCCGCGCTGGCCCGCGCCCGCCGGGTCGTCGACGGCCTGGAAGACGAGCGGACCGAGGCCATCGGGCTCGTCTCGACCCGGCGCGCGGAACTGGACGCGCTGCCGCTGCAGAACGGCGTCAACGGCGAAAAGCCGCGGGACATCGAGCACGGCCTGGAGCTGATCGACGCGGCCGGGCTGGAGGCCTCGGCGGCCGCGCGGAAGTGGGAAGAGCTGCAGGAACGCCGGGCCGCGGCCGAAGCGACCCTGGAGTCCGCGCGCAGTTCCGCCTCGGGGTTCTCGCTGCTCGCGGAGTCGATGGCCCACCTGGTGACCGACACCGACACGGCCGCCTACGACGGCGACGTCGAGACCGCGCGCGCCCAGCACGCGCGGTTGAACACGACCTTCACCGAAGCCCAGGAAGCCGCCGACGCCGGCGACCGGCGGGTGCGCGCGGCCGCGGACCAGCTCGCGCAGTACGCGACGGAGAAGCGGTTCGAGAAGCTGAGCACGCCGGTGCGGCAGCAGGTCATCTCGGTCAAACGCGACCAGCTGCCCGCGCACGCAGGCGAGTGGGCCGAAGCGCTGCGGCCGCGGCTGCGGTCGCTCACCGACGACCTCGCGCAGATCGACCGGCACCGCGGCGGCATCATCACGCGGCTGCAGGGCATGGTCGACGGCGCGCTCCGGACGTTGCGTTCGGCCCAGCGCGTGTCCCGGCTGCCGGACGGCCTCGGCGACTGGTCCGGGCAGGAGTTCCTCCGCATCCGCTTCACCGAGCTGGAGGACAACGCGCTGACCGAGAAGCTCGGCGAGGTCGTCGACGAGGCCGCCGTCGGCAAGACGGCCGACGGCCGGGACGTCAAGCGCGACGGGCTTTCGCTGGTGCTGTGCGGAGTCCGGGCCGCCGCGCCCAAGGGCTTCCGCGTCGACATGCTCAAGCCGGACTCGGTGCTGCGGACCGAACGCCAGCGCGTCTCCGAGATCAGGGACGTGTTTTCGGGCGGCCAGCAGCTGACCGCGGCGATCATCCTGTACTGCACCCTCGCCGCCCTGCGGGCCAACAACCGCGGCAAGGTCCGCAACCGGCACTCGGGCGTACTGTTCCTGGACAACCCGATCGGCCGCGCGTCGGCCGGGTACCTCCTGGAGCTGCAGCGGGCGGTGGCCGAGGCGCTGGGCGTGCAGCTGATCTACACGACGGGCCTGTTCGACGCGGGCGCGCTGTCGGAGTTCCCGCTCATCGTGCGGCTGCGCAACGACGCCGACCTGCGGGCGGGCCGGAAGTACCTGTCGGTCGACTCGACGATCCGGAACTCGCTGGAGGAGCTGGGCGAGCCCGACGGCGTCGCGCGGCTGTCGGCGACCCGGATGTTCACGCGCGCGGCCGAAGCCCCCGCCGATTCCGCCGAGGACGAACAGACCGCGTGACGGGAACATCTTCCCGGGTTCCGTGGTTGCCGGGCGCATGACGACACTGGGGCCGCTGGGGGCCACCCACACCGCACTGGACACCGACACCGCCGTGGCGGCCGAGCTGGAGGAGCTCGGCTACGACACGCTGTGGCTGGCCGGTGGGCAGGGGAACAACCTGCCGCAGATCACCGAGGTCGTCCGCGCGACTTCGCGGATCCAGGTGGCGAGCGGGATCCTCTCGGTCGACCGGGTGCCGCCGGCCGCGGTGACCTCGGCGTACGCGGAGCTGCCCGCGGAGCGGTTCGTCGTCGGCCTGGGCGGGGCGCACGGGGCGCGTCCGCTGGCCACCCTCGGCGACTACCTCGACGAGATCGAGGACGTCGTGCCGCCGTCCGCGCGGATCCTGTCGGCGCTCGGCCCGCGGATGCTCGAGCTGGCGCGCGATCGCGCTTCGGGCGCCTACCCGTACCTGGTGACGACGGACTACGTCGCCTCGGCGCGGGAGATCCTGGGCGCGGACCGGCAGCTCGCGGTGCTGCTCAACGTGGTGGCGGAAACCGATGTGGCCCGGGTGCGCGAGGTCGTGCGCGGTGGTTCGCTGGGTTTCCTGGCCGGGATGCCGGGCTACGCGGCCAACTTCCGCCGGATGGGCTTCACCGACGCCGACATCGCGGACCGGTCCGACCGGCTGGTCGACGGCCTCACCGTGTGGGGTGGCTTCGACGCCGTCGCCGCGCGCTTGCGGGAGTACCGGGCCGCGGGCGCCGACCAGGTCGTCGTCCCGCTCGACGGCCTGCCGCGGGAGTGGTGGCCGGAGCTGGTGAAGGCCTTGGCCTAACCGCGGATCGCCTGCTGGTACGCGGCGAGCGCGCCGGCGTCGTCGATGCTGCCGTGGTGGTGGACCTGCACCCAGCGGCCGTCCTCGTAGGCGAAGAACCGCGTCGTGCGGATGCTCAGCGGCACGGTTCCGGTCACGCGGTATTCGCCGGTCTCGCGGCCGGCGAACACCGCGTGACCGTCACCGGAGTACTCGACGATGTCCCCCAGCGTGACGGTGACGCGCGCCGGGCCGTGGAAGACGCGGTCGTACAGCTCGGTGATCGCTTCGCCGCCGCGGAGGATGCCGCCGAGCGGGTTGTTCAGCTGGGCCAGGGGATCGGTCGTCCAGACGCGGCGGAACACGTCGAGATCACGCTGGTTGAAGGCGTAGTAGAAGGTTTCGAGCGCGGCCAGCGCGCCTTCGCGGCCCGGCTACCCGGCCTCGTCGAGCCGGTTGCGCGCGTCGAGTCCGAAGGTCGCGTCGAGGAGTCGCGGCACGAGTGCTCCTAGAGTGTTCGATGGAGGTCGACCAGATGAGTGTACGAGAATCATCGAACACCGCGCGAGCGCGCGGGCTCACCCACGTCCCGCCGGGCGAGGTCACCCTGCAGGACGCGCTCGCCGCGGTCGCCGACCCGGTGCGCCGCAGCATCCTGCGCGAGCTGGCGGCCGTGCCGGAGTGGACGAAGGCGTGCGGCACCTTCGACCTGCCGGTCGCGAAGGCGACGCTCAGCCATCACTTCGGGGTCCTGCGCGCGGCCGGCCTGATCGAACAGCGCGACGAAGGCCCGCGGCGGCTGAACCGCCTGCGCCGTCCCGAATTCGACGTGGCGTTCCCCGGCTTGCTCGACCTGGTGCTCAGTCACCCCGGCCGGTGAAGGCCAGGGTGGTGCCCAGGCCGATCATCACCAGGCCGCCGGTGCCGCCGACCATTTCCAGGCGCTTCGGCGAGCGGGCGAACCACGCGCGGGCGGTGCCGGCGACCAGCGCCCACGCGCTGTCGGTGGCCAGCGCGATCGCGGGCAGGCACAGCCCGAGGAGCAGCATCTGGGCCGGCACCGAACCGGCGGCGGGGTCGACGAACTGGGGCAGCAGCGCCGCCAGGAACACGATCGACTTCGGGTTCGCGAAGCCGACGACGAAGCCGTCGCGCAGCACGGTCAGCACGCGTCCCGGCGTCGCGCGCACCTTCGCGGCCATCGCGTCGGTCAGCTTCCGGCGGTGGCGCACCGCCTGGATGCCCAGGTACACCAGGTAGAGCGCGCCGGCGACCTTGATCGCGGTGAACACCGCCGCCGACGTCGTCACGAGCGCGCCGAGCCCGAACGCCACCGCGACGACCTGCGTGTACACCCCCGTGGCGTTGCCGACGACGGTGAGCAGGGCGTCGCGCCGCCCGACCGTGAGCGCGCGGCTGATCGTGAACAGCACGCTCGGCCCGGGGACGACGACCATGAGGAACGTCAGCGCGGCGAAGGCCGCGAAATGCGCACCGGAGACCATGGCGCGAGGCTATCGCCTGGTCGCCCGGCACGACCAGGCGTTTTTGTCGGTGGCGGGTGGTAGGAAAAACGGGTGCCTCCGAAGATCAGCCGTCTTGAGATCAGCACCGGCCAGCGCCGGGCCCGCCTCGCCGTCCGGCACCACCTGGCCGCGCCCGCGGCCTCGGTGACGGACGCCGTCGCCGGGGTCGTCGCGCTGCACGCCACCGACCCGGCGACCGTCCACCTTTCGGCGTCGGCGCGGCTCGGCCGCCCCGCGGTGTCCGACGTCGAGCGGGCGCTGTACGAGGAGCGTTCCCTGTTGCGCCTGCTGGGTATGCGCCGCACGGTGTTCGTGACGGACCTGGACACGGCGGCGCTCGTGCAGGCGGGCTGCTCGGCGGACATCCTCGTGAAGCAGCGGAAGCTCCTGGAGCAGCACCTGGGGCAGCAGGGGTACCCGGAGAACGTCCCGGAGCCGGCCGCGTGGCTGAAGGAGGTCGAGGCGTCGGCCGAGGCGGCGCTGCGGGCCCGCGGCTCGGCGACGGCGCAGCAGCTGAGCGAGGACGAACCCCGCCTGCGCCAGCAGCTGCTGATGGCGGCGGGCAAACCCTACGAGGCGATCGGCAACGTGACGAGCCGCGTGCTGTTCCTGCTGGCCGCGGGCGGCCGCATCGCACGGGGCCGGCCCCGCGGCGGGTGGACCAGCACGCAGTACGTCTGGCACCCCCTCGACGAATGGGTCCGGGGCGGCCTGCGCGCGTGGGAGCCGGAGGAAGCCCGGGCCGAGCTGGCCCGCCGCTGGCTGCGGGCGTACGGCCCGGCCCCGGTCACCGACCTGCGGTGGTGGACGGGCTGGACGGCGGCCCAGACGAAGAAGGCGCTGGCGGCGCTGTCCCCGGCGGAGGTCGACCTCGACGGTGTGCCGGGAGTGGTCCTGGCGGACGACGTGGATCCGGTGCCGTCGCCACCACCGTGGGTGGCGTTCCTGCCGGCCCTGGACCCGACGCCGATGGGCTGGCAGGACCGCGACTGGTTCCTCGGCCCCCACCGGGCGGCCCTGTTCGACCGGAGCGGCAACGTCGGCCCGACGATCTGGGCCGCCGGGCGGATCGTCGGCGGCTGGGCGCAACGCCCCTCGGGGGAGATCGCGTACCGCCTCCTGGAGGACGTCGGCTCGGAGACGGAGACGGCGATCGAGGCGGAGGCGGCGAAGTGCGCGGCCTGGTTCGGCGAGGTGCGCGCGGTGCCGCGGTTCCGCACGCCGCTGGAACGGGAGCTGGCCGGATGACCGGGTCGACGCCGGCGGCAGGCGGCCGGGCCGGGTCGCTGGATCGGTCGAGTCATCGACCTCACGTCGGCCGTGGAGCGGCCTCCCGCAGCGCCTTCGAAGCCGTCTGGGGGACCCAATGGGCTGAATCGCTCAAGAACGTCCGCGCCGCGGCCGCCGTTCGCGGGGCCGCACCCGGCGCGATCAGCCGGAACCGGTCCCGGCGGCCGGTCCGGCCACCCCGGCCGGTCCGCCGTGGTCCACCCGGCCGGAACGCTCCGGAGCGGAGTCGCTTCTTAATCGATTCTTGACCCGTTCGCCAAGTGGTGGAAGTCTCGTCAGGGCAGTCAGGGACGCGCATGCCCGCACGCTAGGGTGACCGCGAGCCCGCAAGTCATCACGGCCGGAGTGCCGGCCGATCCTCAGAGGAGTGGCAGCAGTGACCGTTCGCGTAGGTGTCAACGGCTTCGGCCGCATCGGCCGCAACTTCTTCCGCGCCGTGCAGGCCAGCGGCCAGGACATCGAGGTCGTCGCCTTCAACGACCTCGGCGACGTCGCCACCATGGCCCACCTGCTGAAGTACGACTCCATCCTGGGCCGGTTCCCGGGTGAGGTCAGCGTCAGCGACGAGGGCATCGTCGTCGACGGCAAGACCATCAAGGCCCTCGCCGAGCGCGACCCGGCCAACCTGCCCTGGGGCGACCTGGGCGTCGACGTCGTCCTCGAGTCGACCGGCTTCTTCACCAACGCCGACGCGGCCAAGGCGCACATCGCCGGTGGCGCCAAGAAGGTCATCATCTCCGCGCCCGCCAAGGGCGAGGACCTGACCGTCGTCCTCGGCGTCAACGACGACAAGTACGACGGCTCGCAGGTCATCATCTCGAACGCGTCCTGCACCACCAACTGCCTCGGCCCGCTGGCCAAGGTCCTCCACGACGCCTTCGGCATCGAGCAGGGCCTGATGACCACGGTCCACGCCTACACCCAGGACCAGAACCTGCAGGACGCCCCGCACAAGGACCTGCGCCGCGCCCGCGCCGCCGCCCTGAGCGTCGTCCCGACCTCGACCGGCGCCGCCAAGGCCATCGGCCTGGTCCTGCCGGAGCTGCAGGGCAAGCTGGACGGCTACGCGCTGCGCGTCCCGGTCCCGACCGGCTCGGCCACCGACCTCACCGTGACGCTGTCCAAGGCCGCCACGGTCGAGGAGATCAACGCCGCCTACAAGGCCGCCGCCGAGGGCCCGCTGGCCGGCATCCTGCGCTACTCGGACGACCCGATCGTTTCGGCGGACATCGTCACCGACCCGGCGTCCTGCATCTACGACGCGCCGCTGACCAAGGTCATCGGCAACCAGGTCAAGGTCGTCGGCTGGTACGACAACGAGTGGGGCTACTCCAACCGCCTCGCCGACCTGGTCAAGCTCGTCGGTTCGAAGCTGTCCTGACCCGATGAGCGTCAAGAACCTCGACGACCTGCTGGGCGAGGGCGTTCAGGGCCGGTACGTCCTCGTGCGTTCCGACCTGAACGTCCCGCTCGACGGGGAGCGCATCACCGACGACGGCCGGGTCCGCGCCGCGCTGCCGACGATCAAGAAGCTCGCCGACGCGGGCGCGAAGGTCGTCGTCACCGCGCACCTGGGCCGTCCGAAGGGCGAGCCGGACCCGAAGTACACCCTCGCGCCCGTCGCGAAGCGGCTGTCCGAGCTGCTCGGTGCCGAGGTCGCGCTGGCCGGTGACCTGGTCGGCGAGTCCGCGAAGGCGCTGACCGGCGGCCTGGCCGACGGCGGGGTCGTCCTGCTGGAGAACGTGCGCTTCGACGCGCGCGAGACCAGCAAGGACGCCGTGGACCGCTCCGAGCTGGCCGCCGAGCTGGGCGCGCTCGTCCCGGGCGGCGCGTTCGTCTCCGACGGCTTCGGCGTCGTCCACCGCAAGCAGGCCTCGGTCTACGAGGTCGCTTCGGTGCTCCCGGCGTACGCGGGCGGCCTGGTGCTGGCCGAGCTGGACGTGCTGAAGAAGCTGACCGATGACGTCCGGCGGCCGTACGTGGTCGTGCTCGGCGGCGCGAAGGTGTCCGACAAGCTCGGCGTCATCGCGAACCTGCTGACGAAGGTCGACAGGCTGCTCGTCGGCGGCGGCATGGCGTACACCTTCCTCAAGGCCCAGGGCCACGAGGTCGGCCAGTCGCTGCTGCAGGAAGACCAGCTCGACCAGGTCAAGGGCTTCCTCGCCGAGGCGGAGAAGCGCGGCGTCGAACTGGTGCTGCCGGTGGACGTGCTGGCCGCGACGGAGTTCTCGGCCGACGCCGAGCACGAGGTCGTCGACACGACCGCGATCCCGGCCGACCGCCAGGGCCTCGACATCGGCCCGCGTTCGCGCGAGCTGTTCGCGAGCAAGCTGGCCGACGCGCAGACGGTGTTCTGGAACGGCCCGATGGGCGTGTTCGAGTTCGAGGCGTTCTCGGGCGGCACGCGTGCCGTGGCCGAGGCGCTGGTGAAGAGCGACGCGTTCACCGTGGTCGGCGGCGGCGACTCGGCGGCCGCGGTGCGGCAGCTGGGCCTGCCCGAGGACGGCTTCTCGCACATCTCCACCGGCGGCGGGGCCTCCCTCGAGTACCTCGAGGGCAAGGAACTGCCGGGCGTCGTGGCCCTGGAGGGACAGAACTAGTGGCACGCAAGCCGTTCATCGCCGGCAACTGGAAGATGAACCAGAACCACCTCGAGGCGATCGCGCTGGTGCAGAAGATCGCCTTCGCGCTGCCGGAGAAGTACTACGCGAAGGTCGACGTGGCGGTGCTGCCGCCGTTCACCGACATCCGCAGCGTGCAGACCCTGGTCGACGGCGACAAGCTGTCGCTGACCTACGGCGCGCAGGACCTCGCGCCGCAGGACTCGGGCGCGTACACCGGCGACATCTCGGGGCCGATGCTGGCCAAGCTGGGCTGCAAGTTCGTCACGGTCGGGCACTCGGAGCGGCGCGAATACCACGCCGAGTCCGACGAACTGGTCAACAAGAAGGTCAAGGCCGCGCTCAAGCACGGCATCACGCCGATCCTCTGCATCGGGGAGAAGCTCGAGGTCCGCGAGGCCGGCGAGCACATCCACCACACCACGACGCAGCTGATCGAGGGCCTGAAGGGCCTCAAGGCCGAACAGGTCAAGGACGTGGTGATCGCGTACGAGCCGGTCTGGGCGATCGGCACCGGCAAGGTCGCGTCGTCCGCGGACGCCGAAGAGGTCTGCAAGGCCATCCGGGCGACCCTCCAGGAGAAGTACGGCGACGACGTCGCTTCGTCCGTCCGGGTGCTCTACGGGGGATCGGTCAAATCGGGCAACATCAGCGAGCTGGTGGGCTGCGAGAACATCGACGGTGCCCTGGTCGGCGGAGCGAGCCTCGACGGCGAGGAGTTCACGAAACTCTGCGCACTCGCTGCGGGCGGGCCGCTGCCCTGATCGAGGCCACGACCGGGTAGCCTGTGTATCCGGTCCGTCACACAGCAGTGGACGAGTCCAGGGGTACGGTGGTGGTCGGAAACGACCATGCCGTACCCCTGCATTCTCCTAGAGCCCAGAGGATGACATGAAGCTGTTCCTGCAAATCCTGTTGATCGTCTCCAGCGTCCTGCTGGTGGTCGCCGTGCTGCTGCACCGCGGCCGGGGCGGTGGCCTGTCGTCGCTGTTCGGCGGCGGGATGCAGTCGAGCCTGGCCGGGTCGAGCGTGGCCGAGAAGAACCTCGACCGGATCACCCTGCTGCTGGGCGCGGTCTGGCTGATCAGCATCGTGGGCCTGGGTCTGCTGCTCAAGGTGTGAGGCGTCCGGCGTTCCGTCGTCGGCCGCGACCGGGTCTCAGGCGGCGGGGCGCAGCGATTCGGCGTGCCTATTGGGGGGCGCGCCGCCGATTCCTAGGTGTGAGGATTCATGGTTGGCGGTAACGCGATTCGAGGCACCCGGGTGGGTGCCGGTCCTACGGGCGAATCGGAACGGGGTGAGTCGGCGCCGCGCCGCCGCATCTCCTACTGGTGTGCCAACGGGCACGAGGCTCGCCCGTCGTTCGCGCTCGACGCGGAGATCCCCGACGAGTGGGACTGCCCCCGCTGCGGGCTCCCGGGCGGGCAGGACGAGAAGAACCCGCCGGCCGCGCCGCGGACCGAGCCCTACAAGACGCACCTCGCGTACGTGAAGGAGCGGCGCAGCGACGCCGACGGCGAGGCCATCCTGGCGGAGGCGCTCGACCGCCTGCGCAAGCGCCGGGAAATCATCTAACCGTTCCAGCCGAACGCCACCCCGAGGGATGCGGACCCCGTCGAGGTGGCTTTTCGCGCGCTCAACCCGGTATCAGCACGCATCCAGCGGGCTGAGCAGCCCCCGGTTTCAACGCTATCGGGCGGCACCGACAATTCCCGGGCGGCGACCACCGCGAACGGCGGATTCCGGCCGGAAACGACCGGAATCCGCCGCTCGCGGCAGCGCGCAGTCCGGAATCGTCGGTCCCCGCCGGTAAGCTGGATACCGGGGGCCGGAGGTCAGCGGTCCAGCGGATACCGCGCCCGCACGCGGAAGCCGCCGTCCTCCGTTCCCGAGGTCTCGAAGCTTCCGCCGAGCAATCGCGCTCGCTCGGCCAGGCCCGTCAGGCCGTGGCCGCCCGAGGGCAACGCTTCGCCCGGGCGGTTCGCGCGCTCGTTGCGGACCTCGATCTTGAGCGCGCCGTGCTCACCCTGGATGCGGATCGTCGCCGTCGCGCCGGGGGCGTGCTTGTGGACGTTGGTCAGGCACTCCTGGACCGTCCGGTACGCCGCCGCCGACACCTGGTTGGGGAGGGCCTCCGGGAGGTGCTCCACCGACAGGTGCACCGGGACCTCCGAGGTCCGGATCAGCCGGTCCAGGTCGTTGATGCCCGGCCGGGGGCCGTCGTCGTCGGGGCCCGCGCGCAGGACGCTCAGCAGGGAACGCAGCTCCTCCAGCGTCCGCTTCGACAACGTCCGGATGACCTGCGCCGTCTCCTGCGCGCGGTCGTCGGTGGTCTGGGCCTGCAGCGCGCCCGCCTGCATGGCGATCAGCGTGATCTGGTGGGAGACGACGTCGTGCATCTCGCGGGCCAGCCGGGCGCGTTCCTCCGCGCGGACGGCGTCGGCGTGGAAGCGGCGCTCGCGGTCGCGGCTCGTGGCCAGCTCGGCGAGCTTGTTCGCGAGCTCGGTGCGCGCCCCGATGAGCAGGCCGATCGCGATCGGCATGCCGGCGACCAGCACGCCGTAGATGCCGTCGAGGATGTGCTCGCGCCAGCTGAGCTGGGCGAAGTCCTCCAGCGGCCACTGCACGAACCGGCACATCCACACCAGCGCCGCGCCGACCCAGACCTGCCAGTGCAGCTGGCGGCGGGTGGCGAGCATGCCGAGCGTGATCATCGACGCGAGCTGGGCCCAGCCGGCCAGGAACCCGGGGACCGCGACGAGCACGGCGAGGAACGGGAACTTGCGCCGGAACACCACCGCGAGACAGGCGGCGCCGGACAGCCAGATCGAGTACGGCTGGGCCTTCTCGGGGATCACCAGCCAGACGTCGAGCACGGCCAGGATGACCGCGGCCGCCTCGATGGCGAACGTGACGACAGCGGGGCGCGGAACCGAGCCGAACACGCTCAGCCCGCGCTTTCGCACCCGCTCGGCGGCCGACGGCCCCGAGCTCGCGATCGAGATGCCTGGAATCGAGAGTCCCTCTGTACTCATCGCTGGCGACCCCATTCGTCTTGTGGACTTGTTGGTGAGAGGCACTCAGGGCCCGATCGGGACGCGCGGCCGCCGACAAATGTGCGGATGCTAACGAGGTGGCGTACGGAGACGGTTAGTTTCACCCGCGGCCGGTGCTCCGGCGTCCGGATTCCGTAATCGGCTGGGCCGTCCGGGGGTTCGTCGGCGAGGGGTGCTACTCAGGGTGGGAGCTTCGTTTCCCAGGGTGCGCCAAGACGACCACATCGTGGGAAACATGTTACCCACGATGTGGTCGCCTTTGGGGCACAGTTCTCAGGCCGCCATCGACCGGAGGTCGTCGCTCAGCAGGTCGTGCAGGCCCGACGCGCACGCTTTCGCGGTCTCGATCGACCGCGGCAGCATTCCGGTCTCGTACGTCCGGACCGCCTCCTCGACGCTCGGCGCCGTGGCCAGAGCCGTCGCCAGCTCGGTGCCGTCGAGCATGGCCAGGTTCGCGCCGACCCCGAGCGGCGGCATCAGGTGGGCCGCGTCGCCGAGCAGCGTGAGCCCGGACGTCGTCGTCCAGGCGTGCGGGACGGGCAGGACGTACAGCGGCCGGTGTGCGAACCCGCCGTCGTGGTCCCGCACGTACTCGAGCACGTCCGGGTGCCAGCCGGTGTAGCGCTCCAGCAGGTGCGCGCGCACCGCGGACGCGTCATCGAAGTCGAGGCCGGTGGCCCAGTCTTCGGGCGCGTAGAACGTCGCGTAGCAGCGGATGTGCCCGCTGCTGGTGCGCTGGGCGACGATCGCCTTCCCGCCCGCCTTCGTCATCATCGTGCCCAGGCCCGTCCGCGCGGCCAGCGCCGGGTGACGGCGATCCGCGTCGTCGAGGCCGAACTCGACGAACGTGACGCCGCTGTACCCGGGCCGGACGCCGGTGAGCGCGCGCCGGACGCGGGACCACGCGCCGTCCGCGCCGACGACCAGGTCGAAGTCGGCGGAGGTGCCGTCGGCGAACGTCAGCCGGGCGCCGGTCCTGGCGACGTCGACGACCGGACGGCCCCACCGGACGGTGCCGGGGGTGAGGGAGTCCAGCAAAATCCCACGGAGCTGGCCGCGGTCGATCTCGGGGCGGAAGTCGCCCTCGGGTGCTTCGTCGACGACGACCTCGCCGGTGTGCGGATCGAGGGCGCGCATCTGCTGGCCCTCCGGCCTCGCGAGTTCGCGGAACTCTTCGTATAGGCCGGCGGTGCGGAGGGCGACCTGGCCGGTGTCGCCGTGCATGTCGAGGGTGCCGCCCTGGGGCCGGGCGCCGGCCGAGGCTTCCTGTTCGAAGACGGTGACGTCGACGCCGTGCAGCTGCAGGACGCGCGCACAGGCGAGCCCGCCGAGGCCGGCGCCGACGATCGCGATGGAGTTCATGGCTTCCCCCTGGAGGTTCGGGGCCCCCGGCTCGTCCGGCGGCCTGACCCGAGAAAACCATAGCGACTACAAAAGTGCAATGACTTAACTTTTGAAGTGAGTCCACCATCACGTAGGCTGGCGGCCATGACGGAAGTGACCGGGCGCCGCGAGCGCAAGAAGGCGCAGACCCGCCAAGCGCTGGCCGACGCGGCGCTCGCCCTGTTCCTGGAGCGCGGCTACGACCAGGTCGGCGTGAAGGAGGTCGCGGACGCGGCCGACGTTTCCGTGACGACGTTGTTCAAGCACTTCCCGAGCAAGGAAGCCCTGGTGTTCGACCAGGACGACGACATCGAGACGGCGCTGGTCCAGGCGGTGCACGGCCGCCCGCCGGCGCACACGATCGTGGACGCGCTGCGCGAGCACATGCTGCGGGTGAGCGAAGGCGGCCCCGGCGAGGAATTCATCCGGCTGATCGAAAGCACCCCGGCCCTGCGCGACTACGCGAGGCGCATGTGGATGCGCCACGAGACGGCCCTGGCCCGGGCGATCGCCCAGGAGTCGGGCGCACCGGAGGACGACATCGCATGCGCGGCCCTGGCGCGGTTCGCGCTGGCGTCCCGGGAGCTGATCCTCGCCCACCCCCACCGGCGGCGGGCGGCGGAGGAGATCTTCGCCCGCCTGGAGCGGGGCTGGCGGACGGAGTGACACCTGCTCCGTCCGGGGTGATGGCGGGCGTGTCCCTGCGGCCGGAGCTTGTCGCCTACGAGCCGCCCTCGCGTCCTGGCGAGAACTCGCCGACGAGTGAAGGCCCCCTGCCGAAGCAGAGGGCCTTCACCCGACAAGCAATCTCAGGCCGTAGGCGGCTGGTACACCTTCGTCAGCTTCCCCGCCGCAGCCCGGTCCAGCAGCCACAACGTCCGCCGGTGCCCTCGCGCCCCGGCCACCGGCAGCTGTACCTCGCCGGCACCCGCCAAAGCCAACGCCACCGCGTCCGCCTTCGCCTCGCCGGCCGTCATCAGCCACACGTCGCGGGCCCGCCGGATCGCCGGCAGCGTCAGGGAAATCCGCGTCGGAGGTGGCTTGGGGCAGTTGCGCACCGCCACCACCGAACGCTCCGCCTCGTACACCGCCGGGGACTCCGGGAACACCGATGCCGTGTGGCCCTCGCCGCCGAGGCCCAGCAGCATGATGTCGAACGACGGGACGTCGCCGTGGTCCTCCGGGCCCGCGTTCGACGCCAGCACCGAAGCGTAAGCCGCGGCCGCCGCGTCCACGTCGGAACCGAACTCGCCGTCCGACGGGGCCATCGCGTGGACCCGCTTCGGGTCGAGCGGGACGTGGTCCAGCAGCGCCTCGCGGGCCTGCTTCTCGTTCCGCTCGTCCGAATCCGCCGGGACGAACCGCTCGTCGCCCCAGTAGATGTCCAGCCGGGACCAGTCGATCGCGTCGCGGGCCGAAGAGGTCCGCAGCTCCGACAGGACCGCGATGCCCGTGCCGCCGCCGGTCAGCACCAGGGACGCCGAGCCCTTGGCGGCCTGGACGTCCACCAGCCGGGTGACCAGCCGGGCCGCCGCCGCGGCCGCCAGGAGGTCCTGGTTCGCGTAGACGACGACTTCCGTCTTGCTCATTTCGTGGCACCCGATGCAGCCGAACCGGCGGCCGCAGCCGGTGACGTCACGTCCGCCTTGGGCGGAGCTCCCGTCTTGCCGTTCGTGCCCGACGTGATCTTGCCCAGACCCTGCAGGGCCGCTTCGTAGACCTCGTCGGGGTCCAGCCGGCGGAGCTCCTCGACGAGGCAGTCCTGCGTGCTGCGCCGCTGCAACGCGATCCGGCGAGTCGGCTGGCCCGGCTGGGTCAGCGTGCCCACGCGGCCGTCCGGGCGGTGCAGCTCCACCGGGCCCGAGCGGCGGTCGAGCGTCACCGAGATGATCCCGGCCGCGCCCGAGCTCTTGACCCGCTTGACCGGCACCTTCAGGTACTCGGCCAGCCAGGCCGCCAGCAGCTCCGTCGACGGCGAGTCGGCTTCGCCGGTCACCGTCGCGCCGGTGATCTTCTCGTACGGCGGCAGGTCCAGCGCCGACACGAGCTGGGCGCGCCAGTGCGTCAGGCGCGTCCAGGCCAGGTCGGTGTCGCCTTCGGTGTACGCCTTCGCCCGGGTGGTCAGCGCCTTGACCGGGTTCTTCTCCGCGGCCGAGTCGGTGATCCGGCGCTGGGCCAGCTCGCCGAGCGGGTCCTTGTCCGGGTCCTTCGGACCGGCGCCGGGCCACCAGCACACGATCGGCGCGTCCGGCAGCAGCAGCGGCACCACCGCGCTCTGGCCCTGCGCGGCCAGCGGGCCGTACAGGCGCAGCACGATGACCTCGCTCGCGCCGGCGTCGCCGCCGACCCGGATCTGGCCGTCGATGCGGGGGGCCGCGGTGCGGGCGCCCTTGGCCACCACGATCACCCGCGACGGGTGCTCGCGGCTGGCGCCGTTGGCCGCCTCGATGGCCTCTTCGAGCTTGGCGTCGTCGTCGGCCACGATCACCAGCGTCAGGACGCGCCCGAGCGCGACCTGGCCGCCCTGTTCGCGGATCTCCACCAGCTTCTTGTTGAGTGCCGAAGTCGTCGTGGACGGCAGGTCGATGATCACGGGCGCCTCCATTTCCGGCCGGTGCGCTCCAGCATTTCGTCGGCGGACGCCGGGCCCCACGTGCCGGGCGCGTACTGCTCCGGCGCGCCTTCCTTCGCCCAGTGGTCGAGGATCGGGTCCAGGATCTTCCAGGACAGCTCGACCTCTTCGTTCACCGGGAACAGCGACGGCTCGCCCAGCAGGACGTCCAGGATCAGGCGTTCGTAGGCCTCGGGGGAGGACTCGGTGAACGCGTGCCCGTACCCGAAGTCCATCGTGACGTCGCGGACCTCCATCGTGGTCCCCGGCACCTTCGAGCCGAACCGCAGCGTGATGCCCTCGTCCGGCTGGACCCGGATGACCAGGGCGTTCTGCCCCAGCTCCTCGGTCGACGTCGAGTCGAACGGCAGATGCGGCGCCCGCTTGAACACGACGGCGATCTCCGTGACGCGCCGGCCGAGCCGCTTGCCGGTGCGCAGGTAGAACGGCACCCCGGCCCAGCGGCGGTTCTGCACCTCGAGGGTGACCGCCGCGTACGTCTCGGTCTTCGAATCCTTCGCGAAGCCCTCTTCCTGCAGCAGGCCCGGCACCTTCGTGCCGCCCTGCCAGCCGCCCGCGTACTGCCCGCGAGCCGTCGTCTTGCTCAGCGGCCCGACCGGCGTGACCCCCGAGAGCACCTTGATCTTCTCCGCGCGCAGGGCCCGCGGCTCGAACGACAGCGGCTCCTCCATCGCGGTGAAGGCCAGCAGCTGCAGCAGGTGGTTCTGGATGACGTCCCGGGCGGCGCCGATGCCGTCGTAGTACCCCGCGCGGCCGCCGAGGCCGATGTCCTCGGCCATGGTGATCTGCACGTGGTCGACGTAGTTGGCGTTCCAGATCGGCTCGAACAGCTGGTTCGCGAAGCGCAGCGCCAGGATGTTCTGCACCGTCTCCTTGCCGAGGTAGTGGTCGATGCGGAACACCGACTCCTCGGGGAAGACGTCGTTGACGATCGCGTTGAGCTCTTCGGCGCTCTTCAGGTCGTGCCCGAAGGGCTTCTCGATGACGACGCGCCGCCAGGTGTTCTCGTCGGCGTTCGCCAGCCCCGAGCGGGCCAGCTGCTTGGTCACCACCGGGAACGCGCCGGGCGGGATCGACAGGTAGAACGCGGTGTTGCCGCCGGTGCCGCGTTCGGCGTCGAGGTCGCGGACCGTCTGCGCGAGCCGGTCGAAGGCGTCGTCGTCGTCGAAGGTGCCCTGCACGAACCGGATGCCTTCGGCGAGCCGGTTCCACACCGACTCCTTGAACGGCGTCCGCGCGTGCTCCTTGACCGAGTCGTGCACGAGCTCGCCGAAGTCCTGGTGCTCCCAGTCGCGCCGGGCGAACCCGACGAGCGAGAAGCCCGCGGGCAGCAGCCCGCGGTTAGCCAGGTCGTAGATGGCGGGCATCAGCTTCTTGCGGGCCAGGTCGCCGGTGACCCCGAAGATCACCAGGCTGGACGGCCCGGCGATCCGCGGGAGCCGCTTGTCCCGCGGGTCGCGCAGGGGATTGGTCCAGGTCATGCGCCTGCCTCCTGTACCGCGCGGACGACGGCCGCGAGGCCCGCGGCCCGGTCGGTCAGGTGCAGGCGCAGCACCGGGCGGCCGTGCTCGGCGAGCACCTGCCCGTCGCCGAGGGCCTGGGCGTGCTGCAGCTGCCCCAGCGTGTACGGCCGGTCCGGCACGTCGAGGTCCTGCTCGACGGCGCCGGTGAGCTGCAGGAAGACGCCGTTCTGGTGGCCGCCCTTGTGGTACTGGCCGGTGGAGTGCAGGAACCGCGGGCCCCAGCCGAACGTCGTCTGCTTGCCGGTGCGCTTGGCGATCTCGCCGCGCAGCACCGCCGTCGACGCGTCGTCGAGCCGGTCGAGGTAGGCCTGCACCGCGATGTAGCCCGCGTCCGGCACCGACGCGAAGAACGCGCGGATGACGTCGGTCAGGCTGCCGTCGGTGGAAACCCCGTCGGAGCCGAAGATCTCGACCGGACCGTCCACACCGGACGGTTCCTCGCCGCCCTTCAGCTTCTCCGGGTCGTCCAGCAGCGCGCGGGCCGCCTTCTTCGCGGCTTCGACGTCGGGCTGGTCGAAGGGATTGATCCCGATCAGCCGGCCGGCCAGTGCCGTGGCGAACTCCCAGAGCAGGAACTGCGCGCCGAGCGAGCCGGTGACGGCGATCTTCGCCGAGCCCTGCGGGGCACCGACCGCAGTGGCCGTGGCGTCGTCCCCGGCGTCCACGAAACCGGCCGCTTCGGGTCCCTCGACCGCGACCGGCAGCAGGCCGGTGCCCTGCTTGCCGGTGGACTCGGCGATCAGCTGCTCGGCCCAGTCCGGGAAGCCCTTGATGCCCGAGCCGGTGTCCGCGAGGACGACCTTCTCGGCGCCGGCCTCGTGCGCGGCGGCCCACGCGGCGGCCAGCTTGACCGCCGGGTTGTCCGCGGAGTCCGCGGCGAGCTCTTCGGCCACCGAAGCGGCCTGGTCGAGCAGCCGGGCGACGTCCGCGCCGGCCAGCCCGGCCGGGACGAGCCCGAACGCCGTCAGCGCCGAGTAGCGGCCGCCGACGTGCGGGTCGGCCAGGAAGGTCTTGCGGTAACCCTCCTTTTCGGACAGTTGCTGGAACGGCGAGCCCGGGTCGGTGACGACCACGATCCGCCGCGCCGCGTCGATGCCCGCGTCGGCGAACGCTTTCGCGAAGATCCGCCGGTGGCTGTCGGTCTCGACGGTGCCGCCCGACTTCGACGACACCACGATCACGGTGCGCTCGAGGTCGCCCGCGAGCGCGTCCGCGACCTGGCCCGGGTCGGTGGTGTCGAGGACGGTCAGCGCGACGCCGTCGGTCGCGGTGATCACCTCCGGCGCCAGCGACGAGCCGCCCATGCCGGCCAGCACGACCCGGTCGACGCCCTCGGACCGCAGTTCGGTCCGCAGCGCCTCGATCTCGCCGATCAGCGGCCGCGACGACTTGTGCAGCGTCGTCCACGACAGCCGGATCGACGCTTCGGATTCGGCGTCCGGCCCCCAGAGCGTCGCGTCCTGCGCCGCCAGCTTCGAAGCAGCCTGGTCGGCGACCAGCTGCTCGGCCAGCGGTGTCGCACGCTCCGCCAGTGCGGCGTCCACGATCTCGACGCCGGTCTTTTCGCCTGTCGTCATGTCGTGCTTCAGCCCTTCGCCTTCTCGAGCTGCCCGTTCACGGTGTCCAGAAGCTCGGTCCACGACTTCTCGAACTTCTCGACGCCCTCGTTCTCCAGCACCAGGAACACGTCGGTGATGTCGATGCCCACCGCGGTGAGCTTGTCGAAGACCTCCTGCGCCTCGGCGGCGCGCCCGGTCACCTGGTCACCCTTGAACTCGGAGTGCTCCGCGACCGCGTCGAGGGTCTTCTCCGGCATCGTGTTGACCGTGTCCTTCACGACCAGGTCGTCGACGTACAGCGTGGGGGAGTAGTCCGGGTTCTTCACGCCGGTCGAGGCCCACAGCGGACGCTGCGCGTTGGCGCCGTCGGCCGCGAGGGCCTTCCAGCGGTCGGAGGAGAACAGCTCCTGGAAGGCCGCGTAGGCGAGGCGGGCGTTGGCGACGGCCGCCTTCCCGCGCAGGGCCAGCGCTTCGTCGGTGCCGATGGCCTCCAGGCGCTTGTCGATCTCGGTGTCCACCCGGGACACGAAGAACGACGCCACCGAGTGGATGCCGCGCAGGTCGTGGCCGTTGGCCTTCGCCTGCTCCAGGCCGGCGAAGAAGGCCTCGATGACCTTCTGGTAGCGCTCGACCGAGAAGATCAGCGTGACGTTGACGCTGATGCCCTCGGCCAGGGTCTTCGTGATCGCCGGCAGGCCCTCCTGGGTGGCCGGGATCTTGATCAGCACGTTCGGCCGGTCCACGGTCTTCCAGAGGTCCTGCGCCTCGACGACCGTCTTGTCGGAGTCTTTGGCCAGCCGCGGGTCGACCTCGATCGAGACGCGGCCGTCGACGCCGTTGGTCGCGTTGTAGACGTCGCGGAACAGGTCCGCGGCGTTGCGCACGTCGGTCGTGGTCAGGTCGCGGATGGTCGCCTCGACGTCGGCGCCCTGGGCGGCGAGCTCCCGGGTCCGCTCGTCGTAGGCGTCGCCCTTCGACATCGCGTTCGCGAAGATCGTCGGGTTGGTCGTCACGCCCACGACGTGCTTGTCACGGATCAGGCCGGCGAGGTTGCCGGTGTTCAGGCGTTCACGCGAAAGGTCGTCGAGCCAGATCGAGACGCCGGCTTCGGACAGAGCCGCGAGCTTGTCGTTGCTCATTGGTGTCATCCCCTTCAGGAATTCTTGGTGTTCTGGATCGAGCGGCGGGCGGCCTCGACGACTGCTTCCGCGGTGAACCCGAACTCACGGAACAGTGTGGCGGCATCGGCGGAGGCGCCGAAGTGCTCGATCGAAACGTTCACCCCGGCGTCACCGGTGAAGCGGTGCCACGACTGGGCGATCCCCGCCTCGACGGACACGCGGGCCTTCACACCGGCCGGGATGACGGATTCGCGGTAGGCCGCGTCCTGCGCGTCGAACCATTCGACACACGGCATGGACACGACGCGCGCCTTGACGCCGTCGGCGTCCAGGGTCTTCTTCGCCTCGACCGCCAGCTGGACCTCGGACCCGGTGGCGATGAGGACCACGTCCGGGGTGCCGTCGGAGTCGGCCAGGACGTACCCGCCCTTCTTGACGCCCTCGGCGCTGGTGCCCTCGAGCACCGGCACGTTCTGGCGGGTGAGCGCCAGGCCCGACGGGTGGTCGGTGTCCTCCAGCACGGCCTTCCAGGCGTACGCGGTCTCGTTGGCGTCCGCCGGGCGGACGACGTTGAGGCCCGGGATCGCGCGCAGCGCGGAAAGCTGCTCGATCGGCTGGTGCGTCGGGCCGTCCTCGCCGAGGCCGATCGAGTCGTGCGTCCACACGTAGGTGACCGGCGCCTTCATCAGCGCGGCCAGCCGGACCGGCGGGCGCATGTAGTCGGAGAAGATGAGGAACGTCGCACCGTACGGGCGGGTGCCGCCGTGCAGCGCGATCCCGTTGAGGATCGAGCCCATGGCGTGCTCGCGGACGCCGAAGTGCAGCGTCCGGCCGTACGGGTTGGCCTGCCACATGTCGGTGGCGGCCTTCTCGGGGCCGAACGAGTCGGCGCCCTTCATCGTCGTGTTGTTGCTCTCGGCCAGGTCGGCCGAACCGCCCCACAGCTCCGGCAGCGGCTCGGCGAGGGCGTTGAGCACCTCACCGGAGGCCTTGCGGGTCGCGATGCCCTTGGCGTCCGGCTCCCACTTCGGCAGGTTGTCGGCGAAGCCCTCGGGCAGCGTGCGGGTGGCCATCCGGTCGCCGATCTTCTTGCGCTCCGGGTTGGCCCGGCCCCAGGCGTCGTACTTCTCCTGCCACTCGGCGTGGGCGGCCCGGCCGCGCTCGGCCGCCTGGCGGGTGTGCTTGAGCACGTCGTCCTCGACCACGAACGACTGGTCCGGGTCGAAGCCGAGGATCTTCTTCACCGCGGCGACCTCTTCGCCGCCCAGCGCGGCGCCGTGCGCCTTGCCGGTGCCCATCTTCTTCGGCGCCGGGTAGCCGATGACGGTCCGCAGCGCGATGAACGACGGCCGCTGCGTCTCGGCCTTGGCGGCCTTGATGGCCTCCTCGATCGCGACGACGTCCTCGCCGCCCTCGACGACCTGGGTGTGCCACCCGTAGGCCTCGTAGCGCTTCACGGTGTCCTCGGACAGCGCGATGTTGGTGTCGTCCTCGATCGAGATCTTGTTGTCGTCGTAGAAGACGATCAGGTTGCCCAGCTCCTGGCGGCCCGCGATGGACGAGGCCTCGGAGGTGACGCCCTCTTCGATGTCGCCGTCGGAGGCGATCACGTAGATGTGGTGGTCGAAGATGCTCTCGCCCGGCGCGGCGTCCGGGTCCAGCAGGCCGCGCTCGCGGCGGGCGGCCATCGCCATGCCCACGGCGTTCGCCAGGCCCTGGCCCAGCGGGCCGGTGGTCGTCTCGACGCCGTCGGTGTGGCGGTACTCCGGGTGACCCGGGGTCTTGGAGCCCCACTTGCGCAGCTGCTTGAGGTCCTCGAGCTCGAGGCCGTAGCCGGCGAGGAACAGCTGGATGTAGAGGGTCAGGCTGGAGTGCCCGGCCGACAGGACGAACCGGTCGCGGCCCGGCCAGTGCTGGTCGTTCGGGTCGTGCCGCATGGTGCGCTGGAACAGCGTGTAGGCCAGCGGCGCCAGGCTCATCGCGGTGCCGGGGTGGCCGCTGCCACAGTTCTCGACCGCGTCGGCGGCCAGCACCCGGACGGTGTCCACGGCGCGGGTGTCGGTGTCGGTCCAGTCGGCGGGGACGTTACGCCGGAGGAGCGGGTTGTTCTCGCTGGTAGTGGCGGTTTCGGACACTGAACTCCAACTCCCGGTCATGATGGTTGCGGCTGGTCTTCCTCGTTCCGGTTACCCGTGCGCGCGGCTACTTATCTCAATCGATCCCGAAGGGACGATATTCCTGCTCGCGGCCATGCGCAGGGGCAATCGCGGCCCGTCGCGGCCAGCCTAGTGCTTGGGCCGGTCGAGGACCCGCGATCACCCACGGGATTCACCACGTCTAACATCGTTCGAGGGTTCAGTAGGGCTGGTTCTTCGGCTACCCGGACTGGTCCCGCCCGAACCTGACGCAGGGAGTGAAATGTCGCCGGTGAACGCTGCGCACGGACGCAGTGAAGACACCAGCGCCGTGCACCCGACCGGGGAACGACCGCACGGTGAGCGGCGCAGCCTCCGCCGGGTCGTCGGCGCCTACGCCGCGCTGGCCAAGCCCCGGGTGATCGAGCTCCTCCTGGTGACCACCATCCCGGCGATGTTCCTCGCCGGCCGTCAGATCCCGTCGCCGTGGCTGGTCCTGGCCACGCTGGTCGGCGGGACGATGGCCGCGGGCAGCGCGAACGCGCTCAACTGCGTGATCGACGCGGACATCGACAAGGTGATGAACCGCACGAAGCGCCGCCCGCTGGTCAAGGACTCGGTGCCCCGCCGCGGCGCGCTGATCTTCGGCTTAGTCATGGGCGTCGCCTCGGCCGCCGTGCTCTACCTCACGGTGAACCTGCTCTCGGCGATCCTCGCGATCGCGACGATCCTCTTCTACATCTTCGTCTACACGCTGGGCCTCAAGCGGCGCACGTCACAGAACGTGGTCTGGGGCGGCGCGGCGGGCTGCATGCCGGTCGTGATCGGCTGGGCGGCCGTCACCGGCACGGTCCAGTGGCCGGCGTTCGTGATGTTCGGCGTGATCTTCTTCTGGACCCCGCCGCACACGTGGGCGCTGGGAATGAAGTACCGCGACGACTACGAGCGCGCCGGCGTCCCGATGCTGCCGGTGGTCGCCACCGCCCAGCACGTCGCCCGCCAGATCGTCATCTACTCGTGGGTGATGGTGGCGTGGACACTGCTGCTGCTCCCCGTGACGTCGTGGCTGTACGGCACGTTCGCGATCCTCGCGGGTGGCTGGTTCCTCTTCTACGCGCACAGCCTGCAGGCGGCGGTGCGGCGGGGCGAGGAGACCAAGCCGATGGCGCTGTTCCACCGGTCGAACACGTACCTGATGGTCGTGTTCGTGGCGCTGGCCGTCGACTCCGCCATCGGGCTGCCGACCCTCGGCCTGCCGTTCTGAGCCCGGCGGCGTTCTTCGCGGACGTCGTCGAGTCCGGCACCGTGCTCGGTGCCGACCGCACGTGGTCACCCGAGCAGGTGGCCGAACTGCTCGGCGACGACTACGGCGACAACCCCTCCCAGCGCTCGCTCGGCCGCGACCACGGCCTGGTCGAGTTCTTCTGGCAGCGGCCCGGCCCTCGCTCGCCGTGGAACGGAACGCACTTTTCGGTCCAGGCGCACCGGCTCCGGCTCCGCGACCCCGAGCTCGTCAACCGCGTGATCCGTGAACGCTACGGCCCCTTCGCCGGCACGGTCCCGTTCGACGAGGTCGCCGCGGTGCTGACCGAACGGGGCGTCCCGCTGGCGGAAGTGCCGTACCGGCCGGACCCGGAGGAAATCCGCACCTACTGGCAGCCCGGCTCGCGGACCATGGTCTCCGTGGTGGCGGGGACGTACTACGGGCGCGCGGGCGACCTCTACAAGATCACCAGCCCGGGCACGCCGTGATGCCACGCCTCACCCGGGACCGGGTGGTGGCGGTGCTCGCGGCCGTCGTGGTCCTCGGCCTCCTGGGGTTCATCGGCCGCGGCCGGGTGTCCCTCGACACGAGCACGCTCCTCGGCGGCGGCTGCACCATCCCGCAGCGGATCGCCGCCGTTCCCGGGCCCGCGCCCGACGGCGGCAGCGTCCGCGTGGCCGAGCAGGGACCCGGTGCCGCGGTGGTCGAGAACACCAGCACCCTCGCCGCCTACCGGATCCCGGTCACGTCCGGCTCCCGCAGCGTCGAGGTGCCCCTCCTCACCCCCGGACAGCGGATCGGCGTGGTCCTGGACCAGCCCGCGGTCGGCCCGGTGATCTGGCTCGCCCCGGAGTCCCTCGGCGGCTTCACGCCGGTGACCGCCGACGTCGTCCCCGGCGGGGTCCGGTACCGCTCCGGGAACTGCCGCGCCCTGACCAGCCGCGGCGCCGCGGTGCTGTTCCGTGGCCCGGACGGGCGAATCACCGGGGGTGAGCAGCTGCCGCCGGGGGACGTTTCGTGCACGCCGGGGGAGAAGGTGCTGCCCGTCGCCGTCCGGGCCGGTGCGGTTTCTCCCTACTGCGCCCTCGGGACGGAATGATCGCGCGGCGGCCGCCGTTACACTTCGTTGGCTCTTTTTCCTTGAGGCGAAAGCAGGATCCTTGTCTTCGGACGACTTTTCCGCCGAGCTCGCCCGCGAGCAGGCGTACGTCACCACCCTCTACGCGAAGCTCGACGCCGAGCGCCTCGAAGCCCAGCGCCGCCTCGACGAGACGCTGCGGCAGACCGGCGGCACCCCGCAGGCCCGCACCGAACGCGATGTCGCCACCACCCTCTACACCGACCGGCTCGCCCAGCTCGGCTCCGTCGAGCAGGGCCTGGCCTTCGGGCGGCTCGACTTCGTCCCCGAGAGCGCCGAAGAAACCACCTACATCGGCCGCCTCGGGCTCTTCGACGAAGACGACGACTACCGGCCGCTGCTCGTCGACTGGCGGGCGCCCGTCGCGCGGCCCTTCTACCTCGCCACCGCCGCGTCACCCGAAGGGGTGCGCCGGCGGCGGCACCTGCGGTCGCTGACCCGCAAGGTCACCGGCTTCGACGACGAGATCCTCGACCTCACCGCCGCCGACCAGGGCCAGGACCTCGGGCTGGCCGGCGAAGCCGCGCTGCTGGCCGCGCTCGAACAGCGCCGCACCGGCGAGATGAGCGACATCGTCGCCACCATCCAGGCCGAGCAGGACCGGATCATCCGCGCCCCGCTCGGCGGCGTCATGGTCGTCCAGGGCGGCCCCGGTACCGGCAAGACCGCCGTCGCGCTGCACCGCGCGGCCTACCTGCTCTACACGCACCGGCAGCAGCTCACCACCCGCGGCGTGCTCGTCGTCGGCCCGAACAGCACGTTCCTGCGCTACATCGGCCAGGTGCTGCCCTCGCTCGGCGAGACGGGCGTGCTGCTCGCCACCATCGGGCAGCTCTACCCGGGCCTGGACGCCGACGGCGTCGAATCCCGCGAAACCACCGAGGTCAAGGGCCGGCTCGTGCTGGCCGAGGTGCTCGCCAACGCCGTCCGCGACCGCCAGCGCGTGCCCGAGCCGGTCCTGGAAATCGAGTACGAGCACGACGTGCTGCGGCTGGACCGCAAGACCTGCACCGACGCCCGGACCCGCGCCCGCCGCTCGCGGCGCCCGCACAACCCGGCGCGGCGCCTGTTCGTCTCCGACGTCCTCGACGCCCTGACCCGCCAGGCCGCCCGCAAACTGGGCGACGACCTCCTCGACGGACAGGACCTGCAGGACATCCGCGCCGAGCTGGCCGCCGACGAAAACGTCGCCGCGGCGTTGGACGAGCTGTGGCCGGTGCTGACGCCGGAAGGCGTGCTGGACGACCTGTTCGCCGATCGCGAACGCCTCGCGCAGGCCGCCGGCAAGCTGCTGTCCGCCGAGGACCGAGCCCTGCTGGAAAGCCCCCGCGACGCGCGCTGGACCCCCGCCGACGTCCCGCTGCTCGACGAGCTGGCCGAGCTGATCGGCGTCGACGACACCGAGGCCCGCGTCGAGCGCAAACGCCGTGAACGCGAGGACCGCGCGTACGCCGAGGGCGTGCTCGACATCCTCGAACAGGACGAGGAGATCATCGACGAGGAGCTGCTGCGCGTCTCGGACGTCCTCGACGCCGAGCTGTTCGCCGAGCGCCAGCAGGCGCGCAGCGAGCTGACCGCCGCCCAGCGGGCCGCGCAGGACCGGACCTGGACGTTCGGGCACGTCATCGTCGACGAGGCCCAGGAGCTCTCGGCGATGGACTGGCGGCTGCTCATGCGGCGGTCGCCGAACCGGTCGATGACCCTGGTCGGCGACGTGGCCCAGACGGGCGCGGCGGGCGGCGCCCGGTCGTGGGGCGAGGTGCTCTCGCCCTACGTCGAAAACCGGTGGCGCCTGGAAGAGCTGACCGTGAACTACCGCACGCCCGCCGAGATCATGGCGGTCGCGGCGCGGGTCCTGGCGCAGGTCTCTCCGGGGCTGGCGGCGCCGTCGTCGGTGCGGGAGACCGGGGTGCCGCCGTGGTCGGTGCGCCCGGCCTCCCTGGCCGCGGAGCTGCCCGGGCTCGTGGAACGTGAATTGTCCGAAGTGGACGGTGGCACGGTCGCGGTGCTGGTGCCGGCGCAGCGGTTCGACGAAGTGTCTTCGTGGCTTTCCGGGCACGGCGAACGGCTGAGCGTGCTGACCGTCGAGCGGTCGAAGGGCCTGGAGTTCGACTCGGTGGTGCTGGTCGCGCCGGACGAGGTCGTCGCGGGGTCGCCGCGCGGGCTCAACGACCTGTACGTGGCGCTGACGCGGGCCACGCGCCGGCTCGGGGTGGTCACCACCGGTGACGACGTCCCGGCACTCTCCGTGCTTGGCTAGGGTGCCTCGCATGCAGAAGATCGGGAAGATCGTGGTCGCCGCCGCGGCGGCGCTGTCGCTGGCCGCGTGCGGCCAGCAGGCCAAGACCGAGACCGCCGCCCCGGCGGGCCCGGCCGTCCCGTCGCCGAGCGCGGCACCGGCGACCCAGAGCAAGGGCCGCGAGTGCACCGCGGACGACATCAAGACGACGGGCAAGTTCGGCGAGAAGCCGGCGATCACCATCCCCGACGACTGCGACCCGCCGAAGAAGCTGATCACCAAGGACCTGTCCGAGGGCACCGGCGGCGCGGCGAAGGCGGGCCAGCAGCTGAAGATGAACTACCTGCTGGTGACGTGGTCGGACCGGAAGGTCCTGGACAACTCCTACGACCGCGGCCAGCCCTTCGACCTCAACCTGGGCGCCGGCGAGGTCATCCCGGGCTGGGACAAGGGCCTGGAGGGCATCAAGCAGGGCGGCCGCCGCCTGCTGATCATCCCGCCGGACCTCGCGTACGGCGAGGGCGGCCGCGGCATCAAGCCGAACGAGACCCTCGTCTTCGTCACCGACGCCGTCTCGGTCCCCGCCGCCTAGCAGGCACCCCATGGACACCCGCCGCGGCCGCGTCCGCGAATGGCACGCCGACGAGGGCTGGGGGGTCGTCGAGACGCCGGGTTCCGGCGACCCCGTCTGGGTGCACTTCTCGGTGATCGACGCCGCCGGCGGGTTCCGCGAGCTGACCCCCGGCGCCGAGGTCGAATTCACCGCGGAGGACGTCGAGCAGGACGGCTACCGCCGGCGCGCCACCTGGGTCAGGGGATGAGCAGCAGCTTGCCGGTGGTGCGGCGGGCCTGGAGGTCCTCGTGGGCCTTGCGGGCGTCGGCCAGGGGGTACTTGCCGCCGACGCGGATGTCCAGCTCGCCCGCGAGGACGGCGTCGAACAGCTCCTTCGACCGCCAGTCGATCTCCTCGCGCGTGCGGGTGTAGTGCACGGACGTCGGGCGGGTCAGGTAGAGCGAGCCGCCGGCGTTGAGGCGCTGGGGGTCGAGCGGCGGGACCGGGCCGCTGGACGCGCCGAACAGCGCGAGCAGCCCGCGGACCTTGAGGCTGGCGAGGCTGCCGTCGACGGTGTCCTTGCCGACCCCGTCGTACACGACGTCGACGCCCTCGCCGCCGGTCAGCTCGCGGGTGATCTTCGCGAAGTCCTCGCGGTCGTAGCGGATCACTTCGTCGGCGCCGGCTTCGCGGGCGAGCCGTTCCTTCTCTTCGGTCGACACCGTGCCGATGACCCGGGCGCCACGCGCCTTCGCCAGCTGCACCAGGAGCAGGCCGACGCCGCCCGCGGCCGCGTGCACGAGCACGTCGTGGCCCGGCTTGACCTCGAAGGTCGAGGCGACCAGGTAGTGCGCGGTGATGCCCTGCAGCATGGTGGCGGCGGCGGTCTCCAGCGAGACGCCCTCGGGCACCTTGACCGCCACGGACGCCGGGACGAGCTTGCGGGCCGCGTAGCTGCCGATCGAGCCCTGCCAGGCCACGCGGTCGCCGGGCGCGAAGCCGGTACCGGCGGCCGCCTCCACGACCGTGCCGGCGCCCTCGAGGCCGGGGACGAACGGCAGCTCCATCGGGTAGATGCCCTGCCGCTGGTAGGTGTCGATGTAGTTGACCCCGGCCGCGGCGACGTCGACCAGCAGTTCGCCGTCCTGCGGGGCGGGGACGTCCACTTCGGCCGGTTCGAGCACCTCCGGGCCGCCGGTCTTCGTCACCTGGACTGCGGTGGGCATGCGTCCTCCTCGGGTCGGGTTCTCCCGGGTGCAACTATGGCCGACGCCACGCTGTTCCGCGTTCCGGCTCCCGGTTGGTTATGGTTCGGGACGTGGCTGAAACCGAAGAGACCGTCGCCCCGCCGTCGGGTGCGCAGCTGGGCGCGGCACGCAAGTTCGTGAAGGCGCACGGCAAGCCGGCCAAGGCGGTGGTGGAGAACATCGGCCGGGCCGGTGCCCGCGTGGTCCTGGTCGGCGCCGACGGCGCGCTCGGCGACGTCGTGGTGCCCTCGGTGGCGACCGGCGAGGCACTGGTCGAGGCGGTCGAGGACCTCGCGCCGGCGACCTGGGACGCGGAGACGGTCAAGCAGGCGAAGATCGGCCCGGAGCACCGCCGCAAGATGGCGGGCAAGTGAGCCCCACGGCCATCCTGGTCAGCTGCGCGGAGCTCCCTTCGGGTGACGGCGACGACGACGCCGTCGTGCCTGCCTTGTCCTCGCTGGGCTTCTCGGTGTCGTGGGCACCGTGGGATTCCCCGGCGGACTTTTCGGCGGCCGACGCGGTGATCCTGCGGGCGACGTGGGACTACGCGTCCCGGCGCCCGGAGTTCCTCGCGTGGTGCGAATCGGTGCCGTCGCTGTTCAACCCGGCCGGCGTGGTGCGGTGGAACACGGACAAGTCGTACCTGGTGGAACTGCTCGACGCGGGTCTGGCGGTGGTGCCCACGGCGCTGGTCGAGCCGGGTTCGCCGGCTTCGTTCCCGTCGTCGGACTTCGTGGTGAAGCCCTCGGTGGGGGCGGGATCCCGCGGCGCGGCGCGGTTCGCTGCCGGCGCTGACGCTGCTGCGCACGTGGCTGCGTTGCACGCCGACGGGCACACGGCCTTGATCCAGCCGTACCAGTCCAGTGTGGACAGCGCGGGTGAGCTGGCTTTGGTTTACCTGGGCGGAATCTACTCGCACGCCTTCTCGAAGGGTGCGATGCTGGGGTCCAGTATGGACTCTTCGGGGCTGTACCTGTCGGAGCAGCTGGCCCCGGCCACGCCGCCCGCGGACGCCGTGGCGCTGGCCGAGGACGTCTTGGACGCGGCATCGGCACTGCTGGGGATTTTGCGGGCGGAACTGCTGTACGCACGGGTGGATCTGGTGCGGGGCGCGGACGGGAAGCCGCTGCTGCTGGAGCTGGAGCTGACGGAGCCGTCGCTGGGCTTCCGCCAGACGGACCCGAGCGCGGCCACGCGGTTCGCGTCGGCGGTGCGGCAGCAGCTGGCGTAGGCGCGGCGGGGCCCGCGGGACGACGGCGGCCGTCCCGTCCGCATCCCGGCGATCGCGGGGACTTCTGCACCATTGTTCCACCTCGGTGTGTCGTGTACTAGTACACCTGTGGGTAATGGTGAGCTCCGGTGGCCGGATCGGGAAGTGATCTTTCGTGGTCGCGGCGGGTTTCTCGCCGTCGGCCGGTGGTCGTGGCCGGTCTCGCCGTTGCCCCGGGTTGTCGGTGGTTGTCGATCATTGCCGGGCTGCGGAGGAACGCCGTGACCGTACAGCTGGATTTCGCCCGTACCGACCAGGCGGCTTCGCCCGCGGCGGTCGAAGCCGCACTGCGCTGGCTCGCGACCCGGAAGGAGGGCGAACCGCTGCGGTTCCTCCGGTACGCGATCGAGGAACCGGCGAGCGAGTCGGCCGCCGCCGTCGGCTGCCTGGCCGGGCCGACGGCTTCGCTGCCCGGCGGCACGCCGGAGTCGCGGGCCCTGGCGATCTGGGGCCTCATCGTCGAAGAGGTCGCCAAGGCGGGTTCCGCCGAGGATTCGCGCCGCCGCAACACCCTGAAGGCCGCCTTCCGGCTGCCGCCGGCGCCCGGTCCGGCCGCGGTGTGGAAGGGCACCCTCGACGACCGCTTCAAACAGTTGACGGCGCTGGACGGCGTTTTCGGCAGCCCGCCACCCAGCACGACGACCCCCATGCACAAGGCTTGGCGGCGCGCGGTCGCGCTGCTGGCGGACTGCCTGACGCGGGAGTTCGGCCGCTTGCAGCGCGACGGCACCGGGTGGCAGGTCCACGTCGAGGCCGGGCGAGCGGCCGCCGCAGCCGGACCGGGCGGTCGCGTTCCCGGTCTTCGGCCGCCGTCCCGCGGTGCGCAGCCGGTGTTCCTCGAACGGATGCTCGTGCGGGTGGTCATGGGGCGCAGAACGGTGTCGCGCCGGTTGACCGAACGCACCCTCGTCGCCTGCGGGGACGGTGTCGACGGGTATGACGTCCACGCCTTGACCGGCCGGGCGGGCGATCTCGCCGGCATCCCGGTGCAGGCGATCTGGAACTGCCGGCTCGTCGCCGTGCCCGGGCCGCACCCGGGTGACCCGGTCATGGCGCGGCTGCGGTTCCGCCGGAAGCTGCGCCAGGGGGAGTCGTACAGCCTCGTTTCGGAGGCGACCGACGACCGCCTCGACCAGCAGCGGGAATGGGTCAACGTCGAAGTCGACCACCACGGGATCGCCGTGGGCGAGCGGAACCGGGCGGGGGAACCGGTGGCCGGGCTGACCATCCAGGTCACCTTCGACGAGGGCTGCCTGCCGGAGGCGTGCTGGTGGTACGCGGAACAGACCGAACACGAACGCCTGCGGCGGCCGCCCGCCGGGGATCCGCACCTGCTCGTCGTGGAGGACGGGTTCGTGCAGCACACGTTCGCGGGGCCGTGCCAGCCGCGAGAGGAGTACGGGATCGCTTTCCGGTGGCCGCAGGAGTGCTCGAGGCCGAGCCACACCGGGGCGTGGCTCGGGTCCTCCGGAGGCTAGTTGCCGGTGTTGCCGCCGCCGTTGCCGCTACCGCCGCCGTTGCCTTCGCCGCCGTTGATGAACACTGATCAGACTTCCCTTCTTCGACTTACGGTAAGGGAAAGTTACTGGGAGTGTCCGTCCACTATGGAGGAAGGTGGAAGTGACGGTGGGTGACGAGCTCAGGCTCGCTTGGCCGCCAGCCGGTCCGCTCGCGGCCACCGCACATCGGTCGCCCAGCCGAGCTGCTCGAACGTCCGGATCACCCGCGCCGAGACGTCCACCTGCCCGCGCAACACCCCGTGCCGTGCGCACGTCGGGTCCGCGTGGTGCGAGTTGTGCCACGACTCGCCCATCGACAGCAGCGCCAGCGGCCAGAAGTTCGCCGCGCGGTCGCGGCTGGCGAACGGCCGCTCGCCGATCAGGTGGCACACCGAATTCACCGACCACGACACGTGGTGCAGGAACGCGATGCGCACCAGGCCCGCCCAGAAGAACGCCGTCACCGCGCCCCACACCGACCACGTCAGCAGGCCGCCCAGCAGTGCCGGGAGGGCCAGGCTCAGCGTGATCCACAGCCAGAAATACCGGTTGACCCAGCGCAGATCCGCGTCCGCCACCAGGTCCGGGGCGAAACGGTCCGCGTTGGTCACCTCGCGGCCGAACATCCAGCCCATGTGCGCGTGCCAGAAGCCGCGCAGCAACGCCGACGGGGACGTGCCGAACAGCCACGGCGAGTGCGGGTCGCCCTCGCGGTCGGCGAAGGCGTGGTGGCGGCGGTGGCTGGCCACCCAGAAGATCACCGAGCCCTGGACCGCCATGCTGCCCGCGATGGCCAGCACCACCCGCAGGGGGCGCGCCGCCTTGAACGCGCCGTGGGTGAAGTAACGGTGGTAGCCCACCGTCACCCCGAGCGTCGCGAAGACGTAGAACACCGCGGCGAGGATCAGGTCGACCCAGGTCATTCCCCAGCCCCAGACCAGCGGGACCGCGATCAGGAGCGCCGCGAACGGCACCAGCAGGAAGGTCTTCAGCACGATCATCTCGCCGGTGCCGCGGCGGTGCGAGATCAGCGGCTTGGACGGGGTGCGCGACGTCATGGCGCGAACAGTAACCCACCACCGGGACGGGCACGCCGCCGCGGAGTTAAGCCCGCGTTGCCGTCAGGCGGCCGTGAGTTCGCGCGGAGCCGGGGTCAGGGACACCGCCGGGCCGCGGTCGCGGCTGCCCGTCCACAGGGACGCCGTCGCGACGATCACCGCCATCGCGCCGAGCACGTGGAACGACACCATCGCCTCGGGCACGCCCAGCGCGTACTGCAGCGAACCGAGCGCGCCCTGCGCGACAGCCACCACCCAGACCGCCGTGTACCGCTGCCACAGGCTCTTCGGCGCGCCGACGCGCAGCAGCTGGAGGCCGAACACCGCGAGCAGCAGCAGGTAGAGCACCAGCAGCCCGCCGTGGACCTGGGCGAGTGCCTCGACCGGGGCGTCGAGGCGGTGGGTGTTGAGGTCGCCGCTGTGCGGGCCGGCGCCGGTCACCGTGGTGCCGGCCGCGAGCACGAGCCACATCACCGCGGCGAGCAGGACCAGGATCGTGCGGCCGGCGGCGGGAACCAGCGGCCGCGCCGGCTCGTCGCCTTCGCGGAACGCGCGCAGCAGCAGGACGGCCAGCCAGACCAGCGGGGTCGTCGCGAGGAAGTGGATCGCGACCGTCCACCACTCCAGCTTGGCGAGCACGGTCAGGCCGCCGACGACGGCCTGCAGCACGACGCCGCCGGGCATCGTCCAGGCCAGCTTCACCAGGCGCGTGCGGGTGGGGTGGTCGATCCGCACCCGCCACGCCGTGACGACCGCGACCGCGGCGACCAGGATGACGACCACGGTGAGCAGCCGGTTGCCGAACTCGATCCACTGGTTGAGCGCGTGGATGCCCGGGTGGTCCACCGGCACCAGGCTGCCCGCGACGCACTGCGGCCAGGTCGGGCAGCCGAGCCCGGACCCGGTGACGCGCACGATCGAGCCGGTGACGCCGATCAGCGCCTGCGCGAGGACCGCGGCGATCCCGACGGCCCGCTGCACGGCGGCGGAGGGGTACGGCAGACGGGCGACGAGGCTGGTGAACGGCACGCATCCGATGGTAGAGCGCGCGGAAAACGCGCTTTCGGCAGGTCCCGGCGCCCAGAACGGCGCCGCCGGCGCAAGGGACCTAGGTCACCGGCTCGGCCCCTTCGTAGCCGAACGTGACCGCCGCCGATGTGTATAGTGACGATCAAGGACCGGGGAGGGACCTTGTGATCGTTGCGCGCCAATCTGTCTGGGATCCGCCGGCTCGAGCGGGACGCCGGACCGGCGGTTGACCCCCGTGTCCCGTCCGGGGCCGCCCGGCGGGCGCGGACTGCGGGAGTTCGAAGACCTCTGTGCTCGCCTCGCGACGGCCGAGCCGGCGGTGCGCGTGCCGGTGGACGCCCTGCGGCCCGCGGTTTCGCCGCGGGTCGGCGGGGTGGACACCGAGCACGTCCGCGAGCTGGCCGAGCTCGCGGACCGCCTGCCGCCGGTGGTCGCGAGCCGGGACGGGCTGCGGGTCATCGACGGGACGCACCGGCTGCTGGCCGCGAAGGCCGCCGGGCGCACCCACGTCGACGTGCTGCTGGCCGACTGCGCTCCCGGTGACGAGTTCCTGCTCGCCGTCCGCCTCAACGCGAACAGCGGCCGGACGCTCTCGCCGATCGACCGGGCCGCCGCCGCGGCGCGGCTCGTCGAACTGCACCCGGCCTGGTCCGACCGGGCGATCGCCGCGGCCAGCGGGCTCTCCGACAAGACCGTCGCGGCCGCGCGCCGGCGTTCGGGTGCGGACCGCCCGCAGCCGAACACCCGGATCGGGCGGGACGGCCGCCGGTATCCGACCGACCAGGCGGCGGGGCGGGCGCGGGCGTTGCGCGTGCTGACGGAGAACCCCGGCGCCTCGGTCCGCGAGATCGCCCGCGAGGCCGGCGTTTCCGTGGGCACCGCCCACGACGTGCGCAGCCGGTGGCGGCGCGGGGAGGACCCGCTGGCCCGCCGCCGGCCCGGCGACGCCGGGCGGGTCTCCCTCCCGGCGGGGCTGCGCCGGGCGTGGAACCGGACCGCCGCCGGGCGCCTGCTGATCCTGCTCCTCGACCAGGAAACGCCCGGCGGCGCCGAGTTCGCGGAGCTGCTGTCCGCGGTCGCCCCCGGCCGGCGCAACGACGTGCGCGCCGCGATCCGGCAGCGGGCCGAGGCGCTGGCCCGGCTCGGCCGTGAGCCCGGAGCGAGCTGAATCCCTTTTCCTCCAACGGTTTCCCCGAGCGCTCAGGTTTGCACCGATCACCTCATCGCCGGAATGACCGCCGGTGAATTGATCACTAGCTTGGTGCTTGACCGTGAATCACTTCCGAGAGGGGAAACGGATGGAAGAGTACGAGCGTCCCACGCTGACCGAACTCGGCGACTTCGGCGAGAACACCGCCGGGGTGCAGGGCGACGACTTCGAGTGGATCGGCGCCCAGTGGCACTGATCCGGATTCCCGCCGGGGCGCAGTTCCGCTGCGCCCCGGCCGGGGCCCGATGACCGGCGGCGGCCCGGGGCCGGCCCGGAGCTGGTTCGTCGTCCTGCCCGACGCCGGCGGGAGCCAGGCGATCGCCGATGCGCTGCGGCGCACGGACAGCACCATCGAGGTGCACGACCACCCGTCGGGCCGTCCCTGGCTGGCCGGCCGGTTCCGGCCGGGCAGCCTCGTCGTCGGCAGGCAGCCGGGGCTGGTGACGGCGCTGGTCGGGGAGCACACGGCGACGGAACACACCTTGCGCGCGCTTCCGGCGGACCTGCCGCGGGCCGCCGCCACCCTGGCCGGCTTGCCCGGCAGCAGCCACGTGATCGCCGCGGACCCCCGCCGCCTCCGGGCGCAGGGCACCGCGTCCGGGCTGCGGCGCGTCTACCGCGCCCGGATCGGCGGCATCGAGGTGCTGAGCGATTCCGCGGCCGTGCTCGCGAAGCTGACCGGCGCGGGCTTCCGGCGTGGTGCCATCGCCTCGCGGCTGGTGTTCCCCGGCGCGCCCTGGCCGCTGTCCTGGGAGCCGGTGTGGGCCGGGGTGCGGGCCGTCGGTCCCGGGCAGTACGCGGAGGTGACGGCCGCCGGGTGCGCCGAAGGCCGCTGGTGGACGCCGCCGGAGCCCGATCGCCCGCTCGAAGCCGCCGCGGAGGAGCTGCGGACCGAACTCGACCGGGCCGTGGCCGTCCGGGCCGGTGCGGGCCACACCGTCGTCTCCCACCTGAGCGGGCTCGACTCGAGCGCGCTGTGCTCGCTCGCGGTGCGGGCGGGGGCCGACGTGGTCGCGATGACCGCCGCCCAGCCCGACGCCATGGACCTCGACGTCGGCTACGCGACCGAGACCGTCAAGCGGCTCGAAGCCCGCGGGACGATCCGGCACGAGGTGATCCCCGCCGGCGAGGTGCCCCTGGTGTACGCGGGGATCCTCGATCCCGCGCCCGCGTTCGACGAGCCGTTTCCGCTGTGGCACAACGCCCGGCGGTTCCTCGACATCGTGCGGCGCGGCGGCCGGCACCGGCCCGTGGTGCACCTGACCGGGTTCGGCGGCGACGAAACCTGTTCCGCGCCGATCCAGGTGATCGCCACCCTGCTGCGGACGTCGCCGGTGACCGGCGCCCGGGCCCTGCGCCACACCGTCGTGAAGAACCGCTGGTCCTACCGGGAAGTCCTGCGCGGCGCGCTCGGCCGCGAGACCTACCGGCAGTGGCTCGGCCGGACGGCGGCGCGGATCGGCGAACGGGACCGGCCGCGGCTCGGCCACGACCTCGGCTGGGGCACGGTCCCCACCGTCCCGGCCTGGGCGACGCCGGAGGTCACCGCGCTCGCGGCGGAGGAGCTGCTGCGTGCCGCCGAAACCGCCGAGCCGCTGGCCGGGGACCGGGGCGTCCACGCGTCGCTGGCCACCGTGCTCAGTGGATCGGCGATCGCGGCGGCCTACAAGGCCCTCGCCGAGGAGGCCGGCGAACGGGTGTCCGCGCCGTTCTTCGACGACCGCGTCGTCCGGGCGGCCTTGTCCGTGCGGCCCGGGGTGCGGTTCGACCCGGCCCGGTACAAGCAGGTCCTGACGGCGGCCATGGACGGCATCGTGCCCGGCGCGGCGCTGACCCGGACGGGCAAGTCCAACACGGCGGCGACCGTGATCACCGGCGCCGCCCGGCACCGCGATCGAATCCGCGGTGTGGGGGAGGACAGCCGCCTCGCCGGGCTGGGCCTCCTCGACGTGGCGGCCTGGCGCGAACAGACGCGCGGGCCCCTGGAGATCCGGCGCCCGGCGTACCGGATCGAACCGACGATCGCGGCCGAAGCGTGGCTGCGCACCTGCGGGGAAAGGCAGGCGGAATGACCTACCAGCTGGCGAAGACGGTGCTGGTCACCGACACCGACTACGGGGCGGTGCTGCTCGACGAACGCCGTGGCCGGTACTTCGGCCTCAACACGACCGGCCTGTTCGTCCTCCGGGCGCTGCTGGACGGGGACGCGGACCGGGCCGCCGAGCGGGTGGCGGAACGGTTCGCGGTCCCGGAAGCCACCGCGCGCGACGACGTGGACCAGCTCGTCGGCCGGCTGACCGAGCGCGGCCTGCTCGTGCCGGTCCGGGGGACGAAATGACCTCACCCCAGACGATCGCGCGGACGTCGGCGCGGTTTCCCTGGCCGCACCGGCTGGTGGCGGGGGTGCTGACCCTGGTGGCCGGGCGCCTGGCGGCCCTGCCCCCGGCGCGGTTGCGCGCGGTGCTCCGGGTGGTGCGCCGGGGCGCGCGCCCGGCGGACCACGCGACGGCCTTGCGGTGCCGCACGCTGGTGACCAGCGTCAGCCTGAAGGCCGCGGGGCCCCAGGGCTGCCTGCGCCGGTCGGTGGCGACGGTGCTGGTGGCCCGGCTGGCCGGGCAGTGGCCGGAGTGGTGCGCGGGCGTGCGGGTCAGCCCGCCGTTCGCGGCGCACGCCTGGGTGCGGGCCGAGGGGCGGGATGTCGGCGAGCCGCATCCGGAGGGGTACTACCGCGCGATGGTGTCGGTGCCGGCGGTCAGGTGAGCTTGGTCGTGCGGGAGGCCACGGCTCCCGCGACGACCGCCCACACCGCGAGGACCGCCATCGGCCCGGGTGCGAACGAGCCGTCGACCAGGGCCGCCCGCATGCCTTCCGCCAGGGCGCCCGACGGCAGCAGCTCCACGACGTGCGCCAGGCCCGCGGGCAACGAAGACGGGGCCAGCAGGATGCCGCCCGCCAGGAGCAGCACGAACCACACGATGTTCGCCAGCGCCAGCACGGCTTCGGCCCGGAGTGCCCCGCCGAGCAGGACGCCCAGCGCGCCGAACGCCAGCGTGCCCAGCACCAGCAGCAGCACCGCCGAAAAGAGCCCGGCGGCCGACGGCGACCAGCCCAGGAACGCCGCCACCACACCGAGGATCACCGACTGGAGCACGACCACCAGCAGGGCCGCCGCCAACCGCCCGGCCACCAGCAGCCAGCGGGGCAACGCCGTCGCCGAGAGGCGCTTGAGCACCCCGTAACGGCGGTCGAACCCCAGGGCGATCGCCTGGCCGGTGAACGCCGAGGACATCACCGCCAGCGCCAGGATCCTCGGCGTGATCCAGTCCACTTTGGACGTCGAGCCCAGCGAGGACGCCGGCAGGATGTCCAGCAGGGACAGGCCGATCAGCAGCGCCAGCGGGATCAGCAGGGTCAGCAGCACCTGCTCGCCGTGGCGCAGGGTCAGGCTCGCCTCGACGCGGGCGTGCGTGCGCAGCATGCGGCCCAGCGAGCCGCGGCCCGGCGCCGGGGTGAACGTCCCGGGGGCGAAAGTCATGCCCGCAGCTCCCGTCCGGTCAGCTCGAGGAAGACCTCTTCCAGGGTCCGCTTGCCGACCTGCAGTTCCTCCGGCAGCACGCCCTGCTGGGCACACCACGCCGTGACCGTCGACACGACCTGCGGGTCGACCACGCCGAGCACCACGTACGTCCCCGGAGCCGACTCGCGGACCGCGTAACCCTCCGGCAGCGCCGCGGTCAGCAACGCCGTGTCGAGGCGGGTTCGGGCCTTGAAGCGCAGGCCCGCGCTGCCGGTCTCGTCCATCGTCAGCGACTGCGGCGCGCCCGAGACGACGACCTTGCCGTGGTCCACGATCACCACCGTGTCGGCCAGCGCCTCGGCCTCTTCCATCAGGTGCGTGGTCAGCAGCACCGAAACGCCGTCGGCGCGCAACGCGCCCAGCAGGTCCCAGACCAGCCGGCGGGCCTGCGGGTCCATGCCCGCCGTCGGCTCGTCGAGGAACACCAGTTCCGGCCGCCCGACCAGGGCGCAGGCCAGGGAAAGGCGCTGCTGCTGCCCGCCGGAGAGGCGCTTGAACGGCGTCCGGCGCACCGGCGCCAGCCCGAGGACGTCCAGCAGCCACGCCGGATCGAGCGGGGTGGCCGCGCAGGACGCCACCAGCTGCAGCATCTCGTCGGCGCGCACGCCCGGGTACGCGCCGCCGCCCTGGGGCATGATCCCGACGCCGGGGCGCAGCGCCGCCGACTCGCGCACCGGGTCGAAGCCGAGCACGCGCACCGAACCGGCGTCAGGCTTGAGAAAGCCTTCGCAGACCTCGACGGTGGTGGTCTTGCCGGCCCCGTTCGGGCCGAGCAGCGCGAGCAGGCTGCCGCGCTCCATCCGCAGGTCGAGGCCGTCGACCGCGCGGGTGGAGCCGTAGCTTTTGACCAGCCCGCTGATCTCGACGGCAGGGACACTCACATCGGGTCACGATACGGCGTCGACGGGCCCGGGCACCGGCGGGGACGGCTTGGCGAACAACGCGGGCGCGAGCCGCCGCACGATGAGCATCCCGCCGCCGCAGACGACGATCGCCGCGACGTAGGCGAAGGGCAGCACGTACGGGCGGCCGTCGAAGGTGCTGCCGGTGGGCGGGAGCAGGAACGGCAGGGCCGCGCTGACCACCGTCGCGGCGACCCGGAAGCGGGACGTGCCGGCCGCCGCGGCCAGCGGGATCACCGCCCACAGCAGGTACCACGGCTGCAGGTTGATCTGCAGGACCATCACCGCGCCGAGGGAGACGCCGAGCCCGATGATCGGCCGGTAGCGCCACTTGAAGCTGTCCCACAGGAACTTGACCGTGATCGCGACGGCGACGGCGTAGCCGAGCATGCCGAAGATCGGCACCAGGGCGCTGGTGTGGTTGCCGAGGTTCAGGGTGATGCCGAGCACGCCGGCCAGGTTGGCCAGCTCGTTGCTCGGCGAGATCCAGCTGTGCACCAGCCCCGGCGCGGCGAACGTCGCCCCGAACCAGCCGAAGCCCAGCCCGGTGCCGAAGCAGACGGCCACCAGGACCACGCCGAACCACAGCGCCATCGGCACCCCGGCCACGAACAGGTCCTTGAGCCGCCCGTGCCGGCGCCGCGCCACCATCACGGCGAAGAACGGCAGCGCGAACACCGCCGGCAGCTTCACCGCGACCCCGAGCGTGATGATCGCGACGCCGAGGGCGATGTACAGCAGTTCCCCGCGCGCGAGCGGTGGTGGTGTGTCGCCCTTCACCCGGATCGGCAGCCGCCGGATGCCCACCTCCAGCCCGGCGAGCATCAGGCCGATGGCGAGCGCGTCGTTGTGGGCGCCGGCGACGAAGTGGAAGATCAGCAGCGGGTTCAGCGCGCCGAGCCACAGCGCGGTGGCGGGCTGGACGCCGAACCGGCGGGCCAGCCGGGGCAGCGCCCACACGATGAGGACCACGCCGGCCATCGCGAGCAGCCGCTGCAGCAGCACGCCGACGGCGATGCTGTTGCCGGCGAGCGGCGCCAGCCAGCCGCCGAGGCGCAGCACCAGCGGCCCGTACGGGGCGGGCGTCTCGCGCCACATGTTGGAGACGCCCGAGGTGTAGGGGTCGGCGACGCCGAGGGCCTGCGCCGGGCCGAGGACGTACGGGTCCATCCCGCGGTGCACGATCTCGCTCTGCGCGAGGTAGCTGTAGACGTCACGGGAGAACAGCGGCGGGATCACCAGCAGCGGCAGCACCCACAGCGCGATGGTGCGCGCGAGCTGGCCCTGCGACGCCAGCCGGGTGCGGCTGGGCTGGGCGAACCGGCCGAGCATCAGCCAGCTCAGCACCAGGATGCCCATCCCGGAGATGGCGATGGCCAGCGACACCGTCGGGATCCGGGTGAACAGCCGCAGCACCGGGATCTCCTGCACCGGGTTGATCACCGGGGCGGCGCCGGCCCCGAGCGAACCGAGCGCGAGGAACAGCGACCCGACGGTGCCGAACCGGCGCACGACGTCCAGCCCGCGCTGCTCGCCTGCCTCGAGGGGGAGCGGTTCGCGGGGCCGCACCGGGGAAAGCGTCACCGCCTGGACACGCCCGCTCACCAGCCGTGCCACCTGCCGGTCCTGTTCACCCACTGCCACGGGTGCAGGGTATCGGTCCGCCCCGGAGTGAGTCGGATCACTGCCGCGGGCCCCGCCTTTGCGGGTCGTCCGGAAATAAGACACACTTGTGTTGTGAAAAAGACGGAGGCGGGTGACCAGGCGGGCGGCGACATGCCCCGCGCCGCGCACCCGCACGTTCCGTCGCAGGTCAGCGCCGAGGGCAAGACCCGCCACGAGGTCGCGAGGCTGCTGCTCGAACAGGGTCCCATGACCGCCGTCGTGGTCGCCGAGCAGCTCGGGATCAGCCCCACGGCCGTCCGCCGCCACCTCGACGCGCTTCTCGCGGATGGCGAAGCCGAGACGCGCGACGCGCCCCGCCGCGGACCCCGGGGCCGGGGTCGTCCGGCGAAGCTCTTCCTGCTGACCGAGCCCGGCCGCGCCCGCTTCGGGCACGCCTACGACGACCTGGCCGTCTCCGCGATCCGGTTCCTGGCCGAGCACGCCGGGGAGGACGCCGTCCGCGCCTTCGCCGAGCAGCGCATCGAGAAGCTCGTCGGCCCGCACCGCTCGGCGATCACCGGCCCGGGTGATCCGGCGGCGCGCGCGGAGGCCCTCGCGACCGCGCTGAGCAGGGAAGGCTACGCTGCGTCGACCCGCCAGGTCGGTACCCCCGCGCCCGGCCAGAACGTCGGGGCTCAGCTGTGCCAGCACCACTGTCCGGTCGCCCACGTGGCCGCGGAGTTCCCGCAGCTGTGCGAGGCCGAGACGGAGGCGTTCGCGCAGTTGCTGGGCACCCACGTCCAGCGGCTGGCGACCATCGCACGCGGGGACTCCGCGTGCACCACCCACGTACCCGTCACGGCGGGTCAGCCGGCCCATCCCGAGCCGGCGAGAACGGTGTCCCCCGAGGGGCACACAGCACGGATCCCGAATGGAGGGAAACCCGCATGACTGCCGCTGCCGAGCAGCGCACTCCCACCACCGCGCCACTGAGCCAGGAAGAGACCATCGAGTCCCTTGGCAAGTACGCGTTCGGCTGGGCGGACTCCGACGAGGCGGGCGCCAGCGCCCGTCGCGGGCTGAACGAAGATGTCGTCACCGACATCTCCGGGAAGAAGTCCGAGCCGGAGTGGATGCGCGAAGCGCGACTGAAGGCGCTCAAGCTCTTCGAGAAGAAGCCCATGCCCAACTGGGGGGCCGACCTCTCCGGGATCGACTTCGACAACATCAAGTACTTCGTGCGGTCCACGGAGAAGCAGGCCACCTCCTGGGAGGAACTGCCCGAGGACATCAAGAACACGTACGACAAGCTCGGCATCCCCGAGGCGGAGAAGCAGCGCCTCGTCGCCGGTGTCGCCGCGCAGTACGAGTCCGAGGTCGTCTACCACCAGATCCGCGAGGACCTGGAGGAGCAGGGCGTGATCTTCCTGGACACCGACTCGGGCCTGCGCGAGCACCCCGAGCTGTTCCAGGAGTACTTCGGCTCGGTCATCCCGGCCGGGGACAACAAGTTCTCCGCGCTGAACACGGCGGTGTGGTCCGGCGGCTCGTTCATCTACGTGCCGAAGGGCGTGCACGTCGAGATCCCGCTGCAGGCCTACTTCCGGATCAACACCGAGAACATGGGCCAGTTCGAGCGCACCCTGATCATCGTCGACGAAGGTGCGTACGTGCACTACGTCGAGGGCTGCACGGCGCCGATCTACCAGTCCGACTCGCTGCACTCGGCGGTCGTGGAGATCATCGTCAAGAAGGGCGCCCGCTGCCGCTACACGACCATCCAGAACTGGTCGAACAACGTCTACAACCTGGTCACCAAGCGCGCCAAGTGCGAAGAGGGCGCGACCATGGAATGGATCGACGGCAACATCGGTTCCAAGGTGACGATGAAGTACCCGTCGGTGTTCCTCATGGGCGAGCACGCCAAGGGCGAGGTCCTGTCGGTCGCGTTCGCGGGCGAGGGCCAGCACCAGGACGCGGGCGCCAAGATGGAGCACCTCGCGCCGCACACGTCCTCGACCATCGTGTCGAAGTCGGTGGCGCGCGGCGGCGGCCGGACCTCGTACCGCGGCCTGGTCCGCGTGGCGAAGCGGGCGCACCACTCGCGCTCCAGCGTCGTCTGCGACGCGCTGCTGGTGGACACGATCTCGCGCTCGGACACGTACCCGTACGTGGACATCCGCAACGACGAGGTGTCCATGGGCCATGAGGCCACGGTGTCCAAGGTCAGCGAGGACCAGCTGTTCTACCTGATGTCGCGCGGCCTCGACGAGGCCGAGGCGATGGCGATGATCGTGCGCGGCTTCGTCGAGCCGATCGCCCGTGAGCTGCCGATGGAGTACGCGCTCGAGCTGAACCGCCTGATCGAGCTCCAGATGGAAGGGTCCGTCGGCTAGTCATGTCGGTTACCGAGAACAACGTTTCCGAAGCCCTCCGCGAGGGGGCCGTCATTCCGGCGGCCTCCCGCGCGGAGCGGTTCACTTCTTACGACGTCGAGGCCTTCGAGGTCCCGGGCGGCCGTGAGGAGAACTGGCGCTTCACGCCGATGAAGCGCCTTCGCGGCCTGCACGACGGCAGCGCCGTCGCCACCGGCGAGATCACCCTCGAAACCGAGGCCGCGCCCGAGCTGAAGATCGAGTCGGTCGGCCGGGACGACGAGCGGCTGGGCGCCGCCGGTGTCCCGAGCGACCGGATCGCCGCGCAGGCGTACTCGGCGTTCAAGCAGGCCACCGTCGTGACGGTGCCGAAGGAGACGAAGGCGTCGAAGCCGTCCGTGCTGCGGATCCACGGCCCGGGCGAGGGCCAGGTCGCCTACGGGCACCTGCAGGTCCGCGCCGAGGCGTTCGCCGAAGCCGTGATCGTGCTCGACCACGTCGGCTCCGGCACCTACGCCGACAACGTCGAGTTCGTCATCGGCGACGGCGCCAAGGTCACCGTGGTCAGCGTCCAGGACTGGGCCGACGACGCGGTGCACGTCTCCGAGCAGCACCTGAAGCTGGGCCGCGACGCCGCGCTGCGGCACACCGTGATCACCCTGGGCGGTGACCTGGTCCGCGTCTCGCCGACGGCGACCTTCGCCGACAAGGGCGGCGACGTCGAGATGCTCGGCGTCTACTTCGCGGACAAGGGCCAGCACCAGGAGCACCGCCTCTTCGTCGACCACGCGGTGCCGAACTGCAAGTCGCGCGTGATGTACAAGGGCGCGCTGCAGGGCGACGACGCGCACACGGTGTGGATCGGCGACGTCCTGATCCGCGCGGCCGCCGAGGCCACCGACACCTACGAGCTCAACCGCAACCTGGTGCTCACGCCGGGCGCCCGCGCGGACTCGGTGCCGAACCTCGAGATCGAGACCGGCGAGATCGAAGGCGCCGGCCACGCGAGCGCGACGGGAAGGTTCGACGACGAGCAGTTGTTCTACCTGCAGTCGCGCGGGATCGCCGAAGAAGCCGCGCGGCGCTTGGTCGTGCGCGGGTTCTTCCACGAGATCCTGGTCAAGATCGACGTCCCCGAGGTGCGCGAGCGCCTCGAAGCCGCGATCGAAGCCGAACTCGAAGCCGTCGGTGCCTGACCGCCCTCTCTGACTTAGGAAAACGAAGAATGGCAACGCTGGAAATCAAGGACCTGCACGCCTCGGTCACCACCGAGGAAGGCGCCAAGGAGATCCTCAAGGGCGTCGACCTGACCATCAAGTCGGGCGAGACGCACGCGATCATGGGCCCCAACGGCTCCGGCAAGTCCACCCTGTCCTACGCCATCGCCGGCCACCCCAAGTACGAGGTGACCTCCGGCGAGGTGCTGCTCGACGGCGAGAACGTGCTCGAGATGAGCGTCGACGAGCGCGCGCGGGCCGGCCTGTTCCTGGCCATGCAGTACCCGGTCGAGGTGCCGGGCGTGTCGATGTCCAACTTCCTCCGCACCGCGGCCACCGCGGTCCGTGGCGAGGCCCCCAAGCTGCGCCACTGGGTCAAGGAGGTCAAGGAGGAGATGGGCAAGCTCGAGATCTCGCAGGAGTTCGCCGAGCGCTCGGTCAACGAAGGCTTCTCCGGCGGCGAGAAGAAGCGCCACGAGATCCTGCAGCTGGCGCTGCTCAAGCCGAAGTTCGCCATCCTCGACGAGACCGACTCCGGCCTCGACGTCGACGCGCTGCGGATCGTCTCCGAGGGCGTCAACCAGTACAAGGCCAGCAGCGAGGTCGGCGTCATGCTGATCACGCACTACACCCGGATCCTGCGGCACATCACGCCGGACTTCGTGCACGTCTTCGCCGGCGGCAAGATCGTCGAGTCGGGCGGTCGCGAGCTGGCGGACGAGCTGGAGGAGAACGGGTACGTCAAGTACACCGGCAAGACCGAGCCCGCCGCGGTCTGACGTTCCACCACTACACCGAGAAGAGAGGAGTCGGCCCGATGACCACCACCTCGGCCGGTTCTCTGCCACTGGACGTGGCGGCCCTGAAGGCCGACTTCCCCATCCTGTCGCGCACGGTCCGCGACGGGAAACCCTTGGTGTACCTGGACTCCGGAGCGACGTCGCAACGTCCGACCGCGGTGTTCGAGGCCGAACGCGAGTACGTCTTCACCTCGAACGCCGCCGTGCACCGCGGGGCGCACCAGCTGTCCGAAGAGGCGACCGACGCCTACGAGTCCGCGCGGGCGAAGATCGCCGAGTTCGTCGGTGCCGACCCCGAGGAGCTGGTGTTCACCAAGAACGCCACCGAGGGCATCAACCTGGTCGCCTACTCGTTCGGCAACGCCGCCACGGCGGGCCCGGAAGCCGCGCGGTTCGTCGTCGGCCCGGGTGACGAGATCGTCGTCACCGAGATGGAGCACCACGCGAACCTCGTGCCGTGGCAGCAGCTGTGCCAGCGCACCGGGGCGACGCTGAAGTGGTTCAAGGTGACCCCCGACGGCCGCCTCGATCTGTCCGATGTGGACGAGCTGATCACGCCGCGCACCAAGGTGGTCGCGTTCGCGCACCAGTCCAACGTGCTCGGCACGGTCAACCCGGTCTCGCTGCTGGTCGAGAAGGCCAAGGCCGTCGGCGCGTTCACCGTGCTGGACGCCTGCCAGTCGGTGCCGCACTTCCCGGTGAGCTTCCACGAGCTCGGGGTCGACTTCGCCGCGTTCTCCGGGCACAAGATGCTCGGCCCGTCCGGCATCGGTGTCCTGTACGGGCGGACCGAGCTGCTCGAAGCGATGCCGCCGTTCCTCACCGGCGGGTCGATGATCGAGATGGTCCGGATGGAGGGCTCGACCTTCGCGCCGCCGCCGCAGCGGTTCGAGGCGGGCGTCCCGATGACGTCGCAGGCCATCGGCCTCGGCGCGGCCGTCGACTACCTCTCGGCCGTCGGCATGGATCGCATCGCCGCGCACGAGAAGGAACTGGCCGCGGCGGCGCTGGAAGGCATCGGCGCGATCCCGGGTGTCCGGATCATCGGGCCGACCGACCTGGCGGACCGCGGCGCGACCGTGTCGTTCGTGATCGACGGCGTGCACCCGCACGACGCCGGCCAGGTGCTCGACAGCCTCGGCATCGCCGTCCGCGTCGGCCACCACTGCGCGTGGCCGCTGCACCGCGCCTGCCAGGCGCAGGCGACCGTGCGCGCGTCGTTCTACCTGTACAACGATCTGTCCGAAGTGGACGCCCTGGTGGCCGGGATCCGCGAGGCGCAGAAGTTCTTCGGGGTGGCGCAGTGAACCTGGAGAGCATGTACCAGGAGATCATCCTGGACCACTACAAGAACCCGCACGGGCGCGGCCTGCGTGACCCGTTCGACGCCGAGTCGTTCCAGGTCAACCCGACCTGCGGCGACGAGGTGACCCTGCGGGTCAAGCTCGACGACGGGAAGGTCGCCGACGTCTCCTACGACGGCCAGGGCTGCTCGATCAGCCAGGCGTCGACGTCGGTGCTGACGGACCTCGTCGTCGGCCACACGGTCGAGGAGGCGTTCACCACCATGGACGCCTTCGTGGAACTGATGCAGGGCAAGGGAAAGGTCGAGCCGGACGAGGACGTGCTGGAGGACGGGGTCGCCTTCGCGGGCGTCGCCAAGTACCCGGCTCGCGTGAAGTGCGCCCTCCTCGGCTGGATGGCTTTCAAGGACGCCGTCGCCCGGACGAGCAGTGGAGCTGAAAAGGCATGACTGAAGAAACCGCCACTCGTGAGGGGCGCACCGCCGCCGACCTCGACGCCGAGACCACCGCGAAGCAGGACCTCGACCTGGCGAAGATCGAGGACGTCGAAGAGGCCATGCGCGACGTCGTCGACCCGGAGCTCGGGATCAACGTCGTCGACCTGGGCCTGGTCTACGACATCCGCGTCGAGCCGGACAACACCGCGACCCTCGACATGACGCTGACGTCGGCGGCCTGCCCGCTGACCGACGTGATCGAGGACCAGACGAACGCCGCGCTGACCAGCGGCGGCCTGGTCAAGGACTTCCGGATCAACTGGGTCTGGATGCCGCCGTGGGGCCCGGAGAAGATCACCGAGGACGGCCGCGAGCAGCTGCGCGCCCTCGGCTTCACCGTCTGAGAGTCTTCGCGTCGAGCGGGTCACCTTCCGAGGTGGCCCGCTTTCCGTATAACGGCCTATACCGCGCGTGCCAGGCGAGTGCGTAGAAGCCGAGAGCGACGAAGAACCCGCTGCAGGCGCCGGTGACGGCCAGGTAGGTCGCGTTGCCGAAGACGCCCGCGGGGGTCATCGCGTCGTGCTGGGCGAAGAACGGCAGGGTTTCGGCGAGCACGCCGGCCACGGCTCCGGCGGCGAGGAAGGCCGTGGCGGACCGGGGGTGCCGGGTGCGCGGTGGAGCGGGTTCGGCGGGGGCGCGGCGGTACCAGCGGACCAGCCACCAGCCGAGGACCGCGGCGCCGGCGATCGTGCTGATCAGCTGGATCAGGCGTCCGACGTCGACACCGGTGACGAGCGGGGTGCTCAGGAACGGCAGCCCGGAATCCTTGTGGGTGAAGGCATCCCAGCCGACGTGCGTGGCGGCGCCGAGCACCAGCGAAACGGCGATCCAGCCCGGGTTCTTCCAGCTGAAGCCGCGGGGGAGCCGTTCGGCGAGCGGTCTCGGCGCCAGCGCCAGCATCGGCCGCTTCAGCAGGACGTGGAACACGGCCAGCAGGACCAGGGCGATGAGCGGGTCGAGCCAGAGGACCGACGCGAACTCGTGGGTCCGGGTCAGGCCGACCCCCGGCAGCCGCGGAACGAACCAGAAGACGTCCGGCGCGACCGACCCGGCGACGAGCGCCGACGGAACCAGCGGCCGTCTCGCCAGGGGCAGGACGGCGGCCGGGTGACACAGCGTGAACGGCACGGACGTTAGTATCCCGGGGTGGTCCTGCGGTCGATCCTCCTGTTCCTGGCCGCGGCCGTCTGCGAAATCGGCGGCGCCTGGCTGATCTGGCAGGGCGTCCGCGAACACCGCGGTCTGCTGTGGATCGGCGGCGGCGTCGTGGCCCTGGGGGTGTACGGCTTCGTCGCGACCCTCCAGCCGGATGCCCACTTCGGCCGCATCCTCGCCGCGTACGGCGGCGTCTTCGTGGCGGGCTCGCTGGCCTGGGGGATGGTCGCGGACGGCTACCGCCCGGACCGCTACGACGTGCTCGGCGCGCTGCTGTGCCTGGCCGGGGTCGCGGTGATCATGTACGCGCCTCGTGCGGGGTGACGGTGCAGGTGAGCGGCGATGGATCGGCGTGACCGAACTCGCGTTCCCGCCCGGGCCGCCGGCGCCGCGGGGCCGGGCCCGGGGTGGTCGTGACGCTCGCGCGGACCGCCGGAAGACGACGAAGCCTCCCTCCCGCGAGGGAACGACTTTCGGCCGTGGCCCCCACGGTGGTGGGCTTCTAACCTGATCGCGCGAACCATGGTGAAGTGCTCCCTGAACCGGACGAAGGAGACACGATGAACGGACGCGTGATCGGCCGGGTGGTGGCCCTGGCCACGGCGGTCGCGGCCCCGCTGGGCCTGGGGCTGGCCGCCGCCCCGGCCGCTTCGGCGGCGGCTGTCACGACGCTGTACTACAGCTCTTCGGGCGCGCCGGACTATCTCGCGCAGATCGACCAGGGCGCGGCCAACTGGAACGCCGCGGTCACCGACGTGAAGCTGGTCAAGCGCAACACGAGCGCCACGATCGTGTTCCACGAGGTCCACAGCGGCGGCTCGTACACGAACACGAACGGCCACGGCCGCGGCCAGATCTACCTGGACACGAGCCAGGTGGCGGAGGGCTATGACCCGACCCGCATCGCCGCGCACGAGCTGGGGCACAACCTCGGCCTGCCGGACCACTACAGCGGGCCGTGCACGGAGCTGATGTCGGGCCACGGTCCTGGGACGGCCTGCAAGAACGCCAATCCGTCGGCTGCCGAGGCGGCGAAGGTGCAGTCGTTGTGGGTGAACGGTTTGGTGGCCGGGGCCGAAAGCCGCGCGGTCGCTTACTGATCGGTTTCGGGGTGGCCTCCGGTTCGGGGGCCACCCTTTGCCGGTCGGCTGACGGCCGGTGGTCTGTCCAATGTGGAGATTGCCGCCGAACTCCACGATTCCGGCTTCGTGACGCCGTCCGGCCGATTCGGGCATCATGGGCCGCATGACTGCCGCATACGACGATTTCGCCGAGGCGTACACGGCCGAGAACGAAACCAGCCTGATGAACGCCTACTACGAACGGCCCGCGACCCTGGCGCTGGCCGGGGACGTGGCCGAACGGCGGATCCTGGACGCCGGCTGCGGCGCGGGACCGCTGTTCGCGGCGCTGCGGGAGAAGGGCGCCGTCGTCAGCGGCATCGACCAGAGCTCCGGCATGGTGGAGCTCGCCCGGCGGCGCCTCGGCGACGGCGCGGACCTGCGCGTCGCGGACCTGGCCGGCCCGCTGCCGTTCGCCGACGCGGAGTTCGACGACGTGGTGGCGTCCCTGGTGTTGCATTACCTGCGGGACTGGGCTCCGACGCTGGCCGAGCTGCGGCGCGTGCTGAAGCCCGGCGGCCGGCTCATCGCGTCGGTGAACCACCCGATGATGGTGAACATCACGCACCGCCAGGAAGGGCCGCGGCCGGACTACTTCGAGCAGTACACCTGGACGGACGAGTTCGAGCTGCACGGCCGGCCCGCGCGCATGACGTTCTGGAACAAACCCCTGCACGCGATGACCGACGCCTTCACCGCGGCCGGCTTCCGGATCGCGGCGATCAGCGAGCCGCACCCGGTGCCGGCCGCGCGCGAGCTGTTCCCCGGGGATTTCGAAATCCTCGACACGTTCCCGAGCTTCCTGTTCTTCGTCCTGGAAGCCGGATAAGCGTGTCCGGTGCGAGCCTGCTCGGGTTCCTGCGCGAGCTGCAGGCGACCACCCCGTGGACGGTGGTCGTCACCGAGGCCGGCGCTTGCGCGAAGTGGCAGCTGACGGGGTCGACGTGGCAGGCCACCGTGGTCGTCGAGCCGGGGCGCTGGCTCGGCCTCGAATTCGAGGCGCGGGACCCGCAGAGCGGCCGGCGCGCCACCTACGACATCGACACCGACCTGTACGACATCTCCCGGGACGAGCACCGCGAATTCGCCGGCGAAATCGAGCGTGACATCATCGAATTCCTCGGCCACCTGCGAGCCGGTGCCGTTCTGCGCGGGAACGACGGACCGAAATTCGTGCTCGTCTTCCCGCTGGACGGTGCCTGCATCCGCGTTGTCCGGGGCCGCTTCCTGACCAAGGCGTCGACGCACGCGGACCTCGCCGCCGCCCAGAAAGGGGGCGATTACGTCCCGGTCGAATGAGGCGGCTTCAGTCGAGGCAGAATTCGTTGCCCTCGACGTCCTGCATGTTCTGGCACGATTCGTTTTCCTCGTCCGCGAGCAGCAGCTGCCCGCGGACCGCGCCGAGTTTCTCCAGCCGGGCGCACTCGGCTTCGAGTGCGGCCAGCCGCTCTTCGCCGACGAGGCCCGTGCCGACCCGGACGTCGAGGTGCACGCGGTTCTTGACGACCTTGCCTTCGGGCACGCGCTGGAAGTACAGCCGCGGGCCCACCCCCGCCGGGTCACTGCAGGCGGTGCCGTGCAGCTCGTACCCCAGCACCTCGCTCCAGAACCGGGCGACGCGCTCGGGATCCGCGCAGTCGAAGGTGATCTGGACCTGCCTGACCGACGTCATGCCGCCCACCCTAGGCGGCCCGGGCAAGCGGATTTCAGCCGAGGTCGTCGAGCAGGGCCTGGATCGCCGCCGCCATCGCCGCCGGGTCGCCGTCGGCCGGGCGCAGCACCAGGTCGGGGGACGACGGACGCTCGTAGGGGGCGTCGATGCCGGTGAAGCCGGTGATCTCCCCGGCGCGTGCCTTCGCGTACATGCCCTTCGGGTCGCGGGCTTCGCACACCTCCAGGGGCGTGTCGACGAACACCTCCACGAACGGCAGCCCGTCGTGCACCGCGCGCGCCCGGGTGCGGTCGGCTTCGTACGGGCTGATCAGGGACGCGATCGCCACCACGCCCGCGTCCGCGAACAGGCGGGCCACCTCCGCCACCCGCCGGACGTTCTCCGCCCGGTCCGCCGGGCTGAACCCCAGCCCGGCATTGAGCCCGTGCCGCAGGTTGTCGCCGTCCAGCAGGTAGGCCGGACGGCCCGCCGCGACCAGCCGGCGTTCCAGCTCGACCGCCACCGACGACTTGCCCGACGCCGACAGCCCGGTGAGCCACACCGTCGCACCGCGGGTCGGGCGGTCCTCGCGCCGGACCGCCGCCGTGTGCCAGACGACGGGAGACGCGACCGCGCCGGTGATCATGCCCGCCGCGACCGTGTCGCCGGTGTGCTCGTCGACCAGCAGGAAGCCGCCGGTCGCGCGGTTGCGGCGGTAGGGGTCGAACAGCAGCGCGGTGCGGGTCCGCAGCCGGATGCGGCCGATGTCGTTGAGGGACAGCGCTTCCGCCGTTTCGTCGCGGTGCAGGGTGGTGACGTCGAGGCGGTACTCCAGCCGCTCCACCGTGCCCCGTGTTTCGGAGGTCGTGTGCCGGACGACGTACGAAGCTCCCGGAGTCAGGGAGGAACGCTCGGAGAACCAGCACACCAGGGCGTCGACCTCGCGGGCCGACTCGGCGCGGTTGCCGGGGCGGCACAGCATGGCCCCGCGGCCCAGGTCGAGGTCGTCGGCCAGCTCGACCGCCACCGCCTGCCCGGTGAACGCCTCGGCCAAGGGCTGCCCGCCCGGACCCCAGACCGCGCGCACCTTCGACGTGAACCCCGACGGCAGCGCCACGACCTCGTCGCCCGGCTTGAACACCCCGCCGGCGATGGTGCCCGCGTAGCCGCGGAAGTCGGACCGGCGGATCACGTACTGCACCGGGAACCGCGCGTCGATGAGGTTGCGGTCGGAGGCGACGTGCACCTCTTCCAGCTGGTGCAGCAGCGAAGTGCCTTCGTACCACGGCATGCTGGTGCTGCGGTGGACGACGTTGTCGCCGTGCAGCGCCGAAACCGGCACGAACGTCAGGTCGGCGACGTCGAGTTTCATCGCGAACCGGCGGAAGTCCTCGCGGATCTCGTCGAACCGCTCCTGCGACCACCCGACGAGGTCCATCTTGTTCACGCACACCACGAGGTGCCCGATCCCGAGCAGTGACGCGAGGAACGCGTGCCGCCGCGACTGTTCGAGGACGCCCTTGCGCGCGTCGACGAGGATCAGCGCCAGGTCGGCCGTCGACGCGCCGGTCACCATGTTCCGCGTGTACTGCAGGTGCCCCGGGGTGTCCGCGATGATGAACTTGCGCTTGGGCGTGGCGAAGTACCGGTGGGCGACGTCGATCGTGATGCCCTGTTCGCGCTCGGCGCGCAGGCCGTCGGTGAGCAGCGCGAGGTCGGGGTAGTCCTCGCCACGGTCCCGGCTGGCGCGTTCGACGGCGGCGAGCTGGTCGGTGAAGATCGCCTTCGAGTCGAACAGCAGCCGCCCGATCAAGGTGGACTTGCCGTCGTCGACACTCCCGGCGGTGGCGATCCGCAGCAGCTGCATCAGAAGTAACCTTCCCGCTTGCGGTCTTCCATGCCGGCTTCGGAAATCCGGTCGTCGGCGCGCGTGGCGCCACGCTCGGTGACGCGCGTGGCGGCCACCTCGGCGACCACTTCGGACGGTGTCGTCGCCGACGACTCGACGCAGCCGGTGCAGGTGGCGTCGCCGATGGTCCGGAAGCGCACGGTCGCCTCGTACGGCGTTTCACCGTCCACAAGGGACAGGAAACGGGTGGCCGCGAGCAGCATGCCGTCCCGCTGGACCACCGGGCGCTGGTGCGCGTAGTACAGCGGCGGCAGCGCGATCCGCTCGTCCCGGATGTACTGCCAGACGTCCAGCTCGGTCCAGTTCGACAGCGGGAAGACGCGGATGTGCTCGCCGCGGCGGTGCCGTCCGTTGTAGAGGTTCCACAGCTCCGGGCGCTGCGCCCGCGGGTTCCACTGGCCGTGCTCGTCGCGGAAGCTGAACACGCGCTCCTTGGCCCGGGCCTTCTCCTCGTCGCGGCGGGCGCCGCCGAAGACCGCGTCGAAACCGCCCTCGCGGATCGCCCGCAGCAGCGTCACCGTCTGCAGCCGGTTGCGGCTGGCCCGCGGCCCGGTCTCCTCGACGACGCGGCCGGCGTCGATGTCGTCCTGCACGCGCGCGACCTCCAGGCGCAGCCCGAGGGTGGCGACGGTCTCGTCGCGGAACCGGATGACCTCGTCGAAGTTGTGCCCGGTGTCGACGTGCAGCACCGGGAACGGCAGGGGAGCGGGCCAGAACGCCTTCGCGGCGGCGTGCAGCATCACCACCGAGTCCTTGCCGCCGGAGAACAGCAGGACCGGGCGCTCGAAGGTCGCCGCGACTTCGCGGAAGACGTGCACGGCCTCCGCTTCGAGCGCGGCCAGGTGCGAGAGCTCGTACGAGGTCACGGACACCGGAAAAAAGTAGAACATGTTCTTGTCTTTGGTCAAGCCGTGCGGGACGCTGTAGGGCATGGACCTGGGCGTGCTCGAAGAGATCAAGCGGGTGAAGTACCGGTACCTGCGCGGGGTGGACCTGAAGCTGTGGGACGAGGTGGCCGACACCTTCACCGTCGACGCCACGGCCGACTACGGGACCCGCGCGGTCGGGAGTGGCGGGAAGCAGTTCGAGGGCCGTGACGCCATCGTCGAATTCCTGACCCAGAGCCTCGGCAACGGCATCATCACCGTGCACCACGCGGCGCAGCCGGAGATCGACGTCGACGGCGACACCGCGACCGGGCGGTGGTCGTTCACCGACAAGGTCATCGTGCCCGACCACAAGGTGATCATCGAAGGCGCCGCGTTCTACGAGGACACCTACCGCCGCGACCACGACGGCGTCTGGCGGATGTCGCACATCGGGTACGTCCGCACCTACGAGTCGATGCAGTCCTGGGACGCGATCCCGGGCTACCGGCTGCTGGCGAACCGCTGGGCTGTTCCGGCATGATCGAGAACGAGTTCTCGTTGACCCGGCCGTTCGCCGACGCCATCGTCGAGGCCGAGAAGCTGATCGCGGAAGCCGCGCCCGCCCGGACCGAGCAGGGGCTGCTCGAGGGCTACGACTACCTCGCCGGCAGCATTCGGGCGTCGCTGCAGATGGCCTGGGCCTACCAGCGCGACTTCCCGTACTTCACCGCGTCCACCGGGCCGTACACGAAGATGGGCCTGGACAACCCGGACACGCTGTACTTCAACGCGAACATCCGCGACGACCGCGAGTACCTGGTCACCGGGGTCCGCGGCACCACCGCCGACCTGAGCTTCCAGATCCTCAACGGCGACTACTCGCCGGTCGAGGTGCCCGACAGCCTCGCCGCGTTCGACGACCGGGCGATCGAGATCGGCCCGGACGGCCGGTTCGAGCTGCGCTTCGGCCCGGCCCGCGAGAACCCGGGGCCGAACTACTTCGTCCTCGGCGAAGGCTCGTCGATGCTCGTCGTCCGCGAGGTCTACAGCGACTGGGCCACCGAGCGGCGGGGCGAGATCCGCATCCGGTGCGTCGACACCGCGGGCCAGGCGCCGCCGGTGCCGGACCGGTCCGCGCTGGCCAAGCGCTACGGCGTCACCGGCAAGATCCTGCTGAGCCGGCTGAAGACGTTCCTGGCCTTCCCGAAGTGGTTCTACGACAACCTGCCGGTGAACACGATGACCGAGCCGCGTTCGACGCCGGGCGGGCTGACGACCCAGTTCTCCTCGGCCGGGCACTACGAGCTCGGCCCCGAAGAGGCGATGATCGTCACCGTGCCGCGCTGTGCGGACGCCCCCTACCAGGGCATCCAGCTCGGCAGCCTCTGGTACGTCTCGCTCGACTACATCAACCACCAGACGAGCCTCACCGCCGACCAGGCCCGCGTCGACCCCGACGGCAGGATCCGGTTCGTGCTCGCCGAACAGGATCCCGGCCTGGCGAACTGGCTCGAGCTCACCGGCCACGACCGCGGGTACGTGCAGATCCGCTGGCAGCGGCTCGCGCGCGACCTCGGCCCGGACGACGGCCCGGTGGTCGAAGTGGTCAAGATCGGCGAGCTGCCCGACCGGCTGCCCTACCACGCCGACGCGCGTGTGACGCCGGAGCAGTGGGCGGCCAGGATCGCGGCCCGGCAGGACGCCGTCGCCGCCCGGATGCTGGGGTGAGCGTGGACAACCTGCTGCAGGACAAGGTGGTCGTCGTCTCGGGGATCGGGCCCGGGCTCGGCCGGTCGATCGCCGTGCGCAGCGCACTGGCCGGCGCCGACGTCGTGCTCGCCGCGCGCACCGAGTCGCGGCTCAGCGAGGTGGCCAAGGAGGTGACCGACCTCGGCCGCCGGGCGGTAGCGGTCCGCACCGACATCGACGACGCGGACTCCGCGGCGAACCTGGTGACCGAGGCGGTCAAGGCGTTCGGCCGGGTGGACGCGGTGGTGCACAACGCCTTCGCCGTCCCGCCGCTGACCGATCTGGCCACTGTGGACCTCGACGCGGTCCGCGCGGGGTTCGAGACGGCGGCGATCTCCGTGCTCCGGCTGACCCGGCTGTTCCTGCCCGCGCTCAAGGAGAGCAAGGGCTCGCTGGTGATGATCAATTCGGCCGTGCTGCGGCATTCGCGGCGGACGTTCGGGGCCTACAAGATGGCGAAGTCGGCGCTGCTGTCGCTGTCCCAGAGCCTCGCCAGCGAGCTGGGGCCGGACGGCGTGCGCGTCAACACCGTGGCGCCCGGGTACATCTGGGGGCCGAACCTCCAGTGGTACTTCGCCTACCTGGCCAAGGAACGCGGCATAACGCCGGAGGACGTCTACGCCGAAACGGCGTCCACAATAGACCTTCGGAAGCTGCCCGAGCCCGACGAGATCGCCGACGCCGTGGTGTTCCTCGCCTCGCCGATGGCCCGCGCGATCACCGGGCAGTGCCTCGACGTCAACGGCGGCGAGTACCACCACTAGGAGGACCGATGCTCCCCGGCCGCGAAGACGTGGGCACCGTCGAGGACCTGCACGCCTCGGCGTCGAAGCTCACCGGGCTCGCCGACTTCGGTGCGGACGAGTACCTCGAAGGCCTGCGCGTGCTGCTGGAGTCGTACGAGGCGGACGCGGAACTGACCCCGTACGGCAACAAGGTGCACCGGGCGTTCCTGCGCGGCGCTCTGGTGGCGCGGCTGCTGAGCGAAGCGTCGTGGAAGCAGAACCCGGCGTACGCCGACGTCCGCATCGAGCGGCCGATCTTCGTCACCGGGCTGCCTCGCACCGGCACGACCGCGCTGCACCGGCTGCTCGCCGAGGACCCCGCCCATCAGGGCCTGGAGGTGTGGCTCGCCGAGGTCCCGCAGCCGCGGCCGCCGCGGGACTCGTGGGCGGACAACCCGATCTTCCAGGGCATCCAGGCCGGGTACGAACGCCACCACGTCGAGCACCCGGAGTTCATGGGCGTGCACCACATGTCCGCCGACCAGGTGGAGGAGTGCTGGCAGCTGCTGCGCCAGTCGATGCGGTCGGTGTCGTTCGAGTGCCTCGCGCACCTGCCGCGGTATTCGCGCTGGCTGGCCAAACAGGACTGGACGGACGCCTACGCCCGGCACAAGCGCAACCTGCAGCTGATCGGGCTGCCGGACGCGGGCCAGCGCTGGGTGCTCAAGAACCCGAGTCACCTCTTCGCGCTGGACGCGCTGATGGCGAACTACCCGGACGCGCTGGTGATCCAGACGCACCGGTCGCCGCGCACGATCATGGCATCGATGTGCAGCCTGGCCGAAAAGGCGGCGGACGGCTGGTCGGACAAGTTCCGCGGCGAGGTGATCGGGCGGGGTCAGCTCGAACTGTGGGCCCGCGGAGCCGACGAGTTCGGCTGGGCTCGCGCGCGGCACAATCCGGCGCAGTTCTTCGACGTGCGGTACGAAGACTTCGTCGCGGACCCGATCGGCACGGTGTCCACTGTGTACGACCACTTCGGACTGGAGTTCACGCCGGAAGCGCGGACGGCCATGACCGCGGTGCACGAGGCGAGCCGGACCGGGGACCGGAAACCGGTGCACCGCTACAGCCTGGCGGACTTCGGGTTGACCCCCGAGGAGGTCGACGAGCGGTTCGCAAGCTACCTGTCCGCCCACGGCTCGTGAGTGAGAAACAGTGTTCTAACACTGTTTCTCACTCACGACGAGCCGCGGCAGGATCGGTGATGAGGTCGACCACTTCGGCCATCGTCGGTCCGGCGGCGATCTCGGCGGCCAGTTCGCGCGCGCGGGTGCGGTAGCGCGGGTCGTCGAGGACCGTCCGGATGGCCCGCCGCAGCGTCCGTGGTGAGGCCGAGGCGCGGGCGCGGCCGATCCCGGCCCCGGACCAGGCGACCCGGGCGGCGACCTCCCGCTTGTCTTCGCTGGCCCCGACCACGACCAGTGGCACGCCGTAGCGGAGGGCGTGGTTGACCCCGCCGTACCCGCCGTTGCCGACCATGGCGGCGCAGCGGGGGAGCAGTTCGTCGTAGGGCAGGAAGTCCGCCACCCGGACGTTCTCCGGCAGCGGGCCGGGCCGCAGCGGCGTGCCGCAGGTCGTCACGACGACCAGGACGTCCTCGCCGGCCAGGGCGTCGATGGTGGGCTCGACGAGCCGGCCGAGGTCGTCGTTCGCGATCGTCCCCTGGGTGACGTGCACCACCGGACGTCCGCCGTCCAGGTCGGCCCACCACGGCGGCAGGGGGTGCTCGCTCGCCGCGCTGACCGTCGTCGGCCCGATGAAGTGCAGCGGCGCGCCCGCGCGCGGGTACTCGAAGCCCGGGCAGGTCATCTGCAGCACCCCGTCGCTGTGCAGTGGCCAGTCCGTGAACAGCATGCCGGGGTCGCCGCCGAGCAGGTCGTGGGCCAGTTTCTGCGCCGGTCCGGTCACCAGCGGCGCGAGCGCCCTGAGGGCCAGGCCCCGGAACCGGCCGGGCGGGCCGGTCGGCACCGGCGGCAGGAACGGCAGGAACCCCAGCGTGAGCAGCCGTGGCCGGTGCGCCCGGCGAACCAGGGCGAGCCCGGCCATCATCAGCGGATCGCACAGGACGACGTCGGCCTGCTGCTCGTCGATGACGCTCAGCTGGTGCGGCATCGCGCGGACGAAGTTCGCGAGTTCGAAGCGGGCGAGGCCGAGGCCGCGCTTGCCGGCGCGGCCGGGGACCGAGCCGTCGAGGTCGGTCTCGTCGAAGTCGGCCTCCGGCGGCAGCAGTTCGACGGTGGCGCCCAGCTTCTCGAACGTCTCCCGGTAGCGCGCGCCGGTGACGACGAGGACTTCGTGCCCGGCGGCGATCAGCGCTTCGGCGATCGGTTTCACCGGGCCGACGTGCCCCCGGGCGGGCTGGACGCAGACGAGCACGCGGGTCATGGCTCCCCCTTTGAGCGATACGTTGTACCATCCAATTGATGACGGTACCCGAAGGCGCGCGACGCCGTTACGCATCACCGGTGCGCGAAGCCCGCGCGCGCCGGACGCGGGCCCACGTGGTGGCGACGGCGGGGGAGTTGTTCGCTTCGCGCGGCTACGCGGGCACGAGCATGCGGCAGATCGCCGCCGAGGCCGGGGTGAGCCTGGAGACGGTGACCCAGACGGGCCGCAAGCCGCAGCTGCTGCTGGCCGCGTTCCGGGACGGCTTCGCGGGCGACCCGGACGCGGTGAACCTGGACGCGCTGGCGGGCCCGGCCGGCCCGGCGGACCTGCCGGCGGTGGTGGCGAACGTGGCCGCCGGCGTGCGCCGGTCCCTGCCGATCTGGCGCGCGTTCACGACGGCGGCCGCGGCGGACCCGGAGGTGGCGGCGGTCCGGGCCGAGCTGGCGGTGGCCCGCCGGACGGAGATCGGGAAGCGCCTGCAAGCGGCGGGATTGGCACCGGAAGGCCGCTCCGCGGGACGGCTCGCCGACGCGATCGGGCTGATCACGTCCCACGAGGCGTACGACCACCTGACGACGGTGTGCGGCTGGGCGCACGAGGAGTACGTGCAGTGGGCGGCCGCGGCGATCCCGGCCCAGCTGACGCTGGACTGGGGGTGAGCGTCAGCCGGCCGCCGCCTGCAAACCGCGGGTTCCGATGCCGCGCAGCACTTCCACCCGGTCCGAGCCCGGGCGGCTCAGCACCCAGCTCGACCCCGGCACCGCCTTCGCGCGCTTCTTCAACGGTGCCAGCAGCCGCGAGACCTCCTGGTAGGAACCGATCGCGCCGCTCGCGCAGACCAGCGTCGCCAGCGACACCGTCACCGGCAGGCCCTCCGCCGTCCAGTGGCGGTCCAGCAGCGCGCCCGCCACCGTGGCGATCTCGTCGACGTCGCACACGACCAGGAAGTCGTCGCCGCCGACGTGGCTCACCCGCATCCGCCGCAGGCCGCCCGCCAGGTCCGTCAGCGCCGCGCCCAGCTCGCGGATCAGGTTGTCGCCCGCCGCGAAGCCGGCCGTGTCGTTGACCTCCTTGAAGCTGTCGATGTCCAGCCAGGCGGCCACGAACGGCTCGCCGATCGTGATCCGGCGGGCCACGTCGCGGGCGACCGTGTCGCTGCCCGGCAGCCGCGTCAGGGGGTTCAGCGCCGCGGCCGCCTCGACCTTCGCCTCCGCCACGCCGCGGACCACCTCGGTCACCAGCACCACGCCCAGGCAGCGGCCGAGCTCGTCGACCACGACCACGTCGTCGCCCGTGCGGCCCCAGTCGGCGTCGGTGACCAGCTCGAGGAACTCCATCGCGCCCGCGCGGGCCTCGATCGTGTGCGGCGTGTCCGCGAGCCGGGCCGCGGGGCGCTTCGCGTGCAGCGCGTGCCCGTACGGGCCGGTGACCGCCACCAGGAACCGCGTCCGGTCGACCGACCAGCGCGGCCGGTTCAGCTCGTCCACCCCGACCACGCCGCTCGGCGCGTCGGCCGCCGCGAGCACTTCGCGGACTTCGTCGCACGTCGCCGTCTCCGGCAACGTCGTCGCCGGGCGGAGGAAGTCGCCGACGCACGGCGCCGGCGCGCCCGGGCCGTGGGCGCGGCGGGCCCGGGTGAGCAGCGCCGGGGCCGGGCCGGCGGCCGTCGGCGGGGCCAGCAGGTTGCCCTGCGCGATCCGGACGCCGAGGTCGCGGACCGCGTCGAGCTGCGCGTCGGTCTCCAGCCCGGTCGCGACGAGCCGGGTGCCGGTGCGGTTCGTGTAGTGCAGCAGCGCCTCGACGACGGCGACCGCGGCCGGGTCGTCCGGCAGGCCGCGCAGCACCGTGCGGTCGAGCTTGACCAGGTCGACCGGCGCTTCGACGAGCAGGCCCAGCGGCAGGTCGCCGCGGCCGAGGCCGTCGAGCGCCAGCCGGAAGCCCAGCTCGGTGAGCGTCCGCATCCCGGCGAGCGCGCGGCCAGCGGGCAGCGGCGCGAACGGCGGCCCGATCTCCAGGACGACGTCGCGGGTGCGGCGGCCCGCGTCGCCGAGCTCTTCGAGGAGGTCGTCGTACATCGCCTGCGGTGCGGCGAGGGTGCGGGCGGAGAGGTTGAGGTGCAGGGGGAGCGACGTCGGGTTTTCGGCGTCCTGCCGGACGGCGGCGACCGCCAGCCCGAGGTCGGCCTCGGCGAGCCGGCCTTCCCGGCGCGCCTGCGTGAGGAGTTCGGGGACCGTTCCGTGGCCGGGCCTGGCCAGCGCTTCGTGCGCCACGACGCCTCCCGTGTGGAGGCTGTACAGCGGCTGGAAGGCGAAGCGGACCGCGCGTGGCGACTTCACGGGCCGATCGTCGCGGGTCTCGCGGCGAAGCGGAACCGATGTCGACTGATGTTCATCGGGGCGGCACCCGGGTTCCTCACATCGGAGTAGCTGTTTCAGTGTTGACTTATATAAGCCGCTGCTTGTATTTTATCCGGGTGCACGCGTTCGACGTCCTCGGCGACCCGGTCCGCCGCCGGATCCTCGAGCTGCTGGCCGACGGCGAACGGGCCGCCGGCGCGGTGACCGAGGTGATCCGGGCCGAGTTCGGCATCTCGCAGCCGGCCGTCTCCCAGCACCTGAAGGTGTTGCGGGAGAACGGCTTCGCCGTCGTCCGCCAGGACGGGACCCGGCGGCTGTACGCGGTCGGCCACGCGCCGCTGCGGGACATCGACGGCTGGCTCGACCGGTTCCGCCGGTACTGGACCCCGCCGCTGGACGCGCTGGCCACCGAAATCGCCCGCGGCAAACGCGCGCGACGCCTCACCGAAGGAGAAGATTCGTGATCGACGTCAGCCACCAGATCAGCGCCGTCCGCCGGACGCTCGGCGACCGGGTGCTCGAAGGGAAGGAGGCCCGCGTCCTCACGATCAGCCAGGTCTACGACACCGACCTCGCCGACCTGTGGGACGCGGTGACGAACCCCGAGCGCATCCCGCGCTGGTTCCTGCCGGTGTCCGGCGAGCTGAAGGTCGGCGGGAAGTACCAGCTGGAGGGCAACGCCGGCGGCACGGTCGAGCGCTGCGACCCGCCGAAGAGCTTCGCGGCGACGTGGGAGTTCGGCGGCAACGTCAGCTGGATCGAGGTCCGGCTGACGCCGGAGGGTTCGGGCACGCGGTTCGAACTGGAGCACGTGGCGCACATCGACGACCGCTGGGACGAGTTCGGCCCGGGCGCGGTCGGCATCGGCTGGGACGGCGCCCTGGTCGGCCTGGTCCTGCACCTGTCCGCGCCGGGCACGGCAGTCGACCCGCAGGCGGCGATGGCCTGGATGATGTCTCCGGAGGGCGTCCGCTTCATGACGGCGTCGAACGAGGCGTGGTACGAGGCCGACGTCGCGGCGGGCGCGGACCCGGCCACCGCCCGGGCGGCGGCCGACCGCACGCTGAAGGCGTACACGACCCCGCCGGAGGCCTAACGGTCGGTGTACTTGACCGCGGTCAGGGTGATCACCGCGTCGGCGTCGACCTCCGTGCCGGGCGCCGGGTCCTGCGCCGTCTGGACCCAGTTGCGGTCGATCACCAGCGCGCGGCCCTGGCCGGTGCCGTCGACCTCGCGCAGGTTGTAGAGCCCGGCGCGCTGCATGGCGTTCTGGGCGTCCTGGTGGTTCATGCCGGAGACGTCCGGGACCTTGATCCGCTTCGGCGAGGCGGTGACCGGCGGCGCGGTGGTTCCGGCGCCGGTCGTGGCGGTCGTGGCGGAGGTGCCGGTCGAGGCCGGCCCGCCGGGTGTGGTGGCCCCGCACGCGGCGAGCCCGGTGCCGAGCAGCACGGCGATGGCGAGGCGGATCGGGCGGTTCACAGCGGTTCCTTTCTCGGGGATCACCTCCTCCATCGATCGGTGAACGCGTGGCGTTGCCCATCGATCGGGTGAAACCCCGACCGGCCGGGACAGGTCGGCGCCCGTGGCCGGCGGCGAGGACGAGCCGCGTCCGGGCCCGACGCTGCCTGCCGCGGAACGTCTCGCGTGCGGCGCCGGGCATCTCGTGTGCTCGGAGGGGCATCACTCGTGATCAGGGAGGCATCACGCGTGATTGGAGGGGCATCACTCGTGATCGGGGGGTCGACACGGTGGCGGGCTCGGCCGCCGTTCGGGGGAACCTGCGGGATAGGGTCGGGCGCATGGAGCAGGAGACCGACCCGCGGGCCGCGCGGCGCGATCCCGTGGCGAACGTCGGCGGGTTCACCGACCTGGCGACCAGCCCGTTCCGGATCGACCGCGACCGGATCGCCGCGTCGCCGTTCTTCGCGCGGCTCGGCGGGGTGACGCAGGTCGTCAGCGCCGGCGGGGCCGGGCTGCTGCACAACCGGCTCACCCACAGCCTCAAGGTCGCGCAGGTCGCCCGGGCCATCGCCGAGCGGATCACCAGCGGGCCCGACGCCGGGCTCGCCGACAAGCTCGGCGGCTGCGACCCCGACGTCGCCGAGGCCGCCGCGCTCGCCCACGACCTCGGGCACCCGCCGTTCGGGCACCTCGGGGAGCAGACGCTCGACCGGATCGCCCGGCACCGCTTCGGCCTCGCCGACGGCTTCGAGGGCAACGCGCAGACGTTCCGGATCATCACCACCACCGACGTGCGCGGGCCGTCGGCGATCGGGCTCGACCTGACCGCCGCGGTGCGGGCCGCCGTCCTCAAGTACCCGTGGCTGCGGCTGCACCACCCCGCGCCGCACCCGTCGGAGCTGGCCGTGCCGCCGCGCGGGGCGGCCGAGCCGGGTGACCTGCCGGGCACCGGCGCGGCCAAGTTCTCCGCCTACGCCACCGAACTCGACGACTTCGAGCAGGCGCGCGCGGTCTTCGCGGGCCGGGTCGAAGGCTGGCAGCAGACCGTCGAAGCGTCCGTGATGGACACCGCCGACGACATCGCCTACGCCATCCACGACCTGCAGGACTTCCACCGCATCGGCGTCCTGCAGCACGCGCCGGTCGCCGCCGAGCTGGGGGAGTGGCTCGAGCACGCGGCGGAGCTGGCCGCGCTGGACGACGAGACGCTGCACGCGGACCTGCGCCGCCCGGGCCGGTCGCTGGAACGCCTCCGCCGTCGCATGCACGCCAAGGACGCGTGGATCGTCGACGACGACGCGTTCGCCGCCGCCGTCACGCGGGTCCGCGCGGAACTGGCCGACGGCCTGCTGGCCGGGGAGTTCGACGGCTCGATCGAGGCGGAGCAGGCGACGGCGGCGTTCTCCGCGAACTGGACCGCCCGCCTGGTCGACGGCGTGTTCCTGCTGGCCTCGCCGTCCACCCGCACCGGGCACGTCTCGCTGCGCCCCGCCCAGTGGCACGAGGTGCAGGTGCTCAAATTCGTGCACCGCCGGTTCGTGCTGCTGCGCCCGGACCTGGCCCTGCACCAGCGCGGCCAGGCGGGCCTGGTGACGAGCCTGGTCGACGCGCTCGACGCCTGGCTGCTGGACCGCGACGAGGTTTCCCGCCTGCCGCGCCGGCTGCACGACCTGGTCGAGCTGGCCCGCGCGGAGTACGCGGGCCTGGCGCGCTCGGCGCCGGAACTGCTGGTGGGCGCGACGGGCGAGCCGGTGACGGGCGCGGACGCCGTGCGCGGGCTGGCGCGCGGCCGGGCGGTGGTCGACTTCGTGGCTTCGCTGACGGACAAGCAGGCGGTGACGTTGCTGGAGGCGTTGTCCGGGCGGGCTTCGCAGCCGTGGTCGGACTCGTTCGTCCTCTGACGGCACCGTAACGAATTCTCCGCACGGCACCGGCGGTTGCACGCCCCGGCTGTTGCTTGTGGACATCCCACTGCGTGGTCGCCCCTTGCGGACGGCGGTGGGACGATCATTTGTCCGGTGCGTGTCCGGTGACCGGTTCACCGCTGCGCTGAACGGCCTACGTCATCCGGCCTATTCGGGAAATTATCCGTCCTTTGTCACTCGAACGGCTGATGTTTACGGAGAACTACCGGTACTTAGCTGGATCCAGCCGGTGATCACCGGCGTCGGTCAGCGTGAGTCGGGGCACGCGCCTGGAGAATCGGAGGGCGCACGTGCGTCGTACCCGTTCCACGAGATCGAGATCCACTGTGCTCACCGCCGGGGCCGCGGCACTGCTCGCCGCCCTCGGCCTGGTTTCGCCGCCCGTCGCGGGGGCCGCTCCCGCGTCCGGGCCGGACACCTTCAGTGAAACCGCGCAACAGCAGATCGCCGCCCTGCAGGCGGTCAAGGCGGGCCGCACCGCCACCGAGTCCAAAGTAGACAGCAAGCTGCTGGTCGCCGAAAAGGGGCTGGGGAAGCAGCTGAACGCGCTGCAGTCCGGCGTGAGCGACGGCGGCACCGTCGTCGTCGACATCCGGGCGAGCAAGGTCTCGCCCGACCTCATCGCCGGGCTCACGAAGGCCGGGGCGGGCATCCGCGCGGTGTCCGACCGGTACGCCAGCGTCCGGGCCGAGCTCCCGGTGGCCAAGGTCAGCGAGATCGCCGCCCGGGGTGACGTCAAGCGCGTCGAGCAGGCCGACCAGGCGATGACCGCCCGCGAGCTGGCCACCCCGGCGACGACGCCGGGCAAGGCGGGCACCCAGACGGAAACCAAGCAGCAGAAGGCCGACCGCATCGCCGGCGAGCTGCAGAAGGCCATCGCCGGCAAGGCCCAGCAGCGCAGCGCCGCCGCGGCCGCGACCCTGACCAGCGAAGGCGACCGCGCGCACAACGCCGACATCGCGCGCCAGCAGTTCGGCGTCACCGGCGTCGGCGTCAAGGCGTGCGCCCTGTCCGACGGCGTCGACTCCCTCGCCGCGTCGCAGGCCAAGGGCGAACTGCCGCCGGACGTCGACGTCATCGCCGGCCAGGAGGGCGACGGCGACGAGGGCACCGCGATGCTCGAGATCATCCACGACCTCGCGCCCCGCGCCGCGCTCGGCTTCGCCTCGGCGTTCAACTCCGACGCCAGCTTCGCGGACAACATCCGCAAGCTGCGCTTCGAATCGCACTGCGACGTCATCGTCGACGACGTCATCTACTTCAAGGAATCGCCGTTCCAGGACTGGATCATCGCCCAGGCCGTGAACGACGTCACCGCCGACGGCGCGCTGTACTTCTCGTCCGCGGGCAACGAAGGCAACGTCGCCAGCGGCACCGCCGGGCACTGGGAAGGCGACTTCGCCGACTCCGGCAAGGCGATCGGCAAGTTCGCCGGCACCGCGCACAACTTCGCCGGCGCGGCGGGCACTCAGATCTACGAGCCGATCTCCAACGCGTCCTCGGCCGGCGTGCCGGTGACGCTGCACTGGTCGGACCCGATCGGCGCGTCCGCCAACGACTACGACCTCTACCTGCTCAACCCCGCGGGTGCCGTGGTCAGCTTCAGCCAGAACGTCCAGGACGGCACCCAGGACCCGTACGAGATCCTGCAGACGCCCACCTTCGGCGGCACCGGGCTGCGCCTGGCCATCGTGAAGTTCTCCGGCCAGAACCGCTACCTCTCGCTGTCCGCGCTGCGCGGCCGGTTCTCCGACTCGGCGGACGGGCTCAAGGCGTACAACACCCCGGGCGTGACGGTCGGCCACTCGGCCGCGCGGGACGCCTTCAGCGTCGCGGCCGCCCCGGCGGCCGAGGCGTTCGGCCGGGCACTGGAGCCGGGCGACCCGGCCAACCCGGCGGGCCCGTACCCGGGCTCGTTCAGCGGCGCCACCAAGGCCGAGCGGTTCACCTCCGACGGCCCGCGCCGCGTGTTCTACGAGGCGAACGGCACGCCGATCACCCCGGGCAACGTCTCCTCGACCGGCGGCGAGGTCCGGAACAAGCCGGAGATCACCGCGGCCGACGGCGTGCAGACCAGTGTGAGCGGGTTCAACCCGTTCTTCGGCACCTCGGCCGCCGCTCCGCACGCGGCCGCGATCGCCGCGCTCGTGCTGTCCGGCAACCCCGGCCTGCCGCCCGCGGAGGTGCGGGAAGCGCTGATCAACACCGCGATCGACATCGAGACCCCGGGCCGCGACAACTTCACCGGCTCCGGCGTCATCCTCGCGGACAAGGTGCTGGCCTACACCGGCGCCAGCCCGCAGCCCCTCGCGGTGGCCAAGCAGCCGACGGTCACCCCGGCCGACGGCGGCTCGGCGCTCGACCCGGGCGACACGGCCAAGGTGACCCTGCCGGTGACCAACGACGGTGACGGCACCGCGGTGTCCACCAGCGTCGTGCTCACCAGCCCGACCCCGGGTGTCACGGTGGCGCCGCGGGCCAAGTCCTACGGCACCATCAGCCCGGGACAGACCGGCGTCAACGACTTCACCATCACCGTCCCGGCGAGCCAGCAGCTCGGCGTGCCGGTGGTGCTGAACGCCCGCGTCACCTTCGCCGGCTCGCACTCGCCGACGACGTCGACGTTCTCGCTGCCGGTCGGCACCCCGTCGCCGGTCGCGCAGGACTTCGCCTACACCGGCGCGCCGGTGGCGATCCCGGACAACAGCCCGGTCGGGGCGTCGGTGACCATCCCGGTCACCGGGGTCGGCCGCGCGTCGAAGGTGGCGTTCTCGGTGGACGGCACGACCTGCAGCACCGACCCGGCGTCGACCACGGTGGGTCTGAACCACTCGTACGTCGGTGACCTCGTCGGCACGCTGACCGCGCCCTCGGGCGCCAAGGCGACGGTGTTCCAGCGCAACGGCGGTTCGGGCAAGAACCTGTGCCAGGTGGTCTTCGCCGACTCCGCGGCGACCGCGTTCAGCACGGTGACGTCGTCCAACGCGCCGTTCACCGGCTCGTACCGGCCGGCACAGGCGCTCGGCGGCCTGACCGCCGCGGCGGCGGACGGCACGTGGACGTTCTCGGTGGTCGACGCCGCCGCGAGCGACACCGGCTCGATCCGCTCGGTGGCCCTGCACATCAACGGGTTCGTGCAGCCCCCGGCGGCCGGCGCGCCGTCGAACGTGCGGGGCGTGACGAACAACGGCCCGGTGCACCCGCTGTAGGCAGTACCCGGTACGGGGCCGTCGCGGTGATCGCGGCGGCCCCGTACCCTTTTTTCGTGAAGCCGAAGGAAGCCGCGGGCGGCGGCCGCACGGTCGAGGTGCCGCCCGAGCGGCTGGCGGGGTTCTTCGCGCGCTTCGCCGAGCGGCACGGCGGCATCACGGCGACGTCGGGATCGGCGCACGAAGTCCGGGTGACCGCGGCCGACGGCACCACCGCCACCGCGACGGTCCCGTTCGGGCCGCTCGGCGAACCCTCTGTCGCCGCGCTCGTCGCCCATGCGCTCCTGCCGCGGCGCATCGCCCTGGTGATCGTGCGGCGCGGCGGGCACAGCGTCGGCATCGCGCGCGGCGGCCGGATCGAGGTCTCGCGCACCGACCGGCACCTCGTCCAGGGCCGCTCGGCGGCCGGTGGCTGGTCGCAGCAGCGGTTCGCCCGGCGTCGCGCGGGACAGGTCCGGCACGCGCTCCAGGACGCGGCGAAGGACGTCTTCGAAGTGCTCGTCCCGCGGCTGTCCGAAGTGGACGCCCTCGTGCTCGGCGGCGACCGGCGGGCCCTCGACGAGCTGCGCGAGGACCGCAGGCTGGCGCCGGTGTTCGCCCGGGCGGAACCCCGGGTACTGGACGCCGGCGAACCGAGCCGGGCCGTGCTCGACGAGGCTGCCGTGCGGGCACTGTCCGTGCAGGTCACGCTCCGCGACGGGTGAGACCGCACACGTCCGGAAAAACCGCTCGACCCCGGCCCGTACACTGGGCTCCGTGGATATTCAGCTGGAGTGACGCCGCGGCCCGTGTGGCCGCCCGCTGCTGTCCTCCGTTCACCCCCGTCCACGGGAGTTCCCTTGATCACGGCCACCGGCCTTGAGCTGCGCGCGGGTTCGCGCATCCTGCTCGACGGCGCCACCCTCCGCATCCAGCCCGGCGACCGCATCGGCCTCGTCGGCCGCAACGGCGCGGGCAAGACCACCTCGCTGAAGGTCCTCGCCGGCGAAGGCGAGCCGCACGCAGGTGACGTCCGCCGCACCGGCGAGCTCGGCTACCTGCCGCAGGACCCGCGCGAAGGTGATCTTTCGGTCACCGCGAAGGACCGCGTGCTGTCGGCGCGCGGTCTGGACAAGCTGATGCGCGACATGGAGAAGGCGCAGGCCTCGATGGCCGAGCTCGTCGACGACGCCGCGCGCGACAAGGCCATCAACCGCTACGCCCGGCTCGAAGAGCGCTTCGCCTCCCTCGGCGGGTACGCCGCGGAGAGCGAAGCCGCGCGGATCTGCTCCAACCTGGGCCTGGCGGACCGGGTTCTGGCGCAGACGCTGGGGACGCTTTCCGGCGGCCAGCGCCGCCGCGTCGAGCTGGCCCGGATCCTGTTCGCCGCCGCCGAAGCCGGGGCCGGCGGCAAGTCCGAGACGATCCTGCTGCTCGACGAGCCGACCAACCACCTCGACGCCGACTCCATCAACTGGCTGCGCGGCTTCCTCAAGCAGCACGACGGCGGCCTGGTCGTGATCAGCCACGACGTCGAGCTGCTGGCCGACGTGGTCAACAAGGTGTGGTTCCTCGACGCCACCCGCGGCGAGCTCGACCTGTACAACATGGGCTGGCAGCGCTACCTCGACGCGCGCGCCACCGACGAGAAGCGCCGCCGCCGCGAGCGCGCCAACGCCGAGAAGAAGGCGTCGGCACTGCAGCAGCAGGCCGCGAAACTCGGCGCGAAGGCGACGAAGGCCGTGGCGGCCAAGAACATGGCGCGCCGCGCCGAGCAGATGCTGTCCTCGCTGGAGGACACCCGGCAGGCCGACAAGGTCGCCCGGATCAAGTTCCCCGAGCCGGCGCCGTGCGGCCGCACCCCGCTCACCGCGGAAGGGCTCTCGAAGTCCTATGGCTCACTGGAAATCTTCACCGGCGTCGATCTCGCCATCGACCGCGGTTCGAAGGTTGTCGTACTCGGGCTCAACGGTGCCGGAAAGACGACTTTGCTCCGGCTGCTCGGCGGAATGGAAACCCCGGACACCGGATCCGTCGTTCCGGGTCACGGATTGCGCCTGGGCTATTACGCACAGGAGCACGAAACTCTTGATCATGAAGCGTCGGTGTGGGAAAACATCCGACATCTCGCTCCGGACACCGGCGCGCAGGAGTTGCGGAACCTGCTCGGCTCGTTCCTCTTCACCGGCGAACAACTCGACCAGCCGGCGGGCACGCTTTCCGGCGGCGAGAAGACCCGGCTCGCGCTGGCCGGCCTGGTCTCCAGCGCTGCCAACGTGTTGCTGCTCGACGAGCCGACGAACAACCTGGACCCGGCCAGCCGCGCGCAGGTCCTGGACGCCTTGCGCAGCTTCGCCGGTGCCGTCGTCCTGGTGACGCACGACCCGGGCGCGGTCGAGGCGCTGGAGCCCGAGCGGGTCATCCTGCTGCCCGACGGAACCGAAGATCACTGGTCGGCGGACTACCTCGAACTTGTCCAGCTCGCGTGAGCGGTGCGTCCATTCGGGTGCAAGATCGCTGACCGCAGAGCACTGGAATGGCCCAATGTGATCGCAATTTCGGCTGTTTCACGTCTGTCGTCTGGCATTCCGGCGCTCAGTGTTCGATCATTGCCCCGGCAGGGGCCGATATGTGGCCCAGAACACTCTCGGCGGGAAGGCGATCGACGTGGCTGATCTCAAGAAAGGCGCGCGGATCACCGGCAACACGCGCGACAAGCTGGCCGCTGACCTGAAGAAGAAATACGAGAAGGGCTCGAGCATCCGGGCACTGGCGGAGTCGACGGGGCGGTCCTACGGGTTCGTCCACCGGGTGCTGTCGGAGTCCGGCGTCCAGCTGCGGGGGCGCGGCGGAGCCACCAGGGTCAAGAAGAAGTAGTCGCGGAACGCTGCGCGGGGGGCGCAGCGGGAACTTCGGCCATCCGGAACGCGAGGTGGGCCCCGAGCAGGACCAGCGGGTACACCAGGTAGCCGTAGCGGGTGGCCGGGGTGAGCAGGATCAACGCGCCGAGTCCGACGGCGATGCGCAGCAGTGCGGCGGAGCCGTTCGCGGGGGGCCGGCGCACCAGCCACACCAGCATGGCCACGGCCGCGGCACCGACTAGCACGAACGCCGCCACCTGGCCGGCCACACCGGTCTCGGCGATCAGGTGGCCCGGCAGCGGGCTGGCCGCGGGCGACCGCACGACGCCCATCCCGAGCGGGAACCGGAAGACGTGCTCCACGAACGCCGCCGGATCCACCAGGTAGACCGGCAGGTGCAGCGCGGCCGTCGTCGCCACCAGTGCCGCCGCGAACCGCCCCAGCGCCACCCAGTCGAGGCCCTTCCGGCGGCGTACCAGCACGAGCACCGCCAGGACCGCGGCCGCGGGCGCGACGATGAGCTTCGCGCTGATCACCAGGGCCAGCACCAGGCCGGACCAGGCGGCGCGCCCGGTGGCGGCCAGGGCGCAGCTGAGCACCAGGAGCCCGACGATCGCGAGGTCCGGGCCGGCGACGGCCCAGGTGAGCGCGGTGAGCGGGCAGGCCAGCGCGAGCTGCGCGGCGCCGACCGGCACCCGCGGCCACTTCAGCAGCTTCAGCGTGCCCAGCACGCACGCGCAGGCGGCCAGGGCGAACATCCAGCGGGCGTCGGTGAGCGCGTCGGTCAGCGGGGTGCCGCCGAAGACCGCCCGCGGCAGGCCGAAGAGCGCCATCACCGGGCCGTAGGGGGTGTAATCGTTTACCACGGGGGCCCGGCCGAGCGCGGTGACGTCGACGTACGGCGTCCCGTGGTGCAGCAGCAGATCCGCGGACCGCTCGATCACCCAGACCTCGGGCTGCGCGGCCCAGGAGAACGGCGTGATCAGCCAGTCCACCCCGGTCAGGCGGCGAATCACCAGAAGCGCCAACGGAAGGATCATCGCCAACAGGGCGACCGCGGCGACGGCGCACCAGCGGGAACCGAGTACGCCGCCCGGCGTACGCCCCCGGCGGGCGGACAACAGCAGGTATCCGCTGTGCGCCACGCCGAAGCCGTACGCCACCGTCGCGAAGTTCCCCCAGACGCGGTAACCGTAGAATTCGGACACCAGCGCCGTCGGCAGCGCGAAAGCCAGGCAGGCCAGGTAGAACCCCAGGTCCCAGCGCAGGGGCGCGGCCTCTCCGGTGCGCGAAGGCGCCGTGAAGAGCCGGGCCGCGCGCCGCCATGCGGGCGCCTGGCCCACCTCCGTTTCCACGTCGCCAGGCTACCGAGGCGCCGCCGCCCGGTTCAGCCGACGTCTCGCAGGCGGGGGAGCAGCTCCGCGGCCGCCTCCGACGCCGCGACGACGTCGTCGCGGCCGGTCGGCATCAGCACGAGCTCGGTGAAGCCCGCCTCGGCGTAGCTGCGCGCCAGGCGCAGGGCACTGTCCGCATCGGACGGCAGCCGGAACTGCACCGCCCGGCGGATCGTCGCCGGGTCGCGCCCGGCCGCCGCGCAATGCGTGTCGAGCACGCGGGAAAGCCGTTGCAGCTCGGCGATTTCCGTTCCGGGCAGGGCGGCGTTGAGCCAGACGTCGGCGTGCTCGGCGACAACCCGAAGACCGCGTTTTTCGCCGCTGCTGCCCAGCCACAGCGGCGGTTTCGGCCGTTGCACCGGCTTCGGGTCGCTGATCGCGCCGGTCAGCGTGTAGTGGCGGCCGCGGTGGGTGGTTTCGGCCCGGGTCCACAGCAGACGGAGGATTTCGCAGGTCTCGGCCAGCCGTTCGACGCGTTCGACCGGTGACGGCGTCGGCGTGCCCATCATCGCGTCGGTCAGCGCGTCGCCGCCCGCGCCGAGGCCGACGTCGAGCCGGCCGCCGGAGAGGTGGTCGACGGTGGCGGCGAGCTTGGCGAACGTGCCCGGGTGCCGGTTGGTGTTGCCGGAGACCAGGCAGCCGATCCGCACCCGTTTCGTGGCTTCGGCCATCGCGGCCAGCAGGCTCCAGCCGTCGAAGACGTCGCCGGTGCGGTCGGGGCCCATCGGGGCGAGGTGGTCGAACACCCAGCAGCCGTCGAAGCCGGCGTCGTCCGCGATCGCCCAGGTCCGGCGGAGGGCGGCGATGCCGATGTGCTGCTGTGGCGGTTTCAGGCCGACGGTAATCATGTTGGGCTCCTGATCGTCAGTAAAACTGACGATCAGCGTAGGTGTAGAGTTCTCGCATGTCCAGCGCGCCTCCCGCCGTCACCAGCCGGCTCGGCTACCTGCTCAAGCACGCCCAGCTGCGGCTGGCCGAACTGGCCGAGCCGCTGTACGCGCCGCTCGGCGTCACCGGGCGCCAGCTCGCGCTGCTCGCGCTCTTCGGGGCCGGGCCGGCGCAGTCGCAGCAGGACGGCGCGGCCCGCCTCGGCGTCGACCGGACGACGATGGTCGCGCTCGTCGACGAACTGGAGGCCAAGGGCCTGGTCCGGCGCGAGGTCGCGCCGGGGGACCGCCGCAAGCGCCTGGTGACGCTGACGCCCGAAGGCGAGCGCGTCCGCGCGGCGGGCGAGGAGGCGACGCGGCAGGCGGAGGCGCTCCTGCTGGAGCCGCTGCCGGCCGAGGACGGCGAACGGCTGCGCGCCGCCCTCCACCGGGTTGTTCGCGGGGAGTGAACGGCAGCGGGAAGCAAACGGGCGACGAGGGCGTTGCCCAGGTCATATCCGCCGAAAACCTCAGCTATTCTGGAGGTTTCCGAGACTGGGGGTACCCGTGGACAACATGTGGGGGCTGTGGAGTTCGGCGATGCGCGCCGGCGACGCACCCAAGGCGCTGAGCCGCGGCACGCTGAAACGCGTCGCCCGCTTCGCCCGGCCGCACTGGCGGCGTCTGCTGGCCTTCCTCGTGCTCACCGTCGTCTCCGCCGTCCTGGCCGTGACGACACCCGTGCTGGCGGGCAAGGTGGTGGACGCGATCGTCGGCGGCCACGACGTCACGCTGGTCGTCTGGCTCGCCGTCGTGATCGCCGCGCTGGCCGTCGCCGACGCCGGGTTCGGGCTGGTCGAGCGGTGGCAGTCCGCGCGCATCGGTGAAGGCATCATCTTCGACCTGCGCCGCGCGGTGTTCGAGCACGTGCAGCGGATGCCGATCGCGTTCTTCACGCGCACCCGCACCGGCGCGCTGGTTTCGCGGCTCAACAACGACGTCATCGGCGCGCAGCGGACGTTCACCGCGACGCTGTCCGGGCTGGTCACCAACGTCATCCAGCTGGCGCTGTCGCTGGCCGTGATGCTGACGCTGTCCTGGCAGGTCACCCTGATCGCGCTGGTGCTGCTGCCGATCTTCGTGATCCCCGCGCGGCGGCTCGGGCGCCGGATGGCCGGGCTGCAGCGGGAGGCGGCGAACCTCAACGCCGGGATGACCACGCAGATGACCGAGCGGTTCTCCGCCCCCGGTGCGACGCTGGTGAAGCTGTTCGGCCGGCCGGTGCAGGAGGCGGACGACTTCGCGCTGCGGGCCGGGCGGGTGCGGGACATCGGCGTCCGGACCGCGATGCTGACCCGCTGGTTCATGACGAGCCTGACCCTGGTGTCGGCGCTGGCGCAGGCGCTGGTCTACGGCCTCGGCGGGTATCTCGCGCTGACCGGCAGGCTCGCGCCGGGCACGGTCGTCGCGCTGGCCCTGCTGCTGACCCGGCTCTACGCGCCGCTGACCGCGCTGGCCAACGTCCGCGTCGACGTCATGACGGCGCTGGTGTCGTTCGAGCGGGTCTTCGAGGTCCTCGACCTGGACCCGATGATCAAGGAGAAGCCCTCCGCGCGCTCTCTGCCACCTTCGAGCGGGGTTTCGGTCGAGTTCGCGGACGTCCGGTTCGGGTACCCGGCGGCGGACCGGTACTCGCTGGCGTCGCTGGAGGACGTCACCACGCTCGACCACCGCGGCGGGGACGAGGTGCTGCACGGGATCTCCTTCCGCGCCGAGCCGGGGGAGATGGTCGCGCTGGTCGGGTCTTCGGGCGCGGGGAAGTCGACGATCGCGTCGCTGCTGCCGCGGCTGTACGACGTCGACGCCGGGGCGGTGCGGCTGTCCGATGTGGACGTCCGGGACCTGACTTTCGCTTCGCTGCGGGAAACCGTCGGCGTCGTGACCCAGGACGGGCACCTGTTCCACGACACGATCCGCGCCAACCTGGCGTACGCCCGGCCCGAGGTCACCGACGACGAGATCTGGGCGGCGCTGGAGCGCGCGCGGCTGGGTGAGCTGGTGCGTTCGCTGCCCGACGGCCTCGACACGACGGTCGGCGAGCGCGGCTACCGCCTCTCCGGCGGCGAGCGCCAGCGGCTCACGATCGCGCGTCTCCTGCTGGCCCAGCCCAAGGTCGTCATCCTCGACGAGGCCACCGCGCACCTGGACTCCGAGTCCGAAGCGGCGGTCGCCGAGGCCCTCACGCACGCCCTCGCGGGCCGCACGGCCCTGGTCATCGCCCACCGCCTCTCGACGGTCCGCGCGGCCGACCAGATCCTCGTCCTCGAACACGGCGAGATCGTCGAGCGCGGCACCCACGAAGAACTCCTGGCCGCAGGCGGCCGCTACGCCACCCTCCACGCAACCCAGTTCGCCGACGAAGAACCCGCCGTCGCGTGATTGAAGGGTCAACTCACGTGATCGGAGAGTCAACTCACGTGATTGAAGGGTCAACTCACGTGATTGAAGGGTCGACACGGTGTCTGCGCCGTGTCGACCCTTCAATCACGCGTGTCGACCTCTGAATCACGCGTGTCGACCCTCCAAGCACGTGTAGAGGGCTTGGACCAGGGCCATTTTGCGGGGGTCGTCGCGGATCAGGGGGCCCAGCTGGTTGAGGGTGTAGCCGAAGGCGATGCCGTTTTCCGGGTCGGCGGCGCCGGTGGAGCCGCCGAGGCCGTCGTGGCCGAAGGCGGCCGGGTTGGGGCCGAAGCCGCGGGCGTCGCTGCCGAGGTAGAAGCCCAGGCCCCACTCGTTCGGGAGGCCGAGGATCGCGTCGATCTCCTTGCCCTGGCTCTCCCGCGCCCGCGCCAGCGCCGCCGGGGACAGGAGCGTGCCGTCGACGAGCCCGGCGTAGATCGTGGCGATCGCGCGGGCCGTGCCGTGGCCGTTCAACGCCGGCATGACCGCCTGCCGCCACGCCGGTTCGTTGGCGTCGTGCCCCTGGACGCGCGGGTTCATCAACGCCGCCTGGGCCACCGGACCGGCCGCCGCGAACGCCGTGGCCAGCGCGTTGGCCATCTCCTCGGTCATGACCGGGTCGACCAGGGTCGCGCAGCGGCCGAGATCGGCGGAGGAGGCGAGGCCGATCGAGAAGTCGGCGCCGAGCGGCCCGGCGACCTGCTCGGCGAAGAACTCGCGGATGCCCTGGCCGGCGATCCGCCGGACGACCTCGCCGACGAGCCAGCCGTAGGCCAGCGCGTGGTAACCGCCCGCGGAACCCGGCTCGCACAACGGTTCCTGGGCCGCCAGCAGCGACGTCATCAGGTCCCAGTCGTACAGCTCTTCGATCGCCACCGGCCGGTCCAGGCCGATCCCGGGCACGCCGGAGCGGTGCGAAAGCAGCCACCGGACGGGGATCCCGCCCTTGCCCGCGGCCGCGAACTCCGGCCAGTACTTCGCGACCGGCGCGTCGACGTCGAGTTCGCCCGCGTCGGCGAGCCGGTGCGCGCAGATCGCGGTCATGCCCTTGGTCGTGGACCACACGTTGGCCAGGGTGTCCGGCTGCCACGGCCGGGTCCGGCCGGGCCCGGCCCAGCCGCCCCACAGGTCCGCCACGACCTCGCCGTTCCGGATGGCGGTGAACGCCGCGCCCAGCTCGCCGCGGCTGCGGAAGTTCTCCTCGAAGGCCGCGCGCACCGGCTCGAACCCCGGGGCGCACTCGCCGTGCACCGTGACCGTGGCACTGTCCATGGGACCTCCCTCGGAGTGCGACCGGTCCACACCGACCAGTCGGTATGTCGACGCTAGGGCGGCCGGGCACGCGGCGTCAAGACGTGCCCGGCCGGTGCTTTTTCACCGGGTCACCGCAGCTGCGGCACGATTTCCCCGTACTTCGCCAGCAGCGCGGCGTTCGCCTCGTCGCCACCCTCCACATTGGAGCTGCGCCACAGCGGGACGTCGAGGCCCTCGGCCGTGCCGCGGTCGTGGACCTCGGCCAGGACCAGGTTCCACAGGAAGGCGTTGACCACAGTGGACAGTGGTGCGGTGCGCGGGGCGTCCGGCGGGTAGCTCGCGTCCCCGGGGATCACCAGCGAGTCCAGTACCACCGTGCCCTGCTCGACCAGCGTGCTCGAAGACCGCCGCGGGGCCGCCGCGACGCACGCCCGCGACGTCACCGCGATCACCGCCGCGCCCCGCTTCCGGGCCTCGATGCACAGCTCGACGGGGTACGGGTTGACCCCGGAGGTCGAGAACACCACCAGCACGTCGTCCGGCCCCGGCGCGCGCCCGGCCAGCACCTCCGCCGCCAGGCCGGTGCGCCGCTCGGTCTGCGTGCTGTGCACCGCACCGTGCAGCGGGAGCAGCTCCGGGTGGTAAAGCGGGTAGACGCAGGCCAGCCCGCCGGCCCGGTAGAAGGTCTCGGCGACTGCCGCCAGCGAGTGCCCGGCGCCGGCGGTATAGACCAGTGCGTCGGCCCGGATCACCCCCAGCACGAGGTCCGCCGCCGCGCGGACCTCCTCGGTGTTGGCCTGCTCGACGTCCGCCAGCTGCTTGGCGACACTGCCCGCGATGTCCGTGGTGCTCACCACACCCACCCTTCCGTCGGGGATCGGGCGCCGAATCTACCGTGCGGACCACTTCGCACGGTGGAATAGCCGGGTGGGGAACCGAGGTTGACCCGGATGCGGGGGAACAGGAGGACGCGGGTGGGCGACGTGGATCCGGCGGTGTCGGTGTGGCCGGCGCGCGGGAGGACCCGGGCGGTCGTGCTCGTGCTGCACGGTGGCGCGGAGCGGGGGACGGGCCGCGTGCCGCCCTGGAAGCCGGCCTTTCTGAGGATGGTCCCGATCGCGCGCGCGCTCCACCGGGCCGGCCGCAACACTCGCTTTTCGGGGGGTCCGGGTGGCGGAGCCCCCGGCTCGGGGCGGAGCCCCGATGGGCACGGCGGCGTCGAGGTGCGCCTGCTGCGCAACCGCCGTTACGGCTGGAACGCGCCGGACGAGGACCCGGTCGCCGACGCCCGCTGGGCGCTCGAACGCATCCACGCCGACCACCCCGGCCTGCCGGTCGTGCTGGTCGGTCACTCGATGGGGGCCCGGGTGGCGCTGCGCGTGGCCGACGACCCGGCCGTCCGCGGGGTCTGCGCCCTGGCGCCGTGGACGCCGCGGGGTGAGCCGGTCGGCGCCGTCGCCGGGCGGTCGGTGCTCGTCGTGCACGGCACGCGCGACCGGATGACGAGCCCGGCGGAGTCGCTCGCCTTCGCCGAACGGGCCGCGGCGGTCGCCGCCCGCGTCGCCCGGTTCGAAATCGGCGGGGAGGGCCACGCGATGCTGCGGCGGGCCCGGGTGTGGACCCGGCTGACCGTGGCGTTCACCCTGGACCTGCTCGCCGGGGACGACGGCGACGACCTGCGCGGGGCCTGGGCCGCAACCGGGTCCGAACGGCTGCGGATCCCGGTGTGAAAACGCCCCGAACAGGGCATTCGGCGACACGCGCCGCAGGGGTGCGGCGACTAGGATCGATCACCGGCGCAGCTGGCCGGCCGGAGGGAGAACCGTGACCACTTCGAGCGCTGACCGGGCGTCGGCCCTGGACGTCCCGGACGAATCCCGGTGGCCGGGCCTGGCCGCCCCGCCCCACTCCGCCCTGCGCGCGCGGATCGCCGCCGCGCTGTTCCGCCACGCGGTCCGCCCGCTGGAGCTGCGGGTGACGTTCCCGGACGGCACCGTGCTCGGCGCCGGCGGGCCGGAATCGCCCGAGATGCGCATCCTGCGGCCGGAAGCGTTCTTCCACCGCCTCGGCGTCGACGCCAAGATCGGCTTCGGCGAGTCCTACATGGCGGGGGACTGGACCGCGTCCGAGCTGGCCGAGGTGCTGACCCCGTTCGCCGAGCGGATGGCCACCCTGGTGCCGCCGGTGCTGCAGAAGTTCCGGCGGATCGCCGAGCGCACACAGCCGCCGTCGGAGGAGAACACCCTCGAAGGCGCGCGGGCCAACATCCACCGGCACTACGACCTGTCGAACGACCTCTTCGGCGCCTTCCTCGACGAGTCGATGATGTACTCCTCGGCGCTGTTCGGCCCCGGCGACGACCTCACCGCCGCGCAGCACCGCAAGATCGACAGCGTGCTGGACTACGCCGGCGTCCGCGAAGGCAGCGAGGTCCTCGAAATCGGTACCGGATGGGGTGAACTCGCCATCCGCGCCGCCGCCCGCGGTGCGCGGGTGACGTCGCTGACCATTTCGGAGGAGCAGCGCGCGCTGGCCACCGAACGCATCGCGGCGGCCGGGTTCGCCGACCGCGTCGACGTGAAGCTGTGCGACTACCGCGAGTCGAGCGGCCGGTACGACGCCGTGGTCAGCGTCGAGATGATCGAGGCCGTCGGCGCGTCCTACTGGCCGGAGTTCTACCGGGTGATCGGCGAGCGGCTGCGGCCCGGCGGCCGGTTCGGGCTGCAGGCCATCACCATGGACCACGACCGGATGCTGGCGGCGTCGCGCGCCTACACCTGGATCCACAAGTACATCTTCCCCGGCGGCATCATCCCGTCGGTGCGCTCGATCGAGGAGGGCGTCAAGGCGAACACCCGGCTCAAGCTGGCCGGGATGCGCGAGTTCGGCCAGGACTACGCGCGCACGCTACGGTGGTGGCGCGAACGGTTCCTGCACCGCTGGGCCGACATCGCCGGGTTCGGGTTCGACGACGTCTTCCGCCGGATGTGGGAGTTCTACCTGGCCTATTCCGAGGCCGGGTTCCGGTCCGGGTACCTCAAGGTCCACCAGTTCGGCTACGAGGCAACCGGCCGGTAACCGCAACCCGACCCCGGTGCCGGGCGTCCTCCTTCCGAGGACGTGCGGTGTACTGGCGCCGACAGTTTTGTCCGGATCGGGATTGGGTGATGGTGATGACGTACCGTGGCGACGACGGCGGGCGCCGGATGCCGCCGCCCCGGCCGCCTGCCGGCCGCTCCCGGGACCACCAGCGCGCGCAGATGATGCCGCTGCCCGGGCGGGGCCGCAGCCCGTACGACGAGCGCACCCGCCCGATGGGCACCCGCGAGCCGGAGTACGCCCCGCCCCCGCCGCGGCAGGACCCGCCCCGCCGCCCGCCCGAGGACGACTACCCGCCGTCCCGGCCGCCGCGCCGGCGTCGCCGCTGGAGCGTCGGCAAGGTCCTCGGCGCTCTGGTGCTCGTGTTCGTCGTGTTCCTCGCCGGCATCTGGGTCTACCTCGAGTTCTCGATCAAGCGCGTCGACGCGCTGGCCGACTACTCCGGCCGCCCGGTCGCGGCGTCCGGCACGAACTGGCTGATCGTCGGCTCGGACAGCCGCGAAGGCCTGACGGCGGAGGACGAAGAGCGGCTCGCCACCGGCGACGTCGCCGCGGCCGGCGGCGGCCAGCGCACCGACACGATCATGGTCGCGCACCTACCGGACAACAGCACCAAGCCGACGCTGCTGTCGCTGCCGCGCGACTCGCAGGTGTCGATCCCCGGCCACGGCAAGAACAAGATCAACGCGGCGTTCTCGCTCGGCGGCCCGAAGCTGCTCGCGCAGACCGTCGAAGGCGCGACCGGCCTGCACATCGACCACTACGCGGAGATCGGCTTCGGCGGGTTCGCCAAGATCGTCGACGCGATCGGCGGCGTCGACATGTGCATCGACCAGGACATGGACGACACCATGACCGGCATCAGCATCAAGGCCGGCTGCCAGTCGCTGGACGGCCGGTCGGCGCTGGGCTTCGTCCGGATGCGCCACAGCGCGGCGACCCCGCGCTCGGACCTCGACCGCGTCGCCAACCAGCGCAAGTTCATCGGCGCGCTGGTCAGCCAGATCGCCAGTCCCGGCACGCTGCTGAACCCGTTCGACTTCTTCCCGCTGCTGTCCTCGGCGCCGGACGCGCTGACCATGGACTCCGGCGACCACGTGCACAACCTGGCCGGCCTGGCGATCGCGATGCGCGGGATCTCCTCCGGCGGCGTGGTGACGACGACGGTGCCGGTGACCAGCGGGTCGGCGGAGAACTGGGACAAGGCCAAGTCGAAGCAGCTGTTCGACGCGCTGAAGAACGACAGCGAGATCCCGGACAGCGTCATCGTGAATTAGTTCGCGCCCGGTCTCCCGGCCGGGGCACCATGAAGGGCATGGAAACCCCGGCCGAGACCTACCGCGAGGACGGCTTCACCCTGGCCCGCTGGCAATTCGCCGACGAGCCGGAACTCGTCGCGACGGTCAACGGGTCGCTCGAGCACCTCCGCGCGTGGATGATCTGGGCGAGCGGTGGCTACACCGCCGAGGACGGTGCGGAATTCCTGCGCACCACCCGGCAGAACTGGGCGAGCGGCGAAGCGCACGACTTCGCGATCCGCGTGGACGGCTCGATCGCCGGCGCCGTCGGCGTCATGGCGCGCGAGGGCGGGGTCGAGATCGGCTACTGGCTCGCCCGGGGGTTCGTCGGCCGCGGGCTGGTCACGCGGACGGTCCGGTTGCTGACGGCGGAGGCGTTCCGGCTCGGCGCCGGGTACGTCGAGATCAAGCACGACGAGTGGAACGTCCGAAGTGGAGCGGTTCCCGCGCGGCTCGGGTTCACGAAGGTGCGGACGGAGCCGGCCGAGAAGCCGCTGGCGCCGTCGTGCGCCGGCACCAACCACGTGTGGCGGCTGGTCAGGACACCTTGTTCCGCTCCCGCAGCACCTTGAGCGCCTCGTCGGCGTGGACGGTGAAGTTCAGCTCGCTCTTGATCTTCGCGAGGATCTTCCGGTCTTCGCCGATCACGAAGGTGGCGCGTTTGGTGTGCAGCGGGAGGAGTTTGCGCCAGACGCCGAACTGCTTGGCCACTTCACCCTCCACATCGGACAGGAGGGGGTAGTCGAAACTGTGGGTTTCGGAGAACTGGCGTTGCTTGGTGATGCCGTCCGGGCTGATTCCGACGCGGTGTGCGCCGAGTTCGGCGAACTCGGCGGCCAGGTCGCGGAAGCGGCAGCTTTCGGTCGTGCAGCCGGTGGTCATTGCGGCCGGGTAGAAGAACAGGACCACCGGTCCGGTGGCCAGGAAGTCGGTGAGCTTGCGCTCGATGCCCTGGTCGTCGGGCAGGGTGAAGTCGGGGGCGAGGTCTCCGGCGTCCATGGAGGTCCTTTCGTCGGCGGCTGAGCCCATTCTCTCCGTGGTTCGGAGCCGCCTTCGCACCGGCTTGGTCCTGACAGCTGCCGGCCGGTCGCCCGGGGTCAGCGGCGGGGGTGGCGGTTGATCAGCTCGTCGACCTCGTCGCCCGTTGCCGAGTCCGCCACGAAGGGGCCCCTGGCCGCTGTCACGCCCAGCTGGCGCAGGCGGGCCGCCTGCTCGTGGGTGCGGACTCCTTCCGCCCCCACCCGCAGGTGCAGCTCGCGGGCCCGGGTGATCAGCTGGGTCAGGTGCCGCAGGTCGGACTCCGCCGGGTCGTCGGTGTCCAGGGCGTCCACCACCGGGCCGGACAGGATCACGTGCCGGACCGGCAAGCCGTGCTGGGGGATCAGCTCCAGGTCCGCCGAGCCCGAGATCGTCAGCACCAGCTGTGCACCCAGGTCGGCCAGTACAGCCAGGGAATCCAGGACTTCGCCGCGCGGGTCGAGCATCGAATCGCGGTCCGTGCACAGGCGCAGGGCCCGTGCCGGGAGCTCGTGCCTGTCCAGTTGCTCCTTCACCAGCAGGACCAGGTCCGGGTCGATCGCCAGGCGGGCCGGGAGGCGGACGCAGACGTCCGGGGCCGCGTCGCCCAGGCGGGCGCGCCAGCGGGCCGTGGCCGCCAGGGACTCCGCCAGGAGCCAGCGGCCCAGGGGGACCGTCATGCCCGTGGTCTGGGCCAGCGGGTAGAACTCGTCGGAACCGAGTTCGCCCTTCTCCGGGTGGTTCCAGCGCAGCCCGGCGTTGACGGCCGCCAGCTCGTCCGGGTGGGCGAGCTTCACCGTCGGCTGGTAGACCAGCGAGAACTCGCCGTTCTCCAGGGCTCCGGCGATCACCGCGCCCAGCTGGTAGCGGCCGCGGTCGCGGGCGTCCAGCTCCGGGTCGAACAGCATCCACTGCGCCTTGCCGGCCTCCTTGGCCCGGTGCAGCGCGATCTCCGCCGCCCGCAGCAGCTCCGCCGCGCCGCCTTCGACCGCCGCGCGCACCACGATGCCTGCGCTCGCGCTCACGCCGATGCCGTGGCCGCCCAGGTAAATCGGCTCGTTGAGGTCCTCCAGGGCGCGTTCGACCAGCCCGACGACCTCGGTCGCCGTGAGCTCGCCGCGCAGCAGCACCGCGAAGCCGTCGCCGGACAGCCGGGCGACGAACCCGTCGTGGTGGCCGGTGAACACCGCCGACAGCTTGTTCGCGACTCCGCGCAGCACCTGGTCGCCGACGCCGGCGCCGAGGCCGTCGTTGATCACCTTGAAGCCGTCGACGTCGAGGTAGACCAGCGCGATGTCGTCGCGCGCGCCGGCGCCGAGCGCGGCCTCCAGCTTGGTGGTGAACGACGACGCGTTGGGCAGGCCGGTCAGCGGGTCGTGCACGTTCTGGTGCAGCAGCCGCTCCTGCAGCAGGTGCAGCTCGTTGGCGTCCGACACCATCAGCACCGGGTAGACCGAGCCCGGCCGGTCGCCGGGGAGCCGGGCGAGGGTGACGTCGGTCCAGAGCTGGCCGTCCTCGCTGTGGTCGAGCAGCATCCGCTCCTGGTAGCGCTCACGCCCCGCGCGCACCTGCTCCAGCCCCGCCTCGAGGCGCGAGACGTCGTGGTCGGTGGAGCCGAGCTCCGTGAGGTGCTTGCCCCGCAACCGATCCGGGGAACAGCCGAGCAGCTGGCCGAGGGCGAGGTTGGCCTCCACGATGGCGCCGTCGGGGTCGGCGAGCGCGATCCCCATCGGCGACGCGGCGTACAACGCCGTGAACCGCAGGAGCGCGCCGTCGTGGCGCGAGCCGGCCTGGTCGACCGCGTCGGTCGCGACCTCCAGCAGCAGGGATTCGAGCTCCTCCGGGGGAAGTGTTACTCCTTTGGTGTCGGCCAACGTCGCCGCCCACCGGCGCGCCACGTCCAGCAGCACTGGCGCGGCACCGGGCTCAGGCACACTCCACCTCTTCACGCACAGGTATGGCCAGGTCGGACACGGTGTCGGGGATCATGCAGCCACACCAGGCAGCGCTCGCCCACGATCGATGCCACGCCATCATGTGCGTAACGGGGTGTCTACCGGCTGAACGAGTGAACGAATCTCCACAAGCGGTAACGTTTCGTTACCTAATGTATGCAGTCGTGGACACTGTCCGGGGTCAGCGACGGGTGAGGTGCACCGGGAGCCCGTCCGCGGGCACCGGGAGGGAGACGTAGTCCCAGCGCGCGGTGTAACTCTCCGGAACCGACCAGCGGTAGGCCCGCAGCAGTTCGTGCATCAGCAACTTCACCTCGAGGCTGCCGAAGTGCAGCCCGATGCACTTGTGCGCGCCACCGCCGAACGGCATCCACGCCATCCGGTGCGACTTGTCCTCGCGCCGCGGCTCGGCGAAGCGCTCCGGGTCGAACGCGAAGGGGTTCGTCCAGCACTCCGGCGTGAAGTGGTTGACCGTGGGCGAGACGCCGACCAGGGTGCCCGCCGGGATGTAGTGACCGAGGACCTCGGTGTCCTTGACGGTCTGGCGGGTCAGCGACGGCACCGGCGCCACCAGCCGCAGCGCCTCCTTCATGACGAGGTCGAGGGTTTCGAGCTGTTCGACGGCTTCGATATCGGGGATGCCGTCGCCGAGGGCCAGGGACTCCGCGCGGGCGCGTTCCTGCCACTCCGGGTGCTTGGCGAGGTAGTACGCCATGGCGCTGCTGGTGATGGTCGTCGTGTCGTGCGCGGCCATCATCAGGAAGATCATGTGGTTGACGATGTCGGTGTCGGAGAACCGGTCGCCGTCTTCGGTGGTGGCCTGGCAGAGCGCGGCGAACAGGTCGTCCCCGCCGGAACGCCGTTTGGCGGGCAGGGTTTCGCCGAAGTAGCGCTCGAGGACCTTCCGCCCGTGCAGCCCGGCCGACCAGCGGCCGCCCGGCACCGGGAAGCGGACGAACGCGGTGCCGGCCCGCACGGAGCTGACGAACGCGCGGTTGATCCGGGCCGCGTCGGCGCCGCTGCGCATGCCCATGAACACACGGGTCGCGACGTCGAGGGTCAGCTGCTTGAGGGCCCAGTACAGCCGCGGCCGCTCGCTCGAACCCCAGCCCGCGACGCCCTCGCGCAGCGCGGGGCCCATTTCGCCGACGTAGCCGGCCAGCCGCGGGCGCGTGAAGGCTTCCTGCATGATCCGGCGGTGCAGGCGGTGCTCGCCGAAGTCCATCAGCATCAGGCCGCGCTCGAAGAACTTCTCGATGAAGAACTTCCAGCCCTCCTGCGAGAACGCCTTGTCCTTGTTGACGAGCGCGATCTGCGTGGCGTCGGGCCCGGTCAGGGCGACGATCCGGCGGCCGAACCCGGCGGTCCACGACACCGGGCCGTAGAGCTCGTAGCGGCGCAGGCCGAACGCCGGGCCGAACCGCATCATCTCGAGCATGTGCCCGACCACCGGCGGCCCTTCGTCGCCGAGCACCGGCTTGAGGCCGCTGCCCGCGGGCGGTGTCGCGAGTTCCTTCACGGGCCAGCGCGACTGCAGCCAGCGCTCGTCGACCCTGTGCGGCAGCGGGAGCGCGGTCAGTGGTGGGACGCGCTCCCGCAGGGCTTCGGCGGCTCGGCTCACGGTGCCCGGCATGACCATCTCCTGCGTCGAGATCGGCTACCCCTCCACGATGCCCTCTTGTTGACGGTCTGACAACACCTCGGCGGCCGTCTTTTCGGGTGGACCCTGGCGCCGGTACTCGCTCGGCGTCACCCCGCGGACCCGCTTGAACGCCGCGCTGAACCCGAAGGCGTCGGCGTACCCGACCTGCCGGGCGACTTCCGAGACGGTGACGGACGGCCGCTCGGCCAGCAGGTCCGCCGCGAGCGCCATCCGCCGCCGGGTGAGGTAGGTCAGGGGCGGTTCGCCGACCAGCTCGGCGAACCGCTTGGCCAGGGTCGACCTGGCCACTCCGGCCCGCTCGGCCAGTGCGGCGACCGTCCACGGCGCGGCGGGGTCGTCGTGCAGGAGGCGCAGCGCGGGCCCGGCCACCGGGTCCCGCTGGGCCGTCCACCACGCCGGTGGTTCGCCGCCGGGCCGGTCGAACCACGCGCGCAGGGTGCAGACGAGCATCCAGTCCAGCAGCCGGTCGAGGACCACCTGCTGCCCCGGCGCATCCACCGCGGCTTCGGCGGCGAGGTGGTCCAGGACGGCGTCCCCGGTGCCGCCGCCGTCGACGCGCAGCACCGGCGGAAGCGCGTCCAGCAGCGGACGGCTGACCTCGCCGCCGGCCGGGTAGGCGCCGACGATCAGGGTGGTCGGGCCGTCGCCGTCGTCGCGCCAGCCGCGCCGGTACCGCGTCCCGCCCAGTTCGGGAGCGGCGCAGTACTCGCCGCACGCGACGGGTTCGGCGCCGGTGCCGAGCTCGTCGACGAACGTGAACGTCCCCGGCCCGCGCACGACGATCGTGTCGTAGGCGGTCAGCGGCTCGGGTTCGCCGTGCTCGGGGACGATCCAGCCGCCGCCGGAGAGCACGGTGCAGAGGGTCAGCGGGGCGCCGTCGACGAAGTGCAGGGCGAAGGGCGGCGAGAGGGCCGAGCTGCCGAACAGGGACCCGTGGGCCCGCACACCGCGGAAGAGGTCGTCCACGGTCCCGAGATTAGACGAACGGACAGGGATTCCGGTGTTTCACCCATGGGATCGTCCGGCGGCACGCGGTTCACTGGAACCATGAACGCACTGACCCCCGACGACCTCGAGTTCCTCCGCCGCCCCCTCCACGGCTTCCTGACCGTGGCCTCCGGCGAACCCCGCCCGGTCTGGTTCGAGGCGGCCGACGACGGCACGATCCAGCTGTTCACCGAACCGGACGCGCTGAAGGTCCGGCGGGCACGCCGGGATCCGCGGGCGTCGATCGTGGTCGCGGCGCCGGTGGGGGAGCGCGAACGGTGGATCTCGGTCACCGGCCGGATCTCGGTCGAACCCGGCGGCGCGCACGACCTCGCGGCCCGGCTGGCGGCGCGCTACTGGAACCTCGACGACCCGGTCCGCGCGGCCGACCTCGAGGCGATCCTGAAGGCGGACCAGCTGCGGCTGGTCATCCACCCGGAAACCGTGCGCCGCTACAGCTACTGACGAGCGAGATGGCCGACCTTCCGCTCCGGGACCGGGCCGGCAACGTGCTGCTCGCCGTGCACCGGGTGGCCGAGAGCGAGCTGCCGCCGGTGCCCGCGTCGGTGGTCGTGGTCGTCCACGCCGGGGCCGTCCTGATGATGTTCGACCGGCGCCGGCGGCAGTGGGAACTCCCCGGCGGGATGGCCGACCCCGGGGAAACCGCCCGTGAGACCGCCGTCCGCGAGCTCGCCGAGGAAACCGGCATCCGCGGGGTGGCGCTGACCTTCGCCGCCGTGGCCGAGTTCGAACTCCTCCGGCCCGCGCGGCGGGAGCTGCTCGCCGTCTACCGGACCGAGCTCGCGGCCACGCCCCGGCTCACCCTGAGCGAGGAAGGACGCGGCTTCCGGTGGTGGTCGCCGCGCGAGCCCGTCGAGCCGGACATGAGCCCGCTCGACGCGGAGATCGCCGTGCGGACGTGAAACGGCCCCGCCCCGGTTCACCGGGGCGGGGCCGTTCGCCGGGGAACTCAGTCCCAGTCGAGGGCGCCGCCCGACTGGTACTCGATCACGCGGGTCTCGAAGAAGTTCTTCTCCTTCTTCAGGTCCATCGCCTCGGACATCCACGGGAACGGGTTCTCCGTCTCGCCGAAGATCGGCTGGAGGCCGATCTGCTGCGCCCGCCGGTCGGTGATGAAGTGCATGTACTGCTCGCACAGCTGCGCCGACAGCCCGAGCATGCCGCGCGGCATCGTGTCGCGGGCGTACGCGACCTCCAGCTCGCACGCCTCCTGCAGCATCCCGCGCACCTCGGCCTGGAACGCTTCGGTCCACAGGTGCGGGTTCTCGATCTTGATCTGGTTGATGCAGTCGATGCCGAAGTTCAGGTGGATCGACTCGTCGCGCAGGATGTACTGGTACTGCTCGGCGATGCCGACCATCTTGTTCCGGCGGCCCAGCGACAGGATCTGCGCGAAGCCGGTGTAGAACCACATGCCCTCGAAGATCACGTAGAACGCGACGAGGTCACGCAGGAACGCCTGGTCGGCCTCCGGCGTCCCGGTCTCGAAGTCCGGGTTCTCCAGGTTCTGCGTGTACTTCAGCGCCCACGCGTCCTTGTCCGAAATGGACGGGACCTCGCGGTACATGTTGAACAGCTCGCCCTCGACCAGGCCGAGGCTCTCGCAGATGTACTGGAAGGTGTGCGTGTGCACGGCTTCCTCGAACGCCTGGCGCAGCAGGTACTGGCGGCACTCGGGGTTGGTGATCTGCCGGTACACCGCGAGCACGATGTTGTTGGCCACCAAGGACTCCGCGGTCGCGAAGAAGCCCAGGTTGCGCTTGAGCATCTGCCGCTCGTCCTCGGTGAGGCCGTCCGGCGACTTCCACAGCGCGATGTCGGCCTGCATGGCGACCTCGGTCGGCATCCAGTGGTTGTTGCAGCCGGCCAGGTACTTCTCCCACGCCCACTTGTACTTCATGGGCAGCAGCTGGTTGACGTCGGCACGCGCGTTGATCATGCGCTTGTCGTCGACGTTGATCCGGGCGGCGCCGACCTCGATCTCCCCGAGGCCGGTCGCGTCCGTCGTCTCCACGTTGGTCATCTGTGCAGGGATTCCTTTACTGGCAGGCTTCGCAGTCGGGGTCGTCGATGCGGCAGGCGGCGCCTTCGGTGGCCACGAAGTCGACGTCCGGCTCGGGCTTGGGAGCAGGCGCCGGGGCCGGCGTCGGCGCGGGAGCCGGGGCCGGAGCAGCGGCCGCGGGAGCCGGGGTGGCCGAGACGGCGTTCAGCTTGCCGTCGGTGCCGCGCAGGGTGCTCTTCTCCACGTGCGTCGCGGACTGCGCCCGCAGGTAGTACGTGGTCTTGAGGCCCTTGTGCCACGCGTAGCGGTACAGCTGGTCGAGCTTGCGGCCGCTCGGCGCCGCGATGTACAGGTTCAGCGACTGCGCCTGGTCGATCCACTTCTGGCGCCGCGAACCCGCGTCCACCAGCCACTTCGACTCGATCTCGAACGCCGTCGCGTACAGCGCCTTCAGGTCGTCCGGCACGCGGTCGATCTGCCCGAGGCTGCCGTCGAAGTACTTGAGGTCGCTGACCATGACCTCGTCCCACAGCCCGCGCGCCTTCAGCGAGCGGACCAGGTGCGGGTTCACCACGGTGAAGTCGCCGGACATGTTCGACTTGACGTACAGGTTCTGGAACAGCGGCTCGATCGACTGGCCGACACCGCAGATGTTGGAGATCGTCGCGGTCGGGGCGATCGCCATCACGTTGGAGTTGCGCATGCCGACCGTCTTGACCCGCTCGCGCAGCGGCGCCCAGTCCAAAGTGGTCGAAAGGTCGACGTCCAGGTTGTCACCCTGGCGCGCGTCGATGAGCAGCTGCATCGAGTCGATCGGCAGGATGCCCTTGCTCCACAGCGAACCCTCGAACGACTGGTACTGGCCGCGCTCCTCGGCGAGGTCGGTCGACGCCGAGATCGCGTAGTAGGAGATGTGCTCCATGCTCGTGTCGGCGAACTGCACGGCGGCTTCCGACGACAGCGGCAGGCCCAGCTCGAACAGCGCGTCCTGGAAGCCCATCAGCCCCAGCCCGACCGGGCGGTGGCGCAGGTTGGAGCGGCGCGCCTCCGGGATCGTGTAGAAGTTGATGTCGATCACGTTGTCCAGCATGCGGACGGCGGTGCGCACGGTCTTCTCGAGGCGCTTCGTGTCCAGGCCCTCGGGGGTGACGTGCTTGAGCAGGTTCACCGAGCCGAGGTTGCAGACCGCGACCTCTTCGCTGTTGGTGTTCAGCGTGATCTCGGTGCACAGGTTGGACGAGTGCACGACGCCGACGTGCTGCTGCGGCGAGCGCAGGTTGCACGGGTCCTTGAAGGTGATCCACGGGTGGCCGGTCTCGAACAGCATGGTCAGCATGCGGCGCCACAGGTCGACCGCGCGGACGCGCCGGAACACCTTGATCTCGCCACGCTCGGCGGCGGCCTCGTACTCGCGGTAGCGCTGGGAGAACTCGTTGCCGTAGAGGTCGTGCAGGTCCGGCGTCTCGTTCGGCGAGAACAGCGTCCACTGCGCGTCGGCCTCGACGCGGCGCAGGAACTCGTCCGGCACCCAGTTCGCGGTGTTCATGTCGTGGGTGCGGCGGCGGTCGTCACCGGTGTTCTTGCGCAGGTCGAGGAACTCCTCGATGTCGACGTGCCACGTCTCGAGGTACGCACACGCCGCGCCCTTGCGCTTGCCGCCCTGGTTGACCGCGACGGCGGTGTCGTTGGCGATCTTGAGGAACGGCACGACACCCTGCGACTGGCCGTTGGTGCCCTTGATGTGCGCGCCGAGGCCGCGGACCGGGGTCCAGTCGTTGCCGAGGCCGCCCGAGTACTTGGCCAGCAGCGCGTTGTTCTTGTAGGCCTGGAAGATCGAGTCCAGGTCGTCGTCCACCGTGGTCAGGAAGCAGGACGACAGCTGCGGGCGCGTGGTGCCGGAGTTGAACAGCGTCGGCGTCGAGGCCATGAAGTGGAAGCTCGACAGCAGCTCGTAGAACTCGATCGCGCGGGCTTCGCGGTCGTCCTCGCGGATGGCCAGGCCCATGGCGACGCGCATGAAGAACGCCTGCGGCAGCTCGAAGCGGGTGCCGTCGTGGTGCTGGAAGTACCGGTCGTACAGCGTCTGCAGGCCGAGGAAGCCGAAGTCGAGGTCGCGCTCGGGGCGGATCGCGGCGGTGATCTTGTCCAGGTCGAAGCGCTGCAGCTCGCCGTCGACCAGCTCCAGCTCGATCGCGCGGCGCAGGTAGGCGCGGAAGTACGCGGGGTACTCGGCCGCCATCTCGTCCTGGCTGGCCTGGCGCGGCTTCTTCGCCAGGTAGCTCAGCGCCTCGCCGCGCAGCTTGTCCAGCAGCAGCCGGGCGGAGACGTAGGAGTAGTTCGGCTCCTGCTCGACCAGCACGCGGGCGGCCATGATCTGGGCCAGGGCCAGCTCGTCGGCGCTGATGCCGTCGTAGAGGTTGCGCTTGGTCTCGGCCAGCACCGGCTCGGCCGTGACGTCGTCGAGGCCGGCGACGGCCTCGCCCACGACGTGGGAAACCCGGGCCCAGTCGAGCGGGCGCAGGACGCCGTCGGTGCCCTTGACGTTCAGCGCGACCTCGGTCGCGACCGGCTTCGCGGCCTCGCGGGCCTTCGCGCGCTCCTCGCGGTAGAGGACGTAGGCGCGGGCGACCTTGTGGTGCTCGCCGCGCATGAGGGCGAGTTCGACGATGTCCTGGATCTGCTCGATGTGCAGGGCGGTCTCGGGGCCGGCGTGCCGCAGCAGGGTGGTCTCCACCTGCTGGGTCAGCTCGGCGACGACGTGGTGCACGCGGGAGGACGCGGCGGCGTCGCCGCCCTCGACCGCGAGGAACGCCTTGGTCAGCGCGACCGAGATCTTCCCGGCGTCGAACGGCGACACGCTGCCGTCCCGCCGGATGACCCGGATCGCGGTGGGTGAGTCGGCAGCGGACGGCCGCTGACCGGTTTCGACTGACATGCGTGTCTCCAAGTTTTCGGGCGCGTTCGATCGCCGCACGGCCTCATGAGGCCGTGCGCTGCGGTTTCTCCAAAGCTGCCCGGCGACCCTCCGCAGCGGTCTCCCCGTCGCTGGGGGCTGCCGGTTCCCAGAGACTACATGTTGGGGTCGGGGTCCGCGCGGTACCCCAGATGGCGTGTCATGAGTTCACTCTGGCGGGGTTGCGTGATCACCCAGAGGCGCTGCTCAAGCCCCGAACCGCAGCTCACTGCCGGGCAGGGCGAGGCTCAGGAACGGCCGCCGCCCGGCCAGGTAACCGAGCGGGCCGCCCGGGTTGACCGTCCAGGCGGCCGCGGCGAGCCCGGGCCGGATCTTTGCGCCGACCGGGGTCCGCACGGGCGTGCCGTCGCGGTCCTGGAGGACGTCGAACCGGCTCGGGAGAGCCAGCGGGGAGCCCGGCCGCGGGGTGAAGGCCGCGGTGGCGATCCAGTCGCCGCCGGTGGCCGCGGTGTACGTGCGGTCGGTGAACCGGAGGGCGGCGAGGTCCTTCGGGATGGCCCACAGCTCGCGGCCGCCGGCGAGGGAGACCTCGGAGTCGACCCAGATCTGCGTGATGGTGCAGGTGGTCCGCCGTCCGCGCACCGGGACGGCGGCGAGCAGCTCGTGGTAGCTCAGCTGCCCGGGCTCGCGGTAGGCGATCCAGGCGGTGAAGACGGTGGTGTACCCGGCGACGGACAGCGCGCCCGGGTGCACGTCACGCGCCGGAACGCGCCAGATCGACACGTGGGCGTCGGCGACGAGATTCCAGGGCGGTGGCGGGTAGGTGGTCATTTCTCCAGCCAGGGCAGGTAGTCGGGCAGGTCCCGCTCGACGCGCAGGCCGAACGACGGCGGCCGTTTCTGCAGGAACGACAGCACGCCTTCGACGGCGTCGGGGTTCGTGCCGAGGCCGCCGATCAGTTTCGAGTCGAGCTCGTGCACGGGGAACGGCGACCCGGCGCTCGCCATCCGGTAGAGCAGCTGCCGGGTGACGGCGACCGACACCGGCGCGGTCGTCTCGACGATCTCCCGCGCGAGCTTCGTCGCTTCTCCGAGCACGGTTCCGGCCGGGAAAACCTTGTGCACCAAGCCTTTTTCGAGGGCTTCGGCGGCTTCGAACACCCGGCCGCTGATCATCCAGTCGAGCGCGGTGCCCATGCCGACGAGCCGGGGGAGGAACCACGCGGACGCGCCTTCGGGGTAGATCCCGCGGCGGGTGAAGACGAACCCGAACCGCGAGTCGTCGGACGCGAGCCGGTAGTCGCACGACAGCGTGATGGTGAGCCCGCCCCCGACGGCGGCCCCGTGCAGGGCGGCGATCACGGGCTTGTTCATGGTGAAGATCCGCTTCGAGCACCGGCCGGCGGGCTCCTGCCATTCCTGGCCGGGCCCTTCCGCGGGATCGAAGTCGAAGCCGCCTTGCGAAAGGTCGGCCCCCACGCAGAAGTCCTGGCCGGCCCCGGTGAGGACGACCACGCGGACGTCCTCGTCCCGATCGGCCCGGTCCATGGCGGCGTGAAGCTCGTCGGCCATCCGGATCGTGTAGCCGTTGCGCGCCCGAGGCCGGTTCAGCGTCACCGTCGCGACCCGGTCGGTGACGGCGTAGGTGATCTCGGCGTAGTCGGCCATGGGACGAAGCTAGGGCAGGCGACCGCTACTGGCAAGATGTCAATAGTCCCCGGGACGGGCCACCGGGAACCGGAGGCCCTGGCGCGCCGGGCCGATTCCCGGTCGGGCGCGGGAGCGATTTCCCTCGCCGCATCTCGTTCTCGTCCTGGATGCGTTTCGGGTGCTGCACGGTGCCTCCTCGGCCGGGCTGCCTGGGAGATGCATCGTTCGGCGGCTCCCGGCGAGTTGGCGTCTCGAGCGGGTGAAGCGGGCCGGTTGTGGGCTACGCTGCACGCTGCTTCGGGCGGCAATATCACCCGCTGCGGGCGAGGACGGCTGCGGGGAGGGAGCCATCGCTACACGGAGTGACCGGCGATTGTACGACGAGTTGCGCGCCCTGAAAGGGAAAGCCGACGCTGCCCGTCGCACGGCCGGCCTCCGTCCGTGGTCGCAGGACGAAATCGAACGAATCCTGCGCAGACCGCCGTACCTCATCGCCGATTTCCGCGGTCAGCGGCTCAGCGACTGGTTGGCGGACGATTTCTCGAAGACCAAAACGCCGTCGCCGAACAGCCTGGCCGCCGTCTTCGCACTCGCCCGGGTGTGGAGCGAACAGGCTGGTGACACCGCTCCCGCGGAGCGGTACTGGGCTGACTTGCTGGAGGCCGCCCAGCCCGGCCGGCCGGCCAAAGGCCGCACCAGGCCGGAGCCCGAGCCGGCGGACAGCCCGGCCCACTCCCTGATCGACGACTACATCGCGGCGGCTGTCCGGGCCGCTCGAGAACAGCCCTACCCGGGCGTCCTGCCGGGGAACACGCCGCCGCTGACCGAGGTCTACGTGCGTCAACGCGTCCGGGTGGCGGAGACCCCTCCGCGATCGGGTGTGCCCTGGACGTCCGCGGCCCCACCGGGCCGGCGGATGCCGGGCCGGCTGTCCGCCGAGCAGATCTTGGACGGCGACCGCATCTGCGTGGTCGTCGGCGCCCCCGGCGGGGGCAAGACCAGTCTCTTCCGCACGCACCTGATCCGGGCAGTCGAGGCGAGGAGGGCGGGTGAGCTCGAGACCGCGCTGCCGATCCTGGTCCCCGCGGCCGCCTTGACGGCCAAGCCCCTGACGGCTGCGCTGGCGGAGGCGGTCACCGCGGAGCTGAGCAGTTTCGGCCTGCTCGAGAAGCTGCCGGACGAGCTGTTCAAGAGGTGCCCTTACGAGGAGGTGCCGTGGCTCGTCATGGTCGACGGGCTCGACGAGATCACCGACCCGGCCGGCCGCCGGAACCTCCTGGCGGCGCTCGACCGGATTTCCGACGGCAGCCGGGGGCGCCAGTACCGGTTCGTCATCGCCACCCGGCCCCTGCCCGAGTGGGAATTCGCCGTCCTCGGGGCGCAGGCTCCGGTGTACGAGCTGGAACCCTTCACCTGGTCCGACCTCAACCGCGTGTCCGCCGACTGGTTCCGCGTCCTCGGGCTGGAGAACCCGGACCGGGTGGCCGGCAGGTTCGCGAGCGCGGTGCGGCGGACCCGGGTCTTCGGGCTCGCCCGGACGCCGTTGATGGCGGCGCTGCTGTGCCAGTTGCACGGCGCGAACCCCGACGCGCCGCTGCCGGCCAGCCGCGGTGAGATCTACCGCAAGTACGTCGAACAGCTGATGCGGCGCATGCAGGGTGCGGACACGTCGGGCATCCAGGCCCAGGTGCGGGCCAGCCTGGCGCGCTACGGGGACGAGGCCCTCGGCGAGGGGTGGCGGACCCTCGAGCGCCTGCCCGAACTGATCTCGCGGTCGGCGGCCGAAATGCTGGGTGGCAGCCCGGTTTCGATCCTGGACGTCTTCGCCGGTCTGCCCGGGGCCGCGTGTCCCAAACGGGTCCCGGCCACGGTCTGGCGCGAATACCTGCAAAGCCTGCTGCAACGCAGTGGTCTGGTGCTCCTGCGGGGCGGTGACCTGTCGTTCTTCCACCAGACCGTCGGTGAGTTCCTGGCCGCCGCGCACGCGACGCGCTCGGCGTCGGCGTGCCTGGAGTCCCTCGCGGCCCTCTTCGGGAGAAAGCATCGCGTTCCGTTCGCCGAACGGGTCCTCGGCCGGCGGGTCCTGCCGCCGCCGGAAGTGGACACCTCGTTCACGGGGTTCGTCATCGACCAGTGCGGCGAAGTCCAGGACGCCGTCGCGGGCTACCTGCTCCGGCTGGTCGACCGTGGCGGCTTGGCCGGCTGCGGCTTCGTCGCCGTGCTGCTCCGGCTCGGGACCGATGTTCCCCGGAGCGTCGTCCTGGCCATGGCCGGACGGCTGGTCGACCTGGTCTGGAGCTGGGGTGGCCCGGAGAACTCCGCCCCTTCCCGTCGTGCTCGAGGCGTGGTCCGGGGTGATCAGGAGCGGTTCGAGAACGCCTTCCTGGCCTTGCGTCTGCTGGCCTCGATCGGCGTGGACGACGGCCTCGACCGCCTGCGCTCGATCGCTCGCGACGACGACCTCCACCCCGCCGTCCGGGCCAGGGCGGCCGAGGCCGTCATCGACGCCGGCGTCGACGTCGCCACCGCGGTCGAGCTGCTGGACGAGCTGGCCAGGAACCAGTCGATCGGCTCACGGATGCGCGCCACGCTCGCCGCCCGGGTGGGATCGCTGGATCCGGACCACGTGTCGCGCCTGCTCGTCGATCTCGCCCGGGACGCCACGCTGGCCGGCCGCGAACGGGTCGCGTCGGTCATGATCCTCCGCGACCACGACGCTGCGCTGGCGTCGGAGCTGCTCGCCGAACTCGCGCTGGACGCCAGGATGGGCGGGTACGCGCGGGTCCGGTCCGCGGGTGTCCTGGCCGGCGCGGGGGAGCTTCGCGGGATCGAACTGCTCGACGGGTTGGCCCGTGCCGCCGACGTTCCGGTCTACGTGCGGGAGGAGGCGGTCCGTGCGCTGGTCAAGCACGGTGGCTCCAAGGCGGAGAACGCGTTGTCGAAGCTGGCGTCGGACCTTTCGGTCGATCCGCACGTGGGGATCCGGGCGGCCGGCGCGCTGGCGGAACGCGGGGACAAGGACGCGTTGCGGGAGCTCGAACGCATCGCGAAGCAGCGCCTGAGTGACCACAACGTGCGCATCGGCGCGGTCGAGATGCTGGCCGCCATGGCCGGGTACGACCCGATCGAGCTGCTCGAGTCGCTGGTCCGGGACACGACGCTCGACGACAACGGGAGGCTCCGGGTCCTCGAAATCCTGCTCCAGGTCGGCGGCCGTCGCGGCGCCGAGGCGGTGAAGGCGCTGGTCGACGATCGCTCTCTGGGGGACCGCGCCCGGGTGTTCGTCGCGGCCCTGCAGGGATCGATCGACAAGGCGGCCGCCGTTCGCGTTCTCCTCGGGTTCGTCGGCGACCGGGCGGTGGCGGGGGTGGCCCGGGCCGACGCCGCCGAGCTGCTCGCCCACCTGCTGCTCGGCGAGTACGCGCGGTTGTCGGGCACCTTGGACGTCCACCGGTCCGTTTCGGACGACTTCCGGTGGGATCCGGTCGGCAACGTCGACGTGGATCGGCTGACCATCACCGATCTGATCGACGACCTGAGCCGCGACCGGCGGGTTTCCCGAGCTGATCGCGGCCGGGCGATCGACGTCCTCCGCCGCTTCTACCTGTGGCGGAACTAGGGCCGGCGCCCGGGGTTAAAACAATCAGGCGTGCTTGATTTTTCTCGCCGCCGGTGCCACGCTGGCCGCAGGACGCAAGGAGGCGGGCGATGGCGGATCTCGGCGTGATCCTCGGGGATCTCGACGCGGAGACACGGACGATCGACGACGTGGTGGCGAACCTGCCCGCGTCCGGCTGGGCGCGGGCCACGCCCGCCGAGGGGTGGACGATCGCGCACCAGATCGCGCACCTGGCCTGGACCGACCGGAAGGCGCTGATCGCGGCCGCGCGTCCCGAAGACTGGCAGGCCGAGGTCGAAGAGCTCCTCAAGGCCGGGGAGACCTACGTCGACGACGGGGCCGCCGCCGGGGCCCGGCGGCCGCCGGAGGAGATCCTCGAAGACTGGCGGGCCGGGCGGGCGGCGCTGGCCGAGGCACTCGCCGCGGTGCCGGACGGGCAGAAGCTGCCGTGGTACGGGCCGCCGATGAGCGCCGCCTCGATGGCGACCGCGCGGATGATGGAAACCTGGGCGCACGGGCAGGACATCTTCGACGCGCTCGGGCTCACCCGCGAGCCGGCCATGCGGCTGTGGCACATCGCGCGCTTCGGCACCCGGACCCGCGACTTCGCCTACAAGACGAACTCCCTCGCCCCGCCGGCCGAGGAGTTCCGTGTCGAGCTCACCGCGCCGGACGGCTCCACCTGGGCCTTCGGGCCCGAGGACGCCGAGCAGAAGCTCACCGGCACCGCCCTGGACTTCTGCCTCGTCGTCACCCAGCGGCGGCACCCGGCCGACACCGGCCTCGTCGCCCACGGTGCCGACGTCGAAGAGTGGCTCGGCATCGCGCAGGCCTTCGCGGGGCCGCCCGGGAACGGGCGGAAGCCGGGGCAGTTCGCACCGCCGACGGACTCTTTCCCGCGGAGGCGGCAATGACACAGCCGTACCGCATCGGCAACGCCTCGGGCTTCTACGGCGACCGGTTCTCGGCCGTCCGCGAGATGCTCACCGGTGGCCCCCTGGACGTCCTGACCGGCGACTACCTCGCCGAGCTGACCATGCTCATCCTCGGCCGCGACCGGATGAAGGACGCCACTCGCGGCTACGCCAAGACGTTCCTCCGCCAGATGGAGGAGAATCTCGGCCTGGCGCAGGAAAAGGGCGTCAAGATCGTCGCCAACGCCGGTGGACTGAACCCCGCCGGGCTGGCCCACGCGCTCCGGGAACTGGCGGAAAAACTGGGCCTCGACGTCAAGGTCGCCCACGTCGAAGGCGACGACCTCGTACAGCGGGCCGAGGAGCTGGACCTCGGGAAACCGTTGACCGCCAACGCTTATCTCGGCGCGTGGGGCATCGCCGAATGCCTGAACGCCGGGGCCGACGTCGTCGTCACCGGCCGCGTCACCGACGCCTCGGTGATCGTCGGGCCGGCCGCCGCGCACTACGGCTGGGCCCGCGACGACTTCGACGCCCTGGCCGGGGCGGTCGCCGCCGGGCACGTCATCGAATGCGGCGCGCAGGCCACCGGCGGCAACTACGCCTTCTTCACCGAGCACACCCTCGGCGTGCCCGGGTTCCCGATCGCCGAGATCGAGGCCGACGGCTCCAGCGTCATCACGAAGCACCCGGGCACCGGCGGTGTGGTCAACGTCGGCACGGTCACCGCGCAGCTGCTGTACGAGATCACCGGCGCGCGGTACGCCGGACCGGACGTCACGACCCGGTTCGACACGCTCTCGCTGACCCAGGACGGCCCCGACCGCGTCCGCATCTCCGGCGTCCGCGGGGAAGCGCCGCCGCCGACGCTCAAGGTCGCGCTGAACACCCTCGGCGGGTTCCGCAACGAGACCACGTTCGTCCTCACCGGACTCGACATCGAGGCGAAAGCCGCGCTGGTGCGCGAACAGCTCGAAGCGTCCATGAAGGACCGGCCGCCCGCCGACGTCCGGTGGACCCTCGCCCGCACCGACCACGCCGACGCCGACACCGAGCAGACCGCGAGCGCCCTGCTGCACGTCGCCGTCAAGGACGCCGATCCGAAGGTCGCCGGGCGCGCCTTCACCGGTGCCGCGGTCGAACTCGCGCTGGCCAGCTACCCCGGCTTCCACGTGACGGCACCGCCGTCGGACGCCTCGCCGTATGGCGTCTACACCGCGGCCTACGTGGACGCTGCGAAGGTGCCGCACGTGGCCGTGCTGCCGGACGGCATGCGTGTCGACATAGCTCCTTCGGTGTCCACTCGGGAACTGTCCGAAGTGGATGAACCGGCACTGCCCGAACCGCTGGAGCACGGGCCGGTGCGGCGGGTACCCCTCGGGACGGTGGCCGGGGCGCGCAGCGGTGACAAGGGCGGCAACGCCAACGTCGGCGTCTGGGTGCGGTCCGAAGAGGCTTGGCGGTGGCTGGTGCACCGGCTGACCGTCGCCGAGTTCAAGCTGCTGCTGCCCGAGACCGCCGGCCTGCCGGTGACGCGGTACCTGCTGCCGAACCTGCGGGCGGTGAACTTCGTCGTCGAAGGCATCCTCGGCGAGGGCGTCGCTTCGCAGGCGCGGTTCGACCCGCAGGCCAAGGCCCTCGGAGAATGGCTGCGCTCGCGGGAGATCGACGTCCCGGAGGTCCTGCTGTGACCGACCCCTTCCGGACGCCCGAACGGGCGGAACTGCGCAAGACCGTGCGGAAGTTCGTCGAGCAGGAGGTCCTGCCGCACCTGGACGACTGGGAGCGCGCCGGCGAGCTGCCGCGTGACCTGCACCGGAAAGCCGGGGACCTCGGGCTGCTCGGGGTGGCGTTCCCCGAGGAGATCGGCGGAGGAGACGGCAACTACCTCGACGCCCTCGTCGTCGCCGAGGAGCTGCACTACGCCGGCGGCTCCGGCGGGCTGTTCGCGTCGCTGTTCACCTGCGGCATCGCCGTCCCGCACATCGCCGAGGCGGGCGATCCCGTCCAGATCGAACGCTGGGTCCGGCCCACCCTGGCCGGGGACAAGATCGGGTCCCTCGCCGTCACCGAGCCGGACGGCGGCTCCGACGTCGCCGGGATCCGGACCAGCGCCGTCCGCGAGGGCGACGAATACGTCGTCAACGGCGCCAAGACGTTCATCACCTCCGGCTGCCGGGCGGACTTCGTGACGACGGTGGTGCGCACCGGCGGCGACGGCGCCCACGGGCTCTCCCTGATCGTCGTCGAACGCGGGACACCGGGCTTCACCGTGAGCCGCAAGCTCGACAAGATGGGCTGGCTCTGCTCCGACACCGCCGAGCTGTCCTACGTGGACGTCCGGGTGCCGGTGGAGAACCTGGTCGGCGCCGAGAACAGCGGGTTCGCGCAGGTCGCCACCCAGTTCGTCACCGAACGGCTGTCGCTGGCCGTGCAGGCGTACGCCCACGCCCAGCGCGCGCTCGACCTGACGCTGGACTGGTGCCGGCTGCGCGAGACGTTCGGCCGCCCCCTCATCTCCCGGCAGGTCGTGCAGCACAAGCTCACCGAGATGGCGCGGAAGGTCGACGTCGCCCGCACCTACACCCGGCAGGCCGCGGTCCGGCACGTCTCGGGCGAAGAGGTCATCGCCGAAGCCTGTTTCGCCAAGAACACCGCCGTCGAAGCGGCCGAGTGGGTGGTCAACGAGGCCGTCCAGCTGCACGGCGGGCTCGGCTACATGCGCGAGTCCGAAGTGGAGCGGCACTACCGCGACGTCCGGATCCTCGGCATCGGCGGCGGCACCACCGAGATCCTCACCGGCCTGGCCGCGAAGCGATTGGGATACACCTCGTGACTACCTTGAGGTCCACAGTGGACACGCGGGCCGCCGAATTCGGCGCGAACCGCGAGGCGATGCTGGAGAAGCTCGCGGAGATCGACGCCGAACACGCCAAGGCCGTGGCCGGCGGCGGTGAGAAGTACGTCGAACGGCACCGCAAGCGCGGCAAGCTCCTCGCGCGGGAACGGATCGAGCTGCTGCTGGACGAGGACTCGCCGTTCCTGGAGCTGTCGCCGCTGGCCGCCTGGGGCACCGACTACCGCGTCGGCGCGAGCCTGGTCACCGGGATCGGCGTGGTCGAGGGCGTCGAGTGCCTGATCTCGGCCAGCGACCCGACGGTCAAGGGCGGCGCGAGCAACCCGTGGACGACGAAGAAGAGCTTCCGGGCCGCGGACATCGCCGCGCAGAACCGGCTGCCGTCGATCAACCTCGTCGAATCCGGTGGCGCCGACCTGCCGACGCAGAAGGAGATCTTCATCCCGGGCGGCCGGATCTTCCGGGACATCACGCGGGCGTCGGCGGCGGGCTGCCCGACGATCGCGCTGGTTTTCGGCAACTCCACCGCGGGTGGCGCGTACCTGCCGGGCATGTCCGACTACGTCGTGATGGTCAAGGAACGGGCGAAGGTGTTCCTCGGCGGGCCGCCGCTGGTCAAGATGGCCACCGGCGAGGAGTCCGACGACGAATCGCTCGGCGGCGCCGAGATGCACGCGCGGACCTCGGGCCTGGCCGACTACCTGGCCGCCGACGAGCAGGACGCGATCCGGCTGGGCCGCACCATCGTCAAGCGGCTCAACTGGACCAAGCAGGGGCCGTCGCCCAAGCCGGACTACGAAGAGCCGCTGTACGACGCCGAGGACCTGCTCGGGATCGTGCCGACCGACCTCAAGGTGCCGTTCGACCCGCGCGAGGTGATCGCCCGCGTCGTCGACGGTTCCGACTTCGACGAGTTCAAGCCGCTCTACGGCTCGTCGCTGGTGACCGGCTGGGCGAGCATCCACGGCTACCCGGTCGGCGTGCTCGCCAACGCCCAGGGTGTGCTGTTCGGCGAGGAGTCGCAGAAGGCCGCGCAGTTCATCCAGCTGGCCAACCAGATCCACACGCCGCTGGTGTTCCTGCACAACACGACCGGCTACATGGTCGGCAAGGAGTACGAGCAGAGCGGCATCATCAAGCACGGCGCGATGATGATCAACGCCGTGTCGAACTCGAAGGTGCCGCACCTGTCCGTCCTGATGGGAGCGTCCTACGGCGCCGGCCACTACGGGATGTGCGGCCGCGCCTACGATCCCCGCTTCCTGTTCGCGTGGCCGAGCGCGAAGTCCGCGGTGATGGGCCCCGCGCAGCTGGCCGGCGTGCTGTCCATCGTGGCCCGCGCGGCCGCCGAAAGCCGCGGCCAGGAGTACAACGAGGAGCACGACAAGGCCATGCGCGCCATGGTGGAGGGCCAGATCGAGGCCGAGTCGATGCCGATGTTCCTCTCCGGCATGCTCTACGACGACGGCATCATCGACCCGCGCGACACCCGCACCGTGCTGGGCCTGAGCCTGTCCGCGATCCACAATGGACCAGTGAAGGGCGCCGAGGGCTTCGGCGTCTTCCGGATGTGAGCGAGCGATGATCCAGAACCTGCTGGTCGCCAACCGCGGCGAGATCGCCCGCCGCGTCTTCCGCACCTGCCGCGACGCCGGGATCGGCACGGTGGCGGTGTTTTCCGACGCCGACTCCGCCGCCCCGCACACCCGCGAAGCCGACGCGGCCGTCCGCCTGCCCGGCAACGCGCCGTCCGAGACGTATCTGCGGGCGGAACTGCTGGTCAAGGCCGCGGCCGAGACCGGTGCCGACGCCGTCCACCCGGGGTACGGCTTCCTGTCCGAGAACGCCGCCTTCGCCCGGGCCGTCCTCGACGCCGGGCTGACCTGGGTCGGGCCGCCGCCGGAGGCCATCGAGACCATGGGCTCCAAAGTGGAGTCCAAGCGGCTGATGGCCGCCGCCGGGGTCCCGGTGCTGGCCGAACTGGACCCGGCGTCGGTGACGGCGGAAGACCTGCCGCTGCTGGTCAAGGCGTCCGCCGGCGGTGGTGGCCGGGGCATGCGGGTGGTGCGCTCGCTCGGCGAGCTGGCCGAGGCCGTGGAGGGGGCGAGTGCGGAGGCCGGGTCGGCGTTCGGTGACCCGACCGTCTTCTGCGAGCGCTACCTGGAGACCGGGCGCCACATCGAGGTCCAGGTGCTCGCCGACCGGCACGGCACGGTGTGGGCGGTGGGGGAGCGGGAGTGCTCCATCCAGCGCCGGCACCAGAAGGTCGTCGAGGAGGCGCCGTCGCCGTTCGTCGGCGCGGCGATGCGCGAGGAGCTGTTCGAGGCCGCGCGCAAGGCCGCCAAGGCGATCGACTACGTCGGCGCGGGCACGGTCGAGTTCCTCGCCGGGCCCGACGGGCGGTTCTACTTCCTGGAGATGAACACCCGGCTGCAGGTCGAGCACCCGGTCACCGAGAACGTCACCGGCCTCGACCTGGTCGCCCTGCAGCTGCGGATCGCCGAGGGTGAGCGGCTGCCCGCCGACCCGCCGCCGACCGTCGGGCACTCCATCGAGGTCCGGCTCTACGCCGAAGACCCGGCCGCGAACTGGCAGCCGCAAAGCGGCACGCTGCACACTTTCGAAGTGCCCGATGTGGACCGTTCGTTCGAACACGGGCCCGGCCTCCGGCTCGACTCCGGCTTCGAAACCGGTTCGGTGGTGGGTGTCCACTACGACCCGATGCTCGCCAAGGTGATCACCTGGGCCCCCACCCGCGCCGAAGCGGCCCGGCGGCTCGCCAAGGCACTGGCCGCGGCGAAGATCCACGGCGTCGTCACGAACCGCGACCTGCTGGTGAACATCCTCCGCCACGAAGCCTTCCTGGCCGGGGAGACCGACACGGCGTTCTTCGACCGCCACGGCCTCGACACCCTGGCCGCGCCGCTGGCCACGCCCGGCACCGAACGGCTGTCCGCGCTCGCGGCGGCGCTGGCGGACGCCGCGGGCAACCGGGCGCGAGCCACGACGCAGAGCAGGCTGCCCAGTGGCTGGCGCAACGTCCGGTCGGCCGGGCAGCGCAAGGTCTTCACGGCCGGCGACCGCGAGTACGAGATCGTCTACTCACTCACCCGCGACGGCCTCCGGGCCGAGGGCTTCGACACCGAGCTGGTGTCCAGTGCGCCCGGCCGGGTCGTGCTGGACGTCAACGGCGTGCGACGCACCTTCGACGTCGCCCGGCACGACGGCGTGTCCTATGTGGACTCCGCACTCGGATCGGTGGCGCTCACGGCGGCACCGCGCTTCGCCGACCCGGACGCCGCACTGGCCGCCGGGTCGCTGGTCGCCCCGATGCCCGGCACGGTCGTCCGGCTCGCCGTGCAGGCCGGGGACCCCGTCAAGGCGGGCGACCCGCTGCTGTGGCTGGAAGCGATGAAGATGGAACACCGGATCGCCGCCCCCGCCGACGGCGTGGTCGCGGAACTGCCGGTGACAGTGGGACAGCAGGTCGAAGTGGGCACGATCCTCGCGGTGGTGGGAGAAGAAGCATGAACATGAACTTCATCGAGCCGGAGGAGCGGATCGCGCTTCGCAAGGCCGTCGCCGAGCTCGGCGCCAAGTACGGGCACGAGTACTACGCCCGCAAGGCGCGCGCGGACGAGAAGACGCACGAGCTGTGGGACGAGGCCGGCCGCCTGGGCTACCTCGGCGTCAACATCCCCGAGGAGTACGGCGGCGGCGGAGCGGGCATCGCCGACCTCGCGGCCGTCCTCGAGGAACTCGCCGCCGCGGGCTCGCCGCTGCTGCTCATGGTCGTCTCCCCGGCCATCTGCGGCACCGTGATCTCCCGGTTCGGCACCGAAGAGCAGAAGAAGCAGTGGCTGCCCGGCATCGCCGACGGTACCAAGCGGATGGTCTTCGCGATCACCGAACCGGACGCCGGGTCGAACTCGCACAAGATCACCACCACGGCCCGGCGCGACGGCGACGGCTGGGTCCTCAGTGGACGGAAGGTCTACATCTCCGGCGTCGACGAGGCCGACGCCGTGCTCGTCGTCGGCCGCACCGAAGACGCGAAGACCGGCCGGCTCAAGCCCGCGCTGTTCATCCTGCCGATCGGCACGGAAGGCTTCGAGTACACGAAGATCCCGATGGACATCGTCGCGCCGGAGAACCAGTTCTCGCTGTTCCTCGACGACGTCAAGCTCCCGGCCGAGGCCCTGGTCGGCGAGGAGGACGCGGCGATCGCCCAGCTGTTCGCGGGCCTCAACCCGGAACGCATCATGGGCGCGTCGTTCTCCCTCGGCATCGCGCGGTACGCGCTGGCCAAGGCGGTCGGCTACGCCAACCAGCGGCAGGTCTGGGGCGCCCCGATCGGCACCCACCAGGGCCTCGCGCACCCGCTCGCGGAGATCAAGATCGAGCTGGAGCTGGCCAAGCTGATGACGCAGAAGGCCGCGTCGCTCTACGACTCCGGCGACGACTTCGGCGCGGGCGAGTCGGCCAACATGGCCAAGTACGCCGCCGCGGAGGTCGCGATCCGCGCGACCGACCAGGCCGTGCAGACCCACGGCGGCAACGGCCTCGCCACCGAATACGGCCTCGGCACCCTGGTGACGGCGGTGCGGCTCGGCCGGATCGCCCCGGTCAGCCGCGAGATGGTGCTCAACTTCGTCGGCCAGCACAGCCTCGGCCTCCCGAAGTCGTACTAGGAGCGTCTTGACCGGCATCCGCGAACCCCAGCAGGAACGCAGCCGCACCACGCGGCGCCGATTGGTCGAGGCCGCCCTCGACAGCTTCGCCGAGCGCGGCTGGCACGGCGTGACGGTGGCCGGCATCGCCGAACGCGCCGGCGTCTCCCGCGGCGCAGCCCAGCACCACTTCCCGGCCCGCGAGGACCTCGTGGTGGCGGCGGTCGACCTGCTGGGCGAGGCCCAGATCGACGAGCTGCGCGCCCAGGCAGCCGACCTGCCGAGCGGAGCATCCCGCATCGAGCGCGTCGTCGAAATGGTCCTGAACCTGTACACCGGCCCGCTGTTCCGAGCGGCCCTGCAACTGTGGTCGGTGGCGGCAACCGACGACGCCCTACGGGACGTGCTGGTCCCGCTGGAAGCGCGGGTGGGCCGCGAGGCCCACCGCGTGACAGTGGAGCTCCTGGGGGTCGACGAGTCCCGCCCGGGGGCCCGCGAACTGGTCCAGGCCACCCTGGACCTGGCCCGCGGCCTGGGCCTGGCCAACCTCCTGACCGACGACGCAAGGCGGAGACGGCAGATCGTCCGCGAGTGGGCCCGAACGCTGGAGCTGCGGCTCGGCTGAGCAACCAGGCAAAGGAGCGGGCAGGGCATCCCGGCGCCTGCCCGTCCGGCGAGGACATCTTTTCCCTCGAACCCGACCGCACCGAGACCGGACGGAACCTCACCCGCCCCCCGAACGTCATAGTGCCGTAAGTAACACAATCGGCCCAACGGGCGAATAACTCGTTGTAGCGACGAAAGAGGAAGGCAGACCGGTGTCCGGTTCAGGAGTCGAGCTCACCCACCGCGCGATGGCGATGCTGAAGGCGGTGGCCGCGGGCCGTGCGCAGATGTCGTGCAGCTGCGAGCCCGACCTCTTCGTCGACGGATTCGCCTGCTGCGATCAGATCACCGCGCACGCCCTCGCCCACGGCGGCTACCTGCGGCCCGCCGTCGAAGGCGGCACCGGGCGCGTGACCGCCGAGCTGACCGAAGCCGGGCGGGCCGCGCTGGCGGTCACCGCCGCCGCCTGAACATCACGGACCGTCGCGGTCTCGAACAGGTGTTCGGTCTCCCGCGCGTGCTCCTGACCTGGCAGGCTTGTCCTCATGGCGGAGCACCCACCACCGGTCGACGACGAGGCCACGGTCTTCCTCCCGAGCGAGCTGCGGGGCCCGCACTGGCCGACCCGTGACCTCGACGTCTCGCGGCGGCCCTACGACGAGTTCGCCGGCCAGATCGTCGCGCGGCCGCCCGCTTCGCCGGTCAGCGCCGGCCGCGGGGAAGGAGCCGGCTCGTCGCTGGCCCGCTCCAGCGGCCGGATGGCGGTCGCCTCCGCCGTCAGCCGGGTCACCGGGTTCGTCGCGAAGCTGCTGCTGGCCGCCGTGGTCGGGACCGGGGTGGCCAACGACTCCTTCACCGTCGCGAACACCCTGCCCAACATCGTCTTCGAGCTGCTCTTCGGCGGTGTCCTGGCCAGCGTCGTGGTGCCGCTGCTGGTCCGCTCCCACGACGACCCGGACGGCGGCCGCGCCTACACGCAGCGGCTGATCACGATGGCGCTGGTGCTGCTCGTCGTCGGCACGGCGGTCGCGGTGGCCATCGCCCCGCTGTTCACCGCCCTCTACGTCGACAAATCGTCTCCGACCGCGAACCCCGGGCTGACCACCGCGCTGGCGTACCTGCTGCTGCCGCAGATCCTGTTCTACGGGCTGTTCGCGCTGCTCTCGGCGATCCTCAACGCGCAGAACGTCTTCGGCCCGCCGGCCTGGGCGCCGGTGCTGAACAACGTCGTCGTCACCGGCACGCTCGTGCTGTTCGCGCTGGTGCCGGGCGAGCTGACCCTCGACCCGGTCCGGATGAGCGACCCGAAGCTGCTCGTGCTCGGCCTCGGCACCACGCTCGGCATCGTCGCGCAGGCGCTCGTGCTGATCCCGGCGTTGCTGCGCACCGGGTTCCGGTTCCGCTGGCGCTGGGGCTTCGACCCGCGGATCAGGGAGTTCGGCGGGCTCGCCGCATGGATCCTCGGCTACGTCGTGGTCAGCCACGTCGGGTTCGTCGTCACCACCCGCGTGCTGACCGGCGGCAACAGCGGCGGCGTCACGGCCTACAGCTACGCGTCGCTGCTGTTCCAGCTGCCGTACGGCATCCTCGGCGTCTCGCTGCTGACGGCGCTGATGCCGCGGATGAGCCGCGCCGCCGCGGACGGCGACACGGTGTCGCTCGTCGGCGACCTCTCGCTGGCCTCCCGCATGTCGACGGTGCTGTTCGTGCCGATTTCGGCGGTGCTGGCGGTGGTCGGAACGCCGATCGGCATCGCGATCTTCACCTGGGGCCGCGGCACCCTGGACGACGCCGAGCGGCTAGGCCAGACCCTGGCCGTCTCCGCGGTCGGGCTGCTGCCGTTCGCGCTGGTCATGCTGCAGCTGCGGGTGTTCTACGCGATGAAGGACGCTCGCACGCCGACCCTGATCATGCTGGTGATGACGGCGGTGAAGATCCCGCTGCTGCTGCTCTGCCGCGGCCTGCTCGACGGCGAGCACATCGTCTACGGCGTGATGCTGGTCAACGGCGCCGGGTTCGTGGTCGGCGCGGTGCTGGGGCAGGTGTGGCTGTGGGTCCGGCTCGGCCACCTGCGCAGCAAGCGCTCACTGCGGGTCGGGTTGATCACGCTGTCGGTGAGCGGGCTGGGGGTGGTGGCGGCGGTGCTGGCCGGGTACGCGGTGCCGGCGTCGCTCGGGGTGATCCCGGGGGCGTGGGTGAAGCTGCCGGTACAGGGGTTGCTGGGGATGGCGGTGCCGTTCGGGCTGCTGGCGGTGCTGAGGCTGCCGGAGTTCACCCCGGTGACCCGCCGGGTGGCCGGACTGGGACGGCGGTTGGTGGCGCGCTGACGGCTTGCGGGCGCGGCCGGGCCGCGGTGGCTCGCCGCCTCGTTGACGGCTACGGCCGGGAACGCGATCCGGTTGTCTCGGAACGGTAACGAGACCGCTCCGATCAGCGCGTTTACTTTTCCCGCAACGGTTTCTACTATCCACCCGGATCATGCGGCCGCGGGCGAGCGCGGCGGCGGGGGTATCGGGTGGAGGTCGTGCATGACGCGCAGTGCGCGCAGGCGACGGGACCGGGTCACGGTCGACGAACTGCTCCGGCAGACCGGCGCGCGGCCGCGCAAACCGGGTTCGCGGGCGGCCGAGCTCGCGGCGCGCCGGGACACCGGGGCCGGCCCCGGGCCCAGCGGTGCGGCGCGGATGGCCCTGGCGTCGGCGGTGATCGTCGTGCTCGGCGGGCTGGTGCTCGTGCTCGCGACGCGGCCGGACTCCGTGCCCGGGTCCACGCAGTTCCCGCAGCTGCAGCCGGCCACCGCCGTCCCGGCGTCGTCCACCGCGGTGGCCGCGCCCACCGAGACGACCACGCCGTCGCCGGTCGTCATGCACGCGCGGCGGACGCCGACGCCCACCCCGACCGTGACCGTCGAGCTGCCGCCCCCGCCGCCGGTCACGACGAAGCCGTCCACCTGGGCGCCCGGGTGGAATCCTTACCAGTGCAACCCGTACTACTGCGGCGGCTGGCGGCGCTGACCCGCGAAGGCCCCCTCACCGACCCCGATGCCGGTGAGAGGGCCTCCGACTGCCCCACTACGGGCCCCGTGTCAGCCGGTGTAGCCGGCGACGACCTTGGTGAACGCGTACTTGTCCTGCGTGATGCCGCTGCATTCGCCGCCGCCGCTGCAGTCGCGGTTGGTGGCCCAGAACGTGAAGCGGGCCAGGTGGTGGCTCGTCGCGTAGCTGCGGATGGAGGTGAAGTTCGAGACCGTGACCGTCTCGCCCGCGTTGTCGGTCTTGCCGTTCATCGAGGAGAGGCCGCTGTGCCGGTAGGCGGTGTCGTCGCTCCAGCCGAACGTGGTCTTGAGCTGGTTCTTCAGCCCGTCGACCGCGGACTTCGTCAGCGCGGCCATGTCGCCGCCGCCGGAGAAGTCGAACGGCATGACCGACCAGACGTCGACCGGCGCGCCGATCGCCTTGGCCTGGTTGATCAGGCGCTTGCCCCACGAGTCGGGGCCGGTCGTGGTGGTGCCGATGGTGATCACCACGCGCAGGTTCGGGTTCTTCTGCTTGGTCAGCTTGACCGCGCCCAGGATGCGGTCCTGGACCGTGTTGTTCTGGAACTCGTCGGTGTTCTCGATGTCGAGGTCGATCGCCTTGAGGCCGTAGGCGTCGATCACCTTCTGGTACGCACCCGCCAGCGCGGAGGCCGACGTGCACTTCGAGCCCAGCTTCGTGCCGGACCACCCGCCGAAGGAGGGGATCACGTCCCCGCCGGCGTTGCGGATGTTCTGGATCATCGTCTTGTCCGAGCCGGTCAGTGAACGGCTGCCGTCCCACTTCGGGTTGCAGGTCCCGTCCGACAGGACGAACGCGAGCGTAAACGCTTTCACGCCGGTCGCGGACATCGCCGCGGTCGGGCTGGTCTGGCCGCCCCACTGGTAGAGGTACGGGGAGGCGAGCACCGGGTCGACCGCGGCCATGGCCTGCGGGGCGAGCCCGACCGTCGTCGCCAGCGCGGCCGAGGCGGCCGCGGCGAGGGTGACTAGACGGCGCACTGATTTCATGGGGGTCCTCCGAATGCAGGGTGGAGCACCTCCGGTTTGAGGCGGCGGGATCAACCCGGGAGGAGTGCTGTGTGCCACCACACAATGGACTAGACCAATATTGCGTGTCAACCCTCCGCCAGTCGGAAAATGACCCACGGAGTCGTCCGGACCACCTAGGTCGAATTCCCCTGAAGGCGGATCGACACCGGCCCGCATTCCGGCTACTTTGCCGAAATGGTGGGGGATTCCACGGTCGCCGCCGGCGGGGAACGCCGCCCTGGCCGGTTGCTGGCCGCCCTCCTCCCGCAGCGCTGGTCCCCGCGGCGGTGGGCGCTGTGGCGGCTGCCGCGCCGCGGCCAGGTCTGCTACCTCCTCGGGGTGGACGCGCTCGCCGTCGCCGCCGTCGTGCTCGCCGCCCTCCGCTTCCCGCCCCTGCCCGCGATGCTCGCGCCGTTCGCGCTGCTCCTGGGCGGGATGCTGGTGTCGGCCGAACTCGCGCGGCCGGTGGAACGCCACCGCGAGGACACCCTGCTCGGCCCCGGCGTCGACACGCCGTGGGTCTTCGCCGGGGTGCTCGTGCTCCGCCCGGGACTCGCCGTCGCGCTGGTCGTGCTCTCCGCGCTGCACCAGTGGTTCCGGGTCCGCAGAAGACCCGGGTACCGGCAGGTGTCCGGCGCCGCGGCGACGGCGCTGGCCGGGCTCGCCGCCGGTGCCTTCCTCACCGCGACCGGGGTCCGGCCGCTCGGCGAGGTCCTCGACGCCCGGACCGTCGGCCTGCTCACCGTCGCCGGGGTGGTGTTCCTCGCGGTGAACGCCGCCCTCGTGACCGGCGCCGACGGGCCCCGCCGCCCGCGCGACGCCGCACCGGGGCACGCCTTCGACGCCGCGATGACGGCGTTCGGCCTGCCGCTGGCCTGGGCCGTCGTCGCCGCGCCGCTGCTGGTGCCGCTGCTGGCCGGCGCCACCGTGGTGCTGCACCGCGGCGGGCTGGGGGCCGGCCGCCGCGACCACGTCACCCTCGATCCCGGCACCGGCGTGCTGACCGCCGCGTCCTGGCGCGGCGCCGCCGAGGCCCGGCTGGACCGCCTCGGCGGGCACAGCCCCGGTCCGGCCGTGCTGCTGCTCGACCTCGACCACTTCCGCCTGCTCAACGACCGCTACGGCGTCCGCATCGGCGACGCCGTCCTGCGCGCGGTCGCCGGCACCCTGCGCGACGAGGTGCGGGCCGCCGACCTCGTGGGGCGCTCGGGCGGCGAGGAGTTCGCGGTGCTGCTGCCCGGCACCGGCGCCTTCGACGCGATGGCGATCGCCGAGCGGATCCGGCTGCGGATCGCCTCGACGCTGGTGGCGCTGAAGGCGTCGGGCGACGGCCCGCAGTTCGTCGGCGTGACGGTGTCGATCGGCGTGGCGGACTGCGCGGCCGGCGGCGTCCTCGCGGACGCGCTGCTGGCCGCGGAAACGGCGTTGCTGCGGGCGAAAGCGGCGGGCCGCAACCGGACCTTCTGCGCCGAACCGGACGTCAGCTCATCGTGATGGCGTCGAGCTTCTCCCGCAGGTACTCCGACGCGATCACCTCGGGGTAGGTCCGGGTGCCCAGCGGCGGCGCCAGCGACGTGATCCGGGCGTCGTGGTCGGTTTCGTAGAAGAAGATCAGGGAGACCAGGTCCTCGTCGGGGGCCGACGCCGGCGGCGGCAGGACGCGGTGGCGCGTCGACCGCCAGCGGTCGCCGGTCCAGCGGGCCATCAGGTCCCCGATGTTCACCGTGAACGCGTCCGGGTGGAACGGCGCGTCCTCCCATTCGCCGCCGGCCGTGCAGACCTGCAGGCCACCCAGCCCGGCCTGGCGGTCGAGCACGGTGACGGTGCCGAAGTCGGTGTGCGGGCCGATCCGGAACTGGTCCGGCTCCGGCGGGCCGACGTGGGTCATCGGCGGGTACCAGTTGATGTTGAACGTGTACGTCGGGTGCGCGGTGTGCCGGGTGAAGTGGCTTTCCGCGAGGCCGAGCGCCGCGGCGAAGATCTCCAGCAGGTGGTCCGAGAGCGCCCGCATCCGGCGCATGTACTCGGTGGCCGCCTCGCCGAGGCCGGGCACCTCGTGCGGCCAGACGTTGGGCTGGAACCAGAACCCGTCGATTTCGGCGACGCCGAGCTTGTGGTCCGCGCCCGCGGAGTAGGACTCCTTGAGGTCCGGCGGGGTCTCGGTGCCCTCCGCGTAGCCGTTGGCCTCGACGCCGGGCGGCAGCCAGCCGCGGCCGCCGACGGTCACGGCGTAGCGCTGCTTGACGTCCTCGGGCAGCGCGAAGAACCGCCGCGCCAGCTCGCGGGTCCGCGTGCGCAGGTCCGCCGGCACGCCGTGCCCGGTGACCAGCAGGAAGCCGGACTCCCGCAGGGCCTCGTCGATCCGGGCGGCGACGTCGGCGCGGCCTTCGGACGTGCCCGCGAACCACGGCGAAAGGTCCACGAGCGGAACGGATGACGGCATACCGGCTCCTCGTCCAGCGCTGTCGGTCCGACACTGTCCTAGTCGGACTTCTCGACCCCGATGTCCTCGAACCACAGGTCCGGGCGCGCGGCGATGAACTCCGTCATCAGCGCGGTGCAGCCGGGGTCGTCGAGCAGGGTGATCTCGACGCCCAGCCCGGCGAGCCAGTCGTGACCGCCGTGGAACGTCTTCGCCTCGCCGATGACCACGCGCCCGATACCGAACTGACGGACGAGCCCGGAGCAGTACCAGCACGGCGAGAGCGTCGTGACCATGATCGTGTCGCGGTAGTGCGGGCGGCGGCCGGCGTTGCGGAAGGCCGCGGTCTCGGCGTGCATCGACGGGTCGCCGTCCTGCACGCGCCGGTTGTGCCCGCGGCCGAGCAGGGTGCCCGCGGTGTCGAACAGCGCGGCCCCGATCGGCACGCCGCCTTCGGCCTTGCCCAGCTCGGCTTCTTCGCGGGCGACGGCGAGCAGCGTGTGCGGGTCGATCGGCATGCGCCACTCTTTCCGGCCGGGGCGGCGCCTGGCAAGTGTTCGGCCGCCCGACTGCACTATCCGGCGGATCGCGGACCGGATCTGTCCGCGATGTCTGGCACACTGCGTGCCATGTACGGCACTTCGGAACGCCTGCTCCGGCTGTTGTCTCTGTTGCAGGCCCGCCGGGACTGGCCGGGCGCGGACCTGGCGGCCCGGCTCGAGGTCGACGTCCGCACGATCCGCCGCGACGTCGAGCGGCTGCGTTCCCTGGGCTACCCGGTGCACGCGACACCCGGCGTGGCGGGCGGCTACCGGCTCGGCGCGGGCGCGGCGCTGCCCCCGTTGCTGCTGGACGACGACGAAGCGGTGGCGGTCGCGGTCGGCCTGCGCACGGCGGCGAGCGGCACGGTCAGCGGCATCGAGGAGACGTCGGTGCGCGCGCTGGCGAAGCTGGAGCAGGTGCTGCCGGCGCGCCTGCGCCCCCGGGTCGGTGCCCTGCAGGCCGCGACGGTCTCGCTGCCGGGGGCGGGGCCGACGGTGGACGCGTCGGTGCTGACGACGATCGCCGCGGCCTGCCGCGACCACGAGCGCCTGCGTTTCGGCTACGGCGACCGCACGGGGGCCGCGACGGAACGGTCGGTGGAGCCGCTGCGGCTGGTCCACACGGGACGGCGCTGGTACCTGGTGGCGTTCGACCTCGACCGCGACGCGTGGCGGACGTTCCGGGTGGACCGGATCGACGGCGTGCCGTCGGCGGGCTTCCGGTTCGCCCCGCGCGAGCCGCCGGCCGCGGACCTCGCCGAGTACGTCTCCCGCCAGATCTCGACGGCGCCGTACCCGCACCGGTTCGTGCTGCGCGTGGCCGCGCCGGCGGAAGTGCTGGCGCGCCGGATCCCGCCGACGTCGGGGGTGGTGGAGGCGATCGACGAGCACTGCTGCCGGGTTCGGACCGGGGCGAACACCCTGGACACGGTGCCGTACCACCTGGCTCAGTGGGGGTACGACTTCGTGGTGGAGGAGGCGCCGGACGGGCTGGTGGAGCGGTTGCGGGAGGTGGCGGAGCGGTTCGCGCGGGCGGTCGGGTGAGGTTCAGCGGGACTCGATCCGCGTCCGGTCGCTCTCGCCGTCGCTCAGGAAAGCCGCGAGCTCGCTTCCCTCGGCTGTCACCTCGCGGCGTTCCTGCCCGGTCAGCCGGCGCAGCGGCCGCACCACCACCGCGCCGCCGTCGGTCGTCCAGGTCGCGCTGACCCGGCCGTCCACCAGCACCACCCGCTCGCCCGCCACCGACAGCCCGCGGTGGGCGTCGTCGATGATGCGGGTGCGGTCGTCGTAGCCGAGGATCGCGTTGTCGAACGCCGGCAGGAACCGGACCGGCGCCGGGGTGTCCGGGCCGGGGCGCGGGGCGTCCGGCAGGTCGAGCAGCTCGCGGCCGCGCTCGTCGCGGAACGCCACCAGCTCCTCGCGTACTTTTTTCACGGCCGCCGGCAGCCCGGCCAGGCCGGACCACGCGCGCAGGTCCGCCGTCGCCGCCGGGCCGAAGGCCGCCAGGTAGCGGCGCACCAGGACCTGCCCGACGCCGTCGGCCGGGTCGAGCGGGTCGCCGTCGCGGCCCAGCCACGCCGTCAGCGGCAGGTTGCGCACGCCGGCCCTGGTCCGCCACAGCCCGCGCGGCGGCAGCTGGACCATCGGGATCAGCGCGGCGACCAGCATCTCCCCGAGCGGCCGCGGCCCCGCCGCGGGCCAGCGGCCGGCGACCGCACGGGCCAGCTCGCCCATCGAGCGCGGCTCGCCGTCGGCCAGCACCTCCCGGCCCGCGGCCGCGAGCTCGCCGAGGTCGACCTCCGCGAGTTCGCGGCGGTAGGTGCCGAGGACGCGCTGGCGCAGCATCGCGTCGAAGCGGGTCCGCCACGCGAGCACGTCGCCGGCCGTGAGCAGGTGCACGGTCCGGCGCATGAGGTGGGTCCGCACGACCTGCCGGCCGGTCAGCAGGTCGTCCAGCGCCGCGGGGGCGAACCCGCGCAGCCGCGACCACAGCCCGGTGAACGGTTCCTGCGGCTCCTGCGCCTGCAGACCGCCGAGGTGCGCCACGGCGTCGGACACGGGCAGCGGCGAGCGTTCGAGCAGCAGCTGGCGGGCGAGGGTGGCGCGGTTGAGGGCGCGGCTGTCCAGTTTCGGCACGGCGTCACTCTGGCAGAGAAAGCGGACAGAATATGACCGCTACTGTGCAGCCTTGTTGAACGACCGCTCAGTCTGTGACGGGCATCACGCCGAGCATGCGGAGCACGAGCCCGCCGTACTCCTTGCCCAGCGCGGTGGGGGTCTGCCGGGCCCGCTCGGTGTACCAGCGGGCGACGTCGACCCCGAGCGAGAGCACGGCCCGCGCGGCGACGTGCGGGTCGGAGACGGTGAACACGCCACCGGCGGCGCCCTCGGCGATGACTTCCCGCACGATCCGCTCGATCCGCCGCCGCAGCTCGGCGACCACCTCGAACTCCTGCTCGGGAAGGGCCTGCAGCTCGTACTGGACCACCCGGGCGACGGTGTGCCGCCGCGCGTGCCAGGCCACGAAGTCCTCGACGATGAGCCGGATCCGTTCGACGGGATCGGCTTCCTTCGCGACGACGTTCTCGACGAGCGCGAGGGTCTGCTCGTGCCCGTACCGGCTGATGGCGAACAGCAGCGCGGCCTTGGAGGGAAAGTGCACGTAGAGCGCGGCGGGCGACATCCCCGCGGCCCCGGCGATGTCCCGCGTGGTGGTGGCGTGGTACCCCCGCTTGGCGAAGGCCTCGACCCCGGCGAGCATCAGCCGCCGCGCGGTCTCGGGCTGCACGTCCGGCCACAGTTCGGCCGACAGCGACATCGTCATCCGCTGATCCTCCCAGATAGCCCCGCCCCACCGGCGGCCCCGACGGCCGGCCCGATCCCGGCCATTGTAAGCGAGCGCTAACCTGAGGTATCCGATCCGGCCGGGAACGCATCGGTTTGCCGGGGCCCGCAGTATCACGGCGGAGGGCTCCCGCCCGCCAGGGAAGGTTCACGGACCGGCTGGATCATCGCCATCGTGGCCATCGGCGTGGTTGTCGTGATCGGCGTCGCCGCGGGCGTGCTCGCCGTCCTCAACCGCGGCGCAGGTCACGACACGGTCGGCGGCAGATTCGGGTCCGCATCGCTGATCGGCTGCGACGACGTCGCCCGCCGAGCAGGAAACTCGCCGCCGAAGAGCTTCGAGACGCCGCTACAAGGGAGTCAGGCTGGCTGTGTCACCTTCGCGGACTCGGCCAACGCCGTGACGGTTCCTGTCCACGTGCAATTGAACACCGTGCAGTGGCAGAGCGCCGGATTCGATGTCCAGACGTCGGCCGGCTACGTGATGGGCGTTGACCTTGACCGCTCTGATCTCATGCCAGCCCAGACGCTGAGGTCGTCACGGTGCTGTCTGCTGATCGACCCGGTCGACCGTCCGCCGGGTCTGCATCCTGGACGCCCGAGTAGACGGTCACGGCGACCAGTTGCCGACGTCTGCCTGGCAAGAGGGGGCCTCGAGAACGATGGGCGGCGGCTCGGCCAAGGCGCCGGCGGGCGGACGCTCACGATAGCCCGCATGACCATGGTTCAGGGGCACTTGCTACGGGATGAGCTGGACCGCCGGTGCCGCTGTCCGTGTTCCACGAAGAACACGGACAGCGCGGCATCTGAAACTGCCAATTCGCACGTTTCATCGCGGACGTCGCAGACGGGAGTCAACTGAGCGCGCCGCAAGTTTCGTAGTTGGTCGCCCAAGTATTGGATGAATCCGGCGGGCTGGCCCGAAGCATGGTCTGGAGACCGCGGACAGCTGAGTACTCCAGCGCGTGCGAAAATGCGTGGATGGCACGGTTGACAAGCTGGCAGGAGCTCCGAGCGCTACGGGCAACCCCTCCGGGGCTGGCGGCTGGAGATGTCGATCGAAAGGGAACCTTCGTTGCTGCCCTTCGGCAAGCCGAAGAACTCGCAGAGGCGGCAGCGTCGGCGAGTTACGCTACTAAGGCTTTGCCCCTGTTCTATGCGTTGAGCCAAGCCGGGCGAGCTATCGCGGCCGCTCACCTGCCTGATCCATGGCAACTTCGCGGACATGGCCTGAAGGTGGGATCGAATCCCGGTCAGATCATTCGAAGCACTGTGACGCCGATGTCTGGTTCGCAGGACTCGTATCACGGAACTGCCGCCGCGATCCGCTCCTCAAGCTTGGTGGCGTCGGCTCAGCTCGGCGAGCTCTGGGCTGCGAACCCGGATCTCCTGGATGTGCGAATTCCCGGATCTTCGGCAGCCTGGAGACGCCCCATCAAGCTGGAGCTGGGAGATCTGCAACCTCCGGCGGGAGCTGCGGTCGGATATGAAGCCAGCGTCGTTCACACGAATGGAACCGTCACCATGCCGATCGACGTGCCGGGGACCACTGCACGGGAGATTACCGCCGCACTAGCGGGCTATCCTTCGCTTCGTGACGCATTTGCCGTCAAGCAAGGATCGCAAGGACCAGAGGAAGCCGCTCCTGGCGAAGAGGTTGTCCGCAATGAGAACCGGCCGGACAGGGCTGCGATCATCGGGCTGCGTTGCCCGCCTGTTACGACCCTGAATGAGATATGGAATAAAACGCGCGAGTTCGCGTCTGTCGTGGAGATTGCTCCGGGGTACCGGCATAGTAAGATTCCAGAGTTCGTCGGGTATGCCCTCCCGGAGATCGCCGGCGCTGCCTGTCCGCATCCTCTCATGCTCTGGTGGTCGATACTGCTCGGGCTTTCGAGCCTCACTCGGTACGAGCCTGCGGCATGGTCTGCGGCGATCGACCTTGATGCATCAGAACTTGCCGTACCTCTTGAGCAGGTTCTCGATATCGCAGAGGAGCGGCTACCGAACCGAATTCTGCACGTCTTGATGGCGAATTAATAGCTAGCTGTTGCGGGTCATGACGTTGGTGACGGCCGACGGGACCTGAGACGAGGGACGGGTCTTTCGGCGGCAGGATGAGAAGTGCGACCCACTCGTCCTGCCGAGAGAAAGACCCGTCCGTGTCCCACCGTAATGCCCCGCTGTCGCTCGAGGGCCGCCGCCGGCTCGTAGCGCGTTGCCAGGTTCGCCCGATCGCCCACGTCGCCGCTGAGATGGGCATCTCGCGGCAATGCGCATCCAAGTGGGTCAACCGCTGGCGCCGCTACGGCGAGGCTGGCCTGCTCGACCGGTCGAGCGCCCCGCACCGCCAGCCCACCGCCACGCCGGCCGAGGTTGTGGTCCGGATTGAGCAGCTACGCCGGCAACGGAAGTACTCCGCCCGAAGGATCGCCACGGAGCTGGCCGCCGAAGGCGTGACGATCTCTGTCCGCACCGTCGGCCGGCACCTGCTGCACCTTGGGCTCAATCGACGCCGGTTCCTCGACCCGACCGGAGCCACCAACCGCCAGCCGAGGCGGATCATCGCCCGCTGGCCCGGCCACATGGGTGCACCTCGATGTGAAGAAAATCGGGCAGATCCCCGACGGCGGCGGCTGGCGGATCCACGGCAAAGGCAGCGACCAGGACCGGAAGGTCGCCCGCACCAAAACCCGTGGCGGGCGGGCTCGCTACACCTACTTGCACTCTGCCGTCGACGGCTATTCCCGCCTGGCCTACACCGAAGCCCTGCCCGACGAAACCGCCCGCACCGCGATCGGGTTCGTCCACCGGGCCCGGGCGTTCTTCGCCCGACACGGCATCACCCACATCCACCGCCTCGTCACCGACAACGGCTCCTGCTACCGCGCGAAAGACTTCGCCACCGTCCTGCGCGGCGCCCGCCACCAGCGAATCACACCCTATACCCCACGCCACAACGGCAAGGTCGAACGCTACAACAGGATCTTGGCCGAGGAATTCCTCTACGCGCATGTCTGGCTCAGCGAAGCCGATCGCACCGCAGCTCTGGCCGTCTGGAACATCCACTACAACTACCATCGACCACACACTGCCGCCGGAGATCAGCCACCAGCGTCCAGGCTCCACGCTGGCGTCACCAACGTCATGGCCTCATACAGCTAGCGTGAACTCTTTTCTTAAGAAATTTTCTTGATCTCCTCGGTGGAGTCGGCGGTTCAGAGCTGAGGAATGCGCGCGACGATGTTCGGCCCTAGGCGGGGAAGTCGCCGTGCGCGGTCGTGGGTGGTCGGCCCGTGTGCGATTGACCACCGGCAATACTGTCCGGAAGTCGGGAAAGTGTTTCGAACAGTTCCCTTGGTGAGTGCAACAGTTGCGGGTTCGCGCGCAGAATGTGCATGGTCTCGGTGGTGGGCACCCAACAGGTGATCCGGCCGTCGACCTTGACGAGCACGAACGAACTGGTGCAGACGGCGACCTCGCTCTGGGCTTGGCACGCTTCGAGCAACCGGGCGATCGCGTTGGCTTCTTGTTCGCTGTGCCCGGCGCCTGCGGTGTTGTGGTTGAGGTGAATGTCGCGACCTTGGATCACTGAGCCGTTCACCGTGCCGCCCAGCTGGTTGGCTACCGCGGCCGCCACCAGCCGCCCCAGCTCTTCCCCGCCTTGGGGGTTCTTCTGCGTGACGAACAGGCGTTGGAACCAAGATCCGTGCTGGGGTACGTCGCCTGAAATGACGTCAAATCCGGCGACTTCCAAGAGATCGACTAGGGCGTCTCGCACCTGCTGGCCGTCGTCGCCGGACGTGTGGACCGTGACCTCTTCCGCGTCACCCGGCGCTGCATGGTGGAGAGCTTCGATCTGGTGCCGCGTGTCGTCGGCATCGTCCACCCGGCCCTGCTCGGTGAACAGCTTGCGGGCCTCGGTCCAGGACAGCCGGGCAGTGTGGTAGTCGCCGACGCCGGCGTGGATCTCGCCGAGATTGCGCAGGGTGTCCGCGACTTGGTAGTGGTCACGCAGGTCGCGGCGCAGTTGCAGAGCTTCCCGGTAGAGCGTGAGGGCTTGAGGATATTCGCCTGAGTGGTGGGCGACGTAGCCCAAGGTGTCCAGGGTGTCGGCCTCGCCGGCGCGGTCGGGGTGGTAGCGGTGCAGCTCCTGTGCCGCTCTGCAGTGGTCGCGAGCTTGGTCGAAATGGCCGAGCTGGGCGGCGTATCGGGCGACGGCGTTGAGGACCTCCGCTTCGGCGAGGCCGTCACCGAGCGAGCGGACGCGGTCGAGAGCCTGAAGGGCGTGGTCGAGAGCTCGTTCGCCGTCACCTTGGCGTTCGAGGATCATTGCCAGCGTCCGGTGGGCTTCGGCTTGGTCGGCGGCCGCGGCCGAATCTGTCAGCCCGAGGCATCGCTGGGCGAGTTCGAGAGCTTCGGTGTGCTGCCCAGTGCGTGAGCAAGCATCGCCAAGCTGACGGAGGGCGACGAGGAGCGGAGCCGGGTCGCCGAGGTGCTCGGCTGCCGCGAGCGCCGTCCGCCAGCTTGCGAGCCGGTCGTCCAGGCTGCCCTTGCGCCGGAGGTATGTGTCCATGGCGGCGGCTAGCTGCCAAACCGCGTTGTACCGGCCCAAGGTGGAGGCCATCCGTTGCACCGCAAGCAAGCAGATGTGCTCGGTGTCGAACCACGTCAGGGCCTCGGCCGCGTCCGCCAAGGTCAGGGGAATGGTTCCGGGCACGAATTGACCGAGCTCCAGGCGGTCTTTGCGCTGCGACAGCTGTTGGTTCGCGTCTTTCGCTGTGTGCAGGTAGAAATCGATCACCCTGTCTCGCGCGTCCGACCGATCGACCTCGGCGTCAACCGAACGGACAAGCTCAAGGGCGTAGGTGCGAACCAAATCATGTAACGCGTACCGATCGGGCGTCCGGCGTTCGACGAGGTGGGCATGCTCCATGGTCGTCAGAGCGCGCCGAGTCCGGTCGATGCTCCGATGGTTCAAGGTAGCAGCGGCGTTCAACCCGAAGTCCGGTCCGGGCGCCAGGCTCATCAGCCGGAAGGAGCGCGCGACATCGTCAGGAAGGGCTCGGTAGGACCAGGACAGTACCGAGTGCAGGTTGGTTTCCGAGTCTACGTCCTGTAATTCGAGCACGGCGGTGCGAATCTGGGTGGCGATGTCGGTCAACGACAGTTGAGGGCGTGCTTGTGCCCGCCCGCCGAGAAGCCTCAGGGCCAGCGGGAGGCCGGCGCAGGCGCGGACCAGTTCGTCGATGGCCCCCGGCTCGGCTGCGGCACGCTCGGCTCCGACAAGGTGGGCCAGTAAGGACCGCGATTCCGGCTCCCGGAGTGTGTCCAGTTTCAGTCGGCTCGCACCGTGGCGGACGGTCAGTTGAGGGAGGACCTTGCGACTGGTTACAATGACGGTGCACGAGGCGGTTCCCGGCAGTAATGGCATGACCTGGCGAGAGTCTCCTGCATCGTCCAGGATGATCAGCATCCGTTTGTCCGCGATCAGGGACCGATACAGGCGTGCTTGGGCGGCGAAGTCCTCTGGGACCTGATTTGAGGCAGTGCCAACGGCGTCGAGGAACCCGCGTAAGGCAGTACTCGGCGGCAACGGCTCGCCGGGCGAGTAACCTCTTAGATTGGCGTATAACACTCCGTCGGGAAACTGGTCAATTCGCCGCCACGCCCATTCGATGGCCAGCAAAGTCTTGCCGACGCCCGGCATGCCGGTGATCACCACGATCGGCCAGTCAGGACTATCGCTGGTCGATTGCCTGTCCAGCGAGGCAAGTTGCTCTTCCCGCCCCCAGAAAGCCCGGGGGCGGGCGGGTAGCTGCCTCGGAACAAAAGGACCGGGCTTGGGCATCACCGGTTCGTGTCGCATGGGTTCTCCCTCCCGTCGCTTGGCCACTATGGCACTGAGCGGTGTTTCTCCGCAGCTCTTTCATTTCGTGGTCTATCCCAGAGGAGTAGCCTGCTTGGGTACCTCGGCCGGATCGCGCACTGGAGCGTGCTCGGGTGAGGCACAGAATCGTCAAGGATGCCGGTCGTCGGGGTACGCTTCTGGAACAACCGCCACCGACATGAACGCGGGACCGTTGTACTGGTCCCATGTCCTCCTTCCTGTTCGCCCAAATCGTCGCGGTGATCTCGGTGCGCAAGCAGTCTCCTACCCCCTCGTGCTCGGGCACATCATGGGCCCCGAGGCCAGTGACGGGTCTTCCCCTCTGCTGATCCACCCCGGCAGCGGCGTCCCGTAGCCAGGGGACGCCGTACTCGGCTTCGACGTCGCCGATGTCGACGAAACGGCGCGAGCGGGCGGCGGCTGTGCTGTCCGAGCCGACGGCGGCCTAGAAGGCAGCCGGACCGTCTGCAGTAGCCCTGCACAAGCCCAGGAGGAGTGCGTCACCTGCGGCATGAGCGTGCGCTGGGTCAGAGCTGGCAGCGGGCCGGCCCTCCATCACGCAATTGCGGGCATGAAGGCGAAGCTGGACCTGCCCGCCATCGGCAACCGCGACGGCGAGATCCACCTGGCGGCATGGACAACACGCTGGTCACCTCTTCGGCGGCATTCCCTCGTCGGCGTGTTCCCCCTCGGTCGCGCCGACCTGGTCGCGGATGGCGGTGTCTAGGTCGGTCGCGGTCAGGCCGAACGTGTCCGCCGTCTCTGTCGCGTCCATGTGAAACGGTGCGTACCACTGGTAGTCCATCTCGGCCATCTCGCGGGCGATGGGCACGACCAGCCCGGCCGTGCGCATTGCGAAGCGCGGCAGCTGGATCAGTTTGACCGGCGGCCGGCCCGCGGCGAGGGCGTAGCGTCGTGCGAGCTCGCGGATGGTGACGGCCGGTGGGGATGGCACGTGCCACGCCCGGCCCCATGCGCGTTCGTCCTCGGCGAGGGTCACCAGGGTTTTGGCCATGTCGCCGTTGAAGGTGAACGTGTGCGGCATGTCCAGGTGCCCCGTGATCCATGCGGTACGGCCCTTCTTCAAGGCCGGCTCGATGAGCAGGGAGTAGATGCCGTTGGCGTCCCTGCCGATGTAGTCGGAGCCGCGGGCCTCGAAGGTGCGGATGCCCGCGGTGAGGGCCTCTTCCCACATCCGTTTGCGGAGGCGGCCCTTGCGCCCGGTGGCGGCCATGGGTGTGTGCTCGTTCATCCGGCCGCCGGGCTGTGGTCCGTAGGCGTAGAGGCTGCCGGTGAGCGCGAGGACCGCGTCGTTGGCCTTCGCGGCGGCGATCACCGCGGTCTGCAGGGGCGGCAACAAGCGCTCCCACAGCGTGTACGAGGGCGGGTTCGCGCAGTGGTAGATCACCTTCGCGCCGCGGGACAGCTCGGTCATCCGTGACGGGTCGGAGGCGTCCGCGGCGACCCGGTCGATCAGCGGGTGCGCGGGGCCGGAGCCGCTGCGCGTGACGATCCGGACGGTGTCGCCGCGCTCGGCCAGCAGGCGGGCGACGTTCGTGCCGATGGAACCGGCGCCGATGATGACGTGTTCGGCCATGACGAGGTACTCCGCATCTAACAGTGTTAGGTTTTCTAACGTAGTTAACTTAGCCACGTCGAGATGTCGTCGTCAAGGGGCGGCGGCTAGTGTCCGAGGAGACCACCGAAGCGAAGTGGCGGAGCATGCCGACCAGCACGAGACGGGCCCGGGAACGGGCGAGTACCCGCGAACGGATCATCGAGGCCGCGCTGCACGTCCTCGAGACCGACGGCGTTGCGGCGCTGACGATCCGGCGCATCGCGACCGACATCGAATACTCCGCACCCGTCGTCTACCAGCACTTCGCCAACAAGGACGCGCTCGTGCTGGAGCTGGTCGCGCACGGCCACTGCCTGCTACTGGCCGGGTTCCGGCAGGCCGCCGAGGAGCCCGGGATCGACCGGCGCATGCTGCGCATCGCGTCCGAGTACGTCCGGTTCGCCGGCGAGCACCCGCACCTCTACCAGGTGATGAACGGCGCCGTGGTCGACGCGGACGAGCGCCGGCGCGCCGCGGAACCGGCCATCGTCGTACTGAAGGAACTGCTCGCCGCCTGGTCGGACGCCCACGACGTGGTCCTGGCCGATCCCGATGAGGCCTGCGAGATCATCTGGGGCACGCTCTACGGCATAGCCTCGCTCGGCGGTCTCGGCACGGTCGGCAATGAACGCGCCCGGCGGCTCGCCGAGCAGGCGCTCCGCGCGATCCTTCTCGGCTGGCGGACCGGGGTACCGGAAATCGAATAGTCCGATTCGGACACCGGCCCGGCGACGGGCCGCGCAACCTTCTCCCGTGGTCGGCCGTCTTGGTGTGCGACGGACGACCGGGCCGTCGGACGGGGGAAGCCATGAAGGTCGATCGCAGCATGGGATGGGTCGCGCTCGGTGTCGCCGGTGCGGCCGCGGCCACGGTCTGGGGTACCGACACCGCGCCGTATCCGGTCGCGCAGCGCTGGGTGCTGAACCTGCCGCTGCCCCTGCTCACCCCGAGACGGCTGCAGCGGATTCTCGCGCCGTGCGAAGGGGAACGGGTCCTGGAAGTCGGTCCCGGCACGGGGCTGCAGTCCCTGCCCGTCGCGCGCCGGCTGGGTCCCGGCGGCCGCCTGGACATCGTCGACGTCCAGCAGCCGATGCTCGACCACGTCGCCCGCCGGGCCGCCCGGTGCGGCATCCCGGCGATCGTGCCGACCCTGGCGGACGCGCGCGAACTTCCGTTCCCCGACGCCACTTTCGACGCGGCCTACCTGGTCACCGTGCTGGGCGAGATCCCCGGCGACCCGCGGTACGCGCTGCGGGAGCTGCGCCGGGTGCTGAAGCCGGCCGGCCGGGTGGTGGTCGGGGAGTTCGCCGACCGCCACTACGTTCCGCTGCTGAAGCTCGCGTCCTGTGCGAACGACGCGGGCCTGCACCTCGTGCGCCACACCGGTATTCCGTTTGCCTACTACGCCGAGCTACGGGTGTGTGGCTGACTTCGTCCGGGCCTGGGCGGAGCCCGCGATGCGATCCGGCAACCGCGCGGCCAGGTGCTTGATCAGCTCGCTGATCCGCCGCGGTAGGTGGGTGTCGTCGGCGCGGAGGGCGTAGATGTCGGCCGGTGGTGTCGGCACGTTCGGCAGGACCCGGACCAGCGCGCCGCTGTCGAGGTGGGTGCGGATCTGCCACTCCGAGCGCATGATCACCCCGTGGCCCTGCAACGCCCAGCCGGTCACGATGTCGCCGTCGTTGCTCGACAGCCGGCCGTGCACGCGGATCTGGCGCGGGTGGCGGGCGTCGCCGAAGCGCCACAGCGCGAAGTCGCCCTCGTTCTCGCGGAGCACGAGGCAATCGTGGTCCGCCAGGTCCTCGATCCGCTCGGGCATCCCGCGTGAGTCCACGTAGGACGGTGCCGCGCACGGCACCCGGCGGTTCTTCGCCAGCCGGCGCATCCGCAGCGACGAGTCCGGCGGGGTGCCCACGTGGATCGCCAGGTCGAACTCGCGCCGGTGCGGACGCAGGGGCAGTGCGGACGTGTGGAGCTCGACGGTCAACCGCGGGTGCCGGGCGGTGAACTCGCCGAGCAGCGGGGCGATGTGCGCGCGGCCGAGCCCGAGGGTGGCCTGGACCACGATCGACCCGCGCAGATCGCCGGAGCGGTGGCCGACCACGTCCTCGAGCTCGCGGACCTGCTCGAGGATCGGTTCCAGCCGCGCGGCGAACAGCTCTCCCTCGGAGGTCAGCACGAGCCGGCGCGTGCCGCGGTGCACCAGGCGCGTGTCGAGCCGGCGTTCCAGTGCGCTGAGGCGCTTGCTGACGACCGGGAGCGAGCACTGCAGCTCGCGGGCGGCCGCCGTCAGCGTTTCGCTGGCCGCGACCACCTGGAAGAAGCGGAGATCGTCGATCATCGCGGTTCGTCCCTTTCGCTCAGCGAAAGGATAGGTTGCCGCGGGGATTCTTGCCGGGACGCTCGCCGCCGATCAGGGTGGAAGGCGCGTGTTCACCGGATCGACAGGAGCGTCTCGTGTCCCAGCCGCACCGCATCGCGGTCATCCCGGGGGATGGCATCGGCCGTGAAGTCGTCCCGGAAGGGCTGAGGTGCCTCCGGGCCGCCGCCGACGCCCACGGGTTCGAGCTCGACGTCGTCGAGTTCGGCTTCGCCTGCGCCGACTACTGGCTGCGGCACGGCGAAATGCTGCCGCCGGACTGGCGGGACGTGCTCGGCGGTTTCGACGCGATCTTCTTCGGCGCGGTCGGGTGGCCCGAGGTGGTGCCCGACCACGTTTCGCTGTGGGGGAGCCTCCTGCGGTTCCGGCGCGGGTTCGAGCAGTACGTCAACCTGCGGCCGGTGCGGCTGCTGCGCGGGGTCCGCAGCCCGCTGCGCGACCACGGGCCGGGGGACATCGACTTCCTGGTCGTCCGCGAGAACACCGAGGGCGAGTACTCGAGCATCGGCGGCCGGATCTTCGAAGGCACCGACCGCGAAACGGTGCTGCAGGAGACCGTGATGACCCGGACCGGGGTGGACCGGGTGCTCCGGTACGCCTTCGAGCTCGCCGCCACCCGCCCCCGCAGGCGCCTGACGTGGGCGACCAAGAGCAACGGCATCGCCATCTCCATGCCGTACTGGGACGAGCGCGCGACGGCGATGGCGGAGAGCTACCCGGAAGTGGCCGCCACCAAGGACCACATCGACATCCTGGCGGCCAAGTTCGTCCTGCAGCCCGGGCAGTACGACGTCGTCGTCGCCAGCAACCTCTTCGGCGACATCCTCTCCGACCTCGGCCCGGCCTGCGCCGGCACGATCGGGATCGCCCCGAGCGCCAACATCAACCCGGACCGCACCTGGCCGAGCCTGTTCGAGCCGGTGCACGGCTCGGCCCCCGACATCGCCGGGCGCGGGATCGCCAACCCGGTCGGGCAGATCTGGAGCGGTGCCATGATGCTCGAGCACCTGGGCGAGACCGCTGCGGCCGCGGCGGTGCTGGCCGCGATCGAGCGGGTGCTCGCCGGGCGCCCGGAAGTGCTCACCCCCGACCTCGGCGGTACCGGCACGACCGAGGGCCTGGGCACGGCGATCGCCGCCGAAATCGCGCCCGTGAAGGCCGTGGCGTCATGACCCCGGCGTTCGACCCGGTCGGCCTGGAGGTGCGGTGGGACCGGCTCGCGACCGCGGTCGACGAGGCCGCGTCGACCATGCTGCGCACGGCGTTCTCGACCATCATCCGCGAATCCAACGACTACACCGTCGTCCTGACGGACCGGCGGGGACGCACGATGGCGGAGTCGCGGGCCGGCATCCCCGGGTTCGCGGCGCTGATGAGCTCGCTGACCGGGCTGGTCCTGGAGCGGTTCACGGCTCAGGAGTGGCAGGACGGCGACTGCGTGATCACCAACGACCCGTGGATCGCCACCGGTCACCTGCCGGACATCGCCATGATCACCCCGGTCTTCCACCGGGGCACGCTCGTCGCCTACGCCGGGACCGCCGCGCATTCCCCCGACATCGGCGGGACCCCGGCGCTGGGGGCCACCGACCTGATCTCCGAAGGCATCCTGATCCCGCCGCTGCGGCTGTACCGGGCCGGCCGGGTCGAACGGGGAGTCAAGGACCTGCTGCTGGCCAACGTCCGGCTGCCCGGTCCGCTGTGGGGTGACCTGGAGGCGCAGGCCGCCGCCCACGAGGTGTGCCGCCGGCGCGCGCGGGAGTTCCTCGGCGACTTCGGCGAGCCGGACTTCGAACGGTTCGCCGCCGAAGTGCACACGGTGACCGACGCCGCAGTCCGGGCCGCCGTCCGGGAGCTGCCGGACGGGGTGTACCGGGCGGGCGTCGACGCCGACGGCGTCGAGGGGCACCCGACCCACATCGAGTGCACGGTCACGGTGCGCGGTGACCGGATCGGGATCGACTACGCCGGAAGCTCGCCGCAGGTGCCCTTCCCGGTCAACTCCACCCTGAACTACACGCGCGCCTACTCGATGTACCCGCTGAAGATCCTGCTCGATCCGGGCACGCGGACGAACTGGGGTTCCTACCGGGCGATCGACGTCACCGCGCCGGAAGGGACGATCGTCAACCCGGTGTTTCCCGCGCCGGTGGTCGCGCGGCACCTGACCGGGCACCTGCTGTCGTGCGCGATCCACCGGGCGCTCGCGCCGGTGCTGCCCGGCCGGATCATCGCCGACAGCGGGGGAGCGCCCGCGCTCCGGGTCCGGTTCGCCGGGGTCGACGACGCCGGCCGCCCCTTCGCGCAGATGCTCTTCGCCAACGCCGGAATGGGTGCCTCCCGGGAGCAGGACGGGCTTTCGGCGACCGCGTTCCCCACCAATTCCGGCAGCGGCAGCATCGAGGCCTTCGAGGTCGCGTCGCCGCTGCGGATCGTGCGCAAGCAGCTCCGGCCCGGTTCCGGCGGGCGCGGCCGGCGCCGCGGCGGACTGGGGCAGGACGTCGAAGTGCACAACCCGACCCGCCACCCGGTCCAGCTGGTGGTGCTCGGCGACCGCGAACGGCATCCGGCCCTCGGGCTCGCCGGCGGCGAGCCGGGGGCCACGGCGCAGGCGGTGCTGGACAGCGGCGAGCGCGTGCCGCTGAAGTCGGTCTCGCAGCTGGCCCCCGGCGCCTCCGTCGTCATCTCCTTCCCCGGTGGCGGCGGCTTCGGCGCGCCGGAGGAGCGGGAGGCCGAGCTGGTGCGGGCCGACGAGCTCGGCGGGTACGTCCGATGAGCCGCACGGTCCGGATCGGCGTGGACGTCGGCGGGACGTTCACCGACCTGCTGCTGCACGACCCGGCGCGCGGCCTGACCTGGCCGGGGAAACTGCCCACGACGCCGCACGCGCCCGGTGAGGCGATCACCGCGGGCATCGCGCGCCTGCTGGCCGAGACCGGCACCCCGGCCCGGGACGTCGCCGGGATCGTGCACGGCACGACGCTGGTGACCAACACGCTGCTGGAGCGCACCGGCGCGGTGGTGGGACTGCTGACGACGGCGGGGTTCCGCGACGTCCTGGAGCTGGCGCGGGAGATCAGGTTCGACACGACCGACCTGCTCGCGCGTCCGGCCCGCCCGCTCGTGCCCCGGCACCTGTGCCGTGGCGTGCGGGGCCGCCTCGCCGCCGACGGCGCCGAGCTCGAGCCGCTGGACGAGGACGATGTGCTGGTACAGGTGGGCGAGCTCCTGCAGCAAGGTGTCGAAGCGGTGGCCGTCGCCATGCTGCACGCCCACCGCGACGACCGGCACGAACGACGGGTGCGGGACCTGCTCGCGCGGGTCCACCCCGGGGTGCCGGTCACCCTTTCCAGCGCGGTGGCTCCCGTCGTCGGCGAGTACGAACGGGCGAGCACGGCCTGCCTCAACGCCTACGTGCAGCCGTCGATGACGCGCTACCTCGACCGCCTCCGCGACGACCTGCTCGCCATGGGCATCGACGCACCACTGCGCGTCATGCTTTCCGGCGGCGGGGTCACGACGCTGGCCGACGCGAAGGAGTTCCCCTTCCGGCTGCTGGAATCCGGCCCGGCCGCGGGCACGATCGCCGCGGCCGCCGTGGCGAGGCGGCTCGGCGAACCGGACGTCCTCTCGTTCGACATGGGCGGCACCACGGCCAAGATCGCCGTCGTCGGCGGCGACGGCCCCCGTCGCCGGCACGACTTCGAGGCCGGCCGGGTGGACAAGTTCAAGCCGGGCTCGGGGCTGCCGGTCCGGCTGACCGTCGTCGACCTGATCGAGATCGGCTCCGGCGGCGGGTCGATCGCGGCTCCGGACGCCCTCGGGCTGCTCAAGGTGGGCCCGCGCAGCGCCGGTTCCGTTCCGGGGCCGGTCGCCTACGGCCGGGGTGGGGAGCGCCCGACGGTCACGGACGCGGACCTCGTGCTCGGCCACCTCGACCCGGCCGCGTTCCTCGGCGGTGAGCTGCCGCTGCGGACGGCCGAGGTCCGCAAGGCGCTGGACCGGGAGGTGGCCGAGCCGCTCGGCCTGGACACGGCCGGTGCCGCCGCCGGCATCGTCGAGGTGGCCACCGCGAGCATGGCGGCCGCGGCCCGGACGCACCTGGCCGAGCACGGCCGGGATCCCGGCGGCTTCGCGTTGGTGGCGTTCGGCGGCGCCGGCCCGGTGCACGCCTACGGCCTGGCGAAGCAGCTGAAGATCACCCGGATCGTCGTGCCGATGCGGGCCGGCGTCATGTCCGCTTACGGGTTCCTGGTCGCTCCCCCCACGGTGGACCAGGCACGCAGCCTTCCTTCGGCTCTCACCGAGGTCGACTGGGAGCGCGTCACGGCCCTTTACGCCGAGATGGCCGCCCACGCCACCGCGGTACTGGGGGCGGACGGCACGCAGGTGCGGCTGCGGCGCTCGGCCGACCTGCGGTACCTCGGGCAGGGGGCCGGGATCGAAGTCGAGCTGCCGGACTCGGGCCGTCCGGCCGCGGACGATCTCCGGCGCACCTTCGAGGAGACCTACCGCGCGACGTTCGGGCGGTCCCTCGACGGCCCCGCGGAAGTCGTCACCTGGCGGCTCTCGGCCCGGCTGCCCGGCCACGACATCCCGCTGGGGTGTGAGCCGGTCGCCGGGGACCCGCGACGCACCGGCCGCGATGTCTGGTTCCCCGGCCACGGCCGGCTCGCGGCCACGGTGTGGGACCGGTACCGGCTGCGGCCGGGGACGGAACTCACGGGACCGGCGGTGTTCGAGGAACGCGAGTCTTCGTGCGCGTTCGGGCCGGAGTGCCGGATCCGGGTCGACGACGACCTGACGCTCCTCGTCGACGTCGGGCCGTGACGATCGGTCAAGCCGGGGCGACGGCGGCGGGCGCGGCGAGCAGGTCTCCCAGCCCGCCACGGGCGTCTTCGATGACGAGCGCCTCGGCCGCCGCCGAGTCGCCGGCCCGCAACGCCCGGACGAGCGCGCGGTGGCTGCCGTAGCGGTCGAGACCGAACCGGTCGTTCCCGGCGATGCGTTCGATCAGCCGGGCCCGGCGTTCCGGCCAGGAGAACACCCGCGTCTGGCCGAGCAGGCGCACCAGCACCGGGTTGCAGGCGCACGACTCGACGACCTCGTTGAAGCGTTGCATGGTGTCGAGCAGCCGGTCCACGTGCCGGTTCACGTCCTGCCCGGCCTGCTGCCGTTGCTTGACGACGATCAGGAGGTCGTCGGCTTCGTCGAGCACGGCGTCGAGGTGGTCCAGCTGGGCCGGGGACGCGTGCCGCGCGGCGAAGCGGGCGACCATCCCGCGGAGGGCCACCTCCACCTCGGCGAGGTCCTGGATCGCGGTGTCCCCGAACGCGGCGACCTGGACCGTCCGCGGTCCGGTGCGTTCGAGCAGACCGTCCTGCTCGAGGCGCCGGATGGCCTCCCGCACCGGGGTCGGGCTCACCGACAGCCGCTCGGCCAGCCCGCGTTCGGTCACCTTCTGCTCCGGCCGCAGCTCGCCGGTGGTGATCGCGTCGCGGATGGCGCGGTAGGCGCGGTCGGCCAGCGTGTCGGCCGCCAGTCCCTTCAGGGTCTCACTTGCCATACCGCCACCCTATCTGCCATGGCAACGTCAGTAAGAAACACTTGACGTTCTTGCTATAGCAAAAGTAGGTTGGCGGACATGACGACGACGTCGAGCACCCGCCGCGTGCGGACGGGACGGATCACGTTCTTCGTCGCCCTGGCGGTTTTCGCGCAGGAGTCGACGTGGAACCTCTACGACTCGCAGGTTCCGCCGCTGCTGCGCGAACACATCGGCAGTGCCGCGCTGATCGGTCTCCTGATGGGGATGGACAACGTGCTCGGCATCTTCATCCAGCCGTGGATGGGCAACCGGTCGGACCGCACCCGCACCTCGTGGGGCCGGCGCATGCCCTACCTGCTCGTCGGGATGCCCGTGGCGGCCCTGCTGTTCCTCGTCATCCCGCACGTCGCGGGCACCTTGCCGCTGCTGATCCTGGTCATGTTCGGCTACGCGCTGGTCGCGAACTCGTTCAAGCCCATCGCCGAATCCCTGCTCCCGGACTTCGTCCCGCCCGAGCGGCGGAGCCGGGCCAACGCGGTCGTCAAGATCGCGGCGAGCCTCACGGTCCTGGTGGCCGCCCTGATCAGCATCTTCCTGATCGACACGCATCCGAAGCTGTCGTTCGCGATCCCCGCGATCCTGATGGTGGTGTCGCTGGCCGTGCTGGCCGCGAACGTGCGCGACAGCCGGTCGCCGGCCTACCGGAGCGCCGTCGAGGAGGAGCGCGAACAGGCCGCACCCGCCGCGCGGGTGCGGGACACCGTGCTCGACATCGTGCGGGACCGCAACCGCAGCCGGCTGCTGCTCATCGTGTCCATCCTGCTCTTCGGCGGCGCCTGGGCCGCCTCCCGGGCGCTCATCACGCCCTACGGCATGGAAGTGCTGGGCATGTCCCGCGGCGAAGCCGGCGGCCTCACCCTGCCCAGCGGGGCGGCCTTCATCGTGGCCGCCTACCCGGTGGCGAGGCTCGCCGAACGCTTCGGCCGCCTGCGGGTGATGGCCGCCGGGATGACGGTGTTCGCGGCCGGCATGGTGCTCGCCACCGTGGTGGCGACGCCGGCCGGCGTCGTGGCCGGCCTCTGCGTCGCGTCCGCGGGGGCGTCCTCGTTCCTGGTCAACGCGGTCGTCGTCCTGTGGAACCTCGCCCCGTCCGACCACGTGGTCGGGACCTACACCGGGCTCTACACCGTCGGCTGGGTCGGCGGCGGCTTCCTGGGACCGGCCCTGGTCGGGGGTCTGGTCGACCTGACCGGCTGGAGCCTTTTGCTGCTCCACGTCGCGGTCGTCGCGCTCCTCGCCGTGCTGGCGGTCGTGCGCGTCAGCGTCCTGCAGCGCCGGTCGTCGGCGGGTCGTGCGCTGTGACCGGGCGCGTGCTGATCACCACGGACTACCTGCGTCCCGGCGACGACGTCGACCTGTTCCTGAAGGGATCCGGGCTGGAGACCAGCCACCTGCCCATGACCGGTCGGCGTGATCCCGGCGACCTCGTGGCCGCGCTCGCCGGGATCGACGCGGCGCTGGTGGCCAACGAGCCGCTGACGGGGGACGTCCTGGCCCGCGCACCGCGGTTGCGGGTCATCGTGCGGACCGGCGTGGGGTACGACTCGGTCGACGTCGCCGCCGCGGCCCGGCTCGGGATCACCGTGAGCAACCTGCCCGGCATCAACGCCAACGCGGTGGCCGAGTACACCATCGGCCTGCTGCTGGCGGGAGCGCGGCGGCTCGTGCAGTCCGCTTCCGGGGTGGCACAGGGGAACTGGCCGCGCGAGGACGGCCGTGAACTGCGCGGCTCGACGCTCGGCCTCGTCGGCTACGGCGCGTCGGCCCGCGCGGTGGTCCCGCTGGCCCGGGCGTTCGGCATGAACGTGGTGTGCACGACGAACGTTCCGGCCGGGCTGCGGGACCCGGGGGTCCGGTTCACCGGGCTGCCGGAGCTGCTGTCCACTTCGGACTACGTCTCGGTGCACACCGCGCTCACCGAACGGACCCGCGGCCTGCTGGACGCAGCGGCGTTCGCGCGGATGAAGCCGACGGCGCTGCTGGTCAACACCGCCCGCGGCGCCATCGTCGACGAAGGCGCGCTCGTCGCGGCCGTGCGATCGGGACAGATCGCGGGCGCCGCGCTCGACGTCGTGCGCGAGGAGCCGCTTCCCGCCGACAGCCCCTTGCGCGGCGTGGACGGGATCGTCGTCTATTCCCACCTGGCCGGGCAGACGGCCGAAGCACGTGCCGCCGCGGGCCTGCGCGGCGCGGAAGAACTGGTCGCCGCCCTCGCCGGACGGGCGCGATTCGCAGTGAACGCAGAGAAATGAGGAACATGGAGACAGTGCGCGTCCTGTCGCCGAGCGGCATGCTCGGCGCGGGCTGGGACCACGCCACGATCGAGCGCGGCATCGCCCTGGGCGCCGACGTCATCAGCATCGACGCCGGCTCCACCGACTCGGGTCCCTACTACCTCGGGTCCGCGTCGCCCAAGACGACGGCCAAGGCGGTGGCGCGTGACCTGCGCAGCCTCCTGACGGCCGCCGCCGGCGCGGGCATCCCGGTGATCGTGGGCTCGTGCGGCACGAGCGGAACCGACCGCGGCGTCGACTGGGTCGCCGGGATCGCCGCCGAGGTGATGGCCGGGGAAGGCCTGGACCTGAAGGTCGCGAAGATCTACAGCGAGCAGGACGCGGCCGGGCTGAAGGAGCACCTCGGCGCGGGCCGGATCCACCCGCTGCCCCCGCTGGGGGACCTGACGGCCGAGACCCTCGAAAGCTGCACCCACATCGTCGGTGCGATGGGGCACGAGCCGATCGTCGACGCGCTGCGCGCGGGCGCCCAGGTCGTGCTGGCCGGCCGCGCGACCGACACGGCGGTCGCGGCGGCGTACCCGCTCATGAAGGGCATGCCGCCCGGGCCCACCTGGCACGCCGCCAAGATCGTCGAGTGCGGCGGCCAGTGCACGAGCAACCCGCGCGCGGGCGGTGTGCTCGCCACGATCGACGCCGGCGGCTTCACCATCGAGCCGCTCGATCCCGCGGTGTCGTGCACGCCGATCTCGGTGGCCGCCCACATGCTCTACGAGACGGCGAACCCGCATCAGATGCGGGAACCCGCCGGCACCCTCGACGTCCGGGACGCGCGGTACACCGCGGTCGACGACCGGATCGTCCGCGTCGAGGGGTCCCGGTTCCACGTCGCCGGCCAGTACACGATCAAGCTGGAAGGCGCCCGGATCACCGGCTACGAGACCGTGTCGTTCTCGGCGATCCGGGACCCGTTCATCCTCGCCGACATCGATGCCTGGGCCCGGCTGATGCGCACGATGATCACCGAGCGCGTCCGCCAGACCCTGGAGCTGGCCGAGGACGAGTACGCCTTCGACCTCCGCCTCTACGGCCACAACGCGGTGCTGGACGAGCTCGAGCCCGAGACCGGGCCGCCGCGCGAAGTCGGCGTCATGCTGCTCGTCAACGCGCCCGACCAGCCGACCGCCACCGCGGTCGCCAAGGTCGCCAACCCGTTGCTGCTGCACCTGCCGACGCCGGGGATGGACTACCTGCCCAGTCTCGCCTTCCCGTTCTCACCCGCGGAGATCGAGCGCGGCGCGGCGTACGAGTTCGTGCTGAACCACGTCGTCGACTGCGCCGATCCCGCCGACCTGTTCCGGACCGAGCTGGGGGAGAAAACCCGTGCCTGAAACCACTCTCGCGGATCTCGCCCACGAGGTCCGGTCCAAGAACGCGGGCCCGTTCTGGGTCACCATGGAACTGTTCATGCGCGACGCCGACGGCTACCGGCTCGCCGCGGACCTGGTGGACGAGCGCATGATCGCCCGGCTGTACCGCCTGGAGGAGCACACCATCCGGATCTTCCGGATCCCTTCGCTCAACGTCGTGAAGATCTCCTTCCCGCGCCCGGTGAGCCAGGGCTCGCTCCGGGACCGCGACGTCCACGCGGGACAGCACCACGTCCCGCTGGCCCGCGTCCCGGTCGCCGTCCACCGCGGGGACGTCGCGTGATCCGGGTCGCGGACCTGCCCGCCGCCCACCCCGGCCGCCGGCTGCTGACCAAGCGGACGCCGTTCTTCGCCGCACCGGGCGAGCCGCGCTGCAGCTACTGCGTGTACGTCCCCACCAGCTGGACCCCGGAGACCGAACTGCCCGTCCTGGTGGCCGTGCACGGCACCGGTCGCAGCGTCGGGGAGCTACGCGAAGGGCTCATTCCCTTCGCCGAAGAGCACCAGGTGATCGTCGTGGTCCCGCTGTTCCCGGTCGGCATCGAAAACCCCGACGACGTGGACAATTACAAGGTCCTTGACGCCCACGGGATCCGGTTCGACCTGGTGCTGCTGGACATCCTGGAGCAGGTCCGGTTCCGGTGGAACGCGCGCATCGGCACCGTGCTGCTGTGCGGGCACTCCGGTGGGGGCCAGTTCGCCCACCGCTTCCTGTACCTGCACCCGGATCGGGTCGCCGCCGTCGCGGTCGGTGCCCCCGGCGGCGTGACCCTGCTCGACGATGCGCTCGCCTGGCCGGAAGGCACCGGTGACACCCGGCAGCGGTTCGGGATCGCCGTGGATCCCGCCGCGGTCGCCCGGGTGCCGGTGCTGCTCGTGATCGGCGCCGACGACGACGGGCGGGCCGACCTGGCCGCCATGGGCGACCACGGCCACAGCCGGCCGGAACAGCTCGACCGGCTGGGCCGGTCCCTGGCCTTGCACGGCACCGCGGTGCAGCACGTCGTGGTCCCCGGCGTCGGGCACAGCGCCCCGGGAACCCGGCCGCCGGTCGTCGAATTCTTCACCGGCCTGCTGCCGGACATCCGAGGAAAGGCAGTTCCTTGACCAAAACCTTCGCCGCCCGCCGTCTGCTCGTGCTCGCCACGGCGCTGCTGAGCACACTCGGGACCGCGGCCCCCGGCTACGCGAACACGACGCGGCCGCCGACGACTCCGTGCCCGTCCGTCCTGGCCGGGAAGGCCACCTGCTACTCCGGCCAGGACGGCAACGGCGCCTACTACACGATCGCCATCCCGGCTCGGTGGAACCGGGGGCTCGTCGTCCACGCCCACGGTGGCCCCTCCCCGGCCTACGATCCCGCCAGTACCACGGAGGACCTGGCGCAGTGGGCGGTGCTGGTCGACGAGGGGTACGCCTGGGCCGCGTCCTCGTACCGGCGCGGCGGTTACGGGGTCAGGATGGCCGCCGCCGACACGGAGAACGTGCGGCGCCTGTTCGTCGAGCGGTTCGGCCGGCCCGACCGAACCTACGTCCACGGCCAGTCCTTCGGCGGCAACGTCGCCGCGAAGGTCGCCGAGAGCTACGGCCGGGAGGGCGGTGCCTACGACGGGGTGCTGCTGACCAGCGGGCTGCTGGCCGGCGGGTCCCGCGGCTACGACCACCGCGTGGACCTGCGGGTGGTCTACCAGTACTACTGCCGCAACCTGCCCCGCCCGGCCGAGCCGCAGTACCCGCTGTGGCAAGGGCTCCCGGCGGATTCCCCGTTGACCCCGGACGATGTCATGGACCGCCTGCAGGAGTGCACCGGCATCGCCTCCGCCCCGGCCGGCCGGACGCCCCGGCAGCAACGCAACCTGGACGACATCACCGCGGTCACGACGATCCCGGAACGCTCCCTGCCGACGCACCTGCAGTACGCGACTTTCCTGTTCCAGGACATCGTCTCGAACCGGCTCGGCGGCCGGAACCCGTTCGGCAACCGGGGTGTGCGGTACACGGGCTCGCACGACGACCGGGCCCTCAACGCGGGGGTGGACCGGTTCTCGCCCGACCCCACCGCGGTGCGTGACCTCTCCTACGACAGCGACCTCACCGGCCAGGTCTCCCTCCCGGTGCTCACCCTGCACGCGATCGACGACCCTTCGGTCTTCGTGGAACACGAGGCCGCGTACCGCGCCACGCTCGCCGGCGCCGGCCGGGACGGCCACCTCGTCCAGACCTTCACCCGCGAATCCGAACACGACGAGCTGAGCGTCGCCGAGTACGCCAGCTCGATCGCCGCTCTGGACAACTGGGTGCGCACCGGCCGGAAGCCGACACCGCAGTCCATCGCCCATGCCTGTACCGCGTTCGACAGCACCTACCACGGCGGGTGCTTCTACGAGCCCGGCTACCGCCCGGCGCCGTACGGCACCCGGATCCGGCCCCGCCCGGGCGATGTCCACTGGCCGGCCATGACGGCGGCGCAGGAGCGTTCGTGGAGCCGCATCGACGGGGTGGGCATCGCTCCCTGACCGAAGGGGCCGGGGCCGGAGGGTGCACCTCCGGCCCCGCCGGGGAAAGGGAAGGCGTGTCTCAGAACCAGTGCGCGCGTCCGCCGACCTTGCGCCCGGTCCCGCCGAGGATGGCCAGGGCGACACCGGCGACGGCGAGCACGATGCCGATCGTGTACAGCACCGGGATGCCGATCACGAAGCCGAGGATGATCAGGATGACGCCGAGGATGATCACGGTGGGGGAGCTCCTTTTCCGAGAGGGCGGCGCCCGGGGTGGGCGCCGGCTCGACTCGGCCCGGGAGTGCCCAGGACCTCGTCCGTCCAAACTGGTGTCTTCACACCGGCGAGGGAGTCAGATCCTGCGGTAGCGGCTTTCGAGCAACGCGAACACGCCGAACACGGCGATGCCGGCGGCCAGGGCCAGCAGCAGAGCCTGTCCGTAGGGCTGGAGGGCGAGCGTCTTGAGCGCGGGGTCCAGGCCGCCGGCTTTGGCGGGGTCGTATTCCACGGCGGCGACGATGAACATCGCGCCCACCGTCCCGTAGGCGGCCGCCATCGCCGACCAGCCGACCTGGCCCAGCCGCTCCGCCGACCGCCGGACCGTCCGGGAGGTCCCGCCGAGGTCGAGGTCGTGGACGAACTTCTTCCTGATCCCGCGGTAGCCGAGGAAGGCGGCGACCGCGATGACGACGCTTCCGGTCGCGATCACCGCGGCGGCGCCCCAGGGTTCGGCCAGGACCGTGGCCACCACCGAGCCCGCTTTGCCGGAGCCGCCGGTCGCGATCTTCCCCGCGCTGTAGGCGACGAGGCCGTACAGGACGACTTCGACGCCGCTGGCCGTCCGCCGCACCCACCGCCGGCGTGGTGCGGCGTGCCGGTGGCCCCTGACCGCTTCGACGAGCTGCCACACCGCGAGCAGCCCGGTCCCGGCGGCGATCAGCCACAGCAACCACGCCCCACCCCCCGACGCGACGATCTGCAGGGCGCCGGCTTTGTCGGCCTTCTCGTTGTCGCCGAGGGCCACCTGCGCCGCCAGCCACGCGACGAGCAGGTGCACCAGGGCGTAGCAGGTCAGGCCAATCCGGGCGATCAGGGTGAAACCTCTGAAGTCGGGCACCCGAGGATCCTCGTTCATCCCGGCTCGGATGACCAGACGCCTGCGCATGTTCGTCGCGGATCGGCAGCCGGACGCGGTCAGGAAGCCGGGCTGAACCGGCAGGCGCCGGACGCCGGGAAGCGCGAAGCCGGTCGTGGTCACGTCTGCCGGAGCCGGCTGCCCCGGCGCCAGATCGCGCGCGTGTTCAGTGTGTCCCCGATGTCCGCCACCGGATCGCCGTCGACCAGCAGGAGGTCGGCTCGAAGCCCTTCCGCGATCCGGCCCCGGTCGGACAGGCCGAACCGGCGGGCCGTCGTCGCCGTTGCGGCGCGCAGGGCCTGTGCGGGCGGCAAACCCGCTGCCACCAGGTACTGCAGTTCCTGGTGCAGGCTGGCTCCGTGGGCCAGGCCGCCGAAGAACGTCTCGGGCATCGAGGCGTCCGTGCCCGCCAGGATGTCCACGCCGGCCTCGGCCAGTGCCCGCACCGTCTCCAGGACGTCCTCGATTTTCCCCTGCGGATAACGGTTGTAGCTCGACCGAAGCGTTTCGTCCCACTTGACGTCGAGGCGGCGGGACACGCGGGGGTCGTCGGCGAGGGTGCTGCCGGTGATGCCCATCATGGAGGCGTCGAGGCAGATGCACGGCACGACGAACATGTCCGCCGCCGCGATCAGATCGACGATTTCGGGGGTGTGCGGGCGGTCCATGAACACGTGGACCACGCCGTCGATGCCGGCCTCGACGGCCATCCGGGTCGCGTCGAGGGTCAGCGTGTGGGCCACCGTGAGAGCGCCGTGCTTCTTCGCCTCGGCGACGCCCGCGTTCAGCGTGGCCTGGTCGAGCATCGGCAGGCCGGGGTGGCCTTCGACGCTGCCGTCGTCGATCATGAACTTGAGGTAGTCGGAGCCGCGGGCCAGGAGCTGGGGGACGTAGCCGGCGGCCTGGTCCGGCGTGGTGGCGAACGGCATCAGCGGCATCACCGGCGGGAGGTCGCCGGCCGGCCGGAACCCTTCCGGCATCAGCTCGCTGGGGTGACCGCCGGGCGGGGTGATGCCGAACCCCGCCGACCGGATGTCGGCGACCGTGTCGTCCTCGGTGATGTGCGCCCGGTTTTCGCGGGTGTGCAGGCCCTGCATCTCCAGCTCGGTCGTGACGCCGAACCGCAGCGCCAGCGCCAGGGAGCCGGGGCCGGAGTGGACGTGCGCATCGATCAGGCCGGGCAGCAGGGTCGCGCCCCGGCCGTCGACGACTTCGGCGCCTTCCGGCACGTCGCCGCCGATCCGGCGGATCTTCGGGCCGTCGAGGACGACCGTCTGCACCCCCAGTGGCTTCTCCCCGTCGAACACCCGGGCACCGGTGATGGCAGTGGTGGCCATGGCGGCCTCGCTCTCTCGTCGCAGTTACATACCTGATGCTATGCACTTTACGACTGGTATGCAAATGCCGGGAGTACTACGATCCGGCGGGTGACCAGTTCCGCCGAAGACCCGCTGCTGGACCAGGTCGGCCCGGCGCTGTCCCGGCTGCGCCGCCGGACCCCGGCCTCGAGCCGGGACCTGTCCCGGAACCTGGTGCTCAACGTGGTCGCCGACGCTCCGGGCGAGCTCACGGTCGGCGGGCTGGCCGCGGAGATGGGCGTCGTGCAGCCGGTGGCCAGCCGCACGGTCGCGGCCTGCATCGCCGACGGCCTGCTGCGGCGGGCGGCGTCCCAGGCCGACGGCCGCCGGACCGTGCTCGAGCTCACCGAACGCGGCGAGGCGGAGCGCACGCGGTTCGCCGCCGTCCAGCGGGCGGCGTTCGAGGAGATCACCGCCGCCTGGCCGCCGGAGGAACGCCTCCAGTTCGCGCGGCTCCTCGTCCGCTACACCACCGACGCCGGCACGTGGTCCCGCCGGCGCGCGGCCGAAGAAGGGTGACGGGCGCCGGCGTTCAGTTCAGCGCGGCCGCGGGTCCGGTGGTGCCCCGGCGGACCAGCTCGGCCGGGAGCACGACGTCCACGGCCGGAGCCTGCCGCTGCAGCTGGTCGAGCAGGAGACCGGCCGCACGCTGACCCTGGGCGAAGACCGGTTGCGCGATCGTCGAAAGGTCGAGAGCGGCCGCCAGTTCGTGGTCGTCGAAGCCGATGACCGACATGCCGGCGGGGACGTCGACCCGGGCCCGGCGCAGCGCCTGCAGCGCGCCGAACGCCATCTCGTCGGACATCGCGAACACCGCGCTCGGCGGCTTCCGCCGTGCGAGCAGGCGTTCCATCGCGGCTTCGCCTCCGGTGGCGGTGAAGTGGCCGGCGGCCTCCAGGTCCGGTTCCGGCTCGATCCCCGCCTCCGCCAGGACCCGGAGGTAGCCGTCGCGGCGCCGGCCGGGCGTGGTGAACCCGTGGGGCGGCGGGTCGGTCTCCCCGAGCAGCCCGATCCGGCGGTGCCCGAGCTCGACCAGGTGCCGCACCGCCCGGGCCGAGGCGGCGAAGTCGTCGATGCGCACCGACGAGATGCCGTCGGCGGTGCTGCCGACGAGGACCACGGGGATCCGCAGGGCCCGCAGGGCATCGGCCTCGCACCGGGTCAGCGGCAGGCACAGCACCAGGACGGCGTCGACCCGCCGCCGCACCGGCATCTCGGCGAAGAACCGTTCCCGGCTCGGCTCGCCCGGCACCCCGTACACGACGAGGTCCAGTCCGGCTTCGCGCAGCACGGTTTCCGCCCCGGCGATCACCGTGCCGAAGAACCACCGGGAGACGAACGGCACCACGATCCCGACGGAGTTGGTGCGGCCCGAGGCGAGGCTCGACGCGTTGAACGGGATGACGTAGCCGAGCTCGGCGGCCACCCGTTCGACCCGCGCCCGGGTCTGGGCGGTGACCGAGGGAAGCCCGCGCAGGGCACGGGAAGCCGTGGCCGTGGAGACCTGCGCCCGCCGGGCGACGTCACGGATCGAGGGCATGCGTACCTCCTGCGGGCCGCACGGTACCGGAAACCGCAACACCGCTCCGCCCGCTTCCGATTACCTGGTGGAGGTGGCGCGATGTCGAGGGCTTTGAGCTACGCGGACGCCGTGCGCGTGCTGGACGGCGGAGCACCGGACAAAGTGGTGACCGCGCTCGACCGCCTGACCGGTGGTGTCCTGCTCGCGTTGAGCGCCACCGGGTCCGCGCTCGCGCTGAGCCTGTTCGACGCCAAGTCCGAGTTCTTCCGGCTGACCGGCGAACTCGTGTCCCGGCTGAACACGCGGCTGCGCGGCAGCAGCCGGGTGGAACGCGGCGAGCAGTTGTCCGCCGCGCACAGCGCCATCGTGGTGGCGGCGTTCTTCGACGCGATGGCGACGGTCCGCCTGCCCTTCGCCCTGGCCGAACTCGAGCTCACCCCGTCGGACCGGCTCACCACCGCGTTGCTGCTCACCCCGGCTCCTTTGCTGGCGCCGCACCGGCCCTACGAGCAGTCGATCGAAGCCTTGGCGGGCCACTACGCCCGGATGGCGGGCGAGGTCCTGGAGTTCCTCACCGGGCTGGCCGTGTGGGACCACTTGGACGACCGCGGCAGGCGGGCCGTCGAAACGGCGATGCTCGGCGAAGCCACGGCGAAGGCGGTCACGAAGTACGAGGACATGTTCCGGCGCCTGGCCACCGACTTCCCCGAGGTCGCCTTCTGGGCCAACCGCGTCGACCACCAGGCGACCAGGGCCGAGATCCGCCATCTGCGGGCCGGCCTGGCGGGGGTCACCCGGGTGCTGACGGAGATCGCGTCCGGGCAGGTCCCCGACGACCGGCGGGCGCGGCTGGCGCGGTTCCACGAGGCGGTGCTGGCCCGGCCGCTGCTGCCGGCGACCCCGGCCGGCGTCCGGTTGCCGAGCGTCGCCGAGGCCTACGTGAACCCCCATTTCCGCGTCGCCGCCGACGTGGCGCACGACCACATCGCCGACGAAGGGTGGTGGGACGGCCAACCCGTCCGCACCGACCTGCAGGAGTTCCTGATCGGGCACCTGACGTCGCCGGCGGCCACCGAGGCGCCCCTCGTGGTGCTCGGCCAGCCGGGGTCGGGGAAGTCGATGCTGGCGAAGGTGCTCGCGGCGCGCCTGCCGCCCGGCGATTTCCTGGCCGTCCCGGTGCCGTTGCGCGAGGTTTCCGCCGACGGCGACGTGCAGACCCAGATCGAACAGGGCCTCCGCATCTCGACCGGGGAACAGCTGCCCTGGCGGGAGTTCGCCGGTTCCGCGGGTGACGCGGTGCCCGTGGTCCTGCTCGACGGGTTCGACGAACTCCTGCAGGCGACGAACACGAACCAGTCCGATTTCCTCGAGCGCCTGGCCCGGTTCCAGCAGCGGGAGGCCGATCTCGGACACCCGGTCGTCGTGGTCGTCACCAGCCGCGTTTCGGTGGCCGACCGGGCCCGGCCGGTCGGCGGGATGGTCAGCCTGCTGCTCGAACCGTTCGACGACGAGCAGATCGAGCAGTGGCTGGGTCCGTGGCGCCGCCTCAACGAAACGGGCCTCACCGTCGACGTCCTGCGTCCGCACGCCGACCTGGCGCGCCAGCCCCTGCTGCTCCTGCTGCTCGCGATCTACGACCGCACCGAGTCGCCGCTCGAGGAGGGCGGGGACGCCATCGGGCAGATCCAGCTCTACGAAGGGCTGCTGGCCGGGTTCGCGAGGCGGGAGGTCCTCAAGCAGCACGCGGACGAGCCGGGCGAGGAGGTGACGCGGCTGGTCGAGCAGGAACTGGTCCGGCTGTCGGTCGCGGCGTTCGCCATGTTCAACCGCGGACGGCAGTGGGTCACCGCGGAGGAGCTCGACACCGATCTCGCCGCGCTGCCGGTGGGGGAGGTCAGTGCCCGGGTGGTCATCAGCAGCTTCTACTTCATCCACACCGCGCAGGCTGTCAAGGACGACGACCGCCGGCTGCGGACGTACGAGTTCATGCACCCGACGTTCGGCGAGTACCTCATCGCCCGGCTCACCGTGCGCGAGCTGCGGGCCATCGCCGAAGGGCGCCGCGACAACGACGACTTCTTCCACGCGTTGCTGTCGTTCGCGGCGCTCACGGACCGGAAAACCGTGCCGGCCTTCATCGGCAGCATCGTGACCGAGCTGCCGGCGCCACTCGTCGGCCCGATGCGCGAAACCCTCCTGACGCTGTTCCACGCCGCGCTGCTGCCGAGGAGTTCGTCGCTGCTCGGCTATCAGCCGGACCGGGCCCTGGTGCCCGCGCGCTGTGCCGTGTACTCCGCGAACCTGTGCCTGCTGCTGGTCACCGCCCCGCCGTTCGAGGTCACGACCGGCCAGCTCTTCCCCGGCGCAGAGCATCCGGTCAGGGAATGGACGAGGACCGCGACGCTCTGGGTCGCCCAGCTGTCCTCCGAAGGACGGCACGGACTCGTGGAGACGCTGAAGCTGTTCCGGAGCTGGCAGGACGGCAGGAGGATCGTCCGGATCACGACCGGGTCGGCCCGGCCCGGCGACCGGGAACAGGACATCGACCTGTACTGGTCCTACCGGATGGAGCCGGATGACCAGTTCCACGGCGAAGACAGCTATCGCGGCTGGATCCGGTTTCCCTTCGACACGCTCGCGTCGGAACTCGAGTTCCTGTGCAGCGTCGAAGGCGACACCGCAGCCCATGCCCTGGCGCCGTTCGCGGACGGCTACGGGAACATGATCACCACGTTCTACGGCTTCGGCGACGCGCGGCCCGTCTCACCCGCCCACGCCCTGATCACCCTGTGGCTCAAGGCCGGGAGCGGAGCCGGCGCGGACGAGCTGGCGGCCGCGTACTTTCCCTGCCTGAAACACGCCGTGCACGGCTTCGCGCCCTACGACCACGAAACACGACGGCGGTTCCGCGTGCTCTTCCTGAACCAGCTCCAGATCCTGCGCGAGCGGCTGCCCCCGGAGACCTTGGCTCGCACGGTGCGGGAGATGCTGCGCACCGACGGCCCCGAGATCGAGGCCAAAGAGGATCTGCTCGCCCTGACGCACGCGATCTGTCCCGGCCTGCTGCCGTGACCGGCCCGCCGCCGGAGACCTGGCGTCGTGCTCGATCCCTGAGGGGCGATGGGGCTTACCGCGACCCGGCGTCGTAGCAGGCCCCGGCCATGGGGTTGTCGGCGGTGAGGGTGAAATCGGTCAGTTTGCCCTGGTGGTCCGGGGTTCCCCGGGCGAAGACCGCGATCGCCCCGTGCGGGTGGCAGTAGGTGAGACCGCCCTGGTCGGCGATCGCCGTGGCCTCGAGGGTCTGCGCGAGGATCGTCAGCGGGGCGCCGTCGTTCGCCCGGAGCTCGGCGAGGGCCGCGTCGGCGCTGCGGGTGCCGAACGGGTTGTCCATCCACTCGGCCAGAGCTTCGTAGTCACCTTGGCAGGCCGCGTGGTGCACGGCGGCGACCGGGGCGAGGAGCTGTTCGTCCAGAGCATGGCCGGTCCGGTCGGTCATCGTGATCGCCCCGCACTCCGACGCGTCCCGCGGCGGCAAGGCGGTTTCCGGATCGGTCCCGCGGGTCAGCAGCCAAACGGTTCCGGCGAGCAGCAGCAGGATCACCGCACCCGCCGCGAACCACAGGGTTCTCCTTCGCCCGGAGCGCTCCATGATCAGCATTCCCCCACCCCGTCGAAGTGTTCCGGATCCGGCTGGCGGGAGACGGTGGTGTCGGCCTGGGCGAAGTAGACGGTGCGGTACGACGCCTGCCCCCGGGCACTGCAGGGGAAACCGGTCACGCGGAACGGCTTCCCGGCGTCGTCGACGGTCGTCTGCTTGATCTCCTTACCGGCCTCGGAGAACACGGCGAGGTCGAAGTCGTAGGCGCCCTTGGCCGCCGACGCGGTCACGATCACCTCTTTGGTTTCGCCGTCGACGAGCTTGATCGTGTGCGCCGGGAAGTACGGGCCGGCCGGGAAGTTCCGGTTGCCGGTGGCGTCGCGCACGGCCGACTGCAGGACGGGGAACCGGTCGTCCAGTTCGAGGAGCGTCTCCGCCGAATCTTCCGCGCCCTGCGGGGGAGACCACACGAGGGTGCCGCTCAACGGCGGCAGCCGCTTGCGGATCACCGCCCTGATGTCGGTGACGACGACCTGCCCGGTCCGCGGGCCTTCGAGGTGCAGGCGGATGACCTGGTGCAGCAGGCCGGCCCCGCCGGCGACCCGGACGTCGTGCGCCAGCTGGGAATCCCGGTCGGCCCCGGGGCGGGCGAGCCGGGCGGCCAGCTCGGGGCCGGGAAAACCGGGGTCTTCGCTCGCATAGCCCCACGGCCCGGCGTCGTTGGCCGACAGGTCCGCGGTCACGCGCAGTTCGGCCGGCCCGGACGGCTGCAGCCAGACGGCGGCGCCGGTGCCGGCGAGCAGGATCACCGCCGCCAGGCCGCCGATCAGCCACCACCGCGGCCGGGCGCGTGGCCGCCCCACGTAAACGGGCCCGGTGATGTCGCGGGCCTGCACGACCTGAGCGGCATTTCCCCCGATGCCGTTCTTCGAAGAACTGTCGCCGGTGCCTGCCGGATCGGTGGACGTGCCGCCGGTCATCGAACTCCCCAAGATCGCGTTCCCCCGTGCGAAGGAAGCCGATCCTACGGCACCGGGAATGGGGACGCGGTTTCCCGGGTCGCGGTCACGAGGTGCAGCTGGGCGCGGTGAACGTCAGCTTGGCTTCGTCGACGTACCCGCTGATCCCGGTGCGGGCGACCGTGCCGAAGTAGCGGTGCGGGTAGCGGTCGTGGAGGAGCGTGCGGACGTGGACGACGTCGGCGGCGCGGACCTCGCCGATCGGGCTGCCCGCCGCGTCGAGGACCGCGCCCGCGCGGGTGACCCGGTAGTCGCGGGCCGGCACGCACGGCTCGTCCGGCGTGCCGAGCAGGGCCACGCCGGCGCCGGTCAACGCCGCCGCGGCGCTCACCACCAGGGCCGTCCGGACGCTGATCCGCCGGGACGGCGACGTCTCGGACGGGGCCGGACGGCCGCCGGACGGGACCGGACGGCCGGACTGCTCGGCGGCCGACGCGGCGATCCAGCGTTCCTTCCAGACCGGGCCCGGTTCGCCGCACGCCTCGGCCACCGCCACCACCAGGTCGCAGGCCGGCAGGCGGTCACCCCGGAGCGCGTCGTGCAGCGTGCTGCGGGGGAAGCCGGTTCTTCGGGCCAGTTCCGCGAAACTCGGCATGCCGTTTCTCCGGCGGATCCCGCGCAGATCACCGATCAATTGCGTCGTCGTTCCGGTCGGCATCTTCTCCCCGTTTCTCGTCCGGATCCGTCCGGGTGCGTCCCGAACCCTAGCCGCCGTCGTCGGCCGTTCACCAGGATCCATTCGGTGAGGTCACCGATTACCGAACGAAAGGAGGTGCGATGGGAAAAACCCGATTGCGGGCCGTCCTGGCCCTGGCCGTGGCCGTTCCGGCGCTGCTGACGGCGCCCGCCGCGCAGGCCGGGGAGGTGCACCGGATCAAGACCGCGCCGTCGCCCAGCACGGGGGCGCCCGTCGACGGAGGCGGGAGCTGGATCGTCAACAAGCCGAGCGGGTACTACGTCGGCCGGGCGATGCCGGGGGACACCTTCGACGACGAGGTCACCACGAGCGCCAACTGGCACTTCGGCCGAGCGCAGTCGACGGTGAACATGTGCGGCTGGGTGCTGCCGGGCTCGATGGGCGCCGACGTCGGGCCGGTGGCGGACAGCTGCTCCGCCACCACCCAGGCGACGATCTCGCACCGCCTGACCGTGGGCCGCGACTACAACGCCCCGGCGCACCAGGCGACCGACGGCAGCGCGGTGCCGGCCAACCCGGCGTGCACGCTGTACTTCAACTACTTCTACGGAACCGACTTCGCGTCGAACGGCGGCCACTGGGCGACGGCGGCGGGCGCGCCGCAGAGCAGTGTCCGCTACCGCTTCACCACGCGCGACGGCCAGGCGGCCGTGGTGCGCGACACGGTGCTCGGCTGGGGATTCCTGCCGATCGGCTGCGTCCAGCGGCCGGCTTCCCTCTACAACGACAACGACTGAACCGGAAGGGAACGAGCGTGAAGAACGTCATCGGAACGGGTTTGCTGGTGGCCGCGGCGATCTGCCTGGGTGCCCCGGGGATCGCGGGCGCCAGTGGCAGCTCGGTGGACGAGGTCCGCTGGCAGTGCGGCGCGGACAGCGTCACGGTCCGGTCCTACCCGGGCGGCCCGGCCATCCCCGGCGAGACGATCGGCTACGGCGTCCGGGTGAACGTCGACAACCACAATGACAACGTGTGGTGGCACATCAATTCGCCGTACGGCGGTTACGTCCTGGCGCAGTACTTCTGCTGACGGCCCCGGGGCGGCCCGGTTCCGCGGGCCGCCCCTCCGCCGGCGGGTCCCCGGTGCCGGCCGGTCACGCCCCGGGCCGGTTCCCGGTCGGGATGGTGATCGGCGTGCTCGCCGGGGACGACATCTTGTTCAGGAACAGCATGGCGATCGCGCGCAGGAACTGGTCGAACAGGTAGAAACCCGCCGGCGCGATGGGGAGCAGGCCCTCGCGGAACGCGATGTAGGCCGGCCAGCCGGTGCGGACCAGCGCGGCCGCCGCGTAGTCGCGCCGCAGGCCGAGCCAGTCGCCCACCTCGTCGCTGAGCACGTACCGCACGAACTCGTTGAGGAACCCGCGGGTGACGCCCAGGTCGATCTGCGCGGTCAGCCCGAGCAGGTCCTCGGCCAGCTCCTTGCCCTCGGTCGTCGGGGCGAGGAGCGGGGTGAGCACCTGGGCCGACTGCGCGTCCGCCTCCGCCCACGTCTTCGGGATGAACTCGTCACGCACGCCGAGCAGGTGGATGGCGACCTGCCACTGGTGCAGGAAGGCCTCTTCGTCCGCGGCCGACATCGGGACGTGCCATTCGCGCAGCTTCCGGTGCACGAAGGTGCCGAGGCTGTGGAAGGTGACCAGGATGTCGCCGTTGCTGATCGGCACCTGCTCGTCGGAGACCGCCCGCCAGTGCGGTGACTGCGGCAGCAGGTGCCGGACCGCGGCGTGCACCAGGCGTGTCTTGGTGGCCGTGACCACGAACTGGCCGCCTGGCTCGAACGCGTTCAGGTCGCTCAGGTCGTAGCCGAAGGTGAACGTCTTGGCCGCGCGGTCCTGCATGTCCGCCCCGCCCGCGGACCAGTAGACCGACCGGGCCTCCCGCGGGATGACCGTGCTCATGATGCCGCTGCCGAGGCCGTACAGCATGAACAGGTAGGTGTCCTTGCGGCGGTTGAAGTCGGCGGCACGGCGCAGCTTCGCGGCGTCGGCCCAGGACGGCAGCCCGTTCACCCGCCCGAGCCAGGCGGCGAGCCCGGCCGGCAGGCCGGCGGGCAGCGGGTCGCCGTTGTCCGCCCACGACCGCAGCGCGGTGTTCACGGCGGGGACCTGGCCACCGTCGACGAGGCCCGCGACCAGGCGGTCCACCTCGTCGTCCCAGACCCACCACGGGTCGGCGGTGCCCGCCGCCCAGGCGGGGACGACGCTCGCCGCGCTCACCAGCCCCAGGGCGACACCGAGCGTAAGGACGTTCCTCCGGCTGAGATTGCTCATTTACTTACCTAGCTTCCATGGTAGGCAGTAGGCCGGTCAGGCCGGGTATTCGCGGTGGTGATCCGCGGTCGGACGCGGACGTCGAGAGGAGATTCCTCATTAACATAGGAGGTGAATCGCGGGTCGGCAAGCCCTCGCGGGGTTGTGGTTGGATGGCTGTCATGGCCGCCCGCTGTCCGCGCACCCCGCCCCGGCGGCCGCGGTGACGGCCGGGCCCGCCGCGGCCGTCCGGCCGCGCAACCGGCGGCAGCTCATCGTCGAAGCGGGCGCCACGCTGTTCAGCGAGCGCGGCTACCACGCGGCGTCGATGGAGGAGATCGCGGCGCGCGTGGGGATCACCGCGGCCGCCCTGTACCGCCACTTCCCGAACAAGTACGCGCTGTTCGCCGAGTGCGCCAATGTCATGGCGGACCGGCTGGTGGCGGCGCTCGGCGAGGTCCCCGCGGACGCCGGGCTGCCGGACGTCCTCGCCGCCGTCACCCGGGTCACCGTCGCCCACCGCGCGTCCGGTGGCGTGTACCGGTGGGAAGCCCGGTACCTCGAACGCGCCGACCGCAGGCTGCTGCGGGCCAAGTTCGCCCAGGTAGTCGGGCGTGTCGCGGAGGCCGTGCGGCGCGCGCACCCGTGGCCCGGCGAGCAGCTGCGGGCGGTGGGCGCGCTCGGGGCGATCGGGTCCGTCACGATGCACCACACCTCGATCGCCCAGCGCCGCGCCGAAACCCTCCTGCAGGAGGCGGCGTCGCGCGTGGCCGCAACGGCTCCGGCGGCGAACGCGCGGGTCGTCGAACTCCCGGCGCCGCCCGTGCCCCGCACCCGCCGCTCGGAGATCCTCGCGGCCGCGGTTCCGCTGTTCGAGCGGGACGGGTTCGCCACGGTCACGAACGGCCGGATCGCCGAGGCGGTGGGCCTGGTGCCGTCCGCGCTCTACCGGTACTTCCCGGGCAAGGCCGACATCCTCGCGGCCGCCTGTCTGCAGGCGGCGGGCCTGCTGGCCCAGGCGGTCGAGCACAACCTCCGCGGAACGGCCGGCCCGCACGACGCCCTGGCCGCCCTGACGGCGACGTACGTGGCCTACAGCTTCGAGCAGCACGTCCTGACCAGCGTGGCCGACGCCGAAATCGCGGGCCTGCCGGCGGCGCTGCGGCGTCCCTTGGTGGCGGCGCAGCGCGAGCACATCGCGGTGTGGGAGCAGCACCTGCGCGCGGCGCGGCCGGAATTGGACGCGCGCCAGGCGCGGGTGCTGGTGCACGCGGGGTTCGGGGTGGTGGTCGAGGCCGGCCGGTTGCTGCGGTGGGAGGACCGGCCGGAGCACCGGGCGGCGGTGGGCGGGTTGTTCGCGAGTGCGCTGGGCCTTTGACGCCGGAATCCACCCCCGTTTCGACCAATGCCGGCCTCCGTCCGGGGAATGCGGGACGCCGGAGTCGAAGAATTGCCCGGCCGTGATTACCCCGGAACGTGAAGCGTTTGCCCCGCGTGGAGCAGCCGCGCTCACTCGACGTCTTCGTCCAGCGGCCAAGGGGATTTTGCCGGCGCACCAAGAGCGGTGCCGGTGGCCGCGGCGGGAAAGCGGTCCGCTTGGCGGCACGATCATGCCGGACCGGGGGAAAACCGGAAGTCGTCGTGACCCGCGGTGAGTGAAGGTCATCAGTTCGTGGACTGATGGTCGCGCGGGAATTCTGCGTACCGTGGCTGAGGCGTGAAAAGCGGCGGCCGCCGGACCACGTATCCGTTGTTCCCTTCCCTTTTCTGGAGTTTCCCATGGCCGGAAGGCTCAACCGTCCCGCTGCGGCGGACGGTGTCGTTGCGTACCAGGACAAGGACAAGCCGGACATGTTCCACTACTTCCCGCTGCGGATCGACTCGGTCCTCGGCGAGACCCTGCGCAGTTTCAAGGTCGACTACTACGGCGTGAACGCCGCGCCCTACTGGGTCGACCTGGGCAACGAGCACTACCAGAGCTGCGTCGGCGGCAACCTGTCCGGGACCGCCGTGCCGGAGATCACCACGGCCCAGCGGGCCAACATCACCAAGGTCATCGGCGACGTCTACGGCGTCAAGAAACCGAACCTGGTGCCGCTGGTGCTCAACAACGTCACCGTGCAGCCGATCTTCGCCAAGCACATCGTGGACATGGGCACCGGCGGCTCGGCCACCTTCCCCAACGAGCTGACCATCGGCGCGAGCACCGGCTACCAGATCGGCAGCGGCAACAGCCTGTTCGCCGAACTGGTCGGCAGCGAGCAGGACAACTCGGAGCCGCGGCCGGACTTCGCGATCAACATCTCCGGCGAGGCCGAGCTGTACGCCGACCCGTGGGTGGCGGAGATCCACGCCGACCTGCGGAAGGTGTGGAAGTACACCCGGACGAAGGTCGACGTCGGGCTGAACATCGGCTGGTTCAACCTCGGCACCAGCATCGACAAGATCACCCAGGAGCTGATCACGAACAACATCGTCGACATCCGCTACATCCAGGGCGGCGGCGGCAACGAGTTCGGCTGGCAGATGCTCAACAGCACGAAGACCCTGTTCGAGGCGATCAACAAGCAGATCACCGCGGGGGAGGGATTGTTCAAGTTCGAACCGAACCCGGTCCCGCAGGAGCCCACCAAGGACGAGAAGTGGGCGTCGAAGCTGCTGCCGTTCACCACGTCGATCAACGTCGGGTACGTCAGCAACTTCTTCGACCAGGAGATCACCTTCGACCAGAAGGTCTCGTTCGAAGGGATGATGCCGGTCCGGTTCAACAGCTCGATGGCGCTGGCGGTGCCGTGCGCGGCGACGACCGAGAGCCACTTCTACGACCTGCAGCTGATGCAGCAGGGCTGCGTCACCAAGGCCAAGCACGACGGGCTGCAGGGCCGGATCAACGCCGAGAAGGAAGCCAAGCGGCAGAAGCTGCTGCTCTACATGGCGAAGGTCGAATCCGGTGAGTGGTCGCCGCAGCAGTATTCGACGATGCTCGCGACGCTGAACACCATGACGCTCACGGAGTACCCGTCGATCGGCGGCATCCGCGAGGACGGCAGCCCGGAGATCACCGCGGCCTCGCCCGAAGAGGTCGACGAGGTGCTGGCGCGCATCGAGGAAGCCGTCACCGGCGGCCTGGTGCCCGCGCAGCGCCTGCGCCGCTCGGCCACTCCCCGCCGGGTCAGGGTCTGACCACGAAACCCCTTGGAGGCAATGCCATGACCATCACCCTGCCCGTGTTCCACCAGCCCGTCCGCAGCCACGCCCGGGTCGGGATGCCGTTCCCGCCCGACGGCCGGGAGCGGGTGCAGCAGACCACCCAGCCGCCCTGGTCGGGCCTCGGCCTGCTCTCGGCCACCATGCCCGACGGCGAAGTGCTGGAGTCGACGGCGTTCGCCATCGCCCCCGACTACGTGGTGACCGCGGCCCACGCGGTCCACGACCGGGATCACGGCGGCCGGGCCGTCGCGGTGACGTTCGAAGCCGGGCGGGACGCCACCCGGACGCCGTTCGGCGTGGTCAAGGCGACCGCGTGGACCTACCCGGGCCAGTACCCGTCCGGCGGCCGGCCGTACGACTACTGCCTGGTCCGGCTCGCGACGGCGCTGCCGTCCCCGGTCACGCTCTACCGGCTGACCGCGGCCTCGGACGCGGACCTGACGGCCGGGACGTGGCAGGTCGCGGGCTACCCGGACGACAAGGCACCGGAGAACTCGCTGTGGTACGACAGCGGCAAGCTGCTCAGCCCGCCGGGCACCCGGATCCTGAGCTACCGGATCTCCACCTCCGGTGGCGAGAGCGGGGCGCCGGTTTCGCCCTACCTCGAGGAGCGGTCGCCGGCCGCCGTCGGCATCCACGCGGGGGTGGCGGCCGACCGGAAGGCGAACGAAGCGGTGCGGCTGACCCGTGCGGTGATCGAGGAGATCGAGTCCTGGAAGTAGGCCGCCGGGGTGGCCGCCGGGCTGCGGCGGCCACCCCGTGGCGGGTCACGGCGTGGTCAGGTCGAACCGCTGGAGCGTGACCGCGCCGCCGAGCGACTGGCTCGCGTAGTTGAACACCGCGAACCGGTAGCCCATGAAGAACTGCCACGCGTTGTTCAGCGTGAACGCGCTGCCCAGCGGCGTGAACGTCGTTCCGTCCGTGCTGTAGGAGAACTTGGCCTGGCGGCCGGTGCCGGGGCGGATGTCGGCGTTGGCGCGCAGCCAGATCTTCGTGCCCGGCAGGTCCGCCGCCGCCACCTCGGTGCCGGTGCCGGTCGTGTTCCAGTTGCCGTCCATGGTCAGGCCGGTGACCATGACGACGCGGTTGCGGCCGCCGTCGCGTTTGACGCCGATCCACGCCGACGAGTCGCGCAGCATCGCCAGCCCGGTCCGGTCGCCGTCCCGCATCGACGTCAGGTCCAGCGTCGCCGTCGCCGTGGAGGTGGGGCCCTGGATGCGGCGGGTCAGCGTGTTGCGGGCGGAATACAGGTCGTTCGTGACCGTCGCGGTGGCGAGCTTCAGCCCGTTGCCGACGGAGAACTTCGTCGTGTCGGGGTTGTGGTTCCACTCCCACTGCGGCTTCAGCGCGGTGCCCTGGAAGGTGTCCGTGCCGATCATCGGTTCGACCTGGCGGGGTGGCGGCGGCAGGTTCGGCTTCGGGTACGTGACGCCCCAGCGCCCGTTGACCGTCTGCAGGCGCGGCCAGCCGTCGGCCGTCCAGGTGATCGGGGCCAGCACCGGGACCCGGCCGCCGGGATAGGCGTCGACGAAAGCCATGTAGTACCAGTCGCCGTTCTGCGTCTGCACCATCCCGCCCTGGTGCGGCACGCCGCCGCCCTGGATCGGGCCCGGCAGGTCCAGCAGCACCTGCTGCACGGTGTAGGGGCCGAACGGGTTGCTCGCCTTGAGGATGTACTGGCCGTTGGCCGGGCGCGTGGCGAAGATGTAGTAGCTGCCGTTGCGCTTGTAGAACCGCGAACCCTCCAGGGTGCCGATGTTCGACGGCGTCTGGAACACCTGCTGCGAGCGGACTTCCGTCTTCCCGTCGGGCGAGAGCTGGGCGACGCTGAGGGTGGTGTTGCCGTAGGCGACGTACATCGTGTCGTTGTCGTCGATGAGCATCCCGGCGTCGTAGTAGCACTTGTCGATCGTCGTGTGCCGCGACCACGGGCCGTCCACCGCGGTGGCGGTGTAGATGTAGGTCTTGGCGAAGTCGATGCAGCCACCCCAGTAGAAGGTGTTGTTGCTCGCCCGATGGTTCAGGAACGACGCCCAGATGCCGCGGACGTAGCCGCGTCCGCCGTTCAGGTCGTACTTGGCGCCGAAGTCCAGCTTCGGCACCGAATGCCCGGCGTACTCCCAGTTCACCAGGTCGTAGGAGCGCAGGATCGGCGCGCCCGGCGAGTAGTGCATCGTGGAGGCCGAGTAGTAGTAGGTGTCGCCGACGCGGATGATGTCGCCGTCCGCGAAGTCCTGCCACACCACCGGGTTCGTGAAGGTGGACGGCTGGTTCGGCGTCGTGGTGGTGGTCGGGGTGCCGGGGGTGGTCGGTGTCGTCGTGGTCGGAGCCGGCGTGTCGACACCGCCGGTGCAGGCGACGCCGTTGAGCCGGAAGGACGACGGAACCGGGTTGGCCGCGGAGAAGGTGCCGTTGAACCCGAATTCCGCCGTCCCGCCGGTGGGGATGGCGGCGTTGTAGGTCACGTTCTTCGCGGTGACCTGCGTGCCGGCCTGGGTGATCGTCGCGTTCCAGTGCTGGCCGACCTGCTGGCCGTCGGCGAAGGACCACTCGAGCGTCCAGCCGCTGATCGCGTCACCGAGGTTGGTGATCGACACGGACGCGCCGAAGCCGCCCTGCCACTCCGACGTCTTCGTGTAGCCGACCGAGCAGCCGGAGGCAGCCACGGCGGGGGCGGACAGGGCGAGCAGGGTCGCGGCCGTCCCGGCGACGACCGCGGTGGCCGCCGCCAGGACCGGCCGGATGGCCGAAGAACGTAACGACATGATGTTCCTTCGCTGGGGGAAACTTCTCAGGCGGCGAACTGCCACCAGTTCACGTTGAACAGGTAGCCGCTCCCGCCGGTGAAGCGCAGGACCAGGTCCTGGGTGCCGGTGGCGCCGGTGACCGGGCAGGACACCGACGTCCACGTCTGCCAGCCGCCGGTGCCGGCCACCGTGCAGCGCCCGACGACCGTGCCGGTGGCGCTGCCCAGGCGCAGCTCGATCGTCCCGCCGGCGGCCGCGGACGCGACCCGGGCGGTGAACGACTTCGCGCCCGCGCCGAAGGCGACGTTGCGGACCTTGATGCTGTCGCCGTTCTCGATCCACCCGACGTTCATGCCGCCCTCGGACGCCGGTTCGGTCTCGATGCCGGAGCCCCAGGCGATGGTTTCTGCTTCCTGCCGGGTGTACGGGTCGAGCGTGTCGGCCGGCGGTGGCCCGCTCGTGGTCATGGTGATGGTCGGGATGCTGCCGTCGGCGTTGTAGGCGAACTTCTCCACGGCCACCGAGCGGGTGTAACCGCCCCCGCCGGGCAGGGCACCGTTGTGGTAGAAGAAGTACGAGCTGCCCTTGAAGTCCACGAGGCCCGGGTGGTTGGTGAAACTGCTGCCCTGCGTGGGCATCACCGTGCCGCGGTAGGTCCACGGACCGGTCGGGCCGGGCGCGGTGGAGTAGCCGATGAACTCCGAGCAGCACTTGGCCGCGAAGACGTTGTAGTACAGGCCGTTGCGCTTGTAGACCCAGGGCCCTTCCTCGTACATCGTCGGGCGGCTGCCCCCGTTCGGGCGGGTGCCGAACCCGGCCGTGGTGAGCGGGATCTGGTTGACCCCACCCGAGAACGACGTCATGTCGGCGTTCAGGCGCACGTACCAGAGGTTCGGGTTGCCCCAGTAGAGGTACGCCTGGCCGTTGTCGTCGATGAACACGGTCGGGTCGATTTCCCCGTTCTCCACGAGCGGGCGGCCGATGGCGTCGTGGAACGGCCCGGTGGGGCTGTCCGCGACACCGACGCCGATGGCCATCCGGCCGGTGGCGCGGTTGACCACCGGGACGTACCAGTAGAACTTCCCGTTGCGCTCGACGGCCTGCCCGGCCCACGCGTCCTGTTTGGCCCAGCTGAACGTCGCAAGGCTCATCGGCGAGCCGTGGTCGGTCCAGTTGACCATGTCCGCCGACGACCAGACGCGCCACTCCTTCATGGTGAAGTACGTGGAGCCGTCTTCGTCGTGGCCGGTGTAGAGGTAGACGCGGCCGTTGTGCACCAGCGGTGCCGGGTCCGCGGTGTAGATGTGCTGCACGATCGGGTTGTCGGCGTGGGCGGCGCCGGGCAGGACGGTGAGCGCGGCCACGACGGCGGCCAGCAGGCAGGTCAGCTTGCGGCGCACGAAGCCGTCACCCCTTCGGCGTTTCCGGTGCCCTGGAAACCGAATTCCGTGGTCTGCCCGGCCGCGACGGTGCCGTTGTAGCTGACGTTGGCCCACGTGACGCTGCCCGTGGTGCCGGTGTTGGCGGCGCTCCAGGAGCTGGTGACGGCGGCGCCCGAGGGCAGGTTCGTCGTCACGCGCCAGCCGGTGAGGCCGGTGGAGCCCGCGGTGACCTTGACGTTCGCGACGAACCCGCCGTTCCACTGGTTCAGGGAGACCGACGCGCTGCAGCCGCTCGGCACCGGCGTGGTCGTGGTGGGGGTGGTCGGTGTCGTCGGGGTGGTCGGCGTGGTCGGCGTGGTGGGAGTGGTCGGGGTGGTCGGCGTGGTGGGCACGGTCGGGCCGCCGGCGTTCAGCGCGTCGAGAACGCTGTTGTAGGCGGCTTTCTTGTTCCCGTTGCCGTCGAACAGCAGCGGGTTCTCCCCGGAGCGCCAGGAGTCGGTGTCGCGGATGCCCCACGTGGTGATGCCCGCGCAGCGGGCGACGGCCATGCAGGCACGGGTCACCGCGCCGTAGGCGTTGGCCTGGTTGGAGCCGGCGATGTCGAGCTCGGTGATCTGGACTTCGACGCCGAGGTCGGCGAACCGCTGGAGGTTGGCCTGGTAGTCACCGGGCGGGTTGCCGGACAGGTGGGACTGGAACCCGACGCAGTCGATCGGGACGCCGCGGGACTTGAAGTCGCGGACCATGTTGTAGATACCGGTGCTCTTGGCGTTGACGCCGTCGGTGTTGTAGTCGTTGTAGCAGAGTTTCGCGCCGGGGTCGGCGGCCCGGGCGGCGCGGAAGGCCGCTTCGATCCAGTCGTTGCCGGTGCGCTGCAGGTTCGAGTCGCGGCGGCCGCCGCTGCCGCCGTCGGCGAACGCCTCGTTGACCACGTCCCAGGCGTAGATCTTGCCCTTGTAGTGGGTGGCGACCTGGGTGACGTGGTTCATCATGGCGGAGCGCAGGTCGGAGCCCTCCATGCGCTGCGCCCAGCCCGGTTCCTGCTGGTACCACAGCAGCGCGTGCCCGCGCACCCGCTTGCCGGTGCTGACCGCCTGGTTGAGGATCCGGTCACCGCCGCTGTAGTTGAACTGCCCCCGGTTGGGCTCGGTGGCGTCCCACTTCATTTCGTTTTCCGGGGTGACCATGGTGAACTCACGGTTCAGGATGTTCACGTAGGTGGAGTCGCCGAGCTTCCCCGCCGCAACGGCGGCGCCGAAGTAGCGGCCGGTCTGGGCGGCCGAAGCGCCGAGTGTCGTCGCCGCGCCGGCCGAGGTGACCATGGTCAGCGAAATCCCGAGGGACGCCGCGAGCAGCGCCGAGGCGAGGGACGCGCGGGAGAGGGACCGCGATGTCAGTTTCATGGTGCGCACTTCCTGGGGAGCACCTGGCGCGGCCAGGCGGGGTGGACGGGCTGCGGGGAGAGGTCGGGGTGGCCGTGGTCAGGTGCGCCGGGCCCGGCGCGGCGAAGCCGATCGCGTGTCCGCCGGTACGGTTTTCGCGAGTTTCATCGTGGTCCTCCGCTCGCCGGTGAATGCATTCCGAGAGGCGGCGCACCATTCGTCGGCGAAAGTTTCGGGAACGGCCTTTCCCGGCCGGGGTGAACGCAGTGTCGCATCGGATGTTCACGCTCACAAGAGGGGCCGGGAAAGGCCGAGTACGCGAATGAAAATTTCACGGCACCGGTCGGCCGGAACGCGGAATTGGCCACGTTTGCGCCGCCGCGCTCGCCTGCTCCCGGAGATGGGCCGCCGGCGCGACCGCACCCTGCGATCGAAGACGCGGCCGCCCCGGGCCCTGCTCGACCGGGAGGACGCGACGACCGGCGGGTTCGAGCTGCCGGGGATGCTTCAGCCGAGCACGTCGGCCAGGCGCCCGACCTGGTCGGTGTCCGGGGACCAGCAGTAGCACACCACCTCGTCGGCGCCCAGGGCGGTGAACTCCGCGACCGCGTCCCGGATCGCCGCCGGGGTGGTCAGCAGGCGGCCGGCCGTCGCGGCCGCCAGTGCCGGATCGAACGCGTAGTAGGCAAGAATCTGCGCCCGCGCTTCCTCCACAGTGGACTCCGGGCCCAGTGCGACGGTCACCTGCCCGACCAGCCGCGGCCGCCCCGGGCGGCCGGCGCGGGCCCAGGCCGCTTCGACGTACTCGAACTGACGGCCCGCCGCGGAAAGCGCGGTCGCGCACAGCAGTCCGTCGGCGAAGCGCGCCACGCGGTCGAGGGCCCGCTCGGCGAAGCCGCCGATCAGCACCTCGGGGCCGCCGGGGCGGGCCGGGGCCGGGCCGATCGGGCCGCCGGACCAGATGTCGCGCATGAGCTTCAGCTGCTCGTCGAACCGGCGGCCGCGGGTGCGCAGGTCCACGCCGACGAGGTCGAACTCGTCCGCGCGGCCGCCCACGCCGAGGCCGAGGGTGAACCGGCCGCCGGAAAGCCGGTCCAGGGTCGCCGCCTGCTTCGCCAGCAGCGTGGGTTCGCGCAGCGGGGCGAGCAGCACCTCGGTCTGCAGCCGGATCCGGCTCGTCGCGCCGGCGAGCGCCGCCAGGGTGACCAGCGGCTCGGGGTTGTCCCACACGAGCCGGTCCGCCAGGCCGAGGGTGCGGAACGGGCCGTCGTCGGCGCGTTTCGCCCAGTCGAGCAGCCGTTCGGGGCGGGCGACGGGCAGGCCGAGGCCGAGGGACATGGGAGGTCTCCGATCGGGAGGGAACCAGGACGGCCCCACTGTCACCGCCGTGCCGGGAGAACCCCAGAAAACCGGCAGACTTCGGCGTTATTCTCCCGAATCAGAGGCTAGACGGTGGTTTCCGACCGTTTGAGCGTGCGTATGACCGGTGCGGTCTCCACCGCGGACACGCCGGGCAGCGCGGCCAGCGGGCCGGTGAGGTAGCCGTAGAGCGCGCGGGGGTGGCGGCACAGGACGCTGACGTACAGGTTCGCCGGCCCGGTCGTGGCCGCGGCGAAACCCACCTCGGCGTGCCCGGCGAGCGCGGCCCCGGCGGACTCGAGGTGGCGGGGAGCCACCGACAGCCACAGCGACGCCGCCGTCCGCAGCCCCAGCACCTCGGGCGTGAAATCGACGTCGAAGTACAGCGCCCCCGAGTCGCGCAGCTCGCCGAGCCGCCGCCGGACCGTCGTCTGCGACCAGCCCGTCGCCGCGGCGAGCTCGCGGAAGCCGGTGCGCCCGTCGCGGCCCAGCTCCGCCAGGAGCGCGCGGTCGCCGTCGGTCAGTTCGACCGGGTCGTCCGGGAGCACCGGGTCCGGCGGCCGGAACTGCTCGACCTGGGCCCGGGTGAGCGGCCCGGATCTGGTCAGCTGGCTGGTGGGGCCGCCGAAGAAGACGTGCACGACGCAGTGTGCGCTCACCTGGGTCACCGGCGGCGTGCGGGGCAGGCGGGCGAGCACCGACGACGTCGCCGCCTGCGCCGGGGTGCGCACCATGCAGACGATCTCCGAGCCGCCGGAGGCGATGTGCACCCACGACGTCTCCGGCCGGTTGGCCAGGGCCCGGGCGAGCCCGTCGGCCGCGCCCGGCGTGCAGGCGACCCGGACCAGCCAGGACTCCTCGCCGACGGCATCCGGCGCCGTCGTTCCCACGACCCGGACGGCGCCGGAGGCGCGCAACGCCTGGTACCGCCGCGCGACGGTCTGGTCCGACACGCCGAGCACCTCGGCCACCTGGCTGAACGGCACCCGCCCGTAGATCTGCAGTGCCTGCAGCAATCCCAGTTCCACTCGGTCCACCCCGGAACGATACGGGGTGATCGACGCGCCGACCGGCCGCCTCGCGCGGCAATCGTTTGCCTGCCGCCGGGCGGCGGCCACCGGTCGCGGGGCCGGCCGGGTGCCGCGGCAGGGATGGTCCAGGGCGTGGCGGCGGCCCGGACCAGCGCGGAAACGAGGTACCGGCGCCGGACCACGGCCGCCGGCGTTTCCCCGGTCAGCCCCAGGTCATTTCCCCCTTCGCGACCTTGGTGCCGAGCGAGGCGGCGATCTGCAGCCCGGCGTCCGGGTAGGCGGCCAGCAGCCGCTCCTCGGCCGCGGCCGCGTCGGCCGACTCGGCGACGGTCTTCTCGAAGAACCGCAAGTACTCGGCGGTGTGCCGGATCGCCGTCCGGTCGGTGGGGGCGCCGGCGACCCGGTGGCCGGCCACGACGAAGGCCGGTTCGAGCGCTTCGAGGTCGTCCAGCACGCGGAGCCACTCGGTGCGCTGCTCGGTGGTCGCGCTGTCGGCGGTCCACACGTGCAGGCCCTCGAACAGCAGCACCCCGCCGAGCAGGGCCCGCCCGGCCGGCTCGAAGACGTACCAGGCGCGGTCGCCCAGTGCCGTGCTGCCGCGGCGGACCTCGAGCGCGACACCGTCCACGGTGACCGAAGGCGTGGTCAGGGGCGCGATGTCCACCAGCCGGGTGGGCAGGTTGGCGCCCAGGTGCGCCCACGCGGCCAGCTTCTGCTCGTAGGTCTCGCGGATGTGCTCGATGACGTCGGACGGCGCCAGGAACACCGCCTCGGGGAAGGCGTCGGCGATGACCTCCGCGCCGAAGTAGAAGTCGGGGTCGCCGGCGGTGACCAGCACCGTGGTCAGCCGCCGGCCGGCGTCGAGGACCTCGGCGACGATCCGGTGCCCGTCGGCCCGGGTGAAGGCCGCGTCGACGACGACGGCCTCGGTTTCGCCGGTCACCAGCACGCTGGTCTTGTTCAGCGAGCTGTCGGCCGCGTCGATGATCCGGTAGTCGAGGGTGCTCATGGGAGTTGCCTTTCGGGTCAGGCGGAAACGGAAGCGAGGTGGCGGCCGAGGGCGCCGGTCAGCTGGGCGGCGGTCGAGGTGGGGCCGCCGAGGCGCACCACGCCGGTGCCGGTGTGCAGCAGCAGCGCCGGGTAGGCGGTGACGCCCAGCCGGGCGGCGCGGGTGAAGTCCCGCGTCGCCGCGGTGTCGGTGAAGCCGGCGAGCACGGCGTCGGCGTCCAGGCCGAGCCGGCCGGCGAGGTGCCGGTAGGTCGCGGGTTCGGAGAGGCTCAGGCCGTCGACGTAGAAGGCGTGCTGCATCGCCTCCGCGGCCTCCAGCGCCCGCCCGGGGGCGGCCGCCCGCAGCGCGGCGAACCCGGTGGCGGCGGCCGTGGAGTCCATCCGGAACCGGCCGTCGGCGACGAGCGCCTGGTAGCCGGGGCCGAACTCGGCACCGGTCAGCTCGGCGATGCGGGCGTTCGCGCCGGCCACGTACGGCATGGTGCCGATGGGGACGACCCGGGCGCCGGTGAACAGGCCGCCGCTGACGACGTCCAGCTCGATCCGGCCCGCGTTCGCCGCGGCGAACCCGGTGACCGCCGGGCCGAAGCCGTGGCACCAGCCGCAGTAGGCGTCGAACACATAGGTCAATTTCACTTTCATGATCCCAGGCTAGGAAGCCGAGCTGGGCTTTTCACGGTCCGCACCGGACGTATCATGGTAAAAATGGGACACAGCATCCGGCCGGTCCGGTACGAGCCGCCGCCCGGGGTGACCGGCGAGATCGAGCTCACGTCGCTGGCGCGCATGCGGGCCCGCGGCGGGCCGGAGGAGTTCGTCGCCCCGCAGCGTCTCGGCTTCGACCTGCTGGTCACGGTCGAGTCGGGGCACGCCGTGCACACCGTCGACTTCACCGGCCACCCGCTCGGGCCCGGCGACCTGCTCTGGGTCCGCGCCGGTCAGGTGCAGCAGTGGGGTGCCGTCGAGGTCATCGAAGGACCGGTGTTCCTCTTCACGCCGTCCGCGATCGACGACACGACCTGGGACCTGATCCGCGCCGCCGGGGTGGCCATGCCGAACCACTGGGCGGGCGGGACGGTGGCGGGCACGCCCGCGGCGGCGGCGTTGACCACGGCGCTCGCCACGGCGGCGGCTCCGGACACGAACCTGCGGGACGCCGCACTGGCCCGCGCCCTGGCGGCGGCGTTGCTGCTGCTGGTGATGGCGGTCCCGGAGGGCAGCGGCCGCCGGCCGCCGACGCACCAGGCGTTCGTGTGGTTCCGCGAGGAACTGGAGAAGAACTTCCCGACACGGCACCAGGTCGCGGAGTACGCGGCCCGGCTGGGCTACTCGGCGCGGACCCTCAACCGGCTGGCCCGCGAGAACACCGGCCTGAGCGCCAAGCAGCTCATCGACGAACGGATCGTGCTGGAAGCCCGGCGCCGCCTGGCCCACGGCCGCGACCCGGTGGCCCGCATCGCCGCCGACCTCGGCTTCGACGACGCGTCCAACTTCTCCAAGTTCTTCCGCCACCGCACCGGGACGACGCCGGCCGCCTTCCGCGAGCGCGTGCGGAAGGCTTGACCACACTGTGAGTCCACAATGGACGGTGTGTAACAGCACGGCGGGGGTACGCGACTCAGCGGTGTCGGAACGCACTCCCCGCCGAGGTGGTCGTGAAGGTCAAGCCGATTCCCTTCCCGGAGAAGAACGGCACCGTGCCGTTCAACGCTTCCGGCGTGACCCGGGTCGGCGCGCGGACCTTCGTCTTCGTCGACAACAAGGACCCGGCCGCCCTGTTCGAAATGGCCTTCGACAGCCGCGTGAGAGCGGTCGAGCGGATCCGCCGCCGCCGGCTGGCCGGCTTGGGCAAGGCGGCCCTGCGCGATCCCGAAGGCCTCGCGCGGATCGACCTGGCCGGGGAAAGGCTGCTGGTCGTCGCGTCCTCGCTGGGCGCCGGCGGGCACCGGGTCAGCGACGGGCTCGTGCGCGTCCGGTACCGGCCCGGCGGCGACCTGACCGCCGAACCGATGGACGGCTTCCGTGACTGGCTCCTCGCGCGCCTGCCCGAGTTCGCCGCGGCCGGGCGGCTGGAACCCGACGCCGGCGGGCTGAACGTCGAGGGCCTGGCCTGGGAGGCCGGCACCCTGCTGTTCGGCCTCCGCGGACCCGCCGCCCCCGGGGAGGCCGCGGTCGTCCGGATCCCGGCCGACGTCGGCGCACGGAGGTGGACGACCGCGGTGCTCGGGGCGCCCGAGGTGGTCCCGGTGCGCCTGCCGCGGCCGGACGTGACCTGGGGCATCCGCGACATCTCCGCGCGGGCCGGGGACTTCCTGCTGCTGCTCGGACGGTCCACCAGCGACGGCGACGCGCCGTTCCGGCTCGCCACCTGGAACCCCGGCAGCGGCCGGGCCGAGCTGCTCGACGTCGCCTTCCACCGGTCCGCGAAACCGGAAGGCGTCACGGCCTTCCGCGTCGACGGCGAGGAGCGGATCCTCGTCGTCGACGACACCGGTGGGTACACCGTGCTCTGAGCCGGGATTCAGGAGAAGTACAGCTGCGAAGGCACCGGATCCTGGTACACGCGCGGCTTCCCGGCCGGCGTCGGGTCCGTGCCGAACGCCGCGCTCAAGCCGGTCCCGGCGTTCTTCAGCGTGAAGTGGCCGCTGTAGGTGAAGACGTCGTCCGGCGGGTCGGCCGGGAGGACCGAAAACGCGTCCTCCCCGGCCTGCGTGGCGAGCAGCGGGTGTCCTTGCGCCGACGTCGCCGCGGTCGCGTGGAGGAACCGGCCGGACGCCTTGCTGCGCACCGACTGCCCGCCGCCCGAAGGGGCGAAGCACCACAGATCCGCGTCGTCGACGTTCGCCGGCCGGAGCCGGTGGGTGACCTCGAAACCGTCCGCGACGGCTTCGGAAGCGCTGGCGTGCAGGCACTCGTTGGTGACGTCTTCGCGGACGTACGCGCCCGCTTCGCCCGGCAGGCCGCCGCAGAGGTAACCGGCGGACGTGGCCAGCCGGAGCTGCTTGCGCACGATCGTGAGCTGCGCGGGCACGTCGGGGACGCCGAGCCCGGTCAGCACCGCCGCCATCCGGTCGAGGTACGGCTTGAGCACTTCCTGCTGGGTCCGGTGGCCGAACACGGTCTCGCGGTACTCGCGGATCCGGTCGAGCACCTGCGCGCGCCGGCCGGGGTCGTCGCGCACCAGCTTGGCGAGCAGCCCGGCGGTGTCGAGGCGGAAGTGGCGGCCGGGCTGGAGGGTCTGGTCGAGGCCCCACGGGATCAGCTTGAAGTCGATGTCGTCAATCCCCGGCTGCGCGACCGCGTCCACGTCGTTGTACACGTAGGTGTTGTTGGTGTTCCGCGAATAGCCGTCCCAGTGCTTGAGGAAGAACTCCATCGCGTACAGCCGGGTGAACTGGTCGAGGTCGAACACGTCGGCCGCCCCGGCGATCCCGTGCGCGGCGATGTGGTCGATGGCGAACCGCAGGTCGGCCTTGTCGTCGAACCTCGACAGCGGTTCCACGCCGACGAAGGAGAACCGGCCGTCGACGAAGTCGTCCTGGTGCTCGATCTCGTACAGGTTCCCCTTGTGGCTGCCGAAGTTGCGCTCGATGTACCGGGGCATGACCGGTTCGACGTTCACGTATACGCCGGGGCTGTTGACGCGGGCCACGCCCTGCCCGATCGGCGTGCCGTTCACGAGCACCCGCGCGTAGCCGGCCCGTGAATGGGGGAGACCGGCGAGCTCGAACAGTTTGTAACCGAGCAGCTGCCGCAGATAGGAGAGGTCCTGCACGGAGTTGTTGAGCGTCAGGTACCGGGAACCGATCAGCTCCTGGACCGGCGCCTTGTTCGCGTCGAGGAACTTGCCGAAGTCGATGTGCAGGCAGGGTTTGTCGCTGTCGATCGAACCGCAGAACGACTTCTTCTTGATCCCGACGTCGGGGAACGAGGTCCGCGCCGGGAACTTCGACCCGGAGATCTCGACCGACGTCGCTTTCCGCCAGGTGTAACGGCTTCCGCCGGTCCAGTCGAAGTTGCACGCCCCGCCGGCGGGCTGCTCGCCGCGCACCGCGTCCCAGTCCGCCTGCGGCAGCACGATATCGATCGTGAGAACGTTGTCGACGTCGTAGAGCGCGTCGAGGGCGTGCTGTTCCTGGCTGCTCATCCCGGTATTGTACGGCGGAATTCGCACGGTTCCGGCGACGATGATGCGGCGAAAATTCCGGGGCGGATACCATTTCCGTTGGTGTATCACCCATGGCCGGGACGGGCGGTGGGACGTCGGCGGACGTGCACGCGCGGCACCTGGCCGAGCGTCCACGACCTCACCGGCAGGCGCATCGCGGTGATCACCCCCTGCGTGGCCGTGGTGTGCACCGGGGCCCGGTCCGCCCAGGAACGCGGCGCGCGGAGACCGGGTCGCCCGGCTCGGCACCCCGGTCGAGGGGCTCTTCGAACGGCGGCGCTCGCCGCCGCCTGGGCCGAAGCGGCCGGGCTCGACGTCTTCGGCGCGGTGTGCTCGGCCGCCGGTCGGCTGGGCCGGTACGAGTCGGACGCCGGGCTGCTGCCGGGGCGGGCCACGCAGTGGCCGGTGACGGCCTTCGTGTCCAGCCGCAGGAGTGTTGGTCAGGCCGGGCAGCTGATGTCGTGCGGCGGCGGTTGCCGGGTCAGCAGGTAGCGGTCCACCGCCGACCGCGTGCAGGCCGTGCGCGGGTAGACGGCGTGGCCCGAGCCCTCGTACGTGAGCAAGGTCGTGTTCGCCGGTGCCTGGTGGTGGATGGCCAAGGCCCAGGCGTACGGGGTCGCCGGGTCGTAGCGGGAGTTCAGCAGCAGGAGCTGCGGCGCGCGCGGGATGCTCAGCCGGTGGGGCGGGTTGGCCGGCGGGCCGTGGACGCCCAGGCACGCCATCGCCTCGCCGTGGCCCAGCGTGCTGCCGCGCATCAGCGGGCCGCGGCGCAGCTCCCCGGCGTGCAACGCCCGGTACTGCGCGAAGTCCCGGATCCGGAGGTCGAAGTCCTGGCAGACGACGGCCAGGCGGATCGAGGCGTAGTTGTACTCGAACTGCGCGGTCACCGGCGGCTGCCCGGCGAGGGTGTCGGCGATGACGCGGGCCGCGTCGTCCCAGTCGGGCCCGTACATGTCGCTGAACACCCGGTCGCGCAGCCAGTTGTGCCGCTGCGGCATCCCGTCGGCCGCCGCGAGGGCCTGCGGCCAGAGCGCCAGGACGTCCCGGCCGTGCAGCGCGCAGGCCGTCGTCCGGTCGCACCACGCGGCGAACTGGCGGAGCAGTTCGTCCGCGGCGGTGGCCCGGTCGCCCAGGAAGCGCTCGATGCCGGCGCTGTGGTCGATGGAGCTGTCGAGCACCATCGCCCGGACCCGGTCGCCGTGCTTCTCGGCGTACTGCTGCCCGAGCAGCGTGCCGTAGGAGATGCCGAGGAAGCTGATCTGCGCCTCGCCCAGCGCCCGGCGGACGGCGTCCAGGTCCTCGGCGTTGACGCCGGTGTCGGCGTGGTCGAAGACGGGCAGGTTGCGGGCGCGGCACTCGGAGACGGCTTTCTCGCTGTAGCTGCGCAGGGCATCGAACTGCGCCCGGTCGCCCGGCTCGTCGTCCGGCGGGACGCTCGTGTCCTCGCACCGGATGAACTCGCTGCGCCCGGTGCCCCGCAGGTCGAAGCCGACGACGTCGAACCGGGCCAGGACCTCCGGGCTGAAGAGGCCGGGACTCAGCGCGAACTCGGCACCCGACGAGCCGGGCCCGCCGAGGTCGGCCAGCAGCACGCCGAGCCGGTGCGCGGGATCGGCGGCCCGGTGGCGGGCCACGGCGAGGCTGATCGAGGGGCCCGAGGGCCGCGCCCAGTCGAGGGGCACCCGGAGCGTGCCGCATTCGCCATCGGGCGGGGCCGGACTGTCCGGATCATCGGGACAGGTGGTCCAGGCGATCGCCGACGGCGACCACCCGGGCTCGGCCAGGGCGGGCGTCCCGCCGGCCAGGACGAGCAAGCTGCCCAGGACCGCTCCGAACACCCGCACGCTGCCTCCCCCGTGTCGACCCGCCGAACGTTAGGGGGCTCCGGCTGCGGGCCGCAAGGCGCCGACCGGAGGCTGCGGGCCCGGCTCTCGCCCGGGTCGGTGCTGGGGTGGCGGGGGCGCCGGCCCGGGTGGTCGGCGTCGGTGGGTTTGTTTCGACGGCGGCGGGGGTATCTGGGGCTGACCCCGTCGCTTCGGACCCCGCCGGTCCGCCTCCCCGGCCGCGTGCCGCAACGCGGCGGTCCGCATCACCGAATTCGACCCGGCACCTCCCCGGAGCCCGGCCGCGCAATCCGCGCGCCCTCCATTACCGCGTGAAGTTTGTCCGCTTGACGGAGACCGCCGACAGCTATCCCGAGCCGCCCGGTGCGGCACCCTTTTCGCCGATGTCCGTGTTACCCGCCAATCGGGTGATGTCCCGTAACGTGGGCCACGGCTTTTGATACTTGCTTCTGTGCGCGTATCCGCCCGCTCGGCGGTGATCGTCACCCGAGTGACGCCGGGTCTCTGCAGGTAGGCGCACTGCCGCAAACTCAAACCTCCCAATCGAGGTAACATTTTGCGGCAGAAGAGTGAACAAAAACCGACGTCGAACTACTCGCTGTCCGGGCTAATCGACGCGATTTTTGGACATTTTTGCCAATGCTCCGTTCGGCGGTACGAGCAAGGCGTTCTCTGGGTAGCGTGATGCCAATCCGGCTGGTCTTGGGGGTACTTGACGGCCGGATGACGACCTGTCGCACGAAGAACACCGGGTTGTCGCGCGCGTTCGGTGGTCGCTGGTGCCAATCGCACCGCGGGGGTGACCGCCGATATCGGAACTGTTTCCGGGGCTCGCCGCGGCTGCCCGGGTGGAAAGGATCACTGTGTCTTGCGCTCGTTCCAGCGGGTTCGCCCGGCGGGTGGCACGCCGGGCCGATTTGTTGAACGAGTGGCAAAAAGAACCGCGTCCCGGCCTCGGGGGGTCGACGGCCGGAACGCGCCCGCTGCTACCCCGCATTTCGTGAATCACCTGGTCGCAGACCCGATCTGCATGTGCTCTTCCAGCGCCTGGACGCCCCTGCGCTGACGTCACCGTGCTCGAAAGGTTTCCGCAATGCCGCGATACGACGTCTCGGTTCCCGCTGCCGACGACGACAGACCGGTGCCCGTGCGCACCCTGGCCGAGTTGTTCGAAGCGCAGGCCGCCCGCACTCCCGCGGCGACGGCGCTGACCGGCGCCGGCGCCGCGATGAGCTACGCGACGGTGAACGCACGGGCGAACCGGCTGGCGCGGCTGCTGGTCTCCCGCGGCGGCGGCCCGGAAGGAGTCGTCGCGCTCGTCCTGCCGCGGTCGGCCGACCTCGTCGTGGCGCAGCTGGCGGCGGCCAAGGCCGGCGTGGCCTTCCTGCCCGTCGACCCCGACCAGCCCGCCGAGCGGATCGCGTTCATGCTCGCCGACGCGCGGCCGGTGCTGGTGGTGTCGCGTTCGTCCGCGCGCCCGGACGCTCTGGACCTCGGCGAACCCGGGCTGCTCGACGGTCTGCCGGAGCACAACCTCACCGACGCGGACCGGACGCGCCCGCTGCACGCCGACCACCCGGCTTACCTCATCTACACGTCGGGCTCGACCGGGGTGCCCAAGGGCGTGCTCGTCACCCACCGCGGCCTGGCCGGGTTCGCCGCCGCGATGCGGGAGCGCTACGACGTGCGGCCCGGCGACCGGGTCCTCGAATTCTCCTCACCGAGTTTCGACGCGTCGATCCTCGAGCTGTGCATGGCGCTGCCGGCGGGCGCGGCGCTCGTCGTGCCGCCGCCCGGCCCGCTGCTCGGCGACCACCTCGCCGCCGTGCTGCGGGACGAGGGCGTGACCCACGCCCTGATCCCGCCGGTCGCGCTGGCCACCCTGCCGGTGGAGCACGCCGCCGCGTTGCCGGACTTCCGGACGGTGATCGTCGGCGGGGACGCCTGCCCGCCCGAACTGGTCCGGACCTGGGCGCCCGGCCGCCGGATGATCAACTCCTACGGCCCCACCGAGTTCACCGTCGTGGCGACCTGGAGCGACCCGCTGGTCCCCGGCGGCGCGCCCCCGATCGGCCGGCCGCTGCCGGACGCCACCGCGTACGTCCTCGACGAATCCCTGCGCCCGGCCACCACCGGCGAGCTCTACCTCGCCGGCCCGAAACTGGCCCGCGGCTACCTCGACCGGCCCGGGCTGACCGCGAGCCGGTTCGTGGCCGACCCGTTCGGCGCCCCCGGGGCCCGGATGTACCGGACCGGCGACGTCGTCCGCCGCACCGGCTCAGGCGAGCTGGAGTTCGTCGGCCGCGCGGACCACCAGGTGAAGATCCGCGGGTTCCGGATCGAACCCGGCGAGATCGAAGCGCTGCTGCTGGACCGCGCGGACGTCCGGGAGGCGGTCGTCGTCGCCCGCGAGGACCAGCCTGGCGTCAAACGGCTGGTGGCCTACGTCGTCGGGGACGCCGATCCGGCCGACCTGCGGGCCGCCACGGCCGACCGGCTGCCGCCGTACATGGTCCCGGCCGCCTTCGTCGTGCTGGCCGCGATGCCGCTGACCCACCACGGCAAGCTCGACCGCGACGCGCTGCCCGAGCCCGACTGGCAGGCCCAGGTCCGCGCCGCGCACACCGCGCCCCGGACCCCGGCCGAGGCGGCCCTCGCCGAAATCTGGGCCGACGTGCTGGGCGTGCCGGAGGTCGGCGTCGACGCGGACTTCTTCGAGCTCGGCGGCGACTCGATCCTCGGTGCCCGCGCGCTCGCCCGGATCCGCGCCCGCTTCGGTGCCGACCTCTCCCCACGGGTGGTGTTCGACGCCCGCACCATCGCGAAACTCGCCGAGCTGCTGCCCGACGGCGACGCCCCGGCCGCCGGCCGGATCGAGCCCGTGGCCCACGACGCCGTGGTGCCGTTGTCGCCGGTCCAGCGCCGCCTCTGGGTACTCGACCAGCAGAGCCCCGGCAGCACCGAATACAACGCCGGCGTCGGCCTGACCCTCACCGGCCCCCTGGACCGCGACGCCCTGCGTGCCGCCCTCGACGCACTGGCCGCCCGGCACGAGTCGCTGCGGACGACGTTCCGGACCGTCGACGGCGAAGGCGTCCAGGTCATCGCCGACGAGGGGACGATCCCGCTGGCGGAGGCCGACGCCGAAGCCGACCTGGACGCGCAGCTCGCGGCCGAACTGGACCGCCCGTTCGACCTGGCCACCGGGCCGCTCACCCGCGCCCTGCTGCTCCGCCGGGGCCCGGAAGACCACGTGCTCCTGCTGAGCCAGCACCACATCGTCACCGACGGCTGGTCGGTCGGCCTGCTCGTCGACGAGCTCGCCGCGCTGTACGCGGGGGAGAAGCTCGACCCCCTCGACATCGGCTACCGCGACTACTCCCGCTGGCACCGCGAGCGGCTGGCCGGCCCGCTGCGCGACCGGCAGCTGGCGTACTGGCGGGAGCAGCTGGCCGGGCTCGAGCCCCTGGACCTGCCCACCGACCGGCCGCGCCCGCCGGTCCGCGCCACCGCGGGCGCGATCCGGCGGTACGACCTGCCCCCGGGCCTCGCCGAGCTGGCCCACGACACCGGTGCGACGTTGTTCACCACGCTGACCGCGCTCGTCCAGGTGCTGCTCGCCCGCTACACCGGCCAGGACGACGTCGCCGTCGGCACCGCGGTGTCCGGCCGCGACCACGACCAGCTCGAACGGCTCGCCGGATTCTTCGTCAACACCCTCGTCCTGCGGTCCGCGGTCGACCGGGGAGAACCGTTCGACGCTTTTCTCGGCCGGGTCAAGGAAACGACGCTGGCGGCCTTCGCCGCCGCCGAAGTGCCCTTCGACCAGGTCGTCGACGACCTGCGGCCGGCTCGTGACCCGAGCCGGACCCCGCTGGTGCAGGTGCTGCTGGTGCTGCAGCAGGACCTGGTCCGGCCCCGGGAGGCGGGCGCCCTCCGCCTGGGCGAGCACGATCTGCCCCGCCCCCGGGCCCGGTTCGACCTGGTGCTGGAGTTCCAGCCGCAGGGCCGCGGTTTCGCGATCGAGTACGACAGCGCGCTCTTCGACGCCACGACGATCGACCGGCTCGCCGGGCACCTGCGGACGCTGGTCGCGGCCGTGGTCGCCGAGCCGCACCGGCCGGTGGCCGGGCTGCCGATCATGGGTGACGCCGAGCTGGCCCGGCTGGCCGAGCTGTCCCGGGGGCCGGTGCTCGACGCGCCGGAAGCCACGCTGCCGCAGCTGTTCGAGGCCCAGGCGGCCCGGACGCCGGACGCGGTCGCGGTCGTCTGCGAAGACCGCTCGCTCACCTACGCCGAGCTCGACGAACAGGCCAACCGGCTGGCCCGGGTCCTGGCCGGCCGGGGCGCCGCGCCCGAACGGTTCGTCGCCGTCTCGCTGCCGCGCACCGAACGGATCCTGGTGGCGCTGCTCGGGGTGCTGAAGTCCGGCGCCGCCTACCTCCCGGTCGACCCGGCCTACCCGGCGGACCGGAAGGAACTGATCCTCGAGGACGCCGCTCCGGCCCTGCTGCTCACGCCGGACGGCCGCGGTCCCGGTTCCGTTCCCACGCTGGCGTTCGACGACCCGGCCCTGCTCGACGGCCGGTCCGCTGCGCCGCTCGGCCGCGCCACGAACCCGGACCACCCGGCCTACGTGATCCACACCTCCGGCTCGACCGGCCGCCCCAAGGGGGTCGTGGTCGCCCACCGCAGCGCCGCGAACCTGATGGCGTGGGCGGAAAACGACTTCGCGGACGTCTTCCGGCCGGGGTCCACAGTGGTCGCTTCGACGTCGCTGAACTTCGACGTCTCGGTCTTCGAGATCTTCGCGCCGCTGATGACCGGCGCCACCGTCGAGGTCGTCCGGGACGTGCTGGCGCTCGGCGAAGGCGAAACCACCGGCCGGCCGGTCGGCCTGGTCAGCGGCGTGCCGTCGGCGTTCGCGCAGCTGCTGGCCCAGGGCGCGGTGTCGGTCCGGCCGTCCACTGTGGTCCTGGCCGGTGAGGCGCTGACGCTGCACGCGCTGCACGACATCCGGAAAGCGTTGCCCGGCAGCCGGATCGCGAACATCTACGGGCCCACCGAGTCCACTGTGTACGCCACCGCGTGGTACCACGACACCGACCGCACCCCGCCGATCGGCCGCCCGATCGCCGGGATCCGCGCGTACGTCCTCGATCCCGGCATGCGGCCGGTGCCCGTCGGCGTCCCCGGTGAACTGCACCTCGGGGGCGCCGGGGTGGCCCGCGGCTACCTCGGCCGGCCGGGCCTGACCGCCGGCCGGTTCGTCGCCGACCCCTTCGGCGAGCCGGGGGAGCGGATGTACCGCACCGGCGACGTCGTGCGCTGGACGGCCCGCGGCGAGCTGGAATACCTGGGCCGCGCCGACGACCAGGTCAAGATCCGCGGCTTCCGCATCGAGCCCGGCGAGGTCGAGGCCGCGCTGCGGAAGCACCCGGACGTCACCGAGGCCGTGGTCGTCGCGCGCACCGACGCCGGCCACCAGCGGCTGGTCGCCTACGTCGTCCCCGGAGCCCCCGCCGACCTGCGGGAGTTCCTCGGCGCCTCGCTGCCCGCGCACCTGGTGCCGTCGGCGTTCGTGCCGCTGGAAAAGCTGCCGCTGAACCCCAGCGGCAAGCTCGACCGGCGCGCCCTGCCCGCCCCGGACTTCACCGGCGGCACCACCCGCGTCGCGCCGCGCACCGAGACCGAACGGCTGCTGGCCGAGATCTGGGCCGGTGCCCTCGGCCTGCCCGAGGTCGGCGTCGAGGACAACTTCTTCGAGCTCGGCGGCGACTCGATCCTGAGCATCCGGCTCGTGTCCGAGGCGGCGAAGGCCGGCCTGCGGATCACGACGAAGGACGTCTTCCGGCACCAGACGATCGCCGCGCTCGCCGGCGCGGCCGGGGTGGCCGCGCCGGTGGCCGAGCGGCCCGCGGCGACCGGTGAAGTGCTCGTCACGCCGATCCAGCACTGGTTCCTCGACACCGATCCGGCCGACCCGGACCAGTTCGTCCAGCAGCTGAGCCTCCGGCTCGCCGAAGACGTCGACGAAGACCGGCTGCGCGCGGCAGTGAACACCGTCGTCGCCCACCACGACGCCCTGCGGCTGCGGTTCCGCAAGACGGCCGGAGGCTGGACGCAGGAGCACGCCGAACCCGCCGAAGCCGACGTCTTCGGCGCGGAGATCGACATCGAACGCGGCCCGCTGGTCAGCGCGGACCTCACCGGCACGACGCTGCGCTTGGCCGTGCACCACCTGGTGGTGGACGGCGTCTCCTGGCGGATCCTCCTGGAGGACCTCGACCACGCCTACCACGGGCGCGAACTCGCCGCCCGCACGACGTCCTTCCAGGAGTGGGCGAACCGGCTCGCCGGGCACGACTTCGGCGGCGACCTCCCGTACTGGCAGGCGGTCGAGGGCGCCGACATCCCCCTCGACACCGAGGGCGCCGGCACCGTGGCGAGCACCCGCACGGTCACCACCCGGCTCGACGCCGAGCTGACCCGGGCGCTGTTGCAGGACGTCCCGGGCGTCTACCGGACGCAGGTCAACGACGTCCTCCTGACCGCTCTCGGCGGGGCCCTGCGCCGCTGGACCGGCGGCGAACGCGTGCTGGTCGACCTCGAAGGCCACGGCCGCGAGGAGCTGTTCGACGACGTCGACCTGTCCCGCACGGTCGGCTGGTTCACGTCGATGTTCCCGGTGGCGCTCGACGTCCCCGGCACCGAGGTCGCGACCCTGCTCAAGTCCGTCAAGGAACAGCTGCGCGCGATCCCGGCCCGCGGCCTGTCCTACGGGGTGCTGCGCCACCTCACCGGTACCGCTCCCGCGGTGAGGCCCCGGATCAGCTTCAACTACCTCGGCCGCTTCGAGGCCGAGGGCGAGCTGTACCGGGGCCTCGAACGGGAGCTCGAACTCCGGCAGAACCCCGCCGACGTCCGCGCGCACGCCGTCGACGTCGTCGCCCGGGTCGCCGGAGGCCGCCTGGAGATCACCTGGTTCTACTCCGACCAGCTCCACCGGGAAGCCACCATCCGCACGGCCGCCGACGACCTCGTCCGGGGGCTGGCCGGGATCGTCGCGCACTGCACGGCACCGGGGGCCGGCGGCCGCACGCCGTCGGACTTCCCGCTGGCCGGCCTCGACCAGGCAGGGGTGGACCGGCTGGCCGGCGACGGCCGCGCCGTCGAGGACATCTACCCGCTCACCCCGGCCCAGGCCGGCATGCTCTTCCACCGGCTCACCGGCGGCGGCCGCCACGCCTACCTCCAGCAGGTGACGTTCGTGCAGGACGGCGTCCCCGACCCGGAAGCGCTGGGCCGCGCCTGGCAGCGGGTGGTGGACCGGACGCCGGTGCTGCGCAGCCAGGTGGTCTGGGACGGCGTCGACCGTCCCGTCCAGGTGGTGCACCGGCAGGTCACCCTGCCGGTCGAGTACCGCGACTGGACCACCGCGCCCGAAGACCCGGAGGCCGTGCTGGCCGCCGACCGCGCCGCCGGGCTCGACCTCGGTGCGGTCCCGCTGATGCGGCTGCTGCTGGCCAAGGTCTCGGCGACCGAGGTCCGCGTGGTCTGGACGTTCCACCACCTCCTGCTCGACGGCTGGAGCCTGTTCCAGGTGCTTGCGGACGTCTCGGCCGCGCACGCCGGGCGCCCGCTGCCGGCCCGGCGCCCGTTCGCCGACCACGTCCGGTGGCTGGCCGGGCAGGACGAGGCGGCGGCGGAACGGTTCTGGCGCGGGCAGCTGGCCGGCCGGCCCGAGCCGGTCCGGCTGCGCACCGACCGCACCCCCGACGGCCACGTCGTCGAGTCGACGGCGTCGCTGCGGATCGAGCTGGCCGCGGGGCCGCTGCGCGCCGCCGCCCAGCGGCACGGGCTGACCCTCAACACGCTCGTCCAGGGCGCCTGGGCGGTGCTGCTGGCCCGCCACGGCGGCCGGCCGGAGGTCTGCTTCGGCACCACGGTGTCCGGACGGCCCGCCGAACTGCCCGGCGCCGACGAGATCACCGGCATGTTCATCACCACGCTGCCGGTCGTCGCCGACGTCGGCGAACAGGCCCGCGTCGCCGATTGGCTGCGCGACCTCCAGGCCGCGCAGGCCGAGGCCCGCCGGTTCGACCACCTGTCACTGGCGCGGCTGCAGAGCTGGGGCGGGGAGTTCGACACGCTGCTGGTCTTCGAGAACTATCCGGTGACCGCGGAGCTCGGGCTGCGCGACCTGCGGGGCGTGGAGACGACCAACTACCCGCTCAGCGTCGTCGCCTACCCCGGCGAGGACCGCCTCGAGCTGCTGTTCGGCTACGACCCCGCGCTCTTCGAGGGCGAGACGGTCGCCGGGTTCGCCGGGCACCTGGAAACCCTGCTGGCCGAGCTCGCGACCCGGCCGGACGAGCCGATCTCGCGGCTGCACATGCTCACCGAGGCCGAGGAGCACGAGCTGGCCCGGTGGAACGACACCGCGCAGGACCACCCGGCCGCCACCGTGCCGGAGGCGTTCGCCGAGCAGGTCCGCCGCACCCCGGACGCGGTCGCCGTCACCGGCGCCGAAACCCTGACCTACGCGGAACTGGACGCGCGGGCGAACCGGCTCGCCCGCCGGCTCGCCGAGCTCGGCGCGCGGCGGGACGAGCTGGTCGCGTTGCTGCTCGGCCGCTCGGCCGACGTCGTCGTCGCCGAACTCGCGGTGCTCAAGGCCGGCGGCGCGTACCTGCCGCTGGACGCCCGCGCGCCCCGCGAGCGGCTGAAGACGCTGCTCGGCGGCGTGCGCGTGCTGGTCACCGACGACGCCGGCCGGGCACTGGCCGAGGAGGTCCACAGTGGACCCGTGGTGTCGATCGGCGAAGCGGGTGACGAGCCGGCCGAGGCGTCGGAGATCGTGCTGCGGCCGGAAAACCTGGCGTACGTGATGTACACGTCGGGGTCGACCGGAACCCCCAAGGGGGTGGCCGTCAGCCACCGGGCCGTGGTCGCACTGGCCCAGGAGCGGTCCTTCGCCGGTCCCGCCCACCGGACCGTGCTCATGCACTCCGCGCTGGCTTTCGACGCGTCGACGTACGAGCTGTGGGTGCCGCTGCTGAGCGGCGGCCGGGTCGTGGTCGCCCCGCCGGGGGACCTCGACGCCGACGTGCTGCGCCGTCTGGTCACCACGCACGGGGTGACCGGGCTGTTCATCACCGCGGGGCTGTTCCGCGTGCTGGCGCAGGAGGACCCCGGCTGCCTGCGCGGCGTCCGCGAGGTGTGGACGGGCGGCGAGGTGGTGCGCCCCGACGCGGTGCACCGGGTCTCGGCCGCCTGCCCGGGGCTCACCGTGGTCGACGTCTACGGGCCCACCGAGGCGACGACCTTCGCCACCCGGTTCCCCCTGCCGCCGGGCGAGCCGGTGCCGGACGTGCTGCCGATCGGGCGGCCGCTGGACGACACGGCCGCCCACGTCCTCGACCACGGGCTGCGGCCGGTGCCGCCGGGCGCCGTCGGCGAGCTGTACCTGGCCGGCACCGGGCTGGCCCGCGGCTACCTCGGGCAGCCGGGGCTGACCGCCGAACGGTTCCTCGCGAACCCGTTCGGCGAGCCGGGGGAGCGGATGTACCGCACGGGTGACCTTGTGACCCGGACCCGCGCCGGGGTGCTGGAGTTCGTCGGCCGTGCCGACGACCAGGTGAAGATCCGCGGCTTCCGCGTCGAACTCGGCGAGATCGAGACCGCGCTGACCGCGCACCCGGAGGTCACCGAAGCCGTCGTCGTCGCGGTGGAAACCGCCGGGAGCAAACGACTCGTCGCCTACGTCGTCGCGACCGGGACGCCCGACCTGCGCGAGTTCCTGCTGCGGTCCCTGCCGGACTACCTCGTCCCGGCCGTGTTCGTGCCGTTGGAAGCCCTGCCGCTCAACGAAAACGGGAAGGTCGACCGCCGGGCGCTGCCCGCGCCGGACTTCGTGTCCTCGCCCGGGTACCGCGAACCCGACACGGCCGCCGAGCGCCTGCTGGCCGGCATCTGGGCCGAGGTGCTGCGGGTGCCGCGGGTCGGCGCCGACGACAACTTCTTCGAGCTCGGCGGTGACTCGATCCTGTCCATCCAGGTCGTCTCCCGCGCCCGCCGCGCCGGGCTGGACCTGATGCCCGGCCAGGTGTTCGACCACCCGACCGTCGCCGCCCTCGCGCTCGCCGCCACCCCGGCCGCGCCCGTCGCGGCGCCCGGCGGGCCGATGACCGGCGAGGTGCCGCTGACGCCGGTGCAGCACTGGTACCTCGACCCGCGGCCGGTGCACCCGGAGCAGTTCGTCCAGTCCGTCTCCGTGGAACTGCCCGAGCCGCCGGACCGGGCGGTGCTGGGCCGCGCGCTGCGCGACCTCCAGCAGCACCACGACGCCCTGCGGCTGCGGTTCACCCCCGAGGGCCAGCACTACGCGGCCGACGTCGCCGACGTCCTCGACGCCACGATCGACCTGGAAAAGGGCCCGCTGCTGCGTGCCGAGCTGTCCGGTACGACGCTGACGCTCGCCGCGCACCACCTGGTCGTCGACGGCGTGTCGTGGCGGATCCTCCTGGAGGACCTGGACACCCTGCTGGCCGGCGGCGAGCTGCCGGCCCGGACGACGTCCTTCGGCGACTGGGCCCGCACCCTGGCCGGACACGCGGCCGAAGGCGGTTTCGACGACGAACTCGCCCACTGGGCGGCGATCGGCGCCGACCCGGCGCTGCCGGTCGACGGAACGGGCGAGAACACCTACGGCTCGGCCCGGTCCGTGGTCGTGCGGCTGCCCGCCGAAGCGACCCGGGCGGTGCTGCACGACGTGCCGGCGGCGTACCGGACGCAGGTCAACGACGTCCTGCTGGCCGCGCTCGGCCGGGTCCTGCGGGACTGGACCGGCCGCGACCGCGTGCTGGTCGACCTCGAAGGCCACGGCCGGGAGGACCTGTACCCGGGCATCGACCTCTCCCGCACGGCCGGCTGGTTCACCTCGATCTTCCCGCTCGAGCTGACCGCACCCGGCGGCGACTGGGGCGACGCCCTGAAGGCGACGAAGGAACAGCTCCGCGCGGTGCCCCGGCGGGGCATCGGCTACGGCGTCCTGCGTTACCTCACCGGCACCGCCCCGCAGATCGACCCGCGGATCAGCTTCAACTACCTGGGCCGCTTCGACCACGGCGGCGGCCTCGGCGGCGCGGCACACCCCGCGCAGACCCGGCCGCACCAGCTGGACGTCGTCGGCGCGGTCGTCGGCGACGAGCTGGAGCTGACCTGGCACTACTCGATCGGCGTGCACACCGAAGCCACCGTGCGCCGGCTGGCCGGCGCCTTCCTCGACGCGCTCACCGGGATCGTCGCGCACTGCGCCCGGCCGGACGCCGGCGGCCGCACGCCGTCGGACTTCCCGTTGGCCCGCCTCGATCAATCCACAGTGGACAGACTGGTCGGCGACGGCCGCGGGGTCGAGGACATCTACCCGCTCACCCCGATGCAGTCGGGCATGGTCTTCCACAGCCTCGTCGACGGCGCCGCCGGGACCTACCTCAACCAGGTGCGGCTGCGGCTGTCCGGCATCGACGACCCCACCCGGCTCGCCCGCGCGTGGCAGCGGGTGGTGGCGGACACGCCGGTGCTGCGCAGCCGCGTCGTCTGGGACGGCCTCGACGAACCGGTGCAGGTCGTCGACCGCACCGCCGGGGTCCCGGTCGTCCACCTCGACTGGGCGGGCTTGAGCGACGACGAGCGTGCACGCGAGCAGGAGCGGTTCCTCGAAGCCGACCGCGCGCAGGGGTTCGACCTGGCGGCCGCGCCGCTGATGCGGCTGGCGTTCGCCCGGCTGCCCGGCGGGGACGTGCTCCTCGTGTGGACGTTCCACCACGTGCTGCTCGACGGCTGGAGCGCCGCGCAGGTGTTCGGCGAGGTGTGCGCCCGGTACGCCGGCACCAGCGCGTCCGGGCACCGCCCGCCGTTCCGCGAATACCTGCGCTGGCTCGGCCACCAGGACACCGCGGCCGCCGAAACCCACTGGCGCGAACAGCTTTCCGGGCTGCGGACGCCGACGCCGCTGCCGTACGACCGCCGTCCGGTGGAGGCGCACCGCGCCCGGTCCGCCGCCGCGGTCCACGTGTCGGTGCCCGCCGACGGGCTGCGGGAACTGGCGCGGCGCGCCGGTCTCACGCTCAACACGATCGTCCAGGGCGCCTGGGGACTCGTGCTGTCCCGCCACAGCGGGGAATCCGACGTCATCTTCGGCACCACCGTGTCCGGACGGCCCGCCGACCTGCCGGGCGTCGAATCGATGGTCGGGCTGTTCATCAACACCCTGCCCGCCCCGGTGACCGTCCACGACGGACTGACCGTGTCCGATTGGCTGCGGGACCTGCAGGCGGCCCAGGCCCGATCTCGCCGGTTCGACTTCGTGTCACTGGCCCAGCTGCAGGGCTGGCTGGGCGGCAGCACGCTGTTCGACAGCATCCTGGTGTTCGAGAACTACCCGTTCGACGCCGACGCCCTGGCCGCGCACGGGATCGGGCTGCACGAGGAAGGCGAACTGCAGCCGACCAACTACCCGCTCAGCGTGGTCGTCACCCCGGGGGAGCGGCTGTCGGTTTCGTTCGACCACGACCCGGACCTGTTCGACCGGGCCACGATCGACCGGCTCGCCGCCCACCTGGCGCTGGCCCTGGAACGCATCGCCGCCGCCCCGGACCGGCGGGTCGGCGAGCTCGACCTGCTCACCGGCGCCGACCGCGAGCTCGTCCTGCGGACGTTCAACGACACGGCCTGCCCGGTGCCCGAGGCCACGGTGGTGAGCCGGTTCGCCGACCAGGTCCGCCGGACGCCGGATGCCCCGGCGGTCGGCGACCTGACCTACGCCGAACTCGACACGCGCGCCGCCCGGCTCGCGTCCCGGCTGATCGAACTCGGCGTCGGCGCCGAGGATCGGGTCGGGCTGCTGCTGGAGCGCTCGCCCGAGCTCGTCGTCGCCGAGCTGGCCGTGCTCAAGGCCGGTGCCGCGTACGTCCCGGTCGACCTGCGGGCCCCGGCGAGCCGGATGCGCCTGGTCCTGGCCGAGGCGGACGTCTCCGTCGTCATCGCGGATCAGTCCTATCAGGACGTCCACAGTGGACCGGTGGTCCGCGTGGACGAGACCGGCCCGGAAGAGACGCCGGACGTCCCCGTGCGGCCCGGAAACCTGGCCTACGTGATGTACACGTCCGGGTCGACGGGCAAGCCGAAGGGTGTCGCCGTGACCCACCGCGACATCGTCGGGCTGGCCTCGGACCGGTCGTTCGCGGGGGAAGCCCACCGGACCGTGCTGCTGCACTCGCCGCAGGCGTTCGACGCCTCGACGTACGAGGTCTGGGTGCCGTTGCTGAACGGCGGCCGCGTGGTCGTCGCCCCGCCCGGCGACGTGGACGCCGAGGTGCTGCGGGACGTCGTCACCCGGCAGGGGGTCACCGCGCTGTGGCTGACCGCCGGGCTGTTCCGCCTGCTGGCGCAGGAGGATCCCGCGTGCCTGCGCGGTGTCGGAGAGGTGTGGACCGGCGGCGACGTCGTCCCCGCCGCCTCCGTCCGGCAGGTGCGCGAGGCCTGCCCCGGGCTGACCGTCGTCGACGGCTACGGCCCCACCGAGACGACCACCTTCGCCAGCCGGTACTTCCTGGCGCCCGAAGCCGCCGTGCCGGACGCGATGCCGATCGGGCAGCCGCTGGACAACATGGCCACCTACGTCCTGGACGAGGGGCTGCGGCCGGTCCCGCCGGGCGTCACGGGTGAGCTGTTCATCGCCGGCACCGGGGTCTCCCGCGGCTACCTCGGCCGGCCGGGCCTTACCGCGGAACGCTTCGTGGCCAACCCCTTCGGCGCGCCGGGGGAGCGGATGTACCGCACCGGTGACGTCGTCCGGTGGACGGGCGACGGCGTGCTGGAGTTCGTCGGCCGGGCCGACGACCAGGTCAAGATCCGCGGCTTCCGGATCGAGCTGGGCGAGATCGAAACGGCCCTGGCCGCTCACCCCGACGTCACCGAAGCGGTGGTCGTCGCCCGGGACCGGCGGCTCGTCGCCTACGTCGTCCCGACCGGGAAGCCGGACCTGCGGGCGTGGCTGCAGCGGGACCTGCCCGACTACATGGTGCCGTCGGCGTTCGTGACGCTCGACGCGCTTCCCCTGAGCGCCAACGGGAAGGTCGACCGCAAGGCACTCCCGGAGCCCGCCGCGGAGCCGATGGCCGGGTACGTGCCGCCGCGCACGGACACCGAACGCGTGCTCGCCGAGGTCTGGGCCGACGTGCTCGGCGTGCCCGGCGTCGGCGTCGAGGACAACTTCTTCGAGCTCGGCGGGGACTCGATCCTGTCCATCCAGGTCGTCTCCCGGGCCCGGCGCCACGGCCTCGCGCTCACCCCGCGGGACCTGTTCGCCCACCAGACCGTCGCGGCGCTGGCCGTCGCGGCGGGCTCGGCCGCGGTGACCGCGGCCGAGCAGGGGCCGGTCACCGGTCCCGCCGCGCTGACGCCCATCCAGCACTGGTTCTTCGCCGGGGACTTCGGCGACCCGAACGGGTTCACGCAGTCGGTCCGGATCGAACGCGCGGAGCCGTTCGACGTCGAGACCCTGCGCGCGGCGCTGGCCACGCTCGTCGAGCACCACGACGCCCTGCGGATGCGGTTCACCGGCGGCGGTCAGGAGAACGCCCCGGCCGAGCCCGCCGAGATCCTCGGCGCGGACATCGACGTGACCCGCGGGCCGCTGCTCACCGCCGAACTCGTGGCGCCCGCCGTCCTGCGGCTGACCGTCGACCACCTCGTCGTCGACGGCGTCTCGTGGCGGATCCTCCTGGAGGACCTGGAAACCGCCTACCGCGGCGGCCCGCTCCCGCCGAAGACGACGTCGTTCCGCGACTGGGCCAACCGGCTCGCGGAGCACGCCGGAGCGGGCGGGTTCGACGACGAACTGCCGTACTGGCGCGAAGCCCTCGCGGTCGACGCGACCCTGCCGGTCGACGGCGACGCCACCGGCACCGGCGCCGCCACGGTCACCACCCGGCTCGACCCCGAGCTGACCCGGGCGCTGCTGCAGGACGTCCCCGGTGTCTACCGGACGCAGGTCAACGACGTGCTCCTGGCCGCGCTGGGCCGGGTGCTGGCCCGCTGGACCGGCCGCGACGGCGTCCTGGTCGACCTGGAAGGCCACGGCCGCGAGGACCTGTTCGACGACGTCGACCTGTCCCGCACGGTCGGCTGGTTCACCTCGCTGTACCCGGTCGCGCTGCGGATCCGCGGTGATTGGGGCGCCCTGCTCAAGTCGGTGAAGGAACAGCTGCGCGCGGTGCCCCGCCGCGGCGTCGGCTACGGCGCGCTGCGGTACCTGACCGGGACCGCCCCCGCGCTCGCGCCGGAAATCGGCTTCAACTACCTGGGCCGCCTCGACGGCGCGGCCGGCAGCCTGGACTCGGCGGCCGGCGAGGGTGCGGGCCGGGCGCACCTGCTCGACGTCGTCGGCCGGGTGGACCGGGATTCCCTTGAACTGACCTGGTCCTACTACCGCGACACGCACACCGCCGCCACGGTCGAAACGCTGGCCGCGGACCTGGTGGCCGCGCTGGGCGAAGCCGTCGCCCACTGCGCCGGGCCGGGCGCGGGCGGCCGGACCCCGAGCGACTTCCCGCTGGCCGGGCTGGACCAGCGGCAGGTCGACCGGATCGCCGGGGACGGCCGCGGGGTCACCGATCTCCACCCGCTGACCCCGATGCAGGCCGGCATGGTCTTCCACGGCCTGTCCCAGGAAGCCCAGGGCGTCTACTTCGAACAGGTCACCGCCGTCCTGGACGGCGTCGCCGACCCGCGGCTGCTGGGCGAAGCCTGGCAGCACGTGGTGGACCGGACGCCGGTGCTGCGTGGCAGCGTCGTCTGGGAAGACGTCCCGGAGCCGCTGCTCGTGGTCCACCGCGAAGCGCGGGTCCCGGTCACCGAGCTCGACTGGCGGCACCGTGACCGCGAAGAGGCCCTGCACGAGCTGCTCGCCCGCGACCGCGACGTGCCGTTCGACCTGACGGCCGCGCCGCTGCTGCGGGTCACCCTGGCCCGCCTGCCCGGCGACGCCGTCCAGCTCCTGTGGACCTTCCACCACGTCCTGCTGGACGGCTGGAGCGTCTTCCAGGTGCTCTCGGACGTCTGCACGGCGTACGCGGCCCTGCGCGACGGCACCACGCCCGCGCTGCCGCACCGCCGTCCGTTCGCCGACTACGTCACCTGGCTGAGCCACCAGAGCGCCGAGGGCGCCGAGGAGTACTGGCGCCGCGAGCTCGGCGACGTCACCGAGCCGACGCCGCTGCCCTACGACCGAATCCCGGCCGGAGCGCACGAATCGAGCTCGTCGACGTGGGTCAGCCGCGACCTCGGCGAAGCGGCGACCGGCCGGCTGGCCGCGTTCGCCCGGCGCGAGCGGCTCACCCTCAACGCCGTCGTGCAGGGGGCCTGGGCGCTCCTGCTGGCCCGGCACAGCGGCGAGACCGACGTCTGCTTCGGCGCCACCGTCTCCGGCCGCCCGGCCGGGCTGGCCGGCGTCGACGACATCACCGGCATCTTCATCAACACCCTGCCGGTGCGGGTCACCGCCGACCCGGCGGCCCCGGTCGCCCGGTGGCTGCGGGACCTGCAGGCCGCGCAGGCCGAATCACGCCGGTTCGAGCACGTCCCGCTGACCGCGGTGCAGGCGTGGAGCGGGGTCGGCGGCGGCCGGAACCTGTTCGACAGCCTCGTGGTGTTCGAGAACTACCCGGTCACCGCCGAAGATGCCGCCGCCCACGGCGTGCGGCTGCGCCACCTGCAGGCGATGGAGACGACCAACTACCCGCTCAGCGTCGTGGCCGCCCCCGGCCCGCGCCTGTCGCTCGGCCTGGGCTACGACCCGGCGCTGTTCGACGAGCCGACGATCGAGCGGCTGGCCGGGCAGCTCGAACACCTCCTCGAGACGCTGGCCGAAGACCCGGCCCGGCCGCTGCGGGCGCTCGACGTCCTCACCGCCGCCGAACGCGACCAGGTCCTCGTGGCGTTCAACGAGACGCGCCACGACGTCCCGCCGGTCACCCTCACCGAGCTGATCGAGGCCCAGGCGGCCCGCACGCCCGACGCCGTCGCCGTCGTTTCGCGCGAGGAACAGCTCACCTTCGCCGAACTCGACACGCGCGCCGACCGGCTCGCGCGGCTGCTGGCCGCGCGCGGCGCCGGGCCGGAGCGGATCGTCGCGCTCGCGCTGCCGCGTTCGGTGGAGATCGTCGTCGCGCAGCTGGCCGTGCTGAAGACCGGCGCCGCCTACCTGCCGGTCGACCCGGACTACCCGGCCGAGCGGATCGCGTTCATGCTCGCCGACGCGGACCCGGTCGTCGTGGTGACCCAGCCGGGAACGCCGCTGCCGGTGGACGACGTGCTCGTCCTCGACGGCTCCGAGGCCCACGGCCCCGCCGGCCCGCTGAGCCGTCCGGTGCCGCTGAGCGCACCCGCGTACGTCATCTACACCTCCGGTTCGACCGGCACGCCCAAGGGCGTCGTCGTCACCCACGCCGGCCTGGCGAGCTTCTCGGGGGCCGAGATCGCCCACTTCGACGTCCGGCCGGGCGACCGCGTGCTCCAGTTCTCCTCGCCGAGTTTCGACGCTTCGGTGCTGGAGCTGTGCATGGCGCTGCCGGCGGGGGCCGCCCTGGTCGTGCCGCCGCCCGGGCCGCTGCTGGGCGACCACCTGGCCGCGGTGCTGCGCGACGAGGGTGTCACCCACGCGCTGATCCCGCCGGTGGCCATGGCGAGCGTGCCCGACGTCGAGCTGCCCGCGTTCCGCACGCTGGTGGTCGGCGGCGAGGCGTGCCCGGCCGACCTGGTGGCCCGCTGGGCGCCGGGCCGCCGGATGATCAACGCCTACGGGCCCACCGAAACGACGGTGGTGGCGACCTGGAGCGACCCCCTCGAACCCGGGACCACCCCGCCGATCGGCCGCCCGATCCGCAACACCCGCGTCCGCGTCCTCGACAGCGCGCTGCGGCCGGCGCCGATCGGGGTCGCGGGGGAGCTGTACGTCTCCGGGGCCGGGCTCGCCCGCGGCTACCTCGGCCGGCCGGGGCTGACCGCCACCCGGTTCCTCGCCGATCCGTTCGGGGGGCCGGGGGAGCGGATGTACCGCACCGGCGACCTGGTGCGGTGGCGGGCCGACGGAACGCTGGAGTTCCTCGGCCGCGCCGACGACCAGGTCAAGATCCGCGGGTTCCGGATCGAGCCCGGCGAGATCGTGGCGGTCCTGCGCAGGCACCCGGACGTGCGCGACGCCGCCGTCGTCGCCGCCGACCAGCGGCTGATCGCCTACGTGGTGGCCGATCCGGGCACCGCGACCGGGCTGCGGGAGCACGTCGCCGCGACCCTGCCGGCCCACTTCGTCCCCGCCGCGTTCGTCCGGCTCGACGCGCTTCCGCTGACCGCCAACGGAAAGCTCGACCGGCGCGCGCTGCCGGCGCCGGAAGCGCCGGTGGAGAGCGCGGAGTACGCGGCCCCGGAAACCGAGACCGAAGAGGTGCTCGCCGCGATCTGGGCCGAGGCGCTCGGCCTCGACCGGGTCGGCGTCGAGGACAACTTCTACGCCCTCGGCGGCGATTCGCTGCGCAGCCTGCGGATCACCTCGATGACGAAGTCCGCCTTCGACGTCGAGCTCACCCCCAAGGACGTGCTGACCGCCGGCACCGTGCTGGCGCTGGCCGAGCTGGTCGAAGAACGGGTCCTGCAGGACCTCGAGCGGCTCGCCGCCGGCCAAGACCACTGAAAACCGTTCACCGGAAAGGAAGATCCCATGCAGGACGACGCCGAGTTCCAGGTACTGGTCAACGACGAGGGGCAGTACTCGCTGTGGCCGCTGGCCAACGAGGTACCCGCGGGCTGGCGCGCCGACGGCTTCCGCGGCGGCCGCCAGGAGTGCATGGACCACGTCGACGAGGTGTGGACCGACATGCGGCCGCTGAGCCTGCAGCGGCAGATGGCCGCCGACGCCGAGCCTGCCGCGGCTCGTCGTGAGTGAAAAGGCGGGTTAGCACCCGCTTTTCCCCTGACGACCGGCTGCGGCAGCTGCCGCAGCCCCGACCCGACGCGGAAGGTCCCCACCCCATGCCCTCACCTACGACGCTTTCCCAGTCCTCCCTGCGGGTTCCGCTCGCCCCGGCGGACGGCCGGCTGCAGCGGCTGCTGGCGGGCCTGGCCCACAAGCACGGCGTGCCGGCCGCCCAGCTGGTCGTCACCGACGGCGGCCGGACGGACTCCGCCACGGCCGGCGAGGTCGGCGCCGAGGCGAAGTTCCCGGCCGGCTCGATCACCAAGGCGTTCACCGCGGCACTGGCGATGCTGCTGGTGGCCGACGGCGACCTGGACCCGGACGACTCCCTCGGCGAGCACCTGGACGGGCTCGGCCCGCAGGTCGGCAGACCGGCGCTCGGGCAGGTGCTCAGCCACACCGGCGGGCTGCCGGCCGCGCTCGGCGCCGCCGCCGACGGGGCCGGCTCGGCCCGCCGGTACCTGCGGGCGTGCCGCGACGCCGGGCTCGTCCAGCCGCCGGGGCTGGGCTTCTCCTACTCCAACGTCGGGTACGTGCTCGTCGGCTACGTCGTCGAGGCGATCACCGGGATGAGCTGGTGGGAGGCGATGGACACGCTGCTGCTCGGCGAACTCGGCATCGACGCCGCGTTCGTCGTGGAGCCGGGCGCGCGGCGCCGGACGGGCGGCCACGTCAGCGGGCACGCGGTGCACGCGGCGACCGGCCGCGCCCGGCCGGTGGCGCAGACCCTGACCACCGCCGAGGCCGCGGCCGGGGCGCTCGCGCTGAGCGCCCGGGACCTCGCCGCGTTCGGGAGCATGTTCTGCGGCGGCGACGGCCCGTTGCCGGCGGACCTGGCCGAGCTGATGCGCCGTCCGGTGCCCGGGGCGGAACCGTTCGGCCTGGCCGACAGCTGGGGGCTCGGCCTGGCGGGCTACCGCGGCGCGGACGCGGACTGGGCCGGCCACGACGGCACCGCCGACGGCACCTCCTGCCACCTGCGGATCGACGCCGAGCACGGCCGGGTCGTCGCGTTGACCACCAACGGGAGCACCGGCTCGGCGTTGTGGACGGACCTGGTCGCGGCCCTGCGTCTCGAAGGCCTCCCGGTCGGCGACTACGAGCTGCCGAGCGGCCTCGACCGGGCCGCCCGCCCGGCCGCCGACCTGACCGGCAGCTACACCAACGGCGACCTGGAGTACCAGGTGGCCATCCGCGCGGACGGCGACGCGGTCCTCGTCGTCGACGGCGAGGTCTACCCGGAACTGGCCCTGCTGCGCGACGGCTCGTTCTCGGTGCGCGAACCGGCCACGGGCCGCCGCATCATCGGCGGCCGCTTCCTGACCGACCCGGCCACCGGAACGGTCAGCGCGATGCAGGCCGGCGGCCGCGTCGCCCGGCGCCGCCGCCGGGCTTCCTGAACCGCCCGCCCACCCCGGATCACCCGAACTGCGCTTGTGAGGAAACGAAAGCGATGACCACCTCGAGGAAGAGCCGCATCGACGCGCTGCCCGCGGAGCTGCGGGAGACGCTCAAGCGCCGGCTGGCCGGCCGGGCGGAGCGGTCCGACGTCATCGGCCGGGCGCCGCGGGAGAACGCCCTGCCGCTGTCGTTCGCCCAGCAGCGGCTGTGGTTCCTCGACGAGTTCCGCCCGGGGGACGCCGAATACAACAGCGCCGTCGCGTTGCGACTGACCGGGCCGCTCGACACCGGCGCGCTCACCGGGGCGCTGGCGCAGCTGGTGGCCCGGCACGAGGCCCTGCGCACGACCGTCGACGACACCGGCGGGACCCCGGTGCAGGTCATCCACGCCGATCCGGAGATCCCGGTGCGGACGGTCGACCTGACCAGCGATCCCGCGCTGCGGCCGGCCGATCTCGACGAGGTGCTGGAGACCGAGTACAGCCGGTCGTTCGACCTGCGCCGCGGGCCGCTGGTGCGGCTGTTGCTGGTGCGGGTCGCCGAGGAGCACCACGTCCTGCTCGTCACCGCCCACCACGTCGTCACCGACGGCGAATCGATGGGCATCCTCGTCGGCGAGCTCGGCACGCTCTACGCCGCCGCCGTCCGCGGCGAGGCCGCCGAGCTGCCCGAACCGGCGGTCCAGTACGCCGATTTCGCCGTCTGGCAGCGAAACCGCCTCGCCGGGCCCGCCCTCGACCGGCACCTGGCCTACTGGACGACGCAGCTCGCCGGCGTCGAACCCCTCGACCTGCCGTCGGACCGGCCGCGGCCCGCCGTGCGCACGACGGCGGGGGCCGTCCACCACTTCCGCGTCCCGTCCGACGTCGCTGCCGGGCTGGCCGAGCTGGCGCGGGTCCACGACACCACGCTGTACACCGTCCTCGTCGCGGCCTGCCAGGTGCTCTTCGCCCGCTACACCGGCCGGACCGACATCGCCGTCGGCACCGTGGTGTCCGGCCGGAACCGGCCCGAGCTGCAGCGCACGGTCGGGTTCTTCGTCGACACCGTCGTCATCCGGTCCACTGTGGACATGACGACCCCGTTCGGGACGCTGCTCGACGCCGTCCGCACGACGGTCCTGGAATCCTTCGAGCACGCCGAAGCCCCGTTCGAGAAGCTCGTCGAGGCCCTGCGACTCGACCGTGATCCCAGCCGCACCCCGCTGTTCGACGCGATGGTGCTGCTGCACGGGAGCGCCGGCGGGCAGCCGGACTTCGGCGGCCTGACGGCCGAGCCGGTCGAGGTGACCCGCCGCGCGGCCAACTTCGACCTCACCGTCGAGTTCCAGCCGTCCGCCGACGCGCTCGAAGGGTCCCTGGAGTACAACACCGACCTGTTCGACGAGCGGACCGCCGTCGCACTGGGCGAGCACCTCACCGTCCTGCTGACCGCGATCGCCGCCGACGCGCGGCGCCCGGTCGGCGAACTGCCGCTGCTCACCGCCGCCGAAGAAAGCCGGCTGCTCACCGAGTGGAACGACACCGCGCTGGACGTCCCCGAGGCGACCGTCACCGAGCTGTTCGAGTCGCAGGCCCAGCGCAGCCCGGACGAGACCGCGCTCGTCGCCGGGGACGTCGCCCTGAGCTTCGCCGAGCTCAACGCGACGGCCAACCGCCTGGCCCGGCACCTCGTGACGCTGGGCGCCGGCCCGGAGCGGGTGGTGGCGCTCGCCCTCCCGCGCACCGCCGACGCGATCGTGGCCTTCCTCGCCGTGCTCAAGGCCGGCGCGGTGTACCTGCCGATCGACCCGGCCCTGCCCGCCGACCGGAAAGACCTGCTGCTGCGCGACTCCGGTGCCGAACTCGTCCTCGGACCGGCGGAAATCGCCGCCGCGAGCCCGGACCACCCCGGCACCGACCTCACCGACGCCGACCGGATCGCGCCGCTGCGGCCGGGCAACACCGCCTACGTCATCTACACGTCCGGGTCGACCGGCCGGCCCAAGGGCGTGGCCGTCCCGCACCGCAACCTGACGAACCTGCTCTTCAACCACCGCACCGACTTCGCCGTCCCGGGGCGGCGGCTGCGGGTCGCGTTGACGGCGACGCTGTCGTTCGACACATCGCTGGAAGGCCCGGTGCTCATGGCCGACGGCCACGAGCTGCACCTGATCGGCGAAGACGTCCGGCTCGACCCGGACGCGCTGGTGGACTACATCGCCGAACGCCGGATCGACTTCCTCGACCTCACCCCGACCTACCTGCGCCGGCTGGTCCCCGCCGGGCTGCTGACCGACCCGCGGCACCGGCCGAAGATCCTCATGCTGGGCGGCGAAGCCCTCGACGAACCGCTCTGGCGGGAACTCGCCGCCGCGGACGTCACGGTGGCGCACAACTTCTACGGCCCGACCGAGTACACAGTGGACGCCGTCTCGTGCCGGGTCGGCGCCACGGCCCGGCCGGTGCTGGGCCGCCCACTGGCCAACACCCGGGCCTACGTCCTCGACCAGGACCTGCGGCCGGTGCCCGCCGGCGTGCCCGGCGAACTCTGCCTCGCCGGGGCGCAGCTGGCGCGCGGCTACCTCGGCCGGCCGGGCCGGACCGCCGGCAGCTTCGTCGCGAATCCGTTCGGCGAGCCGGGGGAGCGGATGTACCGCACCGGCGACCGCGTCCGCTGGACCGCCGACGGGCAGCTGGAATACCTGGGCCGGCTCGACGACCAGGTGAAGATCCGCGGTTTCCGCGTCGAGCCCGGTGAGGTCGAGGCCGCGCTGGTGCGGCTGCCCGGTGTCGCCGCGGCCGTCGTCGTCGCCAACCGGCCCGAGGGCGGCCACGCCCGGCTGGTCGCCTACGTCGTCGGCGACGGAGAGGTCACGCCGGACGGGCTGCGCACGGCCCTGAGAGCCACGCTGCCCGACTACCTGGTGCCCTCGGCGTTCGTCCCGATCGACGCGATTCCGCTGACCCCGCAGGGCAAGGTCGACCGCCGGGCCCTCCCGGCCCCCGACGCGCCGGCGGACGGCGGCCGGACCTACGTGCCCGCCCGGACCGCCGTCGAGCACCAGCTGGTCGCGATCTGGTCCGAGGTGCTCGGCCACGACCGCATCGGCGTCGAGGACAACTTCTTCGGCCTCGGCGGCGACTCGATCCTCAGCATCCAGGTGGTCGCCCAGGCCCGGCAGGCCGGCCTGCGGCTCACCTCGCGCGACATCTTCCTGCACCAGACCATCGCCGGGCTCGCGACCGCGGTGCAGACCACCACGGCGCTCACCCCGGCGGCCGCCCCGGTCGCCGGTCCGGCCCCGCTCACCCCGATCCAGCACTGGTTCTTCGACACCCACGGCCCGCTGGCCCACTTCACCATGTCGCAGCTGCTGGAGCTGCCCGCCGACGTCGATCCGCAGGCGCTGCGGACCGCCCTCGACGCGGTCGTCGCCCACCACGAGGCCCTGCGGACCCGGTTCTTCACCGTCGACGGCCAGTGGCGGCAGGAGGTCACGCCGGCGCCGCCCACCGGCATCCTGCGGATCCGGGACCTGGCCTCGCTCGGCGACGCCGGGCAGCGCGCGGGCATCGAGGCCGCGGCCGCGCAGGTGCGCGCCGGGCTGGACCTGGCGACCGGCACCCTCGCCGGCGCGGCGCTGCTCGCCCGCGGCACCCGGCCGCCGCTGCTGTTCCTGGCCGTGCACCACCTGGTGGCCGACGGCGTGACGCTGCGGCTGCTGCTCGGCGACCTCGAAACCGCCTACGGCCAGGTCGTCGCCGGGGCGCCGGTCCGGCTCGCGGCCACGGGCACGCCGTTCACCCAGTGGGCGCACCTGCTGGAGCAGCACGTCCGGTCCGGCGGGTTCGACGACGACCTCGCACACTGGACGCAGGTGGCGAGCCGGGTCCCGCCGGCCCTGCCCGCCGACCACGCGGGCGCGGGCACCACCGGCTCGACCCGCACGCTGACCGTGACCCTCGGCGCGGAGGACACCGACGCGCTGCTGCACCAGGTGCCCGCGGCCTACCGGACGCAGGTCAACGACGTCCTGCTGAGCGCCCTCGGACGCGCGCTGGCCGACCGCACGCGGGAGGACGGCGTCCTGATCGCCCTGGAGGGCCACGGCCGCGAGGACGTCCTCGACGGCGTCGACCTGTCCCGCACGGCCGGCTGGTTCACCACGCAGTTCCCGGTGGCGCTCGACCTGCCGCCGTCGGGGGACTGGGGTGCGACGCTGAAGGCGGTCAAGGAACAGCTGCGGGCCGTCCCGCGCCGCGGCCTGAGCTACGAGGCGCTGCGCTACCTCGGCGGTCCCGGCGCGCCGGGGCACGCCCTCCAGGCGTTCCCGCTGCCGCAGATCTGCTTCAACTACCACGGCCGCTGGGACGCCCAGGCCGGTGCCGACGGGCTGTTCCGCGGCCGGCACGACAGCCCGGGCGCGGACATCGCCCCGGACGAGGCGAGCACCTACCAGCTGGACGTCACCGGCGTGGTGGAATCCGGCGAGCTGTCGCTGACGTGGTCCTACTCCGACCAGGTCAACGACGAAGCCACCGTCCGGGACCTCGCCGAAAAGATGCGGGCGAACCTGCGCGAGATCGTCGCCCACTGCGCGCAGCCCGGCAGCGGCGGCCGCACGCCGTCGGACTTCCCGCTGGCCCGGCTCGACCAGTCCACTGTGGACAGGATCGTGGGCGACGGCCGCGAGGTCGACGACATCTACCCGCTGACCCCGCTGCAGGCGGGCATGCTGTTTCACAGCCTGCTGGACCCCGCCGCCGACGCCTACGTCGACCAGGCCCGGATGCTCCTGGACGGGGTCCGCGAGCCCGACGCGTTCGCGCAGGCCTGGCAGCAGGTCGCCGACCGCACCCCGGTCCTGCGCACCGAGCTGGTCTGGGACGGCCTCGAGGACCCGCTGCAGGTCGTGCGGCGCCGGGCCGTCGTCCCGATCACCCGCCACGACTGGCGCGGGCTGTCCGAAGCCGAGCAGAACGCCCAGCTGGAGCGGCTTTCGGCCGAGGACGCCGCCACCGGCCTCGACCTCACCACCGCGCCGCTGATGCGGCTGGCCATCGTTGCCCTGACCCACGACCGCGTGCTGCTGATGTGGACCTCGCACCACATCGTGCTCGACGGCTGGAGCCTCGCCCAGATCTTCACCGAGGTGTGCGAGCAGTACGCCGCGATCACCGAGCACCGGATCCCGCGGGTGCCCGCGCACCGGCCGTTCCGCGACTACCTCGGCTGGCTCGCCGCCCAGGACGCCGCGGCCGCCGAAGACCACTGGCGCACGGTGCTGTCCGGGTTCGCCGCCCCGACCCCGCTGCCGTGGGACCGGCCCCCGGGCCAGGCGCACCGGACGCGCTCGTCACGCTCGATCCGGACGTCCTTGTCCACAAAGGACACCGACCGGCTGCGCGAGGTGGCCCGGCGCCACGGCCTGACCGTCAACACCCTCGTGCAGGGCGCCTGGGCGCTGCTGCTGGCCCATTCCGGCGGCGAGTCCGACATCGTGTTCGGCACCACCGTCTCCGGCCGCCCCGACGACCTGCCGGGCGTCGAGAACATGATCGGGATGTTCATCAACACCGTCCCGACGCGCACGCAGGTCGACAGCGGCGAGCGGGTGCTGACCTGGCTGCAGCGGCTGCAGGACGAGCAGAACCAGTCCCGCCGCTACGACTTCCTCGCCCTCGGGAAACTGCGCGCGCTCAGCGACGTCCCCTCGGGCGGGAACCTGTTCGACAGCATGGTCGCGTTCGAGAACTACCCCTTCGACGAGAACGCCGCCGCGCAGGCCGGCGTCACGCTGCGGGAGGTGACCGCGCTCGACGCCACGACGTTCCCGGTGACCCTGCGCGCCTACGCCGACCGGCAGCTGGGCTTCGAGCTCGCCACCGACCCGGCGCTGTTCGACGAGGACACCGCCACCGCCCTGGCGGCCCGGCTGGAGACCCTGCTGCTGGGGATGGCCGAGAACCCGGACCGCCCGATCGCGCGGCTGCCGTGGCTGCCGGACGGCGACCGTGCGGCGCTGGTCGCCGTCCGGCCGGCGTCGCTGCCCGCGCCCACCATCACCGAGCTGTTCGCCGCCCAGGTCGCGGCCCGCCCGGACGCGGTCGCGCTCACCGGCGACGGCGCCCGGTTCACCTACGCCGAGCTCAACGCGCGGGCGAACCGGCTGGCACACCGGCTGATCGCGCTCGGCGCCGGCCCGGAACGGTTCGTCGCCCTGCGCCTGCCGCGCTCGCCGGACCAGGTGATCGCGATCCTGGCCGTGCTCAAGGCCGGCGCCGCCTACCTGCCGATCGACCCGGCCACCCCGGCCGAACGCGTCGAGCGCATGCTCGCCGACACCGAACCCGTCGCCGTTCTCGCCCCCGAGGACGTCGACGTGGCCGACGGCCCGGACACCGACCCGCCGCCGCGCGGCACGCCGGACCACCCCGCCTACGTCATCTACACCTCCGGCTCGACCGGGCTGCCCAAGGGCGTGGTGATCCCGCACCGCAACGTCACCCGCCTGTTCGCCGCGACCGCCGGCCGGTTCGAGTTCGGCCCGGACGACGTCTGGACGCTGTTCCACTCCTACGCGTTCGACTTCTCGGTGTGGGAGATCTGGGGGCCGCTGCTGCACGGCGGCCGGCTCGTCGTCGTGCCGCACGTGGTGTCCCGTTCGCCGCGGGAGTTCCTGCGCCTGCTGGCCGACGAGGGTGTCACCGTGCTCAACCAGACGCCGTCGGCGTTCTACCAGCTCGTCCGCGCCGACGAAGACGATCCCGGTGCCCGCCTTGCGCTGCGGTACGTGATCTTCGGCGGCGAGGCACTGGACACGCGCCGGCTGGCCGGCTGGTTCGCCCGCCACGGCGACCGCGCGCCGCGGCTGGTGAACATGTACGGCATCACCGAAACCACCGTGCACGTCACCCACCACGACCTGCAGTCCGATGTGGACACTCCGGGGATCATCGGCACGCCACTGCCCGACCTGGCCGGCTACGTCCTCGACGCGGACCTCAACCCGGTCCCGGCCGGGGTGCCCGGCGAACTCCACGTGGCCGGCGACGGCCTGGCCCGCGGCTACCTCGGCCGGCCGGGGCTGACCGCCGCCCGGTTCGTCGCCGACCCGTTCGGCGCGCCCGGCTCCCGCATGTACCGGTCCGGCGACCGCGTGTCCCGCACTCGCGACGGCGCCCTGCGCTACCACGGCCGCGCCGACCAGCAGGTGAAGATCCGCGGCTTCCGCATCGAACCGGGCGAGATCGAGGCCACCCTGCTGGCCCTCCCGGACGTCCGCTCGGCGGCGGTGCTGGCCCGCGAGGACGAACCCGGCCGCAAGCGGCTGGTCGCCTACGTCGTCGCCGCGGCACCGGACGCCCCGCCCGGCACGGCCCGGCTGCGCGAGCACCTGGGCCGGACGCTGCCGGACTACATGGTGCCGTCGGCGTTCGTCATGCTCGGCGAGCTCCCCCTGACCCGCAACGGGAAACTCGACCAGCGGGCGCTGCCGGCGCCCGCCGCGACCGCGGCGGAAGACGCCGGGTTCGTCGAACCGCGCACCGGAACCGAACGCACGGTCGCCGCGGTCCTGGCCGCCACGCTCGGCTTGGAGCGCGTCGGGGCGGACGGCAACTTCTTCGAACTGGGCGGGGATTCCATTCTCAGCATCCGGTTCAGCTCCGCCCTGCGCGAAGCCTTCGGCGTCGACGTCTCGCCGCGGACGGTGTTCGACCACCCGACGGTGGCAGCGCTGGCGGCGGCCCTGCCCGCCGCGTCGGCCGCGGCGGTCACGGCGGCGATCACGCCGGTCGGCCGCGACGGCGAGCTGCCGCTGTCCTTCGCCCAGCAGCGCCTGTGGTTCCTCGACGACTTCGCGCCCGGCAGCACCGACCACGTCACAGTGTTCGGCGTGCGGCTGCGCGGCGACCTGCGCCCGGACGCGCTCGCCCGCGCGCTCACCGCGCTGATCGCCCGGCACGAGTCGCTGCGCACCACGTTCCCGGCCACCGACGGACGGCCCCGGCAGGAAGTGGGGGAGCCGTGGCAGCTCGCGCTGCCGGTGACCGAAGCTTCCGGTGAAGACGACCTGCGGCGGCTGCTGGCCGAGGACCTCGCCCGGCCGTTCGACCTCGCCCGCGGCCCGCTGCTGCGCGCCCGGCTGGTCCGGCTGGCCGCGGACGACCACGCCCTGGTCCTGGCGCTGCACCACATCATCACCGACGGCTGGTCGATGGGCGTCCTCGTCGGCGAGCTGGCCACCCTCTACGGCGACGAACGGGCCGAGCTCCCGCCGTTGCCGGTCCAGTACGCGGACTTCGCCGCCTGGCAGCGCGAACGCCTCACCGGCGAGTTCCTCGACGAGCAGCTCGGCTTCTGGCGGCGCGAGCTCGACGGCCTGCGTCCCCTCGACCTGCCGGCCGACCGCCCGCGCCCGGCCACCCGGACGTCGAACGGCGCCGAGCACGAGTTCACCCTGGACGCCGGGGCCCTGGCCGGACTGCGCCGGCTGAGCCGCGACCGGGACACCACCCTGTTCACGGCGCTGACCGCCGCCTGCCAGCTGGTGCTGCGGCGCTGGTCCGGCCAGGACGACGTCGCGGTCGGCACGGTGACCTCCGGCCGGGACCACCCGGAGGTGCAGGACCTGGTCGGCCTCTTCGTCAACACCGTCGTGCTCCGGTCCCGTGTGGACGGACGGCGGAGCTTCGGCGAGCTGCTCGGCACCGTCCGCCGGACCGTCCTGGACGCGTTCGCGCACCAGGAGGTGCCGTTCGAGCGGATCGTCGACGAGCTGAGCCCCGACCGCGACCCCAGCCGCACCCCGTTGTTCGAGGTCCTGGTCACGCTGCAGAACGCCGGCAACCGCCTGCCCGCCCTCGCCGGGCTCACGGCGAGCGAGCTGACGCTGCCGATGACCACCGCCGGGTTCGACCTGAGCGTCGAGTTCGAGGAGCGCCCGGACGGCCTGCGTGGCCTGCTGAACTACAACACCGACCTGTTCGACGCGGCCACGATGGTGCGGTTCGCCGAGCACCTCACGGTCCTGCTCACCGCCGTCGTCGCCGACCCGGACCGGCCTGTCGACGCGTTGCCGATGCTGCCCGCGGCCGAACAAGCCCTCGTCGTCGAGACCTGGAACGCCACGGCCAGATCGGTGCCGGAGACCACCGTCGTCGAGCTGTTCGAGGCGCTGGCCGCCCGGACCCCGCAGGCGACCGCGCTCGTCTGCGGTGACACGACCCTGACGTTCGCCGAGCTCAACGCCCGGGCCAACCGGATTGCCCGCGCCCTCGTGGCCCGCGGCGCGGGGCCCGAGCGCCTGGTCGCCGTCGCCCTGCCGCGCTCGGCCGAGCTGGTCGTCACCCTGCTCGCCGTCCTCAAGTCCGGTGCCGCCTACCTGCCCCTGGATCCGGAGCTGCCCGCCCGGAGGCGGGAAGGGCTGCTGGCGGATGCCCGGCCGATCCTCGTGATCACCGAACCGGTGGCCGCGGCGGGAACCGGCACGGATCTCGGCACACCCATCACCCCGGACCACGCCGCCTACGCGATCTACACCTCCGGCTCGACCGGCACGCCGAAGGGCGTCCTCGTCACCCACCGCGCCCTGGCCAACTTCGCCGTCGACCACGCGGGCCAGTTCACCGCGGCGGCCGGGAAGGACCGGCTGCGGGTCGCGCTGACCACCGCGTTCACCTTCGACGCGTCCTGGGAAACCGTGCTGCTGATGCTCACGGCCGGGCACGAGCTGCACGTGATCGACGCCGACACGCGGCTCGACCCCGCCCTGCTCGCCGGTTACGTCGCCGAGCACGAGATCGACCTGGTCAACTCGACGCCGTCGTTCGTCCGGCACCTCCTGGACGCCGGGTTCGGCGACCACCGGCCGTCCGTGCTGCTGATCGGCGGGGAAGCCGTCGGCGAGACGCTGTGGCGCGAACTGGGCGACCTCGACGGCGTCACCGCGTTCAACCTCTACGGCCCCACCGAATGCACGGTCGACGCCACCCTGTGCCGGATCGGCGAGACCCCGCGCGAGACGATCGGCCGCCCGCTCGGGAACGTGCAGGCCTACGTCCTCGACGACCGGCTGCGCCCGGCGCCGATCGGGGTGCCCGGCGAACTGCACCTGGCCGGCGTCCAGCTGGCCCGCGGCTATCTCAACCGGCCCGGGCTGACCGCGGATCGCTTCCGCGCCAACCCCTTCGGCCCGCCCGGGAGCCGGATGTACGCCACCGGCGACCGCGCTCGCTGGACCGCCGAGGGCCGGCTGGAGTACCTCGGCCGGGCCGACGACCAGGTCAAGATCCGCGGCTTCCGGATCGAGCCCGGCGAAGTGGAGGCGGCCCTGCGCGCCCTGCCCGAGGTCGCCGACACCGTGGTCGTCGCCCGTGACGGCCGGCTGGTCGCCTACGTCGTCCCGGGCTCCGCGGCGGATCCGCTGCGGCTGCGGACCGCGCTGAAGGAGACCCTGCCCGAGCACCTGGTGCCGTCGGTGTTCGTCCCCCTGGACCGGCTGCCGCTGGCCACCAGCGGCAAGGTCGACCGTCGCGCGCTGCCCGCGCCCGCCGTCCACCCGGCGCCTGCCGGGGGCCGGACCGCGCCGCGCACCGCAACCGAACGGCGGCTGGCGGAGATCTGGGCGGACGTCCTCGGCATCGAACAGCCGGGTGCCGACGACAACTTCTTCGCCCTCGGCGGGGATTCCATCCTCAGCATCCAGATCGTCTCCCGGGCCCGTCGGCAGGGCCTGCGGCTGACCTCCCGGGACGTCTTCCGCCACCAGACCATCGCCGAGCTCGCGCTCGTCGCCGCCGAACCGTCCGCCGAACCCGAAGCGGTCTTCTCCGGCTCGGCGCCGCTCACGCCGATCCAGCGGTGGTTCTTCGAAACCGGCCACCACGACCACTTCACGATGTCCACGCTCGCCGAGCTCGACCCGGACGTGGACCTGGGGGCCCTCGAAACGGCGTTGGGCGCGGTGCTGGCCCGCCACGACGCCCTGCGCACCCGGTTCACCCGCACCGAGGCCGGGTGGCGGCAGGAGTTCCGGCCCGACGCGGAAATCCCGGCGCTCCGGCGAGTGTCCGATGTGGACACCAGTACCGTCGCGGCCGAAGCGCGCGCCACCTTGCGGGTCGAGGGCGGCCCGCTGGCCGCGCCCGTCCTGATCACGTCTCCCGGGCAGCCGCCGCGGCTGCTGCTCGTCGTCCACCACCTGGTGATCGACGGCGTGTCCTGGCGGATCCTGTTCGACGACCTGGACACCGCCTACCGCCAGGTCGCCGCCGGGCAGCCGATCGACCTCGGCCCGGCGCCGGCGAGCTACCTCCGCTGGGCGGACCGCCTCGCCCGGCACAGCTTCGACGCCGAACTGCCGTACTGGACCGAAGCACTCGACGGCGTCGACCCGCAGCTGCCGGTGGACGCGGCGGGGGAGAACACCGCCGGCAGCGCCCGCACGGTCACCGTCCGCTTGGACGCCGACGCGACCGACGCCCTGCTGCACCGGGTGCCGGACGTCTACCGCACGCAGATCAACGACGTCCTGCTCAGCGCCCTCGGCCGGGTGCTCGCCCGCTGGACCGGCCGCGACCGCGTCCTGGTCTCCCTGGAGGGACACGGCCGCGAGGAGCTTTTCGACGACCTCGACCTTTCCCGCACGGTCGGCTGGTTCACCGCCGAGTATCCGGTCGCGCTGACCGTCCCGCCTGCCGAGGACTGGGGCCCGACGCTGAAAGCCGTCAAGGAGCAGCTGCGGGCCATCCCCGGCAAGGGCCTCGGCTACGGCGCGCTGCGGCGGCACGACGATCCGGTACCGCAGATTTCCCTGAACTACCACGGACAGTGGACCGCCGGCGGCGGCGACGGCGGCCTGTACCGCGGCTGGGGCGCCGACCTCGGCGACGACATCGACCCGGAGCGGCCGCGCACGGCCCTCCTGGACGTCGTCGGCATCGTCGCGGGCGGGCAGCTCGAACTCGCCTGGACCTACGCCCCCGGCTTGCACCGCGAAGACACCGTCCGCGGGCTCGCCGAACAGGTCCTCACGGCCCTGCGCGAGATCGTCCGGCACTGCGCCACCCCGGGGGCCGGCGGCCGCACGCCGTCGGACTTCCCCCTCGCCCGGCTGAGCGCGGCCGAACTGGACACCGTGGCCGGCGACGGCCGCGCGGTCGAGGACGTCTACCCGCTGACCCCGCTGCAGGCCGGGATGGTGTTCCACACCCTGCTCGACGACGGCTCCCCGGCCTACTTCGAGCAGGTCCGCATCCGCCTCGCCGGGGTCGCCGACCCCGCCGCGCTCGCCGCGGCCTGGCAGCGGGTGGCCGACCGGACCCCGGTGCTGCGCACCCGGCTCGTCTGGACCGGCGTCGAAGAGCCCGTCCAGGTGGTGGACCGCACGGCGACCCTGCCGGTCGTCCACCACGACTGGCGCGGCCTCGGGCAGGCAGAGCGCGAAAGCGCCCTGGCGGAGGCGCTGGCCGCCGACCGCGCGGTCCCGTTCGACCTCACCCGGGCCCCGCTGACCCGGCTGACGATCGCCGCCCTCCCCGGCGACGAGGTCGACCTGATCTGGACCTCCCACCACGTCCTGTTCGACGGCTGGAGCTCCGCACAGCTCTTCGCCGAAGCCTGCGAGCAGTACGCCGCCACGACCGCCGGCGTCCGGCCCGCCCTCGTCACCCGCCGGCCCTACCGGGACTACCTCGGCTGGCTGGCCGAGCGCGACCAGGCCGCGGCGGACGCGTTCTGGCGCGAGACCCTGGCCGGCTTCGAAGCCCCGACCGCGTTGCCCTACGACCGCCCGCCGTCCGAAGCCCACCAGTCGCGGTCCACCGATTCGGTCCGGACCGAGCTGGCCCCGGCCGCGACGCTGCGGCTGCGGGAGTTCGCCCGCACGCACGGCCTCACCGTGAACACCCTCGTGCAGGGCGGCTGGGCCCTGCTGCTGGCCCTGCACTCCGGCGACCGGGACGTCGTCTTCGGCACCACCGTCTCCGGCCGCCCGGCCGACCTGGCCGGCGTCGAGACCATGATCGGGCTGTTCATCAACACCGTCCCCACCCGCGTCCGCGTCGACGGCACCCTGCCGGTCGCCGAGTGGCTCGGGCGGCTGCAGGCGGCCCAGAGCGAGGCCCGCGACCACGACTTCGTGTCGCTGGCCCGGCTGCGCCCGCTCAGCGACGTCGCCGCGGGACAGAACCTGTTCGCCAGCATGGTCGTGTTCGAGAACTATCCGATCAGCGAACCCGCCACCGCGGGCGCGCCGCGGGTCGTCGAGGTCGCCTCGGCCGACGCCACGAACTTCCCGCTGTGCCTGCGGGCGTCCCTGGACGAGAGCCTCGCCCTCGACCTCGCCTACGACCCGGCCCTGTTCGACGCCGCCACCATCACGGGCCTGACCGACCGCCTCGTGTCGCTGCTCGACGCCGTCACCGCCGACGCCGGGCGGCCCCTGGCGCGGGTGCCGTGGACCGGCGCGGCCGAACGCGCCCGGGTCCTCGCCGACGCGCACGGTCTCAGCGCCGCCGGGACGCCGTCCACCGTGCCCGCGCTGTTCGCCGACCAGGTCCGGCGTCACCCGGACGACCCCGCCGTGCTGGCCGGCGACCAGGTCCTCACCTACGCCGGGCTCGACGAGCGGGCCAACCACCTGGCGCACCGCCTGGCCGGGCTCGGCGCGGGCGCGGAGAACCGGATCGGCCTGCTGCTCGAACCGTCGGTGGATCACGTGGTCGCCGAACTCGCCGTGCTCAAGGCCGGCGCAGCCTACGTTCCCCTGGACACCCGGGCGCCGCACGAGCGCCTGCGTTCCGTGCTCGCCGAAGCCGGGGTGTCAGTCGTGGTGGCCGGCGACACCTGGGTCGCGACCGCCGAAGCCGTCCACAGTGGACCGGTGCTGACCGTCGGCGGACAGCGGTCGCCGTCCGCGCCGGAATCCGCGGTGGGGCCGGAAAACCTCGCCTACGTGATGTACACCTCCGGCTCCACCGGCGTCCCCAAGGGCGTCGCCGTGCGCCACCGCGACATCACCGCGCTGGCCCAGGACAGCCGCTTCACCGGCGGCGCCCACACACGGGTCCTGGCCCACTCGCCGCTGGCCTTCGACGCCTCCACCTACGAACTGTGGGTCCCGCTGCTCACCGGCGGCGCGACGGTCCTGCCCGGCGGCCCCGACCTGACCGTCGAGTCGTTGCGGCGCGCGGTTTCCGCGCACGAGGTCACGTCCGCGTGGCTGACCGCGGGCCTGTTCCGGCTGCTCGCCCAAGACGCCCCGGACGCCCTCCGTGGCCTGCGCGAGGTGTGGACCGGTGGCGACGTCGTCCCGCCCGCCGTGGTCCGGGCGGTCCAGGCCGCCTGCCCCGGCCTGGTCGTGGTCGACGGCTACGGCCCCACCGAAACCACCACCTTCGCGACGTCGTTCCGGATCCCCGGCGAGGCGGTGCCCGAACCGGTGCCGATCGGCCGTCCCCTGGACGGCATGCGCGCGTACGTGCTCGACGCCGAGCTGCGGCCGCTGCCCGCCGGGGCGCCCGGCGAGCTGTGCCTGGCCGGCGCGGGCCTGGCCCGCGGCTACCTCGGCCGGCCCGGCCTGACCGCCGAGCGGTTCGTCGCCGACCCGTTCGGCGCGCCGGGGGAGCGGATGTACCGCACCGGCGACGTCGTCCGGCGCGGACCCGGCGGGGAACTGGTGTTCCTCGGCCGCTCCGACGACCAGGTCAAGCTGCGCGGGTTCCGCATCGAGCTCGCCGAGGTCGAAGCCGTGCTGGCCGCCCACCCGGCGGTCGCCCAGGCGGTCGCGACCGTGCACACGGACTCCTCCGGGACCCGCCGGCTGCTCGCCCACGTCGTCCTCGAGCGCGCCGCCGATCCCGGTGAGCTGCGCGCGCACGCCGCGGCGGCGCTGCCCGAGTACATGGTCCCGGCCGCCGTCCTGGTGCTGGCCGAGCTCCCGTTGAACCGCAACGGGAAGGTCGACCGCCGCGCGCTGCCCGCGCCGGACGGCCCGATGCCGTCGCAACGGCCCTACGCCGAGCCGTCGACGGCGACCGAGCGTGCCGTCGCCGGGATCTGGCAGCGGCTGCTCGGCGTCGAGCGGGTCGGGGCGCAGGACAACTTCTTCGAGCTCGGCGGCGACTCGATCCTCAGCATCCGGCTGGTTTCCCGGCTGCTGGCCGAATGCGGCGTGTCGCTGTCGCCGCGGGCGGTGTTCGCCCACCCGACGGTGTCCCGGCTCGCCGCCGCCGTCGAAACCGTCGGCGCCACCGACCGGGACCCGATCCCGGCGGTGCCCCGCGACGGCGAGCTGCCGCAGTCCTTCGCCCAGCAGCGGCTGTGGTTCCTCGACGAGTTCGAGCCGGGCGGCACCGAGTACGTCACCAGCTCCGCCGTGCGCCTGCGCGGCGAACTGGACGCCGAAGCGCTCGCCGGGGCGTTCACCGCGCTGGTGGCCCGGCACGAGCCGCTGCGCACCACGTTCGGCTCCGCCGACGGGCACGGCGTCCAGGTCGTGCACCCGCCGTCGCCGGTGCCGCTGCCGGTCGTCGACGCCCGGGAGGAGGACCTCGCGGAGATCCTGCGCGCCGACGGCGAACAGCCCTTCGACCTCAGGAAAGGGCCACTGCTGCGGGCGAAGCTGATCCGGCTGGCGCCGCGGGAGCACGTGCTCACGGTCGCGGTGCACCACATCGTCACCGACGGCTGGTCGAACGGGCTCATCGCCGAAGAGGTCGGCACGTTCTATGCGGCCGCCCTGCGCGGCGAGCCGGCGGACCTGCCGCCGCTTCCGGTGCAGTACGCGGACTTCGCGGCCTGGCAACGCGGCCGGCTCGCCGAGCGCGTCCTGTCCGGCCAGACCGAGTACTGGACCGAGCGCCTGCGCGACCTCACCCCCCTCGAACTGCCCACCGACCGGCCCCGCCCGCCGGTGCGCACCACCCGCGGCGCGACGCACGAGATCGTCGTCCCGGCGGCGGTGACCACCCGGCTCGAGCAGGTGAGCCGGCAGCGCGAGACGACCCTGTTCACCACGCTCGTCGCCGCGTGCCAGGTGCTGCTCGGCCGCTGGGCGGGCCAGGACGACGTCGCCGTCGGCACGGTCACCTCCGGCCGGGAACGGCCGGAACTCGAAGGACTGGTCGGGTTCTTCGTCAACACGCTGGTGCTGCGCTCGCGGGTCCGCCCGGACCTGGCCTTCACGACGTTCCTGGACGAGGCCGCCGCGGGCGTCCGCGCGGCGTTCGACCACCAGGACCTGCCGTTCGACCGGGTCGTCGACGCGGTCCAGCCGGGCCGCGACCCGAGCCGCACGCCGCTGTTCCAGGTGATGGTGGTGCTGCAGAACAGCCCCCGCGAAGCGGCTCGCCTGCCGGGCCTGGAGACCGAGGAGCTCCCGCAGCCGGCGACGGCGGCGAACTTCGACCTCACGCTCGAGTTCCAGCAGGACGCCGGCGTGCTGCGGGCGGCGCTGACGTACAACACGGACCTGTTCGACGCCGCCACGATCGACCGGCTGGCCGCGCACCTCGGGGTGCTGCTGGCGGGTGTCGCGGACGACCCGGACCGCCCGGTGTCCCGGCTGCCCCTGATCGGCCCGGCCGAGCGTGACCTGGTGCTGGGCACCTGGAACGAGACGGCCTGCCCGGTCGGGCCGGAGACGCTGCCCGAGCTGGTTTCGGCCCGCGCACGCCGGACACCGGACGCGACGGCGGTGATCGCGGGCGAGACCCTGACGTATGCCGAGCTGGACGCCCGCGCGGGCCGGCTGGCCCGGGTGCTGGCCGGCCACGGCATCGGCCCGGAGCGGATCGTGGCGCTGGCGCTGCCGCGGTCGGCGGAGATCGTGGTGGCGCAGCTGGCGGTGTGGAAGGCGGGCGGGGCGTTCGTCCCGGTCGACCCGACCTACCCGCTCGAACGCATCACGTTCATGCTGTCCGACGCCCGCCCGGCGCTGGTCCTCACCCTGGACGGCCTGGCACCCCCGGTGCCCGAAGGCGTGCCGGTGCTGACCCTGGACGACCCGGCGCTGTTCGACGGTGAGCCCGCCCCGGCGGTCCCCGTCCGTCCGGAACACCCCGCGTACGTCATCTACACCTCCGGCTCCACCGGCCGCCCCAAGGGCGTCGTCGTCACCCACGCCGGCCTGGCCGGGTTCGCCGCCGCCGAAGCCGAGCACCTCCGGGTCGCCGAGGGCGACCGCGTCCTGGCCTACTCGTCGCCGAGCTTCGACGCCTCGATCCTCGAACTCTGCCTGGCGTGGGCGTCCGGCGCCGCGCTCGTCGTGGTGCCACCCGAACCGCTGCTCGGCGAGCCCCTCGCCGAATTCCTCGCCACCCACCGGATCACCCACACCCTGATCCCGCCGGCCGCGCTGGCCACCGTGCCGGCGAGCGACCTGCCGGACCTGCGCACGCTCGTCGTCGGCGGGGACGCCTGCCCGCCCGAGCTCGTCGACCGGTGGGCCCCGGGACGGCGGATGATCAACGCGTACGGCCCCACCGAGTCGACCATCGTCGCGACCTGGAGCGAGCCCCTGGCTCCCGGCACGCCGCCCCCGATCGGCCGGCCCATCCCGAACACCCGCGCCTACGTGCTCGACGCCGCGCTCCAGCCGGTGCCGATCGGCGTGGCCGGCGAACTGTACGTGGCCGGGCCGAGCCTGGCCCGCGGCTACCTCGACCGGCCCGGCCTCACCGCCGACCGGTTCACCGCCGACCCGTTCGGTGCGCCGGGGGAGCGGATGTACCGCACCGGCGACGTCGTCCGCTGGACCGCGGCCGGGCAGCTGGAGTTCACCGGCCGGGCCGACGACCAGGTCAAGGTCCGCGGCTTCCGGATCGAACTGGGCGAAGTCGAAGCGGCACTGACCCGGCACGCGAGCGTGGCCTCCGCCGTCGCCGCGGTCCAGCAGGATTCCTCGGGCCACAAGCGCCTGGTCGCCTGCTTCGTCACCGCGCCGGGGGCGGAGCCGGTCGGCGCCGCCGGCCTGCGCGAGTTCCTGGGCCGGTCGCTGCCCGGGCACCTGGTGCCCTCGGCGCTGCTGGAACTGCCCGCCCTGCCGCTCGGCCCGAGCGGCAAGGTCGACCGCCGCGCCCTGCCCGTGGTCGCCGCCGCGGCCGAGCCCGCCACCCGGCACGTCGAGCCGGTGACCCCGGCCGAGCGGGCGCTGTGCGAAATCTGGGCCCAGGTCCTCGGCCTGGAGCGGGTCGGCACCGCGGACAACTTCTTCGAGCTGGGCGGGGATTCCATCCTCAGCATGCAGGTCGTGTCCCGGGCCCGGCAGGCCGGGCTTCGGGTGTCCACAAAGGACATCTTCCTGCACCAGACCGTCGCCGCGCTGGCCCCGGAAGCCGGCGCGGTGACCGAAGAGGCGGCGGCGGACGGGCCGGTCGTCGGCGACGTGCCGCTGACCCCGATCCAGGACTGGTTCTTCGCCACCCACACCGTCAACCCGCACCACTTCAACCAGTCGATGCTGGTCGAGCTGGCCGACGGCTTCGACGCCGGCGCGCTCGAGCGGGCGCTGGCCGCGGTGTGGACCCACCACGACGCCCTCCGCATGCGGTTCACCCGCACCGAAGAGGGCTGGCAGCAGCACAACGACGGCGTCGAGCCGGTGCCACGGCTGCGCCACGAGGACCTGACCGCCGTGGCCGGAGCCGACCGGGCGGCCGCGCTCGGCCGGATCGCCGACGACGTCCACGCCGGCTTCGACCTGACCGGAGGCCCGCTGCTGGCCGCCGTCCTGGTCACCGCCGAGCCGGCGTGGCGGCCGCGGCTGTTCCTGGCCGCGCACCACGTCGTGGTCGACGCCGTCTCCTGGCGCATCCTGCTCGACGACCTCGACACCGCCTACCGGCAGGCCACCCGGGGCGTCCCGGTCGACCTCGGCCCGCGGACGACGTCGTTCCGGGACTGGGCGCACCGCCTGCGCGACCACGTCCGCGCCGGCGGCTTCGACGACGAACTGCCGTACTGGACCGGCCTGCCGGCCGCCGGCGAGCTGCCGGTGGACCACGACACCGCGGTCACCGGCACCGCGGAGGTCGTCGTGACGCTCGACGCCGGCGACACGAACGCCCTGCTGCGCTCGGCGCCCGCGGCCTACCGCACGCGCGTCAACGAAGTCCTGCTCACCGCACTGGCCTGGGCGCTGGCCCGGTGGACCGGGCGCCCGGACGTGGCGATCGCCCTGGAGGGCCACGGCCGCGAGGACGTCCTCGACGGCGTCGACCTCAACCGGACGGTCGGCTGGTTCACCACGCTGTTCCCGGTCACCCTGTCCATCGCGGACACCGAGGGGGACGACTGGCGGACGCTCGTCAAGTCCGTCCGCAAGCAGCTGCGGGCCGTGCCCGGCAACGGGTTCGGCTTCGGCGCCCTGCGCCACCTCGGCGACCCGGAGGTGCGGGAGCGGCTCGCGGGAAGCAGTCCGCAGATCTCGTTCAACTACCTCGGCCAGTGGGACGGCTCCGGGGCCGCCGCGACGACGTCCGGCAGCCTCTACGCGGCCGTCCGCGGGTCGCTCGGCCTCGACCACGATCCGGCCGAGCACCACCCGCACCTGCTCGACCTGGTCGGCGCGGTGCAGGACGGCGAACTGGTGTTCTCCCTGATCTACCAGCCCGGCCGGCACGACCGGCGGACGGTCGAAGCGGTGGCCGGCGACTTCGCCACCGCGCTGCGGCGGATCGCCGCCGACTGCCAGGCCCCGGCCCGCCGGAAGGAGCGGCGGTGACCACGCGCCTTTCGCGGAACCGGAACTACCAGCTGCTGTGGGGCAGCCAGGCGCTGTCGGAAGCCGGGTTCAGCGCGTCGATGATCGCGTTGCCGCTGCTGGTGCTGACGGTGACCGGCTCGCCGGCGCTGTCCGGGCTGGTGCTCGGCGTCGACGCGATGGCCCAGCTGGTCGCGGGGCTGCCCGCGGGCGCGCTGGCGGACCGCTGGGACCGCAAGAAGATCCTGCTCGGCTGCGAGGCGGTCTACGCGCTGGCGGTGGGGAGCCTGGCGGCGGCGATCTGGTGGGACGTCGTGAGCGTCCCCCAGCTCGTCGCGGTCGCGGCGGTGATGGGCTGCTGCCGGTCGCTGTTCGGCCCGGCCGAAGGCGCGATGCTGGCCGGGGTCGTGCCCGCGGCCCAGCTGCCCACCGCGGTGGCGATGAACTCCGCGCGCGGCGCGCTCGGCCAGCTGTCGGGCACCGCGGCCGGCGGGTTCCTCTACGGCCTCGGACGGGCCGTCCCGTTCGCCTTCGACGTGCTCGTCCACCTCGTTTCGCTGGTCGCGCTGGTCTTCGTCCGGGCGCCGCGCCCCGAAGCCGCGCCGGCCGGCGGCGGGCACCTCGGCCGGGAGATGGCCGAGGGGCTGCGCTGGGTGTGGAGCGAGCGGCACGTGCGCGTCACGGTGGCGTGCGCGGTGAGCCTGAACTTCTTCTTCAGCGCCTACTACATCGTCATCATCGTGCTGGCCAAGGAACGCGGCGTGACTTCGGGCGAGATCGGCGTGATGGCCGCGATGCTCGGCGTCGGCGGGGTGGCAGGGTCGCTGATCGCGCCGTACCTGCAGCGGCGGCTGCGGCCCTACATCTCGATCGTCAGCGTGTTCTGGGTGCTGACCCTGCTGACCCCGCTGGCGGCCGCGATCCACGACGGCTACCTGCTGGGCGCGCTGTTCGTCGCGATGGCCCTGCTCCCGCCGACCGCCAACACGACGATCGGCACCTACCAGCTGCTGCTGACCCCCGACCGGCTGCGCGGCCGGCTGACCAGCGTGATGGGCGTGATCGGCGGGGTGTCCGCGGCGACCGGGCCCGCGTTCGGCGGCCTGGTGGTCCAGGCGTTCCCCGGCACCGACGCGGTCCTGCTGTGCGCGGCCGGGATCGCCCTGGTGACGCTGGTCGTCACGGTCAGCCCCACCCTGCGGCGGTTCCCCCGCGCCGACACCCTCGTCCCCGCGTCCGAGCCCACGACTACCGAGGAGAAAACCCCATGACAACCCAGGAATCCGGCCTCTCCTTCGCCTTCGAGGAGCTGCTGGCCCGTGCGGCCGAGCTGCGCGAGCGCGGCCCGGTGCACCACGACGAGGAACGCGGCCTGTGGCGGGTGCTCGACCACGCGTCCGTCTCGCGGGTGCTGTCCGACCCGGCCACGTTCTCGTCCGACTTCAGCGGGCTGACCCCGGTCCAGGAGGACTTCGAGACCTTCCGCAAGGGCAACTTCGTCGGGATGGACCCGCCGGACCACCGCAAGCTGCGCACCCTGGTCAGCCAGGCGTTCACCCCGCGCGTGGTGGCCGGCCTGGAGCCCCGGATCCGCGTGATCGCCGGCGAGCTGCTGGACGAGGTCGCCGGGCAGTCCCGCTTCGACGTGGTGGACGCGCTCGCCTACCCGCTGCCGATCATCGTGATCGCGGAGCTGCTCGGCGTCCCGGTCGCGGACCGCCCGCTGTTCACCCGCTGGGCGCAGGTGCTGTTCAGCGGCGACCAGCTGGGCGAATCGGCGGACATGGAGGACATCCAGCGCGCGCTGGACGCGATCGCGCCGACGATCCGCGAGATGAACGCCTACATCCTCGACCACATCCGCCACCACCGCGCCCACCCCGGCCCGGGCCTGACGAGCCGGCTGGTGGAGGCGGAGTTCAACGGCGAGCGGCTCGAGGACCAGGAGATCGTCGGGTTCGTGGCGCTGCTGCTGATCGCCGGCCACATCACCACGACGGCGCTGCTGGGCAACGCGGTGGTGACGTTCGACCGCAACCCGGTCACCGCGGCGGCGCTGCGGTCGAACCAGGGCGGCCTGCCGGCGGCGCTGGAGGAGGTGCTCCGGCTGCTGCCGCCGTTCCCGGAGCTGGGCCGCCGCACGACGGCGGAGGTCGAGCTGGGCGGCCACCGGATCCCCGCGAACGCGATCCTGATGGCGGACCTGGCGGCGGCCAACCGCGACCCGGCGGTCTTCGCCCGCCCGGAGGTGTTCGACCCGGAGCGCGCCCCGAACCCGCACCTGACGTTCGGCCACGGCATCCACTTCTGCTTCGGCGCGCCCCTGGCCCGGCTGGAGGGCCGGATCGCGTTCGAGGTGCTGTTCGAGCGGTACCGGGACCTGGCGGTCGCGACGGACGCCCCGGTGGTGTTCCAGAACCCGTCGGTGATCGTGAGCGTGCGTCACCTGCCGCTGGACGTGCGGCCGGCCTGACACCGGGCGTCGAGCCGCGCCACGACCACCGCGAGACCGGTGGTCGCGGCGGCCCCGAGCAGGAGGACCGGCCCGCGTTCGCCGACCGCCCCGGCGAGCGCGGCCCCGGCGGCCGCCATGGCGACCTTGAGCCCGGCGCTGGTGACGAAAACCTGCGCCTGGGCCCCGGCCGGCGCGTAGGCCCCGCGGGCGGCGAGGGTCGCGGTGAAGGAGGTCGCGTTCAGCAGGCCGAGCACGCCGAACCCGGCGAGGGCGTACCCGGGGGCGAGCGCGCACAACGCGGTGGCCACCGCCATGGCGGCGAAGAGCCGGGTGGCGAGGGTTTCGGGTTCGCCTTTGAGGGGCCAGACGGTGACGAGGGCGGAGCCGAGCAGGCTCCCGGCGCCGTAGGAGACGGTCAGGGCGGCCCCGGCGGCGGCGCTCCCGTGGAGTTCGGCCCCGAACCGGACGGCGATGACGGGCAAGGCCCCGAGTTCGACGGCCCCGAGCAGGGTGAGCAAGGTAACCCGCCGCAGCGGCGGCCGGCGGAGAAGGACCCCGAGGCCGGCCCGGAGGCTCACGGCGGCGGCGGTGGTCGCCCGGCCGGCGAGCGGGAGGGTGAGGACGAGAAGGCCCCCGGCGAGGGCGCCACCGGCCAGGACGAGGACGGCGTGGAGGGGGCTGGAGAGCGCGGTGAGAGAGGCCGCGGCAGCGGGACCGGCGGTGTTGCCGACCCCGTAGGTGAGCGCATCCCAACCGCGGCGGCGCCGGTCTGTGGTGGTGTCGGCGGGGGTGCTGGTGCTGCGGCTCGGGGCGGGGGAGCGCGGCGCGGTCGCGAGAGCGCCGGTGCCGCAGCATGCGCTCGTTGCGCCACTGGCGGCGGCGGTGCCGCGGCCGCCGCCCGGGCCGAGGACCAACGCATCCCGGCCCGGGCGCAGGTCGCCCAGGACGCTGCTCAACCCGCCGGTCAACAGCGGCCCGCAGGCTCCGGCGAGCGCCACCGCCGCGATCGGCACCGCCGTCGGGAGGCGTCCCAGTGCCCAAGCGCCCGCCGCCAGCGCCACTCCGTACCCCACGTACGCCGCCGCGAGGAGGCGGCGGCGGTCGGCCGCCCGGTCCAAGCGGGCCGCCAGCCACGGGCCCGCCAGATGCGGGGCGTTGAGCGCCGCGACCAGCAGTCCGCCGACCGCCGCGGGCTGGTGGCGGTCCGCCGCCAGGAGCAGGAGCCCCACCGTTGCTCCGCTGTCGGCGCCGCGGACCAGCACCGCCGCCGTCAGGTACCGCGCCAGGCCGGACATCACACCCCCGTCACCCCACTGTCTGGTGACGCCAGCTTGGCAGGCGACCACGTCACCGGTCAATATGGTGACGTGTTCACCTTCCTCGGCGGCCGCCCCTGCCTGGACCTGACGACCACGCTGCAGGTCCGGCACCGCGAGCACCCCCGTGAGCTGCTGAAAACCCCCGCCGACGTCACGCGCTGGCTGGCCGAGGCCGGCTACGGGCCGGACATCGCCGTCGACGAGGACGGGCTTCGCCGGACGATCGCCCTCCGTGAAACCGTCGACCGCCTGTGCCGCCGGACCGGACGTGACACCGACCGGGCGGAGCTGAACGCGTTCGCCGCCCGGCCGCCCTTGGTGCCGCACTGGACGGGCACGGCCGTCGAGTACCGCGGCGACCTCGGGCAGGCGCTCGCCACCCTCGCCCGGGACGCCATCGACCTGCTCGCCGGCCCGCACGCCGCCCGGATCCGGGAGTGCGCGCACCCGGACTGCAGCCGGCTGTTCCTCGACAGTTCCCACGCCGGCCGCCGCCGGTGGTGCGACATGACCGCCTGCGGGACGAAGGCCAAATCCGCCGGCTACCGGCGGCGCCGGAGCGGCGGTTCGTGACGCCGATGGGTGGCGGAGGTTCCGGACGGCCTCTCACTGGGTAGCCCACAGGTGTGAGCTGGGCAGGCCATGCCTGCTGCGACGAGTGAGAGGTGATCACATGAGCCAGGGCGACGCCCCGGTCGGGCGATCGGTGAAGACGGCGGCGGCCGGCGTACGGGATCTCGCCGCGGAGGCCGCGCGGGTGGGGGCGGCCGCAGCCGCGCGGGCGGTCGAAATCACCGACCGGAAGCTGGCCGAGAGCAAGGACGAATTGGCGAAGGTCGGCCGCGCGGCGACCAAGGACCTCGACAAGAGCACCCGGTCGTCCCGCCGCGACGTGCTGGCCCACTCCGGCGCCGCCCGCGACGAGGTGCTGGCCCGGGCGGCGAAGCTGCGCGACCCGGGCCGCAAGGCGGCGCAGGCGGTCGCGACGGTGATGAGCTCGGCCGGCGAGTCCGGACGGCGGCGCCGCAAGACGGTGGCGACGGCGAAGCGCGACCTGGCGGTGGCGCTGCAGGAGGCCAAGAGCGTGGCCCGCGGCGAGCGCACCAAGCGGACGCGCTGGCCGTGGCTGCTGGCGCTGGGCGCGCTGGCGGCGGCGGTCGTGGCGGTGGCCAAGGTCCGCCGCCCGAACCCGTTGGCGGACAACGACACTACGCAGAAGCCGACGGAGAAGCCGGCCACGCAGTCGACGGAGAACGCGGCGGCCATCCCGGCCGAGAAGCCGGCGGCCCCCAAGCCGGAGACGGCCGACCCGCTCGCCCCGAAGCCGGGCGAGAAGCCGGCAACCCCGAAGCCGCCGGCGGCCGGCGAGAAGGCGACCCAGGCGGTCAAGACCGACGGCGCGAACGGCCGCGCGCCCGCGGGCCGCGGGCAGAACAAGGCCCACTAGTCCGGCGGTCCGGTGCCCGCACCCGAGGTGATCACGGGTGCGGGCACGGCCGTGCCCGGGTGCGGCATTGCCCCGCCGCGGGCGAGAACCGCTACCCGGATGTTCCGTTTCGCCCCCGGCGCGACCGAGGAGCCGCCATCCGCGGCACCCGGCAGAAAGCGCTTTCTCCCACCGGCCGTCGTGCGGCCGCCCGCGGCATCCGACACTGCACGCCACGCTGCCGGGCAAGCTGAGTCCATTGCCGGAGACCCGGGCCGCGGGCGACCCCGCGGCCCGGACCCATCACCGGCCGGAGAAGTTCACGTCACTGCAGAAGTAGTACGACTGGTCGAGGTGGCTCGCCTGCCAGATCGTGTACACCACGTGCCGTCCCGTCCGGGTGCCCGCGTTGACCGCGACCTGGTACTGCCCCGCGGGGGCGTACCGGCCCGTCTGGGCGACCAGCTCCAGGTTGCCCCAGCCCAGCGGCTGCGTCGCCGGGTCGAAGCCCTGCTTCGTGATGTACACCAGCAGGTAGTCGGCGCCGTGGTGGGCCTGGTCGGTGATGGTGAGGGTGAACCGGTTGTCCTTGTTCGCCGTCTGCCACGGGCCGACCGTGTCGAGGGCGTTGTACCGGGGCGCCTGGGTGCGGCCGCCGCTGCACAGCGTGCCGTCCGGGATCGCGCCCTGGTGGTTGCCCTTGACGCCTTCGCGGTAGAGCCCGTTCCAGTTCCACATCGCGTTCGGGTCGGCCTGCCAGGCCTGCCAGCACATCGGGTCCTTGGTCGCCATCGTGGGGTTCTGGAAATCGCTGCCCCAGCGGTTCCAGCAGCCGTAGTTGCGCGACGGCGGATCGGTGGCCGAGCCGTGAGCGTCGGCGACGCCGGTGAGCACGCCGCCCAGCAGCACGGCGGTCACCGCCGTGACCAGCAGGGAGAGCAAGGTTTTGCGGGGAACCACGCTGTCCTCCTTCGTCGGGGCCGGAATAGGGGAGCGCTCCCAGGAGTCGTGCCGGACGACCATACGTGGCGTCGCCCGCCACCGGCCACCGCGTGAGCTCCGGAACCCGCGGCGGGGAAGCGCTTTCCGGCACGGACGCGGACTGAACGGTCACTGAACGGCGGAAGACCTCTCGTGCCGGGCCGCCCGATCGGGCCCGCGCCGGCTGACGCCCGGTGAACGCGGGCGCGGCGGGCTGCGCCGCCCGGGTGCATCCGGAAAAATCCTCACCGGAGCGCCCCGGTCCTCAACGGACTTGAAGTGATTTCCGTGAAGTGCTATAGGAATAAGGGAGAGCAGGACATGACCTGGTGACATCGCGAGACGATCCGGGGAGTGAACGACGATGCCGGACAAGATCGCCCGTTCGGCCGCGGCCGGCGGGTTCACCGACCTCGTGCTGGCCGACCCCGCGTGGGTCCGGGCGGAGTTCGACGCGATCGTGGCCGCGAACTTCGGTCCGCCGCCCCCTCCCGTTCCCGCCGCCCGGCACCGTCCGCGAGGCTTCCGCCCGGCCGCCGTCCTCGGCCGGCCGCGGCGCCGGCCGGGTGTCCGGCTGCTCGCCGCGAAGTGCCCACGCCGGGAGCGGGCGCCGCCGCGGACGCCGGAAAGTGAAGGGACACTGAGGAAAGAGGGGTGATGCCGGGACGGCACCCGGACGCACTCCGGCGCCGGCGTGCGCTGCCTGCCCCGACAGCGGCCGGTAGGACCCCGCGGGCCCGGCCACCGCGCCTCCAGGCGCATCCCCGCGGCAGCGACGCCGGCGTGCCGGGAGCCGTCAAGTTCGCGCAGACCACGGACAACGGTTTCGACACGCTGGTTCCTCCGCCGGTCCCGGTGCCGCCCGACGGCTCCGGGACCGGGTGGGGGCGAGCGGAAGGAGACCAAGATGCCCGACGAGTTCACCCCGCCCAACGACCTGGCCGACCAGCAGGCGCCGGCCGGCCCCGCCCGCGAAGACGCCGAAGACGCCGAGGACGCCGCCGATGTCCCGGTCGACGCCGACCCCGCCGACTTCGCCGATCAGCACCGCGAGGCGCCCGTCCTCGACGACAGCGAACCGTGGCCGTGAACCGGGGTCACAACGCCAGGAATTCGCCCCGCTGCAGCAGCTGCACCCGCGTCGGCGGCCGGCGCCGCCGGACCTCTTCGAGGAAGTTGGACACCGGTGAGTGGAAGAGCCCGTAGTCGTCGAAGTGCACCGGGATCGCGCGCCGGGGCTCCAGCAGGTTCAGCAGGTCGACGCCGCCGCGGTGGTCGAGCGTGACCAGGACGCCGAACGCCCGGGTGCCGCCCAGGTGCACGACCGCGAGGTCGAGGGCGGGGAAGCGGTCGCGGATGGTCCGCAGTTCGTCGTGCAGCACGGTGTCGCCGCTGAGGTAGATCCGAAGCGGTTCGGCCGCCGCGTCCCGGCGGTACTCCAGGACGCTGCCCATGACGGGCGGCAGCAGCCGCTGCACCGGGCCGGGGGCGTGGCGGGCGGGCACGGACGTCACCGTCAGCCGCGCGTCGCCGTCGGAGAACGTCTCGGTGGTCCACGTCGGCAGCGGGAGCGGCGCGTGGAACCCCCGCCGCAGCAGGCGGGTGCCGGCGTGCTCGGTGGTGAGGATGGGGGTGTCGCGCGGGAGCTCGCGCGACGCGATCCGGTCGAAGTGGTCGCCGTGCAGGTGCGACAGGACGACCCCGGTCAGCGGCGGCAGGTCCGCCGGCTGCAGCGCGGGTTCGGTGCGCCGCCGGGAAAACAGGCCTTGGCCGAAGTACGACCACTGGCCGCGGTGCAGGAAGTTCGGGTCGGTGAGCAGGGTGAACGGGCCCAGCCGCAGCACGGTCGTCGCGGTCCCGACGAACATCAGCGAGTCGCCGCCGGGCGGGTCGAACGAGGTCATCGGGAACCCTTCTCCGGAAGCCGGGGCGCGGCCGGGCCGGCCGCGCCCCGGAAGCGGCGCCTCAGCTCTGGGACCGCACGTTTTCCCGCGCCTCCTGAGCACGGTCGGTGACGTCCCCGGTCGCCGACCGGGCTTCGTCCTTCACCGTCGACGCCGCGTCGGCCGCTTCGGACTTGACCGACTCCGCCGCCTGCTGGACGGGCTCGGCCAGGTTCTCCTTCAACTCCTCGGCCGCGTGCTGGGCGACCGGGGCCACATGCTCGCGGGCGAGGTCGGTGGCCTGGCTCGCGAGCCGGCGTTCCGGCTCGCTCGCGGGCAGCAGGGACGACACCAGCCAGCCCGCGCCGAAAGCGATCAGGCCCGCGGCCAGCGGGTTGCCCTGCGTGCCACGGCGGATCGACGCCGGTGCCTCGCCGACGGCGCCGGCCGCGGAACTCACCTTCTCGCCGGCCACCGAAGCGACGTCACCGGCCGCCGAAGCGACGGACCCCACCTTGTCCCCGGCCGCCGACGTCTGGTCGGCCGCCGTCCCCATGACGCGGTCGCGCGCGGTGCCGAACGCCGTGCGCACCCGGCCGACGCGGCGTTCGACGATCCGGCCCGGGCTCACCTTTTCGGTGAGGGCGTTCACGTCCGTGCTGAGATTCCGTTGCGTGCCTTCGATTTCGCGGCGGATCCGCTCCGGTTCCGTCATGGTCGTTCGCCTTTCAGTGCGTCCGGGACCTGCTGGAGGGTCTCGACGGTGCGTTCGGGTTTCGGGTTGATCCGGCGGACCTCGCGCCGTCCGGTCGCGTAGAGGACGGCGCCGGCGATCGCCCACAGCACCGCGACGATCAGCGCCGCCCAGCCGGAATCCAGCACGTTCGCCAGCCCCTGCCACAGGGCGATGGAGAGGAACAGCGCGACCATGTAGCCGGCGAAACCCGCGCCGCCGAGCATGCCCGCGCCCTTCGCGGCCTTGCCCGCCTCGGCCTTCACTTCGGCCTTCGCCAGCTCCACCTCCTGCCGCACCAGGGTGGAGAGGTCCTTCATGACGTTGGACATCAGCTCGCCGACCGAAGCGTCGGCGACGTCGACGGGTTCGCCGGGGCCCTGCGTCATCACGGCACCTGGCCCGGCGAGGAGAAGCGGGGGTCGGGCTGCGGCAGGCCGGGTGCGTGCGGGCCGCCGTCCGGGGGCTGCGGTGCGTTGTACCCGGCCGGCGCCGCGCCCGGACGGCTCGGCTGCGGGAGTCCGCCCGGCGGCTGGGGCGCGTTGTAGCCGCCCGGGGCGGCGTATCCGGTTCCCGCGCCGTAGCCGGCGGGCGCCGCGTCCGGCTGCGGGAGTCCGTGCGGCGCCGCGTCAGCCGGCTGCGGGAGCCCCTGCGGCGCCGCGTCACCCGGCTGCGGGATCGGCGGCGTCGCGGCCGGGCCGGCGTGGGGCTGGGGCGCGCCCGCGCGGCCGTCCGGCGAGTGTTCCTCCTTCTGCTGCGCGACGACGCCCCGGGTGAGCCGCCCGACGAGCGCGCCGGCCACGGCCGCGCCGACCAGGAACGCGCCGGGACGGCGGCGGGCGAAGCGCCGCACCTCGTCCAGGAGGTCGCCGGGTTCGCGGTGCTCGAGCCAGCCCGCCACCGAACGCGTCCGCTCCAATGCCTGGCGGGCGAGGTCCGCCGCGACCCCGGGGGAGTCGGTCTGCTCCGCCATCCGCTCCAGCTGGCCGGCCAGCTGGTGGAGGCTGTCGGCGGCCTTCCGCTGGCCGTCCCTGGCCTGCGCCTGCAGCTGTTCCCGGCCTTCGCGGAGCAGGTCGCGCGCTTCGTGCTGGGCGTGCTGCGCCACGTGTTTGGCTTGGTCCGCGGCCGTCTGCGCGACCTGGCCGCCCCGGTCGGCGGCCGTGGTGGCCACCTCGCGGGCCTCTTCCTTGGCGGTTTCCGGTATCGACGGCGATCCGCCGCCCTGCTGCGGCGGTGACTGACCGCCGGGTCCCTGCGTCATTTCGGCCTCCTGCGGGAGAAGCATTTCCGCGCCTTCGTGGGTGCCGGCGCTCACCACCGGCCTGGTAGTGCGGCTGGCTACCCGGGCGGTCCGGGGATAAACCGGACGGCTCAGGCCGTGGCGGTCAGCAGCGATACGGCGGCGCGGAGGCTGCCCGGCTCGTCGGAACCGGACCCGGCCACGACGAGCCGGCGCGCCCGAAGGCCGCTCGGAGGAGCAACCGGGCGGGTGCTCCACAGCACGACGGCGGCCGGCCGGACCCGGCCGATCGCGTGCCGGAGCGCGGTTTCCGGCACCGAAGGGCCGAGGAACAGGGCGGCGCGGCCCTGCTCGGCCAGTGCCGCGCGCAGGGCTTCGAGGGGGAGCGTGTGCCGCTCACCGTCCACACAGGCCAGCAGCACCGGTGGCGCGGCCCCGGCGGGGGTGGGGATGCGGTGCAGGGCCGCGGCAATCGCCCACGACAGCCCGTGCACCAGGTCGATGCACCGGCCGGCGTCCGGGCCGCAGAGGGCGCCGAGCGCCGGCCGGCAGAGCTCGTCCCAGGTGCCGGCGACCCCGCGGCCGGCCAGGTGCGCGTCGAGGAGCGCGACGGCGGTGTCGAGCTTCAGCTGCCGGACGGCGGTCAGCAGGGTGCCCACGTCGGTGCCGCCGCCCGGGCGGAACGCCCGCGCGGCCGCGGTTTCCGCGCTGCACCCCTGCTCGATCAGGTGCTTCATGCGCAGCAGCGCGTCGACGTCCGCCCGCCCGTAGCGGCGGTGGCGGCCCGGCTGCGGCGCGGACAGCGGGAGGCCGTAGCGGCGGTGCCACGCCCGCAGCGTGGACGCGGGCAGCCCCAGCATCTGCGCGACCGCCCCCGCCGTCCAGGTGACGGCGGGGGCGGGTACGAGCCGGTCCACCGGCGGGGTCAGTTCCCGGGGCGGGCGACGTCGCCGCGCCAGGCGCCGGTCTCCTGGCCGTCGCGCTCCTCGATGAAGGTCTTGAACCGGCCGAGGTCGCCCTTGACGCGGCGGTCGAGGATGCCCAGCTTGTCGGCGACGTTCTCGACGAAGCCGTCGGGATCGATGTCCAGCTGGACGGTGACCCGGGTGCGCCGGTCGTCGAGGCGGTGGAACGTGACGACGCCCGCGTGGGTCGGCCCGGAGTCCGACTTCCAGGCGACGCGCTCGTCGGGGTGCTGCTCGGTGATCGTGGCGTCGAACTCCCGGGGCTGCCCGCCGACGCTGATCTTCCAGTGGGTGTGGGTGTCGTCGAGCTGCCGGATCTCGTCGACCCCCTCCATGAACCGCGGGAACGACTCGAACTGCGTCCACTGGTTGTAGGCGGTGGTGACATCGGTCTCGACGTCGACGGATTCCGTGACGGTGCTCATCGCGGCCTGTCCTTTCCTCGGGTCGGGATCGTCCATTCCGGGGGTACCCGGCAAATCGATGACAAAACGATGCAAACGTTCTAGGGTCGGGGCATCGACGAGAAGGAGACACCGTGCCCGAGGAGCCGGCGCCCACGCTGACGGTGCGCATCCGCACCCTGCCCGAAGCCGTCGTCGTCGCCGCGGACGGCGACCTGGACCTGGGCACCGCGTCGGTGCTGCGCGCGGGAGCACGGGCGGCGCTGGCCGGGGCACCGCCGGCGCTCATCGTGGACCTGGGCGGAGTCAGCTTCTGCGGCTCCGCGGGCCTGCAGGTCATCGCCGAGGTCGTCTCGACGGCCGAGGCCGGGCGGCTGCCCTTCGCGGTGGTCGCCGACGGTCGTCCGGTGCTGCGGGCACTGCAGGTCACCCGGCTGGACGAGACGCTGGCGCTGCACCGGACGGTCGACGACGCCCGCGCGTGGATCCGGGAACGGGCCGCGTAACGGCGGTTAAGGCCGGGCCGCCCGCGGGTAACCCCCGGCCATGGAAGCGGAGGCGCTGCTGCAGAGCCTGACCCGCGTCGTGACCGCGCTGGACGGCACGGGCATCCGGTTCGCCGTCGCCGGCGGCCTGGCCGTGTACGCCCGGGGCGGTCCGCCGTCGGACCACGACGTCGACCTGTTCCTCAAACCCGGCGACGCGGACCGGGCCGCGGAGGTGCTCACTGCCGCCGGGCTGCGCCGCGTGCACCCGCCGGAGGACTGGCTGACGAAGGTCTACGACGGCGAAATCCTCGTCGACCTCATCCACGGCCCCAACCACCGGCCGGTGACCGACGAGCTGCTCGACCGCGCCGCGCTGATGCGGATCGGCTCCACCGCGGCGCCCGTCGTCTCCGGCACCGACCTGCTGGTGGACAAGCTGCTCGTGCTGAGCGCGCACCGGTGCGACTTCGCGCCGCTCCTGCGGATCGCCCGTGACCTGCGCGAGCAGGTCGACTGGCACGACGTCGCCGTGCAGGTGTCCGCGTCCCCCTACGCCCGGGCGTTCCTGGCGCTGCTGGGCGACCTGGCCGTGATCGACCCGAAGGAGGCTCTCGTGCCCGAAGCACCGCAGTACCTCGTCGCCCGGCTCAGCCGGGCCCTGGCCGAAGACCCCCGCACCGCCGAGCTCGGCGTGCACGTGACCGTGCGGGGCGAGCACGTCCACCTGACCGGCGAAGTCCTCTGCCCCGAGCGGAAGGCGGAGGTGGACGCCGTCGTCGGCGAGTACCTGACCGGGGAGCTGGTGCACAACGACATCCGGGTGGCGGACGTCCGCGAACCGGCGAGCGCGGAGGAGATCGGCCGATGAGGATCGCCGCGGTCGGGGACGTGCACCTGGGCGAGGACTCCCGCGGCCTGCTCCGGCCGGCCCTGGAGCACCTGGCGGGCACGGCCGACGTCCTGCTGCTGGCCGGCGACCTCACCCGGCACGGCACGCTCGAGGAAGCCCGCGTGGTGGCGGAGGAGATCGCCGGCCTCGGCGTGCCGGTCGCCGCGGTGCTCGGCAACCACGACCACCACAGCGACGCGGCCGAGCCGATCGCGAACCTGCTGCGCGAGACGGGGGTCGCGGTCCTCGAAGGCGACGCGGTCCGCTTCGACCTGCCGGACGGCTCCCTGGGCGTCGCGGGCGTGAAGGGCTTCGGCGGCGGGTTCGCCGGCAAGTGCGCCAGCCGCTTCGGCGAGCGCGAGATGAAGGACTTCGTCGAGCACACGATGGCGTCGGCCGATTCGTTGCGCAAAGCGTTGCAAAGCCTCGACACGGACGTCGTCGTCGCGTTGACGCACTACGCGCCGATCCCCGGGACGCTGCACGGCGAGCCGCCGGAGATCCACCCGTTCCTGGGGTCGTACCTGCTGTGCGAACCGATCGACGAGGTGGCCGCGGACCTGGCCCTGCACGGCCACGCGCACTTCGGCTGCGAACAGGGCGTGACGCCGGGCGGGGTGCGGGTGCGGAACGTGGCCCAGCCGGTGATCCGGAAGGCGTACGCGCTGTACGAGCTGCACCCGGCGGAGCTGTCGGCCCGCAGCTGACGCCTCAGGCGGCAAGCTGCGCGGCGTCTGTGGTCGGCAAGCAAGTCACCTGGTCCAGTGAAGAGCAAACCCTTGACAAAGGTACTCAAATGAGCGTTCTTTCGAGTCGCCTCGTTTGATCACGGTGCACGGTACGATTTTTCCCCAGTGAGGTAACGCGGGCTCGATTTCCACCCTCTTTCCATCGTGCGGCCGACCCACAGACCGCAGGCGGCGAGAGAGGACGGAATGGCTCTGTTCATGGCGATCATCGGAGCACTGAGCGTGCGCGGTGTCGCGCTGGGGAGTATGTGGATCCGGCTGAGCTGGCATGCCCGGCAGGAAGACACACGCCGGCTTGCGGTGCTGACCTGGGCGGCAGCATTGCCGCATTTCGGCGAGCTTGACGAGATCCGGCCCGATGGCAGCCGGATTCGGATCACCGTGGCTGGCACTCGCGCCGGAGTTCTCGACCGAGATCCGGAGGGGCCCAGTGGACAAGGGTGACGGCGCCCAGGGCGCGAAGGCGGACACCGGCAAGCTCCGGGATCCCGCCGCTGACCTGCGCGACGCGGCGTTCAGTGCTTTCTACCGGAACTCCATGGCCCGGCTCGTCACGTTCTTGAGGTGGCAGGGTGCGAGGCAGGCCGATGCGGCCGATGCGGCGCAGGAGGCCATGATCAAGGCCCACCGGCACTGGGCCACCATCCAGAACCCGGACGCCTGGGTCAGACGTGTCGCGTCTCGTGAGTGGGGCCGGATCGCCCATGACGTCGAGACACCTGTCGAATCCCGATCCGTGAGCAGTGCGCTGCTTCGTCCCACGGACGACATCGAGGAATTGGAGAAACGCAACCATATCCTGCGCCTGCTGGCGCGCTTGCCGCCGCGCCAGCGCCAGGTCCTGGCCTGGACGATGGACGGATACAGCCCCGCGGAAATCGCGGAAGAGCTGGACATCACACCGGAAGCAACACGTACCGCTCTGTTCAAGGCTCGCCGGGCATTGTCGAACCAGGTCGGGCCCGCCAACTGGGGGCGACCGTGAGTTACGAAGAGTTGGGTGGCTACTGGTTCGACGGCCACTGGTTCGACCGAACGCTGTACAGGTGGCACGAAGACAGCATCTATGAAGTTGCCGCCGGCTTGGACGTCGATGCCGGCCTGGCCGAGATCCTGATCGGTTCCCGGTATGAGATTCTCGTCGCCTACGTGGGCGAGACTCTGGACATCGACGCGGGCTTGGCTGCCATCCTGCCACCGTCCCAGGCGCCGGACTCCCTGCTGGAGCTGGAAGGTCACGCTTCACCGTTCAAGACGCTCCTCGGTACCTACGTAGCCGATTTCGTGCTGCGTTCCCCTCGGGAGCGGCTGCTCGCTCGTGCGTGGCTTCCGCTGGCGAGACTGCCGGTACTCCGCAGTATCGCCAACGTGACGGCCTGCGCCTACGACTTCGCGCTGGAAGTCGACGCCGGGGAAGATCTCGACCGGCCCCGAGTATGTGGCTTCGCCGACGATATCGGCCGCCTCGGCGAGCTCGACCTGTACTGGACGGCGCAACGCGAGCTGGTCATGAACCGTGCCCGCGGACTCTTGAGCAATCCTGTCCCCATTTACGAGATCGTGGAAACCCTCGTCGACGTTCTTCGCAGGGCGTTGAGTGACACGGCGCACCACACCCCTGCGTTGGAAACTTCGCTCGTCGGAGCTCTGATCCGCGACAGCGAGCACTCACCGCTCTACGCTCGCGCCCACGAGCTCGCGCAAGTCGTCGAACTGCTGGAGGAGGCCGTCATTTCGATGGCAGGCGCGGATTTCACCGACATCAACCTCCGGGGCATTCCCTTGGACGGTGTGCGCTGGACGAACGACACTCAGTGGCCGGAGTTCTGGGCGGACAGGATCCGGTCCGACTCGGTGCTGATCGCGCCGGGACTTTGGGAAGTCCGCGCCGGTGGCGCCGGCACCGGCCTGTCGACCGAAAGCCCGGCCTATCAGCTGTGATGGACCGAGCCGGCATGCTGCTGCCGGGGCGCGACAACCCGGTAGCAGACAACCCAGTGGCAACGGCTCAGGCGGCGAGCTGCGCGGCCGCGGCCAGCACGTGCGGTGCCAGGCCGTCGGCGATCACCGCGTACCCGGCTGACGACGGGTGGAAGCGGTCGGCGGAGAACAGCGCCGGTTCCGCGGCGAAGCGGGCCGCGAGTTCCGGGCCCGCCGTCGCCACCGCGCCCCCGGCCCGGATGGCCGCTTCGGCCTGGGCCTGTGCGTAGTGGCCGCTGGCCGCGGAGACCAGCTGCCGGTAGGGCCCCGGTACCCGCGCCACGATCCCCAGATCGGGTGCCGGCACCACGATCACCCGGGCGCCCGCCCGGACCAGCCGGGCCACGGCGTCGTGCAGCTGCCCGGCGCCGACCGCGGGCGAAACGAACCCGGCCAGGTCGTTCGCGCCGATCACGATCAGCGCCAGGTCGACTCCCTCGCCGAGGGCCACGCCGACCTGGCGTTCCAGGTCGGCCGAGCGGGCTCCGGGCACGCCGAGGCCCCGCAGGCGGACGGGGTGGCCCGCGTCGCGCAGCCGCCGGGCCAGCCGGCGGCCGAGGGTGTCGTCCTCGCGGGTGACGCCGACGCCCGCCGCCAGGGAGTCACCGAGGATGCAGAATCTCAAGGGTGCGGTCATCACCGGGTACAACGTGGCGGGGACGCCGTTGTTTCCCGTGGATGGGATGGGCCGTCGTGGTGGTGCTGCTCGTGCTCGCCGCGCTGTGGGCCGTCCAGCGGCGGCTGATCTACCTCCCGGACACCACCCCGGTGCCCGCCGCCGCCCAGCTGCTGCCCGGCGCCGAGGACGTCCGCCTCCGCACCTCCGACGGGCTGGAGCTGGGCGCCTGGTACGTCCGGCCGCCGAGCCGCGAGCCGGTGGCCACCGTGCTCGTCGCCGGCGGCAACGGCGGCAACCGCGCCGGGCGTGCCCCGCTGGCCGCGAAGCTCGCGGAAGCCGGGCTGGCCGTGCTGCTGCTCGACTACCGCGGTTACGGCGGCAACCCGGGCCAGCCCAGCGAGGACGGCCTCGCCCAGGACGTCCGCGCGGCGCACCGCTTCCTGACCGAAGACCGGCGCGTCCCGCCCGGGCGCCTCCTCTACTTCGGCGAGAGCCTCGGCTGCGCCGTCGTGACGGAGCTGGCCCTCGAACACCCGCCGGCCGGGCTGGTCCTGCGGTCGCCGTTCACCGATCTCGCTTCGGTGGCCGCGGAAATCCACCCGTACCTGCCGGTGCGCCTGCTGCTGCGCGACCGGTTCCCGGTGAAGGAGGAGGCCGCGCGGCTGCACGTCCCGGCGGTCGTGGTCCTCGGCGGCCGGGACTCGATCGTCCCGCCGTCCCAGAGCCGCGAAGTGGCGGCCGCGGCCTCGGCCCGGCTGGTGGAAGTCCCCGGCGCCGACCACAACGACCCCGTGCTGCTCGACGGCCCCGGCGTCGTCGACGCGGTGACGTCGCTGGTGCCGCGCTGAACCTGGTCCCGGCAGACCCAGGTTCGGCCGGGCCTGGCCCGTCCCGCGCGGCTGCCGCAGTGTCGAGGCCATGACGAACAGCATGAACGCGGTCACCATCCCCGAATTCGGCCCCGCCGAGGTCCTGCGGCTCGCGTCCGTGGCGGTCCCGGAACCGGGACCGGGCGAGGTCTCGATCGACGTCGCCCACGCCGGCGCCAACTTCGCCGAGATCCTCTACCGGCAGGGCGTCGTGGACGTCCCGCTCCCGTTCGTCCCCGGCATCGAGGTCTCCGGCCGGATCCGTGCCCTGGGCGAAGGCGTGACGGGCCTGGCCGTGGGGGAACCCGTGGCCGCGCTGACGATCGTGGCGAGCGGGGGCTACGCCGAGGTCGTCACCACCGCCGCCGGACTCGTCGCCCCGCTGCGCGGGATCGATCCGGCGGTGGCGGCCGCGGTGCCGTCCAACAGCACCACTGCCTTCCTCGTGCTGGAGCTCGTGGCCGGGCTGAAGCGCGGCGAGCGCGTGCTGGTGCACGCCGCCGCCGGCGGCGTGGGCAGCCAGCTCGGGCAGGTCGCCAAGCTGCTCGGGGCCGGGCGGGTGGTCGGCACCGTCGGCAGCGCGGCGAAGATCGCCGTCGCCGAGTCGTACGGCTACGACGAGGTCGTCCTGCGCGGCGAGGCCGGCGGCACCGGCGAGTTCGACGTCGTGGTGGACATGGTCGGCGGGCCGGCGCGCCGCGCGAGCCTCGACCTGCTGGCGCCGATGGGCCGCCTGGTGGTCATGGGCAACGCCTCGGGCGCCGAAGACGCCGGCATCTCCGCCAACGAACTGTGGTTCACGAACAAGACCGTGGCCGGCTTCAACCTCGCCGCGCTGTCCGCCGTCGCCCCGGAAACCGTCGGCCGGGCCCTGCGCCGCGCCGTCGCGGCCGTCGCCGACGGCACCCTGCGCGTCGACGTCGAACCGCTGCCGCTGGCGGACGCCGTGGTGGCGCACCGCCGCCTCGAATCCGGCTCGACGACCGGGAAGCTCGTGCTCCGCGTGCGGTGACTCAGGTCCCCATCTTCTTCATCAGCTCGCCCAGGTCGACGACCTGGTCGGCGGGCGGCGGCCGGATGTCCACCGGCTTGCCCCAGTCGCGGTAGTCGGTCGTGGCCCGCAGCGTGGGGTCCCCGTGCGCGTTCGCCGGGGCCCCGGCCGTGAAGTCGACGGAGAACCGCGCCGGCCGCCGCGCCGCGTCCAGCCACAGCTCGGCAGGCAGCTTGGCGGTCGGCGCGGCCGGCCTGCCGTCCGCCGACGGCACCGCGAGCTCGGGGAACAGCTCCGGCGCCCTGGCGGTGTCGAGCTCCAGGACGTAGTGGTTGACCGGCCCGTCGGCGAGGCGGGTCGGCTCCGCCGACACGATCCGGCCGGTCCGTTCGATCTCCACCAGGGCCCGGCCGAGGTCGGGCAGCTTCAGGAGCACCGGGATCCCCGCGCCGGCCGCCCGCAGGACCGGGTCGGGGCTGTCCGGGTCGGTGCCGATCCACTCCTTGCCGGGCGGTCCCTGCGGCGTGTGGGTGAAGGTCTTCTTGCCGATCACGCGGAACTCGGTGCCGTCGACCACCATCGTGAGGCTGCCCGTGCTGCCGTCGAAGCTCAGCGAGCCGGTGGCCTCCTTGGTGTTCGTCCCGAGCACGGCGGCCATGCCGAAGCCGGCGGACGGCGCTTCGGCGATGCCGGCGCGCGCGGCCGCGACGAGCTGGCCGACGTCGGTGACCGGAGCCGTGAGCGTCGAGGGGACCGTCGGCCGGGTGCCGGCCGGGCCGGGATCACAGGCGGCCAGGAGCAGCGCGGCCGTGGCGATCGACAAGCCGGTCCTGCGCACGGGGCCCCCTCGGTGTCGTGATCCCGGGGAAAGTATCGGGAGAAGGTCACGTTCGGGACATCATCGCGGCGGCGGGTGTGACGTGTGTCCGCCTTGAGACCCGGGGCGCATCGCGCATAATGACCCCTGACCGACTGCTTGGTATGTGCCGGGCACCACAGCCGAAGGAGACCCGTGAACTCGTTCAAGGATCGCGTCGCGATCGTCACCGGGGCCAGCCGGGGCATCGGCCTCGGGATCGCGAAGACGCTCGTCGAGCGGGGCGCCAAGGTGTGCCTCACCGCGCGCAAGCCGGAGGCGCTGGAGGAGGCGGTCAGCTCGCTCGGCGGCCCGGACGTCGCCATGTTCGTGGCCGGCAAGTCCGACGACACCGCCCACCAGGACGAGACGGTCGCCAAGACGATCGAGACCTTCGGCCGGCTGGACTACCTGGTCAACAACACCGGCATCAACCCCGCCTACGGCCCGGCACTGGACATCGACCCCGCCGCCGCGGCGAAGATCCTCGCCGTCAACGTGCTCGCGCCGCTGGCGTGGACCAAGCGCGCCCGCGACGCGTGGATGGGCGAGCACGGCGGTGCCGTCGTCAACGTCGCCTCCGTCGCCGGCCTCGGCGCTTCGCCGGGCATCGGCATGTACGGCGTCAGCAAGGCCGCGCTGATCCGGCTGACCGTCGAGCTCGGCGCCGAGCTCGGGCCGAAGATCCGCGTCAACGCGGTCGCCCCGGCCGTGGTGAAAACGAAGTTCGCGACGGCGCTGTACGAGGGCCGCGAGGAGGAGGTCGCCTCGGCGTACCCGATGAAGCGGCTCGGCGTGCCGTCCGACATCGCCGGCGCGGTCGCGTTCCTGCTGTCCGACGACGCGGGCTGGATCACCGGGCAGACCGTGGTCCTCGACGGCGGCGTGACCCTCGGCGGTGGCCTGTGACCGGCGTCGTCGTCACCGGCGGCGGGGGCGGCATCGGCGCCGCGCTGGCCCGCCGCTTCGCCGCCGGCGGCGCCCGGGTCGTGGTGGCCGACCTCGACGGCGACAAGGCCGCGGAGGTGGCCGCCGAAGTCGGCGGGACGGCGTTCGCGGGCGACGTCGCGAGCCCGGACGGCGTCGCGAAGCTGGTCGACAGCGCCCGCGGGACGCTGGGCGAGATCGACGTCTTCTGCGCCAACGCGGGCATCGCGCCCTTCGGCGGCGCGGAAAGCCCCGAGGAGGTGTGGGCGCGCACCTGGGACGTCAACGTGATGGCGCACGTCCGCGCGGCCAACCTGCTGCTGCCGGCGTGGCTCGAACGCGGCCGGGGGCACTTCATCGCGACGGTGTCCGCCGCCGGCTTGCTGACCAGCCTGGGCTCGGCGCCGTACTCGGTGACCAAGCACGGCGCACTGGCGTTCGCCGAATGGCTGTCGGCGACCTACCGGCATCGCGGCATCACGGTGCAGGCGATCTGCCCGCAGGGCGTGCGCACGGCGATGCTGGAGAGCACCGGCACGGCGGGCCAGCTGCTGATGGGCGCGTCGGCGATCGAGCCGGAACAGGTGGCGGACGCGCTGTTCACGGCGATCGACGAGAAGCGGTTCCTGGTGCTGCCGCACCCGGAGGTCGCGGGCTACTACGCGGCACGCGCCACGGAAACCGACCGGTGGCTGGGCGGGATGAACAAACTGCAGCGCAAGGTCGAAGAGGCGCTCGGACCGCAGTGACGTCCGTGGGTGCCCCGCCGCCGCGGAGACGGCGGGGCGCCACGGTCTACCCGAGCACCCGGTACCAATGCGGCGCGAGGGGCTCGAGTTCGACGGCCGGGCCGGCCCGGTCGAACATCCGGACCCCGGAGCCGAGCAGGACCGGCACCGGCAACGCCAGGATCTCGTCGAGGAGCCCGGCTTCCAGGCACTGCCGGGCGACGTCGGCGCCGAGCACGTTGACGTACTTCTCGCCCGCCGCCGCCTTCGCCGCGGCCACCGCCGTCGTCAGGTCGCCGACGAACGTCACGCCCGGTGCCGGGGCCGGGGCGTGGTGGGTCAGGACGAACTGCGGTCCTTCCCAGCCGCCGCCGAACGCCTTGCCCTCGCCCTCGCCGCCGCGGTGCGGGTCGTCGCCGCCGTACGTGCGGCGGCCCACCAGCAGCGCTCCGATGCGTGGGATCAGGTCGTCGACCAGGGGGTCGGGACCCAGGTGCGGGGTCAGCCAGGACATGTCGCCGCCCGGGCCGGCGATGAAACCGTCGACCGAGCAGCTGAACGCGTAGAGCAGTTTGGCCATGGGACCCACCTCCGTGTCGGGGACGCAGGTACTGACGGCGGCCGCCGCCGGAACTCATCGGCCGGGCGGGAACCGCGGCGGACGGCGTTCGTTCCAGCTCGCCAGGCCCTCCGCCAGCTCGGGGCGGCCGAACGACTCGATCATCAGTTCCGTGGCCGAACGGGCCGCCTCCGGCAGCGGCAGCAGCGCCTCCCGCGCGAACTGCGCCTTCATCACCGCCATCGACCGCGGCGCGCTGTGGGTCGCCAGTTCGGTGGCGTAGGCGTGCGCGCGCAGCTGCAGCTCTTCGGCCGGGACGACCTCCTGGACCAAGCCGTAATCGAAGGCCTGCTCCGCGGTGAACGTGCGGCCGGACAGCAGCAGGTCGCGGGCCCGGCCCTGGCCGACGAGCTCCGGCAGCAGCTTCGCGATGCCGTACTCGGCGATCAGGCCGCGGCGGGCGAAGGCGGTGGTGAACTTGGCGCCCGCGGCGGCGAAGCGGACGTCCGCCGAGCAGGCGATGACGAACCCCAGCCCGGCGCAGCCGCCGTTGACCGCGGCGACCACCGGCACGCCGACCGAGGTGGCCGCGAGCACGTCCCGGAAGTTCTCGTGGCCGCTTTCCCCGGCGGGCGGCCCCTCGGCCAGGGCGTCGAGCAGGCCCAGGTCGGCGCCGGGGCAGAACGCCCGGCCCGCACCCGTGACGACGACCGCGCGGACCTGCGGGTCGGCGTCCGCCTGCCGCAGCACGGCGCCGTAGCGGGCCTGCATCGGCACGTCCATCGCGTTGTTCCGGCCGGGCTTGTCGAACGTGCACGTCGCGACCGCGCCGTCCGCCTCGTACCGCACACCATCCACAGTGGACATCGCCGCCTCCTCGGGGTCGAGCACCATACTAAGCGGTCGCTTGCCGGAAAGTCGAGCAAAGGGTTCGAAAATGTCGAACCCTTTGATTGTCCGGAAACCTCTGTGCCATAGTGCTTTCCGCCCGCACATCGCCGCGCTGGAAGGGGCCTGCCCGATGCCGGAAGAAGAACCGAGCGGTCTCCCCAGACGGGTGGTCCTGGGCGGGGTGGGTGCCGCCGTCGCCGTCTCGGCCGTCTCTCCGATCGCCCGGGCCGCCGACGCGGTCGCGCCGCCGGGGCCGGCCCGAGAAAGCGATTTCACAACTGGCTGGCGGTTCGTCCTCGCGAACCCCGACGGCATCACCGACCCCACCGGCCGCTACGACCGCGCCCCGGATCCGGCCTTCGACGACTCGGCGTGGCAGGTCGTCGACGTCCCGCACGACTGGAGCATCGAGCTCCCGCCGACCCCCGTCGGCACCAACAGCGGCTCCGGCTTCTTCCGCGGCGGCCTCGGCTGGTACCGCAAGACGTTCACACTGCCGCCGTCGTTCGCCGGCAAACACGTGTCGGTCGAGTTCGACGGCGTCTATTCGGACGCCCACGTGTACCTGAACGGCGAGCTGCTCGGCAACCACCCCTACGCCTACACCGGGTTCGCCTTCGACCTCACCGGGCGGCTGCACGCCGGCGGGCGCCCGAACGTCCTCGCCGTGCGCGCCACGAACCCGCTGCCCAGCAGCCGCTGGTACTCCGGCGGCGGCATCTTCCGCCGGGTCCGGCTGGTCGTCACCGAGGCGGTGCACGTGGCCCGGCACGGCACGTTCGTCACCACCCCGGACATCGCCGCCGGCCGGGGCACCGTCCGGGTGGCCACCGACGTCGTGAACGAGGGCGCCGCGGTCACCGCGGAAGTGCGCACCACGGTCACCGATCCGGCCGGCCGCGTGGTGGCGAACGGCTCGGTCGCCGTGGCGGTGCCGTCCGGGCGGACGGTGACGGCGGTGTCCGGCCTGCGGGTCGAGCGCCCGCAGCTGTGGTCGGTCGGCGCGCCGCGGCTGTACCGGCTGCGCACCGACGTCGTCGTGGCCGGGCGGGTGCTGGACACGACCACCACGGACTTCGGCTTCCGGTACACCGAATTCCACCCGGACAACGGGTTCTCGCTCAACGGCGTGCCGATGAAGCTGCGCGGGGTCAACCTGCACGCGAGCCAGGGCGCGCTCGGCGCGGTGATCGACCCGGCCGCGCTGGAACACCAGATGCGGCTGATGCTCGCGATGGGCGTCAACGCGCTGCGGACCGCGCACAACCCGCCGGACCCGCAGCTGGTGACGGTGTGCGAACGGCTCGGGATCGTCATGATGGTGGAGGCGTTCGACTGCTGGCGGACCGGCAAGCTCGAGTACGACTACCACCGCGACTTCGACGAGTGGAGCGGCCGCGACATCGCCGAAATGGTGCACGCGGCCAAGAACTCGCCCGCGGTCGTGCTGTGGTCGATCGGCAACGAGGTGCCGGACGCGTCGATGGCGGGCGGCCCGGAAATCGCCGCGGGCCTGATCGCCGCGGTCCGCGCGATCGACGGCACCCGGCCGGTCGTGATGGGCTCGGACCGCTACCGCGGCGTGCCCGCGCCCGGCTCGCCGCAGGACCTCATCCTCAAGCAGCTCGACGGCCTCGGCGTCAACTACAACACCGCCCAGTCGATCGACGGGCTGCACCAGCAGTACCCGGGCAAGTTCTTCTTCGAGTCGGAATCGTCGTCGGCGACGTCGACGCGCGGGGTCTACCAGGAGCCGGACCTGCTCAACACCGGCGAGAACCACACGCCGGGCAAGCGGGCGACCTCGTCCTACGACAACAACCTGGCGTCGTGGACGTTCAGCGGCGAGTACTCGCTGAAGAAGGACCGCGACCGGAAGTTCTGCCAGGGCCAGTTCCTCTGGGCCGGGCAGGACTACCTCGGCGAGCCCACGCCCTACGACGTCTTCCCGGTCAAGACGTCGTTCTTCGGCGCGGTCGACAGCGCCGGCCTGCCGAAGGACGCCTTCCACCTCTTCCGCAGCCAGTGGACCACCGCACCGATGGTGCACCTGACCCCGATGGACTGGACGAACCACCGTCCCGGCGAGCCCGTCGCGGTGTGGGTCTACTCTACTGTGGACACCGTCGAGCTGGTGCTCAGCGGAAAGTCGCTCGGGGTGAAGAAGTTCGACCGCAAGACCACAGTGGACGGACGACTGTACCTGGAGACGACCGAACCCGCCGGCGACGACAAGAACGACCCGTCCGGCAGCTACGTCAGCCCGAACGGCAGCACCGGCAAGCTGCACCTGACCTGGACCGTGCCGTTCCGGCCCGGCACGCTGACCGCGATCGCCCGGTCCGGCGCCCGCGAGGTCGCCCGCGACGAGCTCGTCACGGCCGGGCCGCCGCACGCGATCACCCTGGCGGCCGAACATCCCGGCGGTGGTGTGGTTCCCGGGGCGATGACGTTCGTGACGGCGTCCGTCGTGGACGCCCGCGGGGTCGTCGTGCCCGGCGCCGGACCGGTGCTGCGGTTCGGCGTCCGCGGGCCCGGCCGGATCGCCGGGGTGGACAACGGGCGGCAGGAACTCGCCCAGAGCTACCAGCAGCCGGTGATCCCCGCGTTCAACGGCCTGGCGGTCGCCGTCGTCGCGGCGACCGGCGGGCGAGGGCCGATCACCGTGACGGCGAGCGCGCCGGGACTGGCGCCGGGGCAGCTCACCTTGCCCGGTAGCTCCCTGGGGCAGCCCCACGGCCCGGGAGCGCGGGCGGCCGGAACACCGGTGGTTCCGGGCGCCTCGACGGCGGACGCGAGCTACTCGGGCGCCCCGGACACGCTGCCGGCCGCGATGCTGGACGGCAACCCGGCCACCGGCTGGTCGAACCACTACGTCAAGCCGGCGACGGCGACCCTGAACGCGGTGAGCAGGCCGCGCGCCCGGGACTGGGTGTCGCTGGCGTGGCCGTCGGCCCAGCGGATCTCCGCCGTCACGGCGAACTTCGTCGTGGACGGGACGCTGACGCTGCCGGTCGCCGCCGAGGTCGCCTACCGCACGGCCCGGGGTTTCGAGCCGGTGCCGAACCTGCGGATCACGTGGGGGACCGGTTCGGACGACCCGACGACGTTCGCCTTCGACCCGGTCGGCACCACGGAGGTGCGGGTGACGATGACCGCGCGGGGCTTCCTGCGGATCAGCGCGCTGCTGGCCCGGTGAGGCGGGGGCGGTGCGCCCGGCTCACCGGTGTGGTCCCGCCGTCCACGAGGCGGGCCGGGCGCCGGGGCGGTTCTTCGGTCGCGGTGCCGGGCCGCGGCGGGGCCAGGTGGCCGGTGCCGGGGCAGCGGGCACCCTGAGCTCACCCCGGACCGCCCGGGCGAAGATCCGCCGCGTCGTCTCCGTCGGCGCCACGTCCAGGTCGCGGCGCAGGCGCCGGACGCACATCCGGTGCCAGTTGCGCACCTGGCCGAGTTCGCCGCGGCGGGCGTGGAGGACCATCAGGGTCTGGTACATCCGTTCGTCGTACGGGTCGACGTCGAGGATCCGGCGGCACAGTTCGACGACCTCGGCGTGGTCGCCGCGCCGCAGCGCGTCGGCGCGCAGGGAGCCCAGTGCGTACAGCGCCCGCGTCCGGTAGTACTCCCGCTGCTCCTCCACCCAGTCCCCGGTTTCCCCGGGCAGCAGGTCGCCCGCGTACAGCTGCGCGGCGCGCCGGTAGCAGGCCAGTGCCTCGGCCGGCCGGCCCAGCGACTCGGCGACGTGGGCTTCGCGCAGGGCGGTGTCGAACTCGTCGACGTCCAGCCACAGGTCCGTGGCGTCGAGCTGGTAGCCGTGCTCGCGGCAGCGGACCTCGGCCGGGCGGGCACCGGCCCGGGCGAGGGCCCGGCGGACCGCGTGCACCGCCACCTTCAGCGAACCCGCCGCCGACGGCCACGCACTGCCCGGCCACAACGCTTCGAACAGCTTTTCCCGCCGGATGATCCGGCCGCGGTTCAGCAGCAGGTACTGGAACAGGTTGCGTGCCTTGCCGGCGTGCCAGGACACCACCGGTTCCCCGGCCAGCCGGACTTCGAAAGTGCCGAAGCACCGGACCACGAGTCCGGTGCCGTGGTGATCTTCTCGCATGATGCGGCCCCCATCGAACCCGAAAGATCGGCTCACGAACGTTCCCGGGTCAAGGCTAGGTGTCCGCCGTTCGCCGTTTCAAGAACCGGACGGCCAAGGAAGAACCGGTTCGGGAAGATGGTCTGGACATCATGTGACGAACGTCGTAGCACCTTTCCCCTTCCGGCAGTGTCGGCGCCCTCCACGAGGTCGCAGAATGGCCGGTTGTCCAAGCCGGAACCGGCTACCCGGCCGAACGGAGGTGACCGATGTCGACAACTTTCCCGAGCGATGTTTTCCCTTTTTCCCGTCCCGTGCGGTCCGCGTCCGCGCTCCGCCGGCTACGGCTCGCGTGGCAGGAGGCGCGCCCGGTGGTCCAGGCCATTTTCCTGCTGCGCTTCGCCGCGGGCGCGGCGCTCGGCCTGGCGAGCGGCGCGCACGGCGTGGCGGGCAGACCCGGGCTCCTGACCGCCGCGCTCGGCTGGCTCGCCACGACCTGGGCCGTCTACCTGATGAACGGGGTGGCCGACGTCGTCGAAGACCGCGCCAACGGCAAGGCCCGCCCGATCGCGCAAGGGGAACTGTCCCCGCGTGCGGCGATCGCCGTCGTCCGGATCCTGTGCGTGGCCGGGCTCGGGTTCTCGGCGGCGACGTCGCCGGCCCAGGCCCTGCTGGCCGCGGCGATGCTCGGCGTCGGGTGGGCGTACTCGTGGGGGCCGTGGCCGCTGAAGGCGAACCTGGCCGGCTTCGCCGCGGCGGTGATCACCCTGGGCCTGCTGACCTACCTGGCCGGGTGGTCGGCGGCCGGCGGCGGGCGGCCGACCGGGCCGGTCGTGCTCTTCGGGCTGATGATGTCCCTGTGGATGGGGTTCGGCGGGGCGACGAAGGACCTCGCCGACGCGAAAGGCGACCGGCTGGCCGGCCGGAAAACGCTGCCGGTCCTGCTCGGTGATTTCCGGGCGCGCCTGGTGATGGCCGTTTCGGCGAGCTCGGCCGGCTGGGTCTTCGCCATTCTCTTCGCCATTCGGGCGGCCGGGTTCCTGCCCGCGGCCCTCGTCGTGCTGGCGGGCTCGGCAACGCTTTCCCTGATCGTGCTGAGCCGGGTGAGCCGGGGTTCCCGGTCGGCGCAGCGGCGGCCTTACCGGGTGTTCATGGCGACCCAGTACTGTGCGCACATCGCGCTGTTCGGTTGCCTTGGGCCGATCTGGTCGCTGTGAGACAATTCCCGGCGTGGCCGATGAGGACGTGATGTTTCCCGCTGCCCTCCGGCGGGCGACCGTGCGGTCGTTCCGCGACAGCCTGCGGGCGGCGGGCAATCGCCTGGCCGACATCCCGGACGCGGCCGCCCAGCTGCTGCGCCAGGCCGAATCCGTGCTCGACGACGTCGAAACCGCGCTCGCGGGCGCTCCGGCGCCCGCGAGCGAGGCCGAGCGGCTCAGCGCGGAGATCGGAGCCAGCCGCGCCAGCCGCGGGGTGCACCCGATCGAATCGGCGCACGCCGCGGTGACGATGTACCGGGTCCTGCTCCCGGTCGTCCTGGACCGGACCCGGGCCCGTGGCGAAGGGGAAACCGCGCTGCTCACCGCGGCCGGCGCCCTGCATGAGTCCATCATGCTCCGCGTCGGGATCGGCGCCGTCTCCTACGCCAGCTTCCTCCTCGAGAAGGTGAACCAGTCGCACCGCGACGAGCGGCGCCGGATCGGCCGGGAGCTGCACGACCGGGCCGCGCATTCGGTCGGCGTGGCCCTGCAGGACCTCGAGCTGCACGACGTCTACGCCGGTTCGGACCCGGCCCGCGCCGCGGCGCGGATCGGCACCGCCCGCACCGCGATGCGCGAAGCGCTCGACTCGATCCGCGGGCTCGCCCGGGAACTGCGCGAATCCGCGGTCGAGATCGGCGGGCTCGCGAAGGCGCTCGGCGACTACCTGGCCACCCGGGTCCCGCCGGCCATCCACACCACCCTGGCGGTGACCGGCGACGAGCACCTGCCGGACGAGGTGTGCGAGGAGCTGTACATCGTGCTCCGCGAGGCCATCCGCAACGCCGTGCTGCATTCCGGCGCGCGTACCCTGGAGGTGACCGTCACGGTGGCCGACGCGGAAGTGCACGCCACGGTCCGGGACGACGGACGGGGTTTCGACCTCGCCGCCGCGCTGGCCGCGCGGGCGGGGGTCGGGCTGTCGTCCATGCGGGAGCGGCTCGAGCTGCTGGGCGGGACGTTCAAGATCGTCGCGGAAGCGGACAGGGGGACCGTGATCTCGATCGCCGTCACACACCTCGGAGCCCATCGGTGACCGGGCCGGGGGAGCCGAAGGTCACCATCGTCGTCGCCGACGACCACACGCTGTTCCGCCAGGGGCTGCGCGAGCTGCTGTCCACCGATCCCGGGTTCGAGGTGATCGGCGAGGCCGCCCACGGCGAGGAGGCGATCGCGCTGGTCCAGCGGCACCGGCCGGCCATCCTGCTGCTCGACGTCGAGATGCCGGGGCCCGGCGCGAAGGCGGTGATCGAGCGGGTGCGGCGGACGTGCCCCGACACCGCCGTGGTCATCCTGACCATGCACGACGCGCCCGCGCTCGTGCGCGACCTGCTGGACCGCGGCGCGGCGGCGTACCTGGTGAAGAACATCGCCCGGGACGAGCTCATCGCCGCGATCCGGTCGGTGAGCCGCAGCAAGGACAACGTGCTGCTGTCGATCCCGCGCGCGACGATGGAGTCGCTGGAGCGCCAGCAGGAGCAGCGCACCCTGCTGTCCCAACGGGAGCTCGAGGTCCTCCGGCTGGTCGCCACGGCGATGAGCAACGCGCAGATCGCCTCGCGCCTGTTCATCAGCGAGGGCACGGTGAAGCGGCACCTCACCAACATCTACGGGAAACTGGGCGCGGTGTCCCGGGTGGACGCGATCAAGAAGGCGGTCAAAGCCCGGCTCATCGAGGGCCTCGACCCCTGATCCTTGCGTCCACAGTGGACTTGATCATAACCGTCGCGTAGCCGGCGGGCGGCATCCTCCGGGTATCGAGAACCATCGGCACACCTGGAGGTTTCCATGGCGGGGATGTGGGTCGACTCGGCACCCCAGCCGTGCCCGCGGTGTTCGCGGTCGACGGTGCTGGCCACCTACCGGTGGCGGCGGCAGTGGGTGCACGTGGGCACGTGGCGGCCCGAATGCGAACGAACTCCGGCGGCACCGGCCGCCCCGCTCGTCGGCGCGCACGGTTGACCACAAGGGAAATCCCCGGCCACCACCGGTGTGGCCGGGGATTTCCCTTGTGCGGCTTCAGGATGCCAGCCGGAACCGGAAGTTCCGGAACACCTCCGTCTCGGCGCGCTCGCGGTCTCGCAGCCGGAGGGCGTAGCTGACCAGCGCGTGGTCCAGCATGTACAGCCGGCTCCCTTCTTCGCGGCCACCGTCGGACAGGTGGTCGACGACCCAGGCCACGGCCGAGCGGCCGCCGTAGGTGTCCGACGGCGTGTAGAGCCGGTCCGCCGCGCCGATCTCGCCCAGCATGTTCAGCGTGTAGCTGAACGGGTAGGGGCGGTTGGCCCGGTCGAGATCGGTCCGGTCCAGGCCGGGGTAGGAGTGCACCAGCCGGTCCAGCCCCCGTCCGGTGATGAGGTCCAGCCGGCCGGTCAGCATCGCCGTCTCGATCATGTAGGGGTAGGCGATCCCGTTGCGGAAGAAGTTCGCGCCGGGATCGGCGTGGTCCCACGGGCCCAGCACGTCCTCCACGAAGGCGTCGAGGTCCGGTACCTCCGCGGACAGCCGGCCGAGGTTGTGCAGCGCCACGAGGTAGTACAGCCCCATGTGCGTCCGCTCCACCGGGTCGATCCGGCCCAGCAGCTCCTTCGCTTCCGCCAGCCGGTCCTTCCCGTCGGTGAGGTACTCGGCGCGGCCCGACGCCGCGACGGCGTTCAACATGGTCAGCAGCGGGTAGATCTTCCCGAACGCCTCGGTCATCGGCTGCGGGAAGGCGGGCGGGAGGTTCAGCTCGTCGGCCCGGTCGAGGTAGTCCAGGACCTCCTTCAGGTGGTCCCGCGGCCCGCCGAAGACGTGGCTGTCGTAGCCCAGCAAGAAGAGCACCGAGAGCAGCATGGAGCCGCCGCGCCCGCGGAAGAAGGGCGCGGGGATCCGGTCCAGCAGCTCCAGCGACTCGCGGACGTGGTCGCGCTCGCCGGTGACCAGCCGGTCGGCCAGGCCCAGCTGGCCGAGGGCGAGGAACACCGCGGTGCAGGCCGACAGCCGCTCGTAGTCGCCGTGCCGCCCCTGGTTCTCGTCCTCGATCCGGTCGGGCCGGATCTGGTCGGTGGTGGCGAGGATCTCGGCCGGGAAGTCCATCCACTCGTTGACCAGCAGCGTCCGGTCCAGGCCGAGTTTGGCGAACGCGTCCATCAGGATGCTGCCCGCCGTGACGCGGTGGTACGGGTTCTCCTCCGCCCGCACGGCGTCCACAATGGACCCCACGGCCGCGCCGGTGTCGGTGCGGGAGAGGTCGACGGCCGGATCCGCCACGTTGAGGATCAGGTCCGCCAGCCGCCGGGCGAACAGCGTGTAGGAGTTCGACGGCGGCACCTTCGCCGCCAGCAGGTCGAACGTGTGCCGGATCCGCCGGGCGGCGGCGGGGTCGTAGCCGATCGGGTACTGGCCGAGCCCGATGCCGCGCACCATGCGGCTCCACGGTGTCGCGATCATGCGGGACTCGGTGGTGAGGTCGGCCAGCCCTGCCACCGGCAGGACCGACGACGGACGGTCCATGGTCAGCCCTCCTCCTTCTGCCGGACCCGGGAAACCCGGGTGGTGTGCCGCGTGCCGGTCGCCGGGCGGGTGCCCGGCCGCGGCGAGACGGGAGCGCGGTGCCCGTGCGCGGGGTGCCGGCGCGGGACGGGCCCGGTGGCCGTGTGCCGCCGGGTGCGCTCCAGGTGACCCAGCGGCGGCACCCGCACCCCGAGGAACTCCGTCCGCTCCCCGGTCAGCAGCTGCAGCGCCCAGTTCAGCCACTTGACGCCCTCGCAGTAGATCGCCACCGGCCGGCGCTGGGCCTGGTAGGTGTCGACCAGCGTGCCGTCCAGTTCGGACTGGAAGTGGAACGGCGGCATGGCCGCGAAGTGGGTGCCCATCAGGAAGACGAACCGGATGAGCCAGTAGGGGTCCTTCAGCTGCCGGGATTCCGGGTCGTCCCGGTGCACCGCCGCCATCACGGAGCCGAAGTAGTCCTCCATCCCCCGCGGAGCGGCCGGGTCGACGGCTTCCCCCTTGGCCACCACGTCCCGCACCCGGTAAGACTTCTGGTACGGGTTCCCCGCGACGAAGCCGACGTCGACCCGCGGGGTCCGGCCCTTGCCCGTCCTGACCCGCAGGCTGAACTGCTCGTAGTGGATCTCGTCGTAGTGGCCGATGGAGTTGTGCCACGGCTTGTTGTCGTACATCGCGTCGTCGCGCGTGTCCGCGCCGTCGCTCTTGAAGCCGATGGCCCGCGGGTCCAGGAACCGGATCCCCACCGACTCCGCCGTGATCGCCGCCAGCGCGGCATCGATCTCGGGGGCCGGCGCACCGGTCTCGATCAGCCGCTGGGCGTGCCGCAGCGGTGCGGTGTTCCCGATCTTGATGTTCTCGGTGTTCGTGTCCCCCATCACCAGGGAGTGGAACCGCGGTTCCAGAATCTCGAGGTACTCCGGGTGCGCCCGGAACCGGGCCAGCAGGGCCGGCACGTTGAGGTAGGAGACGCCGTCGATGACGATCCGCTCGGTGTCGAGCAGCTCCGGGGTGAAGGTGCGCGGGGCCGTGCGCCGGCACAGGGCCAGGCGGTCCTCGATCTTCTTGAAGTAGGAGACGTCGAGGGTCTCACCGGGCGCGGGGACGCGGTTCACGGTGTGCACGTTCCGGTTCAGCACGCGGAAGATCTGCTCGTAGAGGCGGGCGACCACGGCCGGCGGCGGCGAGTACCGCTCGACGTACCGGCTGATCTCCTCGCCCGGCACGTAGCTCATCTCGTAGAGGACTTCCTTCTCGCCGGTGGCTGTGGTGCGCTCCCGGACGTCGTGGACCTCGGGGAAGTACCGGCGCACGGATTCCGGCAGGGCCTGCAGGTATTCCGCCTGCTTGCGGGCCTTGGCGAACGGCGGCAGCATCACGCCCGTGCCGTCGGGGTGCCAGCCGACGGTGGTCAGCGCCTCGCTCAGGACCTTGCGGACGGTGATCCGCTCTTCGCCGTCCTTCCGCAGGAAGATCGTCATCGACTCGCTGCCGCCCTTGCCGAAGCCCAGGACGCGCTCGCCGATGCCGACGTAGGCGTTGACCGTGCTGCTGAGCACCCGCCGGCTCCGGGCGTAGCGCAGCACCTTCTCGTTCTCCACGGTCATCGCCAGTACGCACTGGTCTTCGAACTCGTCGAGCGCCGGGCTGCCGGACGGCGAGGACACCCCGATGACGTCGGCCCGGTACGGCCCCGCGTCGACGTCGCCGGCCGCGAGCGCGGACCCGAGCGCCAGGACCAGGCAGTTGCCGTTGAGGTGGATCCGCCGGACCCGGGCGTCGAGCGCGCCGTCGAGGAAGACGGCCCGGGTGGCCACCGCGAGGTCCTTCGCCGACCACAGCGGGACGCCCGACGGCGAGACGACCGGCAGCTCCGGGCGTTCGAGGGCCAGCAGCACCCGGTCCAGCTCCGCTTCCAGGTCGAGGCCGGTGCCCCCGCTCAGGTACAGCTCGTGGAGGGCGGCGACGTCGGCCACCGGCACCGCACCGGACGCCGCCAGGGCCGTCAGCCAGCCGGTCGGGTCACTGCCCGCGAGGTAGCAGTCGTTCGGCCGGAACAGCGCGGGCCGGTCGTGCCGGAGGGCCTGGAACAGCCGGTGCTGCCGGGCGATGGCCGCCGGGTCGTGGCCGGGGAGCCGGTCGAAGTGGACGACCACGACCTCGGGCCGCCCGGTCGTGGCGAGTTCCCGGTCGGTGACCCGCCCGGCGCGGTCGATCAGCCGGAGCTCGGTGCAGATTTCACCGGGCCGGTCGCCGGTGAGCTGCTTCTTCGTCCGTGCCCGCAGCACCAGCTCGCCCCGGCCGGCGTCGACGTCGCCGCGGTGCCGGTAGGTGTGCTGGTAGACCTCGAGGAGCTCGTAGAAGGCCGGTGCGGCGTCCCGCTCGGGGCGGAGCATTTCGCCGGTGATGACGCGCCGCATGGTCTGGTGGAGGTACTGCTCGGCGAAGGAGCTCTTCGCCGCCAGCCGGAAGAGGGTGCGCAGCCGGCCGAGGTGCCGTCCGGTCAGCTGGTCGCCGGAACGGCGCAGCTTCGCCAGCCCGGCCAGCAGGCCGTCCACCAGTTTCACCACGCGCAGCAGCGGGTCCTTCGCGCCCGCGGTCCCGGTGTAGGCGGTCACGGGCGCCTCGATGCCGTTGTCGGTCAGCAGCTGCACGGACTTGCCGCCCAGCCCCAGCTCCACCACCAGCTCGGGCCCCAGGTCGGCCACGGCCGCCACCGTCTCCCGCGAGGCCATGACTTCGTCGGTCATCGCGAGAACGCCGTTCCGCACGTCTTCGGCGGTGGTGAGCAGGCCGGCACCGTGGTTCGAGACCACCGGGGTGTGCGGCTCGCCGAACACGATGCCGTTCGCGTCCAGGAAACGCTCGAGCGCCTCGCGCACGCCGCTCATCCGGGCGGAATGGGCCAGGAAGTTCGTCGGTTTCTTGAGCTCTTCGGTGCCCACCGCGGGGAATCGCGTCATGAACCGGTCGAAATCCGCCTTGACGCTCGCGCGCACGTACACGTTCGTCTGCCGGTCCGAATAGAGCTTGTGCACCTCGACGTCCGCCACCGGGTACGTTTTCCCGATTTCACGCAGAACGGAGGTGAGGTTTCCGATGTCCCCCTTCAGTGCGACGACGTGGAACGGTTCCGGAACCAGCCGCCGGTCGCACAGCGCGTCGGGCAGGTGCACGGCGACCTCCCGGGCGACCGGCTCGTCCGGCACCTCGCCGTCGGCGGCCACCAGCATCAGCGGCGTGAACGCCCGCGCGATCTTGACACCGTCACCGACGGACAACGCCCCGCTCGCCACCGCCGCGGCGATGATCCCGAAGCTTTCCCCGGTGTAGGCCAGGAAGCCGAGGGGGACACCCTGCTTCGCCGCCGTACCCCGCAGGTGCGCCTCCAGCGCTACGCTGTGCACCAGGAACGCCGCGCCGAGAAAAGCCTGCCGGGCCAGTCTTCCCGACGGCAGGTTCTCCGGGACCAGCAGGAGTTTCTCCGGCCGGCCGGGGCACCCCAGCACCCGCGCGGCCTGCCGGTAGACCTCGAGCACGTCCGGGTCGCCGGAGTCCAGCAGGTGGCGGCCGACGTTCCGGTACGCGTCCCGGCTGCCCAGGCCGGGGAAGAAGCCGACGACGCGGTCCCGCCGGGACGGGAGCACGGTCGGACCGGGACGGGAAGGAACCACTCTCATCGCCTCTCCCTGAGTTTTTCGAAGGCGGGAACGGGGCAATCTCGCCCTACCGCCGGTGGCTGCCGCATGCGCTGTCGAAATTAGGGGTGGCGGGCTCCGGGGCTCAAGGGAACCGGGGCCGGAGGAGCCGATGAGGCAGGGCGCAATGTCACGAAGGTCGTAGTGCCGATTCCACCTACGACGGCGGTGCCCGTTCCCGTGCCACTCCTACGATGAGGTCATTCACCCACGAGGCGTGCTCATTGAATGGAGGGTAGAAATGCCTATCGGGCTTCTCGCCTTGGCGCTGGGAGGCTTCGGCATCGGGCTCACCGAATTCGGGATCGTGGGGCTGCTGCCCGAGGTGGCCGCGGACTTCCGCGTCACCGAACCGGTGGCCGGGTACCTGGTCTCGGGTTACGCGCTCAGCGTCGCGGTCGGGGCCATCGCGCTCACCCTGGCGATCACCCGGTTCGACCGGAAGAAGGTGCTGCTTGGGCTGATGGTGCTGTTCATCGCGGGCAACCTGATCTCGGCCGTCGCGCCGGTCTACTCGGTGATGTTGCTCGGCCGGATCGTCGCGGCCCTGTGCCACGGCGCGTTCTTCAGCGTCGGCGCGGTGGTCGCCGCGGAGATGGTGCCGGAGAACAAGAAGGCCAGCGCGATCGCGTTGATGTTCGGCGGCCTGACCGTGGCCAACGTGCTCGGTGTCCCGCTCGGCACGCTGCTGGGCCAGCAGCTCGGCTGGCGCTCGACGTTCTGGGCGATCACGGTCATCGGCCTCGTCACCATGGCCGGCATCGCGCTGTTGGTGCCGCGGCCGGCGCCGGTCGAGCGGGCCGGCGTGCGCGGTGAGCTCGGCGCGTTCCGCCGTCCGCAGGTCTGGATCTCGGCGGCGATCACCGTGCTGTCCTACGGCGGCATGTTCGGCGCGTTCACCTACATCGCCTTCACGCTCACCGAGGTCAGCGGGTTCGCGAGCACCACGGTGCCCTGGCTGCTGGTGCTGTTCGGGGTCGGCATGTTCGCCGGCAACTTCCTCGGCGGCAAGGCGGCCGACCGGGCCCTGGACAAGTCGCTGCTGGTGATCCTCGGCCTGCTCACGGCGGTGCTCGCGGTGTTCGCGCTGACCGCGCACAGCAAGGTGCTGACGATCGTCTCGCTGTTCCTGATGGGCACCGTCGGCCTGGCCACCGCGCCCGGCCTGCAGCTGCGGATCATGCGGTACGCCGAGGACGCGCCGACGATGGCGTCGGGCGCCAACATCGCGGCCTTCAACATCGGCAACGCGCTCGGCGCCTGGCTGGGCGGCCTGGCTCTGGCGGCCGGGCTCGGGTTCGTCTCGCCGCTGTGGGTCGGGGCGGCGGTCAACGTCGTGGGGCTCGCCGTCCTGGCGGCCGGCTCGGCGGCGGCGCGCCGGCAGCGGACGCAGCTCTCCGGGTCCCGGCCGGGAACTCCGCAGGCCGTCGCCGGCTGAGGAGTTTCCCCGTTCGTGAGGGGAACCGGGGTTCCCCTCACGAACGGGTCCGGGCCGGACGACCCGACGACGTTCACGTCCGGCCCCCGCCACGGGAACCGCGGCTCACCACCGGGCCCGGCGAGGCGCACCCCTCGCCGGGCCCCGCGGTGTCAGCGGTCCCGCGGTGTGCGGCCGGTCACCGGCTGCAGGGCGCGAGGGCGTCGAGGCCCTGCGGCTTGGCCGCGTTGCGGCCGATCGCGGTGGCGATCCGGTTGATCGTCGCCACGCGCTTGTCTTCGAGCGGGCCGAGGATGGCGTTCTGCACGAAGTTGGGGCCGCCCTGGCCGACGGTCGTCTTCAGGCGGTTGTTGGCTTCGGCGATCTGGGTGTTCAGCAGTTCGAGGTTCCGCTGGACCTCGGCCTGGGCCTGGGCGGGGATGGCCGGGAGCTGGCTCGCCACGTCGGGGCAGGAGATCTGCCCGACGCCGGCGTTCCCGGTGTTGCCGCTGTTGCCCTGGTTGCCGTTCTGGCCGTTGTTGCCGTTGTTGCCGTTGTTGCCGTTGTTCTGGTTCTGGCCGCCGTTGCCGGTGCCCTGGGCCGGTGCCGGGGCGCCGGCTTGCCCGCCGACCGAGCAGGTGGCCAGGCTGTCGAGGCCCTGCGGCTTCTCGGCCCGGCGCCCGATCGAGATGGCGATCCGGTCGATCGTCGACTTCCGCTTGTCCGCCAGGGGCCCGAGGATGGCGTTCTGGACGAAGTTCGGCCCGCCCTGGCCGACGCTGGTCTTCAGGCGGTTGTTGGCTTCGGCGATCTGGGTGTTCAGCAGGTCCAGGTTGCGCGTCACCTCGGCTTGGGCCTGGGCGGGGATGGCCGGGAGCTTGCTCGCCACGTCGGGACAGCTGATCTGGCCGACCGCCGCCTGACCGCCCGAGGCGGCGCTGGCGGCGCCGGGGTCACCGAAGGTCGTGGCGACCGCCAGTGCGCCGCCCGCGATCGCGAGGGCGAAGACGCCGGTCGCGATCTTCGTCCGCTTGGAGAGGCGGTGTCGTCCACCGGAAGCAGGCATGAATGACTCCGTTTTCGTGCGTGAGTTAGCGTGAACATATGGGGTCTCCGCCGTGTTCGGGGGATACGGCGGAGTATTCGGATGGGGCGGTCCAATCTGGTCGCCGACGCCATGGTGGCCTCTGTACCAGGGGTTTGTCCAGTGTGATCCGGTCGGAAAAGAAGATCTGAACCATTTCGAACCGGGGGACGTGTACTCCTGTGACGGTGGCATCTGGCCACGTTGTTTTGCGGCGATTTCGGCGCACGGGAATTGCGGTGCGCCATTTCGGCGTGCTCGCGCGGGCTTGACGCGGGCCGCCGTGTCCTCCTAGCGTCGGCATACCGACCGGTCGGTGTCCAAAGGAGGTCACTGGATGAGCTGGTACGACGCGAAGCCCTGGCTCGCGAGCTACGACGAACGCGTGCGGGACGCGGAGCCGGCGAAGCCGACGACGTTGCCCGAGTCGTTCCGCCGCGCCGTGGACCACGTGCCGGACCGGGCCGCGATCGCGTACTTCGACGCGCAGCTGAGCTACCGCGAAGTCGACGAGCTCTCCGACGGCGTCGCCCGGTACCTGACGGCCCAGGGCTTCACGCGCGGCGACCGGCTGGCCCTCGTGCTGCAGAACATCCCCCAGTTCGTCATCGCGCTGCTGGGTGCGTGGAAGGCCGGCGGAATCGTGGTGCCGGTCAACCCGATGTACCGCGAACGCGAGCTCACGCACGTGTTCACCGACGCCGGCGTGAAGGCGGTCGTCTGCTCGCAGCGCGGCTGGAACGCCTACATCGGCGAGACCGCGGCCGCGAACGGCGTCGGCATCGCCCTCACCACGAGCGAGCTGGAGTTCCAGACCCGCGACGACGAGCGCGTCCTGGCCAAGATCGAGCGGGAAGCGACCCCGGGCGCGACCGAGCTCCTCGAAGCCGCGGCCACGCCGGGCCCGAAGCCGCCGGAACCCGCCTTCGCGCTCGGCGACACCGCCCTGATCAGCTACACCTCCGGCACCAGCGGCACGCCGAAGGGCGCGACCAACACCCACGGCAACATCGGCATCAACGCCGCGGGCCTCGGGTCCTTCAGCGGCCTGCCCGCGGGCTCGACGCTGTTCGGGCTCGCGCCGCTGTTCCACATCACCGGCATGGTCTGCGAGCTGGGGTCCGCGATCGACATCGAGGGCACGCTCGCCCTGGCCTACCGCTTCGAGCCGGGCGTCGTGCTCGACGCCTTCCTGGAGCACAAGCCGTCGTACACGGTCGGGCCGTCGACGGCCTACATGGCGCTGATGGCCCACCCGTCCTTCAGCCGCGAGCACTTCGCTTCGTTCGCGCTGCTGTACTCCGGCGGCGCCGCGCTGCCGCCCGCCGTCGTCGAGGCGTTCCGCGCGAAGACCGGGCACTACATCCACAACGGCTACGGCCTCACCGAAACCACGGCGGGCTGCGTCGTCGTCCCCGGCACCCTCGAGGCGCCGATCGACCCGGAGTCGGGCACGATCTCGATCGGCCTGCCGGTGCCGGACACGATCGTCCGGATCCTCGGCGAGGACGGCGAAGAGCTGCCGCCCGGGCAGCCGGGGGAGATCGCCGTCGAAGGCCCGATGGTCGTCTCGGGCTACTGGAACCGGCCCGACGCCACCGCCGAGGCCCTGCCCGGCGGCCGGCTGCTCACCGGCGACATCGGGTTCATGGACGAGCGCGGCTGGGTCTACGTCGTCGACCGCAAGAAGGACATGATCAACGCGTCGGGCTTCAAGGTCTGGCCGCGCGAGGTCGAAGACGTCCTGTACACGCACCCGGCGGTCCGCGAGGCGGCCGTCGTGGGCGTCGCCGACGAATACCGCGGCGAGACGGTCAAGGCGTACGTCAGCCCGGCGCCCGGCGCGACCGCCGATCCGGCGGACCTGGTCGCCTGGTGCAAGGAACGGCTCGCGGCGTACAAGTACCCGCGGACCGTCGAGGTCCTCGACGAGCTGCCGAAGACGACCAGCGGCAAGATCCTGCGCCGCGAGCTGCGGGCTCGGGGGTAGCGCGATGGTCGAGACGGTCCGCGGCGCGATCGCGCCGGAAGCGCTGGGCCGGGTGCTGATGCACGAGCACCTCTTCGTGCTGAGCCCCGAATTCGCCGAGAACTACCCCGAGCACGAGGGGTTCCGCGAAGAGGAGCACGTCCCGGAGGCGATCCGGCGCCTGAAGGAGCTGAAGGACGCGGGGATCGACACGATCGTCGACCCGACGGTGATCGGCCTGGGCCGCTACATCCCGCGCGTGCAGCGGGTGGCCGCCGAGGTCGAGGTCAACATCGTCGTCGCGACCGGGCTCTACACCTACAACGACGTGCCGCACTACCTGCACTTCCGCGGGCCGGGCACGTTGCTGCAGGGCGAGGACCCGCTGGTCGGGATGTTCGTCGGGGACCTGCGCGACGGCATCGCGGGCACCGGCGTCAAGGCGGGCCTGCTCAAGTGCGCGACGGACGAACCCGGCGTGACCCCGGGCGTCGAGCGCGTACTGCGGGCGGTGGCGAAGGCGCACGTCGAGACGGGCGCGCCGATCATGACGCACACGCACGCGGGCACGCGGCGCGGCCTGGAGCAGCAGGAGGTGTTCGCGTCCGAAGGCGTCGATCTGACCCGCGTGCTCCTCGGGCATTCGGGCGACTCGACGGACCTGGGCTACCTGACGGAGCTGGCCGACCGCGGTTCGCTGCTGGGCATGGACCGGTTCGGCCTGGACCTGCTGTTGCCGTTCGAGGAGCGGGTGAACACGGTGGCGGCGCTGTGCGAACGCGGCTACGCGGGCAGCATGGTGCTCTCGCACGACGCGTCCTGCTACATCGACTGGCTCCCGTCGGCGCAGCTGCCGTCGATCGCGCCGAACTGGCACTACCTGCACATCACCCGGGACGTGCTGCCGGCGCTGCGGGAGCGCGGGGTGTCCGAAGCGGACATCACGACGATGCTGGTGGACAACCCGCGGCGGTTCCTGTCGTGGCGTTATCCTGGTGCGTCCTGAGAGGGGGTATTGCGGTGACCCGAGCAAGCACCCGCAAGCCGGGCGAGGCCACCGGCGACGACCAGGCCGCCGTCCCCCGGCGGCTGCTGGAGCACGCGACGAAGCTGTTCGCGAAGAAGGGCTTCGACCGCACCTCGGTCCAGGAGATCGTCGAGGCCGCGGGCGTCACCAAGGGCGCGATGTACCACTACTTCGGCTCGAAGGACGACCTGCTCTACGAGATCTACGCGCGGGTGCTGCGGGAGCAGACCCGTCAGCTGGAGAGCGTGGCCTCGTCGGACGCGCCGTTGCGCGAGCGCCTCGCGGCGGCGGCGTCCGACGTGGTGGTGTCGAGCATCGACAACCTGGACGACAACACGATCTTCCTGCAGTCGATGCACCAGCTGTCCCCGGACAAGCAGAAGGCGGTCAGGGCCGAGCGGCGCAAGTACCACGAGCGGTTCCGCGGCCTGGTCGAGGAAGGCCAGCGGTCGGGGGAGTTCCGCACGGACAAGCCGGCCGACGTGGTGGTGGACTTCTTCTTCGGGTCGGTGCACCACCTGGGGTCCTGGTACCGGCGAAGCGGCTCGCTGACGGCACGCCAGATCGGCGACCACTACGCGGACCTGCTCCTCGACGCCCTGCGGCCGCCGGCGGGCTAGTGCCGCTGCACGTGGTCCAGCAGCAGCGCGCTCACCTCGTCCGGGGCCTCCATCGCCATCCACTGGCTCGCGCCCTCGACGATCTGGAAGCGGTACTCCGCGTCGATGTGGTGGACCGTCAGTTCCGCCGCGCTCTGGCCCAGGTACGGGTCCTCCCGGCCCCACAGGTACAGCGTCGGGACCTTGATGCGGCCCGCCGGGATGTCGAACTCGTCGTTCGTGGCTCCCCGGTACCAATTCAACGTCGCCGTCATCGCGCCCGGTTCGGAAAGGCGCTCGACGGTGCGCTCGACGATCCGCGGGGGAACGCGGCGGCTGTAGACGGCCCGTAATTGCGCCGCTTCACCGCGTAAGAGGTATTTCTCGGCCTTGCCTTCTTCGCGGCGGAAGAAACGGATGTAACCCAGGTCGTGGAACTGGCCGTCGTCCGTGGCCGCCGCCTGGCGCAGGGCCGCCGGGTGGGGGGTCGAGAGCACCGTCAGGGACCGGAGGCGGTCGGGGTGCGCCGTGGCGAACACCCAGGCCACCATGCCGCCCCAGTCGCGGGCGATCAGGTGGAAGCGGTCCGCGCCCTGGCTCTCGGCGAACGCCAGGACGTCGCCGACCAGCAGGTCCAGGGCGTAGTGCTCGACGCCGTCGGGGCGCGCGCCCGCCGCGTACCCGCGCTGGTCCACCGCCAGCGCCCGGTAGCCGGCCTCGCCGAGGGCGTGCAGCTGCTCGGTCCAGGACTCCGCGAACTCGGGCCAGCCGTGCAGCAGCAGCACGAGCTCGCCCGACTCGGGCCCGGCCGCGAGCGCGGTGTGGTGGTGGCCGCCGACGGCGATGGTCAGTTCCTCCAGCGCGGCGGCGTCCGTCGGGGCGACGGCTGATTCCATGGCGCACAGGCTAGATCCGCACCACCCGACAGAACCATGGGGATAAGGGCACTTTTGTCACACGTTTGCGCCCGCAGTGGCCTGGCTCACAAAATTCTCGCTCAGATGAGCGAAAATTCGGCCGGAAACTGAAGTTTCTTCATGAAATCCCCAGTCGCCGGAGGTCCACCACGGCCTTGTCGACCGTGAAGACATCGGCCGGGCGGCGGTTCCCGGCGAGCAGCGAAACGTAACAGCCGTAGTCGATCGCGTACCCGTCGTACAGCCGGCCCGGGTGCCGCGGGTCGACCACCCCGCGCTCGAGGATGTGCAGCAGCCGCGCGTCGCACAGCGTGTCGATCGCGGCCGGGCGGTCCCGCGCGGGCAGCAGGAAGGTGCGGCACCGGCGCCGGCCCACCACCTCGTCCACCAGCAGGCCCAGCACCCGGTCGGCGTCGTCGTCGCGGCTGATCACCGACTGCTTGTCCCGCAGGTACCAGTCCCGCGCGGCCCGGCGGACGTGCGCCAGCCCGATCTTCTCTTCGTGGGCGTGCTGGGCGGCCAGCGCCGCGATGTTGATCGCGTCGCGCGGGACACCCTCGGCGGCCCGGACGAGCTCGCCGAACGCCCCGCCGTCGAAGGCGGTGTCGACGAACGCGCCGGGCACCGGCGTCCGCAGCATCGAGGCGAGGATCGGCCGGACGTGGTTGCCGAACAGCTCGCGGAAGAACGCCTGCGCCGCTTCCGGCGACTGCCCGAACACCAGGGCGTCGTCGAGGCTGACGGCGGACGCCGCGTCCGAGCCGACTTCGATGCCCAGGTAGTCGTCGTCGAGCGGGACGAAGAACCGGGCGCGGTGCTCGATCGCGGCGATCTTCGCCGTGACGCCCCGGACCGGCAGGACGCTGCGGCGCAGCAGGTCGGCCAGGAACGGCTGCAGGTCGAGCGGCACGCTGCTCCACTCGTCCAGCAGCAGCCACAGCCGGGCCGGCCGGACGCCGTCGGCGACGGCCTGCACGGCCCGGCTCAGCGGGCCGAACAGTACGCGGTGCTGCTCGACGCCGGTGCGCTTGCGGCGGCTCGACGCCGTCGCCGACGTCCTGCGCCGGCCGCCGGCTTTGGCGCCGCCGTGGCGGGCGACGGACAATTCCGCCGAGTATTCCCGTTCCACGGCGTCGCCGAAAGTCTGTTCCTGTTCGGTTTCCCCGATGACTTCGACTTCGGTGGCGGCGGACACCAGTGCGTCGAGGCCGCTCAGCAACGCGTCCGGGAAATCGCCGTCGACGGCCAAGGCGAAAAGCCGGTCGTGGACGGCTTCGAGGGTGTCCACCAGCAATTGCGTGCCGCGCTGGGCGGGGCTCAGCGCGGTGCTGGCGTACAGGCCGCCGGTGGAGCCGATCGTCCGCAGGTCCAGGTAGACCGGGATGTCCCCGGTGCCCTCGGCCAGTTCCTGCAGGTGCAGCAACGCGTGCGTCTTGCCGGTGCCACGGCGGCCGAACAGGATCTGGTGATCCGCGGAATTGATCATCGCGGAAAAGGATCCGGCGGCGACGTAGGTGGCGGCCAGTGTCGACCGGTCGGCGCTTTCCGCGCGCCGGGGAATGCGCATCAGGGCCTGGTTGAGGTGCTTCTGGATGGCCTGCGCCATGGGAGCCAGCGTACGGCAGTCATTGCCCCGTCCGGCACGGCCGAATGTGTTGCGCATCGGCGGAAACGGCCCGGGTAAAGGGCCGTTTCCGCCGATGGATCAGGCGGGCAGGTCGATCAGGTCCGCGAGCCGGGCCCGGTGCTTGCCGGGGGTGCCGAGAGCGATCTCGTCCGCCTTCGCCCGCTTCAGGTACAGGTGCGCCGGGTGCTCCCACGTCATCCCGATGCCGCCGTGCAGCTGGATCGCCTCCTCCGTCGCGCGGACGGCGATCGGCGCGTTGCGGGCCTGGGCGACCGCCACCGAGATCGGCACGTCGGTGCCCGTGGCCAGCGCGTCGGCGGCGTTGCGGGCCGCCGCGCGGGCGAGCACCAGGTCCGTGTACAGGTTCGCCAGCCGGTGCTTGAGCGACTGGAACCCGCCGACCGGGCGGCCGAACTGGTACCGGCCCTTGAGGTAGCGCACGGTCTCGGTGAGCGCCCACTCCGCGACGCCGGTCTGCTCCGAGGCCAGGATGCCCGCGCCGAACAGCAGCGCCTGCTCCAGCGCCCCGGCGGCCGCCGGACCGGAGGCGACCGGCGTGGCCGGGGCGTTGTCCAGCGTCACGTCGGCCACCCGCCGGGTCAGGTCGAACGAGACCAGCTCCGACACCGTCGCCGCCGACGCCTCGACCACGTACAGCCCGGGGCCGTCCGGGCCGGCGGCCGGGACGACCAGCAGGTCCGCCACCGACGCGTCCGCCACCGTGCCCACCCGGCCGCTCAAGGTGCCGTCCGGGTTCGCCGTCACCGACGACGGGAAGCCCGCCCCCGGCGCCGTCGACAGCGGCACGGCCAGCGCACCGATCGCCTGGCCCGCCGCCAGCTTGCCGACGAAGTCCCGCGCGCCGGCGTGCACCAGCGCCGTCGTCGCCAGCACGACGCTGCCGAGGAACGGCACCGGCGCGACGCTGCGGCCGAGTTCCTCGGCGACGACGGCGACCTCGCGGGCCGACGCGCCGTGGCCGCCCAGCTCCTCCGGCACCGCCAGCCCGGCCACGCCCACCTCGTCGGCCAGCGTGCGCCACAGCTTCAGGTCGTACGGCTCGGCCGTTTCCACGCGCGCCAGCAGCGCCTCGGCGCCGGCCTTGTCCGCGAGCAGGTCCCGGACCGAAGCCCGCAGGTCCTCTTCGACGTCGGAATACAGGAGGTCGGTCATCGGGGGAGGTCCTTCCAGGCGACGTCCTTGTCGACGCGCGGCTCCGAGGGCAGCCCCAGCACGCGCTCGGCGATGATGTTGCGCAGGACCTCCGAGGTGCCGCCCTCGATGGAGTTGCCCTTCGCGCGCAGGTAGCGGTAACCGGCTTCGCGGCCGGTGAAGTCGACGATCGCCGGGCGGCGGAACGTCCAGTCGTCGTAGGCGAGGCCCTCTTCGCCGAGCAGCTCGACCTCCAGGCCGGTGAGCGCCTGGTTGAGCTCGGAGAAGGCGACCTTCATGGCCGACCCTTCCGGCCCGGGCGCGCCGACCGCGAGCTGCTGGCGCAGCCGGGTGCCGGCCAGCCGCAGCGTCTCCGCCTCGACCCAGTGCTTCACGAGCCGGTCGCGCAGCTCCGGCGTGCGCAGCTCGGGGCGTTCGCGCCAGGTCTTCGCGACGATCCCGATCAGGCCGCCTTCGCGCGGCTGGACGTGCCCGCCGATCGCGACGCGCTCGTTCATCAGCGTCGTCTGCGCGACCTTCCAGCCCTCGCCGACCGCGCCGAGGCGCTGGGTGTCCGGGATCCGGACGTCGGTCAGGAAGACCTCGTTGAACTCGGCCTCGCCGGTGATCTGGCGCAGCGGCCGGACCTCGACGCCGGGCGCGGTCATGTCGCACAGGAAGTACGTCATGCCCTGGTGTTTCGGCACGTCCGGGTCGGTGCGGGTGACCAGGATCGCCCACTGCGACTCGTGCGCGCCGGACGTCCAGACCTTCTGGCCGGTGACGATCCAGTCGTCGCCGTCGCGCACCGCGCGCGTCCCGAGGGCGGCGAGGTCGGAGCCGGCGCCCGGCTCGGAGAACAGCTGGCACCACACCTCCTCGCCGGTCCACAGTGGACGCAGGAAGCGCTCGCGCTGCTCCGGTGTGCCGAAGGCGAGGATGGTCGGCGCGGCCATGCCGAGGCCGATGCCGATCCGGCGCGGGTTGTTGTCCGGCGCGCCCGCCGCCGTGAACACTTCGTCCACAACGGACTGCAGCGCGCGCGGCGCGTTCTGCCCGCCGAGCCCGGCGGGGAAATGGATCCAGGCGAGCCCAGCGTCGAACCGGGCGCGCAGGAAGTCCATGCGGTCGGTCGACGCGGGGTCGTGGTTCGCCAGGAATTCGGTCGCCTGGCGGGTCAGGTCTTCGGCGGTGACAGTCACTTCGCGCCCTCCGAGAGGTACTTCTTCAGTTCGCGCCGGGCCAGCGAGCGCTTGTGGACCTCGTCCGGCCCGTCGGCCAGGCGCAGCGTGCGGTTCCCGGCCCACATGGCGGCCAGCGGGAAGTCCTGGCTGACCCCGCCCGCGCCGTGCACCTGCACGGCCTTGTCGAGGATCCACTCGACGGTGATCGGGGTGGAGATCTTGATCGCCTGGATCTCGGTGTGCGCGCCCTGGTTGCCGACGGTGTCCATCAGCCACGCGGTCTTGAGCACCAGCAGCCGCTGCTGCTCGATCTTGACCCGTGACTCGGCGATCCAGTCCTGCACCACGCCCTGCTGGGCGATCGGCTTGCCGAACGCCTCGCGCGAGATCGCGCGGCGGCACATGAGCTCCAGCGCGCGCTCGGCCATGCCGATGGCGCGCATGCAGTGGTGGATGCGGCCCGGGCCGAGCCGGGCCTGGGCGATCGCGAAGCCGTCGCCCTCGCCGGCGATGAGGTTCTCGACCGGCACGCGGACGTCCTCGAAGAGCACCTCGGCGTGGCCGCCGTGGTCGCTGTCGTCGTAGCCGAAGACGTGCATGCCGCGCTTGACCGTGACACCGGGAGTGTCGCGGGGGACCAGGATCATGCTCTGCTGCTTGTGCGGCGCGGCGTCCGGGTCGGTCTTCCCCATGACGATGAAGATCTTGCAGGCGGGGTTCATCGCCCCGGAGATGTACCACTTGCGGCCGTTGACGACGTATTCGTCGCCGTCACGCCGGATGGCGGTCTCGATGTTGCGGGCGTCGGAGGAGGCGACGTCCGGCTCGGTCATCGCGAAGGCCGAGCGGATTTCGCCGTTCAGCAACGGTTCCAGCCACTGCTTCTGCTGCTGTTCGTTGCCGAACATGGCCAGCACTTCCATGTTCCCGGTGTCCGGCGCGGCGCAGTTGAGCGCGGTCGGCGCGAGCCGGATGCTGCGGCCGGTGATCTCCGCCAGCGGCGCGTACTGCAGGTTCGTCAGGCCCGCGCCGTGCTCGCCGGGGAGGAAGAAGTTCCACAGGCCGCGCTTGCGGGCCTCGGCCTTGAGCTCCTCGACGACCGGCGGGATGGCCCACGGGTCGTCGCGTTCGGCGAGCTGCTGCTCGAACACCGGCTCCGCGGGGTAGATGTGCGAGTCCATGAACTCGAGGAGCTTCCCGCGCAGCTCCTCGGTCTTCTCGTCGAACGCGAAGTCCATTTACTTCTCCTCTTTGAGAATCTCGTTGCCGTGCGCGACGAGCGGGGCGACCCCGGCCCCGACGCCTTCGAAGCCCGCTCCGACCGTCTGGCCCTTGCTGAAGCGGTAGTAGATGCCCTCCAGGATCACGGCCAGCTTGAAGAACGCGAAGCTGACGTACCAGTTCAGCTGCGAGACGTCCCGCCCGGACAGCTCGGCGTAGCGGGCGACGACCTCGTCGGTGCTCGGGTAGCCGGGCGCCGAGCTGGCGTTGGACACGAACGGCAGCGACACCTTGTCGCGCTCGGCGTAGGCGACCAGCAGCGCCAGGTCGGTCAGCGGATCACCGAGCGTCGACATCTCCCAGTCGAGCACCGCGGAGATCCGGCCGGTCTCGTCGACCAGGACGTTGTCGAGGCGGTAGTCGCCGTGGACGATCGACGGCGTCCCGGACACCGGGACCGCCGCGGCGAGCCGGTCGTGCAGCTCGTCGACGCCCGGCAGGTCCCGGCTGCGGGAGGCGTCCAGCTGCTTCTTCCACCGCCGCAGCTGCCGCTCGAGGAAGCCCTCCGGACGGCCGAAGTCGCCCAGCCCGACGGCGGCCGGGTCGACCGCGTGCAGGTCGACGAGCGTGCCGACCAGGGCGTCGGCCATCGCCCGGGTGCGGTCCGGGCCGAGTTCGCGCAGCTGGTCCGCGGTCCGGTACGGCGTGCCCTCGACGAAGCTCATGACGTAGAACGGCGCCCCGACGACGTCGGCGTCCTCGCACAGCAGCAGCGCTTCGGGCACCGGCACGGCGGTGTCGCGCAGGCCGGAGATCACCCGGAACTCGCGGCTCATGTCGTGCGCGGTGGGCAGCACGTGCCCGAGCGGCGGCCGGCGCACCACCCAGCGCGACCGGCCGTCGCCCACCACGTAGGTCAGGTTCGACCGGCCGCCTTCCACGACGTCCGCGGTCAGCTCGCCGCCGACCAGGCCGGGCCGGTGCGCGTCCAGGTGGGCGCGCAGGCGGCCCAGGTCGAGTCCAGGCGGGTTCATGCAGTCTCCTCTTCGTCGAGGGGAGCATACCGACTAGTCGGTATGAGGTACAGAGAGCCGCGGGAAGCGTCACTTCCCCGGGAAAGCGACGCCTCCCGGCGGTGTCACGCGAGGAACCGGGTGACCCACTCGGCGACGCAGGCGGGCTTCGCCTCGCCGTCGATCTCGACCGTCCACTTCGACACCGCCTGCTTGCCGCCGGGGATGTCGGTGACCTCCACCAGCTCGGCCCCGGCGCGCACCTTCGAGCCGACCTTCACCGGCTGCGGGAAGCGGACCTTGTTGAGGCCGTAGTTGATGCCCATCCTGATCCCGTTGACCCGGTAGATCTTCGGGCCGAACGCCGAGAGCAGCGACAGCGTCAGGAAGCCGTGGGCGATGGTGCCGCCGAACGGGCCGGCGGTCGCCATCGGCTCGTCGACGTGGATCCACTGGTGGTCGTCGGTGGCGTCGGCGAACAGGTTCACCCGGTCCTGGGTGACCTTCAGCCACTCGCTGTACCCGAGGTGCTCGCCGACGGCCGCGGCGAAGGCGTCCAGGTTCTCGAACTCGCGCATCGGCCTCAGTCCTTCGGTCCGCCGGCGACGTAGATGACCTGGCCCGAGACGAACCCGGCGCCCTCGCTGACCAGGTAGGAGGTCAGGTGGGCGATGTCGTCGGGCGTGCCGACGCGCTGCACCGGGATCTGCGACGCGGCGGCGGCCTTGAAGTCCTCGAAGCTCATGCCCAGGCGTTCGGCGGTCGCGGCGGTCATGTCGGTGGCGATGAACCCCGGCGCGATGGCGTTGGCGGTGACGTTGAACTTGCCCAGCTCGATGGCGAGGGTCTTGGTGAAGCCCTGCATGCCGGCCTTCGCGGCGGAGTAGTTGACCTGGCCGCGGTTGCCCAGCGCCGAGGTGCTGGAGAGGTTGACGATCCGGCCGTACTTCTCCTGCGTCATGTACTTCTGCACCGCGCGGGTCATCAGGAAGGACCCCTTGAGGTGCACGCCGAGCACGGAGTCCCAGTCCTGTTCGGTCATCTTGAAGATCAGGTTGTCCCGCGTGATGCCGGCGTTGTTGACCAGCACCACGGGCGGCCCGAGCTCATCGGCCACCCGGCTGACGGCGGCCTCGACCTGCTCGGCGTCGACAACGTCGAGGGCGACACCGACGGCCTTGCCGCCCTTCGCGACGATCGCCTCGGCACCCTGCTTGACGCCGGCCTCGTCCAGGTCCAGCAGCCCGACGGCAAAGCCGTCATCGGCCAGCCGAGCGGCAACGGCGGCACCAATGCCACGACCGGCACCGGTGACCACGGCGACACGGGAAGGGGAATCGGTCACGGGGGACCTCCTCGTCGTTGAGAATCGGGCTCGTGCCCGCGAGCCTACTAAGCGGTTGGTCATCAGACCATACGTGGAAGAGGTCCTCGAGGCGGCGAAGCCATGCGCAGGATCATAGCGACGGCCGGGGGTATGCCGGGTGATGCTCCGCTCGGGGGAACCCGGTTCAGGTCGTGCGGTCTGCTGCGGCCTTGACATGCTGCGTGGCCTGCGGTAACTCGCGTACGGCTTCCCAGACGCGCCCGCACGCATCCGACGGCGTGCAAGTTTCCCTCGACCAGGGCGGAGCGCGCGGAGAAAGAGGGTGTGAAGTCGAAACAGCTTCCGTCGGCGGCGCGGGAGCCGAGGACACTGAAGCCGTTTCGAGCCGGCTCGATTCGTTCAGGTGGCACCGGACGTCGCCGCGCCGAGTGAGGTGGCCAGGTCCGCGGCCGTCAGCACCACCCCGCACCGCTCTGCAGCGTAGACCAGCGCCTGCCGGTGGAAGGCAGGGGTGAAATCCGCGACCGCGTCGGCGACTAGGAACGGTTGGATGTCGTTGGTGAAGGCGTCACAGGCGGTGAGCAGGCAACCGATGTGTGCGTATACCCCGCAAACGACGAGCTGGTCGCGTCCGCTGCGGTGGAGGAACTCGAGCAGGGGAGTGCGGTGGAACGCGCTGTAGCGCGTCTTGATGAAGACCTGGTCCTGCGGCGTCGGGCTGAGCTGACTGACGACACGCCGGTGCCGGGGTTCGCGCGACATGCCGGAACCCCAGAAGTCCTTCAGCAGACCCCGGTCGGCGTCGCTCATGCCGCCGGGCTGGACGCTGAACGACACGGGCATGCCGCGTTCGGTGCTCAGGTCCCGCAACATACGGATGTTCGAGAGCATGTCGGTCGTCGGGGAGTCGCTCGCCGGGAAGGGGTCGAGGAAGTACCGTTGGAGATCGTGGACCAGCAGCACCGCGCGGTCCGGGTCGACAGTCCACGTGACCTGGTTGTCCGGCAGTTCGCCGGCCAGGGGCATGGGGTACGGCGCGATCTCGGGAATGCTCATGGGTGACGCCTCCGTCCTCCGGTCGGCTGGTGGTGCGAACGGCCCCAGGCGTCCACGACGAGCATGGCTTGGTGTGGGTTGAGGCGGGGATCGCAGAAGCTCGTGTAGTCCCCGGCGCGGGGTGCCGTCGCCGGCCCGCCCGTGACGCACTCGCGGACGGCGTTCGGCGTGGTTTCCAGGTGAAGGCCACCGCGGACACCACCGCCGGAAGGTACGGCTTCCTGGAAGGCTCGTACCTCACGCGTGATGGTCGCCAGGAAGCGGGTCTTGCCACCGTCCGGTGTGGTGACCGTGTTCCCGTGCATCGGATCGCACAGCCAGATCGCGGGATGCCCCGCCGCCCGCACGCTGGACACGAGCCCGGGCAGCCGGTCGGACACCAGGTCCGCGCCCAGCCGGGCAATCAGCGTCAGCCGGCCCGGCTCGCGACCGGGATCGAGCCGCTCGCACAGGGCCACCAGCTCGGCGGAGGTCATGCTCGGGCCGACCTTGCACGCCACCGGGTTGCCCACTCCGGCCAGCAGAGCGACATGCGCACCGTCGAGCTGCCGGGTCCGGTCGCCGATCCACGGCCAGTGCGTCGAGCTGAGGAACAGGCGGTCGTCGTCGGTACGCCGGATCAGCGGCAACTCGTAGTCCAGCACGAGCGCCTCGTGGCTGGTCCACATCCGGGACGCGCGCACCTCGTCGTGCAAAAACCCCATCGCCGTCCTGCTCGCCCAGTAGCAGCTCAGCATGCGCATCGGATCCGGCTGTCTGCTGCGCCGGTCGGGGGCAGGCAGGTTGACCAGGTGGCCGCGAAACGCGGGCAGTTCCACGTCACCGCGGCGTTCGGCAGGCCGCGAGCGAGGTTTGGCGAACTGACCGGCGATCCGGCCGATCCGCAGGACCGGTTTGCCGGTGTGCAAGCGCATCGCGCCGGCCACCATGTCGAGCAACGCGACCTTTCGCCCGACCGACCGCGGCGTGCACTCCGCGGGGTCCTCCGCGCAGTCGCCGGCTTGGACGACCGTTGAGTGTCCGGTGTGGACACCGGCGAGGGCGGCGCGCAGCGCCCGCACTTCGTCCCACGGCACGAGACCGGGCAGGTGGGCGAGGTCGGACCGGACCTGCTCGGCCAGTTCCGCGTCCGCCCATTCGGGTTGCTGCAGAGCCGGCCTGGACCTGATGTCGTCCAGCTTGCCCGGATTCGGGAACGGAAAACCGACTTGATGTCGGGTCGAAATCGTCATAGCGGCTGTCCCGTCGGCTTCCTGCGTTTGCCGAAACGGTAACGAGCGCCCGGCCGGACGGCCAACCACTCGCACAGGTAGTTGCCGCACCCGACGCCGGGCTCCAGGCTTTCGGTGTGGACAAAAGCACCGTGAATCATCTGCTGCAGCAGAACGCGCCCTTCGCGCTGCTGCACCGGCCGGCCGTCGGCGGTGGCGAAGTCGAGTTCCTCTCGGGTGAGGTGGCCGAGTTCCGTTCTCTGCAGGACCTTCCGTCGGGGGGCCGGCGCTCGCGAGCAGGTCACGAGACGCTGGCGATGATCCCGTTCCGGCAGATCACCGAGCGCGGGTTCGCCTGCGTGGACGACGGTGCGCCGTTGCTCGCCATGCGGGTGCGTGAGCAGGGCAGGATGTCGCTCGAGGCCGTGGCCCGGTGGCTTCCCGACGAACCCTTGACCGTGACCGGCGGCCGCTTCGACCTGACCGACGACGAGTACGCGGACCTGGTCCGGACGGTTCTTCATCAGGAAATAGGAACCGGGCAGGGTGCGAACTTCGTGGTGCGGCGAACGTACACCGCGACCATTGCCGGCTTTTCCGCCCGGAAAGCGCTGGCGATCTTCCGGCGGCTGCTCACCCACGAGTTCGGTGCCTACTGGACGTTCCTTTTCCACACCGGATCACGGACATTCGTCGGAGCGACCCCGGAACGGCACGTCAGTGTCGACGGCGGAACGATGACGATGAGCCCGATCAGCGGAACGTACCGTTATCCGCCGACCGGACCGACCATTTCCGGTTTGCTCGGTTTCCTCGCCGACGAGAAGGAGATCGACGAGCTGTCCATGGTCGTCGACGAGGAGCTGAAGATGATGACCCGGCTCTGCGTCGACGGCGCCCGCGTCTCGGGCCCGTACCTGCGGGAGATGGCCCGGGTCGCACACACCGAATACCGGCTGCGCGGGCGGACGACCGGGGACCTGCGCCACATCCTCCGCGAGACGATGTTCGCGCCGACCGTCACCGGCAGCCCGCTCGAGAACGCCTGCCAGGTCCTGTCCCGCCACGAACGGACCGGCCGCGGCTACTACAGCGGGGTGGTGGCCCTGCTGGGCACCGACACAGCCGGCAGGCCGGTGCTCGACTCGTCGATCGTCATCCGCACCGCCGAGATCGCGCCCACCGGCCGGTTCCGGATCGGCGTCGGAGCGACGCTGGTCCGGCACTCGTGCCCGCGGAGCGAGGCCGCGGAGACGCGGGCGAAAGCCGCCGGACTGCTGCACGCGATGATGACCGGGGGGAGGGAGGCCCCAGGGCCTGGTCCGGCCGGACTCGCCGAGCTGAGTCCGGCCGTGCACCAGGCCCTGGGTGCGCGCACACCCGATCTGGCGCCGTTCTGGCTGGATCCGGCCGGTGGCCGGCGGACCGGCGACCTCGCCGGCCGCACGGCGGTCGTGGTCGACGCCGAGGACACCTTCACGGCGATGCTCGCCCACCAGCTGCGGACACTCGGCCTCGCGGTCACGACCCGGCCCTACGACGACGTCGGTGACACCGACGGCTTCGACCTCGTGGTCGTGGGGCCCGGTCCCGGCGACCCGCGGCACCTCCACCAGCGCAGACAGGCTGCGTTGCGCGCCATCACCGAGCGGCTGCTCGACAGCGGCCGTCCGTTCGTCTCGATCTGCCTCGGACACCAGATCCTGTGCGGGGTGCTCGGCTTCCCGGTCGTGCCGAAACGACCACCCGCCCAGGGCCGCCGGATCGGGATCGACCTGTTCGGCCGGCACACGATGGCCGGGTTCTACAACACATTCGTCGCGCTCGTGGACCACGTGCCCGCCGTACCGGTCAGCGTGTGCGCGGACGCCGCCACCGGCGAGATACACGCACTGCGCGGCGAACGCTTCCGCAGTACGCAGTTCCACCCCGAATCCGTGCTCACCACCGACGGCGTGGACATCCTCGCCGACATGGTGGCGCCGCTGCTGCACGCGACAACCGCAAGGGGAGCAACCCGATGAGCAAACTGATCGTCAGCAACCAGCGGTCCGAGGACATGATGGGCGACCCGGAGTCCATCTCGCCCCGGTACAGCCGGTACGTGGGCAACCAGGCGGTCCGGATGGCGTGGTGCCTCGCCCCGGGAGACATCCTGGTCCTGCCGATCGCGCCGTGCGAGGCGCAGCTCCGCTACGTCCTGGACTTCATGGAGGTGGACCCGGCGACGGTGTACGTGGTCGTCCCGCCGCCCGGCCGGTTCGGCGACGGCACCCTCAGCCGGGACCGCCTCGGCCACCCGGAGTTCCTGGCCCGCACCCGTGAGCTGGTGGCGGCGACCCGGGTCGACAGCGTCGTCCCGTTCCACTTCGACGAGGCCGTCATCAAGCTGGCCCGCGACCTCGGGATCGGCGCGGCCACACCGGGCATCGGGTTCCTGGGCCAGGGTGGGGGCAAGCTGCTGAACAGCAAGGCGGCGTTCCGGGCCATCGCCTCCGGGATCGGGGTACCGGTCCCGGACGGGATCGTGACCGAGCACCGGGCGGACGCGGAGAGCTACGTCCGGGAGATGCTTTCCGCCGGCCGGCCGGTGATCGTCAAGCAGGACTTCCAGAAGGACAACGAAGGACACGTGATCCTCAGCCCGGCCGCCGGTGTGCCGCCGCTCGGTGCGCGCCGGGTCGAGCTGCTCGCGGACCACGCCGCGGTGTCGGCCCACTTCGGCGTCAACTGGGCGCGGTACTCGGACTGCGGCCGGCAGCGGGTGGTGATCGAGCACTACCTCGTCGAGTCGACGTCCGTCTACGTCGAACTGCTCGTGACCGATGCCGGCACCCGGCTGGTCGGACACGGGCAGCTGCGTCTCGAACCGGTCCTCAACGGGCTCGTCATACCCGTGCCGACCGCGGCGCAGCCCGCGTTCACCGCGTTCCTCGCGCACGCGGAACGGCTGTGCGAGGCGGTCCGGGGGATGGGATACCGCGGGACGATGAGCGTCGACGGCGTGGTCGCACCGAGCGGGGACATCCTGGTCAACGAGTTCAACTGCCGGACGAACGGTTCCACGCACATCCACCTGATCGGCGAACAGGTCGTCGGTGCCGGGTACCTCGACGACCGTGTGGTCGTCGAGCTGCGCCAGTGCTCCTTCGCCTCGTTCGAGGACGCGCTGCGCAGTCTCACCGAGCGCGGCCTGGCGTACGACCGCACGACCCGGCGCGGCGTGATCATCTCGGTCCACGACAACACCCCGGAAGGCGGGTCCGGGGAGCTGCTGCTCGTGGCCGAGGACGGCCCCGATGCGGAGAAGCTGGAGGCCGAGGTCACCGAGCTGTTCGGCGCGCACCGGTGAGCGGGCCGGGCTACCGGCGGCTGCTCGGCCGGCGGTTCTTCCTGTGGGTGCTGGTGGCCACGGCCGGGAAGGTGCCGATCGCGATGGCGTCGATCGGCATGGTGTTCCTCGTGCGCGAACTGCCGGGTGGGTACACCCTGGGCGCCTCCCTCGCCGCCACCTACGTCCTGGGCGAGGTCGTGGGCGCACCGGTGCTGGGCCTGTGGCTGACACCCGAGACGATGCGCCGGCACCTCGCACTGGGCATGCTGGTCGGCGCGGCCGCGTTCGGCGGGCTGGTGCTGGCCCGTTCCGCGTCGCCGGCGCTGCTGCTGGTCTGCGCCTTCTTCGCCGGGGCGGGGCCCGCGGCGAGCCCGGGCGGGTTGCGCACGCTCCTGACGAGCGCGGTGCCGGATCGGGACGCGGCACCGGCTCTGAGCGTCGAAGCAGCCCTCACCCAGGCGATCTGGGCTGCCGCACCCGGCTTGGTCGTGCTCATGGCCCTGCGGGTCGGTCCGGGCGCACCGCTGCTCGTCGCTGCCGGCTGCGCCGTGGCCGCGGCGGTGTTGCTACTCCGGATGCCGCCCGGGACGCCTCGGGAGCAGGATGACCGGCCCGCGGCTCCGGTGTTGCGCTCGCTGGCCGCGGCGTGGCCGATCTACGTCACGAGCGCCGCGTCCATGGCGCTGCTCGCGTCCGCCGAACTCGCACTGCCTGCGCTGCTGGAGTACCGGCAGCTGGCCGTGGGCTGGGCGGGACCGTTGCTCATGACGTTCTCGATCGTGACCGCGGCCGGCTCGCTCTGCTACGGGTTGCGCACCTGGCCGGGCAGCCCGGCGAGGCAGACGCTGACGATGCTCGTCGTCACGTCCGTCGCCGTCCTCTCCGTCGCTGTCCTGCCCGGTCTGCCGGGTATCTGGCTCGGCCTGCTGTGCGCGGGCCTGCTTCAGGCGGGGACCATGGTCGCGCGCAACCTCTGGCTCCGGGAACGGCTGCCCGGCCGGATGCACACGGCCGGCTACTCGATCGGCTACGCCGTCCAGGGGGCCGGCTACAGCGTTACGGCGACCGCGGTCGGGCTCGTGCTCGGCGCCTCGACGCCGCCGGCGGCGGTGTTGTGCTGCGTGGCCATCGCGCTGCTGTTGATCGCGGCGAGCGCGGTCGCCTCGTCCCGGGCGAACTCCGGGGTCCGGGTGGAGGCCTGACGTGCGCGCGGACGTGCGGAACTGGTTCCACCGGCGTACCTACCGGCCGCGGTGGAGCCCGGCGGCGCTGGCGGCCCGCAAGGAAGACCTGACCATCAGCGTGGTGCTCCCGGCGCTGAACGAACAAGAGACCGTCGGTGCCATCGTCACCACCTTGAGGGACGCGGTCGTCGAGGAGGTTCCGCTGGTCGACGAGCTCGTGGTCGTCGACACGGGATCGGCCGACGACACGGTCGCGGTGGCCACGGAGGCCGGCGCACGGGTCGTGTCCGCCTGCGGGATCCTGCCCGAGCTGGGGCACCGGCCGGGCAAGGGGGAGGCGTTGTGGAAGTCGCAGTTCGTGACCTCGGGTGACATCGTCGTCTTCCTCGACTCCGATCTGATCGGCGTGGGACCGCACTACGTCACCGGGCTCGTGGGTCCGCTGCTGGACGACCCGGCGGTGTCCTTCGTGAAGGCTTTCTTCGATCGCCCCGTGAACGGCGAGGGCAGTACGCAGGTCGGCGGTGGCCGGGTCACCGAACTGGTCGCGCGTCCGTTGCTCAACCTGTATTGGCCCGAACTGTCCGGGGTGATCCAGCCGCTGTCCGGACAGTGCGCCGGCCGCCGCTCGACACTCGAGCGGCTGCCGTTCGCCGGTGGCTACGGCGTGGAGATCGCCATGCTCCTGGACACGTTCCACCTGGTCGGCCTCGACGGAATCGCCCAGGTCGACCTGGGGCACCTGGAGCAGTCATCCCACCAGTCCGTGGGGGACCTGGGGTTCATGGCCGCCACGATCATGCACACGGCGCTGCGCCGGTCGCCGGTGCGTGAGCTCGTGCCGTCCCCTGCGGACCTCACCCAGTTCTCCCGGCTCGACGGCCGGCAGGAAGAGCTCGTCCGGCCGGTACCCACGGCGGAGCGCCCGCCCGCGCGCTCGGTCGTGGCCCACCACCGCCGGATGGCATCGGCAGGAACGGAGGTTCAGTGAATGAACACGAATCGTCTCGACGTCGGCAACGCCCTCACCACCCGGCACGGTGCCGAGGCCGCCCGGTCGTCGGAGTTCGAGCTGCTCGGCCGGGCTTGGACATTGCTGCCGGGCGTGTTCGCGCCGACGCTGACGATGTCGACCGCGCTGTTCACCGAGTGGCTGCCCTACCCGGTGAACGGCAGTTTCCTGGAGGTCGGGACCGGCGCCGGGGTGACCGCGGTGTCGGCGGCGCTGCGTGGCTGCGCCAGTGTCACCGCGGCGGACATCTCGGCCGCGGCGGCGGACAACGCCAGGGTCAACGCGGAACGGCACGGCGTGAGCGACCGGGTCCGCGTGCTGCGGACCGACCTGTTCGACGCCATCGAGCCCGGCACGCGGTACGACGTGATCTTCTGGAACTCGAACGTGATCAACGCGCCGGACGAGTTCGCCTACACCGACGACTTGCAGTGGGCGTTCTTCGACAGGCACTACGACACCCATCGCAGGTACCTCGCGCAGGCGGGGCGGTTCCTCAATCCGGGCGGCCGGTTGTTCCTCGGCTTCAACAGCCTCGGCGACTGGGTGACGTTGACGGAACTCGCCCGTGAGGCCGGCTTCGAGGTGCGGACGGAACGGACGACCCAGGGCCAGGTCGGCGATTTCCCGGTGGAGATCAGTCTGCTCGAGTTCGGGTAGCCCCTTTGTGTTCCGGCGTGAGCTGCCATCGCCCGTTGGGCGATGGCAGCTCACGCACGTGTGGCCGCGGCTACCGGGGCAGCCGCCGGTGCACGTAGGCGGCAAGTTCGACCCGTGAGCGGACGTCGAGCTTGCGGAAGATGTTGCGCAGGTGGAAGTTCACGGTGTGCGGCGAGCGGTGCAGCCGCGTGGCCACCTGCTGGTTGGTGAGACCTTCGCTCACCAGTGCCGCCACGTCCCGTTCGGGTGGCGTGAGCTGCTTGTGTTCCTGCCTCGTGTCCGAGGTGTCCATCCCCCTCGACCCCTTCCTGTCGTCGGGAACCCGGGGATCCCCTGGATCGCCACGGCGGATGCCGGGGTGCCGATCGGCCCCGGGTGCGTTGCCCATGGGGTGACTCTGCGTCGTCAGTCCGGGGCGGATCTGCGGAAAACCTTGAACGGCGGCGCCGAAGCCGCTTCAGTGGGGAGGAGGGCGACGCGTAGGGGGACTGTCATGGGTGTGCGGTTCGCACTCCTCGGTGCGGTGGAAGCACGGGTCGGCGGCCGGTTGGTGGAGCTCGGGCATGCGCGTCAGCAGTGCGTGCTCGCTGTTCTGTTGGTGGAGGCCAATCGGCCCGTCTCGATCGACCAGCTCACGGAGCGTGTCTGGGGCGGTCGTCCACCCGCCCGCGCCCGCGACACCCTCTACGGGTACGTCTCCCACCTGCGCCGGGTGTGCGCCGAGCTCGACGGTGTCGTCATCCGACGGCGATCGGGTGGCTACGTCATCGACGTCGATCCGGCCGCGGTGGATCTGCACCGGTTCCGCGAGCTGGTGTCCCAGGCTCGGGCCGCCGAGGACGGAGAGCGGGCGCACGAGCTGTTCGACGAGGCGCTCGGGCTCTGGCGCGGCGAGCCGTTCGCGAACCTGGACACCTACTGGCTCAACGGCGTCCGCGACGCGGCGCTGGGCGAACGGCGGTCGGCCGAGCTGGACTTCTACGACTTGGAGCTGCGCCAAGGCCACCACGCGGAGTTGCTGCCGACGTTGTCCACGCAGGCGCGGGAGTACCCGCTGGACGAACGCGTGGCCGGACAGCTGATGCTCGCCCTGTACCGGTGCGGCCGCCACGCCGAGGCGCTCGACCACTACCGGAAGCTGCGCGCGCACCTGGTCCGCGACCTCGGTGCCGAACCCGGTCCCGAGCTGCGTGAGCTGCAGGGGCGGATCCTCCGCAACGACGCCGGCCTGGTGGCCGCCGGCGACCGTGCCGTGGCCGCCAAACCCGCCGCGGGCTTCCCGGCGCCCAGGCAGTTGCCGCCGGGCACCAGGCATTTCATCGGCCGGTCCGCCGATCTCGAGCGGTTGAACAGCGTGCTGCGGGGGCGGGCGGAACCGGTCCAGACAGTGGTCATCACGGCCATCGACGGTGTCGGCGGCGTCGGCAAGACCGCGCTGGCGCTGCATTGGGCCGCCCAGCTGCGCACCGAGTTCCCTGACGGGATCCTGCACGTCAACCTGCGCGGCTACGACCCGGACAGCCGGCCGCTCGACCCGGCCGAGGTTCTGGAGAACTTCCTGCGGGCACTCAACGTGCCGCCGGAGAGGATCCCGCCGGGGGTGGACGCCCAGGCCGGGCTCTACCGTTCGCTCCTCGACGGTCGTCGGGTCCTCGTCGTCCTGGACAACGCGAAGTCGGCTGACCAGGTGGCCCCCCTCCTGCCCGGGTCGCCGAGCTGCCTGGTGCTCATCACCAGCCGCAACCGGATGAGCAAGCTGGCGATCCGGGAAGGGATCCACCGGGTCACCCTCGACGTGCTGCCGGAGGCCGACGCACTGGCGCTGCTCGGGCACATCGTCGGAACCGGCGCCGTCGAGGCTGATCCGGAGGCCGCCGCCGACGTGGTGCGGTTCTGCGGTCGCCTGCCTCTGGCGCTGCGGATCGTCGCGGAAAGCATGTGCACCCGCTCCAGCGCGGCGCTCGCGGACCTGGCGGCGGAGCTGGCTGCCGAGAAGTCCCGGCTGGATCTGCTGGACACCGGCGACGACGAGTCGACGGCGGTGCGCACGGTGTTTTCCTGGTCGTACCGCGTGCTGTCGCCGGAGGCGGCCAGGGTGTTCCGGTTGCTCGGCCTGCACGCGGGCGGCACCGTCAGCCTGCCGGCGGCGGCGGCGATGACCGGACTTCCCGAGGGGCAGGTGGGCCGCATCGTCAGAACGCTGGCGAATGTCCACCTCATCGAGGAGACCACCCCGGGCAGGTACGAGTTCCACGACCTTCTCCGGTTGTACGCTTACGAACGCGCGTTCGAGGAGGAGACCGAGGAGGACCGGGCAGCGGCCGTCCGCCGCATGTTGACCTGGTACAAGCTGTCCGCGGCCGCGGCGGACCGGCTTCTGATCCCCCAGCGCCTCAGCGTGGTGGGAGGGAGCAGCCCGGACGTGCAGCCGCTCGGCTTCACCGGGTACGACCAGGCGCTCGAATGGTGCGAGAGGGAACGGGCCAACCTGGTCGCCGCGACCCGGCAGGCCTTCGACTGGCACGAGTACGAGACCGCGTGGCAGGTGCCCGCCGCGATGTGGAACTTCTTCTACCTGCGCAAACATTGGGCCGACCAGCTCGCGGTGTACACAACCGGCCTCGAGGCCGCATGCCGGTCGCAGGACGTCCTGGGTCAGGGGTGGTGCCTGGGCAGTCTCGGGTACGCGTACTGGGACTTCGGCTCGCACGAGCGGGCGATGGGGTACTTCGAGCGGGCCCTGGTCACGTGCGACCTGATCGGGCAGCGGATAAGCGAGGAAATCGCCGAGTTCGGCCGGTGCATCGTCCGGATGGGCATCGGTCTCGTCCGCGCCAGCCAGGGGAGGTTCGGCGAGGCGGTCGAACAACACCAGGTCGCCCTCGCGATCGCGCTGAAGACCGGCGACCGGTGGACGGAGGGTGCCGTTCTCGGCGGGCTGGGCGAAGCGTTCGCCGGCCTGCGGCGGTACGAGCAGGCGGTGAGCTGGTACGAACGCGCGCTCGACGTGCGACGCCAGATCGACGACCGGTGGGGCCAGGCGTGGATGCTGCACGACCTCGGCGAGGTCAACTGCGTGCTGGAGCACTTCGACGCCGCGATGGAGTACTACCAGACGGCACTGGAGCTGCGCCGGGCGATCGGTGACCGCCAGGGCGAGGCGAGAACGTGGGACAGCATGGGGGACACGGCTCGCCAGGCGGGTTCGCTCGCCACCGCCAGGGACCACTGGAACCGCGCGTTGGCCATCTTCGACGATCTCGACGACCCCCAGGCCGGCGAGGTCGGCCGGAAGATCGACGAGCTGGGCACCGCGCTATAGCGGTGGTCCCACCGGCAGGTCGCCGGACCGCCTCTCGATCTCGATGAGGCGGTTGTACTTCGCCACGCGCTCGCCGCCGGCCGGCGCGCCGGCCTTGATCTGCCCGACGCCGGTCGCCACCGCGAGGTCCGCGATGAAGGTGTCACCCGTCTCGCCGGAACGGTGCGAGATCATCGCCGTCCACCCGGCCGCTCCCGCAGCGGCGATCGCCTCGAGCGTCTCGGTGACCGTGCCGGCCTGGTTGGGTTTGATCAGCGCGGCGTTGCCCAGCCCCGCCCCGGCGGCGTCCCGGATGTTCGCGGTCCGGGTGCCGAGTGCGGCGTCCGCCACGAGCTGCAGGCGATCGCCCAGCCGTGACCGCAGCAGCGCCCAGCCGTCGCGGTCCTGGGTGGCCACCGCGTCCTCGACGCTGAACACGAAGTACGTCCCGGTCATCTGTTCGTACCGGTCGACGAGGCCGGTCGTGCTCACCACGGGGCCGCCGAGGTCGTACCCGCCGTCGACGACGAGGCTGTCCGCTTCGGCGTCGATCGCGAGACCTATCTGGCTACCGGGGGTGTAACCGGCGTCGACCGTGGCCTCCAGGATCAACCGCAGCGCCTCCTCCGGTTCGACGATGTCCGGGGCGAACCCGCCTTCGTAGCCGAGGTTGATGTTCCCGTGGCCGCGCAGCACATTGCGCCGGAGCCTCGCGTAGATCTCGGCACACCACCGGACCCCTTCGCCGAAGCTGGGTGCGCCGGTGGGTGCGATCATGAACTCCAGCATCCGCAGCCGGTTCGTCGCGTGGGCACCACCGTTGACCACGTTGAAGAACGGCAGCGGAAGCCGTTCGGCCGTGCCCGCGCAGCTGCTCAGCAACCGGTGCAGGGGCACACCGCGGTGCGCGGCGAGCGCCACGGCCGTCGCCTGCGACACGCCCAGGGTGGCGTTCGCTCCGAGCCGGGACTTGTCGGCTGTGCCGTCGAGATTCGTCAGCGCGCGATCCAGATCGGTCAGCTCGGCGAACTGCCGGCCGACGACGGCGTCCCGTACCTCGGTCTCGATGGTGTGGCAGACGCCGAGCACGCCCTGGCCGCCGAATCGGTGCGGGTCGCCGTCGCGCCGCTCCACGCAGCCGTGTTTCCCCGGTGATCCGCCGGACGGAACCTGGGTCATCCCTGTTGCGCCGCCGCGGAAGGTGACGGACACCGCGACTGTGGGCCGGCCACGGCTTTCCAGGATCTCCCACGCGAAAAGGTCGTCGATGACGAACACCGGGCCTCACACGCCGTGTCGTTGGCCGTCGAACTTCGCCAGCCGCCCCGCGGCCGCCAGGAGCTGGGGCATGAGCTCGTACGCGGGGAAGCGGCCGAGCGATCCCCGCCGGCACGACACCTCGTCGAACGCGGCGATACCGTCAGCCGGCGCGGTTCCGCCGTGCACGAGTACCGGCACGGGGTGCCAGCTGTGCGCCGACAGCTGGGCGGGCGTGGCGTGGTCACCGGTCACCGCGAGAACCTCGGCGCCGCTCGCGCGGATCGCCGGGACCAGGGCGTCGACGGCTTCGATGGCGGACTGCTTGGCCCCGAAGTCACCGTCCTCCCCGGCCAGATCCGGCGTTTCCACGTGCACGTAGACGAATTCCACGCCGTCACGCAAGAGTTCCGGCAATGTCTGCACGGCCGCCGCGAGGTCGCGCACGTGGTGGGTCTCGAAGCCGAGGAGGCGGGCGATTCCCTGGTACATCGGGTAAGTGGCCAACGCCGCGGCCCGTACCTGGTAACGCTGTGGGAAGGGAGGTAGTTCGCGGCGGGTGTCGAAACCGCGCAGCAGCAGGAAGTTCCCCGACTGCCGGTGGGCCAGCACTTTGCGGCAGCGCGCCAGCACGGTGTCGACCGTCTCAGCCGTACGGACAGCCGCTTCGGACAACGGTGCCGGGGCGAGGGGCGGGACGCCGGTCCGTTGTGGATCCGTGTCGGCGACGTCGGCGTTCAGGCCCGCACCACGCAGCAGCAGGAGGGCACGGTGACCCATCTCCACCACGAGCCGGACCTCGACGTCGCCGAAGGACTGTTCGTTGACCAGATCGCAGACCGTGGCCGCCTCTTCGCCGGACATCCGGCCGGCCCGGCGATCGGCGATGTCACCGTTCTCGGACAGCGTGCAGATGTTCGCCCGGGCCACCACGTCGCCTTCGACGAGTTCCACGCCAAGGCCGGCGGCCGTGAACGTGCCCCGGCCGACGCGGTAACGCAGCGGGTCGTACCCGAACAATCCGAGGTGGCCCGCGCCCGATCCCGGGGTGATCCCCCGGCGCACCGGGTCGTGCAACCCGAGTGCGCCGGTTGCGGCGAGCTCGTCCAGGTTCGGCGTGCGGGCCGTGGCCAGCTCGGAAGCCCGTTGCGCGGTCCGGTATCCGCCGAGTCCGTCCAGCACCAGCAGGACGATCGTCCGCCCCTGACGGCCGGCCAGCGCCGTCACCGTCGCCTCGAAGGCAGTCGTGGAGCCAGCGGATACCATGGCGAATCCGTCCTGTTGTCACGTGGTAGCGGGGAGTAACATTGAAACAGCAGGTGAGCGGAGGAGGCAAGGATTGACATCGACGGGAAGCGCGATCGGCATCGGCGCCGACGAGTGGGGGATTCCCTTGAAGAACCACATCGACGACCTCCTGCTGCGCCGTGGTTACCACGTTCTCGACTACAGCGGCTCCCCGGTCCGCGACTACCCGGAGGTGGCGTCGGACGCGGCCGAGGCGATCAGCCGGGGTGAGTGCAGCCGGGCGATCCTCTTCTGCGGGACTGGGCTCGGCATGGCCATCGTGGCCAACAAGTTCTTCGGTGTCCGAGCGGTGACCGCGCACGACACGCTGTCGGCCGAACGAGCCCGCACCTCGAACGACGCCCAGATCCTCACCATGGGCGCGATGGTGATCGGGCCGTCCGCCGCGGAGACGGTCGTGGAGCGGTGGCTCGCCGCGGAGTTCGGCGGCGGCCGGTCCCTTCGCAAGGTGGAGCGGGTGAACCAGATCGACGCGAGGAACCGGTTGCCGCCACAGCGGGCGGCCGGACGTTAGGGGAGCGTGCGGTGTCACCTGGGCAGCCGGCGAACGCGGCGCTCGACCGCCTCGGCGAGGTGGGTGTCTGGACTCGGCAGTTCAACTTCTTCCCGACCTCGCGGGTCCGGCGCACGGTTCGGGATCTCGAGGCACTTGGTTACGGTGCGGTGTGGGTGGGGGAGACGGTCTACCGGGAGCCATTGACCCATTCGGCGGTTCTCCTCGGCGCGACCGACCGGATGGTGGTGGCCACCGGAGTCGCCGCCATCTGGGCGCGGGACCCGTTCGCCGCGACGGCCGCCGCGTTGACGCTCGCCGAAGCGTACCCGGACCGATTCGTGCTCGGGATCGGCGTCAGCCACGCGTCGCTCGTCGAGGACGTCCGGGGAACGCATTACCGGCGGCCGTTGGCGACGATGCGGGACTATCTCGACGGGATGGACCGGGCGGCCACCGCGTACAGGGCCGTGGCCCCGCCGTCGGCCCCGCGCCTTCTGGCCGCACTCGGGCCGCGCATGCTCGAACTCGCCGCGACGAGGGCACAGGGGGCGCTCACCTACCTCGTCCCGCCCGAACACACGCGCCGGGCGCGGGAAGTCCTCGGGCCCGATGCCGTCTTGTGCGTGGAACAGGCGTTGCTGCTGGACGGGACACCGTCGACAGCACGTGCCGTGGCGAGGAAACACCTGCACCGCTACCTGGCCATGCCCAGCTACGTCGCCAACTGGCGACGGCTCGGCTTCACCGAGGAGGACATCGCGGGTGGTGGCAGCGACCGCCTGGTCGACGCGCTCGTGTCCTGGGGCGATCCGGCTGCGGCGATCACGCGCGTACGCGAACACCTCGACGCCGGGGCCGACCACGTCTGCGTCCAGCTCTACCATGCAGATCTCGAACACCTGCCCGAGAACGGCTGGCGGCAGGTGGCCGAGACGTGGGGCCTCATTCCGGGTGGAGCAACCACATCCCGGGCAGAAGCCGTTCCACCGCGATCCGGCTGATGTCGAACCGGTCGGACGGCTTGCTGACCAGCCCGCCCTTCCACGCGATCGCGGCCGACCCGCCACCGTCCATCGCGATCGCCTCGATACAGCCCAGAGCCAGGAGACGATCCCGCAGCTCGATGGGACTGGCCCCCTGGCTGTCCCGCCCTTCGCGATAGGTGCGCACCTCGCACCCCTCGGCGTGGAGGACGTACATCCTCCCGTCACCGGTCAAACCGATCGCGAGGTGGGCGTGGTTCTCCTCCACGACGTACCGGTCGGGCAGGAACACGGGCGGAATGGTGCAGTCCTCGCTGCCGTGCTCGTGGCCGGCGAAGTCGAGACCGGCCAGCTCGGTCAGGGGGTCGCACGGCCGGCCGTTCCGCACCAGCGGCACCCAGCCCTGGGTACCGTGCACCGGCCGCCCGGCATCGGGTCCACAGTCGACGTGGTGCTCGACGACCCGGTCGCCACCCCGGATCGCCGCGACAACAGTTGCCGCGTAACGCTTCCGCAGCCCGATCACGGCCGCGTTCATGGGAATGCGGGTGCCGCCGCCCTCCTTCAGTCCCACGACGGCCTCGCCCACCACGACGAAGTCCGCCCTGTCTTCGTCGTGTGGCGTGGCGAACGTACCCGCCGCCCGTGCTGCCGGTGTCCACACCGAACACTCCGCGCCGGTTTCCGCAGGGTTGACGGCCATGGGCACCGTACCCGGCAGCCGGACGGATCGGCCGGCCACCACCACTCCGCCCGGGAGGGTGGCGGACCAGTTCTCGGGACCGATCGTGCGGATCAGCGCACGGCGCGGGCCGCCGCCGTAGAGGAGGTCGTCGTTCTCGTTGCCGTAGGTCTCCCTGGTGACGAGAAAGGCCGGACGCCGGTAGATCGGCGGGTTCACCACCACCTCGTCGGTGATCACGAGGCCGATCGGATCCATCGCGAACGAGAACGGATCCGAGACGAACTCCTCCTCCACGATGACGAAATAGCTGCCGTTGAAACCGGCCGCGGCGGTCACCGCCTCGCGCGACAGCAACGTGCTCACGGGGTTGATCGGGACGACCAGGTCGACGGGCTGCCGAGCCGTCTTGGGGCCCAGGCGCAGGTCGCTCTTGCCGGCCGGGTAGTACACGAGCCGGCCGTCCCGGTCCAGCCTCTCCAGGCACGCCAGTGTCGCGTCCTGATCGTCGATAACGGCATCCGGGCACAACGTGACCCGCCCATCCGGCTCCACGACGAGAACACGGCGTTCGGCGGCGGTCTTGAGCAGCTGGTAGTCCGCCCGGTCGCGGTCGACGACAACGGTCCCGTGCCACCGAATCTCCTGCGCGGCATCCTCCCGGCCGCGGCCCCCGACGAACAACAACACGGACCGGTGCGCCGGCGCCTGCCGTCCGAAGACCGAGTAGTACTGCGCGTGGCGCAGAAGGTCGTCGGTGTAGGGCTGGGGGCGAGCCTGCCGGTAGCTGAGCGCATGTGCTGGTGCGGACGACACCTGATCGGCGAGGTCGATCTCCAGGCAGACGACACGAGTGAGGGCCTGGCCAGCTCGTGGCCACGACTCGCGCCACAGTCGAAGTGTCATGTTGTCCCCCTCGGTCATGTCCATCTGGTAACTGCACGATAGCCATCAGTGCTCGGGCAGCGGCCGGGCGTACGACGGCAGGTGGTCTTGATGGCGCGTCGTCGAGGTATGGCCGAGACCTCGCACGCGACCTGTGTGCAGGGCCGGGTCCTGGGGCGCCGGGATCCGGCTGGAGTTCAGTCGTCCGCGGTCCGTCCGGCTGGCTGGGTGAGCGCAGCACGGTGATCGGCATCTCGACCGACTGCCACGAACCGGGGGCAACCGGGCGTCAAGCGCTCGACAGCCTAGGTCTACCTATGTAGAGTACGACATATGGCAGGCCCCCGGATGACGCTGCAGACCCAGCTGGTGCTTCGTGCCCTGCTGCAGCGGCCCACACGGGAGCAGTACGGCCTGGAGCTGTGCGCGGAGACCGGCCTGCCCAGCGGCACCATCTATCCGATCGTGGCCCGGCTCGAGAACTTCGGGTGGCTCGAAAGCCGCTGGGAGGACCCGAACGAGCACATCACCGAAGGGCGGCCGCGGCGCCGGTACTACCGGCTGACCGACGACGGGGCGGAGCAGGCTCGGGTCGCGCTCGCCCGGGTGCACCGGCCGACGCGGATGCGCGGGTTCGGCCTGGCCGGGGAGCCGGCATGACCACCCTTCCGCCGCAGGTCGCCGAGATCGCCGGCCGGTACCCGGAACCCGGGGCCCGGCTGGTGGAACGGGCCTATGTGTTCGCCGCGTTCTGGCACCGGGGCCAGACCCGGCGCAGCGGTGACCCCTACATCTCCCACCCGGTCGAGGTCGGCGCCACGCTGGCCGGGCTGGGGCTCGACGCCCCCATGGTGTGCGCGGGCCTGCTGCACGACGTCGGCGAGGACACCGATTGCCCGCCGGGCCTGTTGCGCGCCGAATTCGGCGACGAAGTCGCGGCGCTGGTCGAGGGGCTGCTCGTGCTGGAACGGGACGGTGGTTCGCTGGAATCCGCCGGACGCCGGGTGCTGATCCTCAAGCTCGCCGACCGGCTGCACAACATGCGGACCATCCGGTTCGTGCCCCGGGCCAAGCAGGAACGGAAATCGCGGGAAACCCTGGATGTCCTGGTGCCGCTGGCCGGCCGGCTCGGCCTCGACACCGTGAAAGAGCAGCTGGAAGCGCTTTCCCTGGCGACGCTCTACCCGGATCGGTTCACCATCCACAATGGATCTGTCCGCGGCCTGCGCGTCTCGCGAAGGGTGTTGACCATCTCGGCCGTGCTGCTGCCCGCCGAGGCCCGCGCCCGCTGGCTGGAGGAATGGACCGCCGAGTTGCACGCGCTGCCCGGCCGCCGCGCCCGGGCCCGGTTCACCGTGCAGCTGCTGGCCGGCATGGCGCGGCTCGCGGTCGTGCTGCGGCAGGCCGGGCCATGAGAAGGCCGCCGCGGCACGAGCCGTGCCACCGGGCGATCATGGCCGTCGACGTCGAGGCCTCCACGACCCGGCGCAACCCGGACAAGATCACGCTCCGCGCGGCGCTCTACGAGATGTTCGAAGCGGCCCTGCACACGGGCGGCATCACCCGGCGGCGCCGTGACCCGCTCGTCAACTGCGGTGACGGGATCCTCACGCTGATCCGCCCCAGCGACCGTGTTCCGAAAACGCTGTTGCTCAACCGGGTGATTCCCACGCTCGACCGGATGCTGGCCGAACACAACGCGCACCACCCGGGCCAGTGCCTGCGCCTGCGCGCGGCCGTGCACGCCGGCGAGGTCCACTACGACAGCCACGGCTGTTTCGGCGAGGCCGTGGACCTCACCTTCCGGCTCTTGGACTCGCCCGAGCTGAAGACGGCGCTCAGCCGGTCGAGCACCCCGTTGACGCTGGTCGTCTCCGACAGCATCTACCAGTCGATCGTCCGCCACGGCTACGACCGCATCGAACAGCACCACTTCCGGCAGCTGGTGCACGTGACGATCGCCGACCGGCGTCACCACGGCTGGATCCATGTCCTGCGCGATGACGACGGCAAGCCGCTACCGCGGCCGACGCCGGTCAACCGGTGAGGCCGGGACCTGGCTCCGCCTTCTGAGCGTGCGCGGCGGGTCCTGGAACCGGGTCGTCGAACCGCTCGTTGCCCAGCACGGCCAGCAACTGCAGCTTCTCGAACGCCTCCGTGCGCGGGGGCGCGGTGAGCACCAGCAGCGCCTGGGATTGGTCCTCGGTGAACAGCGCCTGGCAGTCCACCTCGATGTCGCCGAGCTGCGGGTGCACGAGCACCTTGTGGTCCTCGAACCGTTTCGCGACCTCGTGGCGTTCCCACAACTGCGCGAACTCCTCGCTTTCGCGGGTGAGGGCCCGCACCAGGTCGCCGGCCCGGGAACGCGGGCCCATCGAGCCGTGGGCGGCGCGCAGGCTCGCGACCAGGGCGCGGCTCTGGCGGTCCCGGTCGTGCTCCGGGTAGATGAGCCGTTCGCGGGGATCGGTGAACCAGCGGTAGATCTCGCTGCGCGCGAGCCCGGTGTACTCGGCCGGGCCGCCGTAGAGGGCCTCGGCGAGGCGGTTGCGCACGAGGACCTCTCCGAGGTTGGACAGGATGAGCGCGGGGGTGTCCGAAAGCCGGTCCAGCACCCTCAGCAGCGCCGGGGCCACGTGCGCGGCCGTGGCGGCCGGTGAGGGGGCCGTGCGGCCGGCCACCTGGAACAGGTAGTCGTGCTCGTCGTTGTTCAACCTCAAGGCGCGGGCCAGCGCGGTCAGCATCTGCTCGCTGGGCTGGGGGCCGCGGCGCTGCTCGAGGCGGGTGTAGTAGTCGGTCGACATCGCCGCCAGCGACGCGACCTCCTCCCGGCGCAACCCGGCCGTGCGGCGGCGCGTGCCCGGCAGGAGGCCGACGTCCTCGGGGCGCAGCTGCTCCCGGCGTCGCCGCAGGAAGGCCGCCAGTTCCGCTCGGTCCATACCTCCCAGTATCGCGGCCGGCGCGGGCGCAACCAGGGATCGCCGATCCCCCGATGGACGGTCTCTGCCGCCGCCCGCCCGGCCCGGTGAGACTCGGGGCATGGACAACACCGGAAACACCCTCTTCATCCCCGGCGCCACGAGCGGCATCGGCCTGGCGCTCGCCCTCGCGTGGGCAGACCGCGGCAACACCGTGATCGTCGGCGGCCGCCGCACCGAGCTGCTGGAGCGCATCGCCGCCGAGCACCCCGGCATCGACACCGTCCGGATCGACACCACCGATCCGGTGAGCATCCAGGCCGCGGCGAAGGAGGTGCTCGCCCGCCACCCCGGCCTGAACGTGCTGGTGACCATGGCCGGCGTCATGCGCGTCGAGGACTGGCACCAGCCGGAAACCTTCCTCGAGTCGGCCGAGAACGTCGTGACGACGAACGTGCTCGGACCGATCCGCCTGATCGCGGCGTTCGTCGAGCACCTGCGGACCCGGCCGGACGCCACGATCATGACCGTCTCCTCGGGACTGGCGTTCGCCCCGCTGCGGGCGACCCCCAGCTACAACGCCTCGAAGGCGGCGATCCACCTGCTCAGCGAGTCCCTGCGGCTGCAGCTGGCCGACACGCCGGTGAAGGTCGTGGAGCTGGTGCCGCCGTCGGTGCAGACCGACCTGCTGCCGGGCCAGGCCGACAACGAGCACGCGATGCCGCTCGGCGAGTTCGTCACCGAGGTGATGGACATCCTCCGGACCCAGCCGGAAGCGAAGGAGATCCTCGTGGAGCGGGTGAAGTTCCTCCGCTACGGCGAAGTCCGCGGCGACTACGACCAGGTGGTCGCGACGCTCAACGGCACCGACCCGCACTAATCCGTTTTGTCCCCGAAGGGGGGGTAACGGACACAACGCCGGGAAGCGCGAGTTCGTTCGGAAGCCGTTCCTCACCACCGCCGGTGCCGCGCTCGCCGGCACCGCCGAGGCCGACCCGGCGGCCGAGCTCGCCACCACCTCGGGTGACCCGGCCAAGAGCCCGGCGGTCGCCGGGTTGCACCTGCAGTTCGGCGCCGACGCGGCCGCCGAGGTGGTGGTGTCGTGGCACGCCCTTCAGCCGGCACGCAGTGCCCGGGTGCTGCTCGGCCGGGCTGACGGCCGGTACGAGCGCAGCGCCCCGGCGAAGACCGTCAGCTACACCGACGCGAAGTCCGGCCAGGTCGTCTACGCGTTCCACGCGTCGCTTCGCGGGCTTCAGCCGGACACCGAGTACCTCTACGCGGCGCTGCACGACGGCGCCGAGCCGGTGCTCGCGACGTTCCGCACCGCGCCGCGTGGCCGCGGGAAGTTCACGTTCACCAGCTTCGGTGACCAGGGCACGCCGACGCTCGGCAAGCGCTACGTGCCACCGGCCGGCGTGACGCTGCCGAACCCGCCGCTGGTCAACGACAACCTCGGTTCGCCGGCCGCGGGCGACACCACCGCCGGGGTCGAACGGGTGCGGCCGCTGTTCCACCTGTTCAACGGGGATCTCTGCTACGCCAACCTGGCCACCGACCGGGTCCGGACCTGGTGGGACTTCTGGACCAACAACAGCCGCAGCGCGCGCAACCGGCCGTGGATGCCGGCCGCCGGCAACCACGAGAACGAGCTGGGCAACGGCCCGATCGGCTACGCGGCCTACCAGACGTACTTCTCGGTGCCACCGGCGGCCGGGCAGACGGCGGCCACCCGCGGGCTCTGGTACTCGTTCACCGTCGGCTCGGTGCGGGTGATCAGCCTCGCCAACGACGACATCTGCTACCAGGACGGCGGGAACTCCTACGTCCGCGGCTACTCGAACGGCGCGCAGAAGGCGTGGCTGGAGCGCGAGCTGGCGGCGGCGCGGGCCGACCGCGGCGTCGACTGGGTGGTCGTCTGCATGCACCAGGTGGCGATCAGCACCGCCGACCAGTTCAACGGCGCCGATCTCGGCGTCCGCGAGGAGTGGGTGCCGCTGTTCGACCGCTACGGCGTCGACCTGGTCGTCTGCGGCCACGAGCACCACTACGAGCGGTCCCACCCGATCCGCGGCGCGGCGGCGAACCCGACGCGCACCCCGGTGCCGGCCTCGACCCGCACCGACGTCGTCGACACGACGAAGGGCACCGTCCACATGGTCCTCGGCGGCGGCGGCACGTCGGCGCCGTCGAACCAGCTCTTCTTCACCCCGCCGCGCTGCCGGGTGATCACCGAGGTCGGCGACCCGGACCCGAAGACCGGCAAGCGCCCGCCGGTGTACGTCACCGAGGACGCTCCCTGGTCGGCGGTCCGCGACGCGGCCAACTCCTACGGCTTCGCGGCCTTCACCGTCGACCCCGGGACGCGACGCGGCGGGGTCACCACGATGGAGGTGACCTACTACGACGTCGTCGGCACCGACGGCGCTCTGCGGCCCTTCGAGACCTTCACCCTCCAGCGCCCTCGTTCGGACGTCTGACCTGGGTTGTGACGGGCAGCAGTTCGTAGCCGACGGTGGACACCGTTCCGTCCGGCGCGGGGCCGTGCCGATTCCCGCATGCCCTACCACCGGTAAACTGATGTCCGATGCAGAAAACCCGCCACTCTTCCGCCCTGCCCGGCGAGCGGACGCCGCAGGGCGCAGGCTGGCTCCCGCACGGTTATCACCTGGAAAGCCACTCCCACCGCGACGGGCAGCTGGTGTACGCGGCAGCCGGAGCCTTCGCCACCACGACCGAGTACGGGACCTGGATCGCGCCCGCCGACCGGATCACCTGGACACCGCCGGGTTTCGAGCACTCGCACCGCTTCTACGGCCGGACCGACGCCCGCATCCTCGCCGTCCCCGCCGAGGAGTGCGGCGACCTGGCCGAGCACCCCTGCGTGTTCGCGGTGTCGCCCCTGTTGCGTGAGGGCATCCTGGCGCTGACCGGCGACCGGGCGAAATCCGCCGACGCCGACCGGCGGCTGCGTGCGGTGGTGCTCGACGAACTCGGCGAGATTCCCGAGCGGTCCTTCCACCTGCCCGCGCCGCGCGACGATCGGCTGCGCGCCGCGACCGATCTCCTGCACGCCGATCCCGGCCGGAACACGACCCTGGCCGGACTGGGGCGGGCCGTCGGGACGAGTGAACGCACCCTCAGCCGCCTGTTCCGGACCGACCTCGGCATGAGCTTCCACCGCTGGCGCACCATCCTGCGCCTCCACCACGCCGTCATCCGGCTCACCGACGGCGACTCCGTCACCGACACCGCGATCAGCTGCGGGTGGTCGACCCCCTCGACCTTCATCGAAGCGTTCACCGCCGTCGTCGGGCAAACCCCCGGGCGCTACCAGGCCGGCCTGCGGGACCGCGGCGCCTAGGAAATGTTGGCGGGTTTCCGTTATCGCGCGTCGGGTTATCGGTGGACGGCAATCTCCGGCCCGGCCACAGTGGTGATCATGACTCGAACAGAAGAAAACACCACTGCGGTCATCGTGGGCGGCGGAGTCGCCGGACTCGCCCTCGGTACCTTCCTGCTGCGCAGCGGAATCCGGTGCGTCATCTTGGAAAAGCACAGCCGTGAGTACGTCGAGAACCGGCAGCGGGCCGGGGCGCTCGACGCCCGCGGCGTGCGCATGCTGCACGAATGGGGAACAGGAGAGGTGGTCGAGGGGCCCGGTCACGATTCGGCCGACGCCGCGATGCCGCTGATCGTCGACGGCGAGAGGCGCGAATGGAAGATGGACGACTACGAGGACGCCGCGGGCGCTTTCGTCCCGCAACAGATCCTGGTCCGCAACCTCATCCGGCTGTTCCTGCGCGACGGTGGCGACCTCCGCTTCGAGGCCGAAGACATCTCACTGGCCGGTCTCGACACCGAGCATCCCCAGGTGCGCTACCGGGACGCCGCCGGCGCGACCACGGTGATCGGCTGCGACTTCGTCGCCGGCAGCGACGGCTACCAGGGTGTCAGCAGGACAGCCATCCCCGACGGCTTCCTCACCGGCCACACCCACGAGTTCGGCTACGCCTGGCTGACCGTCATGACGGAGGTGCCCGCCGATCCACCGGCCGTGATGGCGGTGCATTCCCGCGGCTTCGCCGCCCAGATCACCCGCGGCCCGAACGCGAGCCGTGTCTACCTGCAGTGCCCGGTCACCGACTCCGTCGAGGACTGGCCGGACGAACGCGTCTGGAGCGAGCTCGGAACGCGGTTCGGCGGACCTGGGCCGAGGGGCCCGATCGTCAGCAAGCAGGTCGTGCCGCTGCGCGGTGTGGTGTTCAGCCCGATGAGCTACGGCCGGCTTCACCTCCTCGGGGACGCGGCGCACCTGATTTCCCCGATGAGTGCGGAGGGGATGAGCCTCGCATTGCACGACGCCGAGAAACTCGCCCAGGCGATCATCCACCAGGTCGGAAAAGGCGACGGGAACCTGCTGGAGAGCTACTCGGACACCTGCCTGGCCCACACCTGGGAACGACAGGCGGCCGCGGTCTCGATGACCGACACGATGCACGACTCCGGTGACTCCACCTACCGCGGGGAATTCCTCAAGCACGTCGCGCGAGCGAACCTGGAAAACCTCCTCCGGCCACGCCTGCCGAGGAATTGACCCGGCCGGATTCGCTCGCTGCCGGAGCGCGTCGTTCAATCCCGCGATCGTTCGTGCGTGAGCTCGGTCAGTTGCCTCCGGCAATCACGGGTGATCACGTGGTCCGGGCCGTACATGCGTTCGGCGTCGCGTACCATTTGCGAGCGGATTCCGATGGCCTCCCCGGTCCGGCCCGTGCGGTGGTACAGCTCGGCCAGGATCGAGTGCAGGTTCAGCGAATCGACCCGGATGCGGGTCTCCTCATCCACTCCGCTGACCGTCGTCTCGCAGAGGGCGATCGCTTCGTCGTATCGTCCGATGGTCGTCAGATTGCCGGCCAGATCGCAGACGACACTCAGGTAAGGCTCTTCTCCGGTTCCGCCCCAAGAAAGGTTCCAGTCCGCCAATATCGCTTCGTTTCGGGCAATCGCGTCCGTTGTCCGTCCCGCTGCCGCGTACTCGACCGCAACGGATTTCTTGATGTCGAGCATCAGGAAGCTTTCGGGGTGTACCCGAGCACACGCCGACTCGGCTGATTCAAGCAACTCCAGAGCCGCTGCGGCGTCGCCTGCCCGCCGGAATGCGGTGCCCAACCTGAGCTGGGCCATGAGGGTTCGCGGGTCATCGGCTCCCAAGAACGCCTTCCGGTGGTGCCAGGTCTGCAGCTCCAGCCGGAGGGCTTCCTCGAAGTTTCCGGCGAGCTGGTGGATGAACGCCAGTGTCACGCGCTGCAGAGCCACAATGATCGTGTCGAGGTGACCGTGTTCCGCGCACGCGGCGGCGAGAACCTCTTCCTGCAGGGCGATGGCTTCCTCGAACCGATGGGCCCTGGCCAGCGCCTGGGCGAATTCCGACCGGGGAGGCCGCCGGTGGTCGGGGTCGTTCCCGGACCGCTCCTGGTATTCGGGCATGACCTCGGCGTAGGCGGCCACCGCGCGGTCGTATTCGCCGGCAGCCAGGTGGTACTTCGCGATCCAGTGCCGAAGTCCGAGTAGCCGCGAAGCGTGTGCGTCGTCCAGGGGCAGCCGGTGCACGGCGTGGATCTGCTCGACGAGGTGTTCCGCCCACGCTCGTTCCGGAAGGCGGGGGCCGAGGCTGTGCTGGGTGAGGTCTTCCAACGCGCGCACGACCACCTCGACGACTGTCTGCCGCGAGGCCGCCTGCTGCAGACGATCACGCAGCACGCGACCGGTGACCCGGTGCATGAAGGCCAGTCCGCCATCTGTGCTCAGGGTGACGATCGACTCCTCGGCGAGCCGCCCGAGAACCGCGTCGGTCGCGGCCGCCGGTTCTTCGGGCAGGACCAGGTTCCCGGCGATTTCGTGGAGCAGTCGCCGGGCCGTTCCACCCGGCGACAACACGGCCAGAGCGGCAAGGAGGATTTCGGTCAACCCGGTTTCGTCGGCTTCCTCCGCAGCGCCCACGGACAGCAACACTGCCTGGGCGACGCCACGGGGGTAGGGGTCGCCGGGACGGGCCGGGAGGTAGCGGTCGAGGGGGAAGGTGCGCAGTCGCCGGACGCAGAGGTCATAGCCGATCCGTTGCCGGCGGATCAGGCCCGCGGCGAGGGCGAGAGCCAGCGGCAGCCGATCGAGCTCCTCGATCAGCCGGTGCGCGCCGTCGTCCGGTAGCTGCGTGCGTTCTCGCAGGTAAGCGAGACTCTCGCCCTCGTCGAACAGGCCCACCTCGACGGCGGTGCCGAAGTCCTCGAAGGCGTGGCTGGTCGTCGTGACCAGGACCTGGGCGCGGCCGTGGCGGGGCAGCCAGCGGTCGACGATCTCGGGGTCCACGGCGTTGTCGAAGACGATCAGCGACGGTTCTGTCAGGTCTTCCACCCACGCGCGGGCGGCCTCGGCGCCACTCGTGATGGTTTCGCCGGCCGCCCGCAGGCACAGCCGTTCGGCGAGCCGCTGCCACCCGAGGGCCACCCGGTCGTGGTCCTGGGCATCGATCCACACCACCGCCCGCCGGCGATCCGCGACCCTCATGCGGGTGTACGCGGCGGCGAGTTGGGTCTTCCCGATCCCCCGGGGACCGACGAGCACGCTGAGCCCGTCCGCCGCCAGCCGGCCGGCCAGAGCGGAGCGCGGCTGGAACGCCGCCGACCGGCGAGGGATCCGGCCCACCACGACGGGACCGCCGGCCGCCCGCGGCAATACGTGATGCTGATGCACGTGCACGTCACCGTGGATGTGCCCGGCCTGCACCACACCGGCGGCATGGCCGGCCACCTCGTTGTGCACCCCGCCCGGCGGTTCCCCGGTCATCGCGGGTAAGGCTCCGTGACCATGGGCCCAAGGTACTGCCGACGGCGCCGCCCGGTCCGAGCGAGCACGCCTCCGATGCTTGATCAGTTCGAACGCGCCTTGCGTGTGCCCGCGCTTTGCGAAGGTCAGGAACCACCGAGTTTCTTGCGCACCGCGCGCAGCAGGGCTTCCTCGTTGCGGATGCGGTCACGGTGCCCGGCGCCCACTCGCTGGCCTTGGTCGCCGACGGACGTCTCACCCATCGTCCCCTGCTCGCGGTTGCGAGCGGCGATGCTCTGCTCCAGTTCGTCGGCCACGAACTCCAGTTCCTCGCGCGTCCAGCTGTCCACAGCCCGCTTCCGCGCGGCATCGGTCTCCGGGATGCGGCCGCCCAGCTTGTGCTCGCCGCTGACCGGCCCGGTGTGATCACGCAGCGGTGGCTCGAACTCCCGCGAAACCGGAGGCCTTCGCGGCCGGCCCACCATGGCCATCGAGCCACCGCGCAAGCCGGCGACCAGCGCGGGGGTGATGGTCTCCACGGCCACCGGGACGAGCACGGCCGCCCCGCCGCTGCGCCCCAGCACCAGGCCGGCAGGCGGACGACCACCCCGGACCGGCGTGCCACGGCCGCCACCGATCCCGTGCGAGAGCAGCAGGATGATCGCGTCGATCTCGATCTCCGCCACCGCGGCGGCGAACGCGGCACCGGCGGCGTCCAATTCCTCCTCGGTATTGGCGTTGCGGGCCGCCGCGAAGTCCACTGCAGGCCGGCGCGGTACTGCTCGTCCAGCGACGGCGCGGCCACCACGGGATCCCGCTGGGCAACGAGACACTGCGGCCCCCCGGCGCCCATTCGTCGGCAACGACCGAAGGGGCGGACTTCCGGCCGACCGCGGCGGGACGACACTCCACGGACTTCCACCGGATCCGAGCGGGCGTATTTTCGAGGGATGAGGATCGGCGAGCTGTCCCGGCGCACTGGCGTGAGTGCGCGCTCTCTGCGGTACTACGAAGCACAGGGCCTGCTGACCAGCATTCGCTCCGAGGCCGGGCAGCGGCACTACTCCGACGCCGAGGTCCAGCGCGTGTCGCTCATCCGGCAGCTGTTCGCCGCGGGGCTGTCCAGCCGGGTGATCGCCATGGTGCTGCCGTGCGTGGAGATGCCCGCTGATGCGGGTGTCGTCGAGTTCGCGTTCGCGACGATGCAGCGTGAACGCGATCGGATCGACGCCGAGATCGCGCGCCTGGCCGAGACGCGGGATGCGCTCGACGTCCTGCTCGACGCCAACAGCCGGCACCGCGCGGAGCTCGCCTGACGCTGTGATCCGCGCCTCAGCCGGTTGCCCCTGACACCGGTGTGAGCGGTGACGATGGCCGCAACGCCCGGAATCGCCGGGCCGGTCGTCGGAAAGGCAGCGGAAATGGGACAGGCATGGGGTTTCGGCAGGCACGGCGGGCCGGAGGTGCAGGAGTTCTTCGACCGCCCCGATCCCGTTCCCGGGCGCGATGAGGTGCTGATCCGGGTCGAGGCCGCCGGGGTGAACCCGCTCGACCACCTGCTGCGCGCGGGTCTGGTCCCGGGGCTCGACGGCGGGCGGCCGTTCCCGCGGGTGCTGGGCATGGAAGCGGCGGGCACCGTTCTCGCCCTGGGGGAGGACGTCGACGGGCTCGAGGTGGGGGACGCGGTCTTCGGGTTCGCCCTCACCGGCGGCGGCACCTACGCCGAAACGACGGTGCTGTCCGCGCCGAACACCGCGCGCATCCCGGCGGGCCTGTCCGGGATCGTGGCCGCGACGCTGCCGATCGCCGGGACGACCGCGGTGGACGCGCTCGACCAGCTCGGCCTCCCGGCCGGGGCCACGATCCTGGTCAACGGGGTCGGCGGCGGCGTCGGCCTCGCCGTCGCCCGGCTGGCCGCGGCGCGCGAGCTGACGGTGATCGGCACCGGCAGCGCCGCCAAGCGCGAGCAGGCCGAGGCCGCCGGTGCGCGGTTCGTCGACTACACCGCCGGGGACGTCGCCGCCGCGGCCCGGGAGCTGGTTCCCGGGGGCTTCGACGGGATCGTCGACCTGGTCGGCGGCGCCTCGCTGCGCGCGGTGGCCCCGCTGGCGCGCGATCCCCGCACCGTCGTCGCCGTGGGCGACCAGTCCGTGTCGGAGGTCGGCGGCCGGTTCGTCGAGCGGCGCCTCGACCGGGCGAACCTGGAGCGCGCCGCCCGGCTGGCCCTCGACGGAGTCCTCGCCCCGGCGATCACCGCGGTCCACCCGTTGTCCGACGCTCCGGCTGCCCTCGCCACCGTCGAGAACGGGCACGCCGCCGGGAAGGTCGTCATCAAGGTGGCCTGACCGCGGTCAGCCGGTGATCGCGCCGAGGAGCTCTTCCGGCGTCTCGACCTGCGGCAGGTGGCCGGACCGGGGGAGCACGGTGAACCACGCCCCGGGGATGGCCGCGGTGTAGGCCTTGCCGTATTCGGTGCTGACGATCCCGTCGCTTTCGCCCCAGATTACGTGGACGGGCAGGTCGCCGAGCGTGCGGAAGCGGTCCAGCAAGGTCGGGTCGGGCATGGCCGGGCCGGTGTAGGAGAGCAGCGCCCGGACGTCCGGGCCCGGCCCGGTCCAGCCGGATCGGGCTGACCCGGCAGGCGGTGGAGGTCGGCGAGGACACCGACGTGCGTGACCTGGTGCGGCGGGAGTGGGGGGCCGCCCCCGCCGTGCAGGAGGAGGAAGGGCCGGGTGTGGTCGTGGTCTTCGACGGTGACGACACCGCCGGCCGCCGGCGTGCTGAGGATATACAAGCTGCTGATCAAGGCCGCCGGTCCGCGGTGAGCGCCGCCCGGATGGCGCGCTCGACGATGTCCTCGAGGGCCGCCGGGATGTCCCGGCCGGCGCTCAGGTAGCGGCGGACGGCTGCGTACGGCAGGTCGACGACGATGAGCAGGATCTCCGCCGTCGCCCGCCCGGTCGCCGCCTTCAGGCCGGTCACCAGGCGGCGGATGTGCTGGTCCCAGCGGGCCTGGTCGGCCTCGCGCGCGTCCCGGCTTTCCGCGGGCCACGCGGCGGGCTCGAAGGAGCCGAGGCCGGTCAGCAGCACCCGGGCGTCGGCCGGGTGGTCGCGGCACCAGGACACGGTCCGGCGCCCGAGCGCGACCGCCGCGGCCACCGGCTCGTCGTCGAAGAGCGGGTACAGCTCGGCGTGAAAGCCCTGCACCGCCCGGTTCCAGACGGCGGCCAGCAGGGCCGCGCGATTGGGGAACCGGTGGTAGACGGAGCCGCTGGACACCGCGGCTTCCCGGATCACGCCGGCGATGGTGATCGCGTCGGCGCTGCCCGCGGCGAGCAGCCGGGCTGCCGCGTCGAGGATCGCCGACGTGTCGTGCACGAGCCGTGGCATGGGTTGACGATACCGAACGTGCCTTCTAGAGTCCGACCTCTAGAGAGCCTCGTCCAAGGAGCGCCATGCAGAGCCTCGTCGTCACCGGTCCCCGCGGCCTGGAATGGCAAGACCGGCCGGCGCCCCGCCTCTCCGCGCCCGGCGACGCGCTCGTGCGGCCGATCGCCTCGTCGGCGTGCGATCTCGACCGGCGGCTCGTGGTGTCGCCGGCGCCGTTCGAAGTCCCGTTCGCCCTCGGCCACGAGGCGGTCGGCGAGATCGTCGACCTCGACGGCGACGACTCACCGCTGCACGTGGGCCAGCGGGTGGTCATTCCCTGGCACGTCAGCTGCGGCACGTGCGAGAACTGCCGTCGCGACCTGCCGGGCGCCTGCGTTTCGGTGCCGCGCCTGGCGTCCTACGGCACGAGCATCGGCGGCGGCTGGGGCGGGCTGTTCGACGAGCTGGTGCGCGTCCCGTGGGCGGCGTACAGCCTCACGCCGCTGCCGCCGGCCGTCGATCCGGTCCTCGGCGCCTCCGCTTCCGACAACCTGACCGACGCCTTCCAGGCCGTCCGGCCGACCCTCGACGCCCGGCCCGGCGCCGCAGTGCTCGTGGTCGGCGGAACGGCCAGCCTCGGGCTGCTGACCGTCCTGAGCGCCGTCGCGCTGGGGGCGGGCAGCGTCACCTACCTCGACGTCGACGAAGCCCGCTGCGCCAAGGCCGCCGCCGCGGGCGCGGCCGTCACTGTCGCCGACACCTACCCCGACCGCCTCGACGGCTCTTTCGACCTGGTCGTGGACGCCTCGGCCGCGAGCGCGGGCTTCCGGTGCGCCCTGCTGTCGACCCGCCCGGGCGGCACGTGCGTGATCCGGTCCGTCTACTTCGGAGAGCCGCGGCTGCCGTACTTTTCCTTGTACGGCACGGGGATCACCCTGGTCGTCGGGCCGCCCCACGCCAGTCCGCACGTTCCCGACGTGCTGAAGCTCGTCGACGACGGGACCCTCGACCCGGCGCCGGTCCTGGCCGGCCCGTTCGGTTACGAGGATGCGGTCGAGGTGCTGCTGGACCCGCCGCCGGGCAAGCCGGTCTTCACCCGCCCGTGAACGGCGCGGCGGTCATGATCCGAGCGAAGCCCGCAGTTTCTCGCACAGCCGGCGCCGTCAGCAGATCGGCCGGCGGGCCGGCCTTCTCCAATCCACCAGCTCGTGCGCCAGGCGTTCCGCGCCCGCGCGCAGCGCTTCGACGCGGCGCACGGTGAACGCGTGTGCCAGCAGCCGCCGCAGGCGCGTGTGGTTCGGCGGGTCGAGATCGGTCAGGATCGCGCCCATCCGCTGCGGACCCAGCCGTGGCGTGTCCCGCACGGCCGCCTGCGCGAGGCTGAACCGCGGGTCGCCGAGCGCGACGCGGACGTCGTCGTACCGCGTGAGCAGGCTTCGTCGCCGTACGGGAGTTTCACGCGAGCCAGCGGCTCCTCGTCGCGCAGCCGGCCGTAGACCCGCCGCGATCAGCTCTTACACGGACCGAAGTACCGGCATTCGATCAGCGCCCGCGGGTCGAGCGCGCGCGCCCGGGGCTCCAGGATGTCGAGCAGGGACGTGATCTCCGCCAGGTCCACCGTTCCGTCGGCGGTCAGGGCGAAGAACCGCTCCTGCGTGTCGTGCTCGGGGCAGCCGCTGCCGCGCAGGTTGCCCGCCGGGGTCACGCTGAAGACCTCTTCGCCCTCGTCGCCGAACGTGAAGTAGCACTGCAGCCGCACCGGGGTGGTGTCCTCGACCTCGTTGATCGCCTGACCGCCGTAGGTCGCGGGGTAGTGCCAGCCCGCGTGGACGTCGTCGGCGAACCAGGCCTCGGCCGGGTCGCTGTCGCCGTCGAGGTGCCAGCCCCGGGCCGTGAGGAACTCGTGCACGCGGAGCTGGCGGGTGCGCGCCCGGTCGGTCGGCGGCGTGGTCATCGTGCATCCCTTCGAGCGAGGCTGGTTACCCGCCTTGCAGTGTGGCCCGCGCCGGGTTTCCACGACCGGGTGACCCGCGTCCGTGGACAGGGACAGGGACTGGGACAGCGCGGGCTACACGATGCCCGCCGCGATCAGCTGTTGCCAGATCTCGCCCTGGTCGACCACCTCGACGCCGTGTTTTTCGGCCTTCGTCAGCTTGCTCGCCCCCACGTCGGCGCCGGTGACGAGCAGGTCGGTGCTCGCCGAGACCGACGTCGCCGTGGTCGCGCCCGCCTTCTCGCAGAGCCGCTGGAACGTCGGGCGGGGGACCTTCTCACCCGAACGGGGGTCACTGATCGAGCCGGTGACCACCACCGTCTTGCCCGCCAGCGGCGCGCCGGCCGCGACGACCGGCGGGAGGTCCTCCTCGCGCACGTCCAGGGAAACGCCGGCCTCCCGCAGGCGTTCGAGCTCGGGCCGCAGCCGGGTGAGGTGCTCGATCAGCGACGCCGCCACCTTCGGCCCGATGTCCTCCACCGCCACCAGCCCGTCGACCCCCGCCTCCGCGACGTCCTCCAGCGAGCCGAACCCGGCCCGGCACAGGCGGGCGGCCGTGCCCTCGGACGCCATCGGGATCGCCAGCCCGATCAGCGCCCGGCGCAGGCCGACCGACCGGCTCGCGTCGATCGACTCGATCATCCGGGTGGCCGAGACCTCGCCGATGCGGTCGAACTCGAGCAGCTTCTCCTTCGTCAGCCCGTAGAAGTCCGACGGGTGCTCCAGGATCCCGGCCTCGGCCAGCCGTTCGATCCACACGCCGCCGATGGCGTCGATGTCGGCCGCCGCCCGCGACGCCCAGTGGATCAGCCGCCGCACGGTCTGGGCCGGGCAGGACACGTTGGTGCAGAACAGTTCCCGGCTGTTGCCCTGTTCGGTCAAGGGCTGCCCGCACGACGGGCACGCGTCCGGCGGGACGATCTCCCGCTCGGCGCCGGTGCGCTTCGAGGCGTCGAGCACCCCGGCGACGAAGGGGATCACGTCACCGGCCCGGCGGACCAGCACGGTGTCGCCGATCCTGATGCCGCGGGCGCGGATCACCTCCTGGTTGGCCAGCGTCGCGCGGGTGACCGTGGTGCCGCCCACGAACACCGGTTCCAGCCAGGCGACCGGGGCGATCTTGCCCGTCTTGCCGACGTCCCAGACCACGTCGGCGAGCACGGTGGTCTTTTCCTCGGCGGCGAACTTGAACGCCAGCGCCCCGCGCGGCGAGCTCGACCGGGTGCCGGCCGCCGCGTAGGCGTCCCGGCTCGCCAGCCGCAGCACGGCGCCGTCGAGGTCGTAGTCCAGGTCGTTGCGCTGCCGCTCGATTTCGCCGATGACGCTCTGCGCCGCGGCCGCGTCGGCGCAGCGGCGCATGTCGGCCGCGGTGAAGCCGAGCGTGTGCAGCGCGCTGCCGAGGTCGGTCTCCGCGCTGTCGGGTTCGGTGTGCAGGTCGAAGGCGAAGAAGCGCAGCCGCCGCTCGGCCACGGTCGCCGGGTCCTTCGCGCGCAGCGTGCCCGCGGCGGCGTTGCGCGGGTTGATCAGCGGCTTGTCCGGGTGCGCGGTGTTGTAGGCGGCGAAGGTCGAGCGCAGCATGACGGCCTCGCCGCGCACCTCGACGCGGCCCGGCGCCTCGACCTGTTCCGGGATCCCGTCGGTCAGGGCGCGCACGAGCACGGTGACGTCGTCGCCGGTCGTGCCGTCGCCGCGGGTGACCGCCCTGGCCAGCCGCCCGTTTTCGTAGACGACGGCCAGCGACAGCCCGTCGAGCTTCGGCATGACCACCACCGGCTGGCCCGGGAAGCGGTCGAAGAACGCCTCGACCTGCTCGGGCTTGGTCGCCTTCTCCAGGGACAGCATCGGGCGCGAGTGCCGGATCGGCGCGTGCAGCACCGCGGGGGCGCCGACCTGGTCGAGCGGGTTCGGGTCCGGGGTGAGCTCCGGGTGCGCCCCGATCAGGCTCCGCAGCTCGTCCTCGATCGCGTCGTACTCCGCGTCGGCCACCAACGGCGACCCGCGGTAGTAGGCGTCGCGCAGCACCGTGATGCGGTCGGCGAGGTCCCGGATGCGTTCCTGAGCGTTCACGCTCCAGGACGTTACCGGGCACCACCGACAAAAACCTCCGGGGCAGGTGAGCAGGCATTCTGGAGGAACTCCAGGGTTACGCTGAAGATCATGCGATTCGCCATCAAGACCTCACCGCAGAACACCGCATGGGCGGACATGCTCGCCGTCTGGCAGGCCGCGGACGAAATCGAGCTGTTCGAGTCGGGCTGGACGTTCGACCACTTCTACCCCATCTTCTCCGATTCGACCGGTCCCTGCCTGGAAGGCTGGGTGACGCTCACGGCGCTCGCCCAGGCGACGAAGCGGCTCCGGCTGGGCACGCTGGTCAGCGGCATCCACTACCGCCACCCGGCGCTGCTGGCCAACATGGCGGCCACCCTCGACATCGTCTCCGGCGGCCGGCTCGAGATCGGCGTCGGCGCCGGCTGGAACGAAGAGGAGTCCGGTGCGTACGGCATGCAGCTCGGTTCGGTCAAGGAGCGCAGCGACCGGTTCGAGGAAGCGTGCGAGGTCCTGGTCGGCCTGCTGACGCAGGAGACCACGACGTTCCGGGGCGAGCACTACCAGCTGACCGACGCCCGGTGCGAGCCGAAGGGCGTGCAGCGGCCGCACCCGCCGATCTGCATCGGCGGCAGCGGCGAGAAGCGCACCCTGCGCACGACCGCGAAGTACGCCCAGCACTGGAACTTCGTCGGCGGCACCCCGGAGGAGTTCACCCGCAAGCGTGAGGTGCTGCACCGCCACTGCGCGGACGTCGGCCGCGACCCGGCCGAGATCACGCTGTCCTCGCACGTCCGGCTGGGACCGGACCTCGACTACGCGAAGGTCGCCGCGGAGGCGGAGGCCCTCGGTGCGGTGGGCCTCGACCTGGCCATCGTCTACCTGCCGCCGCCGCACACCCCGGCCGTGCTGGAGCCACTGGCGAAGGCGCTGGCGCCGCTGCGCTGAACCGTCCGGCCCCGGGCTCCCGCCCGGGGCCGGCCCGTTTCCGGACTATTGTGAGCCGCCGATCGGCCGAATGTCCGGCGGAAATGATCGACGTTTGTCAATTTCTTTCTGTTACAGTGCCCGAATCGTTTCACTCGATCGAGTGAAACGGCGGGGTGGTACTCGCACGCGGATTGGCGCGCAGTAATGACGGCGGTAGGGTCGCCGCACTCGTCTTCCGCAATTCCGGAGCAGAAAGAAAAAGTCTTGGACTTCGAAGCACTGGCCGGCGAGCTGCGTACCCTGCGGGAAAGCGTCGCCGGGGTGACCGACACGGTGCTGGCCGCGGTCGACGGCATTCCGATCATCGCCGACGCGGCCGACGACATCGATCCGGCGAAGATCTCCGCGCTCGCCGCGGCCGATCTCGGGATCGCCCGGCAGGCGGCCGAAATCACCGGCAAGGGCACGCTGCACCAGACCGTCGTGTTCGGCAGCGAAGGGTACATGGCCGTCTACGCCATCGGGCGGCTCGCGCTGATGGTCGTGCTGGGGGACAAGGGTCTGAACGTCGGGCGGCTGCTTTTCGAATCGCGGCCCGTCATCGAGCGGATCGGTTCGATCCTGGCCGCGTAGCACGCCGGTCACTCGTTTCACGGAAAGGATGCAGCATGATGATGAACATCGACACGGCACTCAAGGAAGCCATGTCGATCAGCGGCGCCGTCGGCGTGGCGCTGGTCGACTACGAAAGCGGGATGTCGCTCGGCACCAGCGGGGGCGGCGAATGGCTGGACCTGGAGGTCGCGGCGGCCGGGAACACCGAGGTCGTGCGGTCGAAACTGCGGGTGATGTCCTCGCTGGCGCTCAACGACACCATCGAGGACATCCTGATCACCCTGCACCGCCAGTACCACCTGATCCGGCTGATGAACTCGGTCGGCACGCGGAGCTCGCTGTTCCTGTACCTGGTGCTGGACCGCGACCGGGCGAACCTGGCGCTGGCCCGGCACTACCTCAAGCGGATCGAAGCGGATCTCCAGGTGTAGCCCGGGAAGGGGAGGCGATGACCGGAGGCGGCTCCCGCGCCGCACTCGTCATCGGCTCGGCGTTCGTGCACGACCTCGGTTCCCTGTTCCCCGTGACGATGAACCTCGCCGGCGACGAGCTGACGTTCACGTTCGTGTCCTCCTGCCCGTCGCCCGACGCCGTCGGGGAGTGGGTGCGGCTGCGGTCGGGCACCGTCGTGGCCGGCCGGGTGCCGCGCTTCTTCGTCGACGCGAACGGGCGGCGGATCCGCGTCGAGCTCGCCGGATCGGCGGTCCGGGCCCTGGTGGTGCTCGCGGACGAGGTGACGGCCGCGCCGTCGCCGGTCCCGCGGCTCGGCCGCTGGCAGGACCAGATGCCCTGCCGCGTGCGGGGCGCGATGGACGAACTCGCGCGGATGCTGTCGCGCTGCCACCACCACGCCGGCGGCGCCGCGCCCCTGATCGACCTGCAACTGACCTACCGGCCGGACCGCGACTACGAGACCCGGATCGCGGGCGCGCACGAGCGGGTGCAGGCGTTCATCGCGCCGGTCCGCCCGGTGCTCGCGATGCGCTGGCGATCGGCGACTTCGGCGCAGCGCAAGGCATTCCTCACCGAGGTGCGGGACGGCTCGCCGCCCCGCGGGTGGCTGCGCCGCCGCACGGTCACCCGGATCATGGGAATGGAGGTGGAGGTGTCGCTCTGAGCCGGGGGAGCTGCGCCGGCATGCCATCGCGGCCGGCGGCCGGATCGTGGCCGAGCTCCTGCAGGGCGCCCTCGGCCCGCTGGTCCGGACGCTCAGCGGCGGGCTGATCATCGGCGGCGCGGTCGCCTACGCCGCGGATCCTCCGCAAAGCGGGCGCGGTCCACCAGTTCCGCCACGCCCGGCTGCAGGACCACCTGGCCAGCACGGCCGCGGTGCCGGTGGAGCCCGCGGCCGTGGGAACTGAAGTCCGCCCGCACCGATTCCTCCGGGGCCCGCGCGGTGTCTACGTCTTCGGAAGCGGCACACCGCCGAGCACCGGAGGCAGGGGAGTACGACAGTGGGCACCAGGACTTCACCCGCGCGGGCCGTGCAGGGGACGCAGCGAAGATGGGTGCTGGCCATCACCGCGGTCGCCTCGCTGCTGGTCGTCCTCGACGCGCTGGCCGTGGCGACCGCGCTGACCGCGATCAGAAGCGACCTCGGCGCGTCGGCCGCCGAGCTCGAGTGGACGGTCAACGCCTACGGCCTGAGCTTCGCGGTCCTGCTGATGACGTCGGCGGCAGCCGGCGACCGCTGGGGCCGGCGCCGGGTCTTCGCGGCCGGCGTGACCGTGTTCGCGGGGGCGTCGCTGCTCTGCGCCCTCGCCCCGGACGCCGGGACGCTGATCGCCGGCCGGGTGCTGCAGGGCGCCGGGGCCGCGTTCGTGATGCCGCTCGCGCTCGCCCTGCTCGGAGCGGCGTTCCCGCCGGCGGAGCGGCCGAAGGCCCTCGGCGTCTTCGCGAGCGTCAGCGGGGTGGCCGTGCCGCTCGGGCCGCTGTTCGGCGGGGCCGTCGTCGAAGGCATCTCGTGGCCATGGATCTTCTGGATCAACGTCCCGGTGGGGATCGCGCTCGTCTTCTTCGCCCTGACCCGGATCGAGGAGAGCCGCGGCCCGGATCCGGCGATCGACGTCCCCGGGCTGGTGCTGGCGGGGGCCGGTTCGTTCGGGGTCGTGTGGGGCCTGGCGCAGGGCCCCACGGCGGGCTGGACCAGCGTCGCGGTGGCCGGGCCGCTCGTGGCGGGCTTGGTGGCGTTCGGGGCGTTCGCCGCCTGGCAGCGGCGGGCCGCGCACCCGATGCTGCCGCTGCACCTGTTCCGCTCGCGGCGGTTCGCCGCCGGCAACGCCGTGATCTTCTTCCACTGGGCGTCCGCGCTCGGCTCGGTGTTCTTCATGGCGCAGTTCCTGCAGGAGGGGCTCGGGTACCGGCCGCTGGCCGCCGGGCTCGCGCTGGCGCCGTGGGGACTGACGACCGCGGTGGTCCCGCAGGTGGCGGGCCGGCTGGCCGGCCGGTTCGGCGAGCGCCCGTTCATCGTCGCCGGGCTCGGGCTGCACGCACTGGCCATGCTCTGGATCGCCCTGGTCGCCGGCCCCGCGATCGGCTACTGGGCCATCGCGGCGCCGCTGGTGCTGTCCGGCACCGGGATCGCGATGTGCCTGCCCGCCGCGCAGAGCGCGGTGCTGACATCGGTCGCACCGCGGTTCCTCGGCAAGGCGTCCGGTGCGTTCAGCGCGATGCGGCAGCTCGGCGGCGCGTTCGGGGTGGCGGTCCTGGTGGCCGGGTTTTCGCTGACGGGCAGCTACGCGTCGCCCGGCGCGTTCACCCGCGGGTTCACCACGGCCGTCGTGGTCAGTGCCGTCCTCGCCGCCGCGGGGGCGCTGGCCGGTTGTCTCATCCCGCGGCGCGAACCGGAGGAGTAGGACCATGCCGGAGTTGAAGACCCACGCCGAACTGCTGCGCTCGCTGCACCGCGGGAAGCTGCTCGTGCTGCCGAACGCCTGGGACGAGGCCAGCGCGGAACTGGTCGTCGAGGCCGGGTTCCCGGTCGTGGCGACGTCGAGTGTCGCGGTGGCGGAGGCGCTCGGCCACCAGGACGGCGAAAAGGCGCCGTGGCGCGAGATGTTCGCGGCCGTCGCGCGGATCGCCCGCGCGGTGCCGGTGCCGGTGACCGTGGACGCCGAGGCGGGCTACGGCCTGGAGCCGGCGCAGCTGGTGGCCGAACTGCTCGAAGCCGGTGCGGCCGGCTGCAACCTCGAGGACACCGATCACCGGGCGGGCGGCCTCGCGGAGGTGGCCGCGCAGGCGGACCGGCTGGCCGGGGTGCGCGCGGCCGCCGACGCGGCGGGCGTCCCGCTGGTCGTCAACGCGCGCATCGACGTCTTCCTGCCGCCGAGCGGGATCCCGGAGCCGGACCGGACGGCGGAGACGATCCGCCGCGGGCAGCGCTACCGCGCGGCCGGCGCGGACTGCGTGTACCCGATCGGGGTGTCGAGCGCCGAGGTCCTGGGGCGGGTGGTCGAGGGGGTGCCCGGGGCGGTCAACGGGAACACCGGGCCGGAACTGGACCTGGACACCCTGGCGTCGCTGGGGGTCGCCAGGGTGTCCTTCGGGCCGCGGTTCTACCGCGGGGGTTTGGCCGCGATGCGCGGGGCGCTCGAGGAACTGCGGGTCGCGGCGGGGAAGGTGGGGCGGGGTGCCGGTGTTTCGCGTGGATGACGAGGTGCTCCCTGCCGCCTTGGGGCATGCGGTTGTGGTGGGGCGGGTGCCGGTGCGTTTGGTGGATGAGGAGGTGCTTGCTGCCGCCTCAGGTCATGCGGTTGCGGTGGGGCGGGGTGGCGGTGTTTCGCGTGGATGAGGGGGTGCTTGCTGCCGCCTCAGGTCGTGCGGTTGTGGTGGGGTTGGTGGGGCGGGGTGCCGGTGCGTTCCGTCGATGAGGAGGTGCTCGCCGCCGCCCTCGACCATGCGGTTGCGGCCGCGGGCGAGGCCGAGCTCGGGTGTCCGTCGGGCTGTGCCGGCTGGACCGTCGCCGAAGTTCTCGCTCACCTCACGCAGTCCCTCCGCTGCGTCGCCGGTTCGCTGGCCTCCGGCGTCGTTGCGGTGCCCGCCGCGCGGGCGTCGGGGCGCGAGCTCGGCCGGGCGGCCGTCGCGCTTGCCGCCGCCGCGCGCGATCTGCGGGGCCGGCGCGCGGTCGCCGTCGACGGGCTGGCGCTGCCGTGCCGGCAGCTGATCGTCGTTGCCGCGGTCGAGGCCGTCGTGCACGGCTGGGATGCCGTTCCCACCCGGCCGATCCCCGGTGACCTGGCCGCCCGGCTGCTCGCCGAACTGCCCTCCGTGCTCACCCGCCGCGAGGGGCTGTTCGCCGCGCCCGTCGTCCTGCCGGCGGGCCGCCCGGCGGCCGAGCGCCTGCTCGCGGCCCTCGGGCGCGACCCCTCGCTGCGCGATTGTCCCCGTTGACCGACGATGTCCCCGACGAACAGGGAGTGTGTGTGTCTTCCGAAGCGATCCCCCGCACCGAGCGGCTGCAGGCCGAATTCGGTTCGCTCCGCCCGGCGCTGGTCGCGCACTGTTACCGGATGACCGGGTCCTACCAGGACGCCGAAGACGCCGTCCAGGAAACCTGGCTCAAGGCCGTGCGGGGCGTGGCCGCGTTCGAGGAGCGGTCGTCGTTCAAGACGTGGCTCTACCGGATCGCGACCAACACCTGCCTGACCGAGCTGAACCACCGCAGCCGGCGCGTGCTCCCCGCCGGGCTGGGCGCGCCGTCGGACGATCCCGGCGCGCGGGTCTTCGCCGACGACTCGGTCGCGTGGCTCGGGCCGCTGCCCGACGCGGTGCTCGGCGACCCGGGCGAGGTCGTCGTGCGGCGGGAGTCGGTCCGGCTGGCGCTGGTCGCGGCGCTGCAGCACCTGCCGGCCCGGCAGCGGGCGGCGTTCCTGCTGCGCGAGGTGCTCTCGTGGCCGGCCACCGAGATCGCGGACACCCTCGGCGTCAGCGTCCCCGCGGTCAAGAGCCTGCTGCAGCGGGCCCGCGTCCGGCTCGACGAGCTGGACCTGGACGACCGGCCGCCCCCGGGCCCCGAGCCCGAGCGGGCGCTGCTCGACCGCTACATCGCGGCGTTCGAGGCCGAGGACACCGCGGCCCTGCGCGCGGTCATCCACGACGACTTCAGCCTCGAAGCCGTCCCGCACCCGGTGTGGTTCAAGGGCGTGAACGTGTGCCTGCCGTTCCTGGAGCGGGCGTTCTCGGCCCCGGGTGGTGCCGCCCGGCTGCTGCCGACCCGCGCGAACGGCCAGCCGGCCGCGGGCAGCTACCGCCCGGGAGGCGCCGACGGGCTGTGGGTGTTCACGGTCACCGGCGGCCGGTTCTCGCGGGCGGTGAAGTTCCACGACCCCGGGCTCGTCACGGCGGCCGGCCTGCCGGCCCGGCTCGGTCAGTGAGCGAGCAGCTTCACCGCCACCACGGTGAGCGCGATCGCCATCTCGACGACGAACAGCAGCAGCTTCACCGGCCACCGGACGGCGGTCCGCCGCGTCGCGACCAGGACCAGCGCGGCGATGGTGAGCACCAGGGACAGGGTGGCGATCCACAGCGCGGTGTCGAGCGGCAGCCAGCCGAGCGCCGCGGCACCGACGCTGAGGATCGGCAGCAGGGCGGTCTCCAGGACGTGCCCGGCCGCGGCGGTGATGTGGCGGAGGTCGTGCCCGCGCGGGAAGTGGCCATGCGTGATCCGGTGCGCGCTGACGTCGGCGAACGCGCCGGCCAGGCACAGGGCGCCCATCGCGGCGGCGATGTCGGCGACGGCCTCCCCGGCGGACGTGCTGTCCGCGTAGTTCAGCAGCAGCAGGACGGTGGAGAGGCCCACCAGGGTGGCGTACACGCGTTCCCGCAGGGCGGACACGGCTCCCGCGGCCCGGGCATCGGTCATGCCCCGACCTTACGGCTTGCGCGCGCGGAGCCGCCGGACCACGAACAGCCCGGCGGCGACGGCGATCCCCGCCACGACGAAGTACTGGAAGGCCGACGCGTACCGCTCGATCCGCGGCCAGTGTTCGCCGAGCAGGTAGCCGGCGCCGACGAACCCGGTGTTCCAGACCAGGCTGCCGGCGGTGGTGAAGAGCAGGAACCGTCCGAACGGCATCGCTTCGACCCCGGCGGGGATCGAGACGAAGCTCCGGAACAGCGGGATCATGCGCCCGAGGAAGACGGCTTTGCCGCCGTGCCGCGCGAACCAGGCGGCGGTCCGGTCGAAGTCGGCGGTATCGACCAGGGGCAGCCGGCTCACCCAACGCCGGGTGCGGTCGTGCCCGAGCCGGCGGCCGAGCAGGTAGACGACGACGGCGCCGGCGACGGAGCCGAAGGTGGTCCAGAAGATCGCGGAGCCGAGCCCGAAAGCCCCCCGCCCGGCGGCGAAGCCGGCGAGGGGGAGGACGAGTTCGCTGGGCAGCGGCGGGAAGAGGTTGTCGAGCCCGACGACGAGAGCGGCTCCGGGGCCGCCGAGGGATTCCATGAGCCCGACGGCCCAGCCGGCCACTCCGGTGAGTTCACCGGTGGCGGGTGAGGCGGGGGCTGCGGTCATGGTGGCCTTCCCGGGGCGAGTTCGGTGCAGTGGCGGGTGGGGCCCGGCAGAGTTCGCCCGGCCGGGCCGTCACTGTCCTCTAAGGACTTTCCGCCGTCACGCCGCAGCCGGTGAGCAGGACGGCCACCGCCGGCATCTTCATCGGACTTCCTTTCGGGGAACCGCGGTACGCGTCCGGAGCAGGCTGGCGCCGATCGCCGTCGCGAGGATTGCCGCGACCACGCCCAGCGACAGGGCCGTCGGGATCTTCCAGACGTCCAGCAGCAGCATCTTCACGCCCACCCAGACCAGCACCAGGGCCAGCCCGAGCTTGAGGTACACGAACCGGTGCATGACATCGGCGAGGAGGAAGTACATCGCCCGCAGGCCCAGTACCGCGAACGCGTTCGACGTGAACACGAGGAACGGTTCCTGCGTCACCGCGAAGATCGCCGGGATCGAGTCGACCGCGAAGACCACGTCGGTGACCTCGATCAGCACCAGCACCGCGAGCAGCGGGGTCGCCACCCAGCGGCCGCCCTGGCGGACGAGGAACCGGCCGCCGTGGTCGCCGTCGGTCGACGGGACCAGGCGGCGGAACAGCCGCAGCACCGGGTTCCTGCCGTAGTCGACCGTTTCGTCGCGGTGGAAGGCCATCCGGATGCCGGTGAGGACCAGGAACGCGCCGAACACGTAGAGGATCCAGGCGAAGCCGGCGATCAGCACCGAGCCCGCCGCGATGAACACCGCGCGGAACACCAGCGCGCCGACGACACCGTAGAACAGGATGCGGTGCTGGTACTCGCGGGGCACCGCGAAGTAGCCGAAGATGATCGCGAACACGAAGACGTTGTCGACGGCCAGGGACTTCTCGATGACGTAGCCGGCGAAGTACTGGCCCGCGAACTCCGCGCCCCAGACCCACCAGACCACGGCACCGAAGGCGAGGCCCAGCGCCACCCACACCCCGGACCAGGCGAGCGCCTCGCGGACGCCGACGACGGAGGTCTTCCGGTGGGCGGCCAGGTCGATGGCGAGCATGGCCAGGATGACGCCGAGCACGGCGGCCCAGGCCCACAGCGGGACGGTCACGACACACTCCTCCGGTTCGGTGACGAACCGGAGGTCTCCCCGGTCACCCGAGGGTGACGCCGGCACCGGGCTGCACACGGGCAGCCGGACTGACGATGCCGGACCGGGCGGGTACTCCCCTCCGCTGCCTCCAGAATGACGAACTCCACTTCGTCTGTCAAGTTCGGACGTCTACTGTGGCCGGTATGGCTTCGTGGACCTTCCTCAGCAACCACGCGCACGTCCTGCTGTGCGTGGCCGCGGATCCGGACCGGACACTGCACGACATCGCCGCGCGGGTGGGGATCACCGAACGCGGCGTGCAGCTCATCCTCGCCGACCTCATCGCGGAGGGCTACCTCGAACGCGAGCGCGTCGGGCGGCGCAACCACTACAAGATCCACCCGGAAGGCCGGCTGCGGCACCCCCTGGAAGCCCACCGCCGGGTGGCCGACCTCGTTGCGGCGCTGGGCTTGGCGCCTGCTCCCGGCGCCTGACTGCGGTCGCCCGTCCCGCGGGAAGCGCTTTCTCAAGGCCGGGCGCCGCCGCACGGGCCCGGACGGCGGCTTCCCGATCGCCGGCCTAGGACCGGGCCGGCGCCAGCCAGGCCGCGGTGTCCGCGGACACCACACCCGGTTCGCTGCTGTGCAGCACGACCGAACCCCACTCCGCGGGCGGGGTGAAGTCCGTGGCCCCGGTGTTGAGCACGCACACCAGCTCGCCGCGCCGGAACGCGAGCACCGTGTCCTCGCCCGTCCCGAGCCACTCCACCGCACCGGGGCCGCCGAGGCCGAGCTCCCGCCGGGCCCGGATCGCGCGGCGGTACAGGCCCAGCGTCGACGTCTCGTCCTGGACGTCCGCCGCGTAGCCGGCGAACCACTCCGGCTGGGGCAGCCACGGGGTGCCCGTGCTGAAGCCGAACGCCGGGGCGGCCGCCGACCAGGGCAGCGGGACCCGGCAGCCGTCGCGGCCCTTCTCCCGGCCGCCGCTGCGGTGGAACACCGGGTCCTGGCGGGCGTCGTCCGGCAGGTCGAGCACCTCGGGCAGGCCGAGCTCCTCGCCCTGGTACAGGAACACCGAGCCGGGCAGGGCCAGCAGCAGGAGCAGCGCGGCCCGGGCGCGCCGCTCGCCCAGCTTGGCGTCGACCTCGCCGCGGGGGCGCATCAGCGCGGCGAACGCGTCGTTGCTCTCCGGCGCGGGCTCGGGGCGGACGATGCCGTACCGCGTGACCGCCCGGTGCACGTCGTGGTTGGCCAGCGTCCACGCCGCCGGCGCGCCGTGCACTGCGGTCCGGGCCACGGCGCGCTCGACGGCGCCGCGCAGCGCCCCGGCGTCCCACGGCTGGACGAGCAGGTCAAAGGAGAACGCCTGGTGCAGCTCGTCCGGGCGCAGGTAGTCGTCGAGGTCGCCCGGGTCGGGCACCCACACCTCGCCGACCAGCAGCAGGTCGCGCTCGTAGCCCTCGGCCAGCGCTCGCCAGCGGCGGAAGATCCCGTGCACCTCCGGCTGGTTCCAGCTGTGGGCGTTGTAGCCGCCGCCGTCCCAGTCGCGCAGGGCCGCGTCCTTGATCAGCCCGTGGCAGACGTCGATCCGGAACCCGTCGACGCCGCGGTCGAACCAGAACCGCAGCACGTCGTCGAACTCGGCCAGGACCTCGGGGTTGCGCCAGTCGAAGTCCGGCTGCTCGCGGGCGAACAGGTGCAGGTACCACTGGCCGGGCGTGCCGTCGGGCTCGGTGACGCGGGTCCAGGCCGGCCCGCCGAACACCGACCGCCAGTTGTTGGGCGGCGCGTCGCCCCGGCCGTCGCGGAAGACGAACCGCGCGCGCTCGGGGGAGCCGGGGCCGGCGGCGAGGGCCGCGGCGAACCAGGGGTGCCGGTCCGAGCAGTGGTTCGGGACCAGGTCCATCAGGATCCGCAGCCCGCGGGCGTGCGCCTCGGCGACCAGGCGGTCGAACGTCGCGAGGCTGCCGTACTCGGGGTTGACGCCGCGGTAGTCGGCGATGTCGTAGCCGTGGTCGGCCTGCGGCGAGGGGTAGCAGGGGTTGAGCCAGATCGCGTCGGCGCCGAGCCCGGCGATGTGGTCCAGCCGCCGGATCACCCCGCCGAGGTCGCCGACGCCGTCGCCGTCGCTGTCGGCGAAGGAGCGGACGTAGAGCTGGTAGACGACCGCGTCGTCCCAGAACGAGGGGGTACGGGAGGAAGTCGCAGACACCCCGCGATCCTCGCACGCGGCCGGCGGCCGGGCCGCGGCTACCAGAGCGTCGTTGAGAAGATCCTGAGAGCGGGCCGGGTGGGGGAGCTGAACTCTCCGGGCGCGGCCGACGTGGCCTCCGGTGTTCGGGTCAACTTCCCAGGAGGTCACGGATGGCTGAGGACACGCGACGGGCAGCCGTCGTCCGCAACGACCGCGAGTACCGGCTGGTCACCAACCAGGCGGTGCCCGCCCGCGCGCTGCTGTTCACCCTCGAAGGCGACGTGACGGCCACACCGACGCGCTACACCGTCCAGCTCGACGCGGACCACCACGTCGACATGCCCGCCGGGTGCCCGCTGGAAGAGGTCCTCGACCGGTACTACTGGCGGTTCATGAACCACGCCTGCGAGCCGACGGCGGTGATCCGCGGCCGGTCGGTGCTGAGCCTGCGGCCGATCCCCGCCTGGTCGGAGATCACCTTCCACTACGCCAGCACCGAGTACGACATGGCCGAGCCGTTCTCCTGCCGGTGCGGGGCGGCCGGCTGCGACGGGACGATCCGGGGCTTCCGCCACCTGCCGCCGGAACGCCGCGAAAGCCTCCGCGAGCTGCTCTCGCCGTACCTGCTCGCCGTGCTGGACGGCCGGATCGCCGAACCCGCCGGGGTGTGACGGTGAGCCGAGCGCCCCAGCCGCACGACGCCGGCCCCGCCCTGCTGCACCACTTCTTCGAGGAGTCGGCCCGGCGGTGGCCGGACGCGGTCGCCGTGGACGTCCCGCCTTCGGGCGGGCGGCCGCGGCGGACCGCCACCTACCGCGACCTGCACCGCCGTTCCGCGACCGTGGCGCGCGCGGTGCACCGGGCCGTCCGGCGCCCGGGGATCGTCGCGATCCTGCTGTCCCGCACCACCGAAGACCTCTACCTCGCCCAGCTCGGCGTGCTCCGGGCCGGATCGGCCTACGTCTGCGTCGATCCGTCCTTCCCGGACGAACAGCTCGGGCACATCCTCGCCGACGCCGCGCCCGCGCTGCTGATCACCGACCGCGCCGGGCACGAGCGGGCCGCCCGGGCCGGGTACACCGGCGCGGTGCAGCGCGTCGACGGCACCGCCGAGCCCGCGGCGCAGCCGGTCATCGCCCCGGCGGCGCCGGCCGGGCTGGCCTACGTCATCTACACCTCGGGAACCACCGGGAAGCCGAAGGGCGTGCTCGTCGGGCACCAGGGCGTGGTCAACCTGATCCGCTCCGACGTCGCCGAGTTCGGCCTCGGCCCCGGCGACCGGGTGGCCCAGGGCTCCTCGCCCGCCTACGACTCCTCCGTGGAGGAAGCCTGGATGGCGTGGGCGTGCGGGGCCACCGCCGTGGTGATGGACGACGAGACCGCCCGCCTCGGCCCCGACCTCGTGCCGTGGCTGCGCGACGAACGGATCACCGTGCTCTGCCCGCCCCCGACGCTGCTGCGCGCGGCCGCGTGCGAAGACCCCCGGCGCGAACTGCCGCAGCTGCGGCTGCTCTACGTCGGCGGGGAGGCGCTGCCCGCCGACGTCGCCGAGCGCTGGGCCCCCGGCCGCCGGATGGTCAACGGCTACGGGCCGACCGAATGCACGGTGACGTGCCTGCGCGCGGACGTCGAACCGGGGAAGCCGGTCGCGATCGGCCGTCCGGTGCCCGGCATGCGGGCGCTGGTGCTCGACGACCGGCTCGAACCGGTCGCGCCCGGCGAGAAGGGCGAGCTGTGCATGACCGGCGCGGGGCTGGCGCTGGGCTACCACGGCAAGCCGGAGCTGACCGCCGAGAAGTTCCCGCACCACCCGCGGCTGGGCCGGCTCTACCGCACCGGTGACCTCGTGTCCGCCGCGCCGGACGGCACGCTCTTCTACCACGGCCGGATCGACTCCCAGGTCAAGCTGCGCGGCTACCGGATCGAGCTGGAGGCGATCGAGGCGTCGCTCGCGCGCCACCCCGGCGTGCGCGAGGCCGCCTGCCGGGTCCAGGGCGAAGGTGCGGGCCAGGTGATCGCCGCGCACCTCGTGCCCGCCGGCCCGGGCGGGATGCCGGATCCCGCGGAGCTCAAGGAACACCTGCGCAAAGCGCTGCCCGCGTACATGATCCCCGCGGTCTTCGGGGCCGCGGAAACGCTGCCGCGCAGCGCCGGCGGCAAGCTGCGCCGCACCGACCTGCCGGTGCTCGCCACCGCCCGGCGGCACGCGGCCAGGACCTCCGGCAGCGAGCTCGAGGAGTTCATCGCCGGCGCGCTGGGTGAGGTGTTCGAGACGACGGACGTCGGCGTCGACGACGACTTCTTCGACGACCTGGGCGGCAGCTCGCTGCAGGCCGCGATGCTCATCTCGAAGCTGCGCGGCAACCCGCTCACCGAGGGCATCGCGGTCCGGGACGTCTACGGCGCCCGCACGGTGTCCGGGCTGGCGAAACTCGCCGCGCCGGTCACCCACGACGAAATCGACGCGGTCGCGGCGCCCGCGCGCAGCGCCGTCGCGATCACGATCGCGCAGGCCGCCTGGCTGCTGGCCGAGCTGGCGATCGCCGCGCCGATCGGCTGGTTCGCCGCGTTCGTCGTGCTGCCCTGGCTCTCCGAGCGGATCGGGCTGGTCCCGCTGATCGTCCTGGCCCCGGTGGCGCTGCTGGTGGCCGGCTTCGGCTGGACGCCGGTGGCGGTGTTCTTCGCCGTCCGGGCGAAACGGCTGCTCATCGGCAGGTTCGAACCGATGCGGGTGCCGGTGTGGAGCGGGTTCCACCTGCGGCTGTGGATCGTGCGGCACCTGCTGCGGTTCGTGCCGTGGGGGACGATCGCCGGGACCGAGTTCCAGAACATGGCGCTGCGCGCGCTCGGCGCCCGCATCGGGCAGCGGGTGCACATCCACCGCGGGGTCGACCTCGTGCAGGGCGGCTGGGACCTGCTCGACATCGGTGACGACGCCACCATCGGCCAGGACGCCTCGCTGGGCACGGTCCAGCTGGCCGAGGGGCACCTCACGATCGGCCGGATCACCGTGGCCGGCGGGGCCACGGTGGACGTCCGCGCGGGCATGTCACCGAACACCCGGCTCGGCCGCGGCGCCTGGCTGACCGCGCTGTCGTCGCTGCCGTCCGGCACCGCCGTGCCCGACGGCCGCCGCTGGGACGGCGTCCCCGCGCACGACGCCGGACCCGCGCCCCGGGCGCCGGTCCCGGTGGTCTCGGGCAGCCTGCTTTCGCCGTTCGCCCACGGCCTGGCGACCGTCGCGGCCCGCGCGGCGTTCGGCTGGCTGTTCGCCCTGCCGTTCTCGGCCGTCATGGTCGCGCTGGTGCTGGCCTTCGGCATCACCTACCCGGACGTGCTGGCGGCCTTCACGCAGCCGTGGGCGCACGGGCAGTTCATGGCCGTGTTCGCGCTGTCGGCGTGCCTTTCGCTGCTGGCCGGCGTGTGGCTGGAGGCGATCAGCGCGCGGCTGCTCGGCCGGGTCGAGGAGGGCGTGATCAGCCGGTGGAGCCTCGGCTACATCCGGGTGGCGCTCAAGACCGGGCTGGTCACCACGGCCGGGAACTGGCTGTCCGGCGGGCTGTTCTGGCCGGTGTGGCTGCGCTGGGCCGGGATGCGGGTGGGGCGCGGCTGCGAGATCAGCACGATCATCGACGTCGTCCCGGAGCTGGTCGAGATCGGGCCGGACACGTTCTTCGCCGACGGCATCTACCTCGGTGGTCCCCGCATCCAGCAGGGCACGGTCACGCTGGCCCGGGTGCGCCTCGGGCACGACACGTTCCTCGGCAACCACGCGGTCGTCGCGGGCGGGCAGCGGTTGCCGCCGGACATCCTGATCGGCGTCTGCACGGTGGCCGACGACCGCATCATGCTGCCTGGCACGTCGTGGTTCGGCCATGCGCCGATCCTGTTGCCGCGCCGGGAAATCGTCGAAACGGATCGCAGCCTGACGCACGACCCGTCGTTCGCCAGGGTGGTCACCCGGGTGTTCTGGGAGTGGCTGCGCTTCGCGCTCCCGGTCGTGCCGCTGGCCGTGCTGACGGCGTGGTTCGTGATGACCGCCTACGCGGCGAAGGTGCTGCCACTGGCCGCGTTCGTGTTCCCGGGGGCGGCGCTGGTGGCGGTGCTGACGGCGATCCTGCCTTGCCTGATCGTGCTGGCCCTCAAGTGGGGCCTGCTCGGCCGGGTCAAACCGGGCGTGCACCCGCTGTGGTCGTGCTGGTGCAGCCGCTGGGACTTCCTGTACGTGGCCTGGGGTGTCATCGCGAGCGGGGTGCTGTCCGCGCTGGAGGGCACCCTGATGCTGCCGTTGTACCTGCGCCGCACGGGCATGCGCATCGGCAAGCGGGTGGTCCTCGGCGAGGGTTTCGCCCAGGTCGTCGACCCCGACATGCTGCACTTCGGCGACGGCGCGACGGTGAGCGCGATGTTCCAGGCCCACACGTTCGAGGACCGCGTCCTCAAGATCGACCACGTGTACGTCGGCGCGCATTCGACGCTGTCCCACGGCACGGTTCCGTTGTACGGCGCGGAAATCGGCGAGCACGCGTATGTGGCACCGCACAGCGTGATCATGAAGCAGGAGCGGTTGCTGCCGCGGCTGCGGTACGCGGGCGTGCCGACGAAGGAGCAGAAGGCGCCGTCACCGCGGACGAACCCGGAGCTGCGGACCTACCCGTTCCGGGCCGGCCGTCCCCCGGTGGCGCCGGCCCCGCCGACGCAGCCGTTCCTCCGTTTCGAGCGCACGTTCACAGTGCCGGGCGAGCAGCCGGGGCGACACCGGCGGGTGGCCGCGCCGGCCGCCGGGCCGATGCGGCCGGAGCTTCCCCACGGCCGGAGGGGAGACCAGCTGCCGAGCACCTGAGGGCGAACCGGACCGGCCGCCGGAGGAGGCGGCGGTTCAGGCCGGCAGGCCGTGGTCGTCGGTCGTCAGCACCTGCGTCTTGAACTTCGTCAGGAACGCGGTGAGCTCACCGGCCGCCGACTCGATGACGGTGCCGCCGTCCTGCCAGATGCCGTCGAGGTGCTGGAACTGCCCCGGCGGGTCGCCCTGGTTGTAGTGGATGTCGTGGACGCCGAGGCCGTGGCTGTAGGGCGCGCCGAACACGTGCACCCGCCGGCAGCCCGTCAGCCGCTGCTCCAGCAGGTTCAGCGCGTTGTCCGCGGTGCTTTCGACCCAGCCGAACCGGGGCGAGCGCAGGATCGCGTTGACCATCGTCGCGAGCGGGCTCGCGACCAGCGTCAGGCAGCCCCGGCCGCGCAGCAGCGGCGACCGCAGGTAGTCGAGCGCGCCGGAAGCCGCGTCGCGGGCCAGCGGGTGCCAGCCCGGGCCGAGGCCGGAGACGGCGGCGAACAGGCTCGCGTCGAGATGGCGGACCTCGCGGTACTGCACCGGAACACCGCTCGGTGTCGACACGTCGACCGCGCACTCGTACTCGCCCTGCGGGGCCTGCACGGTGAGCTTGCCGTGATACCAGGACCCGAAGTCGTTGGGGTCCTCTCGCGTGAACGAAACCAGCGTGCCGATCAGGACGCCGTAGCCGGGCAGCGGCATCGGGTTCTCCTCTGGTCAGCGGAACAGCAGCCGTTGGCGGTAGCTGGGGGTCGCGCGCTTGTAGTAGCGGGGAACCCAGCTGTCGTCGGGGGCGAGGTACCCGACGTCCGCCGGGTCGTCGCGGAACTTCTGCTGCAGGTAACGGAAGTAGAAGTGGTTGAACAGCCGCATGAACTCGCCGAGGTAGATGTCGGCGACCCGGGTGTCGCCCTGGATCACGAGCATGTTCTCGTCGTTTTCGCGGACCGAGGCGTCGCTGAAGTTGCCGGAGCCGGTGATGACCAGGGGGTCGTCGCCGAGCGGGTCGACGAGCATGAACTTCGTGTGGGTGTAGCGGACGTGGAAGTTCAGGCCGGTCAGCTGTTCCTTGGTCCAGCGGTCGAGGATGTCCGTGCTCAGCAGCGATCCGACGGCGACCTTGACGTCGTGGTCGCGGGTGAATTCGACGTCCCCGCTGTCGGGTGGTTCTTCGAGGACGAGGTAGCGCAGCACGTCGGATTCGGGGGCGATCGCTTCGGCGATCTTGTCGTGCACGCCGAACGCCGCCGTCATGAAGAACGACTTCTCGGCACGCCCGGCCACGCCGGCGTAGAAGTCGATCAGGTCGAGGGTGGTCCTCGGGCTGACCACGGGCGAGATCCCGGCCGGGGGCGGGATGGCCGGCGTGGGCGTGGCGGTGGTGTCGGCCGGCCGGATCCCGTCGTAGTCCGGGTCGGTGGACAGGCGCGTCCAGTAGGCGAGGTACCCGGCGGCGATCGCCGGGTCGCGGACGAGGTGCCCGACGTTCGACTGGCCGAACAGGCCGCCCCAGGTGATGTTGGCCGACCCGGTCCAGACGGCCTGCGGTTCGCCGTCGCGCAGCAGGACCAGGAACTTGTTGTGCGAGATGGCGCTGCCGGTCTTGCGGGGGATCATGCACGCGCCGAGCCCGGCGGCGGCGATGGCCGGCTCGGACTGCTGCCAGACCTTGGCGCGCTTCGGGTCCGTGCTCGCCCGGCCGCGCCGGTCGTAGATGATCTTGACGTCGACACCGCGGTCCGCGGCGGCCTTCAGGGCGTCGAGGACACGCGGGTAGGAGAACTCGTAGACCGAGCCGCGCAGCGCGAACCCGGGGCCGGTGGCCGACGCGACGAACTTCACGAGGGCTTCCTCGAGTCCGCGGGACAGCCAGGTGTAGGCGGGGTCGCTGCGGTCGCCGGGACGCGGCGGCCGCCCGAACCGCTGGGCGTACGCCTGGCTGGCGGCGACCCCGCGGTTGAAGTGGATCGCGTGCGTCCCGGTGTCCACCGGTTCGGTGCGGACGGTCACGGTGACCTCGCGGCGTTCCTCGAGGTTCTTCGGTTTCCCGTAGAGCGCGACGATCCGGTAGGTGTATTCGTGGTCCGGCTCGGCGGTGTAGTCGCCCCACTGGAAGCCCTGCACCGGGTGCTCGCGCAGGCTGACCGAGGTGCCCGGGGGAATTCCGCGTGAAGTTTCCTCGAACACCTTCATGCCGCGGAGCCAGTAACGTTCCTTTTTGGCCGGATCGGTGCGCTCGATGGCGAAGCCGAGCAACCCCTTGGTCGCCCGTTTCGGCAGGTCGATCCCGAACAGCACGACGGCGGACCCGGCCACGACGTGGACTTGCAACGAATCGGCTGTGCTGCGGCTCCGCATGGTCGTGCCTCCACCCCGCCGGGCGTCCGTTCGGCAGCGGATCCGCTCCGGCACTGATGGGTCGCGCGGGACGCAACGGCCGTTACGGGCTCAGTGCCCGCCGGCTGCCGGGGCGGTGCCGAACTGGCCCTGCCAGGTGGCCTGGGCGCCGGAGTCGCCGATGCGGTAGACGTCGGCGACGGCGGCCCCGGCGGCCGCGACGGACAGCACCGCGAGCACCACGGTGACCGCCGTCGAAGCCGGGGCGAGGAAGGGGCGGCGGGCCGCCCGCCCGCGCCACCACACCAGGAGCGCCAGCACGGCCACCGGGATCGCGACCCAGACGGCCGTGTCGCCGAGCTCGGTGTGGGCGCGCACCAGCGGCGTCGGTGCGACCCGCCGTTCGAGCCATTCGCCGGCTTCGGTCGTGATCGGGACGAGGATCACGACGAGGACGGAGAGGATCGCGTTGGGCCCGGCGAGCTTGGCGCGCGCGGCCGGCCAAACGGCGCTGAGGACCAGCAGCAGCGCGGAAAGGGGCAGCAGCACGACGATTGCGTGCACGAGCAGGATGTGGGCGGGCAGGCCGTCGACGGTGGTCATGATGTCCTTTGTGGATGGATGGCGAACGGGGTCGGTCACCGGTGGGCTTGGTCGATTGCAGACTGCAGCGACTGCTGGTAGCCCTCCGAGGTGTAGGTGGCGCCGCTGACCGTGTCGATCTGCGCGCTCTGGGCCTGCAACGCCTCCTGGTTCAGTTCCGGGACGGCGGCGGAGTTGATCCGGACGTCGCGCCCGCTCTCCTGCGGGTATTCGATCGCGTCCGCTTCGGTGATCCTGCCGCCGGCGACGGTGATCCGGACCTGGACCGGGCCGTAGCGGGTGTCGGCGGCGTCGCCGGTGAACGTGCCGGAGGCCACCGCAGCACCCGCACCAGCGCCGGACGTCGGCGGGCTCGCGGTGCGGGCGGGCGGTACCGGCGTCCGGTCCGTGCTCGTGCGGTAGCTGAACAGCAGCACGACGACGGAGACGGTCGCCGCGGCCACGATGGCGATCCGGCGCATCGGAAGTCCTTTCCTACCAGGCGAACCGTTCGAAGTGGACGCGGTCGGCGGGGACGCCGGCGCGGCGGGCGCTGTCGAGCACGGCGCCGGTCCAGGCGTCCGGTCCGCAGACGTAGACGTCGTGGCCGGAGACGTCCGGGACGAGATGGCGCAGTACTTGGTCGTCGGGCACCGGGGCGTACCCGGCGGGCAGCCACGACACGCGGTCGCGGGCACGCGGGCCGAGCAGGCAGTGGATCCGGATGCCGCGGCGGGCCGCGAGCTCCTCGAGTTCCGCCTGGAACAGCAGGTCCGCCGGACGGCCGGCCCGGTGGAACAGCACGGCCTCACCGGGGCGATAGGGGAGTTCTTCCAACAGGGCGCGCAACGGCGTGATCCCGACTCCGGAGGCGAACAGCGCGATCTTCTGTCCTTTCCGGACACTAGCGGTCAGCCGGCCGTACGGGCCTTCGAAGAACGCTCGCGTGCCCGGCCGCAGGGTGGCGAGGCGGCGGCTGCCCGGGCCGAGGTCCTTCGCGGTGATCCGCAGCCGCTGTCCGTCCGGGGCGGCGGAGAAGGAGAACGGCTTGCCGCGCGTCCAGCCCGGCCCGGCGGGGAACCGCCAGACGCAGAACTGGCCCGCGGCGGCGGGAAGCCGGTGGAGGTCACGGCCGCGCAGGTACACCGAGACCACCCCGGGTGCCTCCGGCACGACCTGCTCGACGACCAGCCGGTGCCGCGCGTTGAGCCACACCGGCCGGCCCACCCGGAACACGAGGACCGCGCCCGCCGCCCCGGCGTAGGCGGTCCACCAGAACGCGGTCGCGACCGGGGCGGCGGTGAAGTCGGCGCCGGTCCAGAGCTGGTGCGGGAGGGCGAGCCCGGCGCCGAGGTAGGCGTAGAGGTGCAGCAGGTGCCAGGACTCGTAGCGCAGCCGCCGCCGGGCCGCCCGCACCGACGTCACCGCGACCATGCCCAGCGCGGCGGTGCCGGCCGCGGCCAGGAGCATGCCGGGGTAGGTCGTCACCAGCGCCCACGCCTCGGCCAGGACGCCGGAGCGGTCGGTCGCCGCGTAGCCCAGGGTGATGAGCACGACGTGCGCGGCCAGCAGCGTGATCGACGTGAACCCGGCGAGCCGGTGGCGGCGGGCCAGCTCGTCCTGGCCGTAGCTGCGCTCGACCCACGGGATGCGCGCCATCAGCAGCAGCTGGAGCAGCAGCAGATCCGCTGAAAGGAGCCCGGTGAGCCGTCCGGCGGAGGTGAAGAAGGCGGTGGCGAGGTCCTGCAGGCCGCGGCCGGACACCCAGAGCGCGACCACGAAGAGCACGCTGAGCCAGGCCGTGAGCCCGGCGGCGTCGCGCCACCACGGGCGGACTACCGGCCGCGCGGTGCGGCGGGCGGCGAGCGTGGACATCGGGCTCCTCGGGTGATCGCTTCTGCGATCCACCCTTCCGGAGCCCGGTTAGCCGTCGACGTGATCCGGGTGAGAGTTCGGTAAGAGCCGCTCGGCGCCGACCGTGAACCCGGCCACCGCGCCGCCGCCCGGGCGCGGCCCGGCGAAGACCGACCCGCCGTGGGCGAGCGCGATCTCCCGCACGATGGCCAGGCCGAGCCCCGAGCCCGGCAGGCCGCGGGCGGCGTCCGCGCGGTGGAAGCGGTCGAACACGCGGGCCGCGTCGTCGTCGCCGATGCCGGGGCCGCGGTCGAGGACCTCGACGCGGCCGTCGCGCACCACGGCTTCGATCGGCCCTTCGGGGGCGAACTTCACGGCGTTTTCCAGCAGGTTCGTCACCGCGCGCTCCAGCGCCTTCGCCTGGCCGGTCAGCGCGGACGCGTCCGCCTCGACGGTGATGGCGCGGCCCGAGCGCCGCCGGACGCGCTCGGCGGCGCGGCCGGCGATCTCGCCCAGCTCCACCGGCGCCGGTTCCTCGGCCTCGTAGCGGCGGGTGGCGAGCTCGACGAGCTCGTCGACCAGGTGGGTCAGCTCGCGGGTCTCCCCGTCGACGTCGTCGAGCAGCCGGGCGCGGGAGTCCGGGCTGAGCTCGCCGAACCGGCGCAGCACGCTGGCGTTGGTCCGGAGGCTGGTCAGCGGGGTCCGCAGCTCGTGGGCGGCGTCCTGGACGAGCCGTTCCTGGTCGGCGCGGGCGTCGGCGAGCCTGCCGAGCATCCGGTCGAACGACGTCGCGAGCCTGCCGACCTCGTCGTGGCCGCCGGTGGGCACGGCGACGTCGTCGAGCCGCCCGTCGCTGACCTGTTCGGTGACGTCGGTCAGCCGGACCAGCCGCCGGGTGATCTGCCGGGCCAGCAGCCACCCGGCCAGGGCCGCGACGGCCAGCACGAGGGCGCTGACGCCGGTGATGCGGGCGGCCAGTCCCTTCAGGACGTGCCGGGACTCGTCGACGTCGATGCCGAGCTCGACGGCGCCGCGGCCGGGCCCGAGGGCGACGGTGATGACCCGGTAGTCGTCGCGGCCGGCGGTGAAGTCGGTGTAGCGGTGGTCGCCGAGGGCGCCGGACGCGGCCAGCGCCCGGTCGGGGCCGCCGACCGGGAGGGGCACCCGGCGGCCGCCGAGCGGGCGGACGCTCCCGTCGGGCGCGATCGCCTGCGCCACCATGGGCTGGGCCTCGTCGTGGTCGTCGTCGTCCGGGCCGCGGGTGACCGGGCTGGGCGCGAGGATCTGCGTCGCCCCCGCGGCGATTTCCGCCGACGTGGTCAGCAGCGACCGGTCGAGTTCGGCGTCGATCCGCTGCGAGGCGGCCTGGTAGCTGAAGACCCCGACGAGGATCGCTACCGCGGCGCCGACCCCGGCGAAGGCGATGGCGAGCTTGCTGCGCAGGTTCACGACGGCCGCACCGAGTAGCCGACCCCGCGCACGGTGTGGATCAGCCCGGTGGCCCCGGCCTGTTCCAGCTTGCGCCGCAGGTAGCCGATGTAGACGGCGAGGTTCTTGGAGTCCGCGCCGAACTCGTAGCCCCAGATCCGCCGGTAGATGGTGGCCCGGTCGAGCACGATCCCGGCGTTGCGGACGAGCAGCTCGAGCAGGTCGAATTCGGTCTTCGAGAGGGTGATCTCGGTGCCCTGCCACCACACGCGCCGCGCGGCCGGGTCGACGGCGAGCTCGCCGAGCCGCACGGTCCGCCGCGCCTCGGACTCGGTCTCGGGCGACGTGCGCCGCAGCAGCGCCCGCAGCCGGGCGAGCAGCTCGTCGAGCTCGAAGGGCTTGGGCAGGTAGTCGTCGGCCCCGGCGTCCAGCCCGGCGACCCGGTCAGGGGTTTCGACGCGCGCGGTGAGCATGAGGATCGGCGTGGGATCGCCCTCGGCCCGCAGCACGCGGCAGACCCCGAGCCCGTCGACGCCGGGCATCATGACGTCGAGGACGATCACGTCGAAGTCTTCGCGCCGCGCGGTGGCGAGCGCGCCGACCCCGTCGGCCACCTCGGTGACCAGGTAGCCCTCGAGATCGAGGGCCCGGACGAGGGATTCCCGGATGGCCCGGTCGTCGTCGGCGAGCAGGACGCGGTGCGGCATGGCCGCCATCATGCCCGCGCGCCGCCCCAAGGCGCGCGGGCCGCCCGGCTAGCGGGTGAAGGTGAACCAGTTGACGTTGACGAAGTCCGACGAACTCCCCGAGAACGTCAGGTACAGATCGTGCACGCCGGTGGCCGCGCCGACGATGTTGGCCGGCACCGTCTGCCACTGCTGCCAGCCGCCGTTGTTCGCGAAGTCGATCTCCGCGATGACCGGGCCCGAGACGCCGTCCAGGCGGGCCTTGATCGCGCCGCTCACCCCGGCCGCCGCGCCCGAGGCCAGGCGGGCGACGAACTGGTTCGGGGAACTCGAGCCGAAGTCGATGCCCGGATACTTCAGCCAGTCGCCGTTCGCGATCCAGCCCACGTCCACGCCGCCGCCCGTGTCGCTGCACGACTCGTTCTGCGTGCCGCTCTGGGCCGTGTACGCCTCCGCCTGGATCGTCGAGTACGCGCTCGTGCCGCCGTTGCCCGGTGGCGGGGTCGTGCCGCCGCCCGCACCCAGGGACACCGTCCAGGACGTCGGGGCCGGGTCCTGGAGGTGGCCGTCCACCGGCTGGGCGCCCGTCGGGCCGACGTCGTCGTACGGGAACGCGTAGCCGATCGACGCGTACTGGTGCACCAGGCGCGCGTAGTGGTTGGTCGTCGCGTCGCGGTAGTACTGCGACGGTGGCACGCCGTCAGGCTGGTTGTTTCCGCCTGCCACCAGCAGGCTGCTGCGGTTCAGCGCCGCGGCCAGGCGGGCGGCGACCGCGCCCCGGGCGTCGCTGCCGGAGTTGTACAGCGGCCCGCTCGCGCAGCCGAAGATGTCCGCCGCGCTCGGCTTCGTGAACGGGACCCCGTTGGTGTTCAGGCCGGCGAACACGATCGCGTCGCCGCTGACCGTGCCCGTGTAGGAGCCGATGCCGCCCTGCCCGTTGATCGTCAGCGGCGTCGAGCGGTAGTGGTCCCAGACGGCGTTGAGGTAGTTCGTCCAGTAACCGCCGAAATCGACCGGGGAGTGGCCGGGCGCGAGCACCCGCACCACCTGGCCGGACCCGTCGGTGACGACCAGCCGGTCCCACGGCGCCCCGTCGGCGTTGTGCTGCGCGCGCAGCCCGTCGGCGATGCTGCCGAGGGCGCCGTTCGGCAGCGGGCTGACCGACTGGGCGCCCGCCGCGCCCGTGGTGGCCATCGACACCGGCAGCGCCACCATGTCGACGTAGCTGATGTTGGCGTAGAGGTTCGCGCTGTTGTAGGTGAACTCGCAGAACGTCCAGTTCGTCTGCCAGTTCGGGTCCGAACTGGTGAAGCCGGGCTGCACGAGGCCGGGGCCCGGGTTGACGAAGAACTGGATCTTCCTGTCCACCGAGAACCACACCCGGCCGCCGATGAGGTAGTCGGTCAGCGTCACGGTGCGCTGCGCGCCCGAGCCCGTCAGGGGGATGGCGTAGTCGGGGATCGGCGTCACCGGCGAAGACGGGTTGGGCAGCGCCTGGAACCGGCCGTCGGCGGTGACGAACCCGGGGCGGCCCGAGGTGTCCGCGCCGCTGATGTAGGCGTAGACGGTGCCGCTGCCGGAATTGTTCTTCAGCGTCAACGGCAGGGCGGCGGCGGCCCGGGCGGCCGGCGTGGCGAGAGCGGCCCACAGCGGCGTGCCGGCTGCGGCGGCCGCCAGGCCGGCGGTGACGAAGGTACGCCTCGACAGCATGGCACCTCCTGGAAAGGGCTTTCGTGTCCGCCGGACGGTAGGTACGGGCTCCGGCCGGGTCAACCTCCGGCGGCCCGGGTTGGGGACTAACGGACCACGAACCTGCCCTTTCGTTGCCTGGACCAGTACGCCCGGTGGTCCGGTCACCGTCCTTTGTGGATCAAGACGGGACGGCCTTGCCCGGGGCGGCCCGGGCGCGCACCATGAGGGGCGGGAAGGAGCGGGTCATGGACGAACCGGCGATCGAGGTGACCGGCCTGCGCGTCCGCCGCGGCGGGCACGAAGTCCTCCGTGACATCGGCTTCACCGTCCGGCGGGGCACCGTCACCGGCCTGCTCGGGCCCAATGGCTGCGGGAAGAGCACGCTGATGCGCTCGATCGTCGGTGTGCAGGTCGTCGAGGGCGGCCGGGTCACCGTGCTCGGCCGCGCGGCGGGCAGCCCGGACCTGCGGCGGCGGATCGGCTACGCGACGCAGGACCCGGCGATCTACGCCGACCTGACCGTGACCGAGGCCTTGCGCTACTTCGCCGCGGTGCTCGGCACCGGTCCGTCCGATGTGGACCGTGTCATTGCGCAAGCCGGGCTCACCGAGTCCGCGCGCACCCTGATCGGCCGGCTGTCGGGCGGTCAGCGCGGCCGGGCCAACCTGGCGGTGGCGCTGCTGGGCACGCCCGAGCTGCTGGTGCTGGACGAGCCGACGGTCGGCTCCGACCCCGAGCTGCGCGACGAGCTGTGGCAGCTGTTCCACGCACTGGCCGCGGCCGGGACCACCCTGCTGATCTCCAGCCACGTCATGGACGAAGCCGCGCGCTGCGACGACCTCCTGCTGCTGCACCAGGGCAAGCTGCTGGCCCGGGGCGCCCCCGCCGAGCTGCGCGCCCGCACCGGCGCCGCCGACCTCGAACAGGCCTTCCTGCGGCTGATCAAGGGCCGGGAAGGGGTGAGGCGGTGAACGCGCTGGCCACCACCCGGCGGATCCTCACCCAGCTGCGGCACGACCCGCGCACGGTCGCGCTGCTGGTCGCGGTGCCCAGCGTCCTGATGATCCTGCTGCGGTACGTGCTGAATTCCGAGCAGCGGTTCAGCGCGGTCGCGCCGGCCCTGCTGGGCATTTTCCCGTTCACGATCATGTTCCTGCTCACCTCGGTGACGACCCTGCGCGAGCGCACCACCGGGACGCTGGAGCGGCTGATGACGCTGCCGATCGGCAAGCTGGACCTCATCCTCGGCTACGCGCTGGCGTTCGGCCTGCTCGCGGTCCTGCAAGTGGCCGTGGCGGCGGGGATCGCCCTGACCTGGCTCGGACTCGACATCGCCGGTCCGGTCTGGGCGCTGCTGCTGATCGTGGTGCTGGACGCGCTGCTGGGGACGGCGCTGGGGCTGTTCGTCAGCGCGTTCGCCCGCACCGAGTTCCAGGCCATCCAGTTCCTGCCGGTGTTCGTGCTGCCGCAGTTCCTGCTGTGCGGGCTGTTCGTCCCGCGCGGCGACATGGGCTGGGTGCTCAGCGCGCTGTCCGACGTCCTGCCGCTGTCCTACGCCGTGGACGCCCTCACCCAGGTGACCCGCTCCGCCGAGATCGACGGCACCCTGCTCCGCAACATCGGCATCATCGCCGGCTGCGCCGTCCTCGCCCTCCTGCTCGGCGCGGCCACCCTGCGCCGCCGGACGCCGTGAGCTTCACGGCGCGGGGACGGCCAGCTCGGTGGTGAGGCCGTCGGACCAGGTCAGGGTGACGCGGTCGCCCGCCACGGCGAGGGAGGGATCGGGTTCGCCGGGACCGCCGCGGTCCAGGACGACCACGGCGGCGAGGACGTCACCGGGCGCCGGGGGGCCGCCGGTGGTGAGGAGCGGGATCGCCGTCCACTCGCCCAGCGGTGACGTGCCGGTTTCGACCGCCACGTCCGCCGTGGCGAAGCCGCGCAGGTTCCGCAGCACGGATCGCAGCTCGGGGGTTTCCGCGGTGGCGGACCCGCCGGTCCGGGTCACGCGCGGTGGGCCGGCGGCCGCCACCGGCCAACCGCTCATCCGCAGCGGCCCGGCCCCGGCGCCGGCGCGCACGATCCGGATCTCGGCCCCGTGGCGCACCACGGAAACGACGGTCAGCACCGGCCCCGGCACCACCGGGCCGCCGCGGCCCGAGCCGTGGTCGGGGGCGTCGTCGCCGGTCGTGTCGACCCAGCGGACGCGGCCCCGCGACGCCGCCGCCAGCACACCGCCCGGCAGCTCGGCCGCGTAGCACGTCGAGAAGCCCGACCGGTGGCTCGCGCGGCCGTCGGCGTCGAGGACGACGACCGTGTTGTCGGGGACGGAACCGAGCGGCGGAACCGTGGCCGTGGAGTAGCCGAGCCGCGCGTACAGCGGAGAGTCGGAGCGCGGGTCGCCGGGACGGGCGTGGTCCGTGCCGTGGTTGACGACCACGGCGATGCCGTCGCGGCGCCGCCCCGAAACCAGCCAGCCGGGCGCGTCGATCACGCGCGCGACGTCGCCGGTTTCGATCGGCAGCGGCTCTTCGACGTCCGTCCACACGGGATGGTCCGCCGGCAGGGCCAGCCCGAGCAGGCCCTTGGCCGCCCAGTACGGCGAGCCGGGCCCGGAGTACGCCTGGCGCATCGCCGGCCAGGCGCGGTGCCAGCCGAGGGTGAGCAGGCCGTCCGGCTCGAACGCGCCGCGGCCGGCGAAGTGCCGGACCATCCCGCCGGCCACGCGCCGGGTCAGGCCCGGGGCCAGCCGGGACGTCCCGGTGAACGCACCCACCCAGAACGGCGCTGCGGCGGCGAAGCGGTAGACCAGGCTGCGGCCCTGCAGGAGCGGCGAGCCGTCGGCGCCGACCAGCCGCACGGCGTCGTCGAGGTACGCGCGGAGGTCGGCGGCCCACTGGTGGCGCAGCTCGCCGGGGCACAGGCTGCCGGTGACGTCGAACAGGTGCGTCCACAGCAGCGGGTACAGGTGCAGCGCCCAGCCGGTGTAGTGGTCGTAGGCGCGCTCGTCGCCGTCGCTGAGCCAGCCGCCGGGCCGGCGCAGCGAGGCGTGCACGGCGAGGTCCTCTTCGATGTCCGCCGCCGACCACGGGCCGTCCGCCTCGCGCAGGAACGACTCGACGACGATCCGGAACCACACCCAGTTGATCGGCGGGTAGGGCTGGCCGACGACGGTCGCCAGCCAGGCGACGACCCGCTCCCGGACCGGGTCGTCGAGCCGGTCCCACAGCCACGGCCGGGTCAGCTGCAGGACCAGGGCGATCGACGCGGCCTCCACTTTGGACTGCCCGAGTTCGCCGGGCCGCGGCCACGCCTCGGCCGACGCCGGATCGGTACCGGCGGCCAGCCCGCGCGCGTACGGTTCGAGCAGCCCGCCGGGGTCCGCGCCGCGCTCCCCGGCGACGCGGAACCCGGCGATGAGGAACGTCCGGGCGAAGCCTTCCAGCCCATCGGAGACGCGGCCGTTGCGGCTGGCCGGGCCGGGCAGGTCGATCCGCGCGCAGCCGGGCGAGCGGTAGGGGGCGACGGCGGCGAGCATCCGGTCGGCGAGGGCGGTCCAGTGCTCGCGGGTCCACCCGGTGTAGGGCGAAAGGCGCCGGTCTTCGAGCGCGGTCACGGCTGCACCGCCAGGGCGCGGGGCGGGCGGGCGGGGCAGGGCTCGAGGCCGCTGGGTGTGCCTGGGCCGCGGGGTGTGCGGGTGGCGGCCCCTGGCTCGCCGCGCCCTTCGGCGGTCATGCCTGCACCGCCAGGGAATGCCGTGTCACCGGCGCTCGAGGCGGCAGGCCCGCGGCGTACCGCTCCAGCTCGCCGAGTGCCTCGGCGGTCATCCGCCGGGTCTCCGCGCCCAGCGAGCCCGCCACATGCGGGGTCAGCACCACGTTCGGCAGGTCGTACAGCGGCGACGTGGCCGGCAGCGGCTCCGGCTCGGTGACGTCGAGCACCGCGTGCAGGCCTCCTCTGCAGGCGTTTTCGAGGGCCGCCGTGTCCACCAGCGCTCCCCGTGCGGTGTTGATCAGCACCGCGCCCGGTGGCAGGGCGGCCAGTTCCGCGGCGCCGATCATGTGCCGGGTCTCCGGCAGCGACGGCGCGTGCAGGCTCAGCACGTCGGCCTGGGGCAGGGCGTCCGCGAGCGAAGCCGGCTCGGCGCCGGCGGCCCGGATCTCCTCCGCGTCCGCCACCGGGTCGACCACCAGGACCCGGGCCAAGCCGAGCAGCCGCAGCAGCGCGGCGACCCGCCGTCCGACGCGGGAAAAGCCCACCAGCACGACCGTGCGGTCCCGGCCCGACAGTTCGCCGCGGTGCTCACGGTAGCGCCAATCCTCCCGGAACACCCGGGCGTCGGCGGCCAGGAACGGCACCTTCTTGAACGCCCACAGGATCGCGCCCAGGGTGTACTGGGCGACCGGTTCGGCGTTGGCGCCGGCCGCCGTGGTGACGAGCAGACCCCGGTCGAACACCGCCGCGCCGACGTGGTCGCGGACGCTGCCGGCCGCGTGCAGCACCGCGCGCAGGTTCGGCGCCGCCCGCAGCACCTGTTCGTCGAGCGGCGGACAGCCCCACGACGTGAGCAGCACCTCCACCTCCGCCAGCCGCGCCCGGACCGCCGCCGAGGCGAGCTCGTCGGTCCACAGTGGATCGCCGAGCCGGGCCGTGGCCCGCAGCCGCGCCAGTTCCGTGTCGCCGAACTGCAGCCGCATCGTGTCCTTTCCCAGTACCAGCAGCGTCTCCGGGCGCCGCGTCATTTGACGCTGCCCGCGGCCAGCCCGGACCGCCATTGCCGGTGCAGCAGCACGAACGCGACCACCAGCGGCAGCACCGCCAGCAGCGAACCGGTGATGACGAGCGGGTTGTACTGCGGGAACTGCGTCACGCGCGTGCTCCACTGGTACAGCCCGAGGCTCATCGGGAACAGCTGCGGGTCGGTGAGCATCACCAGCGGCAGGAAGAAGTTGTTCCAGATCCCGACGAACTGGAACAGGAAGATGGTCACCAGGCCCGGCCGCATCATCGGCAGCGCGATGGTGAAGAACGTCCGCAGCTCGCCGGCGCCGTCGGTGCGCGCGGCTTCGAGGACCTCGCCCGGCACCGCGGCTTCGGCGTAGACCCGGGCGAGGTAGACGCCGAACGGGTTGGTGAGCAACGGGACGAACACCGCCCAGAACGTCCCGACCACGTGCAGCTGGGACGCCAGCAGGTACAGCGGCAGGGCCAGCGCGGTGGTCGGCACGAGCACCCCGGCCAGGGTGACGGCGAACAGCGCGCGCCGCCCCGGGAAGTCCAGCTTCGCGATCGCGTACCCGCAGCCGGCGCAGATCAGCGAGCCGAGCACCGCGCCGAGCCCGGCGTAGAGCAGGGAATTGCGGATCCAGGCCAGGAAGACGCCGTTCTCCTGGGTGAACAGGGCGCCGAGGTTGGTGCCGAGGTTCCACTGCCCGAGCTCGAACGCGCCGGTCGTGGAGAAGTCGCCGACGGACTTGGTGGCCGAGGTGACCAGCCAGACCAGGGGCAGCACCGCGTAGAGCGCGGCGAGCACCAGCAGGACGTGCACGACCGTGCGGGACGTCCAGCGCGAATCTGCTTTCCGGGGGTTCCGGGTGGCGGAGCCCCCGGCCCGAGGCGAAGCCTCGGACGTCGCTGCGTAGGAGACGGTCACCGGGACCTCCGGTTGGACAGGCGCATGACCAGCGCCGAGAGCAGGGCGGACACCAGGGCCAGCAGCACGGACGCGGCGGCGGCGCGCCCGTAGTCACCGGCGATGAAGGCGGCTTCGTACACGTAGAGACTCGGGGACCAGGTGCTCGTCACCGAACCGGTGAATCCCCGCAGCACCAGGGGTTCGGTGAACAGCTGCAGGGAACCGATGACGGTGAACACGAGGGCGACGAACATCGTCGGCCGGATCATCGGGACCTTGACCGACCACGCCGTCCGGACACCCCCGGCGCCGTCGGCGCGCGCGGCTTCGAGGACGTCACGCGGCACGGCCTGCAGCGCGGTGTAGAAGATGATCATGTTGTAGCCGACCCACTGCCAGGTCGCGATGTTGACGATCGAGGGCAGGATGCCGGTCTTGCCCAGCGGGTCGACCGGCAGCACGGCGGACAGGCCCGACCCGGGGCTGTACAGGTAGGCCCAGACGAGCCCGGTGATCACGGTCGGCACCGCGTAGGGCAGGAAGACTGCGAGGGACCATACGCGCTTGAGCCGCACGACCGCGGAGTCGACCAGCAGGGCCAACAGGAGCGCGAGGCCCAGCATGATCGGGATGTGGACGACGACGAACAGCGCCACGTTGCCGAGGCTGGTGTGGAACGCGCTGTCGGTGAGCACGTCGACGTAGTTGCCGAGGGCGACGAACGCCTGCCGCGGGCCGGAGAAACCCAGGCCGGACAGGCGATCGGTGAACAGGCTCAGGTAGAGCGCATACCCGATCGGGACGAGCACGGTGGCGGTCAACAGCACCGCGAACGGCGCCGCCAGCACCAGGCCGGCGCGCCCGCGGCCGCGGCGGCTCCTCGCCGGGACGCCCGGACTCGCCGGCGCCGGGACGTTCGCGGCGCGCTCGGGAGTGAGGACGGTCATCAGGCTTTCCCTTCCCGCACGGTCAATCCCCGCTCGCGCAGCTCGGCGACGGCGTCGGCCTGCGTCTGCCGGACGGCGGCGGCCAGGGTGGTACCGCCGGTCTTGACCCCGCCGAGGTGGTCGACGACGGCCGAGAACATCCGCAGGGCGTTGGGGCCCCACGTCCAGTCCGGGACGCGCCGGGCGGCTTCGTCGAGCACGTCGTACACCGGCGCACCGAGGAAGTACCCGCCCTTGTACGCCTTCCGGGCGACATCCCGGCTCGGCAGGTAGCCCGGGAACGGCGTGGTGAACGTCGTGCCGATCTTCGCGACGGCCGGATCGGTGCTCAGCCACCGCAGGAACTTCACGGCCGCTTCGGGCACCTCGCTTTCGGCGGAGACGGCGAACGCGCTGCCGCCCTGCACGCCGGTCGACGGCACGCCGTCCCAGGTCGGCATGGTGGTCACCGCCCACCGGCCGGTGTCCTTCGGGATGGACTTGACGAGCGAGCCGACACTCCAGGACGCGCCGAGCAGGCCCCACAGCCGTCCGGTGTGCATCGCGCCGATCCAGTCCTGGTCGCCGGTCGGGGCGGTGGCGACCAGGCCGTCGGCGATCATGCCCTGCCAGTAGTCCGCGGTGCGCCGGGTGCCGGCCCCGTCGATGTTCACCCGCCAGGCGCCGTCGTCGACCCGCCACCACGGATCGCCCGCCTGCCAGCACATCCCGGCGAAGAACGAGCCGTCGTTGAGCGGGAACGTCGTCACCCGCGCGGCCGGGTCGGCCCGCTTCACAGCCTGCGCGGCGGTGCGGAACTCCTGCCAGGTGCGCGGGACCGCGATGCCGTGCCGGTCGAACAGGTCCTTGCGGTAGTAGAGCACCATCGGGGCGAGGTCCATCGGCACCGCCCAGGTGCGCCCGCCGGGCCGCACGCCCTGCCACGCGGCGGGGGAGTAGCCGCGTTCGAGGTCGGCCAGGTCCGCGGTGAGGTCGCGCAGGCCGCCCGTGGTCAGCAGCTGCGGCAGGCCCTGGTACTCGGTGTGCAGGATGTCCGGGGCGTTGTGCGCGCGCAGGGCGTTGGTCTGCTGGGCGTAGCCGCCCTTGAGCCCGGACGCGATCACGTTGAGCTCCACCGAAATGTCCGGGTGCGCCGCGTTGAACGCGGCGACGTACTTGTCCATCCCGGTCAGCCAGGACCAGATGCGCACGCGCGTGGCGCCGGAGGCCGTCGTCGAGGACGCGCAGCCGCCGACGAGCCCGGCGGCCGCGAGCCCGGTGGTGGCGGACAGGAAGGTCCGGCGGGTCAAACCGGCCGGGGGCCGAAGCGTCATTGCTCCTCCGTCGAAGTGATGGCTGTCACTGTCGGGGTGTGCCATAGTGCGAGTCAACATTTCAGCGCAAAAACGATCACAAACGATCAGAACCGAAGGAACGCCATGGTGTCCAGCGTGCTCTTCGGCGTCCCCGACGTCCGTGACCGGGCGGGCTGGGCCGCGGCCGACGGCGCCGCCGTGCTCGCCGACGCCCGCGCGCTGCTCGCCCGCCCGGCGCCCGTGCTGACGGCCACGGCGTGGGCGCGGACGTTCCGCGACGGGGTCCGGACCGACTACGAAGACGCCGCCCGTGAACTGCGCGAGCGCGTGACCACGCTGGTGCTGGCCGCGGTGCTGACCGGCGAGACGCCGCCGGACGAGGTGCCGTTCCTGGACGGCGCGATCGACGGGCTGGTCACCCTTGCCGAGGCGACCACCTGGTGCTGGGCGCCGCACGACCGGCACGCGGCCGCGCGCGGCGAAGTGCTGGCCGACCCGGACGACCCGTTCCTCGACCTGGGCGCGGCCGAGGTCGCGTCGCTGTTCGCCTGGTCCGATCACGCCCTCGGCCCGCACCTCGACCGCCGGGCTCCCGGCTTGCGCAAACGTCTGCGCCGGGAGGTCGAACTCCGCGTCCTGACGCCGTTCGAGCGCATCCGCGACTGGCACTGGCTCGGCCTGGACGGCGACGCGCACAACTGGAACCCGTGGATCCACAGCGCCGTCCTCACCGCGGCGCTCCTGCTCGTGGCCGACGAGGAGCGGCGCCGCCGGCTGGTCCGGCTGGTCGTCGACGGCCTCGGCCACTACGTCGCCGTGCTGCCCGACGACGGCGGCATCGACGAAGGCGTCGCCTACTGGTGGCACGGCGCGTGCCGCCTGCTCGAATGCCTCGACCTCCTGGCCGGTGGCGGTTTCGAGGTGCCGGAACTGCCCGTGCTCGCGGAGCTGATCCGCTTCCCGCACCGGATGCACCTGGGTGGCGACGCCTTCGTCAACGCCGGAGACGCCCCGGCCCGCCTGTCGCCGGCCCAGCCGTGGCACGTCCTGCACCGGTGGGGCGAGCGGCTCGGCGACGCCGCCGTGTGCGCGTTCGCGGCCGCGCGGGCCCGGGCGGGCGGCCGGCTCGTGTGGCCGTCGGCCGGGCTGGGCCGCGCGCTTTCGGGGCTGGCCGACCCGGGCTGGCGGGCGGTGGTGGCGGAAGCGGGCGAACCCTGGCTGGCGCGCGAAGAATGGCTGCCGCGGGTGCAGGTGCTCGTGGCCCGGGAGACCGCGGGCACCGCGCGCGGGCTGACCGTGGCGGTCAAGGCCGGGCACAACGGGGAACGGCACAACCACCTCGACGTGGGTTCGTTCTGGGTGGCGGCCGACGGCGTCCCGTTGGTGATCGACGCCGGCCAGCCGACCTACACGGCGGCGAGCTTCGGGCCGGACCGCTACCAGGCTTGGCCGCTGCGCAGCGAGTGGCACAACGTCCCCGAGCCGGGCGTCCCGCAGGAAGCGGGAGAGGCGGCCGGGGCACGGGACGTCCGGGTGGAGCTCGGCGCGGCCGAGGCCGTCCTGACCGCGGACCTCGCCGCCGCCTACCCGGGGGTGCCGCGCTGGATCCGTTCGGTGCGGCTGGTCCGCGGTCCTTCCGCCCACGTCGTCGTGGAAGACGACGACAGCGTCCGGCCGGTCCGGCTCCGGCATCTCCTGGCGGGTGCGGTGGAGCTGGCCGACGGCGAGGCCTCGGTGTCCCGCAACGGGGTCCGGGTGCGGCTGTGCTGGGATCCCCGGCACACCACCGCGGAACTCGAGCGGCGCGAGCTGACCGACCCGCTGCTGCGGGCCTCCTGGGGCGGGTACCTCAGCCGGCTCACCCTGCTCGTGCGCGAGGGGCCCGCGCGGGTCCGGCTGGAGCAGGTCCGGTGATGCTCGCTTCGGAACGGCACCAGCTGATCCTTTCCCTGGTGCGCGAACACGGCGCGGTCCGGCTCACCGAGCTGGTCGAACGACTGGGCGTCACCGCGGTCACCGTGCGCCGGGACGTCACGGAACTGGCCGACCGCGGGCTGCTGACCCGGGTGCACGGCGGGGTCACCCTGACCCGGCCCCGCGGCGGCCCGCCCGAGCACGGGCGCGCCACCGCCTCGATGTTCGGCCCGGTGGTGCCCGGCGCGCTGGTCGGCATGGTCACGCCGTCGGTGGAGTACTACTGGCCGCCGGTGGTCCAGGGCGCCCAGTCCACCGTGGCCGCGGCGGGCGGGCGGCTCGTGCTGCGCGCGTCCAGCTACGACGCCGCGGAGGACCGTCGCCAGGTCACCAAGCTGCTCGAACGCGGCGTGCAGACACTGCTGGTGGCGCCGGCCACGAGCGGGCGCGGCGCGCTGGACCTGTTGCGGTGGCTGGGTTCGCTCAGCGTCCCGGTGGTCCTCGTCGAGCGCCTGCCGCCGCCGGAACTGCCCACCCTGGCCCTGGACGCGGCCACGACCGCGCACGCGCTCGGCGCGGGACTGGCCGTGCGGCACCTGGTGTCCCTGGGCCACCGCGGGGTCGGGCTGGTCACGTCCCGGTCCAGCCCGACCAGCCGCGCGCTGCGCACCGGCTGGCGCGAGACGGTCGAATCCCTCGGCCTCGACGCGGGCACGGCGCTGGACCTGGACGTCCCGGTCTACGGTGCCCCGGGCTGGACGGCGGAGTACGACGCGCTGCTGGCCCGCTGCCGCCGCGCCGGGGTGGGGGCCCTGCTGGTGCACTCCGACCGCGAGGCCATCGGCCTGATCGAGCGGGCCCGCGACGGCGGCATCGCGGTGCCCGGCGAGCTGGCGGTGGTCACCTACGACGACGAGGTCGCGGCGGCCTCGGACCCGCCGCTGACGGCGGTGTGCCCGCAGAAGCACCGGCTCGGCGCGGTGGCCGCGGAGCTGGCACTGGCCCGCCTCGCCGACCCGGCCGGGCGACCGGTCCACCGCCTGCAGCTGTGGCCGACGCTGGTGGTGCGGGAATCCTGCGGCGGCGCCCCGGATTCCGCGGCCTGACATCGCCGGATCGGACGGCGATCCCGGGATTTCACGAGCAGCCGCTCGCGGGTGGGGTCGGGCGTCGATCGGGCGGGTGCGCGCGGAATCCCGCACCGCCGTCGGCCGGGCGGGGATCCCGGGATTCACGGGCAGCCGCTCGCGTGTGGGATCGGGCATCGGTGGGGTGGGTGCGGAGGATTCCGCCCTGCCGTCGGTCGGGCGGGGATTCGGGGCTTCGCGAACGGTCGCTCGTCAGGCGAGTTGCGATCGTTCGCGTGCGGGGCCGGGCATCCGATCGAGCGGGCGTGCGCGGAATCCCGCACCGCCGTCGCCCGGACGTCCGGCCGCGCCCGGCTCAGGCGGCCGGTGCGGGTCCCGTGGTTTCCCCCGGCACGAACCGGGGGAGGACCGGTTCCGGTTCCGCGACCGGTGTCCCGTCGAGCTGGCGGACCGCCCGGTCCACGGCCAGCGCGCCCAGCTCGCGGGCCGGGATCACCACCGCCGTCGGGGGGATCCGCTGGTGCTCCGCCACCGTTGCCGAGCAGACCGCCACGACCGACACGTCTTCGGGGACCCGCAGCCCGCGGTTCCGCAGCGTCGCCATCACCAGTGGCAGCGCGGCTTCGTCGTGGACCACCAGCGCGGCCGGGCCGCCGGGGCCGAGGAGCTCGGCGAGGCAGCGGGTGACGTCTTCGGCCGTGGGCTCGCACGGCTGGGAAAGCGCTTCCACACCGCGCCGCACCGCGGCCTCGCGCAGGCCTTCGGTGAAGTCCTCGAGGTACCGCAGCCGGTGGCCGGGCTGCGTGGGCGACGGTCCCAGGTGGACGACCGAGCGGTGCCCGAGGTCGGCGAGGTGGTTCAGGCACGTCTGCCCGGCCGGCCGCAGGTCGAGCGTCAGCGCCGCCAGCCCGTGGTGCCGTCCGGGCGCGCCGACCAGGACCGCCGGGCGGCCCGAGGCGAGCAGGACCGGCACCCGCGGGTCGCCGTCGCCGGCGTCCAGCACGATCACCGCGTCGGCCAGCGCGGCCGCCGTCACCCGGTGCAGGCCGGCCGTGCCTTCTTCGTCGGTGACCAGGAGCAGGTCGAAGCCGAGCCCGCGGGCGGCGCCCGCGGCCGCCGAGAAGAACTCCATCTCCACGCCCACGTGCCGGTCGCCGTGCGGCGGCACCGCGACCGCCAGCACCCCGGCCCGGGCCGGGGACGGCGGCGGCGAGCCGGTGCGGCGCCGGTAGCCGAGCGCGCGGATGGTCTGCTCGACCCGCCGCCGCGTCGCCGGGGAGATCGTCCGCTTGCCGGTGATCACGTACGACACCGTGCTCGCCGAGACGCCGGCCGCGTTCGCCACGTCGGTGATCGTCACCACGCCGCGGCCTGCTCCGCCCGGTTCGTCCGCGACGTCGCGGGGATTCGTCATTGTCGAGCACTTTCCCGGGCCATTGTCCGGTCCGTTGTCCGGTGGAGCGTTAGCGTTAACACGAAAGAGGGAAGGCTGACCATAATGGGGGTCAACGGCGCTGGTCAAGCCACCTTCGTCGGCGGCCGGGAGCTCGTGCTCACCCGGCGGGGCGGCAGTCGGTCACGGGGAGTCCGCGGCGGCCGGCGCGAGCCAGGGCGACGAAGCCGAACGTGGTCGTTTCGCCGGGCCGCAGCTTCCCGTTCCACTCGGCGTTCGCGATCGCCGACGTGGCCCCCGTGCGCAGCAGCTTGCCGTTCCAGAGGTCGTCGATGCTCGTCCCGGACGGCGTCGGCCAGCTGACGGTCCAGCCGGCGAGGTCGGCCCGCCCGCTGTTGCGCACGGTCACCAGACCCTGGAAGCCGCCGTCCCAGGACTTCACGACCTGGTACCGCGCGGCACAGCCGGGCGGCCCCGCGGCGGAAGCGGTCGCGGACGGCGCCGAGGCGAGCTGGGCCGGTGCGGCCGCGGGCGCGGAGCGGGCCGGGATCGACGTCGCCGCCACGATCCCGGCCCCGGTCAGCAGCAGCACGGCCGCCGCCAGCGCGACGCGGGACCGCCGGCGGCGGGCGGGGGCGGGCTCGGCGGCCACCGGGGCCGGGACCGGTGGCCGCGGGCCTTCGGTGGCGCGGCGGCCGAGCAGCCGGGCCGCTTCGGCCATCGTGGGGCGGGCGGCCGGATCCCGGTGTAGCAGCCGGAGGACGACGTCGGTGACCGGCCCGGCGGTGCGCGGCGGCCGGATGTCCCCGCGGACGACGCGTTTGAGCAGCGCCAGCTGGTTGTGGTCGGTGCCGAAGGGCGGCCGGCCTTCGAGGGCGGTGTAGAGCGTCGCGCCGAGGGAGTACACGTCGGACGGGAAGCCCGCGTCGGCGCCGTCCGCGACCTCCGGGGCGAGGTAGGCCGGGGTGCCGACGACGAGGCCGCCCCCGGTCGCGGCGCCTTCGCCGGGGGCGTGCGCCACCCCGAAGTCGGTGATCTTCGCGGTGCCGTCGGCGGTGACGAGGACGTTGTTCGGGCTGATGTCGCGGTGCAGGACGCCTTCGGCGTGCGCCGCGGCCAGCGCCGAGGCGAGCTGGCCGCCGAGTTCGGCCACGTACTCCGGCACCAGCGGGCCTTCGCCTTCCAGGACTTCGGTCAGCGTCTGGGACGGCAGGTACTCCATCGCGATGTAGGACGCCGCTTCGTGCTCGACGACGTCGTACACGACGACCGCGTGCGGGTGGCGCAACCGGGCGGCCATCCGGGCCTCGCGGACCGTCCGGGCGCGGGTGCGTGCCGCGTCGGCGTCGCCGAACAGCTGCTTGATCGCGACGACGCGCCTCAGCCGTTCGTCCTGCGCCCGCCACACGGTGCCCATCGCGCCGTGACCGGCCCGGCCGAGCACGCGGTAGCGGCCGGCGATCACTGCCCCTGTCTCCACGGGCACGCTCCCCTCTGCGGTTGCCGTCGACGGGGACACGGCCCGCCCGGCCGCGGCGTTCGGCGCCCGCGAGGAATTCACTCACCCGGGTGGTTTCCGGAAATCGGCTTCGACGATTTCGCCGTGGCGCCCGGAAAGCTTTTTCGCCCGCTACGGAAAAACGGCCGATCCGGTTGTTTCGGAACGGTAACGGTATTCCGCGCCTCAGTTCGGCCGGCAGCCGAGGACGGGGACGGCGGCCCGGCCGTCCGCGAGGTCCTGGATCAGCCCGAACGACGCCGACGCGCCCGGTTCGACCAGGGCGTTCCAGCCCGCGTCGGTGACGGTCACCGTCGAGCCGGCCCGGGTGAGGGTGCCGTTCCAGAGGTCCCGGACGGTGGCGCCGCCGGGCAGCGCCCACGTCACCGTCCAGCCGGACAGCCGCGTCGGCCGGTCGTTGCGCACGGTCACCTCGGCCTGGGCGCCGCCCGGCCACGAGTTCGTGACCTCGAACCGCGCGGTGCACCCCGCGGAGGCCGGCGCGGGCGGTGCGTCGGTGGCCCGGGCCGGCCGCGGCGGCGGTGCGGGTGCCGTGGTGGTGGCGCTGACGGTGTGGTCCTCGGTGACGGTCGTCGGGGGCCGCTCGACCGGGGCGGCGGTGGTCTCCGGCTCGCCGGTGAAGGCCAGCCCGGCCGCCACGCACGCCGAGGTCACGCACACCGCGGCCCCGGCCACGGCGACGCGGCGCAGCCGGGGACGGCGGGGCACCGCCGTGGCCGCTGGCCGGCCCACGGCCGAGAGGAGGGCGACCGCCTCCTGCATCGTGGGGCGCGCGGCGGGGTCGCGTTCGAGCATCCGCATCAGCACGCCGGTGAGCGGGCCGCCGTGCGGCGGCGGGACGAGCTGGTTTTCGGTGATCCGCCGCAGCAGCGTGATCGGGTCGTCGCTGGTGCCGAACGGCGGCGTGCCCTCGAGCGCGGTGTAGAGCGTGGCGCCGAGCCCGTAGACGTCGGACGGCAGGCCGGCTTCGCCGCCCCGGGCGACCTCCGGGGCCAGGTAGGGGAGGGTGCCGACGATGACGTCGTCTTCGGCGGCGAGGTGCTCGCCGAGCGCGCGCGACACCCCGAAGTCGGTGATCCGGGCGGTGCCGTCGCCGGAGACGAGCACGTTGTTCGGCGTGACGTCCCGGTGCAGGATCCAGTCCCCGTGCGCGGCGGCCAGCGCGGACCCGATCTGCCGTCCGAGCCGGACCACGTCGCACCGCGGCAGCGCGCCCCGCTCGACGAGCACGTCGGTCAGCGAACGGGCCGGCACGTACTCCATGACCAGGTACATCGAACCCGCGTCCTCGAGGACGTCGTACACCGTGATCGCGTGCGGGTGCCGCAGCCGGGAGGCCAGCCGCGCTTCGCGGATCGCCCGTTCGCAGAGCCCGGCCGGCGCTGCCCCGGTTCCCGGCTCGTGCAGGAACTGCTTGACGGCGACGACGCGGTCCAGGCGCTCGTCCCTGGCCTGCCACACGACGCTCATCGCGCCGTGGCCGATGCGTTCCAGGATCCGGTACCGCCCGCTCACGAGCTGTTCCTCGAAAGGCACCCGTACCCCTGCGTCGCTCGGCGGACTTCGTGACCGAGGGCCTTTTTAGCAGAGAACGGGCGCGGGCGGGGAGTTCGTCCGGTCACTCGCGCGGGAACCGTTATCATGATCGCCGCATTCGCCGATTTCGACGCCTTCCCCGTAGTCCACTGTGGACTGTGATCGGCCCGGTCGCCTGGCCGTGGGCGGCGGACGCCGGTATGCCTTGCGCCGGTCCGCGACCTGACGGGCGAGTACCGCCCCGAGGACGGCGACGCCGATGGTGCCGCCGAGGGACCGGAAGAAGGACACCGTGGCGCTCGCGGCGCCGACTTCCCGCAGCGGCACGACGTTCTGCACGACCAGGACGAAGTTCTGCAGCGTCAGCCCGACCCCCGCGCCGACGAGCACCATGGCCACCGCGACGAGGACCAGGGGCGTCCGTTCGCCGAGGAACCCGAGGAGACCGAAGCCGGCGGTCAGGCTGAGCGCGCCGGTGACGAGGTAGGGCTTGAGCCGGCCGGAGCGGCTGACCAGCCGCCCGCCCGTGACGGAGGCGACGAGGATGCCGGTCATTATCGGGATGGTGAGCAGGCCGGCCTCCGTGGGCGTGGGCCGCGGCTGACCTGGAAGTACTGGCTGAGGAAGACGGCGGCGCCGTACATCGCGGTGCCGGCGGCGAGGCTGCCCAGGATGGCCGGCGCGGTGGTGCGCTGCCGGATGATCCGGGGCGGGACGACGGGTTCGGCGGCGCGGGACTCGACCCGGGCGGCGAGCCCCAGCAGGACGACGGCACCGCCGACCATGACGGCGGTCTGCCACGACGCCCAGGCGAACGCCCCGCCGGCGAAGGAAACCCAGATCAGCAGCAGGCTGACCCCGGCGGTGATGAGGGTGGCGCCCCCCGTAGTCGATGCGGACGTTCTCCCGGCGCACGACCGGCAGCCGCAGCGTCCACTGCAGCAGCACGACGGCGACGACGGCGACCGGGACCCCGACGAAGAAGCACCACCGCCAGCCCAGCCAGGACGTGTCGACGATGAAGCCGCCCAGCAGTGGCCCGCCGATGGTGGACAGCGCGGTGACGCTGCTCTGGTACCGGCGTAGCGGCCGCGTTCCCGCGGCGGGATCATCGCGGCGATCGCGATCTGGACCAGGGACTGCAGCCCGCCCACCCCGGCGTCCTGCAGCGCACGGGCCCCGATCAGCTGCCCGGCGTCCTGGGCCGGCCCGGCGGCGGCCGACCCGGCGATGAACACGGCGGCGGCGGTCTGGATGAGCGTCTTCTTGCTGAACAGATCGGCGAGCTTCCCCAGATCGCGGTGGCGGCGGTGGCGGCGAGCAGGGTGGCCGTGACGACCCAGGTGTACTGGGTGGGCGAGCCGTGGAGTTCCCGCAGCATCCGCGGCAGGGCGGTGGCGACGACGGTGCTGCCCAGGGTGGAGACGAACAGGGCGAGCAGGAGGCCGCTCAGCGCTTGCAGAACCTACCGTCGCGACGGGGCGGCGACCGTGGTCACGGGTGCTCCGCGGGGGTGAGGTGCACGACGGTGCCGCCGGAGGTGAGGTAGAGGGAGCCGCCGGGTCCGGCGGCGAGGCCGGCGAAGGGCCGGGGGACACCGGGGAGGCCGTGGGCGTGCAACGCGGGGAAGTCCCTGGCGGGGGTCGGGTTCGCCGGGAGTTCGAGCACGACCCGGGTTTCGCCGGTCGCGAGTTCGACCGCCACCACCCGCCCCTTTCCCGTTTCGGCGACGTACAACCGGCCGCCGGCGACCACGATGCCCTGGGGGGCCACGAGATCCGCGACCACCACGGCCGGTTCGCCGTCGAGGCGGTACACCGCGCCGCGTTCCTCGTCGCTGACGTACCAACGGCCTTCGCCGTCCGCCGTCACGTCCACCGGACGGCCGAGGCCGGTGGCCAGCTCGGCGACCTCGTCGCCGGCGTCGACGGTCAGGACGCGGCCCGCGCCCGCCTCGGCCACCAGCAGCGTGCCGTCGGCGCGGACCGCGATCCCCAGCGGCTGGTCCAGCCCGCCGGCGCGGGTGCGGACCGTGCGCGTGCCCCGGTCGTACGTGCGGACCTGGCCGTACTGCGACGTCAGGTGCAGCAGGTCGCCGTCCGCCGCGATGCCGTGGGCGAAGGGGAGGAGCTCGGTCGTGGTGACGTCGTCGTCGCGGGGCTCGGTGATGCGGTAGTGGTCGGCGGTGTGCACCGTGCCGCCGAGGTCCACCGTGACGCCGTACGGCCCGGCGAACCCGCGGGGCGCGACCTCGCGGGCCCGGCCGTCGGGGTGCACCTCCGCGATGCCGCCGCCGGCGAAACTGGAGACGTACATGCGGTTCTCGGTGTCGAAGGCGGCGTTGTCCAGTCCGGGGAGTCCGGTGGTGAGCAGGGTCCGGGCGCCGGTGCCGAACAGGTCGATCCGGGTGATCACGCCGGCCGCGCCGCGGGAGAGCACCAGCAGCGTCCCGGCGCGGTCGAACCGGACGGCGACCGGTTCGGGCACGTCCGAAGCGACGAGTTCCGGCGTGCCGCCGTCGGGCGGGATGCGGAAGACCTCGCCGGTGAGCATGTGCGGGTAGTACAGCCGGCCGTCCGGGCCGAGCTGCATGGCGTTGCCCATCGCGAGCTCGCCGGTGAGCACGGACGGCTCGCCCGCGCCCAGTTCGAGCAGCCGGCCGTGCGGGATCATCTCGTTGACGAACAGGCGGTCGCCGGCGAAGGCGATCCCGTTGGGCAGCCGGACCCGGTCGGTGACCAGGGTGAACGTGCCGTCGGGACGCCGTCGCCAGACGCGGCCGGGGACGAGGTCGGTGATGTACATCGACCCGTCGGCCCCGAAGGCGAGGTCGTCCGGCGCCTGCACCGGCCCACCGGCCGGGACGATCACCTCGACGTCGCCGGTCGCCAGGTCGACGGCGCTGATCTCCCCGGCCAGGAACTGGGCCACGTAGAGCCGCCTGTCCGGGCCGAAGGCGACGCCGTTCGAGCCGCGCAGGGGCGCCGGCCGGGTCAGCGGGCGTGCGTGGAAGCCGGTCATGCGCCGACCAGGACGTCGTCGATGCCGCCTTCTTCGCGCCAGCGGCGCAGCAGGTCGTGGAAGACGATCGGGCCCGGGGCGAAGGAGTTGCCCGCCGGGCGCGGTTTTCCTTCGTTGTTGTAGTAGCCGGGGGTGCACTCGGTGAGGAAGGCGGAGGTGTCGCGGGCGTTCGCGCGGAGGGTGGCGACCCACGCCTCCTGGGCTTCGGGGGTGGGCTCGACGTACCGGGCGCCGCGTTTGCGGGCTTCGGCGACGACGGCGCCGATGTGCGTGGCCTGTTCCTGGAGGATGTGCACGAAGTTGACGGCGGTCGCGTTCTGCAGCGAGCCCAGGTGGAACAGGTTGGGGAAACCGTGGCTGTAGAAGCCGTGCAGCGTCTTCGGGCCCCGCTGCCACGACTGCAGCAGGGCGACGCCGTCGCGGCCGTACACCGGCAGCGTGCCGGAGAGGATGCCGGAGATGCCGACCTCGAAGCCGGTGGCGAAGACGACGCAGTCCACTTCGTACTCGCGGTCGCCGACGACGACGGCGTGCTCGGTCATCCGGGTGATGCCGCCGTGGTCGGCGGTGTCGATGAGGGTGACGTTGGGGCGGTTGAAGGTCTGCAGGTAGTGGTCGCTGAACGTGGGCCGCTTGCACATGTACCGGTACCAGGGTTTGAGCAGCTCGGCGGTGGCCGGGTCGGTGACGACTTCGTCGACGCGGGCGCGGATTTCGTTCATCTTCACGAAGTCCGCGATTTCGTCGAGGCGTTCGCGTTCTTCGGCCGGGAGCGAGGTGTCGAGGGTGCCGCTGAGCATCTGGCGTTGCAGCCGTCCGGTGCTGGTCCAGCCGTCGCCGACGAGGTCGGTTTCGGCGTGGCCGCCGGTGACGATGGTCAGGAAGTTGTCCATCCGTTCCTGCTGCCAGCCGGGCTTCAGGGAGGCGGCCCATTCCGGGTCGGTGGGGCGGTTGCCGCGGACGTCGACTGACGACGGGGTGCGCTGGAAGACGTAGAGGTGCTGCGCGTCGCGGCCGAGGTGGGGGATGACCTGGATCCCGGTGGCGCCGGTGCCGACCACGGCGACCTTCTTGTCGGCGAGGCGGTCCAGGCTGCCGTCGGGGGTGCCGCCGGTGTAGGTGTAGTCCCAGCGGCTGGTGTGGAAGGTGTGCCCGCGGAAGGTGTCGATGCCGGGGATGCCGGGCAGTTTCGGCTGGGTGAGGGTGCCGGAGGAGACGACGACGTAGCGGGCGTGGAAGGCGTCGCCGCGGTCGGTGCGCACCTCCCACTCGGCGGCGGCGTGGTCCCAGCGCAGTTCGGTGGCGCGGGTGTGGAAGAGGGTGTCGCGGTCGAGGCCGAAGTGCTGGGCGATGGTGATCGCGTGCTGCCGGATCTCCTCGCCGGGGGCGTAGCGCCATTTCGGGACGTAGCCGACTTCCTCGAGCAGTGGTAGGTAGGAGTAGGACTCGATGTCGCAGTGGATGCCCGGGTAGCGGTTCCAGTACCAGGTCCCGCCGAAGCCGCCGGCCTCGTCGAGCGTCCGGATGTCCGTCAGGCCGGCTTGGCGCAGGCGGGCTCCGGTGAGCAGCCCACCGAAGCCGCCGCCGATGACGAGCGCTTCGACGCGGTCGTGCACGGTGTCCCGCTCGACGCGCTCGGTGTACGGATCGGCGGCGTAGTAACCGAATTCGCCGGCCGCCCGCCGGTACTGGGCGGTCCCGTCCGGCCGGAGGCGGCGGTCGCGCTCCGCCCGGTACTTCGCGCGCAGGGCTTCAGGGTCGAACCCGAGGTCCGGCTGGGAAGACATGGGGTCCCTTCCGCCTGCCCGGGGACAGGTCGTGGCCAGTCGTTAAATCAACTGCTTGACTTTAGGCTAGCGTGAAGATCGGCCCGGAAGCCACCTGGACCGGTGAATGCGTGCCGTGCCCGCCGGCCGTCGTGAGGCGTACGGTGGGGGTGTCGCGGTTCAGCAGGGAGCCGTCCGCTCGCCCTGCGTCGCCGGGGACCCGGTGTCCCCGGCCGCCCTCTCTTCCGAGGAGGCCGTGTGCTCGACCAGCTCGCCGTCCCGACCCGGCTCGTCGACCTCCCGGCCGGGATGGCCCTGCGGGTCACGGCCACGGCGGAAGCCACGATCGTCACCGTCCGCGGCGACGTCGATCTGGCGGCCGTCGGCCGGCTCCGCAGCCGGCTGGGCGAAGAACTCGACCTCGCCCCGCGGGCCCTGGTCCTGGATCTCACCGGCGTCGGCTTCTGCGGCTCCGGCGGGATCACGGAACTGCTGGTGGCCGCGTCCGAGGCGCACGTCAGCGGGGTGCCGTTCGCCATCGCCGCCGACGGCCGGGCGGTGCTGCGTCCGATCCGGGTCCTGGGGCTGGAGCACGTGCTGCCGATCCACCGCAGTGCCGCCGCCGCGCTGGACTGGCTGGCCGTGCTGCCGCGACTGCTGCCCGGCCGTCCACAACAGACGGACTGACCGCGGCGTCACGGCCGGTTCGTGCGCTCCCGCTGGGGCACGACGACGTACTTCGGGTCCTTTGTGGACGCCACCCCCGCCTCGAAGACCCCGAAGCGCTGCAACGCGCTCCCGGCGAACAACGCCGTCCCGGCCACCACCGAGACCGCGCGGCTGCGGTGTCCCACCAGGGTGCCGAGCAGGCCGGCGGCGGTCAGCCGTTCCGACCACTTGCGCAGCCGGTGCGCCTTGCCGGTCGTGTACGCCTCCGCGGTGAGGCCGAGCCGCTGCTCCAGCACCTTCGACGCCACCAGCTCCGTCGCCGCGCCGAAGGCCGCCAGCGTCCGCGCCGGGCCGGCTTCGCCGACCGGGACCAGCACCATCGCGAACCCGCCCGAACTCGCCGCCGCCGAGCCGGTGAACACGAACGGCAGCTCCGGGTGGGCCTCGTGCCAGGCCGGGACCGCCGTCTGCGACAGCAGCACCGCCGTGTAGGACGCCATCGCCGGGGCCACGACCGCGGACGCGAGCCCGGCCGGCCGGGCCACCGCGCCCGCGAGCCGTCCCGGGAGGCGCCGGCGCAGCCCGGCGGGCAGCACCTCGGCCGCCGCCGCGATCCCCACCCCGGGGCCGAAGGCGCTCAGGATCCAGGTCCCGACGCTCATCGGCGACGTCGGCTTCGCGACGCGCAGCATGTGGTGGAACCGTTCCGGCCGCCCGAGGTCGGCGACCAGCAGGTAGACGCTGGCCAGCAGCGCGGCGAGCGAACCGGTGCGGCCCACCCGGCGCAGTGACGGCCGCCCGGTCAGGTCCGCGCCCGCGGCCAGCAGCGACGTCCCCGCCGCGAGCCCGCCGGTGAACAGGTACGCCGGCACCTTCCACTCCCACACCGGCGGCTTGAGCACCGGCCGCCCGTAGTACGACCGGAACTCGGCGCGCGGCACCATCAGCTCTTCCCCGGCGCCGCCGCGCTTGCGGCGGCCGAACACGCGCGCCCGGGTGTCGGCGGCCCCGGCGTCGCTGCGCGGCTCCCGCGGCGTCACCGGCGCCTCCTTCCGAACGACCCGAACGACCCGAACGACGCCACGGCGGCGGCGAGCAACGCCGACGCCGCCATCCCGGCGTACTTCCACATCGCGGGCAGTTCGCGCGTCGGCACCACCGGGTCCGGGGGCAGCCCGTAGACCTCGGGTTCGTCCAGGAGCAGGAAGAACGCGCCGTTGCCGCCGACGCCGTCGGCCGGGTCGTGGCCGTAGAGCCGGGCTTCCGGCACGCCGCGCTCGTGCAGCTGCTCGACGCGGCGGGCCGCCCGCTCGCGCAGCTCGTCGAGCTCGCCGAACTGGATCGAGTCGGTCGGGCACGCCTTGGCGCACGCCGGTTCGAGGCCGTCGTGGAGCCGGTCGTAGCAGAGCGTGCACTTCTGCGCCCGCCCGTCGTCCGGCCGGCGGTCGATGACGCCGTACGGGCAGCCGGAAACGCAGTAGCCGCAGCCGTTGCAGATGTCCTGCTGCACCACGACCGTGCCGAACTCGGTGCGGAACAGCGCACCGGTCGGGCAGACGTCGAGGCAGCCGGCGTGGGTGCAGTGCTTGCACACGTCCGAGGCCATCAGCCAGCGGAAGTCGGTCCGGCCCTCGGTGCCGGTCTTCGCGCCCGGCAGGTCGAACGACGGCATCCCGAGGTCCTCCGGCGCGCGCGGCAGGGGAGAGGTGCCCAGCTCGCCGCCACCGCGCGGGGCGTCGCGCAGCTCGTCGGCGACGAAGGCGGTGGTCACGTCGATCGCGGACGGACCGGTCGGCAGTCCTTCGAGCCCGGGCGACTGCCCGCCGAGCGGGCGCTGCTGCTCGATGAAGGCCACGTGCCGCCACGAGTTCGCGCCGAGCGCGCCGGTGTTGTCGAACGACATCCCGAGCAGGTCGAGCCCGTCCTCGGGGACGTTGTTCCACTCCTTGCAGGCGACTTCGCAGGCCTTGCAGCCGATGCACACCGACGTGTCGGTGAAGAACCCGACCCGCGGCGGGTGCCCGGTGTGCCCGGCTTCCCCGGCGACGTCCGGCAGCGGGCCGGACAGCCGGTCCTCGACGCTCATGTCCCGTCCTCCTCGTGGCCGGGTTCGACGTGCCGCGTTTCGTGCACGGTCGCCACCTGCGTCCCCGTCTCCGCCGTGATGCCGGCGCGGTCTCGGTACTGAGCGAGCAACGCGAGCAGGTCCGCTCCCCGCGGGCGCCGGCCGGGCCGGACGTCGCAGGTGGCGACCTTGCTCTCCTGGATGAACACGTTCGGGTCCAGCACCACGCCGAACAGGTCGTTGACGACGTCCCGCGACACCAGCCCGGAACTGCCCCAGTGGTAGGGCATCCACACCTGGTGCACGACCCGGTCCTGCACCCGCAGCGGCGCCATCCGGTCGGTGACGAACACGCGCGCCTCGACGGCCGCCCGCGCGGTGATCACGTGCGCCCAGCCCAGGTGCGAGAGCCCGCGCAGCTTCGCCAGTTCGGGGGAGACCTCGACGAACAGGTCGGGCTGCAGCTCGGACAGGTACGGCAGGGTGCGGCTCATCCCGCCCGCGGTGTGGTGCTCGGTCAGCCGCGCGGCGGTGAAGACGAACGGGAACACCTCGCCACCGGCTTCGGGCGGCGACGGGTGCGAAGGGTTGTCGCGACGGCCGTAGACCTTCCGCGCCGGGTTGCCCTGCTGCGCGTAGAACGGGTTCCGGAACGGCGATTCGTGCGGCTCGTAGTGCGTCGGCAGCGGCCCGTCGGCCAGTCCCGACGGCGCGAACAGCCACGCCTTGCCGTCCGACTGCATGATGAACGGGTCGTCGCCGCGCAGCGCGGCCGGGCCCACGGCGTCCGGCGGCGGGACGTGGTCCGGCGGCTTGGTCTTCTCGAAGTCCGGCACGTCGTGGCCGGTCCACTCGCCCTTGCCGGCGTCCCACCAGATCAGGGCCTTGCGGTCGCTCCAGGGACGTCCCTGCGGGTCGGCCGACGCGCGGTTGTAGAGCACCCGCCGGTCCATCGGCCACACCCAGCCCCACTCGTGGGCGTAGAAGTCCTGCTCGAAGCGGGACTTGCGGCGCGCGGCCTGGTTGACGCCGTCGGCGTAGACGCCGCTGTAGATCCAGCACCCGCAGGAGGTGCTGCCGTCCGCCTTGAGCTCCAGGTAGCTGCCGACCTCCTTGCCGGTCGTCAGGTCCTGGCCGTTGATCCGGCGCAGCACATCCTCGGCGGACGGCTCGTCGCCGTGGACCTCGTAGTCCCAGGCGAGGTCGAGCACCGGCCGGTCGCGCTCGTCTTCCGAGCCGGCGAGCCGCTCCTGCAGCAGCCGGCCCAGGTGGTGGAAGAACCACAGCTCCGAACGCTGGTCCCCGGCCGGCTCGACGGCTTTTTCCCGCCACTGCAGCATGCGCTGGGTCTGGGTGAAGGTGCCTTCCTTCTCGACGTGCGAGGCGGCGGGGAAGAAGAACACCTCGGTGCGGCACTGCTCGGGCACGATCTCGCCGGTCTCGATCTCCGGCGCGTCCTTCCAGAAGGTGGCGCTCTCGATCATCGTCAGGTCGCGGACGACCAGCCAGTCGAGGTTGGCCATGCCGAGCCGCTGCAGCCGGCCGTGCGCCGAGCCGACGGCCGGGTTCTGCCCGAGCAGGAAGTAGCCGGACACCTTGCCCTCGACCATGTCCATGACCGCGCGGTAGGTGCCGTGGTCGCCGTTGATCCGCGGCAGGTAGCCGAAGCAGAAGTCGTTGTCGGGCGTGGCCTTTTCGCCCCAGTACTCCTTCAACAGCGAGACGGTGTAGGCGTCGGCGTTGCGCCAGAAGCCCTTCTGCTTGTCGCCGGTGATGCTGCCGAGGTAGTCCGCCAGCGTGGCGTGCTCGGGCGTGGGCATCGGCAGGTAGCCGGGCAGCAGGTTGAACAGCGTCGGGATGTCGGTCGAGCCCTGGATGCTGGCGTGCCCGCGCAGCGCGAACACCCCGCCGCCGGGCCGCCCGATGTTGCCCAGCAGCAGCTGGATGATCGAGCCCGCCCGGATGTACTGGGCGCCGACGCTGTGCTGCGTCCAGCCGACGCTGTAGACGAGCGCGGCGGTGCGTTCCCGGCCCGAGTTGCGCGTCCAGGCGTCACAGACGCGCTGGAAGAGCTCCTTCGGCGTTCCGCAGGTCGCCTCGACCATCTCCGGGGTATAGCGGGCGAAGTGGCGCTTGAGGATCTGGAACACGCAGCGCGGGTGCTGCAGTGTCGGGTCGGCGGCGATCTCCTCGCTGCCGCCTTCGAGCACCGGGCCGCCCGACCCGTGCTGGTCGGACGCCGAGGTCTCCTTGCCGTGCGAAGTGTCCTGGGGCCGGGTGTTCTCGTAGTGCCAGGTGGCGGGGTCGTAGGCGGCCTTGGCCTCGTCGTAGCCGCTGAACAGGCCGTCCAGGTCCTCGGTGTCCCGGTAGTCCTCGGACACCAGGAAGGACGCGTTGGTGTAGGCGACCACGTACTCGCGGAAGTCCAGGTCGTGGCTGAGGATGTGGTTGATCACCCCGCCGAGGAACGCGATGTCCGTGCCGGCGCGCAGCGGCACGTGGGCGTCGGCCAGCGCGCTGGTGCGCGTGAACCGCGGGTCGATGTGGAACACCTCGGCCCCGCGGGCCTTCGCCTCCATCACCCACTGGAACCCGACCGGGTGCGCCTCGGCCATGTTCGAGCCCATGATCACGACGCAGTCGGAGTTCTGCAGGTCCTGCTGGTAGTCCGTCGCGCCACCGCGACCGAAGGAGGTCCCCAGACCGGGAACGGTGGCGGAGTGTCAAATCCGGGCCTGGTTCTCGATCTGGATCGCGCCGAGGGCGGTGAAGAGCTTCTTGATCAGGTAGTTCTCTTCGTTGTCCAGGGTGGCGCCGCCGAGGCTGGCCAGCCCCATGGTGCGGCGCAGCGGCTTCCCGTGGTCGTCGGTGTCCTGCCAGCCCTTGCGCCGGGCGTCGAGCACGCGGTCGGCGACCATGTCCATGGCCGTGCCGAGGTCCAGTTCGGTCCACTCGGTGGCGTAGGGCGCGCGGTAGCGGACCTTCTGCTCGCGCTGCGGGCCGGTGACCAGCTGCTTGCTGGCCGAGCCCTTGGGGCAGAGGCGGCCGCGGGAGATCGGGCTGTGCGGGTCGCCTTCGATCTGGACGACTTTCTCGTCCTTGACGAAGACCTGCTGCCCGCAGCCGACGGCGCAGTAGGGGCAGACGGACCGGGCGACCCGGTCGGCGCTCGCGGTGCGCGAAGCCAGGGCCTCGGAGCGGGGCGATTCGGCGGCCTTGCCGCGGCCGAGCGGGTCGGTGCCGGTGAGCTGGCGGTACACGGGCCACAGCTCGAGCCACTTCCGTGGTCCCATGTCACCTCCCGCTGACGTCGAACGCGGCTACCCGTGGTCTCCCGAGCCTAAACCGGCTCGCCCCGCCCGGCCTGTTGTGCGCCCCGATGTGGCGTTGGGGCGCAAGTCCGGGTGGTCGTCAGGTCGAGAACGGCGAGGACGCCCCTTCCGCGCGGGTCCGGCCACGGCGGCCGGCCGCGGCGAGGGGCTGGGCGATGTCCTCCAGGGACTTGCCCTCCGCGTCGACCGCCAGGAACCGGGCCACCAGGCCGCCGGCGATCATCACCGCCGCGCCGAGCAGGTAGCCGATGAACAGGCGGACCGGGTGGTCGCCGGTGCCGATCAGCGCGCCGTAGATGACCGGGCCCAGCGCCCCGAAGCACTGCGCGATCGCGAAGAACACCGCGATCGCCTTCGCCCGGACCTCCAGGGGGAAGATCTCGCTCACCGTCAGGTAGCCCGCGCTCGCGCCCGCGGAGGCGAAGAAGAAGATCACGCACCACGCGATCGTCTGGGTGATCGCGTTGAGCGCGCCCGCGTAGAACAGCACCGCCGTGATCGCCAGCAGGACCCCGGACACGATGTACGTCCCGGAGATCATCTTCCGGCGGCCGAGGGTGTCGAAGAGGTGCCCGATGGTGAACGGGCCGACCAGGTTCCCCACCGCGAACGCGATCAGGTAGATCGGCGTCGCCGCCGACGACACCCCGTAGAACTTGCCCAGCACCAGCGTGTAGGTGAAGAAGATCGCGTTGTACAGGAACGACTGGCTGATCATCAGCGACGCGCCCAGGATCGCGCGCGACGGGTAGTCGCGGAACAGCACCCTGGCCAGCGCCACGTACCCGATCCGCTCGGCCGGCGTCACCTCGATCGCCTTCGACTCGTCGACCGGGGGCAGGCTGCGGCCGGTGTGCTCGACCTCCTGCTCGATCTGCTGGATCGACTCCTCGGCGGCGTCCGCCTTGCCGTGCATGATCTGCCACCGCGGGCTCTCCGGCAGGTGCCGCCGCACCAGCAGGATCACCAGCCCGAGCACCGGGCCGATGAGGAAGCCCAGCCGCCAGCCCAGCGACAGGTCCATCCGGTTGAGCAGGATGTAGGTGCCGATCGTGCCGAGCACCGCCCCGGCCCAGTAGGTGCCGTTGACGGCGATGTCCACCCGGCCGCGGTAGCGGGCCGGGATCAGCTCGTCGATGGCGGAGTTGATCGCGGCGTATTCGCCGCCGATGCCCATGCCGGCGACGAACCGGGTGGCGTAGAGGAAGACGACCCAGCCCGCGCCGTTGCCCAGGGTCAGCGCGGTCAGGCCGCTGCCGACCAGGTAGACGGCCAGGGTGAGCATGAAGAGGTTCCGGCGGCCGAGTTTGTCGGAGAGGCTGCCGAAGAACAGCGCCCCGACCACCTCGCCGGCGAGGTAGATCGTCGCCAGCAGGCCCACCGCCGCCGACGACATGTGCAACGTCTCGGGCTTGGTGAGCGTGTCGGCGACCGCGCTGGCCACCGTGATCTCCAGGCCGTCGAGGATCCAGGCCACCCCGAGGGCGACCACCATCCGGGTGTGGAACGGGGACCAGGGCAACCGGTCGATGCGCGCCGGGATGAGCGTGCGCACCCCGGTCGACGCCGGATCGGGTGTTGCCGCCATGACAACCTCCTTGAGAGCAGAACGCCACGCGTGGCTTCCCCCGCGCGCCCCCGGTGAAACACGATCGGGTCGACTCGCCTGGTCACGGCTTGTGATCAGCCGAAAGCCGTCACTAGCCTGGCGAGGGGCGCGCCGGGCAGGGCCGCGCCTGTCGCCCGGGCTCGAAGATGGGGTGTTCTCGCGTGAGGTCCTGCGGTGGCCCGACGGGGCGGTTGCGGCTGTCGTGCTCGGCCGGCGATCCGGTGGTGCTGAACCTGGCCGGCGAGCTCGACGCCGGCACGGCTCTGCTCGTCGTGCGCGCCGTGGCCGCCGCGCTGGACCGCTGCCCGGCACCCCGGGTGATCGTCCTGGACCTGGCGGAGGTCCTTTTCCTCGGCGCGGCCGGCGTCCGCGTGCTGTGCGAGGCGGCCGACCACACGGCCGCGGCCGGCGCCCGCCTCCGCATCGTCACCGGCGGCAACGCAGTGGTGAGCCGGGCCCTGCTGCTGACCGGGGCGAACCGGGTGCTGGACAGCTACCCCGACCGCGCCGCCGCGCTGAGCGCCGGTGACGGCCGCGAGTTCCTCCGGCTCACCACACGGATGTGGAACGACTGATCCGTCCATAGTGGACGATAGCCGCCTTGCCTTCGGGGTGGGGAAAGCGCTCGCGGGGTGGTTCCGCGAAGTCGGCTGATCGCCGCGGTGGCCCCGGTCGGGTGGCCGCATGGCGCCACCGCGCCTTCGGTGGCAGCGACGGCAAGAGCCGCGAGCTCCCCGCTGGGAGGAGCTGCCGAAGGCGTTGCCGGGGCGGCATCTCGAGCCGGTGTTCGTGCGGGCGGCGGTCCGGACCGGACCGCCGCGTGGCACGGATCAGCGCGGACCCTTGAGCGAAGCGAAATAGGCGTTGGACGGGCCGGTGAACGACAGCACCACGCCCACCACCGCGGCCAGCACGGCGACGTAACTGCCGATCGTGCTCTGCCCGATCAGCACCGAAAGCAGCTGCAGCGCGGTGAGCACGGTGAGCACGATCCGCGCCCAGTTCCGGCCGGCGCGCAGCTTGAACGCGAAGAGCAGGTACAGGGCGGCGATGACCACCGCGATCACCACCGCGGTGATCATCGCGACGTTCACCGCCTGGTCGATCTGCGCGTCGGTGAGGTTGCCGCCGCGTTGCCGGTTCGCGTTCCGCAGGGTCTCGGCGATCCCGTCGCGGTTGGCGAAGATCAGCACACCGCCGAGCAGCCCGATGACGGTCGAGGCGAGGAACGCCCAGAAAGCGCCTTCGACCGTGCCGGGCCGCGCCGGTGCGGGCGCCTGGTCTGTCGGGGTGGACGACTGTGGGTAGCTCGGGTACTCGGGTGATTCACTCATAATGACCAAATAGCACGCTCCCGGGTGACTCGCAGAGCGAACGCGTCGGGCAAGTGCCGGCCCGGGTCAGGGAATTCCCATTCCCGTCCCGGTTCCACAGTGGATTCCTCGGCGGGGGCGCCGCCGGGACGCGAAAACGGGGTTGTCACCGGCCCGTGCTGCCGTCGATCAGTTCGCGGAGGATGTCGGCGTGCCCGGCGTGCCGGCCGGTTTCCTCGATCATGTGCACCAGCGCCCAGCGCATGGACGGCGCCGGGCGGCCGGGGCGCGCCACCGGCTGCGCCAGGTCGGGGCAGGCGTCGATGACGGCGTTCGCCCGCTCGCACGCGGCGCGGTAGTCCGCCAGCACCGAGGCGACGGTCTCCTCCGGGCCCGGCCGGAACGTGCCGGGCCAGCCGGCGGGTTCCTCGCCGAGGAAGGTGAACCGTTCGACGTGCGCCAGGTGCCGGACCAGGCCCAGCAGCGACGTCCCGGACGGCACGCCGGCCGTCCGGACCTGCGGTTCCGGGACGTCCGCCGCCTTGGCGGCCACGGCGGCCCGCAGGTGGTCCAAGAAGCCGCGCAGCACGTCCTTTTCGGCCGGTCCGGTGCGCGGGGGCGGGGTGTCCCGCCGCCGGGTTCGGGGCATCGCGGTTCCTTTCACCGGGTGCGGTGGACGAGCAGCAGGTGGTCGACGACCTCGGCGGTCCGCCCGCCGGGTCCGGTGGCGCGGCGGGGGAGGGCGTCGGCGCGCTCCACCGTCCACACCGCGGGATCGAGGGACGGGACCTGCCGGGGCGTGACCGATTCCGGGTCCTGGTTCCACGACCACGGCGCGACGGACCCGTGCTCGACGACCAGCAGCCGGCCGCCGGGGGCGAGCGCCCGCGCGGCCTGCCGCAGCACGGTGTCGCGCGGCAACGGGAAGGACGTGTGCAGGTAGTGCGCCGAGACGAGGTCGAAGGAACCCGCCGGGAACGTCACGGCCAGGTCGTGCCGCTCGCCGGTGATCCGGTCGCCGAGCCCGAGTTCCCGCGCGCGGCGGGCCAGGTGGGCGAGGGCGACGGCGGAGATGTCGGCGGCGGTCACGCGCCAGCCGCGCCGGGCCAGCCACAGCGCGTCGCCGCCGGCGCCGGACCCGAGGTCGAGCGCGCGGCCGGGGGACAGCCGCGAGACGACCTCGGCGAGCCGGACGTTGGGGCGCGGCTCGTCGTCCGGGAGGTGGGTTTCGTAGTGGCCGTCCCAGAACCGGGACGCAGCGGCGGAGGAGGTCGTCATGGGTTCAGCCTGCCCCGGCCCTGGCCGTTGTGGCACGCTTTCTTGCGGTTCCGGCAAGATGGCCGGGTGAGCGACGACTTCGAAGACGTGCTGCACGCCGTCGGCCCCCGGCTGCGGGCGCTGCGCCGGCACCGCGGGCTGACGCTGGCGGACGTCGCCGGCACGACCGGGGTGTCGGAGAGCACGCTGTCGCGGCTGGAGAGCGGGCAGCGGCGGGCGAGCCTGGAACTGCTGCTGCCGCTCGCCCGCGCCTACGGCGTCCCGCTCGACGACCTCGTGGGCGCGCCCCGCACCGGCGACCCGCGCATCCACCTCAGCCCGATCCGCCGCCACGGCATGACGTTCGTGCCGCTGTCCCGGCGGCCGGGCGGGATGCAGGCGTACAAGATGCTCATCCCCGGTGCCGACCCGGTGCCCGTCCCGGACCACCGGATCCACGAGGGGCACGAATGGCTGTACGTGCTCCACGGGAACCTGCGGCTGGTCCTCGGCGAGCACGATCTGGTGCTGCCCCCGGGCGAGGCGGCGGAATTCGACACGACGATCCCGCACTGGCTGGGCACCGCGGACGGGAACGCGGTCGAGCTGCTCATCCTCTTCGGCCGCCAGGGCGAACGGGCCCACCTGCGCGCCCGCGCGCACTGAGGTCCCGTTTCCGGCATTCGTCCTCTTCGGACACGAAATGCCAAGGAAAAGTAATGTCCGAATTGTTCGCTCGTCAGTTCGAAGATCACTCCAATGGGTGATGGGTCCCGCGGGGCGGACAGTTAGATTTCCCCTTGGCGGCCGGATTTCCGGGGCCGCTACTTCAGGGGGAGGATCTGCCGTGACCGGTGGAATCGATCGTGCGCGAAGAATGTCCGGGTTCCGGGTGCTGACCGTGCTGGGCGCGGTTCTCGCCCTCGTCGGCGCGTCCGCTTCGGTGGTGGCCGCGGCCCCGAAACCGCCCCCGCCCGCGAAATCCGCCGCCGCACCGCAACCGGCGGATTTCGGGCCGGGCGCGGCGAAATCCGCCGATGTCGCCGTCGACGGCTACGGGGACGCGCAGGGCTACCACGTCGAACTGGGCCGGGAAGCCGCCGGGTTCGCGTGGCGGGAGGTCGCGCTGCTCCGCCCGGCCGGGTTCGACGACGGCTCGTGGACCGGCTACCAGTGCGTGTCCGGCGACGGGAAGTACGCCGCCGTCGCGATCCTGCCCGCCTCGGCCGTGAACACCCAGGCCGCGCGCGACCACGGTGCCTTCGCCTACTCCGTCGACCTCGGCACCGGGGGCGTGCACGCGCTGGCCGGCGGCGTCGGCCTCAAGTACTACTCGCCCGGCTGCGGCACCGGGGACACCGCCGTCTTCACCGTCGCCCTCGACGGGCAGACCCGGCTGCTCAGCGCCAACCTGGCCACCGGCAGGATCGACGCCGACGTGACCACGCCGGGGCAGCTCACCTCCGCCGTCCCGGCCGCCCCGGGCATCGTCGGCGTGGCCGGCAACCGGCTGATTTCCGTGCCACCCAAGGGAAATCCCACGGTGGTGGCCACCCTGCCCGGTGACGTCTACGACGTGCGACCGGCCGCCGACGGCGGCGTCAGCTTTTTGCACACCAAGCCGGGCACCCGCACCGCGACCGCCGCGCACGAGCACGGCGGCGCGGTGACCCCGCTCGGCTCCGGCGACCTCGGCCGGGTGCAGCTGTTCCAGGGCCGCGCGGGGCACGCCGTGCTCTCCGGCGCCGTCCCGGCCGCACCGGCCGCGCTGGCCGCCGCCGGCGTGCGCAGCGTGGCCGACGGCCCGCTCGCGCACGGCGCCGAGGCGTCCTCTTTGGACGGTGATGCGCTGCTCGGCCCGGACGCCGACGGCCGGAAGTCCGCGCCCGCCTTGCTGGCGACGAACACGGGCAAGGTGCTCGCCCCCGCCGTCCCGGCCGCCACCCGGGCCGCCGCCACTGCCGTGCCCACCTACTCGGCCGCGCCGAAGGCCGCCCAGGCGCCGCACCAGAGCCGGCTGAGCCCGCAGGGTGACGCGGCGGCGCCGAAGGCGGCCCCGAACACCACCCAGGCGCAGACGCCGAAGTGCGCGGTACCGCCGCTGACCGCGAACCGGCAGGTGATGCAGCCGAACCCGGCGCAGGTGAACTGGGCGGTGCAGCTGGCGGAGCAGGGCCTGCTGACCGGCAGCGCCTACACGCGCCCGGCCGGCTTCGGGAACATGGGCCTGGTCGCCTACGCGCCGAACAGCGACTTCCCGCTGATCCCGCTGTCGCACCCGGCGGGCGGCTCGAACACCGTGCCGCGGTCGATCTTCGAGGGCATCATGGCCCAGGAGTCGAACTGGTCGCAGGCGTCGTGGCACGCGCCCGCCGGTACCGCGGGCGACCCGCTGATCGCCAGTTACTACGGCGCGGGCGGGGACATCGTCTCGATCAACTACGCGGCTTCGGACTGCGGTTACGGGATCAGCCAGGTCACCGACGGCATGCACATCGGCGACCACTCGCTGTCCGAGCACGGCCAGTGGAAGGTCGCGGTCGACTACCAGGAGAACATCGCCGCCGGCCTGCAGATCCTGGAGACGACCTGGAACCAGCTCTACGCCGACGGCATCACGGCGAACAACGCCGACCCGCGGTACCTGGAGAACTGGTACTTCGCGGCCTGGGCGTACAACTCGGGCATCCAGCCGAACGCGGCCAACGGCAACACCACCGGCTGCACGCCCGGCCCGTCCTGCACCGGCCCGCACGGCACGTGGGGCCTCGGCTGGACCAACAACCCGGCCAACCTGGACTACCCGCCCAACCGCGACCCGTACCTGCAGGACACCTACGCCGACGCGGCGCACCCGGCGAGCTGGCCGTACCAGGAGCGCGTGCTCGGCTGGACCGCGAGCCCGCTGATCCGCTACAGCAACCCGGCGTACGCGAAGCCGACGTACAACGGCGGCCAGCGCTGGGTGCAGCCCGCGCCCTTCACCGCCATGTGCTCGATGGCGGCCAACCAGTGCGACCCGAACAGCACCAACACCTCCAACCCGGGCGCGAGCCACTGCATGCTCAACGACTTCCAGTGCTGGTGGCACAACCCGGTGACGTGGATCCCGAGCTGCGCCACGACGTGCGCGACGAGTCCGTACGCGGTGTCGGGCGGGAGCGAACCGGCGAACCCGTCGCAGAACCCGCCGACGTGCAGCCAGGACACGGCGAAGGTGCCGGCCGGCTCGATCATCGTCGACGACGAGCCGTCGCGGCTGAACCTGCAGGGCTGCGGCGGCGCGAACTGGTCGAGCAACGGCACGTTCGCCTACACCTACGGGACGAACTCCGCGGGTGACCCGATCGGCGCGATCGACACCCACCAGCTCGGCACCGGCCTCGGCGGCCGGGTGCTGTTCACCCACACCGAGGACGGCTCGAACCCGGCGCTGATCAACACCGGCGTCTGGACGCCGAACCTGCCGTCCCTGCAGTACTACAAGGTCAAGCTGCACCTGCCCGGCCTCGGTGCCCAGGCGACGAACGTGGTCTACACCATCAACCCGGGCGGCGGGGTGTCGCCGTGGCGGATCCGCGTCAACCAGGCGTGGAACTCCGAGCAGTGGGTCACCATCGGCACGTTCGCCATGCAGAACGGCGCGAACGTGATGTTGACCAACAACGGCAGTTCCGTCGACAACGGCGGCTACGGCTACTCCGACTTCGACGTCGCGTTCGACGCGATCGCGTTCGTCCCCCAGGGCGGGACGCCGGGCCAGCCGATCGGCGGCCCGCCCGGGATCCAGGACGAGCCGCGCGGCAGCAACCCGGCGTTCATCGCCTGCGGCTGCGCCCGCCGCACCGCCGGCGACCCGGTCGACACCGCGACCGGCTACTTCGGGGACGAATTCACCGACCTGACCACGCCCGGGCGCGGCATGCCGCTGAACTTCACCCGCAGCTACGCCGGGAGCATCGCCGACCCGAACGGGCCCAACAAGGCCCTCGCCGCCGACGGTCCGTTCGGCTGGGGCTGGACGTATTCGTACAACCTGACCGCGAACACCGACTCCGCGACCGGAAACGTGACGGTGAAGCAGGAGGACGGTTCGGCGGTCGCCTTCACCGCGACCGGGAGCACCTTCGCCCCGGCCGCACCCCGGTTCGACGCGGCGCTGGTGAAGTCCGGGACCACCTACACCTACACGCGGCGGGGCAGGGAGATCTTCACCTTCGACGTCGCGAGCGGGCACCTGACGGCGGAAACGGACCTCGCCGGGAGCAAGGCGTCGCCGGCCTACCGGACGACGCTCGCCTACGACGGTGCCGGTCACCTGGCCACGATCACCGACCCCGCCGGCCGCGCCTACACGCTCAGCTGGACGGGAAACCACATCAGCGGCCTGTCCGATGCGGCCGGCCGGACCGTGACCTACGGCTACGACGCGAACGGCAACCTCACCGACGTCTACGGCGTCGGCACCACCCGGGCCCCCGTCCGGAAAGACGACGACCACGCCCAGTACACCTACGACGGCAACCACCTGATGACGTCGATGCGGTCCCCCGCCAACTTCGGCGGACCGGCCTCGGCGACGACTTCGATGGTGTACGACAGCGCCGAGCGGGTCCACACGCAAACCGACGCCAACGGGCACACCACGACGTTCACCTACGGCCCGGACGGCGGACTGGCCGCCGGGCAGACACTCGTGACGGACCCGAGCGGGCACCGGAAGCTGGACACGTACCAGAACGGGCTGCTGGTCTCGGAAACCCTGGGGTACGGCACCGCCGACGCCGGGACGACGTCCTACACCTACGACCCGGTCACCCTCGGGGTGTCCACGCAGACCGACCCCGACGGCACCCTGCGCACGTTCACCTACGACGACCACGGCAACAAGACCTCCGAGTCGAACCCGCTCGGGTTCACCACCGACTACGTCTACGACGACGCCGCGAACCTCCTGGAAACCATCGACGCCAACGGGGTGGCGACGGTCAACCAGTACGACCAGGCGGGGCACGTCCCGTCGGGTGTGGGCGGCGGGCTGGACCTGACGTCGAGGACGGTCACCCGCGCGAACAACGTCGTGGAGTCCACGACCGGCAACTTCGGGCCGGCGCCGGTCCGCACCGCCGCGTTCTACTACGACGACCCGGCGCACCCGGCCGACCAGACCCGCGCGGTCGATCCCAACGGCAAGACCACCAGCGTCACGTTCGACGCCTTCGGTGACCGGGTGTCGGTGACCGACGCCGCCGGGGACAAGACGCAGTCCGGGTTCGACACCGCGACCGGCCTGCTCGTCTCGACGGTGGACGGGAACGGCAGCGCGGCCGGCGTCACCACCGGCTGCACCCCGCCGGCCAAGGGCTGCACGACCTACGGCCACGACGCCTACGGGAACGTCACGCTGACGACGGATCCGCTCGGCCACGCCGCGTCCGCGCACTTCGACGCCGACGGCCACCGGACGTCGGTCACCGACGCCAACCAGAAGACGACCATCACGACCTTCGACCCGGTGGGGCAGGCGGTGAAGGTCACCCAGGCGGACAACTCGACCCTGATCACGGACTACAACCCGGACGGGACCGTCGCCGACACGATCGACGGCCTCGGCGCCAAGACGGCCTACGGCTACGACGGGCAAGGCCGCAAGAGTTCCCGCACCGATCCGGACAACCGCACGTCGACCGTGCACCTCGACCCGGCCGGGCACGCGCTGACCGCGACCGACCCCGCCGGCCGCGTCACGACGAACGGGTACGACCCGGCGGGCCAGCTCAAGTCGATGACCTACTCCGACGGGGTGACGCCGACGGTCGGCTACGGCTACGACCCGGCCGGTCACCGGACGACGATGACGGACGGGACCGGCACGTCGATCTGGACCTACAACACCTTCGGCGAAGTCACCTCGCAGACGCAGGGCTCGGGCGCGACGGTCGGGTACGGCTACGACGACAACGGGAACCAGACCGGCATCACCTACCCGGGGCGCACCAGCACGGTGGTCCGGACCTTCGACGACGCCGAGCGGCTCAAGACGGTGACCGACTGGAACGGGAACAAGACCACCTTCGGCTACGACGGCGACGGCGTCGTCAAGACGGCTTCGTACCCCAACGGCACCACCGTGACCAACGGCTACGACGACAGCGACCACCTGACGGGCACGACCGCCGTGACCGGGTCGGCCACGGCGGTGTCGGCGACCTACGGCCGGGACCCGGTCGGCCAGCTGGCGTCCCGCACGGTCGGCCAGGCCACCCAGACGTTCGGGTACAACGCCAAGGAACAGCTCGCCTCCGACGGCTCGAACACCTACACCGACGACGCCGCGGACAACCCGGTGCAGATCGGCGCCGTCACCCAGGCGTTCGACGCGGCCGGGCAGCTCTGCTGGACGCTGCCCGGCGGCTCGGCGGGCACGTCCGGTTGCGGCACCGTCCCGGCCGGTGCCGTCAGCTACACCTTTGGTGCATCGGGCGAGCGCAAGACGGCGGGCACGACCACCTACGGCTACGACCAGGCGGGGAGGCTGAACGCGTTCACCCGGGGCACGACGTCGGCCACCTACGGCTACAACGGCGACGGCCTGCGGATGTCCAAGACGTCCGGAGGGACGACGACCACGTTCGTCTGGGACACCGGCTCGACGCCGAACGTCCTGAACGACGGGACCAACGAGTACCTCTACGGTCCCGACGGCCTCCCGATCGAACAGGTCGGCGCGGCCGGGGCGTTCTGGTACGTCCACGACCAGGTCGGCTCGACGCTCGCGCTGCTCACCGGCGCGGGCGCGGTGGCCGGCAGCTACAGCTACACGCCGTACGGCACGACGACGGCGTCCGGTTCCGCCGACACGCCGCTCCGGTACACCGGCCAGTACACCGACGCGGAATCCGGGCTGGTCTACCTGCGCGCACGGTACTACGACCCGGGCACCGCGGAGTTCCTGACGGTCGACCCGCAGGTCGACAGCACACACAGCGCGTACGCCTACGTCGCGGGCAATCCGGTCAACCTGACCGATCTGTCGGGGATGTGCTGGTCCGGGTTCGGCTGGGCCTGCGCGGCGGCGAACTTCGTCTGGGAGCACAAGACGGCCTTCGAGGTGGGCCTCGCCGTGGCGTCGCTGGCCATCCCGGTGGTCGGCGAGTTCGTCGGCGGCTACCTGCTCGCCGACACCGCGATCGGCGTCGGCATCACCGAAGGCGCGTCGATGCTCGCCAACGGGCTGTTCTACGCGGACACCGCACTGTCCATTGCGGACGCCAGGTACACGTGCAAGACCGGCAGCGCGGCGAGTTGCGCGGTCAGTGTGGCAAGCGTCGCAACGGGCGCGGCCGGCTACACCTTCGGCGCCGGAGCGAAGGCGGCGGGCAAACTGGCGGAGGGCGCCAGCTCGGCGATCGGCCGCTGGGGCTACCGCCAGGCGAAACGCGGCCTCAACATCGGCGCCTGGCTGCAGAACATCGCCTCCCTGGGCTACTCGATCGCGGGCGGCTGCAACCTCAACTCGCCCCAGGACCCCAACGACCTGAACCATCACTAAGGTGACGAGGATGACCGACACCAGCGAGGTACGCCCGCTCGAGCCGCGTCAGCTCAAGTGGAGTGCACGCCGGAAGCTGCGGAAAGCCCGCCGCGAAGGCCGCACGGGCCTGCTGGCGTACGCGGTCATCCCGTCGAGCAACCGAAACGGCTACCGATTCCTCCGATTCGTGTACGTCCGCGAAGGCCGCCGTCAGCTGTACGCGGGCAGCGCCGACGACCGATCGGTGCGGTGGGTCGACCTGCCGCCGGGAACCCATCGCCTCGATTTCGTGGTGAGCGGAGGGGGCAAGGAAGTGGCGCTGAGCCGGGACATCACGTTGGAGCCACGCCAGGTCCTGGTGTCCTGGTGCTACACGACGTATTCCCTGAAGCCCTTCGACCGTCATCCCCGCCCCAACCGCTGGTACATCGGAGTCCTGGACCCCCCGGCCCGGGAAGGGTGACGGAATACGACCGGGACAGGGAAGGCCGGCGCCGCACCCGGACAGTGCTCGGCGCCGGTGGCCGGCTAGCGACAGAACGCCGCGTCCACTGTAGACAGAACCGCCTGGGCGCCCTCGTCGGCGTTGCCGAACGTGCCCGGAAGGGCCGTCACCGCCAGGCCCACCGCGCGGCCGTCGTCCGTGGCGCCGCCGCGGGTTTCGTAGCCGTGGATGTCGCCGCCGTGGCCCCAGTACTCGCCGCCGCAGCTCAAGGGGACGCGGAACAGGCCCAAGCCGTAGCGCCAGCCCGGCAGCAGGGGCGCCTCCACCGTCTTGCGCATCTCCGCCAGCTGGGCTGCGGGCAGCAGGCGGCCGCCCAGGAGGGCGCGGGAGAACGAAGCCAGGTCGCCCGGGGTCGAGATCAGCTGGCCCGCCGCCCAGCCCCACGACGGATCCAGCTCCGTCACGTCGATCACCGCGCCACCCGATCGGGCGTAGCCGTGCGGGTGCGGGCCCTGAATACCCTGGTCGCCCACCGAGGGCCAGTACGTGTTCCGCAGGCCCGCCTTCCGGATCACGCGCTCGGTGATCTGCTCCGCCACCGGCCGCCCGGTGACCCGCTCGATCAGCAGGCCCGCCAGCACGTAGTTGGTGTTGCTGTACTCCCACTTCGTTCCCGGGGCGAAGCGCGCCGGGTGCGCGAACGCGGTGGCGAGCAGCTCGTGCGGCTCGAAGTACCGGTGCTGCAGCTTCGCGATGTCCTCCAGCCCGAGGTACTCCGTGTAGTTCGGCAGCCCGCTGGTGTGCTGCAGCAGCTGCCGGACGGTGATCGCCTGCCCGCCGGGCACCAGGCCGGGCAGGTACCGCTCGATCGGCGCGTCCAGCTCCACCCGGCCCTCGGCCACCAGCTGCAGCACCACCACCGCGGTGAACGTCTTCGTGTTGCTGCCCGCCCGGACGCGCCCGTCGGCCGGCACCGGCACCCGGCTGCCGAGCCGGGCCGAACCGGCGACCAGTGACACCGTGTGCCCGCCGCGGGTCACCGAGGCCAGGGCGGCCGGGAACCGGCCCACCAGCGCGTCCAGCTGTTCCTGGACGGCGTCCCGGGAGGGTGCCGCCACCGCCGCCGGGGCCGTGGCACCCAGCAGCCCGGCCACCGTCAAGACCACCACACCTGTGCGCATTTTCCTGCTCCTTCCGACCGGATCGACATCGCTCACGATGCCGGGATCCGGCGCGAAGATCAGCAGTGCAGACCACCGGATGCGGGGTAGCGCCAGCGCTACCCCGCGGACGGCGGCCCTGTTCACCGGCGCGGGGTTCGACCGGGCACGGCTGCTCAGGTGCCCGGCCCGCGATCGGCTGCGCGGCGATGGTGCTCCAGCCGGAACTGAGGGCGGCGCCTGCCCCGCCCCAAGCACGCCGGTTACGGGTTCCGCAGCAGCGGCAGCGAGGACGTCAGGGCTCCCGTGGCGACACCTGCTCCCACCCCCGCCCACGCAAGCGGCCCCAGCGGGGTGCAGCCGAAGAACTGGCTCACCCCCGGTGTCTGGACGATCGCGGCCAGCGCGAGGGCCGAGCCGACCGCCGTGCCCACCACCAGCGGGCTGCGGCGGCGGCCGCGCAGGGTCTGGGCCAGCTGGGTGCCGACCAGGCCGCACAGCGCCATCGTGCTCGTGCGGCGCACCGTTCCCGGCGTGTACCGGCCGATCAGCCACGCCGTCGTCGCGCCGACGCCCGTGGTCACGCCGCGGCCGGTGATCGCGCGGTTCAGGTCCGCGCCGAGCCCGCCGGGGCCGCCGCCGTCGTCGTCCGGGCGCGTCACCGCCACCGCCATCGCCGGGAACAGGTCCGTCAGCAGGTTGACCAGCAGCAGCTGCCGGGTGCCCAGCGGCGAGTCGCCCGAAAGCAGCGTGCCCAGCACCGAAAAGCCGATCTCGCCCGCGTTGCCGCCGACCAGGATCACCACCGCGTCCGACACGCTGCGCCACAGCGCGCGGCCCTCCGCCACCGCCTCCAGCAGCACCGTCAGGTCCTCGTCGGTCAGCGCGACGTCGGCCGCGGTGCGGGCGGCGGTCGACGCCCGGGCGCGCACGCCGATGCCGACGTCCGCGGCGCGGATGGCCGCCGCGTCGTTCGCGCCGTCGCCGACCATCGCCGTCACCCGGCCCGCTTCGCGCAGCGCCTCGACGACCTGCAGCTTCTGCTCCGGCGCGACGCGGGCGATCACACCGGCGCCGGAGAGCAGCCGGGCCCGGCCGGCGCCGTCCAGCCGGGCCAGCTCGTCGCCGGTGACGACGGGTGCGTCGGACGGCCAGCCGAGCGACGTCGCGATGGCCCGCGCGGTGTTCGGGTGGTCCCCGGTGAGCATCACCGGCGCCACGCCGGCCGCACGCAGCCCGCTGATCAGCGGTTCAGCCGTCGGCCGCAGCGTGTCGGCGAGCCCGAGGAACCCGAGGAACTCCAGGTCCGCGAGCACCTCCTGGTCGCCGTCGAGGTCCGGCCCGGCCTGCCGGGACGCCACCGCCAGCACCCGCAATCCCTTGTCCGCCAGCGCTTCCGCGGCCCGGGCCAGCTCGTCCGCGCCGGCGCAGGCGGGCAGCACGACCTCCGGGGCACCCTTCACGACCAGCACCGGCTCGCCGTCCCCGGCCCGGCCGATCGTGGCCGAGTAGCCCCGGTTCGCCTCGAACGGCTGGCCGGCGAGCTCGGTCCAGTCCGCGTCCGGGCCGGCGGCGTCCAGCACGGCGTGGTCGGTGGCGTGGGCGCGCACGTGCGGGTCGTCGAGGGTGCCCGGGCACGCCCGGGCGGCCGCCCGCAGCACCGCGTCCCCGGGTTCCGGCTCGCGCGCCCGGCCGTCGGGCCCGGTCGTGGTGACCACGCGCAGCCGGTTCTCGGTCAGCGTGCCGGTCTTGTCGAAGCACACGACGTCCAGGCGTCCCAAGGCTTCCAGCGCCCGCGGGGCCCGGACGAGGATGCCGCGCGCGGACAGCCGCCGGGCCGCCGCCCGCTGCGCCACCGTGGCCACCAGCGGCAGCCCCTCGGGCACCGCGGCGACGGCGATCGCCACCCCGCCGGCCAGCGCCCGGCGCAGCGGGCGGCCGCGGACCGCCGCGAGGCCGGTGACGAGCGCCCCGCCGAGCATCGTCAGCGGCAGCGCCCGGCGGGTCAGCTCCTGCAGCCGCGCCTGGATGCCCACCGCGGCGGCGGTCCGGGTGGCCAGCTCGACCGCCCGGCCGGCCACGGTCTCCGAGCCGACCGCCACGACCACCGCCGTGCCTTCCCCGCTGACCACCGTGGTGCCGGCGAACACCAGGCAGCTGCGCTCGGCCATCGGCGCGCCCGGCACCGGGTCGAGCTGCTTGGCGACCGGCAGCGACTCGCCGGTCAGCGCGGATTCGTCGGCCTCGAGGTCGTTCGCGGTGAGCAGCCGGGCGTCGGCCGGGACGACGTCGCCGGTGCGCAGCTCGATCCGGTCGCCGGGCCGCAGCGCCCGCGCGTCGACGACCCGGCCGCCCGCCCGGCGGGCCCGCTGCCGCTCGTCGTCCCGTAGCTTCGCCAGCGCGCGGCGGCCGCGGAACTGCTGGGCCCCGCCGACGACGGCGTTCAGGCCCATCGCCGCGGCCACCAACAGCGCGTCCACCGGCGAACCGACCACCGCGGACGCGACCGCGCCGAGGGCCAGCACCGGGGTGAGCGGGTCGTTCAGCTCCGCGGCGACGTCGGTGGCCAGGCCCGTCCCGAACCGGACCGGGGCGGCGGCCGGGTGCCGGGCCACCGCGCCGGTCACCGCCCGCACCCGCAGGGCCAGCAGGTCCCGGTGCGTCGGTGCGGGGGCCGCGGCCGCGAGCCGGTCGAGGACCTCCTCACCGGTCAGCTCGTGCCAGGCGATCCGGGCCCGGCCGGCGGGCGGCCGCGCCGCGGCGACGCGCACCGCGGCGAACGTGCCCATCGCGAGCCCGGTCAGGCCGCCGAGCAGGACCGGGTCCAGCCGGGGCAGGAACGGCACCAGCGGCCGCCGCCGCCGTGACATCAGCAGCAGCCCGCCGATCAGGCCGCCCGCGGTGGCCACCCGGGTGGCCCGCTTGCTGTTCGCCCGTGCGGCCCCCGCCGCCCGCAGCACCCGCCACACGCCGGCCAGTCCCGGCTGGACGACGAGGTCGGCGCCCCACAGCACCGGGGCGTTCCGGTCGGCGAGCGCGACGCAGAGGTCGCCGGCGAACAGGCCCGCCACCTCGTCGCAGCCCGGCGTGCACCGCGCGGGCGGGCGGGCGACGGTGAGCACGACCCGGCCGTCGTCCTGCAGCCGCGTCACCAGCGCGGCGAACGGCTCTTCGGTGACGTCGTCGGCGAGCGCGGCGAACTCGCCGAGCCGGTCGCGGGCGGCCGTCCCGGTGATGACGACCCGCGCCTCGGCCCGGCGCGCGGCGTCCAGCACGGCTTCGGCGTGCGGGTCCAGCCCGTCGTCGCCGTGCAGGGCGTCGGCGTGCAGCACGACGGTGTCCACAGTGTCCAGTGCCTTGAGCCGGTCGGGGTCGCGGACGAGCACGCCTTCGCGGGCGAACGCCGTGCCCATCGCGGTGTGGAACGCGGTGTCGGCGTACCGGGCGGGCATCGGGGACGACATGAGGAACGCCCGGGCGGCTTCGCGGGCGTTGCGGCGCACCAGCAGGTCGGCCAGCGCGGCGAGCAGGCCGCCGCCGACGGCGGTGCGGGCGTAGTCTTCCATGGGCGCGCGGACCCGCCGCTGCGGTGGGGTCACGCCGAGGCTGGGCCGGTCCGGCGAACAGAGCTCGTCGTGCCCGGCGTCGAACGCGGTGAGCCGGGCGACCGCCTCGGTGAGCTGGCCGGCGCGCAGGACGGCGTCGAGCGCGAGTTCCCAGGGGTCCTGGCTCAGCCCGCGCACCGCGGCGGACACGCCCGACCGCGCCAGTTCGGCCGTGTACCAGCCGAACCGTTCGTCGAGTGCGGCCCGGACGGCCGGGTGTTCCCTGGCCGCGGACACCGCGGCCCGCACCCCTTCGTGCAGCCGCCCGGAGCCGGCGGCCGACACCGCCAGGCCGGCGACGTCCATCGCCAGTGCGAACGCGGCCGCCCGCACGCCGTAGGTGTCCCCGGGGTGCGCGGGGGCGCAGTCGCCCGGCTCGGCCGGTGTCAGCCCGTGCGATTCGCACCGGCTCGACACCCAGTCGACCACCCGGTCCGCTGCCGCCTCATCGGCCAGGTGGACGACCGCGCTGCCCAGCCCGCCGTCCCAGTAGGCCCCGGCGACGTCGGCGTGCGCGGCCAGTTCGGCGGCGAACGCGGCGACGTCGGCGTGCTCGCCCGGCCGCAACGGCACGTGCAGCCGCCGCCCGGCCCGCCACACGGCCGTGCGGGCGCCCGCGGCGTTGCGCACGACCCGGGAGGCCCGCACGGCCGTGCGGCCGGTCGCCCGGGTCGCTTCCCCCGCGGTCCCGGCCGCGCCCGCGGCCAGTTCCCCGGCGACCGGAGCGAGCGCCGAGACCACCTTCTTCGCCTGCTGTGTCACGAGCACCGGACCGGCCAGGGCCAGCACGGCCCCGGCCTTCGTCACCGCGAACAACCCTCCGAGCACCCCGGACCTCCGCCTGCCGACCGTCCTCGCCGCGTTCCCTGGTGGCGGGTGCTCAAACCCGGGACCGCCCGATCGCGGGACAACGCGTTCCTTGCCTTGACGTCGGCGTCAACGTCTAGCTTCGGCGGCGTGAAGTTCGGAATCAGCTACAGCACGCCGTTTTTCGGGGTCCACCCCGAGACGATCGCGGGGTTCGCCCGGGACGCCGAGGAGTGCGGGTTCGAGTCGTTGTCCCTGCCGGAGCACGTCGCGCTGTACCCCGGCGCGAAGATCGGCCCGATGGAGCTGCCGCCGTCGCTGCCGTACGCGGATCCGCTGGAGTGCCTGAGTTTCGCCGCCGCCGTCACTGACCGCATCCTGCTGGGCACCGGCGTGCTGCTGCTGCCCTACCACCACCCGGTCGTGCTGGCCAAGCGGCTGGCGACGGTCGACGTCCTGTCCGGCGGCCGCATGCGGCTGCTCACGGTGGGCGTCGGCGCGCTGCCCGGCGAGGCCCGGGCGGCCGGGGTGGACTTCGCGACCCGCGGCCGCCGGGCGGACGAGGCGATCGACGTCCTGCGGCTGCTGTGGGCCGGTGGCGAGGAGGGGGTGAGCTTCGACGGCGAGTTCTTCTCCTTCGAGAACGTCTGCAGCTTCCCGAAACCCCTCGGCACGCTGCCGATCCACGTCGGGGGATCGAGCGCGGCGGCGGCGCGGCGCGCGGGCCGGCGCGGTGACGGCTACTTCCCCGGCGGCCGGCTGACGCCGGAGGAGCGCCGCCGCCAGTTCGACCTGGCCCGGACGGTGGCGGCGGAAGCGGGCCGCGACGGCCTGGAGTACACCCGCTGGGGGACCCTCGACATGTCCACAGAGGACGTCGAGGAGCTGGCCGCCCAGGGCGTGACCCGCGTGGTCGTCACCCCGGGCACGGCGGAGCCCGGGCGCCGCCGCGAAGAAATGGCGGCGTTCGCGGCGCGGTTCGGCCTCGGCTAAGCCGGCCCGTCCACCAGGGACTCGATACCCGGCGGCAGACCGGCTCGCCGGGCCGGGTCGGCCACGAACCCCACGACGGCGGTGCGCAGCGCGCGCACCGCCCGGGTGGGTTCCACGTCCGCGCGGTGCGCGAGCTGCACCACCCTGGTCATCCCGGCACCCGGGGCGAACCGGGTCACCGGGAACCGGTCGCCCGCCACCGTGCGGGGGACCACCGCCGCCCCGACACCCGCGCGCACCAGCTCCAGGACCGCGTCCATCTCGCCGCCTTCGATCGCGAACGACGGTTCGAAGCCCGCGGCGCGGCACGCGTTCACCGTGGCTTCCCGGACGTCGTAGCCGCGGCGGAACATCACCAGCGGGACGTCGGCGAGCTCCGCGATGCCGAGCCGGTCGCTCCCCAGGGGAGCGGGGGAGATCACCACCAGCTCCTCCAGCAGCAGTGGTGTCGCGGTCAGGCCGGCGTCGGCCGTCGTCCGCGCGCCCGCCAGCAGCGCCAGGTCCAGCGCGCCTTCGGCGAGCCGCTGCCGGAGGTCGCCGGAGCCGCTTTCGTGCAGCTCCAGCTGGATGCCCGGGTACCGGCGGCGGAACGCCGCGAGCATCGCGGGCAGCAGGCCGGTGCACAGGCTCGGCGGCGCGCCGAGCCGGACGCGGCCGCGGTCGAGCTCGTCCAGTTCCCGGATGGCCCGCCGGGCGGTCTCGGTGTCCGCGAGGATCCGGCGGGCGATCGGCAGCAGGGTTTCGCCGGCCTCGGTGAGCGAGACGTTGCCGCGGATCCGGTGAAACAGCGGGGCGCCCAGGTCGTGCTCCAGCGCGCGGATCTGCTGGGACAGCGACGGCTGGGCAACGCGCATCTGCTCGGCGGCCCGGGTGAAGTGCCGGTGGTCGGCCACGGCGACGAAGTAGGCGAGCTGCTGGAACTGCATCCGCTCACGATAGACCACACCTATCGACAGCAGAGTCATCATGTCTTTGACCTCTGGTGGGCGCGCTCCTAACGTCGATCGGGTGGTCACTGAACTCGCGCCCGTACGGCGCTTCTGGGCGTCGACGATCGGCAAGAAAGCCGTCATGGCGGTGACCGGCGCGCTCCTGCTCGCCTTTCTGTTCGCGCACATGGTGGGCAACCTCAAGACGTTCCTGGGCGCCGCCGAGCTGAACCACTACGCGGGCTGGCTGCGCACGATCGGCGAACCGGTGCTGCGCCGCGAGTGGTTCCTCTGGCTGCAGCGCGCGGTCCTGCTCGTCGCGCTGGTCCTGCACGTCACCGCGGCGGTGCAGCTGGCCCGCCGCGACCTCCGCGCCCGCCCGGTCCGCTACGTCCACCGCCGGCCGCGCGCGACCTTCGCGGTGCGGACCATGCGCTGGGGCGGCGCGACCCTCGCGGTGTTCGTCGTCTGGCACATCCTCGACTTCACCGTGGGCGCGGTGAACCGGGACTTCGTGCCCGGCGACCCGTACCACAACCTCGTCGCCGACTTCCGGGTCTGGTGGGTGAACCTCGTCTACCTCGTCGCCCTGGCCATGCTGGGGCTGCACATCCACCACGGCTTCGCAAGCGCCGCCCGCACCCTCGGTGTCGCCAGTGCGAAACGGGAGCGGGCGATCAAGATCCTCGGCAGCACGACAGCGGTCGTGGTCGCGGGCGGCTACGCCCTCGTCCCGGTCGCGATCATGACGGGACTGGTGCACTGATGTCCGGCTACCTGACGGGCGACCCGATCGCCGACACGAAGGCCCCCGGCGGTCCGCTGGAGAACCGGTGGGACGCCCGGAAGTTCGCCGCGAAACTGGTGAACCCGGCGAACCGGCGCCGGCACCGGGTGATCGTCGTGGGCACCGGGCTGGCGGGCGGCTCGGCCGGCGCGACGCTGGCCGAGCAGGGTTACCACGTCGTGCAGTTCTGCTTCCAGGACTCGCCGCGGCGCGCGCACTCCGTCGCGGCCCAAGGCGGCATCAACGCCGCGAAGAACTACCGCAACGACGGCGACTCGGTGTACCGGCTCTTCCACGACACGGTCAAGGGCGGCGACTTCCGCGCCCGGGAGTCCAATGTGTACCGGCTGGCGCAGGTGTCGGCGCAGATCATCGACCAGGCCGTGGCCCAGGGCGTGCCGTTCGCGCGGGAGTACGGCGGCCTGCTCGACACCCGGTCCTTCGGCGGGGTGCAGGTGCAGCGGACGTTCTACGCGCGCGGCCAGACCGGCCAGCAGCTGCTGATCGGCGCGTACCAGGCGCTGTCCCGGCAGATCGGCGCCGGGAACGTGGAACTGCACGCACGCACGGAGATGCTCGACCTCGTCGTCGACGGCGGGCGGGCCCGGGGCGTCGTCGCCCGCGACCTCGTCACCGGCGAGATCACCACGCACCTCGCGGACGCCGTCGTGCTCGCGACCGGCGGCTACGGCAACGTCTTCTCCCTTTCGACGAACGCGAAGGGCTCCAACGCCACGGCGATCTGGCGGGCGCACAAACGCGGCGCGTACTTCGCGAACCCGTGCTTCACCCAGATCCACCCGACGTGCATCCCGCGGTCGGGGGAGCACCAGTCGAAGCTGACGCTGATGAGCGAGTCCCTGCGCAACGACGGGCGCATCTGGGTGCCGAAGCGCGCGGGCGACCCGCGTCCGCCGGGGGAGATCCCCGAGGACGAGCGCGACTACTACCTCGAACGCCGGTACCCGAGCTTCGGCAACCTCGTCCCGCGGGACATCGCTTCGCGGGCGGCGAAGAACGTCTGCGACGCCGGGTTCGGCGTCGGCCCCGGCGGCCTCGGCGTCTACCTCGACTTCGCCGACGCGATCGCGCGCCTGGGCCGCCCGGCGATCGAAGCCCGCTACGGCAACCTCTTCGACATGTACCAGCGGATCACCGCGGAGGACCCGTACACCGTGCCGATGCGGATCTACCCGGCCATCCACTACACGATGGGCGGGCTCTGGGTCGACTACGACCTGCAGAGCACGATCCCCGGCCTGTTCGTGATCGGCGAGGCGAACTTCTCCGACCACGGCGCGAACCGGCTCGGCGCGTCGGCCCTCATGCAGGGCCTCGCCGACGGTTACTTCGTGCTGCCCGCGACGGTGAACGACTACCTCGGCGGCACGCGGCTCGGCGACGTCGATCCCGGTGCGGTCGCGCGAGTGGAAACCGAGGTCCGCGACCGGATCGCGCGGCTGCTGGCCGTCGAGGGCACGCGCTCGGTGGATTCCTTCCACCGGGAGCTCGGCCTGCTGATGTGGGACCACTGCGGGATGTCCCGCACCCGCGAAGGCCTGCGCACGGCCCTGGACCGGGTGCCGCAGCTGCGGGCCGAGTTCTGGCGCGACGTCCGGATCCCCGGCGGCCCGGAGTTCAACCAGGAGCTGGAGAAGGCCAACCGGGTCGCGGACTTCCTGGAGCTGGCCGAGCTTATGCTCGTCGACGCCCTCGCCCGCGAGGAATCCTGCGGCGGCCACTTCCGCGAGGAACACCAGACCCCCGAAGGCGAGGCGTTGCGGGACGACGGCAACTTCGCCCACGTCGCCGCCTGGGAGCACGGCACGCCGCCGGTGCTGCACCGCGAGCAGCTGGTCTTCGAACACGTCCACCCGAGCCAACGGAGCTACACGTGAAACTCACCGTCCGCGTCTGGCGGCAGGCCGGCCCGGCCGCCGAAGGCCGGCTCGTCACCTACCCGGTCGACGGGCTCAGCCCGGACATGTCCTTCCTCGAACTGCTCGACGTGCTCAACCAGCAGCTGATCGCCGCCGGTGACGAGCCGATCGCGTTCGACCACGACTGCCGCGAGGGCATCTGCGGCTCCTGCGGCGTCGTGATCGACGGGCAGGCGCACGGGCCCGAACGCACGACGTCGTGCCAGCTGCACCTGCGCTCCTTCGCCGACGGCGCCGTCGTCGACGTGGAACCGTGGCGCGCCAAGGCGTTCCCGGTGGTCAAGGACCTCGTCGTCGACCGGTCGGCGCTCGACCGGATCGTCCAGGCGGGCGGGTACGTCAGCGCGCCCACCGGCAGCGCCCCGGACGCCCACGCGACCCCGGTCCCCAAGCCGGACGCGGACCTGGCGTTCGACAACGCGACGTGCATCGGCTGCGGCGCCTGCGTGGCGGCCTGCCCGAACGGCTCCGCGACGCTCTTCACGGCGGCGAAGGTGACCCACCTGAGCCTCCTGCCGCAGGGCGGTCCGGAACGCGCGCGGCGGGTGCTGGACATGGTCGAGGCGATGGACGCCGAGGGTTTCGGCGGCTGCACCAACACCGGCGAGTGCGTGGCGGTCTGCCCGAAAGGGATTCCGTTCGCGAGCATCACCACGCTCAACCGCGAGTTCCTGGCGGCGGCCCGGGCCCGATAACCGGTGGACGCGCCGGGTTGACTGGAGGCATGCCCGATCTTCCGCGCCCGCAGCGCCTCACCGTCGACGCCGGACAGGTGCGCCGGCTGGTCGCCGCCCAGTTCCCGCAGTGGGCCGGCCTGCCGGTCCGGCCGGTGGCCCGGGGCGGGTGGGACAACTTCACCTTCCACCTCGGCGACGCCCTGGTGGCCCGGCTGCCGAGCGCGGCCGAGTACGCGCTGGCGGTCGGCAAGGAACACCGGTGGCTCCCGGAGCTCGCTCCCCGGCTGCCGTTGCCCATCCCCGCACCACTGGCCGCGGGACGGCCTGGCGCGGGCTACCCCTTCGAGTGGTCGGTCTACCCGTGGCTGCCCGGCGAACCGGCGACCGCAGACGGCATTGCCGACGCCGTCGGTTTCGCGCTGGACCTGGCCGGGTTCCTGGCTGCGCTGCAGGGCATCGACGCGGCTGACGGTCCGCAGCCGGGGCTGCACAACTGGTTCCGCGGCGGCGGGCTGGACACCTATGCCGGATCGGTCGAACGTGCCCTCACGGTTCTTGACGGTCAGATCGACACCGCCTTGGCGCGCGACATCTGGAAAACCGCCCTGGACGCATCCTGGGACGGCGTGGACCGCTGGTTCCACGGCGACATGGCCGCCGGGAACTTGTTGCTCGGCAACGGACGGCTGGCGGCGGTCATCGACTTCGGCACGTGCGGCGTCGGGGACCCGTCGTGCGACACGGCGATCGCGTGGACGCTGCTGACCGCCGAGGGCCGGAAGGCGTTCCGCGAGCGGCTGTCCCTCGACGAGGCGACGTGGGCGCGCGGGCGCGGCTGGGCGTTGTGGAAGACCCTGATCACGTGTGCGCAGTCGGCCGACGCGGAGCCGCGCCGGGTGCTGGGGCAGATCTTCGCCGAGTATTCAGGCGAAGCCGGGTAGCAGCGCGGCGAACCGGCGCCGGCCGCGCGGGGTGATCCGCAGCTCGCGGTCCCCGGTGCCCCGGCGGACAAGACCGCCGGCGAGGAACGCGGCCAGGACCTCGTGCCCAAGCACACCACCCAGGTGCGGAACCCGGTGTGTCCGGTCCAGACAGGCCGTCGCCGGGCGGCGGCGGCCCGGGTCCACCTCGGCCGGGGCGACGCCGAGGTCGTGGAACGCCGAGAGGTCCTCGCCGAGCCGAACCTCCGAGGCGGAACCGTCCGGTGGCCGTACCGCGCCGCGCTCGACCAGCAGGCTGAACACCGCGATGCCGAGGCGGCCCGCCGCGTGGTCGTAACACGTGTGGGCCATGTCCGCGCCCGACTCGGCGCGGTCCGGCAAGGCGAAGGAATCGTTGCCCGCGTAGTGCGCGAGTGCGGTCAGCACCGGCAGCAGGTCCTCGCGGCCGACGCGGTACACGGCGTGCCGCCCGGCGTGCTCGACCGTCACCAGCCCGGCCGCCCGCAGCCGCGCCAGGTGGTTGCCCAGCCTCGGCGCCGTGACGCCGAGAGCGTCGGCCAGCTGCACCATCGTGTGCGGGCCCTCCGCGGCCAGCACCTGCAGGGCCGTGAGCCGCACCGGATCGGCCAGCTCGCGCGTCAGCTCGACGATCGCGCCCTGGACGGCGTTGCCCGCATCGACCAGTCCGCCCATCACCCGTCCCTTCCGCGCGCGAGCCTAGCACGGTTCACGAAACCCTGAATGATTGTTGCGCCGCCGTGACGGCTGTGCCTACCATTCACGTCTCCATGAAGGGTGGTTGCATGCGAAGCCTGCTCTGGGGCCGCGGGGTGTCCGCCCTCGGCGACGGCCTGTGGTTCACCATCTGGGCGCTGTACTTCACCCGGATCGCCGGCCTCCCGCCGATCACGGTCGGCGCCGGGCTCGCGGTGGCGAGCGCGGCGGGCATGGCCGCCGCGGTACCGCTGGGGGCGCTGGCCGACCGGGCCGGCGCGCGGCCGGTGCTGGTCGTGCTCACCCTCGTGCGGGGCGCCGCGATGGCGGCCTACCTGGCGGTCGGCGGCACCTGGTCGTTCGTGGCCGTGACGATCCCGTTCACCGCCCTCGCCACCGGCGGGACCGCGGTGCGGACGGCGCTGATCACCGGCCTGGTCACCGACTCCGCGGAACGCGTGCGCGTGCTGGCGCAGCAGCGGGTCGCCCAGCACGTCGGGTACGCCGCCGGCGCCGGTCTCGGCGCGCTCGTGCTGACCGCCGACGCGCGGTGGGCGTACACCCTCGCGATCGTCGTCAACGCCGCGAGTTTCCTCGTGCTCGCCGCCGCGACGCTGCGGGTGCCCGCGCCCGCCGCACGCCCGGCGGAACGCCCGCCGGCCAGGGCGGTGCTCGGCGACCGGCCGTACCTGGCCGTCGTCGCGGCCACGGCGGTGCTTTCCCTGTGCTGGGCCATGTTGTCGGCCGGGCTGCCGCTGTGGCTGTCCGGCTGGACCCGCCTGCCACTGGGGCTCGGCGGGGTCGTGGTCGTGCTGAGCTCGGTGGGCATCGCGCTGTTCCAGGTGCCGTTCGCGCGGTTCGCGCGCACGACGGCCCAGGCCGCGCGGACGGCGGTGGTGTCCGGCGTCGTGCTCGCCGCGAGCTGCGTGCTGCTGGCCACGACGGCCGGGGGCGCGGGAGCGGGCGCCGTCACGATCGTCGTGCTGGCCGCGTTGCTGCACATCGTGGGCGAACTGGGGTACGTGGCCGCCGGCTGGGGCCTGTCGGTGCGGCTGATGCGCGAAGACGCCAAAGGCGCCTACCAAGGCGTCACCGAAGCGGCCACGGCGACCGTGCAGATGGTGGCCCCCGGCGTGTTCACGCTCGCGGTGGGCGGGCTCGGGGCGCCCGGGTGGCTGCTGGTGGCCGCGGTGTTCCTCGCCGCCGCCGCTCCCGTGCCGGCGTTGACCCGCTGGGCGGTCCGCACGCGCGAGCCGGCCCGCCGAGCGACGCACGTCACGCCCGCCGCCCGGAACACCAGCGGTGGCGCGACGTTGTAACGGGTGTCGGTACGGCGGTGTCCCCGGGCCTCACCCCTTGCCTTCACGGAATACCAGTCCGGCTGGAGCCGTGTTGAGCCTTTCGCCGCGAGGCGACCCCCGTACCGGCCTCGTACTCCCGCTTCCGCTCGCAGGTCGACCCCCCTCGGACCTCCGCTGGGCGGAAGCGGGACCGGTCAACCCCCTTCGCCGCGGGCGTCCGGGCGGGCCGCCGCTGCCATGAGCGGATGCCAGCGCGTCGCGTCGAAGATCAGTGAGATGGCCTCGATCTTCCCGTCCTGCAACCGGAAGTGCTCGGCCGTGTGCTGGACGCCGACCGGCGTGGCGGTGTGCACGTCGTAGACGAGCGTGGCCTCCGACTCGCCGTAGAGCTCGCTGATCAGGTCGACCCCGGTGACGATCCCGACGAACGCGGCCAGCCCGTCGAGGTGGCCGCGCGCGTCGGCGGAGGTGATCAGCGGGCTGCGGAAGGTGAACGTGTCCGCCAGCTGCGCGGCCGCGGCGGTCACGTCGCCGTCGAAGCGGGCCCGGTGGTAGGCCTGAACGGTGTCGCGGGTGGTCATCGGTCCTCCAGGTGGCGGGTGAGGTGGTGCTGGTTTTCCACCAGCCGCAGGCACAGGTGCCGCAGCTGCGCCGTCTCGGTGGCGGTGAAGCCGCGGAACAGCGCGGCCATCGCCAGCTGCGACGGCCGCCGGAACTCCCCGAGCCACGTCTCGCCGTCCGGGGTGATCCGGACCAGCACGGACCGCCGGTCGCGCGGGTCGGGGACCCGCTCGGCGAACCCGGCCCGTTCCAGGGTGTCGACCAGGCCGGTCACGTTCCGGGAGCTGACCCCGGCCGAGGCGGCGAGGTCCTTGACGTTCGAGCTGCCGGTGGCGAGCCGGATCAGGATGTCGAGGGCGCCGGGGCTGAGGCCGCGGCTGCCGGTGCCGTGGGAGCGCAGCTGGTCGAGGCTCCGCGCGGCGGTGCGGACGGCCGCGGCGGCCTCCAGTGCCCCGGTGTCCTCGCCGAGGGCGAACCCGGCCAGGGCGCTGCGGACGTCGGGGGAGTAGAGCCGGTCATCGGGGTCGCGGGCGAGTTTGGGTACGTCGTTCATAGTGAAGGACTACATTAGTACGTACTTCCGTATCTCTGTCAACGGCCTGTCCGCCCGAAGGCGTTAACCAGGCTTTCGCCCGGCGTTAGCCTCGCTCCCGGGACAGGTTCGCTCTTCGCCGCCCATACTGACCCGGCTCGCCACCACGACACCCCCGGAGTCCCCATGACGGACGTCAACCGACGACGTTTTCTGCAGCTGGCCGGCGGTACCGCCGCCCTTTCCGCGCTGTCCACCAGCATCGCCCGGGCCGCGGAGATCCCCGCGTTCCACCGCACCGGGACGCTGCGGGACGTCGAGCACATCGTGGTGCTGATGCAGGAGAACCGGTCGTTCGACCACTACTTCGGCACGCTGCGCGGTGTCCGCGGCTTCGGCGACCCGCGGCCGGTGACGCTGGCGTCGGGGAAGTCGGTGTGGGAGCAGTCGGACGGCAAGCGCGACATCCTGCCGTTCCGCCCCGAAGCGGACAACCTGGGCCTGCAGTTCATCCAGGACCTCCCGCACGGCTGGAAGGACACGCACGCGGCGTGGAACGCCGGCCGGTACGACAAGTGGGTGCCCGCCAAGGGCTCGACCACGATGGCGTACCTGACCCGTGAGGACATCCCGTTCCACTACGCCCTCGCCGACTCGTTCACCATCTGCGACGCCTACCACTGCTCGTTCATGGGCTCGACCGACCCGAACCGCTACTACATGTGGACCGGCTACACCGGCAACGACGGCAAGGGCGGCGGCCCGGTCCTCGGCAACGACGAAAAGGGCTATTCCTGGACGACCTACCCCGAGCGGCTCGAAAAGGCGGGGGTGTCCTGGAAGATCTACCAGGACATCGGCGACGGCCTCGACGCCGCCGGCGGCTGGGGCTGGATCGACGACGCCTACCGCGGCAACTACGGCGACAACTCGCTGCTGTACTTCGACAGCTACCGCAACGCCAAACCCGGCGACGCCCTGTACGAAAAGGCCCGCACCGGCACGAACGCGAAGGCGGGCGAGGGCTACTTCGACCGGCTCCGCGCCGACGTCAAGGCCGGCACGCTGCCGCAGGTTTCCTGGATCACCGCGCCGGAAGCGTTCTGCGAGCACCCGAACTGGCCGGTGAACTACGGCGCCTGGTACATCGCGCAGGTGCTCGACGCGCTCACCGCGAACCCGGAGGTGTGGAGCAAGACCGCGCTGTTCATCACCTACGACGAGAACGACGGCTTCTTCGACCATGTCGTCCCGCCGTACGCGACGGCCGGCCAGTCCACTGTGGACACCACGGGGGAGATCTACGCCGGCTCGGCGTCGAATCCGGCCGGCCCGTACGGGCTCGGCCAGCGCGTCCCGATGCTCGTGGTGTCGCCGTGGAGCAAGGGCGGCTACGTCTGCTCGGAGACGTTCGACCACACGTCGATCATCCGGTTCATCGAACGCCGGTTCGGCGTGCACGAACCGAACATCACGGCCTGGCGCCGGTCGGTGTGCGGGGACCTGACGTCGGCGTTCGACTTCGCGCGCACCGACGCGGCGGTCCCGGCGCTGCCGGACACCGCCGGTTACCTCCCGCCGGACCGGAAGCGCCACCCGGACTACGTGCCGGCGGTGCCGGCCCGCACGGTCCTGCCGAAGCAGGAGCCGGGGCAGCGCCCGGCCCGCGCGCTCCCGTACGACCTGGCGGCCGACGCCCGCGCGGCGGCCGACGGGCTGCACCTTACGTTCACCAACCAGGGCCGCGCGGGCGCGACGTTCTATGTGGCGACGCCGGGCGGCGACCCGCGGACCTACACCGCGGGCGCGGGCTGCTCCCTCGCCGCGACGCTGCCGGTGTCCGGCGGTTACGACTACACGGCGTACGGACCGAACGGTTTCGTCCGCCAGTTCCGCGGCGGCGGCGCGGCGGGCCCCGAGGTGAGCGTGCGCCCCGACGGCCGCAGCGGCAATCTGTCGCTGGTCCTGACGAACAACGGCCCGATTCCGGTCCGGTTGACCCTGACGGACGCGTACGGGCGCCGCACCACGACCCGCGTGCTGCGGCCGGGCGCGCGGGCGGTCGAGGTGGTGGACACGCGCCGCAGCGGCAACTGGTACGACGTCGCGGTGGGTTCCGACCACGACCCGCGCTTCCTGCGCCGCGTGGCGGGGCACCTGGAGAACGGGCGGCCGAGCACGAGCGACCCGAACATCCGCACGCACTGAGTCCCCGATCGGGCCGGTTTGTCACCCGGCCGGGGCGCAGGTTCACCCGGCCGCGGCCCCGTGCGTTGCGGGGTCGCGGCCGCGGTGGGAGCGTCGGGAGATCGACTGCTTTCCCACCACGGAACCAGGAGTGCGGATGACCACCACGGAAATGCCGGCGGTGCACGAGTGCACGGTGAGCGGCTGTTCCTACAACCACGACGGCTGCCACGCGTTCGCCATCACGGTCGGCGGCGGCAACGGCTCGGCGGACTGCGGCACGTTCGTCCCGCTGAACACGAAGGGCGGCCTGGACCGGGTCGTGGCGCAGGTCGGCGCCTGTTCCCGGACGGACTGCCGGCACAATTCGGCGCTGGAGTGCACGGCCTCGAGCATCCGGGTGGGCCCGGGCGACGGCGGGCACGCGGCCAACTGCCTGACGTACGCGCCGTAGGGGAGCGCCGGGGCACCTCGCGGTGCCCCGGCTCTGCCGCCGAGCCGGCGATCAGCCACCGGCGACCGGGGTCCGCCTCGTCCAGCGGAACACGGCGGGCAGCGCGGCCTCGGCCGCGACCAGCTCGAAGTGCTCGTACCACTCGCCGTGCACCAGCTTGAACCGCCCGTCCACGATCTGTGACCGGCGCACCTGCAGCCGGCGTGGCACGCCGAAAGGTGCGGCCTGGACGATCAGATCCACGATTTCCGCTTCGCCGATTCCCTGCTTCATCGTTGCCTCCTGACCAACGCCGCCGAGCGTGGTCCGGCCGGTTCGACCGCCGGTCCAGCCCGGCGTCCGCGCCTCGAAGCGCACTCGAAGCCGCGTCCTTAGCGTGGACCGCGGCCGAGGGTGCCTTCGGAGGGAGCGGGCCGATGACCGCGCGGCAGATCGTCGTCCTCTTCCTGGATCTGGCTGTCGTGCTGGTGCTCGCGCGGGGGCTCGGTGCACTCGCCAGGCGGTTCGACCAGCCCGCGGTGATCGGCGAGATCGTCGCCGGGATCCTGCTGGGACCCACGCTGTTCCACGGCGCGGTCGCGCGGTTCGTGTTCCCGATGGACGTCCGGCCGCTGTTGAGCGGCCTCGCGGACGTCGGGGTCGCCCTGTTCATGTTCCTGGTCGGGCTGGACCTCGACCGGCGGGCCCTGCGCGGCCAGGCCCGGGCGACGATCGGGGTCTCCCTCGGGTCGATGCTCGTCCCGTTCGGCCTGGGGTTCCTGCTGTCCTTCGGCCTGGACGGCCACCAGTCACCGGGGCAGCGGCTCGGGTTCTCGCTCTTCCTCGGCATCGCGATGTCGGTGACGGCGTTCCCGGTACTGGCCCGCATCCTCGACGACCGGGGGATGTCCCGCACCGCCGTGGGCCGGCTCGCGCTGTCCAGCGCCGCGGTGTGCGACGTCCTCGCCTGGTCCTGCCTCGCGCTGGTGGTCGCGCTGGTCGCGGGCAGCGGGCAGGCGTCGTGGCGGGTGCTGCTGCTGGCGCCGTTCGCGGCCGTGCTGTTCTGGGCGGGCAAGCCGCTGCTGCGCAAGCTCCTCGAGCGGACGGCGGATTCGGCGCGGAACCAGCTCGCCGTCGTGCTGGCCGGACTGCTCGTGTGCGGCGCCTTCAGCGAGTGGATGACCCTGCACTTCATCTTCGGCGCGTTCCTGTTCGGCCTGGCCCTGCCGCGCGGGGAGGCGCTGCGCCGCGGCATCGCCGAGCGGGCCGAGCCGGTGTGCGCGGTCCTGCTGCTGCCGATCTACTTCGTGGTGGCCGGGCTGAACGTCGACCTGACCCGGATCGGCGGCGCCCAGCTGGCCGAGCTCGGCCTGATCCTGCTGGTCGCGGTGGGCGGCAAGGTCCTCGGCACGTTCGGCGCCGCCCGGCTGCACCGCGTCGGCGCCCGCGAGGCGGGCACCCTGGCCGTGCTGATGAACACCCGTGGCCTGACCGAACTGGTCATCCTCACCGTCGGGCTCAACCTCGGCGTGCTCGACCAGACGCTGTACACGATGATGGTGGTGATGGCCGTGGTGACCACGATGGCGACCGGCCCCCTGCTGAAACTCCTGTACCCCCGCAGCCGCTTCCTGCCCGGTCCGGTGGGTTCGGTGCGCCGGTGACCGGGGAAAGCCCGCGGGAGCGCAGGAAACGCGCGGTCCGGCAGCACATCTCGGACGTCGCCACCGCGCTGTTCGTCGCGCGCGGGTTCGACGCCGTGACCGTCGCGGAAGTCGCCGGAGCCGCGGGTGTCTCGAAGATGACGGTGTTCAACCACTTCCCGGGCAAGGAAACCCTGTTCCTGGACCGGCACCCGGACCGGCTGCGCGAACTGGTGTCGGTCGTCCGCGATCGCCCCGGGACCGAATCACCGGCGGCGGCGCTGCGCCGTCACCAGCACGAGCTGCTCGCCGCGCGGCACCCGCTGTCCGGCACGACCGACGCCGTGCCCGGCTTCTGGCGCGTCCTGCGGACCACCCCGGCCCTGTTGGCGTGCCTCCACGAGCAGGAACGCGAGATCGCGGAGGCGCTCGCCGCGGTGCTGACCGCGGAATCCGGCGACCCGCGGCGGTCACACGCCGTCGCCGGGCTCCTCACCACGACCATCGGCACGGTCTTCGCCACCGCGGTGGAGCGGCTCGCGGCCGGTGAGCGGGCCCGGGACGTCCGGCGGGGCCAGACCGCGGTGATCGACCAGGCCTTCGCCGTGTGTCACCACGGCGTCGCGTAGCCGGCGGGGCGCCCTGGCGCGAATGGCGTCCAGCAGGCCGAGAGCGGCGAGAGTGCGCCGGTGGTGGGCGGCCAGGCTCTGTTCACCGCGTACCGCGGCCGCGAAACTGTCCAATGCGGTCCGGAACTGGTCGCACGCGGCCAGCGTCCGGTACTCCACCCGGTCCTGGACGGCCAGCCGCAGCGACGGCCGGCACGTCTCCGGCGGCGTGAACGCCCGCTCCAGCTCCAGCCGGCCGCACTCACCCCACAGTTCGTACGACGCCTGGTAGGCGTGTTCGAACCCGTACGTCAGCTGGGCACTGATCCCGGAATCTCCGTGGAGCAGGGCCGCTCCGCCCAGGTCGACGCCGGGCTCGTCGGCGGTCCGCCAGGTCGCGCCGGCGACGGTCGCGGCCTCGCCCAGGTACATCAGTGCCGCGTGCACGGGGTAGTAGGCGAGGTCGAGCAGCGCGCCGCCGCCGAGATCGCGGCGGTACCGCACGTCGTCGGCAGGCAGGGCCGGGATGCCCATCACGGCGCGCACCGAGCGCAAAGCGCCGATCGCGCCGTCCGCGAGCAGCCGGGCGGCCACCTCGTGCTGCGAGTGACAGGCGAACATGCGGTTCTCCATCACGGCGACGCCGTGGTGCGCGGCCGTCGCCAGCACTCGTTCGCCGCCGGCTCGCGTGGTGGCGAGCGGCTTTTCGACCAGCGTGTGCTTTCCCGCGCCCAAGGCGGCCAGCGTCCAGCGCTCGTGCAGACCGGTGGGCACCGAGATGTACACCGCGTCGATGTCCGACCGGCTCAGCAATTCGCCGTAGCCGCGGGCCACATCGCACTCGAAGGACCTGGCGAAGTCCTTCGCCTTCGCGATGTCACGGCTGGCGACCGCGACCAGTCCGGCCGACACCGACCGGCCGAGCGCGGGCAGGAATCGCCGGCGGGCGACGTTCGAGCACCCGAGCACCCCGAATCGGATCACCTGCTCGTCCTCTCGCCTCGATGTGGTCAGCGCCGCGCGACGAGCAGGCCCCAGTGCGAAGGCCCGGTGGCGAACGCCGAAATGACGCGTTCGACGGTGAAGCCGGCGTTCGTCAGCGCGGCCTCGAACTCCCGGCGGGAGCGGTAGCGCCCGCCCACGATCGTCCGCACGAAGAAGTCCCGCAGCGCCATGCTGGGGTCGGCGGCGACCTCCTCCGCCGTGTCGGGACCGAACCAGTCGATCACCAGGAGGGTGCTGCCTTCGGGCGCGGTCCGGTGGATGGTGGCGAGGATCCGGGCGACGTGCTCGTCGCTCCAGTCGATCAGCACGCTCTTGAGCAGGTAGAGATCCGCACCGCCGGGCACGCTCTCCAGGAAGTTCCCGGGCGCGAACTCGAGCCGGGACGCGACGTCGTCCGGCACGCCGGCGGCGACGGCGTCCCGGGCCAGTTCGATGACGTGCGGCAGGTCGTAGAGGGTGCCGGTGGCCTGAGGCGCGGCCGACAGGACGTGGCACAGCAGGTCGCCCTTCCCGCCCCCGACGTCGACCATCCGGCGATACCCGGAGAAGTCGTGCGCGGTCAGCAGGCCGGCCAGGCAGTCGGCGGTGAACTCCGACATCACGTTTTCGTAGGCGGAGCCCTCGTCGGGGTGATCGCCGAGGTAGTCGAAGAGGTGCTGCCCGTGCACCTCGCCGCCCGACCGGCCCCTCAGCACGACGTCCTTCATGTGTTCGTACGCCCGGGTGACGCCGGGGCCGAGCAGGTAGCGGACGTGCGCGGCCGCCGGGGCACCGGTGCCGAGCTTGCCGCCGAGGCTCGTGACCGCGATCCGGCCGTCCGGTTCGAGCCGGACCAGGCCCAGCGCGGCGCAGGCGCGCACGAACGACGCGGTGGCGCCGGCGTGGGAGTTGAGCCGGACCACGAGCTCGTCCGGCCGCAGCGGGCCGCCGGCGAGCGCGCCGGCCAGGTCCAGCAAGACGAACGCGCGGACCACCTGCGCCTTGCAGGTGCCGTACATGAGCTCGAACAGGCCGCGGACCTCGTCCGCCACCGGCTCCTGTGCCACGTCCTGAGCCATACCGTCCTCCTTCACGCGGTGATTTCCTGGAGCGACCGCCAGACCTCGTTGCTGCCGGTCATCAACGTGCGCAGCCGCTTGTCGAGCTCGGCCCGGATCTCCTCGCGGGCCGCACCGCGGATGCACGGGGCGAGCAACCGGAGTTCGCGGACGCGTTGCAGCAGCTGCATTCCCGGCTGTTCGGCGATCCCGGGGTCGGCGCCGTAGGCGGCGCAGTATTCCGTCCAGTCCGATCGCGGCCGGCCGAAGCGGAGAACGTCGTCGAGGATCGGGATCAGGTCCTGGGCCACCGGACCGTGGCTGACGGAGTCCCAGTCGCCGAGCAGGAACCGTCCGCCGGCCAGGAAGAGGTTGCCCGGGTGCGCGTCGCCGTGCACGAGCCCGTGGCCCAGCGGCATTTCGGTGACCGGGTACCGCTCGGTGATCTCGGCGATCTGGGCGAGGAGCCACGCGCGCTGGTCGTCGGGCAGCAGCCGGTCGCGTTCGACGTCGGCGGGCAGCGAGCCGGCCGGTTGCGTGGGCGGCACCTCGAACGGCGGCGCCGGCAGCGTGTGCAGCCGGCGCAGCACCGGGGCCAGGTCCAGCAGGCCGGTCTGCCGGGCGGTCGCGTCCACCTGCTCCAGCCGCCAGAAGGTGGCGGTCCAGCCGTCGGCGGCCACGGGCTGCGCGACGTCGAGCGGGACGATCGTGGGGAAGTCCCGGCCGGCGAGCCAGCGCGTCACCTCGACCACGGTGCGCAGGCGGTCCTGCCACTTCGGGTGGTCGAGGTGGTGCAGCCGGGCCACCGCGCCGGCGTACGGCAGTTCGTAGACGACGTTGACCCTGGCCTGGATCAGCCGCGCGCCGCGGCCGTCGACACCGGCGGCCGCGCAGGCCTTTTCGAGAGGTGGGGGCACCGGACGAAAGTCGCACCTGCCCTTCGAGCAGGGTTGGGGTGCGCTTCGCGCCGGTCGGCTCGTCCCGCGCTCGACAGTCCTGGTGGACGGTCGGGGCATGAACGGTCCGCGGTGGGTCGACCTCGAAGGTGCCGACAACGTGCGGGACATCGGCCCCCTGACCACAGTGGACGGCCAGGAGATCAGGCCGGGCCGCGTCCTGCGCGGCGACGACCTGCGGGACCTGACGCCCGCCGACGTGCGCCGGCTGCTCGGCGAGTTCGGCGTGCGGCACGTCATCGACCTGCGGAGCACGGAAGAGGCCGCCGCCGGCTCGGGCCCGCTGGCCGGGGCCCGCGGGGTGCGCACCCACCACCTGTCGCTGTTCCCCGAGCCGGGCGCCGACACGAGCGCGGCGAAGCGCCGGGTCCTCGAGCTCCTGCCGCCGGGGACGGGCACCCCGGTCACGGCGCACTACCTCGCCTTCCTCCACCTGCGGCCGGATTCGTTCGTGGCCGCGCTGCAAACGCTCGCGCACGCCGACGGCCCGGTGATCGTGCACTGTTCCGCGGGCAAGGACCGCACGGCCGCGGTGATCGCGTTCGCGCTCGAGCTGGCCGGCGTGCCGCGTGACGTGATCGTCGAGGACTACCTGCTGACCGGGGAGCGGATGCCCCGGATCGTCGCCCGGTGGGAACGGCGGCGACAGGGCGCGGGACGGCCGTTCGACGCCCGGCCCCCGCAGGCGGAAACGCTTCGCTGCTTCCTCCGGATCCTCGACGAGCACTTCGACGGTCCGCGGGGCTGGCTGCGCCGCCACGGATGGAGCGCCGCGGACGAGACGGCGTTGCGGGCGAAACTGCTGGAGTGACGCCCCCGGCCGCCGGTCAGGCGGCCGGGGGCCGGGAGACGAACAGGTGGTCGGCGACGTCGATCGTCCGGTCCCCGAAGGCGATCCGCTCGAGGAACCGGGCGTAGACGGGGGTGCGGGAGACCAGCGCCGCGGCCTTCGGGCGGACCGCGGACGCCAGCCAGCCCGCCGAGAGCATCATCCTGCTCTGCGTCACCTGCAGCTTCATGATCCGCCGGATCTCCGGCCGCCGCTGCGCTTCGAACCGGCCGAGCAGGCACGCCGACGCGTCCCGCTCCCGCAGCGACTCGATCAGCACCGGGTGCAGCGCCACCGCGTCCTGGATCGCGAGGTTGATGCCCTGGGCGCCGATCGGGCTGTGCGTGTGCGCACTGTCGCCCAGCAGCACCAGCCCGTCCTGGACCCAGCTTTCGGCGTACCCCGCGAAGACGTCGAGCAGCGCGAGGTCGCCGAGCCCGTGGATCTCGTGCTCGACCAGGTCGGCGTACGGCGGAACCGCCGCCCGGATCCGTGCCTTCACCGCCGCCACGCCCTGTTTCGCGATGGCCTGGTAGCCCCCGTGCGGCAGGGTCCAGCCGAGCTGCACGTGGCCGGGCACCGACGCGTGGACGAGCACCGGATTGCCCCGTGCGCGGAAGACCTGGACCGTGCGCGGGAGGTCGCCGCCGGCCGGGAGCTTGAACCACAGCACGTCCTGGCCGAAGGCGTCCAGCCGGCGCGCCGGGATCCCCGCCAGCCGGCGGACCTTCGAATAGCGCCCGTCGGCCCCGATCACGCAGTGCGCCGAGACGGCCGCCCGCCCGGGGGCCCGGGCGACCACGCCGGTGACCCGGCCGCCCTGCCGCACCAGCTCCGTGGCCTTGGCGCCGGGGAGGTAGGTGAACCCGTCGTGGTCCAGGCACGCCGCCAGCAGTTCCTCGAGCACGTGCCGCTGGGGGATGCCGAGCAGGTGGTTGAACGGTCCCGGCAGCTTCCGGTAGTCGCCGTCGATCAGCACCCGCCCGCGGTCCACGAGCTGGAACCGGTCGTGTTCGTGGGAGCCGCGCGCCCGCGCGCGGCCGAGGACCCCGAGCCGGTCGAGCAGCACCATGCCGCTCGGCTGGAGGATTTCCCCGCGGAACTTCCGGTCCAGCGAAGGGGACCGTTCGAGCAGGACGACCCGGGTGCCCGAGCGCACCAGCAGCAGCGCCAGGGTGAGCCCGGCCGGGCCGCCGCCCACCACGCAGAAGTCGGTTTCGATCCGCGGCGTCACGAGTATCCCTCCGCACTGACCACCATGGCCGAGTTGAACCCGCCGTAGCCGCGGGCGGCGATCAGGACCCGGCGCACCGGGGCGGAGCGGACGTCGGTCACCAGGTCGATTTCGCAGCCGTCGGCCAGCCGCCCGACGTTGATCGTCGGCGGGATCACCCCGTCGCGGATGCTCAGCAGGGCCGTGGCGACGTCCAGGACGGCACCGCCGGCGTTCAGCCGTCCGGTCATCGTCTTCGGCGCGGTGACGGGGACGCCGCCGGGGCCGAACACCGAGGTGATCGCCTGCGCCTCGGCCAGGTCCAGCTCCGGCAGGCCGGCCGCGTCGGCGAAGACCACGTCGATTCCGGCCGGGGTCAGGCCGGCGTCTTCGATGGCGCCCCGCATCGCGCTCTCCAGCCGGGACGGGCCGTGTTCCGGGTCGAAAGTGGCGCGGTAACCGGCGATCTCCCCGTAGCTGCGGACCGCCCCGCGGTCCCGTGCGGCGTCGCCGTCTTCGAGGACGAGCACCGCGCCGCCCTCGCCCAGCACGTGGCCGGTGGCGTCCGCGCCGAAGGGCCGGTAGGCGCGGGCGGGATCGGCGCGGCGGCTGAGCCGGCCGTTGGGTATCTGGGCGGCCAGTGCCCACGGGCACAACGGGGCTTCCACGCCGCCGGTGACCATCAAGGGCGTCCCGCCGCGGACCTGACGGCGGGCGTGCCCGATCGCGTCGAGCCCGCCGGCCTGCTCGGTGACGATGACGCCGGTCGGCCCGCGCATGCCGTGGCGGATGGAGATCTGGCCGGTGTTCACCGCGTAGAACCAGGCGAAGGACTGGTAGGCGCTGACGTACTGCGGTCCCCGCGCCCACAGGTTCTCCAGTTCCCGCTGGCCGAATTCGAACCCGCCGGCCGAGCAGGCGGTGACGACCCCCATGTCGAAGGCGTCGAGGCGCGCCGGGTCCAGGGCGGCGTCGTCGAGGGCCGACGCGGTCGCGGCGAGGGCCAGCTGGGTGACCCGGTCGGTCTGCGGCACCAGCCGGTCCGGGATGTGCTGCCGGGCCTCGAACCCGGGCACCTCCCCGGCCAGCCGGACGGGGTAGCCCGAGGCGTCGAACGAGCTGATCGGGCCGATCCCGCTCACCGAGTCCAGCGTGTGCCGCCAGAAGGTTTCGACGCCGATCCCGTTCGGGGCGAGGACGCCGAGCCCGGTCACCACCGCGCTCACCACGGCGTCCCGCCGGGCCGGCTCAGGACCATCGCGCTCTGGAACCCGCCGAACCCGCTGCCCACCGTGAGCACGGCACCGAGCCGCTTCTCGCGGGCGGTCCCGGGCACGTAGTCCAGGTCGAGTTCGGGGTCGGGGTCGGTGTGGTTGGCCGTCGGTGGCACGACCCCGTGCTCGATGGCCAGCGCGGAGGCGGCGATCTCGATCGCGCCGATGCCGCCGAGCGAGTGGCCGACGACCGCCTTGATCGAGCTCACCGGCACGCGGTAGGCGTGCTCGCCGAGCGCGCGCTTGAGGGCCTCGGTTTCGTGGCGGTCGTTCTGCTTCGTCGCCGTGCCGTGCGCGTTGACGTAACCGATGGCCGAGGGGTCCAGCCGGGCCCGGTCGAGCGCCCCGGTGATGGCGTGGGCCATTTCCCGGCCGTCGGGCCGCAACCCGGTCATGTGGTAGGCGTTGGACCGCGAGGCGAACCCCGCGACTTCGGCGTAGATGTGCGCTCCTCGCTTCCGCGCCCGCCCGGCCTCCTCCAGGACCACGACGCCGCAGCCTTCGCCGAGAACGAATCCGTTGCGCCCGCGGTCGAAGGGGCGCAGGGCGCCTCCCGGATCGTCGTTGCGGTTCGAAGTCGCCTTGATGGCGTCGAAACACGCGAAGGTGATCGGCGAGATCGGGGCGTCCGAGCCGCCCGCGATCATCACGTCGGCCGAGCCGTCGAGGATGAGCTCGCTCGCGTGGCCCACCGCGTCCAAACCGGACGTGCACCCCGCCGAGATCACCGCGACCGGGCCCTCCGCGCCGGCCTCCCGGGCGACCACCGCGGCGAGCTGGCTGGGCACGAAGTACTCGTACATGTGCGGCACCGCGTATTCGTGGTCCACCACCCACTTGCGGCCGCCGTCGCTGAGCACGCGGTACTCCTCGTCGAGGTGCATGGTGCCGCCGACGGCGGTGCCCATGCTGACGCCGACCCGGCCGGGCGGCGGGCCGGCCGGCTCCTTCAGCGGCAGCCCGCTGTCGGCCAGCGCTTCCCGCGCGGCCACGACGGCGAACTGGACGGACCGGTCCCAGCGCCGGACCTGCTGCGGGGAAAGCCCTTCCCGGACCGGGTCGAAGTCGCATTCGGCCGCGATCCGCGAACGGAACGGGGCCGGGTCGAAGAAGGTGGGTGTCCTGGTGGCCGTCCGCGCCTCGACGATCCGTCCCCAGAACGGCTTGCTGCCGGGTTCGCCCGGCGCCACCACACCGAGACCGGTGATCGCGACCCGCCTGGTCATGTCAGCTCCTCGGGGAGTTCGCACCCCAGGACGGTCACAGCGGGACGTCGAGCCCGGTTGGAGCGGCGGTTGCGCGGGCTCTGCGCCGCCTCGATCCGAGGCCGAAGCCGGCCACGCAGGCTGGACCGGTCACGATTCACCAAGCACCGGAAGGAACTTCCATGTCAGCTCCTTTGGGCACCGTCGTGCCCAGCATTTCGCCGTACCTGTTCTACGAGGACGTCGAAAAGGGCTTCGCCTTCCTGCTCGAGGTCTTCGGCTTGGAGAAGATCGCGGTGCAGGAGGTGCGGGGCCGGACGGTGATGGCGCAGGCCGGCCTCGGCCAGTTCACCGTGGTCGTCGCCCAGGCCCGCGACACCGAGCTCGTCCCGGCCAGGACGCTCGGCGGGGTGCACAGCGCGATCGCGGTCATGGTGGACGACGTCGACGCCCACCACGCCCGGGCCCGGCAGGCCGGTGCGACGATCTGGGCCGAGCTGTCGGACAAGCCGTACGGCGTCCGCGAGTACGGTGTGCGCGACACCGAAGGCAACCTGTGGTTCTTCGCCACCCCGCTGAAGCGCTGAGCAGCGCGCTTCCCGTTCCGGGGACGGCGCTTCAGGCGCGCGGGCCGTAGATCCCCAGGAAGGCGTCGACGCCGTCGATCGTGTAGCGCTCCACGTCCTCGTCGGAGATCGGCACGATGCCGAACAGGACGCGGTTGTTCGCGGTGTACAGCAGGAGAGCGCTGAGCCGGTCCACGGCCACGCGGACGTCCGGGATGCACAGCAGCCCGCGTTCGTGCAGCCGGCTCAGCTGCTCCTCCACCGCGGTCTGGATCATGTCCGGGCCCGTCCGCCGCCAGGCCTCGACCAGCTGGGGGTAGTGCGCGCCCTCGGCGATCAGCAGCCGGCGCAGCGCGACCAGGTCCGGGGCGAGCAGGAACGAGCCGATCCAGTCCCGGCCGAGCGCGATCAGCCCGGCCCTCGGGTCGGGGACGTCGCCGAGGTGGTCCTTGGCGGCCGTGACGAACCGGTCCCGCAGCGAGGTCAGCGTCTCCTCCACCACGGTCAGGAACAGCCGTTCCTTGTCGCCGTAGTGCTTGTACAACGTCCGTTTCGACACGCCGGCCTCGGCGGCGATGCCCGCCACGCTCGTGCGGGCGAACCCTTCCCGCACGAAGATCTCGATCGCCGCGCGGGCGATGGCCTGCCGCTTCTCCGGCCAGCCGTGGCCGCTGGGGGCGTCCCGCTCCGTCCCGTCAAGCACCTGAGCTCCTCCGGTTCCGCTACCGGGGGAAGTATACCAAGCGGTTCACATGTGAACCCCTCGGTTTACAAAGGTAGCCCGAGCGGTTTACATTGGTCGGCATGACTCCGAGAAAGTCCCCCGGCTCGGCCGCCCCGCAGGCCGCCGACGTTCCCGATCGGCTCGACCGCAGGTTGGTCATGCTCGCCCTGACCACGCTGGTCGGCGGCTTCGCGACCCTGCTCGACTCGACGATCGTCAGCGTCGCGATCAACTCACTCGGCAACCAGTTCGGCTCCCCGCTGTCGACCATCCAGTGGGTCATCACCGGCTACCTGCTCGCGCTCACGATGGTCATCCCGCTGACCGGCTGGGCGATCGAACGGTTCGGGGCCCGGCCGATGTGGGTCGCCTCGCTCGCGCTGTTCCTCGCCGGATCCGCGCTCTGCGGCTTCGCCTGGTCCGCGACGAGCCTGATCGTCTTCCGGGTAGTCCAGGGCTTCGGCGGCGGCATGATCCTGCCCATCGCCCAGACCATCGTGGTCCAGGCCGCCGGCCCCCGCCGGATCGGCCGCGTGATGAGCATGATCGCCATCCCCGCCCAGCTCTCGCCGATCCTCGGCCCGGTCGTCGGCGGCCTGATCGTGGACAGCCTGTCGTGGCGCTGGCTGTTCTTCATCAACGTCCCGATCGTCCTCGCCGCCATGATCATGTCGATCTTCTACATCCCGGCCGGCGCGCACGCGGAGAGCAAGAAGCTGGACGTCCTCGGCCTGGTGCTGCTGTCCCCGGCCCTCGCCACACTCGTCTACGGCCTGTCGCTGGCCGGGCACAACGGCTTCGGCGACAGCGGCGCCCTGACGTGGCTGATCATCGGCGCGGTGCTGCTCGTCGCCTACATCGTGCACTCGCTGCGGCCCCGGATCCACGCGATCATCGACGTCCGGCTCTTCCGCTCGCGGTCCTTCACCGCGGCGTCGATGCTGCAGTTCCTGTTCGGCGTGTCGATGTTCGCCGCGATGTTCCTGCTCCCGCTGTACTACACGCAGGCCCGCGGTCAGAGCGCGCTGGCGGCCGGGCTGCTGCTCGCCCCCCAGGGCGCGGGCACCCTGATCGCCCTGTCGCTGGTCGGCAAGCTCACCGACCGGATCAACCCCCGGCCGATCATCCTGGTCGGCATGCTGGTGGCGAGCATCGGCACGATCCCCTACGTCTTCGTCGGGCAGTCGGGCAACGAGTTCCTGCTCGGGGCCGCGCTGCTGGTCCGCGGGATGGGGCTCGGCGCGGCGGTCATCCCGCTCAGCGCGGCCGCGTACCAGGGCCTCGGCAAGGCGGACGTGCCGCGCGCGACCAGCGCGGTCAACATCATCCAGCGGATCGGCTCGTCCTTCGGCACGGCGGTGCTCGCGGTCGTGCTCGAGCAGCGGATCGCCGTGCACGGCGCGACCGGCGCGGGCAAGGCCCTCGCCTTCGGCGACACCTTCGTCTGGACACTCGTGCTGACCGGGGCGGCGCTCATCCCCGCGCTGCTGCTCCCCGGCCGTCCCGAACCGGACCCGGCGGAACCGGCGCCGCGGCCGGCTGAGGAGGACACCGCGGACGCCCGCAGCCGCTGACCGTCCCCGAAACCGCGCCGGGGCCCGGCCGCCCACCCCCACGGCCCCGCCCCGGCGCCCTCACCCCAGCCCTCTGGAGGACGCAGTGCCGACTACAACGATCCTCATCGTGGACGACGATCTCCGGTGGAGCGGCATCATCAAGGACGCGCTGCAGAAGGACGGCGAGTTCGTCGTCGTCGGCCAGGCCCGCAGCGGGCTCGCCGGCGCGGCGATGGCACGCGAGCTCCGGCCCCGGATCGTCCTGATGGACGCGGTCATCGCCGCCGACGAGCTGACCGGCGGGCTGTCCCGGATCCGGGACGCCTCACCGTCGTCCCAGGTGATCGTCCTGGCCGAGCGCGGCGACGCCAGGCTCGCCCGCAGGCTGCTGCGCAACGGCGCGCGGGGGTACCTCGCGAAAGAAGTCACCCGGCTCGAGCTCGTCCTGGCCATCCGCTCCGCCGGCGCGAGCGAGCAGCGGATCGTCCTGTCGATCGATCCGGAAAGCCTGCCGCTGGGGGAGGCGGACGACTGCCAGCTCTCCCGCCGCGAGGATCAGATCCTCCGCCTGGTGGCCGGCGGCCTGAGCAACTCCCAGATCGCCCGGAAGCTGTCCGTCACCGAGGGCACGGTCAAGCAGCACCTCCGGAAGGTCTTCGTGAAGCTCAACGCGGTGGGCCGGATGGATGCGGTGAACAAGGCACTGAGGAGCCAGGTCCCGCTGTTCGTCGGCGCGTGACACGGCCCGCTCGTGCCGGGCCTAATCGAGCACCCGCGCGAACTTGAGGCACGCCGTGAGGCTGCGGGCCTGCACGTTGACGTAGTTGCTGTGCCGGAGCAGCCCGTCGAGCTGGCCGAGCGTCACCCACCGGAACCCCGGCGGGGGCGGGTCCGGGGCGTCCCCGGTGACGTCCACCGCGAGGTAACGGCTCTCGGCGTGGTCGAACCGGCCGCCTTCCTCGGCGTGGACCGCGTCGTAGCGGATGCGGGCCGGGTCGGCGGTCAGGACCTGGTCGAGGAACAGCGGGTACGGGCCGTGCGGGTAGTTGGCCGGCACGCACTGCACCGTCGGGCCGAGTTCGGGGGTGTCCATGAAGCCGCCTTCGGTCCGGGCGCTCACCAGGACCTGCCACACGCCGCGCGTGCAGCGGACGAGGAACGCCACCACACCCCGGCCCCGCGGGGCGAACATCGGCTGGGTCCACCGGCTGACCTCCCGGCTGCGGGACTCGACCGAAAGCGCCACCACGCTGAAGTACCGGCCGTCGGCGCGGCGGATCTCGTCGCGGGTCCGGTGCCAGTGGGTCAGCTCCCGCAGCGGGAGCCGGGTGGTGCGCACCGCGTGGTTCGCCCGGAACTCGGTGATCCAGCTGACCAGCCCGGTCAGCGGCTCCCGCGCCGGTTCGCCTTCGGTGGACAGGCAGGACAGCACGGTGCGGGCGTCCATGTTGACCAGGTTGTCCCGGCGGAGCAGCTCGCCGATCTGGCCGAGGGTCAGCCAGCAGAAGTCGTCTTGGAGCGGCACGTCGCGATCGCTTTCCACGACCATGTTGCGGTTGCGCTTGCGGTAGAACCAGGCGCCGTGCTCGGACTGCAGGACGTCGACGAGCACGGTTCCCCGCGCGGGCCCGGTGAAGTGCTCGAGGTAGCGGACCCGGGCGCCGCCGTGGGCGCGGGTGAAGTTGCTCCGGGTCGCCTGGACGGTGGGGGACAGCTGGAGCAGCCCGGGGTTGCCGGGTTCCATCTTCGCCTGCATGAGGAAGTGCAGGACGCCGTCGAACTCCTTGGCCAGGATGCCCAGGACGCCCACCTCCGGCTGGTTGATGATCGGCTGCTCCCACTCCCGCCCGTCGCCGAGCGCCACGTGCAGCCCTTCGACGGTGAAGAACCGCCCGGTCTCGTGGCCGAGATCCCCGGTCTTCGCGTCGAAACCCCACCCGCCCAGCTCGGCGAACGGGATGCGCCGCACCACCGACGCGTCGGCCTGCCGCCGGTCGGACCACCAGGCGGTGAACCGGCCCGGGGAATTGACGGTCCCGGTCACCGCCGACACCGACTCCCGGAGCCGGGAGCCGATCCGGGGTTCGCGCACGTGCTCGAGCACGGTGACACCTGCCTTCGCGTTGAACGCCTGCCGCTCAGTCGTCGACCAGCGCGACGGCGCGGGCCCACCCGGCGCCGGCGCCGGCGATCTTGACCGGCAGGCACGAAATGGTGAATCCGACGGGCCCGGGCAACGCGGCGAGGTTGGCCAGCCGTTCGATCTGGCAGTACTCCCGCTCCCGGCCCGCGAAATGGGCGGGCCACAGCGCGGCGGCGTCGCCGGTGCGCTGGTACTCGCCGATCATGTGGCCGAACGGCCCGTCGAGGCTGAACGCGTCGGTGCCGATGACGCGCACGCCGAGGTCGAGCAGCAGGTTCACGGCGGGGCCGTCGAGCCCGGCGAACCGCGTGAAGTAGTCCGGCGTGCCGGCCAGCCGCCCGGCACCGGTGTGCAGCACCACGATCTCCGCCTCCCGCGGGACGTGCCCGATCTCCTCGAAGGCGCGGTTCAGCCGCTCCACGCCGATCGTGCCCACCGGGGAGTCGGTCACGTCGAGCAGGACACCCGGCCCCACGAACCAGTCCAGCGGCAGCTCGTCGATGTGTTTCGGCCTGCCGTACGCCGCGACAGACCCGTAGTGGGACGGCGCGTCCACGTGCGTGCCGGTGTGGGTCGTCAGCGTCAGGGTGTCCAGCGAAAGCAGCTCCCCGCCGGGCAGCCGCGCCGGGTTGAAGTCGATGCCCCAGTTCTCCCGCATCCGCCGGGCCATGTGCTCCGCACCGTCCACAGCGGACATGACGCTGTGGGTGACCGGGTTGGGCTCCCAGCCGCCGGCGTCGATCGGCGAGGACAGGTCAATGATCCGCATCCGGGCCTCCCGGCACCGCCGCGGCCCGCAGCCGGACCGCGGCGAGCACCGCCTCGATCTGCCCGGCGCCGGTGAGCGGCCCCTTGCCGGCCAGGTAACCGTCGGGTCTGATCAACGCGTAGCCGCCGCCGCGCAGCCCGAAGCCGGCTGCCAGCACGCCACCGGGGTCGGGCAGCGACCGGGGCCCGGGGCCGGGGACCGCGCGCACCGAAACGGCGTGGCCGTGGGTGCGCACGACGTGGTCGAGCACCGGGCCGAGCCCTTCTCCGAAGCAGAGCAGGGACCAGCGGGGATCCGCCAGTTCCTCGCGCAGGGCGGCCCGGGCCGGACCGGCCCCGGTTCCGGCGAGCACGGCGGCGGCCCGGCCGCCCGGCGGCACGCCCGTACCCGCCGCCGCCGGCAGGCTCAGCGAACTGTCCGCATAGGACAGAGCGAGGCCGGAGAAGCTGCGGATCATCGTGCGCTCGACCCGGCGTTTGACCGGTTTCGCCAGGCCGAGCAGGCCCAGCCCGGCGGGCAGCAGCACGGGCGCGAGGACGTTGCGCAGGGCCACGAGCGCGGTCGCGGTGCGCGTCGAGCCGAGCAGCGTCGCGCCCACCGGCAGCCGTTCCTCGTCGTAGGTGTCGAGCAGGCGTTCCTCCGCCTGCCCGGTCACCACGGCGGCCAGCTTCCACGCCAGGTTGTAGGCGTCGTGCATCCCGGCGTTCATGCCCTGGCCCGACGCCGGGCTGTGCACGTGCGCGGCGTCGCCCGCGACGAAGCACCGGCCGACGCGCATCCGCTCGATCATCCGCTGCTGCACGGTGAACAGTGACAACCAGGTGGGCGTGGCGACCTCGACCGGGCGGCCGAGCGCTCGCGACAGCTTGGCGGCGAGGCGGTTCCGGACGAGCTCGGGGTCTTCGGCGACGGCGCGGCCGGCGGTGTCCACCACCCGCCACTTGCCGTCCTCCGGGAACGGCACCAGCAGCAGGGTGCCGTCGCCGGTGTGCAGCAGGTGGTTGCTGTCGGCGGGCAAGGGCGCGTCGAGGACGACGTCCGCGTTCAGCCAGGTCCGGATGGCCTCGCCCCGCAGCCGCAGGCCGAGCTGCCGCCGCACGGTGCTGTGCGCGCCGTCGGTCCCCAGCAGCCAGGGCACCACGGCCTCCTCCACGCGGCCGCCGGCGTGCCGCAGCGTGACCGAGACCTCGCCGGTGTGCTGCGTGAACCCTTCGAGGGCCACCCCCCATTCGACTTCCACGCCGAGTTCGCGCAGGCGCTCCCGCAGTACCCGTTCGGTGATCACCTGGTCGACCATGAGGCTGAACGGGTAGGCGGTGGGGGTGTCGTCGTAGTTCGTGTCGAACCGGATGAGCAGGCGGCCGAGCCGGTGGATCGAGAAGTGTTCGACCCGGCGCCCGCGCGGGAGCAGCCGGTCGAGCAGCCCCATCTGGGCGCAGATCTCCAGCGTCCGGGCGTGCACCGCGATGGCCCGGCTGCTTTCCGCCGGACCCGCCGCCTGGTCGACCAGCCGGACGGCGACGCCGCGCCGGGCCAGTTCGTGCGCCGCGGTCAGCCCGACCGGGCCGGCCCCGGCCACCAGCACCGGGGCGTCACCCGGCATGGTGCGCCTCGGCGAACTGCTTGGCCAGCGCCAGGGTGGCCGCGCTGTTCCCGCCCGCGGCCCGGCGGATGAACGCCCGTGCCGCGGCCACGTCGGCCCCGGCGCCCAGCACCCCGGTGATGGCCGCCTCGTTCACCGTGACCACGTGCTGCGAGGTGACCAGCACGCCGTCCCCGGTGTCGCGGACGATCCACTCCCCGGTGTGCGCGGTCATCAGGGACGGTGTCCGCAGCTGCTTGTAGACGATCCGCTCGTCCGGGAAACAGATCCGCACCGACTCGGTGGTGTGCGAGGCCCCGTCGCCGGTCCGGGTCTCCATCGCCATCCACTGGACGTTCTCCACCTCCTCGGTGAGCTGGAGGCTCGCCACGTGCGGCAGCCTTTCCGGCCACTTCGCCGCTTCGTGGAGGAAGGCGTACACGGTCTTCGCGGGAGCACGCACGACCGTCGAGTCCTCGAAGCTGAAGACCAGGTCGCCCAGTGCGTCCCAGGACTCCGCCAGCACCTTGATGTTGCCGAGTTCGGTCTCGCTGTTGGCGTTCGTCGCCTCGGTGATCCAGGCCAGGCCACGGGCGTCGTCCTCCACCGCGGTGAACTCGTGCTCGAGCACCAGCCGGGTCCCGCCGCCGTCCGCCGGTTCGACGATCCATTCGCCGCGCATCGAGGCGACCGGGGCGGTGGAAACCTCCTGCCGGAAGCCCACCCGCCGTCGCCCTTCGTCGAGGGTCCGCGCCGAAGTCCAGGAAGACACCTTCCCGTTGGCCAGCGCCCAGATGCGCAGCCGCTCCGCCGAGCCGTCGCCTTCGACGCGCTCGACGTGCACGGTCGGGGTGAAGTACTGGGGCCACGCGACCGCGTCGGCGATGATGTCGTACACGACGGCGGGCGGGGCGCCGATGTCGATCCGGTGGCTGGTGTGCTCGCTGATGCCGGTGGTCATGTCCTGGCTGTCCTTCCGCGATCCGGTCGGTGAGAGCGGGGGTCAGAAGATCCCGAGACCACCGCAGACGTTCAGCGCCTGCGCGGTGATCGACGCGGCGGTGTCGGTGACGAGGTAACAGATCAGGCCCGCCACCTCCGACGGCGTCGAGTACCGGCCGAGCGGGATCTTCCGGTGGAACTGGGCGAGCACCTCGTCTTCGGTCAGGTTCCACGTCTTCGCGTACGCCTGCCGCACCCGGACGGCCATCGGCGTCTCGACGTAGCCGGGGCAGACGGCGTTGACCGTCGTGCCGGTCGGCGCCAGTTCCTTCGCCAGTGCCTTGGTGAAGGCGATGACGCCGCCTTTCGACGCCGAGTACGGCGCACCCAGCGGCACACCCTGCTTCCCGCCGGTCGAGGCGACGTTGACGATCCGGCTCCCGGGGACCTCGCCCAGCCTGCCGGTCGTGAGCACCTCGCGGGTGACGAGGAAAACGCTGTTGAGGTTGCTGTCGATCACGTCGTACCAGAGTTCGTCGGTGATCGACGCGGTCGGCCCCCCGCCACTGCGACCGGCGTTGTTGACCAGCACCGTGACCGGGCCGTACCGGTCGACCGCCGCGTCGACCAGCTGCTTGACGTCCTCGCGCGAGCGGACGTCGCCGGCCGCGCCCGCCACGTCCAGCCCGTCGGCCCGCAGCTTTTCCACCGTCGAGGCGACATCGCCTGCCGTCCGCGCGCACAGGAAGACCTGGGCGCCCTGTTCGGCGAGCTTTCTCGCCGTCGCGAGGCCGATCCCGCTGGTGCCGCCGGTGACCAGGGCGACCTTTCCGGTTCTCGCAATGCTCATGCGCCTCACTGTGCGGACCGGGGTTGGAGCACGCGCGGACCGGCGTTGGAGCGGCCCGCTCCAACCCCGCTCGAAGCCGGTGGCCGACGCTCACGGACAGCCCGAGACCGAACAGGAGATCGCGATGCACGTGCTCATCAACCGCTTCACGCTCACCGGCGACGCGGCGGAGTTCGAACGGGTGCTCGGTGAGATCACCGAGCACATGGCTCAGCAGCCCGGTTTCCGGTCTTATGCGCTCTACCGCGCGCGGGACGATTCGCCGGTCTACGTGGAGACCGCGGAATGGGACAGCAAGGACGACCACGCGAAAGCGACCGGCACCGAACGGTTCCGCTCGCTGGTCAAGCAGGTCATGCCGCTGGTCAGCGTCGAGCCGGGCAGTTTCGAGCTCCGCGACCGGCGCGAGGCGGTGCCGAGCCGGTAACGGCCGCCACCGGAGAGGAGGAACGATGACCCAGCTGACGATGAGTGATCTCGTCGCACTGCTGCGCGAATGCGCCGGCGAGGACGAGGCCGTCGACCTGGACGGCGACATCGGTGCCGTCCCGTTCGAGGAACTCGGCTACGACTCCCTCGCCGTGCTCAACACGACCGGCCGCGTCGAGCGGGACTACTCGATCCAGCTCGGCGACGAAATCGTCGCGGTCAGCAGGAACCCGGACGACTTGCTGCGGGCCATCAACGACCGGCTCCGCGAACGCGTGTGAGGCAGGCGGAAGAATGTGCGGTATCACCGGCTGGCTCGGCTACGGCCGAGATCTGGGACGCGACGGGACGGCGCGGGAGGCCGTGCGGGCGATGACGACCGCGCTGGCCTGCCGCGGCCCGGACGACGAAGGTCTTTGGCTGGACCGGAACGTGGTTCTGGGCCACCGCAGGCTCGCGGTCATCGACCCGGCAGGCGGCCGTCAGCCGATGGGCGTCGAGGAGGACGGGCGCCTGCTCGCGGTGACCACGTTCTGCGGCGAGATCTACAACTTCGCCGAGTTGCGCCTCGAGCTGATGGCCCACGGGCACCGGTTCCGCACCCGCAGTGACACCGAGGTCCTGCTGCACGCCTACCTGCAGTGGGGGAGCGGTTTCGCCGAGCGGCTGGACGGCATGTTCGCGGCCGGCGTCTGGGACACCAGGACCGAGGAGCTGCTGCTCGTCAGGGACCGGATGGGCGTCAAGCCGCTCTACTACTTCGCCACGCCCGACGGTGTCCTGTTCGGCTCCGAGCCCAAGGCGATCCTGGCGCACCCCTGGGTGCCGCGCCGGGTCGGCGCGGACGGCCTGCGCGAGGTGCTGGACATGGTCAAGACGCCGGAAGCCGCGGTCTACTCGGGAATGCGGGAAGTCCGGCCGGGCCACTTCGTGCGGGTGCGGCGGTCGGGCCTGAGCCGGCACCGCTACTGGGCCCTCGAAGCCAGGGAACACACCGACGACCTCACCACGACCGTGCACACCGTCCGGGACCTGCTCCAGCACGCGGTCGCCCGGCAGCTGGTCTCGGACGTCCCGGTGTGCACGCTGCTTTCGGGTGGCCTGGACTCCTCCGCCGTGACGGCGCTGGCGGCCGGCACCCTGGCGCCGGAGCCGGTGCGCTCGTTCTCCGTCGACTTCGAGGGGGCGGGGGACCGCTTCCGGCCGGACGCGGTCCGGCAGGAGTCCGACGCACCCTTCGCGCGTTCGCTCGCCCGCCATGTGGGCGCGGACCACACCGAAGTGCTCTTGAACACCGGTGAGCTGACCGATCCGGACGTCCGGGCGGCGGTGCTCCGGGCGACCGACCAGCCGCCGGTCTTCTGGGGTGACATGTGGCCTTCGCTCTACCTGCTGTTCCGGGCGGTCCGGCGGCAGTCGACGGTGGTGTTGTCCGGCGAGTCGGCGGACGAGCTCTTCGGCGGGTACCGCTGGTTCCGCAACCCCGCGGCGATCCGCGCGCCGACGTTCCCCTGGCTCACCTCCGGCTCGTCCCGCTACTTCGGCGGTTCGGCGCTGCTGGAGCGGGGCCTGCTGCAGAAGCTCGACCTGCCCCGGCACCGCGACCTGCGGTACCGCGAAGCGCTGGCCGAAGTGCCGTCGCTGCCCGGAGAACCGGCCGGGGAGCGGCGGATGCGCGAGATGACGTACCTCAACCTGACCCGGTTCGTGCAGACCCTGCTGGACCGCAAGGACCGGATGAGCATGGCGGTCGGGCTGGAGGCGCGGGTCCCGTTCTGCGACCACCGGCTCGTGGAGTACGTCTTCAACGTCCCGTGGCGGATGAAGTCGTTCGACGGGCGCGAGAAGAGCCTGCTGCGCGCGGCCGTCGCCGACCTGTTGCCGGATTCGGTGACGGGCCGGGTCAAGACGCCGTACCCGGCGACCCAGGACCCCGGATACGAACTGGCGCTGCGCCGGGAGCTCGCGGACGTTCTCGCGGACCGCAACGCGCCGGTGATCCCGTTGCTGGCCAGGGAGAAGGCGGTGGCGGTGGCGAACGGGACCACCGGCGACGTGAGCCTCCCCTACAGCCGGGGGAGCCTCGAACTCGCGCTGTGGCTCAACCGGTGGCTGGTTTCCCACGGCATCACGCTGGACCTCTGACCGAAGGAGAACCTTGTCGAGCACGCAAGAGCCCCATGACGTGATCATCATCGGCACCGGCCTGTCCGGCACCATCCTCGGCGCCGTCCTGGCCGGGAACGGCTTCCGGGTGCTGCTCCTTGACGGAACCCAGCACCCGCGGTTCGCGGTGGGGGAGTCGACCATCGGGCAGACCCTGTTCATGCTCCGGCTGATCGCCCGGCGCTACGGGGTGCCGGAAATCGGCTACCTGGGCAGTTTCCGCGACACCATCGAGAAGGTCGGCAGCTCGCACGGCCGGAAGAGCAACTTCGGCTTCGTGCTGCATCGCGACGGCGAGGAACCGGACCCTGGCGAGACCACCATGCTGCGGCTGCTGGACGTGGGCAGCGACGCGGCCCACCTGTTCCGGCAGGACAGCGACTCCTACATGTTCCACGTCGCGATCCGCTACGGCTGCGAGGCGCGGCAGAACTTCCTCGTGGAGAAAGTGGACCTCGCCGAGGACGGCGTTTCGGTGGTCGGCCGCGACGGCACTGTCTACAATGCACGGTACCTCGTCGACGCGAGCGGCTTCCGCTCGCCGCTGGCACGCCAGCTCGAGCTGCGCGACGAGCCCGGCCGGCTGAAGCACCACGCCCGGTCGATCTTCACGCACATGGTCGGCGTCCGGCCGATCGACGACGAAGTGTCCTTCTCCCCGCCGTACCGGCCGCCGGTCCGGTTCCACGAAGGCACGCTGCACCACATCTTCGACCGCGGCTGGATGTGGATCATCCCGTTCGACAACCACGAGCGTGCCACGAACCGGTTGTGCAGCGTCGGCATCCAGCTGGACCCGCGCCGCTACCCGGCACGCGACGACCTGCCGGCCGCGGAGGAGTTCTGGACGCACGTGCGGCGGTTCCCGGCGGTGGAACGCCAGCTGGCCGGCGCCCGGAGCGTCCGCGAGTGGACCCGGACCGGCCGGATGCAGTACGCGTCCACCCGGACCGTGGGGCCGCGGTGGTGCCTGATGTCGCACGCGGCGGGCTTCATCGACCCGCTGTTCTCCCGCGGCCTTTCCAACACCTGCGAGATCATCAACACCCTGTCCTGGCGCCTGATGGAGGCCCTGCGCGACGACGACTTCTCGCCGGACCGCTTCGCCTACGTCGAGCGCCTCGAACAGGGGCTGCTGGACTACAACGACAAGCTGGTCGACATGTCGTTCATCTCGTTCGCGAACTTCGACCTGTGGAACGCGGTGTTCCGGATCTGGTCGGCGGCCAGCGTGATCGGGGGGAAGCGGTTCCGCGACGCGCTCGCGCGGACCGTGGAAACCGACGACGACGAACACTGCCGCCGCCTCGACGACCGCCCGTACCCCGGTCTGTGGTGGCCGACGGACTGCTACGCGGAACTGTTCGGCGAAGCGGTCGAGGTGTGCCAGGCCGTGCACGAGGGACGCCTGGCGGCCCAGGACGCCGCCGACGTCCTGATCGCGCGGATCAAGCAGTCCGACTGGATGGTGCCACCGCTGGGCTTCGACCGGCCGGAGGTCCACTTCATCGAGCCCACCATGGCGAAGATGGCCGAGGTCGCCGACTGGGCCGCCCGGCACCCGCGGCCGGAGATCCGCGAGTACCTCGGGGCCGCCCGGCCGGCCGGGTCCGCGCTCTGACGACGTCCACCCAACCGAAAGGAATGATCGATGCCCTTCACGGAGAAGGAAACCGAGTACCTGAAGTCCCAGCACTTCGGCCGGCTGGCGACCATCGGCCGGAACGGCACCCCGCACAACGTGCCCGTCGGCGTGCACCTCAACACCGAGCTGGGCACGATCGACGTCGTCGGCCGCGGGCTGGGGAAGAGCCGGAAGTACCGGGACGTCCAGCTCAACGAAGCGGTGGCGTTCGTGGTGGACGACCTGGCCTCGGTCGACCCGCTCACGCCGCGGGGCATCGAAATCCGGGGGCTCGCGCGGGCGCTGACCGAAGGCGGCCACGACAACGCCATGATCCGGATCGTGCCCACCCGCATCATCTCCTGGGGGATCGAGGGCCACTGGTCGGAAGGACCCGCCGCCCGCGACGTCGCCGTCGAAGCGCCGAGCGCCTGATCGGCTCGCCGGCCGTGCCCCGGGTCTCCCGCGGCACGGCCGGCCACCCACGGAAGGGCAGGTCGTGACCCACGAGCCCGAACAACCGGTCCCCGGCGCGCCGCTGATCGACGAGGGGACCTTCCTGTCGGTGATGAGCTCGTTCCCGAGCGGCGTGACCGTCGTGACGACGCTCGGCGCGGACAGCCGCCCGATCGGCCTCACCTGCACCGCGACGTGCAGCGTGTCCCGGACCCCGCCGATGCTGCTGGTGTGCATCAACCGCGGCAGCCGGGTGCTGCGGGCGATCCTGGAACGCGGCTTCTTCGCGGTGAACTTCCTCCGCAACGACCGGGACGAGGTGGCGTCGAGGTTCGCCGGCCGCCTGCCGGACCGGTTCACCGCGGCGCGCTGGCGCCCCAGTGAGGTGGCCGGGTTGCCCTGGCTGCCGGACGACACCATCGCCTTCGCCGAATGCCGGGTGGCCACGGTGGTCGAGGGGGGCGACCACCTGGTGCTGCTCGGGGTCGTCGTCGGGGGCCGGGCCGAAGGCGGCGCGGCGAGCCCGCTGATGTACTGGCGGAGCACCTACGGCCGGTGGCCGATCGAAGACGACACCGGGGTGGCCGCGGTGACGCTCGCCGCCGAGGGCTGAGACCGCCCGCGAGCGCCGCCGCAGTGCCGTGCCGTCTCCACGGCGGCGTCCTGAGCCGGGGCGGAGAGCGCCGGCGGCTCAGGACGCCGCCGCCACTTCCACCCGGGCGTGGTCGCCGACCAGCAGCCGGTGCCCGGACCGGGCCGCGGCCACCCGGAGGTCCGCGCTCCGGCCGATCAGGGAGTCGCGGATCCCCGGCACGGCGTGGATCTTCGCGTCGGCCAGCACGATGGAGTCGGCGATGTCGGCGCCGGAGATCCGGCAGCCGCCGCCGACCGCGGTGTACGGCCCGATCCGGCTGTCGGTGATCACGGCGCCGGCGCCGATGATCGCCGGACCCGTCAGCCGCGAGCGGATGATCGAGGCGCCACGCTCGACGACGACCGCGCCGCTGATCCGGCTGTGCCGGTCGAGGTAGCCCCCGACGTCGGCGGGCATGCCGTCGAGCAGCGTCCGGTTGCACGCCAGCAGGTCCTCGACGGTGCCGGTGTCCTTCCAGTAGCCGCCGTACTCTTCGGCGACCACGGTCCCGCCGGTGCGCAGCAGATCGACGATCGCGTCGGCGATCTCGAGCTCGCCGCGGCCGCTCGGCCGGATCCGGTGCACCGAAGCGTGGATCCGCGCGGTGAAGAAGTACACCCCGATCAACGCCAGCGCGCTGTTCGGCCGCTGCGGCTTCTCGACGAGGTTGACCACGTTGCCGTCGCCGTCGAACTCCACGACGCCGAACTGACGGGGATCGGCCACCTTGGTCACCAGCACGCCCGCGTCCGGTTTCCGGGCGGCGAACCCGGCGATCGCCCCGGCGATGCCGTCGGGCAGCATGTTGTCCCCGAGGTACAGGACGAAGTCCTCGTCGCCGAGGAACGGCCGCGCGATCGCCACGCAGTGGGCCAGCCCCAGCGGGGCTTCCTGCGGGATGTAGGTCAGCCGCATGCCGAAGGCTTCGCCGTCGCCCAGGGCGGCCCGGATCTGCTCGCCCGAGCGCCCCGTGCTCACCACGATCCCGGCCTCGGTCATCCCGGCCCGCCGGACGTTGTCCAGGCAGTGCACCAGCACCGGCCGGTTGGCCACCGGCATCAGCTGCTTGGGCGTCGAGTGGGTGAACGGCCGCAGCCGGGTCCCGGTGCCGCCTGCCAGTATGAGCGCACGCATCAGCGCAGCCTTCCCGTCGAACGGACGCCGGCCTGCGCGTACCACTCGCGGCATTCGGCGTAGGTGGGCAACAGCCCCCGTGCGGCGGCCTCCCGGACCGTCGGCGCGGCAGCGTCCTTTTCGGACACGGTCGGCTCGCTCGCGGGCTTCCAGGGCAGGCCGACGCCGGGGTCGAACGGATTCAGGTCGATCTGCGTCCCGGGGGCGAACTCCGACGAACACAGGTAGCTGACACAGGTGTCGTCGGTCAACGTCAGGAAGGCGTGCCCCATGCCTTCGGCGATGAAGACGGACTCACCGGACTCCGCGTCGAGCCGGTTCTCGCAGTATTCGCCGAACGCCGGCGAACCCAGCCGGAGGTCGACGACGAAGTCCTGGACGGCTCCTCGCACGCAGCTGACGATCTTCGCCTGGCCGGGCGGGAGCACGACACTGTGGATGCCGCGGATCACGTTCCTCTTGGACACGGAGTTGTTGACCTGGCGGAGGCGGAACTCGCGACCCGTCATCGCGGAAAGGGCGTCGAATTTGAACGACTCGTAGAAGCAGCCGCGCAGGTCGGTCAGTCGCCGGGGAACGATCAGCAGGGTATCCGGTATGGGCAGCCGGAAAATCTCCATGCCGCGGACGCTATGCCCGCCCCTTCGAGCCGGTGTCCAGCGAGGACACCGGAGGACCGGCTGGACCCCTGCTCGACGGAACGGCCGGAAACTTCCGGCATGACCGTGATCGTGTTCGGCGGCACCGGGTTCATCGGGCGGAACGTGTGCGCGGCGCTCGCGGCCCGCGGCCGGGACGTCCTGGCGGTGTCCCGCACCCGGCCGGCCGTCCCCGTGCCCGGCGCGGCTTTCGCGCCGCTGGACCTGGTCCGGGCCGCCCGCGACGAGCTCGCCGGGCTCATCCGGTCGGCCGGCGCCGAGGCCGTGGTGAACGCGGCGGGCGCCTCCTGGCAGGCCCGCACCGAAGAGCTGATGACCGAGGCGCACGTGTCGCTCGTGGCCAACCTGCAGGCGGCGCTGGCGTGCCTCGGCAAACCGCCGCACTTCGTGCAGATCGGCACGGTGCACGAATACGGCGAAGGACGGCGGGGGAGCGCGATCGACGAGAACACCCCTGCGGCGGCGACGACGCTGTACGGTCGCTCGAAGCTGGCCGGCACGAAGCTCCTGCTCGACGCGGCCGGGGACGGCCGGCTCGACTGCCTGGTCATGCGGGTCTCCAACGTCGTCGGCGCCGGCGCGCCCGCCACCAGCCTGCCGGGCCGGGTGGCCGACCTCCTGCGCGAGGCCGCCGTGACCGGCGGACCCGCCGTGCTGGAGTTCGGTTCGCTGGACGCGTACCGCGATTTCGTCGACGCGCGTGACGTGGCGGACGCGGTCGCCACCGCGGTGACGACGCGGACCTGCGGCCTGCTGAACATCGGCAGCGGCCGGGCCGTCCGGGCCCGCGACCTCGTGGAGTGCCTGGTCCGCCTCAGCGGTGTCCCGGCCCGGATCGAGGTGGCCGAGGCGGCCGGGACGGGCCCGGCGGGCTGGCAGCTGATGGACGTCACCCGGGCCCGGCGGTTGCTCGGCTGGGCTCCGCGTCGCAGCCTCGAAGAGGCGTTGCAAGCCCTGTGGGCCGGCCGCCGCGCCGCCTGAGCCGCGCGGGACGTGCGGCTCCGGCGGGGCGGCGATCCGGGCTCAGGCGACCGGCACCTTCTCGGCCAGCCGTTCCAGCTCCGCGGCGACCTCGACCGGCGAGGGCAGGCCCGCGACCTCCTCCTTGATGCGGCCGGCGGCCCGGCGGTAAGCCGGGTCGCTCAGCAGGGCGTCCGCCGTCCGGCGGATTTCCGCCACTCCGGCCGCGCCCTCGGGAATGTCGGTGAGCAGGGTGTTCCGTCCCGCCCCCGCGGCCTCGATGCGCGCCCCGATGAGCGCGTTGTGCGGGTGGTTGGTGATGGTGTACTGCGGTACGCCGCAGGCGGCCGACGCGATGGAGGTGCCGGGGCCGGCGTGGTGGATCACCAGGCCGCACGACGGCAGGATCAGGTTCAGGGGCACCGAAACCGCGAACCGGGCGTTGTCCGGTGTCTCGCCGAGCAGTCCCCGCAGCCGCGGGCTCAGCGCGACGACGACCTCGACGTCGAGCGCCGACAACGCTTCCAGCGTCTGCCGTACCCGGTCGACCATCCCCGCGCCCTCCCACTCGACGAGGGTGCCGCCCCAGGTCACGCAGACCCGCGGTCGCGTGGCCGGCCGGTCGGCCCAGCCCGGCACCTCGCCCGGTCCGTTGTACGGGATGTGGCGCATGGGCAGGCACCGCTCGTCCCCGGGGTAGGGGTACTGCAGGGCAGGCGGACACGGATCGATCCAGGCCGCGGGCCGGGCCGCCGGCTCGACCCCGGACTTCTCGAACAGCCGCACGTAGGCGGGGGCGAGTTCCGGGCCGTACGTGGTCTCCAGCCGGTGCAGGCCGGGGATGCCGATGAGGTACCGCGCGGCCGGAACGCCGGCGACGCGGGCGGCGACCGCGCCGGCGAACTGGGTGGCGTCGTGGATGATCAGGTCGGGGGACCAGGCCCGGCCGAAGGCCAGCAGATCGTCCAGCTGGGCCTCGGCGATCGCCGCCGACATCAGCGTGATCTCCTCGAAGTACCGGCGGTGCGGCAGGCCCAGCGAAACCGGCTCCCGGGCCCAGTCGGCGGGCCACCGGACGTGGTCGTCCCGGAGCCCCTCCGGTGGCCGGAAGCCGATCCCGGCGCGGCGCACCATCTCCGCCGGGCCCCCCGCGGGGCCGACCGGGACCACGGGAAGTCCCGCGGCGAGCACGGTCTCGGCCAGCGCCGGGGCCGCGGCCACCCGGACTTCGTGCCCGGCGAGGCGGCAGGCCCAGGCCAGCGGGACGATGGTGTAGAACACCGGCTGCTTGGGGAACACTGTGATCAGGATGCGCATGCGAATCCTCCGGTAGCCACTGCTGTCGCGGCCCACGCTCGGTCACGGGCGTCGAGCGCCCGTCGTGCCGCGTGGTCACGCCAGGAAGCGCTCGGAGTCCGAATGCACCGGATGCCCGTTCGCCCGGACGTCCGACGGGCGGCCGCCCGGCTGGAACGCCGGGATGACCGAAGCCGCCACGGCCTTGTTGACGGCGTCCACCCGGGAAACCGCGCGCAGCTTCGTGAAGATGTTCCCCAGGTGGCGTTTCACGGTGCCGTCGGCGATGGACAGCCGGGCGGCGATCTGGGCGTTGCTCAGCCCTTCCGAAACGAGCAGCAGGATTTCCCGCTCCCGCCGGGAGATCCCGTCCGCGGCGGACCGGCCGATGTGCACCAGCGCGTCGCGGGAGACGACCAGCACGATCCGGTCGCCCTGGGCGCACACGCTCCTGATGGCCGACACGAGCTCGTTGCGGGTCACGTTCTTGAGCAGGTAACCCCGGATTCCCTGGGCCAGCAGGGTGCGGATGAGCCACGGGTCGTCCGTCGGGGCCAGGACGAGAACCCGGGACAGCGGGGTGGTCTCCAGGAGCTCGCGGATCAGGTCGGGGTCGTGCTCGGTCAGCGTGGAATCCAGGAGGACGACGTCCGGCTGCGTGTCGGCGGCCAGGGACAGCGCGGCCCGGCTGTCACCCGTGTCGCCGACCACGGACAGATCGGGCTCGGCCCCCAGCATCTCTTTCAACGCGTCACGGAACAGGACCTGGCCGTCCACGAGGAGGACACTGACCGTGTCTCCGGTTGTCATCGGGCTACCACCGGGGCCGCCCGCCAGTCGATTTTGGGCACCGCTCACACCTTCCCCCAGGTACGTCCCTCGCCCGGCCCTGACGGACGCAGAACGCCCAACTCCGGGGCCGGCAGGGGAAAACATCCGGATCCGCGCACCGACCGGGCCACCGCGGGACCGTCCGCCCCGGCGAGCCGGTGGCGTGGCCGCGTGCTCTGTTCGCCGGCCCGGGGTGGCGCGACCTGCGCCCGGTCCCTCACCGGGCACGGATCTCCACGACGAGCGACACCATTGCCACGCTCGGTTTGCGGAATGGTGCGGCTTGCGTTCGGATATCGGATCGACCGCCAGCTCCAGGCCGGGCGAGGGTGGTCGGCCGACGTCCTCCCCTCTGCTGCATATCCCTCCACCATACACTCGTCACCTCGGAGCCGGTGACTTTCGTTGTGCGGTACGCGCTCCGCGCCCGCGCGGGCGCCCGCCACCCGGACACGCCGTCCGGGCAGCGGGAGCCCACCGTGGTTGCTGTCTCACAGCGGCTGCAGCAGCCGCACCGGTTCGGCGTCGGCCGCGAGCACGTCCTGGTGAACCCGCTGCAGTTCAACGGAAGGCTCCAGGCCGAGCTCCGTGTTCATCAGCAGCCGCAGTTCCCGGTACGCGCGCAGGGCCTCACCCCGGCGGCCGGACCGGCTGAGCGCCGTGATCAGCTGGGCGTGCAGCCATTCGTTCAGCGAATGCTCCTTGATCAGCGACCTGAGCTCGGCGATCAGTTCCCGGTGGTGCCCCAGCCGCATTTCCGCCGACACGCGCAACTCCAGTGCGTCGATGCGCATTTCCTCCAGGTGCGCGGTGTAACTTTCCAGCAGCGGGCCGCACGACATGTTGGACAGTGCGGGCCCCGACCACAGGTCCTCCGCCTTGCGGAGAACGTGGACGGCGGTCTCGGTCCGGCCGGTCTCGATCAGTGCCCGTCCCTGCCGGACCAGCCCGTCGAACATCCGCACATCGATTTCCGAATCGGGGACTTCCAGCACATAACCCGGTGCCCGGGTGACCAGGATTTCGCCGCCGGAATTCATGCCCAGCTCGTCGAACAGCTTCCGGAGCTGGTAGATGTAGGTCTGGGTGGTCGTCCAGGCCGTGCGGGGCTGGCGGTCGTGCCACAGTTCCTCGATGATGGAATCGATGCCGACCACCCGGTTTGAACGGGAAACCAGAATCGCCAGCACCTGCCGAACCTTGTGTGCGGTCGGCGTGTACCGGACGTTTCCCTTTGTCAGTTCGAGCGGGCCAAGTAGTCTGAACACGGTTTTTCGGGCCTCCCCCGGTGATTGCGTACCTGAATTCCGCCACTCGACGAGTGTTGGAATGATGCCCACCATCGAAACTAGATGGATTGTCTATCTTGCGACAAGTGGCACATCACCTAGCTACCAGGTCGGCTGCGACCGGCACACGGGGACTGCCTCTTTCGGCGTACAACCGCCGCCCGCGGGGCTCGAGGCCGGCTCCAAGCCGCTGGGCCAGTCTGCGGTCAAGAGATCCCTCAGGCGTCGACGGGGAGCACCGAATGACGACCACACGACCCAGCGTCACCGACGAACGGCTCCACCACGAGGTCGAACGATTCTATGCACGCCAGATGCAGCTGCTGGACAGCGGGGCGGCCCGGGAGTGGGCGGCCACGTTCACCGAGGACGGTGTCTTCACCGCCAACGCGCACCCGGAGCCGCAGCGGGGAAGAGCGGCGATCGAGGCGGGCGCGCTGGACGCGATCAGCCGGCTCGAGGCCCAAGCGGTGCAGCGCAGGCACTGGCTCGGCATGCTGACGGTCGACCACGGGGCCGACGGGACCTTCGTCGCCCGGACCTACGCCCTGGTGATCGAGACGCCGGAACACGGCCGGGCCGCGGTCCGGCTGAGCTGCACCTGCCGGGACGTGCTCGTCCGCCGGGACGGTGCGCTCCTGGTGCGGCACCGGCAGGTCCACCGCGACGATCTCCCGGCGGCGTGAAGGGGATCCGATGGCGACCGCCGAAACCTCGCGGGGCGACAGCACCGCGGCCGGCCCACCGCTGGCCGTGCTCGACCGGCTGCTGCCCGGACCGCTCGTCGACGACATCCTGGACCGGGCGGCCGGAACCGCCCCGGACCGCTGTGCGCTCCGCGCGGCCGACGCGGAACTGACCTTCGCCCGGCTGGCGGCCCGGTCCGCCGCCTGTGCCGCCGGCCTGCGTGCCGCCGTCGGCGGCCCCGGCCGGATGATCGCGATCGCCACCGAGCTGTCGCCGTCCTTCGCGATCGCCTTCTTCGGGGTGTGCCGGTCGGGCAACATCCCGGTGCTGGTCAACCCGCTGCTGCGCGAAGACGGTCTCGCGCACACCCTGGGGGTCTCCGGGGCGATCGCGGCGATCGTGCCGCCGGACCAGTACGCCCGGCTCGCTGCGGTCCGGAGCCGGTTGCCGGAACTCCGTCACGTCATCCTGACCGGGACGGCGGACGGCGTGGGGCTGCCGGTGCTGGCCGACCTGTCCCGCGACGGCTCCGCGCCCCCGGCACGGCGTCCGGCGCAGCCGGACGACGTCGCCTGCGTGCAGTTCACCAGCGGCAGCACGGGGCCGCCCAAGGCGGTGCTGCTCAGCCACCGCAACCTCACCGTGAACGCCGCGCAGACCGCGCACGCGCACCGGCTGTCCGCGTCGTCGGTGCTGTTCAACCACCTGCCGACCTTCCACCTGATGCACCTCACGATCGGGCTCACCTCGACCGCCACCCACGTGCTGTGGCCGCAGGAGGGCGTCACCGCGGCGGTGGAGGCGGCGGCGGCCAACCGGGCGACGCACTTCTACAGCCTTCCCGTCCGGCTGTCGAAGCTGGCCGCCGAACCCGCGCTGCCGACGCTCGAAGTGCCGTCTCTGCGGGCGTTCCTTTCCGGCGGTTCGGCGCTCCCGCCGTCGACGGTCAGCGCGCTCACCCGCCAGTTCGGCGTGCCGGTGGCGCAGGGTTACGGCCTGCAGGAGACCGCACCGTCCACCCACTTCGACGACCTCGACCGGCCGAAGGCGGGCTCGTCCGGCCCGCCGGTCGCGGGCACCGAGTGCCGGATCGTCGACGTGGACACCGGTGCGGTGCTGCCGGCCGCGGCCAAGGGCGAGATCCAGGTCCGCGGCCCCCAGCTGATGCTGGGCTACCTCGGCCGGGACCGGGCGGACGACGTCGGGCCCGGTGGCTGGTTCTCCACCGGGGACATCGGCCGCGTGGACGAGGACGGCGTGCTCTTCGTGGTCGACCGGATCAAGGACGTCTTCAAGTGCGACAACTGGCTGGTGTCGCCGGCGGAGGTGGAACGGGTCCTGCGCGGCCACCCCGGCGTCCGCGACTGCGCCGTCTTCGACTACCCGGACGAACTGAGCGGCGCGGTCGCGTACGGCCTGGTCGTGCCGGCGGACGAGCGGGTGACGGCGGCCGAGCTGACGGCTTTCGCCGCCGCCCGCACGCCCTATTACGAACATCTGCGGTTCCTCGAACTGGTCGACCGGATCCCCTTGTCCTCCACGGGCAAGGTGAGCCGCCGGGCGCTGCGCGAAGCGGCGTGCGCGCGGCGGGGAACACCCACACCGAGCGGTTCCGACATCGGCAGGAGACCGAGCCTTCCATGACGAACACAGATCTCACCCTCCCCGAAGCCGTCGTGCGTGTCCGGGAGCTGATGCTCAGCGCCGCGTACGCCGCGGCCCTGCGCGCCGCGGTCAAGCTCGGGCTCCCCGACGCGATCGGCGGCGAACCCGTGGCACCGGCCGCACTGGCCGCGGCGGTGGGCGCCGACGCCGGCGCCCTGCACCGGCTGGTCCGCGCCCTGGCCGCGTTCGGCGTCTTCACCATCGACAGCGAAGGGTGCTACCGGCACACGGAGTTGTCACGCTTGCTCCGCGAAGACGCGCCGCACAGCGTGAAGTACAACGTGCTGTGGAGCACCGAACCGTGGACGTGGGACGTCTGGCCACGGCTGGACGACGCGGTGCGCACCGGCGGATCCGTGTTCGGCTCCTTGCACGGAACGGAGTTCTTCGACTACCTCCACCGCGAAGCACCCGAGTCCGCCGAGGTGTTCGACCGGGCGATGACCCAGTCCAGCCGCCTGTCCGCGCACGCGGTCGCGGAGGCGCTGGACCTGACCTCGGTGGCGACGGTCGCCGACATCGCGGGCGGTCAGGGCCTGGTGCTCGCCACGCTGCTGGAACGCCACCCGGAGCTCCACGGCGTCCTCCTGGACCTGCCCGGCGTCCTGGCCGGTGCCGACGCCCGGCTGCGCGAAGGGGGTTCGCTCGCCGGCCGGGCGCGGCTGGTGCCCGGCGACTGCCGGGCGGCGATCCCGGTGCGGGCCGACGTCTACCTGCTCAAGAACATCCTGGAGTGGGACGACGAAAGCACGTTGCGCACGCTGCGCAACGTCATCGCGGCCGCGGGCCCGGGCGCGCGCGTCGTGGTGATCGAGAACCTCGTCGACGACAGCCCCGAGATGAGCTTCACGACCGCGATGGACCTGTTGCTGCTGCTCAACGTCGGGGGCCGGAAGCAAACGAAGGACGAGCTGGTCGCCTTGGTGCAGCAGGCCGGACTGCGCGTCGAAGCGGTGCGGGCGGTCAATTCCTACCTCCACATGGTGGAGTGCGTGGTCTGACTCGAAGGGCGCACGAAGGTCGTCGGCCAGCATTTCCGGAGACCCAGACCAGCACGGACGAAACCTGTGAGGGGCCCGATGAGCACTATCGACCAGGCGGTGGACGCGCCGGCCGTCCTGCGGCTCAGCAGCGCGTTCGCCACTTCGCGAATCCTGCACAGCGCGGTCGAGCTCGGCGTTTTCGAGTTCCTCGACGGCGGGCCGGCATCGGGGGAGGAGGTCCGCCGGGAACTGGGCCTGCACCCCCGGCTGGTCCGCGACTTCCTCGAGTCGCTGCGCGCGCTCGGGTTGCTCGAACGCGGCGGCGAGGAGTACCGGAACACCGCCGTCACCACCGCGTTCCTGGTGGCGGGGCGGCAGGGTTACCTCGGTGGCCGGATCAGGACGGCCGCCACCCGGCACTACCCGGCGTGGGGCCGGCTGAGCGAGGCGCTCCGCGAAGGCGGCCTCGAACACACCGCGGGCCCGGCGGTTTTCGAGCGCCTCTACGCCGACCCCGCCAGGGCCCGCGCCTTCCTGGAGCACATGGACGCCAACAACGCACTGGTGGCACCCCAGCTGGCGGAGCACGTCGACTGGTCGGAGTTCCGCAGCTTCGTCGACCTCGGCGGTGCGCGCGGGAACATCGCCGCGCATCTCGTCACGGCCCACCCGCAGCTGCACGGCGGGGTGTTCGAGCTGCCCCCGGTCCGGCCCCTGTTCGACGAACTCATGGCGGAGCTCGGCACCGAGTCCAAAGTGGATTTCCACCCCGGCGACTTCTTCACCGACCCGCTGCCCTCGGCCGACGTGCTGATCCTGGGGCACGTGCTGCACGACTGGTCCGCCGGGCAGCGGGCGGAAATCGTCGGGCGGGTGCACGCCGCGCTGCCGCCCGGCGGCGTGATGATCGTCTACGACCAGATGCTCGACGACGAGGACCCGGACCTGCCGAGCCTGATCGGCAGCCTGAACGTGGCCCTGATGACGCCCGGCGGATCGGAGTACACCGTGAGCGAGGGCCGGGTACTGGCCGAGAAGGCCGGCTTCACGGTCACCCGGATCACCCGGCTGCCCCGGGGGAACGACACGGTGCTGGTCGCGAGGAAGGCGCGATGAGCGTGCCCGGCGAGCCGTGGACGAAGGAAACGCTCCTCGAAACCCTGCAGGCGTTCAAGCGGACCAGCCTGCTGAAGGCGGCGATCGAACTCCGGGTGTTCGACGTGCTGGCCGACGGGCCCCGGGACGCCGGCGAGGTTTCCGCGCTCATCGGCGCCCCGGAGCGCGCCACCGCGGTGTTCCTCGGCGCGCTCGCCGCCGCGGGCATCGTGGACTCGGACGGCGCGAAGTTCTCGCTGGCCGAGGGGAGCGGGCCGCTGCTGGTGACCGGCAGCCCGCAGTACGGCGGCGGTGCCGCGCGGCTGGTCGCGAGTGACGGGGAATGGGACGCGCTGCGGGACCTGGCCGCCGTCGTGCGCGCCGGCGGGTCCGGCGTCGACGCGGCGACTCCGGATTTCCCGTACTGGCGGGATTTCGCGGCGCAGCCGACGTTCGTGGCGCGCAAGGCCGCGGCGGTGTTCGCCGAGGCCGTCGAGCCGTGGCTGCGGGACCGCCCGCGGCCGAGCGTGCTCGACGTCGGCTGCGGGCACGCGTTGCCCAGCCTGACGCTCGCCCAGCGCGTCCCGGCGCTGCGCCTCACCGCGCTCGACGGGGCGGACGTGCTGGAACACGCCCGGGAGAACGCGGACCGGATGGGGGTCGCCGACCGGGTGACCTGGCTGCCGGGGGACGCCTTCACCGCGTCCCCCGGCGGGACGTTCGACCTGGTGCTCCTGGCGAACTTCCTCCCGTTGCTGTCCGAGGAGCGCGGCACGGAACTGCTGCGCCGGCTGGCGGGCCGGGTCGCTCCGGGCGGCCGGATCGCCGTCCTCGGGTTCACCGTCAACGACCGCCCGCCGGCCGAAGAACACGCGTCGCACATGCTCTCCTTGCTGATGCTGGCCTGGACACGCGGAGGTCGGGCGCACTCCGCCGGCACCTACCGCCGGATGTTCGCCGCGACCGGCTTCGGTGCGGTCACCACGCATGCGGTGCCCGGCGTTCCCGCGCACCTGCTCATCGCCGGGCGACCCGGCTGAAGGGACGAGGAGCCTCCGATGGAATACGTCTCCGCCGGGGCCAGCGGGCTCATGGTGAGCCGCCTGGTGTTCGGCAACGCGTTGACGCACGGCGACCAGATCGACGACGAGACCGCGCGTGACTGCGTGCACACCGCGCTGGATCTGGGCATCACCACCTTCGACACCGCGGACGTGTACGCCGACGGGCGGGCCGAGGAAGTCCTCGGCCGGATCCTGGGCGGCCGGCTGCGGAGCGAACTCGTGCTCTGTTCGAAGGTGGGCCGGTCGAAGCGGCCGGACCCGAACGCGGGACGGCTTTCCCGCAAGCACATCTTCGACTCCGTCCACGGCTCGCTGCGCCGGCTCGGCACCGGCTACCTCGATCTGTACCAGGCCCATCGCTTCGACGACCGGACTCCGCTCGAGGAGACGCTGCGGGCGTTCGCGGACCTCGTGCGCGGCGGTGAGATCCGCTATGTCGGGGTGTCGGAGTGGTCGGCGGCGCAGCTCCGGGCGGCGGCGGGGCCGGCGCGGGACCTCGGTGTCCCGCTGGTGTCGAACCAGCCCCAGTACTCGATCCTCTGGCGGGTCATCGAGGCGGAGGTCATCCCCGCGTGCGACGAACTCGGGATCGGCCAGCTGGTCTGGTCCCCGCTCGCGGGTGGGGTGCTGACCGGGAAGTACCGGCCGGGCGGCCCGCTGCCGCCGGACAGCCGGGCCGCCACCCGCGGCGGCGCGCGCTCGATCGGCCGCTGGCACTACCTCGGGGAAGACGTCCTCGACGTCGTCGGGCGGCTGGCCCCGCTGGCCGAAAGCGCGGGCCTGTCCCTGGCCCAGCTCGCTCTCGCGTGGGTGCTGAAGAACCCGTCCGTGACGTCCGCGATCGTCGGCGCGTCACGGCCGGCGCAGCTGCGCGAAAACCTCAAGGCCCTCGACACCGTGCTCGACGACGACCTGTACGCGCGGGTCAACGAGACAGCGGATCCGGTGGTCCGCCGCGACCCGGCCCTGACCGAGGACCCGCTCGGCCCGGCGCCGGCCCGGTCCGGCGCGCCGGCCGCCGCGTCCGCGGCCCGATGACCCGGGAGCCCGCTATGACCGAGCTGACCCACCGAACGACCGGACCCGGCCGCGCCCGGGACTGCTACGACCTCGTCGCCGACGTCGTAGCGGCGCCGCAGCACTTCCCGACGCACCTGCACGCGGAGATCCTGCGCCACGACGGCGGCCGTGACCTCGTCGAGCGCTGGGTGCTGGACCAGGGTTCGGTGCGCGGCTGGCGGTTCTGGCGCGAGCTGGACGAGCCCGGGCTGCGCATCGTGTTCGAGCACCACGAGCCGCGCCCGCCCCTGCTGCGGATGCGCGGTGTCTGGACCTTCCGCGAGCAGGGCCCGGACACCCTGATCGAGGTCCGGCATGCCTTCGCCCTCGCCGACGGCGACGCGACCGCGCGGTTCGCGGCGGATCTCGACCGCAAGGTGCCGCTGCAGCTGGCCCACATCGCCGGCCTGGCCGGCGACCTCGGGCACCGGCGGCGTCGCACGGTCCGCCGCGAGGAGGCACAGGTCGTGCCGGGCACGTGTGAGTCGGTCTACGAACGCATCGTCGCGGACGAGGCCGACGACGGCACCTCGGCGCGGGTGCACCTGCCGCCGCACGGGATCGTGGCCAAGCAGCACAGCGGCCTGGCCCCGGACATCGAGGCACTGACCGGCGAGTACCGGCTCGCCGAGGACCCGGGCGGGGTGCGGGTCACCATCCGCCGGACCGCGACTGCGACGACGGTGGCCGCGGTGGCGTCCGTGGGTGAGCGGCTCGAGGAGGATCTCCGGCGCCGGTTCGCCGCGTTGGCCCGGTGATCGCGGCGGCCGGTGGCAGCGGTCGCGTCCGCGGGCGGGCGCCAGCGAGGAGGACCTCCGGCGGCCGGGTGATCGCCGCCCCTGCTCCGGCGGTCAAGCCACCGCGAACTCCAGGGCCGTCCGCCCGTCGGACACCGCGGCCGTCCCGCGCAGCACCAGGCCGCAGCTTGCCGCCAGCGTCTCCAGCTCGGTGGCCGTCCGCTCCCGGCCGCCGAAACACATCAGCAGGAACAAGTCCATCGCGGTGCCGGCGGCCTGGTGCAGGGCCTCGATCACCACCACCGCCCCCGCCGGCGCGGCGGCCTCGCGGCAGCCCGCCAGGATGCGGCGGGCGTGGTCGTCGTCCCAGTCGTGCAGGATGTCCGACAGCACGTACGCGTCGGCGCCCGGTGGCAGCGGGTCGAAGAAGCTGCCCGCCACCGCGCTCGCCCGGTCGCCGAACCCGGCCGCCGCGAACCGGGCGGCCGCCGCCGTCGCCGAAGGAGCCAGGTCGAGCAGCTCACCGCGGACCGCGGGATGCGCGCGCAGGATCTCCGCCAGCAGCACGCCGTCGCCCCCGCCGACGTCGACGATCCGGCCGAACCGGTCCCAGCCGAAGCGCGCGGCGATCTGCGGCGCCTGGACGCGGTACCGCCAGTTCATCTGCGCGTCGAACGACCGCCGCAGCCGTGGCTCGGCGTCGATGTCCGCCCAGAAGCCGCGGCCGTAGCGGCGTTCGTACGCCGGCTCGCCGGTGGTGATCGTGCCCAGCAGTTCGACGAACGCCAGGTCGGCGCGCCCGCCCGCGCGGTGGATGTCCAGCAGGACCCGGGCGCCCTCCGTGCGCAGCTGCGCGCCGAGGTCCGTGGGCCGGTAGCGACCGGACTCGACCGCGAAGACCCCGGCCGTCACCAGGTGGTCGAGCAGGCAGGACAGGGCTGCGGGCGAGGTGCCGGTGGCGGACGCGAGCTCGGCGGCCGTGCCCTCGTGTTCGGCGAGACCGAGGGTCGCCGCCACCCGGATGGCCATGGGCGTCGCCAGATCGGCCATGGCGAGGATCGACTGGTCCACCCGCCCAGCCTAGCCACCGCGTGGCATCATGACGCGCGATCGGCAAACCGAACGAAAGGGGCCGCCGGTGGACGCTTTACCGAACGAGTCGATCCGCGACATGCTGGCGGTCAACCTCCGCGCCGCCCGGTCGGCGCGCGGCTTGTCGCTGTCGGAGCTGTCCCGGCGCTCGGGTATCGGCAAGGCGACGCTGTCGCAGCTCGAAGGCGGCACCGGCAACCCGACCATCGAGACCGTGTTCAGCCTGTCCCGGGTCCTCGAGGTGGCGATCTCCGACCTGCTCGACCACCGGCCGCGCGGCGGGCTGACCGTCGTCAGGGGCGCCGACGTCGAGGTCCTCCGCGGCGAAGGCGTCGACCTGCGGCCGCTGCGCCGCATCGAAGGCGAGAACAGCGTCTTCGAGGTGTACGACCAGGTGGTCCGCGGGGACGCGCCGCAGCGGTCGCAGGGGCACGTCGGTGTCGAGCACACCGTGGTCCAGACGGGGCAGCTGCGTGTGGACGTCGCCGGCCGGACCGTCGACCTCGGGCCCGGGGACTACGTCGCGTTCGACGCCCGCGAGCCGCACAGCTACACCGCGCTCACCGCTCCCGTGCACTCGGTGCTGCTGCTGCAGTACCGCGCGGACGAACGGCTCGACGGCCGGCCGCACCCCGTCCTGCCGGATTGACACCTGTCCCGGCCGAGACCTATCGTTCGCTATACCGAACGCTGGAGGGTCGATGAACCGAACGCGGGTGGTGGTGATCGGCGCCGGCATCGTCGGCGCCGCGTGCGCCAGGGAGCTCGCCCTGGCCGGCTTCGACGTCCTCGTTCTCGACCGCGGCCGGCCCGCGGGCGGCACCACCTCGCACGGCGAAGGCAACATCCTGGTCTCCGACAAGGGACCGGGCGCCGAACTCGCGCTCGCCCAGCTGTCCGCCCGGCTGTGGCCGCGGCTGGTAGCCGAGTTCGAGCCGCGCGCGGCGGCCGCCACGGAGTTCGACCCGAAGGGCGGCATCGTCGTCGCCACCACCGAACCCGGCGCCGCCGCTCTCCTCGCCTTCGCCGGGACGCAGGCCGCCGCCGGGGTTCGCACCGAGCGGCTCGACGCGGCGGCCGTCGCGGCGGCCGAGCCCGCGCTCACCCGCGAGGTGACCGCCGCGGTCCGCTACCCCGACGACGCCCAGGTCCAGCCGGCCGGTGCCGCGCTCGCCCTGCTGGGTTCGGCGCTGCACCACGGCGCCCGCCTGCGCACCGAAGCGGAGGTCACCGGCGCCCGGGTCCGGGGCGGCCGGATCACCGGGGTCCGCGTGGCCGGTGAGGAGGTGGCGGCGGACGTGGTGGTGAACGCTGCGGGACCGTGGTCGGGGCCGGTGTCGGCCCGGCTGGGCGCGCCGATCGCGGTCCGGCCCCGGCGCGGCGAGGTCCTGGTGACCACGCCGATGCCGGGCGTGGTGCGGCACAAGGTCTACGACGCGGACTACGTCGGCGCGGTCGGCACGGGCAGCGGCGAGCTGCAGACGTCGGCGGTGGTGGAGTCGACCCGGGGCGGCACGGTGCTGATCGGCTCGTCGCGCCGCCGCGTGGGCTTCGACGACACGATCCGCCCGGCCGTGCTGGGCGCGATCGCGGCCAAGGCGGTCCGCCTCTTCCCGGCGCTGGCGAACGCCGCGGTGATGCGCGCGTACGGCGGTTTCCGGCCCTATGTGGACGATCACCTGCCGGTGCTGGGCGAGGACCCGAGGCTGGGAAACCTTTGGCACGCAACGGGTCATGAAGGGGCGGGGATCGGCCTGAGCGTCGGGACCGCCCGGCTGCTGCGCGAACTGCTGACCGGCGAGGAGCCGTCGATGCCGGTGGCAGAGTTCACTGTGGACCGGCCGGCGGTGCTGGCGTGAGCGAGCCGATCGAGATCACCGTCGACGGCGAGGCCGTGCCCGGGATCGCCGGGCAGACCGTCGCCGGCGTGCTCCTCGCCGCCGGGCGGCTGTCCTGGCGCACCACGCGCTCCGGCGCGCCGCGCGGGGTCTTCTGCGGGATCGGCGCCTGCTTCGACTGCCTGCTCACCGTCAACGGCGTCGCCGACGTCCGCGCCTGCCGCCGCCGCGCCGCCGACGGCGACGAGATCCGGACCCAGACCCGGGAGGAGGGCGCGTGACGCACGTCGTCATCGTCGGCGCCGGGCCCGCCGGGCTCGCCGCGGCCCGGCACGCGCTCGCCGCCGGCGCCGAGGTCACCGTCCTGGACCAGGCGGACACCCCCGGCGGCCAGTACCACCGGGGCGCGGCCCAGCGCTTCGACGCGCTCCTGAACCGGTGCACCTGGTGGCCGGAAAGCACCGTCTGGGCCGTGGAGGGCAAGCGGGTCCACGTCCTGCGCGGCCCGGCCGACGGGGCGGACCGGCAGCGGCACACCCTCGAACCCGACGCTCTGGTCCTGGCCACCGGTGCGCACGACCGGGTCCTGCCGTTCCCCGGCTGGCAGTTGCCGGGCGTGTTCACCGCGGGTGCCGCGCAGGCCATGGCCAAGGGGGAGGGGGTCGCCGTCGGACGGCGGGTGCTCGTCGCCGGCGCCGGGCCGTTCCTGCTGCCGGTCGCCGAGTCCCTGGTGCACGTCGGCGCGGAGGTGGTCGCCGTCCTGGAGGCGAACCCGGCCCGCACGGTCCTCAGTGGATGGTCGTGGCGAGCGGCCGCGCACGTCGGCAAGCTGGCCGAACTGGCCCGGTACGCCGGCACGCTGGCCCGCCACCGCGTGCCGTACCGCACGGGCCGCGCGGTGATCGAAGCCCGCGGCGGCGACCGGGTCCGCGAAGCCGTCACCGCGCGCGTCCGCGCGGACTGGTCGGTCGTCCCCGGCACCGAACGCACCCACGAGATCGACGCCCTCTGCGTCGGCCACGGTTTCGTGCCGCAGCCCGAACTGGCCGTCGCGGCCGGCTGCCACCTCGACAGCGGGTTCGTCCGGGTCGGCGACGACCAGCGCACCAGCGTCGAGGGGGTGTTCGCCGCGGGAGAGCTCACCGGCATTGGTGGTTCGGCTGCCGCAGCGGCGGAGGGCGCGGTCGCGGGGTGGGCGGCAGCCGGGAGGACACCGGGCCGCGCGCTGCTCGAGCAGCGTGACCACACCCGCGCGTTCGCCCGCAGGCTGGCCGCAGCGCACCCGATCGGCCCGGCGTGGCCGGGCTGGCTGCGGGCGGACACGATCGTCTGCCGCTGCGAGGAAACGACCGTGAGCGACCTGAAAAGCGCGGCCGCGGACCCGGCGGCCCCCGGTCCGCACGCGCTCAAGCTCGGCACCCGCGCCGGGCTCGGCCCGTGCCAGGGCCGGATGTGCGGCGCCGCCGTCGCCGACCTGTGCGGGACGCCCGAGCGGCACCACCGTCCGATCGCCCAGCCGATCCGGCTGGGCGAACTCGCCGATCCGAAGGAGACCCCAGCATGAGCACCCGCGACCTCGGCGGCGTGGTCGTCGCCGCCGCGCTGCCCTACCGGGACGATGCTGCCGCGCCCGCCGGGCTGGCCGTCGACTACGACGCCTACGCCGAGCACTGCCGTTGGCTCGTCGGCAACGGCTGCCGTGGCGTCGGCCCGAACGGCTCTCTCGGCGAGTACTCCTCGCTCACCGACGAGGAACGCCGGCGCGTGGCCCGCACCGCCATCGAGGCCGTCGGGTCCGACGGGATCGTCGTCGTCGGCGTGCACGCCCCGGGCGCGCACCAGGCGCGGGCCTGGGCCGAGGCGGCGGCCGAGGACGGCGCGCACGGTGTCCTGTGCCTGCCGCCGACGCTCTACCGCGCCAACCGCGGCGAGGTGCTCGCCCACTTCGAGGCGGTCGCGTCGGCCGGGCTGCCGGTGATGGTCTACAACAACCCGCTGGACACCAAGGTCGACCTCACCCCCGGCCTGCTGGCCGAAATCGCGCAGATCGACAACGTCGTGGCCGTCAAGGAGTTCTCCGGCGACGTCCGCCGCGTGCTGGAGATTCGCGAGCGGGCGCCGGGCCTGGCCGTGATCGGCGGCGCCGACGACGTCGTCCTGGAGAGCCTGCTGATGGGCGCCACCGGCTGGTTCGCCGGGTTCCCCAACGTCTTCCCGGCCGAGTCGGTCCGCCTCTTCGAACTCGCCACCGCGGGCAAGCTCGACGAGGCGAGGGCGCTGTACGAACCGCTGGTGGCCGCGTTCCGCTGGGATTCGCGCACCGAGTTCGTCCAGGCCATCAAGCTCGGGATGGACCTGGTCGGCCGCCGCGGCGGGCCGTGCCGTCCGCCGCGGGGACCGCTGTCGGACGCCCACCGCGAGCAGGTCCGCGCCGACATGGGCCGCGCGCTGGCGGCGCTGGGGGTGGCGTAGATGCGGTCCTCGCGCGCGATCACGGCGGTCGACTCGCACACCGAGGGCATGCCGACCCGGGTGGTGACCGGCGGGGTCGGCCCGATCCCCGGCGCCACGATGGCCGAGCGCCGCCGCTACTTCATGGCGCACCTGGACCACCTGCGGCAGTTCCTGATGAACGAACCACGCGGCCACTCCGCGATGAGCGGGGCGATCCTCCAGCCGCCCTGCCGCGAAGACGCGGACTGGGGTGTGGTCTACATCGAGGTGTCGGGCTGCCTGCCGATGTGCGGCCACGGCACGATCGGCGTCGCCACGGTGCTGGTGGAGACGGGCATGGTCGAGGTGACCGAGCCGACGACGGTGGTCCGCCTGGACACCCCGGCCGGCCTGGTCCACGCCGAGGTGACGGTCCGCGACGGGCGCGCCGAGCGGGTCAAGCTCCGCAACGTCCCTTCGTTCCTCGCCGAGCGAGACGCCGAGGTTTCGGTGCCGGGGCTGGGTTCCGTCCGCTACGACCTCGCGTACGGCGGCAACTTCTACGCCATTCTCGAACTGTCCTCGGTGGACATCCCGTTCGACCGGGCGGAGAAGGACCGGATCCTGACCGCGGGACTGGCGATCATGGCCGCGATCGACGAGCAGCGGCCGCCGAAGCACCCGGAGGACCCGCTGATCGGCGGCTGCAAGCACGTCCAGTTCCTGGCGCCGGGTTCGGACGCGCGGGCGTCGCGGAACGCGATGGCCATCCACCCGGGCTGGTTCGACCGGTCGCCGTGCGGCACGGGCACGTCGGCCCGGATGGCCCAGCTCCACGCCCGCGGCGAGCTGCCGCTGCACACGCCGTTCGAGAACTCGTCGTTCATCGGCACCACGTTCACCGGCGAGCTGGTCGCCGAGACGACGGTCGGCGGCGTGCCGGCGGTCGTCCCGGAGTTCTCCGGGCGGGCGTGGATCACCGGCACGGCGACCTACCTGCTCGACCCGTCCGACCCGTTCCCGGCGGGGTTCGTCCTCTAGGCGGGCTGCCAGAGCTCGATCCGGTGGCCTTCGGGATCGGTGACCCACCCGAACCGCCCGACCCCGGCCATGTCCTGGACGTCGTCGGCGACGTCGGCGCCGCGCTCCCGCAGCTGGGCGAGCATCGCGTCGAGGTCGCGGACCCGGAAGTTGAGCATGGTCTGCTGGGTGGGCGAGCCGAAGTAGTCCGTCCCGGCTTCGAAGGGCGCGAAGACGGTGGGGCCGGGTTCCTGCCGCCAGCTGCCGTGTTCGTCGGTGTCGAGACCGAGGCAGTCCCGGTACCAGGCGCCGAGGGCCGCCGGGTCCGAGGCGCGGATGAAGTACCCGCCGATGCCGAGCACACGTTCCATGGGCCGATCCTGCCAGCGGGACGGTGTCACCGGGTGGGCGACACGCGGGCCGCCGCTAGCCGGCGGCGCAGGACGCCGTCGTTCCGGTGCCCGTCCCGGTGCCCTGGTAGCCGAACTCCGCCGACTGGCCCGGGGACAACGCGCCGTTGAACGTCGTGTTCGTGAAGCGGACCGTGCCCGTGTCGCCGCTTCGGCCCGCGTTCCAGCCCGAGGTGATCGCCGCGCCCGGGGGCAGGCTCGCCGTGACCGTCCAGCCCGTGAGCGGAGCCGGGCCCGCCGTGACGCGGATCGTCGTCACGAACCCGCCGGTCCACTGGTTCACCGAGACCGCCGCCGTGCAGGCGTCGCCCGGCGCCGGAGTCGTCGTGGTCGGCGTGGTGGGGATGGTCGGCGTGGTGGGGGTCGTCGTGCCCGGGCCGTCGGTGAGGACCGGGGTCGGCCAGTCCCGCCAGTCCGCCAGGTTGCCCTGCTTCTTCGCCGAGATCCGGAACGTCCCGGCCGCGTTGCCCGTCTTCAGCAGGAACTTCTGGATGTTCTGCTGCAGCGGCGTGCGCCACTCCGGCCGGGTCGCGCAGTGGGTGCCGTCCTGGACGTCGGACCAGTAGCTGATGTTCGCGCCCGCCCCCAGAGCCTTGTACACCTCCGCGCCGGCCAGCGCCGCCACGCTGCCCGAGCGGGCGCCCAGCCAGTCGATGTGCGGGTTCTCCATGATGAACAGCCCGCGCGGGGCCACCATGGCGACCAGTTCGTGCGTGTCCACCGGGAGCCCGGCCGGATTGCCCGTGTACGCGCCGAACGCGTCTCCGAACCACGGCTGTTCCCCGTAGGCGTTGCTCAGCCCTTGCGCTCCGCTTTCGCCCGGGATGCCCCGCAGGATCGGGACACCGGCCGTGCCCGACTCGACCGGCATGGTCAACGCGATGCGCTGGTCGAGCACGCCGATCGCGAAGGCGCTCTTGCCGTACCGCGAACACCCCGTCACCCCGAGCGCGTCCGCCTTGAGGACGCGGCCGTCGGACTGCTCGATCACGTCGATGATCCGGCTCACGCCCCACGCCCAGGCCGCCAGCAGGCCGGTGCTGCTCGTGGCGCCGTAAATGCTGTAGAACGCGCCCTGCTTGTTGTTCCGCGGGGTCCCTTCCTTGCCGACGGCCAAGGGGTCGTAACTGATCACCGCAGCGCCGGACGCCTTGATCGTCGCGGTGTCCGCGCCGAATCCGCCCACCACGAACACCGCCGGGAACGGCCCGGATCCGCTGGGCAGCTGCACGCCGGCGGAAAACGCAGCGCTGCGGCCGTTTTCGGTCACGTTCACGGTGATGTTCGTGCCCGACACCGTGCCGCTGACGCCGGCCGGCTTCGCCGGTTTCCGGCCGTAGATCGTCTGCTCGGCGAGCCTCTTGATCTCCTCGCGCCGGCACCGCCAGTCGGACTTCGCCGTGACGCGGGTGCCGTCGATCTTCTTGAAGGGGTCGGGAAGCTTCGCGGACGAGGGGAACGAGCCCGGCAGCGAAACCGGGCAGTCGGCGCCGTCGTCCTCGACCGCCGCGGCGGCGCCGGAAGCCGCGGTGACGCACCGGCTTTCTCCCTTCCGGGAAACGAAGTAATGAAACGGTAGGGCTGTTTCATTTACGACGTCAAGAAGGGAGCGGGCAGCGAAAGTTTCGAATTCCCGGGTATTCCGAAAGTTTCGGGTCCGGGTTACTCCTCCCGGCCGATTTCGGCGGATTCGAGGATGGCGAGGGCGTCGGGGACGAGGACGGCGGCGGAGTAGTAGGCGGAGACGAGGTAGGAGATGAGGGCTTGGTCGTTGATGCCCATGAAGCGGACGTTGAGGCCGGGTTGGTATTCGTCGGGGAGGCCGGTTTGGTGCAGGCCGATGACGCCTTGGTTTTGTTCGCCGGTGCGCATGAGCAGGATGGAGCTGGTGCGGGTGTCGGTGACGGGGATTTTGTTGCAGGGCAGGATGGGGATGCCGCGCCAGGCGGGGACGTGGTGGCCGCCGAAGTCGACGCCGGCGGGGTAGAGGCCGGCTTTGGTGCATTCGCGGCCGAAGGCGGCGATGGTTTTGGGGTGGGCGAGGAAGAAGACGGGGTCTTTCCAGACGAGGGTGAGCAGGTGGTCGAGGTCGTCGGGGGTGGGTGGGCCGGTGCGGGTGGGGACGCGCTGGGCGAAGTCGGCGTTGTGGAGGAGCCCGAAGTCGGGGTTGTTGATCAGTTCGTGTTCCTGGCGTTCGCGTAGCGCTTCGACGGTGAGCCGGAGTTGTTGTTCGATCTGGTTCATCGGCTGGTTGTAGAGGTCGGCGACGCGGGAGTGGACGCGCAGGACGGTTTGGGCGACGGAGAGTTCGTATTCGCGGGGTTTGGCGTCGTAGTCGACGAAGGTGCCGGGGAGGACGGGTTCGCCGTCGTGGCCGGAGGCGAGGGTGATTTCGGCTTCGCCGTGGTCGTTGCGGGCGGTGGT
>NZ_JBFANY010000006.1:0-448803 GCF_040674975.1 Amycolatopsis sp. NPDC049688
TTGTGATATCCGGTATTAGACCTCGTTTCCAAGGCTTATCCCAGAGTGCAGGGCAGATTACCCACGTGTTACTCACCCGTTCGCCACTCATCCCCGGCCGAAACCGGTTCAGCGTTCGACTTGCATGTGTTAAGCACGCCGCCAGCGTTCGTCCTGAGCCAGGATCAAACTCTCCAACAATGTCTTCGAATTCAATCGAGGCAATTTCTTGCATCTCAAAGGAAACCCCGACGAGGGGGTTTCATATAAGCTCTACTGGCTTAGTTCACTAGCACACTGTTGAGTTCTCAAGCAACACACTTCGGACCGCCGCGCCGCTAAGCGCCTTGGTCTTCGGCTTTTGTTTCAAGCTTTGTTCCAGGGATACCACCCTGGTTCGGGACCACCCACTCTACCACGATCGTGGGAGCTTGGTTCGTGTTCCCGGCGGCCGCTCGGTTTCCCTGGCGACTTGGAGAACTTTACATGCCCCCGAAACCCCCTCGCACAGGGGGGTCCCTTTTTCGCGCCAGGCCTCTGACCTGCACCGATGCCCGCTCAGGCAGGCGAGCGCTCCCCGTGGGTCGCGACGACCGTCAGCACGACCAACGCGGCGGCGAGGCCGGCGGCCACGTGGATCGGCGCCGGCGTGAACGAAGCCGCCAGGACGAGCGCCGCCGTCACCGGGAAACCGACGGCGATCGGACGGCACTCGTTGGTCGGGCCGATGTGCAGCAGCCACACGCTCAGCAGGAAGACCGCGACCGGCACCGTGGTCGGCAGGGCCGCCGCCACCCCGCCGAGGTGCAGCGTCCCCGTGTCGTAGGCGACCGCCACCTCGAGGCCGGCGCCGACGGCCGCCGCGGACGCGAAGATGAAATAGTGGCCGTAGCCCCAGCTCATCGACGTGAACATGGTCGGGTGGCGGACGAGCCGCGCGTGGCCCGGCCGGTCGAAGTACAGCCACCACATCGAGAACACCAGGACCAGCGCGGCCGCGGCCAGTGAGATCAGGGCACCGAGGTGCCCGATTTCGGCGGTGCCCTCCTTGACCGCGTTCGTCGCGCTGAGGATCACCTCGCCGAGCACGATCAGGGTGAACAGGCCGTACCGCTCGGCGATGTGGTGCGGGTGCCACGTCGTGCCGCCCCGGCTCTCGGCCCAGACCGGAACGGCCATTTCCAGCACCGCGAAGACGACGAAGGCGATCACCCGCACCCCGTGCGGCAGCCACTGGTAGGCGACCCACAGCACCTGGACCGCCGAGATGCCGATCGCGTACCGCAGCGCCGAGGGGCGGCAGCCCGGGTCCGACCGCGCGGCCCGCAGCCACTGGAACACCAGCGCGAGCCGCATCAGGACGTACCCGGCGACCATCAGCCGGAAGTCGCCCTCGAACGCACTCGACACCGCCGCCGCCACGGTGAGGCCGCCGGCGATCTGCACGAGCGTGGCCAGCCGGTACGGGACGTCGTCGGTGTCGAAGGCCGAGGCGAACCAGCTGAAGTTCAGCCAGCCCCACCAGATCGCGAAGAACACCATGGCGAACGACGTCACGCCGTGGGCGACGTGCCCCTCGGCCAGCGCGTGGTGCAGTGCGGCCGCGGCCTGGCCGACGGCGACCACGAAACACAGGTCGAAGAGCAGTTCCAGCGGCGTCGCCACGCGGTGGTGCTCGTCGCGGTCGCGGGAGCGCATCGGCCGGTACCAGACGCGGATCCCCGACGGCTGCTCGGTCATCGGGACTCCCCGTGTCGGCCTCGGACGGACGCGATCATCCCAGCACGATCAGCGCGGGCGGGGTGCGCGCGACACGGGTGAAGAAGGCGGGCGGGCCTGGTTCCCCCTCACCCGGGCCCACCCGCCGCCGTCACGCGCCGGCGGCCACCGATGGGCAGCCCTTCCGCGAGCGCCGGACGGTCCCCCGCGGACGCCGACACCCACTGGACGGAAGGTGACCGAGTGTGTCCATTCCCTCGAACTCCGGACGCCTCGATCGCTCAAGCCGGTCACCCCATCCCCGGGTGGCCGACTGATTGCCACTGTCGGTAGCCGTAGCCGCGCAGTGAAGGCTCCATAAGATCTACCCGGTTGCTCTCCGTAGCACCAGTGTCTTTCTGCGCCCGTCACCCGGATGGAGCATCGTAAATCTGCGGACAGTAGTTTCTCAGGTCCCGTGGACATCGGCTGCGGAAGTTTCGGCTTCGCGCGCTTCGCGGTCGTCCTCGGCTGCCCGGTGGCGCCGGGCCCGCAGTTCGGCGATCGCCAGCGCGAGCGCGCCACACGTCAGGAGGGCCGCGCAACCGAGCGCGACAGTCAGCGCCAGGGGGTAGCCCCGGCCCACGACCAGGCCGAAGACCGACGCGAGCACCGCGGTGCCGATCGCCGTGCCGATCCGCTGCCCGGTCTGCAGCGCGCCGCCCGCGACCCCGGCCATCCGGACCGGCACGCACTCCAGCGTCAACGTCGTGTTCGGCGAAATCACCATCCCGCCACCCACGCCCGCGAACACCAGCGGCAGCGCGAAGGCCCAGCCCGACGCCGACGGCGGGACCACCTCGGCGAGCAGGGCGACGGCCAGCAGCCCGACGGCGACCATGGCCAGCCCGGTGACGGTCAGCCGGCGGCCGAAGCGCGGCACCAGGCGCCCGGCGACGGCCGCGGACACCGCCGAGCCGAGCGCGAACGGCGTCACCGACAGGCCAGACTGCAAAGGCGAGTAGCCCAGGCCCTGCTGGAAGAACACCGCGAAGACCAGCCAGATCCCGGCGAAACCGCAGAAGTAGAGCGCCCCGACCGCCGCGCCGGCCGCGTACCCGGGCGTGTCGGTGAACAGGCGGGTGTCCAGCAGCGGCGACCGGCCGCGCCGGACCACCGAGCGTTCCCAGCGCACGAACGCGAAGCCGAACACGACGGCGACGATGAACAGCCACCACAGGTCCTCGAGGCCGCCGCTGTCCGAATCGATGACCGGCAGCAGCACGCCGAGCACGGCGACGCCGAGCAGCGCGATGCCGACGAAGTCGATCTCCGAGCGGATCCTGAGCTGCTTCTTCTCGCTGCGCGGCAGCAGCCGCAGCGCGAGGGCGAACGCGAGGACGCCGATCGGGACGTTGACGTAGAACACCCAGCGCCAGCCGTCCTGGGCGCCGAAGACCGCGATGATCGCGCCGCCGAGGATCGGGCCGACCGCCGTCGAGATCCCGACGACCGCGCCGAACATGCCGAACGCGCGGCCGCGCTCGGCGCCGCGGAAGAGGTCCTGGATCAGGCCGGTGTTCTGCGGGGTGAGCATGCCCGCGGCCAGCCCCTGGGCGAGGCGGGCGAGTACGAGGGTCGTCTCGTTCGGGGCCGCGCCGGCCAGTGCGCTGGTGAGGACGAACGCGGCGAGGGCGCCGAGGAACATGTTCCGGCGGCCGAACGCGTCCCCGAGACGGCCGCCGGTGACCAGGACCAGGCCGAACGCCAGGGCGTAGCCGGAGACGACCCAGCGGATGCCGCTGCTGCTCGCGTGCAGGCCGGACTGCATCGACGGGAGGGCGACGTTGACGATGCTGACGTCGAGCAGGCCCATGAACCCGGCCGTTAGCGAGACGGCAAGCGCTTTCCAGCGCCGGGGGTCGGGTTCGTACGACATCGAAGAGCTGACCTCACGCGTGTTCACCGGGCGGGGATACCCCACTCAGCAAACACGATAGGGGGGATGTGCGCGCGCTGTGCGGGTGCGGATTCGCTGGGGCGGGCTGCGGTGGCGGCCTGAGATGCGCAGCTTTGCAGCCGCGGGCCGAGTGCGGGGTACGGACTCGCTCCCACCGAACGCCTCCACCTGGTCACGCGCGGAGGCCCTCGGCCCGCGTTCCGCTGCTACGTGGAGGCCGTGATGCCCCTGATGCCCTTCAGCTCGCCGATCAGCATTGAGCTGACCTTTACCGGGTAGTCGTACAACGCGAAGACCGTCTGGTTCTTGCCCACCAGTTTGAGGTGTACCGGGGTCTCCCCCTTGTGCGCCAGCAGCGTGGACCGCAGCTCGCTCACCACCGACTGGTCGATCTTCTCGGCCGCCGCGAGCAGGACCAGGGGTGGCTCGTCGTCGCCGTTGCCGGTGCCGACCTCCGAGAGGTCGAGGGTGGCCAGGCCGCCGCCGAAGACCGACATCTTGTCTTCGCGCCAGTTGACCCGGCCCTTCACCAGGACCGCGTTGTCCTCGATCAACTCGCCCGCGAAGAGCGCGTACGCCTTCGGGAAGAACAGCACCTCAAGGGAGGCGTCCATGTCCTCCACCGTGCAGATCGCCCAGGGCTCGCCCTTCTTGTTGACCCGGCGCTCCAGCGACGTGATCAACCCCGAGACCACGATCTCGCCTTCCTTCGGCGGGTCGGCGAGGATGCCCGCGATCGGCTTCGGTGCGTGCTTGCGCAGGATCCGCTCGGCGCCGTCCAGCGGGTGCGCCGAGACGTACAGGCCGAGCATCTCGCGCTCGTACGCCAGCAGCTGCTTGCGCGGGTACTCCTCCTCGCCGAACTTCAGGTGCGCCAGCGGGGACGACGACGGCGCTGCCTCGCCCTCGTCGCCGCCGAAGCCGAACAGGTCGAACTGGCCCATGGCCTCCTGGCGCTTGAGCGGGACCACCGCTTCCACCGCGTCCTCGTGGACCTGGATCATCGACAGCCGCGTGTGGCCGAGGGAGTCGAACGCGCCCGCCTTGATCAGGGACTCGATCACCCGCTTGTTGCAGGCCACCAGCTCGGACTTGTCGAGGAAGTCGGTGAAGGACGCGTACTTGCCCTTCTCCTCGCGGGTCTTGATGATCGACTCGACGACGTTCGCGCCCACGTTGCGGACCGCACCCAGCCCGAAGCGGATGTCGTCCCCGACGGCCGCGAAGCGCATGGCCGACTCGTTGACGTCCGGCGGGAGCACCTTGATGCCGAGCCGGCGGCACTCGGACAGGTAGACCGCCGACTTGTCCTTGTTGTCCCCCACCGAGGTGAGCAGGGCCGCCATGTACTCGGCCGTGAAGTTGGCCTTGAGGTACGCGGTCCAGTACGAGATCAGGCCGTACGCGGCCGCGTGGCTCTTGTTGAACGCGTACCCGGCGAACGGGAGGATCGTGTCCCAGAGGGCCTTGATCGCCTCCTTGGAGAACCCGCCCGGGACGAGCTCGCTGGAGCGCATGCCCTCTTCGAAGCCCTCGTACTCCTTGTCGAGGACTTCCTTCTTCTTCTTGCCCATCGCGCGGCGCAGCACGTCCGCGCGGCCCATCGTGTACCCGGCCACCTTCTGGCCGATGTGCATGATCTGCTCTTGGTACACGATCAGGCCGTAGGTGTCGGCCAGGATCTCCTTCAGGGGCTCGTCGAGCTCCGGGTGGATCGGCTTGACCTTCTGCCGGTTGTTCTTCCGGTCGGCGTAGTCGTTGTGCGCGTTCATGCCCATCGGGCCGGGGCGGTACAGCGCGCCGACCGCGACGATGTCGTCGAACACCGTGGGCTCCATGCGGCGCAGCAGGTCGCGCATGGGGCCGCCGTCCAGCTGGAACACGCCGAGCGTGTCGCCGCGGGCCAGCAGCTTGTACGTCTCGGGGTCGTCGACGCCCAGGGTGTCGAGGTCGACGTCGACCCCGCGGTTGGCCTTGATGTTGTCGATCGCGTCACCGATGACGGTGAGGTTGCGCAGGCCGAGGAAGTCCATCTTGAGCAGGCCGATGGCCTCGCACGACGGGTAGTCCCAGCCGGTGATGATCGAGCCGTCGTCACGCTGCCAGAGCGGGATGGCGTCGGTCAGCGGGTCACTCGACATGATGACCGCGCAGGCGTGCACGCCGGCGTTGCGGATCAGGCCCTCGAGGCCGCGGGCGGTCTCGAAGATCGTCTTGCACTCTTCGTCGGTCTCGACGAGCGCACGGACCTCGGCGGCCTCGCCGTAGCGCTCGTGCTTCGAGTCGACGATGCCCGAGAGCGGGATGTCCTTCGCCATGATCGGCGGCGGCAGTGCCTTGGAGATCTTGTCCGCGATCGCGTACCCCGGCTGGCCGAAGTGGACGCGGGCGGAGTCCTTGATCGCCGCTTTGGTCTTGATGGTGCCGAAGGTGATGACCTGGGCGACCTTGTCCGCGCCGTACTTCTCGGTGGCGTACCGGATCATCTCGCCGCGCCGGCGGTCGTCGAAGTCGATGTCGATATCCGGCATCGAGACGCGCTCGGGGTTGAGGAACCGCTCGAACAGCAGCTTCTGCGGGATCGGGTCCAGGTTGGTGATACCGAGGACGTACGCGACCAGCGAACCGGCGGCCGAACCACGGCCGGGGCCGACCCGGATGCCGACGCGGCGGGCGTAGCTGATGAGGTCGGCGACGATGAGGAAGTAGGCCGGGAAGCCCTTCCCGATGATGACGTCGAGCTCGATCTCGATGCGCTCGTTGTAGTACGGGTCCGGCACGCCGTCGGGGAAGCGCCACTTGAGGCCGCGCTGGACCTCTTCGCGGAGCCAGCCGCCCTGGTCGTAGCCCTCCGGGACCTCGAAGAACGGCAGCCGGTCCTTGTGCGAGTAGACCTCTTCGTAGGACTCGACGCGCTCGGCGATCATCAGCGTCGTGTCGGCCGCGCCGGGGACCTCCTTGTCCCAGTACTCGCGCATCTCGGCGGCGGACTTGAGGTAGTAGCCGTCGCCGTCGAACTTGAACCGGGTCGGGTCGTTGAGCGTCTTGCCCGCCTGGACGCACAGCAGCGCCGAGTGCGTGTCGGCCTGGTCCTTGGTGACGTAGTGCGAGTCGTTGGTGGCCAGCGGCTTGAGGTCGAGCAGGCGGCCGATCTCGAGCAGGCCCTCGCGGACCGAGCGCTCGATCGGCAGGCCGTGGTCCATCAGCTCGAGGAAGAAGTTGTCGGCGCCGAAGATGTCCTTGTAGTCGGAGGCGGCCTGGATCGCCGCCTCCTTCTGGCCCAGCCGCAGCCGGGTCTGCACCTCGCCGGACGGGCAGCCGGTGGTCGCGATGATCCCCGAGTGGTTCTCGGCGATCAGCTCGCGGTCCATCCGGGGCTTGCGGTAGTAGCCCTGCATGCTGGCCAGCGAGGACAGCTTGAAGAGGTTCCGCAGCCCGGTCGCGTTCGAGGCGAGCATGGTCATGTGCGTGTACGCACCGCCACCGGAGACGTCGCCGCCCTCACCGAACTCGTCCGAGCCGCGCTGGTTGGCCTGACCCCAGAAGACGGGCTTCTTGTGGAACCGGCTCTCCGGCGCGATGTAGGCCTCGATGCCGATGATCGGCTTGATGCCGGCCTTCTTGGACTGCTGGTAGAACTCGTCGCCGCCGTACATGTTGCCGTGGTCGGTCATGCCGACCGCGGGCATGCCGAGGCGCGCCGCCTCCGCGAAGAGGGGAGCGATCTTCGCCGCACCGTCGAGCATCGAGTACTCGGTGTGGACGTGCAGGTGGACGAAGGAATCGTTCGACACCAGCGAAAACCTCCCCTAGGTGGATCGGACCGGCGCGCCGGGGTCCCTCACCATAGCCCGTGGCACCGACGGTCCCGACACGTGCTCGCCGGGTCGATTCTGCTCCTCGCGAGTGGTGTTCCGCCGCTGTGACACGCTCCCCTCTTCGGGCGGAAACGATCACGACACGCGCCGCTGCCGGGCGGTCACGCGCGGGCGCCGGTCGGCGCGTGAGGTGAGCCACAGAGGCTGGGACTCGCGTTGACAGCGGAGGCACCGCCACCGAGCATTCCCGCCATGAACCTGTCTGACAGCCAGACAGCCGGACAAGGTGGTCCCCGCCGGGTGAGCGCCATGGAAGCCGTGCTGGCCCACCTGCGTGCCGCGATCGAGCGCGGCGAGCACGCCGTCGGCAGCAAGCTTCCCTCCGAAGCCGCCCTGAGCAGGGAGTTCGAGGTCAGCAGATCGGTCATCCGGGAAGCCCTCCGCGGCCTCCAGGCGCTCGGCATGACCGAGTCGAAGACCGGCAAGGGCACCTTCGTCACCGCCACCGGCCCGGCCGACAACCCCACCTTCGGGCCCTACTCGGCCCGGGACCTCATCGAGGTGCGCCGGCACGTCGAGATCCCGGTCGCCGGGTACGCGGCCGTGCGGCGCAGCCAGGACGACCTCGACCTCCTCTCCCACCTGCTCGACCGGATGGACGCCGAGACCGACAACACCGCCTGGGTCGCCCTCGACTCGCTCTTCCACATCACCATCGCCCAGGCCTCGGGCAACCCGGTCTTCGGGAAGGTGATCGAGGAGATCCGCGACGCGCTCGCCCGCCAGTCCGCCTTCCTCAACCAGCTCGGCGACCGGCGCCGGCAGTCGAACACCGAGCACCGGGACATCGTCACCGCGATCGAAAGCGGTTCCGAAGCGCAGGCCGTCGCGGCCATGACGGCGCACCTGACGCACGTCGAAGCCACCCTGACCAGCATCGTGAACGGGGAACAGTGACCGAACAGACCCTCCCGGCCACGACCGGCACCACCACTGACGCGGGTGACGCCGGCTACCGCAAGGCCCTCAAGCCCCGGCACGTGAACATGATCGCCATCGGCGGGGCGATCGGCACCGGCCTGTTCCTCGGCGCCGGCGGCCGGCTCGCCCAGGCCGGGCCCGCGCTGGCCATCGTCTACGCCGTCTGCGGGCTCTTCGCCTTCTTCGTCGTCCGCGCGCTCGGCGAGCTGATCCTGTACCGGCCCTCCAGCGGCGCCTTCGTCTCCTACGCCCGCGAGTTCATGGGCGAGAAGGGCGCGTACGTGGCCGGCTGGATGCACTTCCTCAACTGGTCGACCACCGGCATCGCCGACATCACGGCGATCGCGCTGTACGCGCACTTCTGGTCGTTCTTCTCGCCGGTCCCGCAGTGGGTGCTCGCGCTGGTCGCGCTGGCCGTGGTCCTGACGCTCAACCTCGTCTCGGTGAAGCTGTTCGGCGAGATGGAGTTCTGGTTCGCCATCGTCAAGGTCGCCGCGCTGGTGCTGTTCATGGTGATCGGCATCTTCCTGCTGGTGACGCAGACGCCGGTCGACGGCGTCGCGGGCGGCCCGCAGCTGATCGCCGACCACGGCGGGATCTTCCCCGGCGGCCTGCTGCCGATGGTGCTGATCGTGCAGGGCGTGGTGTTCGCCTACGCCTCGGTCGAGCTGGTCGGCGTCGCCGCGGGCGAGACCGAGAACCCGGAGAAGATCATGCCGAAGGCGATCAACTCCATCATGTGGCGCATCCTGGTGTTCTACGTCGGCTCGGTCGTGCTGCTGGCGATGCTGCTGCCGTGGAGCTCCTACACGAAGGACCAGAGCCCCTTCGTCACCGTGCTCTCGCACCTGGGCGTGCCCGCGGCGGACAGCGTGATGAACCTGGTCGTGCTCACCGCGGCGTTGTCCAGCCTGAACTCCGGCCTGTACTCGACCGGCCGGATCCTGCGGTCGATGGCGATGGCGGGCTCGGCGCCGAAGTTCACCGGCGTGATGAACCGCAACCACGTGCCCTACGGCGGGATCCTGCTCACCGCGGCCGTCTGCGTGCTCGGCGTCGGGCTGAACTACCTGGTGCCGAAGGAGACCTTCGACATCGTGCTGAACTTCGCCGCGATCGGCATCCTCGCCACCTGGGCCATCATCGTGCTCTGCCACCTGCTGTTCGTGCGCCGGGCCAAGCGCGACGGCGTCGAACGGCCGTCCTTCCGGCTGCCGTTCTCGCCCTACACCGAGATCGTCACGCTGGTGTTCCTCGCCGCCGTCGTCGTGCTGATGGGCTTCGACGAGACCGGCCGGATCACCCTCCTGGCGCTGCCCGCGATCCTCGCCGCCCTGGTGGCGGGCTGGTTCGCGGTGCGCAAGCGGATCGACATGCGCGCGTTCGACGAGGAGGGCGTGTGAGCCCCGAGCCGCTGGTCGAGCTGGTCCGCGACGGGATGGTCGAGGGTGTCCACCACGGCTCGGCCGTGGTCCTCGCCCCGGACGGCTCGACGCTGTTCGCCGCCGGGGACACCGACTCGCCGATGTACCCGCGGTCGACGGCGAAGCCGCTGCAGGCCACCGCGATGGCGCGGCTCGGCCTGCGCCTGTCCCCCGCCGGGTTCGCGATCGCCGCGGCCAGCCACTCCGGCGAGCCGATGCATCTGGAGGCCGCGCTCGACGTGCTCGGCGGACGCTCCCCCGACCTGCTCGGGAACCCGGCGGACTTCCCGTTCGACCCCGTCGAGCGCGACCGCTGGCTGGCCGAGGGCCGGGCGCCGTCCCGGCTCGGGCACAACTGCTCCGGCAAGCACGCGGCGATGCTCGCGACCTGCGCGGTGAACGGCTGGGCCACCGAGGGCTACCTCGACCCGGCCCACCCGCTGCAGCGCGCGATCGCCGCCACCGTCGAAGACCTGACCGGCCGGCCCATCGCCCGGGTGGCCGTCGACGGCTGTGGCGCGCCGCTGTTCGCGACGACGTTGCGCGGGCTCGCGACGGCCGTGTCGAAGATCGCCACCGCCGCACCCGGCACACCGGACCACCTGGTCGCCGACGGCATCCGGCGGCACCCCGAGCTGGTCGGCGGCAGCCGCCGCGACGTCACCGCCGTGATGCGCGCGGTGCCCGGGCTGATCGCCAAGGACGGCTTCGAAGCCGTCCAGGTCGCCGCGCTCCCGGACGGCACCGCGATCGCCTTCAAGATCGCCGACGGCGGCGACCGGGCGCGCTACCCGGTGCTGGCCGCGCTGCTCGGGCTGTGCGGCGCCGACGTCCCGCCGGGCCCCGAAAACCTGCGTTTCGCCGGAAACCTGACTGTGGGGAGCACCGCATGACCACCCGCCGCGAACACGACCTGCTGGGCGACAAGGACGTCCCCGCCGACGCGTACTGGGGCGTGCACACCGCCCGCGCGCGCGAAAACTTCCCCATCACCGGCACGACGATCGCCGCCTACCCGCACCTGGTCGAGGCGCTGGCCTCGGTGAAGGAGGCCGCGGCCCGCGCCAACGCCGAGTTGGGCCTGCTCGAGCCGGACATCGCGGACGCGATCGGCGCGGCCTGCCGGGAGATCCGCGAAGGCGCGCTGCACGGCGAGTTCGTCGTCGACGTCATCCAGGGCGGCGCCGGGACGTCGACCAACATGAACGCCAACGAGGTGATCGCGAACCGCGCCCTCGAACTGCTCGGGCACGCCAAGGGCGACTACCACGTCGTGCACCCCAACGAGCACGTCAACCTCGGGCAGTCGACGAACGACGCGTACCCGACCGCGGTCAACGTGGCGACGATCATCGCCGTGCGCGAGCTGGCCGAGTCGATGGTCGTGCTGGAGAAGGCGTTCGCGGCCAAGGCCGTCGAGTTCCACGACGTGCTGAAGATGGGCCGCACGCAGCTGCAGGACGCCGTGCCGATGACGCTCGGCCAGGAGTTCGGCACCTACGCGGTGATGCTCGGCGAGGACCGGCAGCGGCTGACCGAAGCCGTCGCGCTGCTGCACGAGATCAACCTCGGCGCGACCGCGATCGGCACCGGCCTCAACGCCGCGCCGGGCTACGCCGAAGCCGCGTGCCGGCACCTGCGCGAGATCACCGGGCTGCCGGTCGTCACCGCCGCGGACCTGGTGGAGGCGACGCAGGACTGCGGCGCGTTCGTGCACCTGTCCGGCGTCCTCAAGCGGATCGCGGTCAAGCTGTCCAAGAGCTGCAACGACCTGCGGCTGCTGTCCTCGGGCCCGCGCGCCGGGCTGAACGAGATCAACCTTCCGCCGGTCCAGGCCGGGTCGTCGATCATGCCGGGCAAGATCAACCCGGTCATTCCCGAGGTGGTCAACCAGGTCGCGTTCGAGGTGATCGGCAACGACGTCACCGTGACGATGGCCGCCGAGGCGGGACAGCTGCAGCTCAACGCGTTCGAGCCGATCATCCTGCACTCCCTGTCGGAGAGCATCACGCACCTGGGCGCGGCCTGCCGGACGCTGGCCTCGAAGTGCGTCGAAGGCATCACGGCGAACGCCGACGTGATGCGCGGCTACGTCGAGAACTCCATCGGGCTGGTGACGGCGCTGAACCCGAGCATCGGGTACGCGGCCGCGACGGAGATCGCGAAGGAGGCTCTCGCGACCGGGCGCGGCGTCGCCGAGCTCGTCGTCGAGAAGGGCCTGATCCCGGCCGAAGAGCTGGCGAAGCTGCTGCGTCCGGAAACCCTCGCGCGCGCGAACTGAGGTACGGTCGGATCCGGAAGGATCCACTCCACTTCGGAAGGCGGGCGCCCGTGCTGGACCGACTTGTCGACAAGCTGCTCGGGCTCCCCCGCGCCGAAGGCCCCAAGCCGGTCGTGACGCGAGACCTAGCCGTCCCGATGCCCGACGGCGTCACGCTGCTCGCCGACCGGTACGCCCCGGCCGGGACGACGTCGGCGCCGGTGGTGCTGATCCGCACGCCGTACGGGCGCAAGGGAATGCTGTCGAAGCTGTTCGGCGAGACGTTCGCCCGGCACGGGCTGCAGACGGTCATCCAGAGCACCCGGGGCTCGTTCGGCTCCGGCGGCGAGTTCCGGCCGTTCCACCTCGAACGCGAGGACGGCGTGGCGACGGCCGGGTGGCTGCGCGCCCAGCCGTGGTGCGACGGGAGCATCGGCATGGCCGGCGCCAGCTACCTGGGGCACACGCAGTGGGCGGTCGGGCCGTACCTCGACCCGCCGCTCGCCGCGATGGGCCTCGGCGTGACGGCGTCGGAGTTCGTCTCGACGTTCTACCCGGGCGGCGTGCTCGCGGCGGACAACATGGTGTCGTGGTCGGCGATGATCGGCCGGCAGGAGGAACGCTTCGCCGCGCTGCCGAACCCGCTGCAGACGCGCAAGACCCGCCGGGCGATGTCCGTGCTGCCGATCAGCCGCGCCGACGTGGCCGCGATCGGGAAACCGGTGCGGTTCCTCCAGGACGTCACCGAGCACTTCGTCCCCGAAGACGGCTACTGGTCGATGTCCGACCACAGCGCCGAGGTGGCGAAGCTCGACGTCCCGGTGTCGATGGTCACCGGCTGGTACGACCTGTTCGTCCGCGGGCAGCTGCGGGACTTCCGGATCCTCGCCGAGGCGGGCAAGGCGCCGCGGATCACGATCGGGCCGTGGGCGCACGGCGAGCCCGCGAGCATGGGCCCGATGATCCGCGACCAGCTCGGCTTCCTGCGCGCGCACCTGCTCGGCGACCGCACCCAGCTGCAGCGGGCCCCGGTCCGGCTGTTCCTGCAGGGCGCGGGGACGTGGCTGGACTTCGAGTCCTGGCCGCCGCCCTCGACGGCGACCCACGCGCACCTGCGGCCGATCGGCGGGCTCGGCGAACCGGTGGCGGCGGAGGCGCTGCCGACCCCGTTCACCTACGACCCGGCGGACCCGACGCCGGCCGTCGGCGGCCCGCTGCTGACCGGCGAGTGGAAGCAGCGCGACAACCAGGAGGTCGAGGCCCGCCCGGACGTGCTGGTGTTCACCGGCGAGCCGCTGCCGTCGGACGTCGACGTCATCGGCGAGGTGTCGGCGACCGTGCACGTCCGCACCGAACTGGGGCACGCGGACGTGTACGTCCGGCTGTGCGACGTCGATTCCGGCGGCGTGTCCCGGAACGTGACGGACGGGATCCTTCGGCTGCGCCCGGGTGTGCCGGCGGCCGACGCGGACGGCGTGGTCACGGCGGAGGTGACGCTCGACCCGACGGCCTACCGCTTCCGCCGGGGGCACCGGCTGCGCGTGCAGGTGGCGGGCGGGGCGTTCCCCCGGTTCGCCCGCAACCACGGCACGGACGAGCCGGTCACGAAGGCGGTGGACGGGAAGGCGAACCGCTTCGAGATCTTCCACGACGCCGGGCGGCCGTCACGGATCACGCTGCCGGTGTTCGGCGGCTGACCGTCCGGTGGTGGCTGGTGACCCGGCCGTCGTCGTGGAGGACGTGCAGCAGCAGGGCCGGCGGGCGGTCGTACTCCAGCGGGCCGCCCTCGGCCCAGCCGTGGTCGCCGCCCGGCTCGGCCGGCAGCAGGGAGCCCGAAACGACGCCGGGGGCGATGCGCAACGGGAGGCCCGCGAACGTCGTCGACGCTCCCGTGTGCACGTGGCCGGCCAGCAGCGCCTTCACCCTCGGGTGCCGGGCCAGGACGGCGGCCAGCCGCTCCGCGCCGGTCTGGCGGATCGCGTCCACCAGCGGGACGCCGACCTCGACCGGCGGGTGGTGGAAGGCGACGAACGCCGGGCCGTCGCCGCCGGCGAGGACGCCGTCGAGCCACGCCAGGGTCTCGTCGGCGAGGAAACCGGCGCCGCGGCCCGGGATCGTCGAGTCGCACAACGCGAACAGCACGCCGCCGACCTCCTGCGCGTGGTCGATCGGGCCGTCGGACGGGGGCGAGCCGAGCAGGCCCGTGCGGAACGCCGCGCGGACGTCGTGGTTGCCCGGGCACACCAGCACCGGCGCCGGGTACTCGAGCAGCGCGGCCGCCCGCGCGTATTCCCCGGGCTCGCCGTGGTCGGCGATGTCGCCGGTGACGACGACGGCGTCCACCGGTTTCGCCAGGCCGGCGAGGTAGCCCAGCACCGCCGCGACGCGGTCTTCCGCGCGGGCCCCGCCGTCGAGGTGCAGGTCGCTCAGGTGCGCGATGATCATCTTCGGTCCTTCCCCAGGTACGCCAGCGCCTTGACCCAGTTCGCCACGAGCACCGAGGACGCGGTGGCCAGGTCGCCCTCGCGCAGGGCCGCGGCGATCCGGCGGTGTTCGCCGATGCTCTCCCCCGCGTGGCCGTCGCGGGCGAAGTAGGCCGACTCGTACCGCTTGAGCAGCGGCTTCGTCTGCTCGATCAGCCGCAGCAGGTGCGGGTTCGGGCAGCGGGACAGCAGCAGCGCGTGCCAGCGATCGTCCAAACCGGACAGATCGCCGCCGTCCGCGAGAGCCCGGGTCATCTCGTCGGAGACGGCGTCGAGCGCGTCCGGCAGGCCGGCCAGCTCCAGCGGGGACGTCCAGCGCAGCGCGAGGGCTTCGAGTTCGGCCACCAGCGGGTAGAGCCGGCGCGCCTCGCCCGGGTCGAACGGCGGCACCAGGAAACCCCGGCCGGGCGCGGAAACCAGCAGGCCGCGGTCGGCGAGCCCGATCAGCGCCTCCCGCAGCGGCGTCCGGCTGACGCCGAGCTCCTTTGCCAGGTGGACCTCGTTCACGCGCGTGCCGGCCGGGAGGCGCCCGTCCAGGACGCGGCCGGTGATCTGCTCCAGGAGGTCGCTGCGCAACGGGGTCCGGGCCATGGGACGCAGTATTGCATACAATAGCTATCTACTGTATTCAGTTGGTATGAGCTTCGACGTCGAACGCGCGCGCCGCGAGACCCCGGGCTGCGCCGAGGTGGTCCACTTCAACAACGCGGGCTCGGCGCTGCCTCCGGCCGTCGTGACCGACACCGTCGTCGGGTACCTCCGCCGCGAAGCGCTGATCGGCGGGTACGAAGCCGTCGCCGAGTCCGCGGAGCGCTTCGACGCGGTGTACGCCTCCGTGGCCCGGCTGCTCGGCGCCGGGACCGACGACATCGCGCTCACCGACAACGCGACGCGCTCCTGGCAGGCGGTGTTCTACGCGCTGCCGTTCGGCCGCGGGGACCGGATCCTGACCTCCCGCGCGGAGTACGCCAGCAACGCCATCGCGTTCCTGCAGGTCGCGCGGCGCACCGGCGCGGTCGTCGAGGTGGTCGGCGACGACGAGTCCGGACAGCTGGACGTCGAAGAGCTGCGGCGGCGCATCGACGACGACGTCAAGCTGATCGCCGTCAGCCACGTGCCCACCCAGGGCGGGCTGGTGAACCCGGCCGAGGAGATCGGCGCGGTCGCCGAGGCGGCCGGTATCCCGTTCCTGCTCGACGCGTGCCAGTCCGCGGGCCAGCTCGACCTCGACGTCACCCGTCTCAGGTGCGACGCGCTGTCGGGGACCGGCCGCAAGTACCTGCGCGGCCCGCGCGGCACCGGGTTCCTCTACGTGCACCCGCGGCTGCGCGAGCGGCTGGAGCCGGCGATGCTCGACCTGCACTCGGCGAGCTGGGAGTCGCCGACGGAGTACGCCGTCGACCCGACGGCCAAGCGCTTCGAGGTGTGGGAACGCGACTTCGCCGCGGTCCTCGGCCTCGGCGCGGCCATCGACTACGCGCTCGAGTGGGGCCTGCCGGCGATCGAGTCGCGCGTCGCTTCGCTGGCTGCGACGCTGCGAAGCCGGTTGAGTGAAGCGGGCGCGCGCGTCCACGACAACGGGGCGCGGAAGTGCGGCATCGTCACCTTCACCGTCGACGGCACCCCGGCCGCGGAGGTCAAGGCCCGGCTCGCCGAGGCGAACATCAACACGTCGCTGTCGACCCGCACCTCGGCGCAGTACGACTTCACCGCGCGCGGCCTGCCGGACCTGGTCCGGGCGTCGGTGCACTACTACAACACCGAGGACGAGATCGAGCTGCTGGTGCGGCAGGTCGAGAAGCTCTAGAAAGCGTTCACGCCGGTCAACTCGGCGGACACCGTCCAGAGCCGCCGGGCGAGCGCGGGGTCGACCGCGTAGTCCTTCACGCCCGTTCGGGTGCCGTCGGCCGGGGCGGGCCCGGCGATGTCGCAGTCCTCGAGGTACACGCCGCCGAGGCCGTCGAGCTGCGGGGACGTCGCCGCCCAGACCTGGGTGGCGGCGCCCTGCTCCGGCGTCTTCGCGCCTCCGGTGACTCGGCCGGACTCGTCGACCATGCCGGCGTCGACGAGCTCCTGCCGGTCCAGGTGACGCACCAGCTCGGTGAGGATCCGGCCCGGGTGCAGGGCGAACGCGCGGACGCCCCGGTCGCGGGCGAGCCGGTCGAGCTCCACCGCGAAGAGCACGTTCGCCGTTTTGGCCTGGCCGTAGGCGAGCCACTTGTCGTAGCCCCGCTCGAAGTTCAGGTCGTCGAAGCGCACCGGGCCGTAGTGGTGGCCGCGCGAGGACACCGAAACCACGCGGGCGCCGGGGGTGAAGGCCGGCCAGAGGCGGTTCACCAGTGCGAAGTGCCCGAGGTGGTTGGTCGCGAACTGCGCCTCCCAGCCCGGTCCGACGCGGGTTTCCGGTACCGCCATGATGCCCGCGCTGCCGATGAGGATGTCGATGCCGCGGCCCGAAGCCACGAACCGCTCGGCGAAGGCGCGGACGTTCTCGAGGTCGCCGAGGTCGAGCTGGTCGATCTCGACGTTTCCGAGGCCCTGCAACGCTTGTTCGGCCGTCGCGCGGCGGCGGGCCGGGACGACGACGTGGGCGCCCGCGGCCGTCAGCGCTCGGGTGGTCTCCAGGCCGATGCCGGAGTAGCCGCCGGTGACGATCGCGAGCTTGCCGGTCAGGTCGACGCCGGCCAGGACCTCCGCCGCCGTGGTGGTGGCGCCGAAACCCGAGCCGATCTTGTGCTGTGCGGTGGTCATGCCCCCGACGCTATGACCTGGAGCGCGCTCCAGCGCAAGTTCAGTCCTTGAGCAGCTGCCGCGCGATGACCAGCTTCTGGATTTCGCTGGTGCCTTCGTAGATCCGGAACAGCCGCGCGTCGCGGTAGATGCGCTCGACCGGCACCCCGCGGACGTACCCCGTCCCGCCGTGGACCTGCACCGCGCGGTCCGCGACCCGCCCGAGCATCTCGGTGCAGAACAGCTTCGCCGACGAGGGCCCCAGCTTGCGGTCCTCGCCCGAGTCGTACTTCGCCGCGGCTTCGTGCACCATCGCCCGGCCGGCCGCGAGCTCGGCGTGCGACTCCGCCAGCAGGGCCTGGACCAGCTGGTGTTCGCCGATCACGCGGCCACCCTGGCGGGCCGTCCGCGCGTACTCGACGGCCTCGGCGAGCGCCCGCTCGGCCAGGCCGACGCACAGGGCGGCGATGTGCAGGCGGCCGCGGGCCAGCGACGCCATCGCGATGCCGAAGCCCTGGCCCTCCTCGCCGATCAGCGCGTCTCCGGGCAGCTCGACGTCGTCGAAGACCACCTCCGACGTCCACGCGCCGGCCTGGCCCATCTTGGCGTCGTGCGGGCCGACGGTGACGCCGGGCGCGGCCGCCGGGACGAGGAAGGCGGAAATACCGCGGCTGCCGCGGCTTTCCGGATCGGTGCGCGCGAAGGCGACGAAGACGTCGGCGAGCGGCGCGTTCGTGATGAACCGCTTGGTGCCCGAAAGCCGGTAGTGGTCGCCGTCGCGGACCGCGCGGCTGGTCAGGCCGCCCGGGTCCGAACCGGCCTCGGCTTCGGTGAGCGCGAACGACGCGATCGCCTCACCGGCCGCCAGCCGCGGCAGCCAGCGGGTGCGCTGCTCCGGCGTCCCGTAGTGCACGATCGCCTGGCCGGCGATGCCGTTGTTGGTGCCGAACAGCGACCGGAAGGCGGGCGTGGTCCAGCCGAGCTCGATCGCCAGCCGGACGTCTTCGGCCATCGCCAGGCCGAGCCCGCCGTACTCCTCCGGCAGCGCCCAGCCGAACAGGCCGAGCCCGGCGGCCTTGTCCCGGATCCCGGCGGGGATCTCGTCGCGCTCGTCGATCTCCGCCTCGCGCGGCACGACCTCCTTGCGCACGAACTCCCGCACCGCACCGAGGACCTGCCCGAAAACGTCCGCGTCCATGCGTCGCACGCTACCCGGTAGCGTGCGACGCGTGAGCACCTTCTTCGACGTCGCCGAGCAGGACCCGGGGCGCCTCGCGGTGCTCGCGCCGGACGGCACGGCGGCGACCTTCGGCGAGCTGGCCGCGCGGGCCAACCGGCTGACGCACGCCCTGCACCGGCTGGGGCTCGGGCCGGGCGACGGCGTCGTCGCTGTCGTCCACAATGGACTGCCCTACTTCGAGCTGCTGTTCGCGACGCTGCAGGCGGGGATGTACTTCACGCCGGTCAACTACCGGTCCTCGCCGGCGGAAATCGCCTACGTGGTGGCGAACAGCGGCGCGCGGGTCGTCGTCGCGGACGCGGAAATCGCGCGGGGGTGCGCATTCGACGTGCCCCGGTTCTCCGTCGGCGCCGCCGAAGGGTGGGGCGACTACGTGTCCTGGGGCGAAGACGAGCCGTCGACCCCGCCGCAGCCGCGGACCGCGGGCCAGACGATGCTCTACACGTCGGGCACGACCGGGCGGCCCAAGGGCGTCCGGCGCGCCCTCAGCGGGAATCCGCCGTCCCTGCACCCGATTCACCGCAACCTGCTGGCGATGTTCGGCGTCGTGCCGGGCCCGGGCGTCCACCTGGTGGCGTGCCCGCTCTACCACGCCGCGCCCGGCTCGTTCGCCGTCAACGCGATGCACCTGGGGCACAGCGCAGTGCTGATGGACCGCTTCGACGCCGAGGAGACGCTGCGCCTGGTCGAACGGCACCGCGTCACGAGCACCCACCTCGTGCCGACCATGTTCCACCGGATGCTGCGGCTGCCCGCAGACGTCCGCGCGCGGTACGACACGTCGAGCCTCACCAGCGTCATCCACGGCGCGGCGCCCTGCCCGCCCGAGGTGAAGGAGCGGATGATCGGCTGGCTCGGCCCGGTCGTGCACGAGTACTACGGCGCGTCGGAAGGGCTGATCTGCGGCGTCACGGCGGCGGAGTGGCTGGCGGCGCCGGGCACCGTGGGCCGCCCGCTGCCCGGCGTGCGGCTGAAGATCCTCGACGACGATGGCACCGAGGTACCGGATGGCGAGCCGGGCACGATCTACTTCAGCTCCGCGCACACCGCGCTCGACTACCTCGGCGACCCGGAGAAGACCGCGGCCGCCCGGTCCGGGGAGTACCTCACGGTCGGCGATTTCGGGTACCGCGACGCCGAAGGCCGCGTGTTCCTGCTCGACCGCCGGACCGACCTGATCCTCTCCGGCGGCGTCAACGTCTACCCGGCCGAAATCGAGGCGCGGCTGCTCAGCCACCCGGACGTCGCCGACGTGGCGGTGATCGGCGAACCCGACGAGGAATGGGGGCAGCGGGTCGTCGCCGTCGTCGAACCGGTCGCCGGGGTGCCCGCGGGCGACGACCTGGCCGCGCGGCTGGCCGAGCACTGCCGGGCCGCGCTGGCCGGGTTCAAGACGCCGAAGCGGTTCGACTTCACCGATCGCCTGCCGCGCACGGAATCGGGCAAGATGGTGCGGCGCACCCTGCGCCAGGCCTGAGGAGGATTCCCCCTTGCGCAAGACGTTCACCGTGCTCGCCACCGCCGCGCTGGCCGCGGTCCTGCTGCCCGCCACCGCGTCCGCGACGCCCGGCAGCGGCGTCACCGGCACGATCCTGGCCCAGAAGACCATCGGCCACACCGACTACACGCTGCGGGAGGTCACCATCCAGCCCGGCGGCTACACCGGCTGGCACTTCCACGACGGCACGCTCTACGCGTACGTGAAAGCCGGGACGCTGACGCACAACCTGGCCGACTGCAGCGTCGACGGCGTCTTCGGCACCGGGCGCGCGTTCACCGAGAAACCGGACCAGGTGCACATCGGCCGCAACCTCGGGTCGACGCCGCTGGTGCTCGAAGTCCTGTACGTGCTCCCGGCGGGCAGCCCGCTGTCGGAGGACGCGCCGGACCCGGGCTGCGGCTTCTAGCTCGAAAACCAGCCGGCCGCGTCGAGGCGGTACGCGGCGGGGCCGACGACCTTGCGCAGGTCGGCTTCGAGGGCGCTGATCCGTTCGCGGCCGACCGTGCGCGCCCACTCCGCGCGCAGCTCGTCGAAGATCTCCGCCGACTTCGCGAGCGCGTCGACGCCGTGCGCGGTGAGCCGGACGATCTTGCGGCGGGCGTCGGCCGGATCGTCGGCGCGCTCGGCGTACCCGAGCGCCTCCAGGCGTTCGACCGTCTTGCCCGCCGCCTGCTTGGAGACGCCGAGGCGGCGGCCGATCTCCGACGCCGTCGCGCCCTGGACCCCGACGGCCTGCATCGCGAACCCGTACGACGGCCGCACGTCGGGGTGGCCCTGGCGCGCGAGCTCGGCGTGCAGGCGGTCGATGAGCGTGCGGAAGCCGCCGAAGAGCAGGAAGGGCAGCTCGTAGCCGGGCGTGTCGCTCATGACCCCTTGCCATAATCGACAACCAGGTTTACGGTTTCGACAACCACATTGTCGATCCTACGTCTGGAGACGTCTTGTTCCCCGATCACACCCCGGAGTCTGCACCCACCGCCGCCCGCCCCGCGATGGCGGCCACCGCGAAGAAGTTCGGCCGCGTCCCGGCCGCCGTCGCCCGGCTGGCGACGTCACCGGAGCTGCTGAACGGGTTCCTGAAGCTCAGCGCCCTCTTCGAGACCACGACCCTGCCGGCGCTGGACCGCGAGGTGCTCGTCATGACGGTGGCCGCGCGCAACCGCTGTCACCTGTGCGTGGCGATGCACACGGCCACGCTGCACGGCCTGTCCGCTTCGCCGGAGCTGATCGCGGCGCTGCGGGCGGAGTCGGCGCTGCCGGAGCCGCGGCTGGAGGCGTTGCGCGTCTTCGTCCACGCGGTCATGGACACCACGGGCGACGTCCCGGCGGACGCGCTGACGGCGTTCACCGACGCTGGTTACACGGCCAGGAACGCCCTGGAGGTGGTGCTGGGCATCGGAACGTACACGCTGTCGACGTACGCGAACCGGCTCACCGGCGCGCCGGTCGACGAAGCCTTCGCCGCGCACACCTGGCACGCGGCGTGAACGCCGTGGGGCCGCCCTGAACCGGGCAGCCCCACGGCGGTGGATCAGCCCTTCGCCAGGGTGACGACGGTGGTGTCGTCGACCGAGACGTTGGTGTTGTAGTTCGGGTCCAGCGCGGTCGCCTGGGTGACGACCTCCGCCTTGCCCTTCTGGAACGGCGTGGTGCCGGCCGGCACCACGGTCGCCTTCCACGGCACCGGCGCCCCCGGCGCGCAGGCGACCTGCACCGAGTAGTTGCCGCGGATGACGACGTTGTGCTTGACCTGCGTCGCGGTGCCGCTCAGGGTGACCGGGGCGGCCGCGGTGCACTCGACGGTCCCGTGCAGGTACGCGTTGCCGTTGAGCGTGCTCGCGGTGCCGTCGGTGGCCACCTTGAGCCCGATCGCGAGCTCCGCCGGCGCCGGCGGGTTCGCGATGTGCACCTCACCGCGCGCGGCCGCCGTGAAGCCCTCGCAGTGCTGTTCGAAGGTGGCGTCGAGCGTCTGGACGTAGCCGTGCGGCCCGAAGACGACGTTCTGCACGGCGAAGGTGCCGGTCAGGGTGTTGCAGCCGCGGCCGTTCCCGTCGAGGCTCAGCCCCGGCGCGTTGGCCCCCTGGAACGGCCACCGGGTCGCCCCGTCGTAGGTGCCGGCGGCCAGGCCCGTGCCGCTGGGTGCGGCCAGGTCGAGGTCCCACCAGTCGCTGTTGAAGCCGCTGACGCTCACGGAAATGTGGTTGTGGTCTTCCGACGCGCTGACGGTGAGCCGGTCCTTCGCCCCCGTCGAGTAGGCGTAGGACCCTCCCCCGGTGATGTAGTCCCCGGCGTCACCGCTGAACGACAGCGAGCCGGAAGCGACGGTCTGCGCCTGCGCCGGCACGGCCCCCACGAGCACGGCGAGCACGGGCACCGCCACCGCGGCGGCGGCTCTGGTCAAAAACCTCTTCACGGAATCCCCCTCAGGTGAGTTGGTCACTTGCCGAACTTCCTGTCGGCCGGAATCGATCACCCGTTACTTCCGTGTGAGGTTTTTTGGTTATCGCACAAGAATTCGGCGGTACCTCGTGCGGATCGTGACAAAGGTTCCCGCTCACCGGGACACGACGGCGGCGCTCCGAAACCCGCGAAGAAACCTTCTGCACCCGTGTCCGGTCCCCCGCGGCGGCTCCGACCCCCTGGCAAACGGACCACGGAGAAGGAGCGGACATGGAGAAGCCGGCCGGACGGCGGGAGTGGCTGGGCCTGGCGGTGCTCGCGCTGCCCACCCTGCTCGTCGCGATGGACATGACGTCGTTGTTCCTCGCGTTGCCGCAGCTCAGCGCGGATCTGGGGGCGAGCGCGACCGAACAGCTGTGGATCACCGACAGCTACGGCTTCGTCGTCGCCGGGTTCGTCATCACCATGGGGACGCTCGGCGACCGGATCGGCCGGCGGCGGCTGCTGCTCGCCGGCAGCGCGGCCTTCGGGGTCCTCTCGATCGTCGCCGCGTTCTCGACCAGCCCGGAGATGCTCATCGTGGTGCGCGGGGCGCTCGGGGTCGCCGGGGCGACGCTGATGCCGTCGACGCTCGCCCTGATCACGAACATGTTCCCCGACGGCAGGCAGCGGGGGAAGGCGATCTCGATCTGGGCCACCTGCCAGTTCGCGGGCGGCGCGGCGGGCCCGGTGTTCGCCGGCTTCCTGCTCCAGCACTTCGCGTGGGGATCGGTGTTCCTGGTGGCCGTCCCGGCCGTGGTCGTGCTGCTCGCGGCGGGACCGTTCCTGCTGCCGGAGTTCCGCGCCCCGGCGTCCGGGCGGCTCGACCTGCCCGGCGTCGCGCTCTCACTGGCCGCGGTGCTGCTGGTCGTGTTCGGCCTCAAGCAGCTGGCCACCGGCACGCCGGCCCTGCCGGCCGCGGCGATCGCCACCGGGACGCTGCTCGGCATCGTCTTCGCCCGCCGTCAGCTGACGACGGCGTCACCGCTGCTGGACCTGCGGCTGTTCCGGAGCCGCCCGTTCACCGCGGTGCTGGTCGCGCTGGTGTTCGCCGGGGTCGCGATGGCCGGCGTCGGGCTGCTGGTGACGCAGTACCTGCAGAGCGTCCTGGGCTACTCGCCGCTGGTCTCGGCGCTGCTGTTCGCCCCGATGGGCCTCGGCGTGGCGGCGGGCACGATGACGGCGCCGTCCCTGACCCGGTGGCTGACCCCGGCCACGGCGATCGCGGGCGGCTTGCTGGTCTCGGCGGCGGGCGGTCTCCTGCTGGCGCTCACCGACGGGCTCGTCCCGGTCGTCGTCGCCATCACGGTGCTGACGCTGGGCACGGGACCGCTGTTCGCGCTGGGCATCGGCCTGGTGGTGGGATCGGTGCCCCCGGAGCGCGCGGGTTCGGCGGCCTCGATGGCGGACACGGGCAACTACCTGGGCGGCTCGCTGGGCATGGCGTTGATCGGCCTGACCGCGACGGCGGTGTACCACGGGGTGTTCCCGGCGGGCACGACGTTGGCCGTCGACGTGACCCGGGTGGCGGTGGCCGGGCAGGCGAAGGCGGCGTTCACGGACGCGCTGAACGTGACGGGCGTGATCGCGGCGGTGCTGTTCGCGGGGCTGGCACTGCTGGTGACGTCGATGCGCCGCAGCCAGGCCGTCGCCGCCGAGCCGGTCATGGCGGAGTGAGCTCGCCCGCCTGGAAGTGCCAGATCACCAGCGCCGGCGAGGCGACGGCCCGGGCCGCTTCGGGCACCAGGGCGGCCAGGCTCCACGGCCACAGCTCCCACGGTCCGGGCGGCCCGAACGTGCCTGCCGGATCCGCCGCGGCAGGCGGGCCGCCGTCCGGCAAGAGCGGTTCCTCGCAACGACGCACGTGCAGTCCCACGGCGAGCGCGGCCCGCAGGTAGTCCCCGATCGGGTGGCGATGGCCACTCAGCCGCCCCGGCCGGCCGTCGGCACCGCGCACGGGCGGAACCGCGCCCTGCGCCACCCGGTCGGGGTGGATGTCGGCGAGCACCAGGTGCCCGCCGGGCCGCAGCACCCTGGCGAACTCCGCCAGCACCGGCTCGAGCGCCGGGACGTGGGTCAGCGCCAGGCCGCACACGACCAGGTCGGCCCCGGCGTCGGCGACCGGGAGCCGGTGCAGGTCACCGAGCAGGAAGTCGCCACCCGGCACTCGCGTGCGTGCCCGGGCGAGCATGTCGGGCGAGCCGTCCACCCCGATGACCCGGTGGCCGCGTCCGGCGAGGAATGCGGCGTAGCGGCCGGTCCCGCACGCGGCATCGAGCGCCACCCCGGCGGGCAGCGCGCCCACGATGTCGTGGACCACGGGCTCGTCGACGTCGAAGGCCGAGTTGGGCCGGTCGTAGGTCGCCGACCACAGCCGGTAGCCGGTGACGGTGTCGACCCGGTCGACGTCCACGGCCGCGTCCGCCAGCGCCTCGTCGGCGAGCACCCGGCGGATCTCCGCGATCCGCGCCGCCACGAAATCGCGGCCGAACTCGCCGGTGAACGCCCGCAGCAGCGCCAGGCCTTCGAGGCCGAGCAGGTAGGCACGGGGATCTTCGTGGACCACCGGGCGGACGTTAGTGATCCCGGCGCCGGGCGGGCCAATGAATTACGCCGTGGCTCTCAGAGCCCGTTCCGGGCCGCGGTGAGGAGTTCGGCGAGCAGGCGGGCACGGGTGGCGGTGTCCTGCTCGTCACGGGCGGGGTGCCAGGGACACGCGATGTCGACGGCGACGACCCGGCCCGTGTCCAGCACGCGGCGCACGGCGTCGAGCACGGCTGCCTGCGTGGGCCCGTCCGGGGCGGGGAAGCGGGTCCCCGGCAGTTCGGCGGGGTCGATCACGTCCACGTCGATGTGCAGCACGAGCGGCCCGCCGGGCACCAGCGCGGCCTGGAGGTCCTCGACCCCGTGGCGCCGGACGTCGCTGCCGGCGAGGTAGCCGGCCTCGGCGGGGTCGAGATCGCGCGCATCGACCAGCACCGCCTGGTGTTCCGCCAGGGGACGAAGCCCCAAGGGCGCGGCGAACAGTTCCTCGTGCGCGCCGAGCACGAGCCGCAGCGCCAGGCCACCGAGGTAGCCCGAGGTCGAGCTGCGCAGGGTGTGCACATCGCCGTGCGCGTCGAACCAGACCACCGACGGGTCGAGGCCCGCCCGTTGCGCACCCGCGATCGTGGCGCCGGCGACGAGGCAGTCCCCGGACACCACCACCGGGGCGTCAGCCTCCGGAGTCCCGAGCCGGGCAGCCACCCGGTCCGCGACGACGTCGAACAACGCCACCAGGCGCGTCCAGACGTCCCCGGCGGGCAAGACCGTTTCGACGATCTCGACGACGGCCGGCCCGGGCAGCGGGATGCTGCTGTCGGGCAACCGCTCATCCTGGTGATAAGGCACGACGATGGTCATGGTGGGCGCAGCAGGGTTCGAACCTGCGACCGCTCGGGTGTAAGCCGAGTGCTCTTCCGCTGAGCTATGCGCCCGCGCGGCGGCGGCCCGCCAAGGGACCGCCGCCGCGGGGAACTCAAGCCGTCAGTTCGGCCACGGCCTTCTTCCAGCCCTGCTGGTCGCGGGCCTCGCCCGGGGCGTTGACCTCGGCGAACCGGACCACACCGGCGGTGTCGATCAGGAACGTGCCGCGGACCGCCAGGCCGGCGTCCTCGTTGAAGACGCCGTAAGCGCGAGCCACCTCGCCGTGCGGCCAGAAGTCCGACAGCAGCGGGAACTGGTAGCCCTCCTTCTCGGCCCACGCCTTCAGCGAGAACGGCGTGTCGACCGAGACGCCCAGGACCTGGACGCCCTTGCCGTCGTAGTCCGCGAACTCGTCGCGGAGCTGGCACAGCTCGCCCGTGCAGATGCCGCTGAACGCGAACGGGTAGAAGACCAGCAGCACCGGCTTGTCACCGCGGAACGACGACAGCTGGACCGGCTGCTTGTTGTAGTCGTTGAGCGTGAAGTCAGGGGCCTCAGAACCGACCTCGACGGTCATACCAGCGTTTCCTCTCCCGAACGGACACGTGCCTGCGACGACAACCCTATCGTGTCCGTCCGGCGGGACCGGCTCAGCGCTGCTTCGACTTCGACTTCGGCGACACCAGGCGGGTGCCGATCCAGTTCGGGCCGACACTGATGTTGGCGGTCTGGGCCAGGCCGACGGCAGGCACCGCTTCGGCGATTTCGCTCGGCTCGACGTGCCCCGGCTGTCCCGTCTTGGGGGTGAGGACCCAGATCACGCCGGTCTCCTCCAGGGGGCCCCTGGCGTCGATGAGCGCGTCGCCCAGGTCGCCGTCGTCTTCGCGCCACCACAGCAGCACCACGTCGATGACCTCGTCGGCGTCCTCGTCGAGGATGTCCCCGCCGATCTGCTCCTCGATCGCCGCGCGGACGTCATCATCGACGTCCTCGTCCCAGCCGATCTCCTGGACCACCATCTCGGGCTTGATGCCGAGCCTCTCGGCGACGCTGCTCTGATCAGCGTCTCCCGCGGCGACCACTGCTTTCACTCCTCCAACTACGACGGAGTGTGGCATCCCCCACCCTCGTCGAGGGTATGGCGGCGCCACACTCGGCGACCCGGTTGCCGATAGCGAACACTGGTGAGGCTCCGCGCGCAACCGTCCACACCGGATCTTTGACAACTCGTGTCGCAGGATACGGCCCGCGACCGGCCGTCCGCGACGGCGTTTCGGGTACCTCGCGCCCCCGCTCTGCCACCCCTTCGGGTGCCGTCCCCTAGGGTGGGGGAGAAGTAAACGCGCGCGCGATACACCGCGCGCTGGGAGTGGCTCGACCGGGCCGGACGATGTTACCGCCAAGTAGCGGTGCGGAAGCCGGGACGGAAGACGACGATGGAGAGTCGTACACCCCCGCGGACGAGCACCACCGGCTACAACCTTTCGCAAGGAGACCCCTTGGCCCCGCAGAACGACGGCGCCTCCGGCAAGGAGACCCCGGCACGCGTACGCGTCATCCGTGACGGACTGGCGGCGCACCTGCCCGACATCGACCCGGAGGAGACCGCCGAGTGGCTGGACTCCTTCGACGAGGCCCTCGCGAGGGGCGGGCAGCAGCGGGCCCGGTACCTGATGCTGCGCATCCTCGAGCGCGCCCGGGAGCGGAACGTCGGCGTCCCGGCGCTGACCTCGACGGACTACGTCAACACCATCCCCACCGAGAACGAGCCCTGGTTCCCCGGCGACGAGGACATCGAGCGCCGCTACCGCGCCTGGATCCGCTGGAACGCGGCCATCATGGTGCACCGCGCGCAGCGCCCGGGGGTCGGCGTCGGCGGGCACATCTCGACCTACGCCTCCTCCGCCGCGCTGTACGAGGTGGGCTTCAACCACTTCTTCCGCGGCAAGGACCACTCCGGCGGCGGCGACCAGATCTACATCCAGGGCCACGCCTCCCCGGGCATCTACGCCCGCGCGTTCCTCGAGGGCCGGCTGTCGGAGTCGCAGCTCGACGGCTTCCGCCAGGAATTCAGCCACGCGGGTGAGGGCGGCGGCCTGCCGTCGTACCCGCACCCGCGGCTGATGCCGGACTTCTGGGAGAACCCGACGGTGTCCATGGGCCTCGGCCCGATGAACGCCATCTACCAGGCCCGGTTCAACCGCTACCTGCGCGACCGCGGCATCAAGGACACGAACGACCAGCACGTCTGGGCGTTCCTCGGCGACGGCGAGATGGACGAGGCCGAGTCCCGCGGCCTGATCCACGTCGCCGCCGGCGAAGGTCTCGACAACCTGACCTTCGTGATCAACTGCAACCTGCAGCGGCTCGACGGCCCGGTGCGCGGCAACGGCAAGATCATCCAGGAGCTGGAGTCGTACTTCCGCGGCGCCGGCTGGAACGTCATCAAGGTCATCTGGGGCCGCGAGTGGGACTCGCTGCTGCACGCCGACCGCGACGGCGCCCTGGTCAACCTGATGAACGTCACCCCGGACGGTGACTACCAGACGTACAAGGCCAACGACGGCGCCTTCGTCCGCGAGCACTTCTTCGGCCGCGACCCGCGGACGAAGGACCTGGTCAAGGACCTGTCCGACGCCGACATCTGGAACCTCAAGCGCGGCGGCCACGACTACCGCAAGGTGTACGCGGCCTACAAGGCGGCGCTGGAGCACCACGGCCAGCCGACGGTGATCCTGGCCCACACCATCAAGGGCTACGGCCTGGGCCCGGCGTTCGAGGGCCGCAACGCCACCCACCAGATGAAGAAGCTCACCCTCGACGACCTGAAGCTGTTCCGCGACTCGCAGCGGATCCCGATCAGCGACGAGGAGCTCGAGCGCGACCCGAAGCTGCCGCCGTACTACCACCCGGGCGCGAACTCGCCCGAGATCGAGTACATGATCGGCCGCCGCAAGGCGCTCGGCGGCTTCCTGCCGGAACGCCGTCCCAAGGCCGCCAAGGCCCTGGTGCTGCCCGGCGACAAGGTCTACGAGGGCATCCGGAAGGGCTCCGGCAAGCAGGAGGTCGCCACCACGATGGCGTTCGTCCGGCTGGTCCGCGAGCTGGCGAAGGACTCCGAGATCGGCAAGCGGGTCGTCCCGATCATCCCGGACGAGGCCCGCACCTTCGGCCTCGACTCGATGTTCCCGACGGCCAAGATCTACAACCCGCACGGCCAGACGTACACCTCGGTCGACGCGAGCCTGATGCTGGCCTACAAGGAGTCCGAGAAGGGCCAGCTGCTGCACGAGGGCATCAACGAGGCGGGCTCGACCGCGTCGTTCACCGCCGTCGGCACGTCGTACGCGACGCACGGCGAGCCGATGATCCCGATCTACATCTTCTACTCGATGTTCGGGTTCCAGCGGACCGGTGACGGCCTGTACGCGGCCGCCGACCAGATGGCCCGCGGGTTCGTCCTCGGCGCCACCGCCGGCCGGACCACCCTGACGGGTGAGGGCCTGCAGCACGCGGACGGGCACTCGCTGCTGCTGGCGGCGACCAACCCGGCCGCGGTGGCCTACGACCCGGCGTGGTCGTTCGAGATCGCGCACATCGTCAAGGACGGCCTCCGCCGGATGTACGGCGAGGCCGGCCCGGACGGCAACGGCGAGAACGTCTTCTACTACATGACGATCTACAACGAGCCGTACCAGCAGCCCGCCGAGCCGGAGAACCTCGACGTCGACGGCCTGCTCAAGGGCCTCTACAAGTACGCCGACGCCCCCGAGGGCGACGGTCCCGAGGTGCAGATCCTGGTCTCGGGCGTCACGATGCCGGACGCGCTCAAGGCGCAGAAGCTGCTGGCCGAGGAGTGGGGCGTGCGGGCCGCGGTGTGGTCGGCGACGTCGTGGACCGAGCTGCGGCGCGAAGCCGTCGAGATCGACCACGACAACCTGCTCTACCCGGGCAGCGAGCCGCGCGTGCCGTACGTCACCGAGGCGCTTTCCGGGACGAACGGGCCGGTCGTGGCGGTGTCGGACTGGATGCGCGCGGTGCCGGACCTGATCCGCCCGTACGTCCCGACCGACATGCTGACGCTGGGCACCGACGGCTTCGGCTTCTCCGACACCCGGCCGGCGGCGCGCCGGAAGTTCCTGGTCGACGCCGAGTCCATCACCGTCGGGGCCCTGTCGATCCTGGCCAAGCGCGGCGAGGTCGACCAGGCGAAGGTCCTGGAGGCGGCCGGGAAGTACCGGCTCGACGACATCTCGGCCGCCGGGCCGCAGACGTCGGATTCCGGGAACGCGTGATCGAGTGCTAGGTTCGGGCCCGGCAGACATCTGATGTCTGCCGGGCCCGTGCACGTGAGGAGTGGGTCAAGGTGACGAAGCGACGACTGCCGAAGCCGAGTGAGCTACAGCAGATCCTGCGGCCGAAGCCGATCGTGCTGAACCCGACGGACCGGCGGCTGGCGAACGCGCACACCATCGCCGACCTGCGGATGATCGCGCGGAAGCGCACCCCGCGGGCGGCGTTCGACTACACCGACGGCGCGGCCGAGCTCGAAGACAGCCTGCGCCGCGCCCGGCAGGCGTACCGCCGGATCGAGTTCCACCCGAACGTGCTGCGCGGGGTGTCCGATGTGGACACCACACGCGAGATCCTCGGGAAGACCTCGGCACTGCCGTTCGCCTTCGCCCCCACCGGGTTCACCCGGATGATGCAGCACGAGGGCGAGCGCGCGGTGGCCCGCGTCGCCGAGCGCAACGGCATTCCGGTCGGGCTGTCGACGATGGCGACGACGTCGATCGAGGACCTCGCCGAAGCCGCGCCGGACGCGCGCAAGTGGTTCCAGCTCTACGTCTGGCGCGACCACGGCGCCGGTGAAGATCTGATGAATCGTGCGTGGGCCGCGGGCTACGACACACTCATGCTGACCGTGGACACGCCGGTCGGCGGCGCCCGCCTGCGGGACGTCCGCAACGGCTTGACCATCCCGCCCGCGCTGACGCTCAAGACGTTCCTCGACGGCGCGACACACCCGGCGTGGTGGTTCAACCTGCTCACCACCGAGCCGCTCGAGTTCGCCTCGCTCAACCACTTCGGCGGCACGGTCGCCGAGCTGCTGAACAAGCTCTTCGACCCGACGCTGAACTTCGACGACCTCGACTGGGTCCGGCAGACCTGGCCGGGGAAGCTGGTGGTCAAGGGCGTGCAGAACGTCGACGACGCCCGCGACGTCGTGAAGCACGGCGCGGACGCGGTCCTGATCTCCAACCACGGCGGCCGCCAGCTCGACCGGGCGCCGACCCCCCTGGAGCTGCTGCCGGCGGTGCTCGACGAGGTCCAGGGCGGCGCGGAGGTCTGGATCGACACGGGCATCCTGTCCGGCGGGGACATCGTGGCGGCGATCGCCCGCGGCGCGGACGCGGTCCTGGTCGGCCGCGCGTTCCTGTACGGCCTGATGGCCGGCGGCGAGCGCGGCGTCCAGCGCTGCGTGGACATCCTGCGGACGGAGCTGGTCCGCACGATGCAGCTGCTCGGCGTCCGCACCCTCGCCGACCTCAAGCCCTCACACGCGACCCTGCGTTAGACCTGTGCCTGGCCGCCGTCGACGAAGAACTCGACGCCGTTGACGAAGCTCGACTCGCCGGTGGCCAGGAACAACGCCGCGGCCGCGATTTCCGACGGGTCCCCGAGCCGGCCCAGCGGGACCTGCGCCACCAGGGCGTCGACCAGCTCCTGCTGCCCGTCCTCGTCCACCAGGCCCAGCAGGCCCGGGGTGCGAGTCGGGCCCGGGCTCAGGACGTTGACCCGGGTGCCGGTCCCGGCGAGGTCGAGGGCCCAGCTGCGGGCGAAGTTGCGCACCGCCGCCTTCGTCGCCGCGTAGACGCTGAAGGCCGCGCCGGGCCGCGTCGACGTGGTCGAGCCGGTCAGGATGATCGACGCGTTCGCGTTCAGCAGCGGCAGCGCCTTCTGGACGGCGAAGACGACGCCCTTGACGTTGGTGCCGAACGTCGTGTCGAACTGCTCCTCGGTGATCTCCCCGAGCGGGGCGAAGCTCCCGCCGCCCGAGTTGGCCACGACGACGTCCAGCCCGCGGCCGCGTTCGGCCACCGCGCGGTAGAGCTCGTCGAGGTCGGCCAGGTTCGCCGAGTCCGCCCGGACCGCCGTCACATTGCCGCCGATCTCGGCGACGGCGTCGTCGAGGACCTCCTTGCGGCGGCCGGTGATGAACACGTGCGCGCCTTCGGCCGCGAAACGCTTCGCGATGGCGAGCCCGATGCCGGTGCCCCCGCCGGTCACGACGGCGGTCTTGTTCTCCAGGTTCACGATGCTCCTCCGAGTTCTTGACTATCTCGTCCAGAACGTACGCCGTTCTGGACGAGATAGTCAAGAATGGGTAGCCTGAGGGCATGGCGAGACCCCGGAGCTTCGACGAGGCGGCGGTGCTGCACACGGCCCGCGACCAGTTCTGGGAGACCGGCTACGCGGGCACGAAGGTCGACGACATCGCCGCGGCGACCGGCCTCGGCAAAGGCAGCCTCTACGGCGCCTTCGGCGACAAGCACGCGCTGTTCCTGCGCGTGTTCGACCACTACTGCGGCGAAGCGGCCGACGGCACGCGCCGGCAGCTCGAGGGGCCCGACGAGACCGCCTACCGGCGACTGGGCGACCATGTCCGCGCGATCGCCGAGTCGGTCGTCGCCGACCGGGCGCGCCGCGGCTGCCTGATCGCGAAGAGCACGGCCGAATGCGCGGAGCACGACGAGGCGGTCGCGACCCGCAGCCGGCAGTTGTTCCACGACCTGCAGGAGCACCTGACGGCGTGCATCGCGGGCGCGCAACGCGCGGGCGACATCGACCCCGGCCCCGACGCCGCCCACCTGGGCGGCCTCGTCCTGGCCGTCCTGCGCGGCCTCGAAGCCCTCGGCAAGGGCGGCGTCGAGCCGGCCGAAATCCGCGCGATCGCCGAGACCGCGCTCGCCGTGCTGCCCAAGCCGTGAAGCCCTGACCTGTTGGGCCAACCGGTCTCAACTTCTTGACGGACCGCCTGGTTTGTGACGAAGATCTCGGACACCCGCCGAAAGGCCGTTTTCGCATCGTGGAAAACGGAGGTCGCCCGTGTTCGTCCAGGATCTCACTCCCCTCGGCTCACTCGGCCTGTCCGCGCTGGTCGCCGTGCTGCCGCTCGCCACCGTCCTCGTGCTGCTCGGGGCCGTCCGCATGCGGGCGCACCAGGCCGCGTTGATCGGGCTGCTCGTCGCGCTCGTCGTCGGCGTCGCCGCGTACGGGATGCCGGTCGTGCAGGCCGTCTCCGGGGCACTGGAAGGCGCCGCGTTCGGGCTGTGGCCGATCATGTGGATCGTCGTCAACGCGCTGTGGATCTACCGGCTCACCGTGCGGACCGGGCACTTCGACGTCCTGCGCCGCTCGTTCGGCCGGATCTCCGACGACCCGCGCATCCAGGCGCTGATCATCGCCTTCTGCTTCGGCGCGCTCATGGAGGCCCTCGCCGGGTTCGGGGCGCCGGTCGCGATCAGCGCCGTGATGCTGGTGGCCGTCGGGTTCCACCCGGTCAAGGCGGCCGTCGTCGCGCTGGTCGCCAACACCGCACCGGTCGCGTTCGGCGCGATGGGCACCCCGGTCGTCACCCTCGCCCAGGTCACCGGCCTGCCGCTGCAGGAGGTCTCGTCGATCGTCGGGCGGCAGACGCCGCTGCTCGCGCTGGTCGTGCCGCTGCTGCTGGTGATCATCGTCGACGGGAAACGCGGGCTCAAGGACACCTGGCTGCCCGCGCTGGTCTGCGGGGTCGCGTTCGGGGTCGTGCAGTTCCTCGCCTCGAACTTCGTGTCGCCGCAGCTGGCCGACATCGGCGCGGCGCTCGCCGGCGCGGCCGCCCTGGTGGCCCTCCCTCAGACCCGGCGCCCGGTGCCCGAAGCCGTCCGGATCGGGACCGGCGGGACGGCGGCCGCGGAGGTGCCGCCGGAGGATTCACGCAACGACGTCGTGAAGGCCTACCTGCCGTACCTGCTCATCATCGTGATCTTCTCGATCGCCGTGCTGCCCCAGGTCAAGAAGCTGCTGGACAAGGCGACCTGGAAGTTCCACTGGCCCGGCCTGAACGTCGCCGGGCCGAACGGGAAACCGGTGTCCGGCAACACGTTCTCGCTGCCGTTCCTCAACACCGGCGGGACACTGGTGCTGCTGGCCGGCGTCATCACGGCGGTGCTGCTGGCCGTCTCGGCGGGCGACACCGCGCGGGAGTGGCTGGCGACGGTCAAGGAGCTGCGGTTCGCGATCCTCACCGTGACCGGCGTGCTCGCGCTGGCCTACGTGATGAACCTGTCCGGCCAGACGTCGACGATCGGCACGTTCATCGCCGCCGCGGGCGCCGGGCTGGCGTTCCTCTCGCCGGTGCTGGGCTGGTTCGGTGTCGCCGTTTCGGGGTCCGACACCTCGGCGAACGCGCTGTTCGGCGCCCTGCAGGTGACGGCGGCGCACCAGACGGGCCTGCCGGCGGACCTGCTGGCGGCGGCGAACAGCTCCGGCGGCGTCCTGGGCAAGATGGTCTCGCCGCAGAACCTCACGATCGCCTGCGTGGCGGCGAACCTGCCCGGCGAGGAGGGCAAGCTGCTGCGGAAGGTGCTGCCGTGGAGTGTCGGGCTGCTGCTGGTGATGTGCCTGATCGTGTGGGGTCAGAGCACGCCGGTGCTCAGCTGGATGCTGCCATGACCCGCGCCTCGACGCGCTTGGCGGAGCGGTTCCAGCTCCACCAGCCGTGCACGACGAGCCCGGCGAACACGATGTAGATGGCGGCCGAGAAGTAGAGCCCGGAGGAAATCTGCAGCGGGACGCCGATCGCGTCGACGGCCAGCCAGACCAGCCAGAACTCGACCAGCCCGAGCCCCTGCGCCCCGAAGGCGACGAGGGTGCCGACGAAGATGGCGGCGTCCGGCCACGGTGCCCAGGAGGCGTGGAGGGCGTCGAGGACCAGGGCCATCACGGTGGTGCCGACGACGAAGGCACCGACCATCGCGAGCCGCTCGGCGAGCCGGCCCTTGCGGACGACGACGCCGAACACCGGGTCCTGCCGGCGCGTCCAGGCCCACCAGCCGTAGACGGAGATGGCGAGGATGGCGACCTGCCGCGCGGCGAGCCCGCCCAGGTGCGCGGAGACGTAGACGGCGAACAGCAGCACGGTGGCCCCGACCTGCACGGGCCACGTCCACAGGGTGCGACGCTGCGCGAGGAACACGACGGCGAGCGCGAACACCTGCCCGGCGAGCTCCGCGATCGAAATCCACTGGCCGAGCACGGTGATCCCGTGGTGCAGCAGGAAGTCCACGTCACGCCCCTTTCGTCCTACCGCTCCCAACATGCTCCGGAGAGGGGGAATTCCCCAGGGAGTGTGAGGGGCGAGACATCCCGGACGGTGGGACGGCGCGGGCCCGGCGGCTTCCTCGTCCGCCGGGCCCGCGCCGTCCCCCGCCGCCTCAGCCCTGCGGGCGCGGGGTACCGACCGGCGACGTCGGGGTGCTGTCCACGCCGACCGCCGCGCGCCGGGTCGACGGGCCCGTGCCCATCTCGCCCGTGCGCTGGGCCGGGGTCTCCAGCTGGTGCTCCATGTTCGCCAGCCAGCCGCGCCAGCGGTCCTGGGCCGGCTTGATCAGGCCGCCGCCGAAGCCGACCACGATCACGCCGCCGATCGTGGCCAGCACCGCGATCAGGACCGGGCCGGTGATCGCCGTCGCGATGTTCACCTGGCCGAGCGCCGCGATGATGCCGAACGCCATGATCAGCCAGTAGGCGCCCAGCGACAGCGGGCGCGCCGCACCCCGGCCGGACAGCGCCGACGCCACGACGTCACGCACGACCTTCGCGATCGCCGCGGCCACCACCACGAGCACCAGCGCCACCACGATCCGGGGCAGGAACGCGATGATGTCGTTGAGCAGCTGGCTCACCGGGTTGGTCGGCCCGAACACGCCGAACGCCAGCTGCAGCGCGATCAGCAGAATGAAGTAGTAGACCAATTTGACCAGGATCCCGGTCGCGTCGATCTTCTGCTGGCCGACCTTTCCGCTCAGCCCGGCCCGCTCGACCAGTTTCCCGAATCCGGCTTTCCCCAGCACGAGCGCCAGCCCTTTCGAGACGGCTTTCGCGATCAACCAGCCGATCAGCAGGATGATCAGGAATCCCACGAGTTTCGGGACGAACGTGGCCACCATCGCCCACGCCTGCCCGAGCCCGTCCTTCAGTTGCTGGCCCATACCGACTCCCTCCACGGATTTGCACCGGATCGTCGATCAAGTACCCGGGGGCGGCAACTCGTGCGCCCCACGATCGAGTGAGACGACTGGCGCGCGAAGATCACCCGTGGCCATACTGGTTCTACCGGTGGGGACCGGGGAGACGAGGCCGTCCGGCGCAGCGTAAACCGCAAGCGCCGGGCGGCCTCGAGCATTACCGGCGGAAAACCCGCCTGAACAGCGGGGGAACGTCAGGCGGCACGCAGGGCGTCGCGGAGTTTGACTTTCGCCCCGGTGCGCATGACCGCATTCCGGTAGATCCGCGCGGCCAGCCAGATCAACGCCGGAATCAGCAGCACCACCAGCCCCACCGACACCACCGCTTCCCAAACGGGCACCCCGCCCATCGCCAGCCGCATCGGCATCAGCGTCGGCGAGAACACCGGAATCACCGAAAGCACCTCGACGAACGTGTTGCCCGGATCCGACGGCAGCACCGAAATACCGATCACGTACCCGGCGATCACGAACATCAGCGCCGGCATCGTCGCGCCGCCGACGTCTTCCTGGCGCGAAACCAGCGCCCCGAGCGCGGCGAACACGATCGAGTACATGAAGAACCCGAGCAGGTACCACACGATCAGCCAGACGACGGTGCCCACGGCCGCCGAAACCGAAATGGTGAGCACGCCGGTGGCCAGCCCGGCGACGACCCCGCCGACGCCGATCACGAGCATCTGGATCAGCCCGACCACGCCGATGCCGAGCACCTTCCCGGCCATCAGCTGCCACGGCTTGATCGTCGACAGCAGCAGCTCGACCACCCGTGACGTCTTCTCCTCGACGACGCCCTGCGCGACGGTCTGGCCGTTGATCATCAGCGACAGGTAGATCAGGATGCCGGCGACGATGCCCAGCACGAGCTGCTGGCCGTTGTAGTCGTACGGCTGCTCCAGCGGCGGGTCCTCGACGAACTTCGCGGACGCGATCGCGGCCTGGAACCGGGCCGGATCCCCGCCCAGCGCCACGATCTGCTGGTTCACCGCCACCTGCTGGGACAGCAGCTGCAGGACGTTCGCGAGCTTGCCGTCGAGGTCCTTCTTCACCTGGACGTGCACGCTCTTGCCGTCTCCGGTGAGCAGCGCGTCGATCGAGCCGTCGGCCAGCTTGGCGCGCCCGGCGGCTTCGTCGGCGACCTGGACGAGGTCGATCTTCTCGTCGACCGCCTGACCGCCGGCCTTCAGCGGCGCCGACAGCGGCGCCGTGGCCGGGGTGAAGCCGACAGTCGAGTCGGCGCCACCGCCGCCGGCGATCAGCTTGATCAGCACGATGCCCACCACGATCAGCAGCAGCATGATCACGGTGCTGACGCGGAAGGCCTTCGACTTCACCCGGGTGCTGATCTCGCGGGACGCCACCAGGCCGACGGCCGCCGCCGGGCTCATCCGGACGTCCGGGACCGGGGTGCTCATGCGGGAACCTCCTGGTGGGTCACGACGGAGCGGAACAGTTCGGTCAGCGACGGCTGCTCGCGGGCGAACTCGCGGACCGGCCCGGTCGCGAGCGCCGCCTTGAGCACCGCCTGGTCGTCGGCGCCCTCGCCCAGTTCGAGTTCGGTCACCGGCCCCGTCCGGCCGAGCACCTTCACCCCGGGCAGGCCGTCGGCCCACCCGTCCCCGGCTTCGGGGACGTCGACCCGCAGCCGCACCGCCCCGCCGGCGCGCAGCTCGCCGACCGTGCCCTTGGCGACCATCTGTCCACTGCGGACGATGCCGACGCGGTCGCACAGCCGTTCCACCAGATCCAGCTGGTGGCTGGAGAACACGACCGGCACCCCTTCGGCCGCCTTCTCCTTCAGCACCTCGCTCATGACGTCGACCGCGACCGGGTCGAGGCCGGAGAACGGCTCGTCGAGCACCAGGATCCGCGGCTCGTGCACCAGCGCCGCGGCCAGCTGGACGCGCTGCTGGTTGCCCAGCGACAGCTTCTGGACCTCGTCGTCGCGGCGGCCGGCGACCCCGAGCCGTTCGGTCCACTTCTCCGCCGACGCCCGCGCGTCGGCCGCGGGCATGCCGTGCAGCCGCGCCAGGTACGTCAGCTGCTCGGCCACCTTCATCTTCGGGTAGAGCCCGCGTTCTTCGGGCATGTAGCCGATGTGGCGGCGCGTTTCGTGCGTCACCGGCACGCCGTCGTAGCGGACTTCGCCGGCGTCGGCGGACAGCACGCCGAGGGCGATCCGCATGGTCGTGGTCTTGCCGGCGCCGTTGCTGCCGACGAAGCCGAACAGCTCCCCCGGCCGGACGTCGAACGTCATTTCCCGCAGGGCGACGACGTCGCCGTAGCGTTTGGATACCCCGTCTATTTCCAAACCGGTCATTCCGGTTCCCCCGTTCGGTGATGTGGCCACGATCCTAGGCAGTGCGTACACGCCCCGCCTAGCCTCGCGCGTTGCCGCCGGGGGCTACGAAAGTTGCGGGCACGTAGGATCGCGTCGCCATGGATGGAACCCCCGCCCCGCGCCCGGTGCCGAAGCACCACGGACTGTCCGCGAAGACGCTCCGGCGGCTGGAACGCGCGTCCGGCGACCTGGCGAGCGCGAGCATCGCGGTGATGGAGCGGCGGCTGCCGTGGTTCGCCCGGCTGCCCGCCGACCAGCGCGCGAGCGTCCTGCTGATCACGCAGGCGGGGGCCGCGGGCTTCGTCGGCTGGCTGCGGGACTCCAAGGAGGCCCTGAAGCTCACGACCGAGGCGTTCCGGGACGCGCCGGCCGAGCTGTCGCGGTGGATCAGCCTGCGGCAGGCGGTCGGCATGGTGCGGCTGGCCATCGAGGTGTTCGAGGAGCAGCTGCCGGATTTCGCGGCGAACGAGGCCGAACGCGCCGCTTTGATCGAGGGCATCCTGCGCTACGGCCGGGAAATCGCTTTCGCGGCGGCGAATTCCTACGCCGCCGCGGCGGAGGCGCGCGGGGCGTGGGACGCCCGGCTGGAGGCGCTGGTCGTCGACGGCATCGTCCGCGGCGACGCCGAGGAATCGGTGCTTTCGCGCGCCACGGCGCTGGGCTGGGAGCCGTCCGCGGCCGCCACGGTGCTGGTCGGCAACCCGCCTTCGGAGGACCCGCCGACGGTGGTGTTCGAGGTCCGCAGCCGCGCGGCCCGCGTCGGCCGCCCGGTGCTGCTGTCGGTGCAGGGCTCCCGGCTGGTCGTCGTGGTCGGCGGGCCGACCGACGGCGGGGTCAAGGAGCGGGAGATCCTCGGCCGGATGTCGGTGGCGTTCGCCGAGGGCCCGGTGGTCGCCGGCCCGACGGTGCCGACGCTGGCGGAGGCCCACCACAGCGCGACGGAGGCGTTGTCGGGCCTGCGGGCGGTGGTCGGCTGGCCGGCCGCGCCCCGGCCGGTGCGCTCGGCGGACCTGCTGCCCGAGCGCGCGCTGTCGGGGGACGCGGAGGCCGAGCGCCTGCTGGTGGACACGATCGCGCGGCCGTTGGAAGAGGCCGGCCCGACGCTGCAGCGCACGGTGGAGGCGTACCTGGAGAGCGGCGGCGTGCTGGAGACGTGCGCGAAAACGCTGTTCGTCCACCCGAACACGGTCCGCTACCGGCTGCGGAAGGCGGCGGAACTCACGGGCTGCCAGCCGACCGACCCGCGGGACGCCCTGGTGCTGCGGATCGCCCTGACGGTGGGACGGCTCGCTCGCGCTCGCGGCCTCTGGTGACCCCTTCGCGAGACGGGCGTCACGTGATGGACTTAACAGCGAAAGGTGATTGAACCCGACAAGGCATCCGGGTTACGCGCGAGCTTCTGCGGCGCGTCTTTGGAGGTTTCCGACAAAGACGCCGCACAGACACTGTGAACGTCGGCATCCCGGGAAACACCCCTCGCCGTGTTGTCTTGAAGGGTGACAGCAGCAGTCCTCGCTCCCGGTCAGGGGTCCCAGGCCCCCGGTATGTTCACGCCCTGGCTCGACCTCGACGGCGCGCGCGAGCGCGTCGCGCAGTGGTCCGAGCGCGCGGGGCTCGACCTGCTCCGCCTCGGGACCGAGGCCGAAGCCGAGGAGATCCAGGACACCGCGATCGCGCAGCCGCTGATCGTCGCGCTGTCGCTGCTCACCTTCGAGCACCTCCAGGCCACCGCGCCGGTGCCCGCGGACGCGCCGGTCGCCGGCCACTCCGTCGGCGAGCTCGCGGCCGCCGCGATCGCCGGGGTGCTGAAGCCCGAAGACGCCGTCGCGCTCGCCGCCGTCCGCGGGGCCGAGATGGCGAAGGCGTGCGCGCTGGAACCGACGTCGATGGCCGCGGTCATGCTCGGGGACCCCGAGCAGGTCGTCGCGTGGCTCGAAGAGCAGGGCCTGACCGCCGCGAACCGCAACGGTGCCGGGCAGATCGTCGCCTCCGGTGCCGCCGACACGATCGCGAAGATCGTCGCCGAACCCCTCGAAGGCACGAAGATCCGCGCCCTCAAGGTGGCCGGCGCGTTCCACACGCGGTACATGGCGCCCGCCGAAGAGGCGATGCGCGCCCACGCCGCCGAACTGAGCCCGGCCGACCCCACCCGGCCGCTGCTGTCCAACGCGGACGGTGCCGTCGTCACCAGCGGGGCCGAGTACCTGGCCCGGCTGGTCTCCCAGGTCACCCGCCCGGTCCGCTGGGACCTGACGATGGACGGCCTGGTCTCGCTCGGCGTCACCCGCACGATCGAGCTGGCGCCCGCGGGCACGCTGACCGGCCTGGTCAAGCGGCAGCTCAAGGGCGTCGTCACCACTATCACCGCGCTGAAGACGCCGGCCGAGCTGGCCGCGCTGCGCCAGGAGGACGCCTCGTGACCGACCGACCCGCCCTGAGCCTGACCACCGGCTCCCGCGGCAGCCGCGTGCTGGGTGTCGGCAGCTACCAGCCCGCGAAGATCGTCACCAACGACGACCTGTCGCAGACCATGGAAACCAGCGACGAGTGGATCCAGACCCGCGTCGGGATCGTCGAGCGCCGGTTCGCCGAGAAGGACGAGCTGCTCACCGACATGGCCGTCGCCGCCGGCACCGCCGCGCTGGCCGACGCCGGGGTGGACCCGTCCGAAGTGGACACGGTGATCCTGCCGAACTGCACCATGCCGACGCTGATCCCGAACGCCGCCGCCCAGGTCGCGGCCCGGATCGGCATCCCGAGCCCCGGCGCGTTCGACCTCAACGCCGCGTGCGCCGGGTTCTGCTACGGCCTCGGCGTCGCCTCCGACCTGATCCGGGCCGGCTCGGCGAAGAAGGTCCTGGTCATCGGGGCGGAGAAGCTCACCGACTCGGTCGACCCGGTCGACCGGGCCAACGCGATCATCTTCGCCGACGGCGCGGGCGCCGCGGTCGTCGGCCCGTCCGACGAGCCGGGCATCGGCCCGGTGTCGTGGGGCAGCGCGGGTGACCTGGTCGACCTGATCTACATGCGCGACGAGAAGTACATCTACCAGGAGGGCCAGTCGGTCTTCCGGTGGGCGACCACGAAGATCGCGCCGATCGCCATGCAGGCGCTCGAGGCCGCCGGGCTCAAGCCGTCCGATGTGGACGTGCTGATCCCGCACCAGGCGAACCTGCGGATCGTCGAGGCGATCGCGAAGAAGCTGCGGTCGGGCGGCGCCCGCGACGACATGGTCGTCGCCGACGACATCAGGTTCTCCGGCAACACCTCGTCGGCGTCCATCCCCCTCGCGCTGGACCACATGCGCAAGGCCGGGACGGCCAAGTCCGGCGACGTGGTGCTGGCGGTCGGGTTCGGCGCGGGCCTGTCCTACGCCGGGCAGGCGTTCCTCTGCCCCTGATCACCGTTACGCTCCCCGCGGGCATTCGCCCGAGGGAAACAGACCCCCAGAAAGACCGAGAAGGGAACTACCCCATGGCTGACAACACTGAGATCCTCGCCGGCCTCGCCGAGATCGTCGAAGAGGTGGCCGGTGTGGCTCAGGACGACGTCACCGCCGAGAAGTCGTTCGTGGACGACCTGGACATCGACTCGCTGTCGATGGTCGAGATCGCCGTGCAGGCCGAGGACAAGTTCGGCGTCAAGATCCCGGACGACGAGCTCGCCAACCTCAAGACCGTGGGCGACGCCGTGAACTACGTGTCGGCCAACTCGAAGTAAGTCCTCTTCCCTCCTTGAGGAGACTCAAATGAGCAACATCGACGTCGTGATCACCGGTCTCGGCGCCACCACACCGCTCGGCGGGGACGTCACGTCCACCTGGGACGGTCTGCTGGCCGGGCGGAGCGGGGTCCGGGCGATCGAGGCCGACTGGGTCGAGGAGCTGCAGCTGCCGGTCAAGATCGGCGGTCAGCTGGCCGTCGAGCCGACCGATGTCCTGCCGCGGGTCCAGGCCCGCCGGATGGACCGCTGCGAGCAGGTCGCGCTGATCGCGGCCCGGCAGGCGTGGGCCGACGCCGGGTACACCGAGCCGACCGACGAGCACACCGACGTGGACCCCGACCGCCTCGGCGTGTCGATCGGCACCGGCGTCGGCGGGCCCGTCACCCTGCTCACCCAGAACGACCTGTTGCACCAGCAGGGTCTCCGCAAGGTGTCGCCGCTGACCGTGCCGATGCTGATGCCGAACGGCCCGGCCGCGCACGTGGGCATCGACCTCAAGGCGCGGGCCGGGGTGCACTCCCCGGCCTCGGCCTGCGCTTCGGGCGCCGAGGGCATCGCCAGCGGGGTGGAGATGATCCGCTCCGGGCGCGCCGACGTCGTGATCGCGGGGGGCGCCGAAGCGTGCATCCACCCGATCACGCTGGCCGGGTTCGCCCAGGCCCGCACGGTCTCCACGCGCAACGACGACCCGGCGAGCGCGTCGCGGCCGTTCGACTCCAGCCGCGACGGCTTCGTCCTCGGCGAGGGCGCCGGCGTGGTCATCCTGGAGCGCGCGGACCAGGCGAAGGCCCGCGGGGCGCGCGTCTACGCGACGATCGCCGGGCACGGCATCACCTCGGACGCCTACCACATCACGGGCAACCACCCCGAGGGGATCGGCCAGATCGCCGCCATGCGCGCGGCGATGAAGATGGCCGGGGTGACCGCCGCGGACATCGGGCACGTGAACGCGCACGCGACGTCCACTGTGGTCGGTGACATCGGCGAGGCGGCGGCGATCCGCAACGCGATCGGGGAACACCCGGTCGTGACGGCGCCGAAGGCCTCGCTCGGGCACCTCGTCGGCGGCGCGGGCGCGGTCGAGGGGATCATCACGATCCTGTCGCTCTACCACGGCATCGTGCCGGCCACCCGGAACCTGACCGACCTGGACCCGCGGGTGCAGCTGGACGTCGTCGCGGGCGAGCCGCGCAAGCTCGAGCTGACCGCGGCGATCAGCAACTCGTTCGGCTTCGGCGGCCACAACACCGCGCTGCTGTTCACGGTCTGAGCTTTCCTGACGTGAGAAGGGGCCCGGCTTCGGCCGGGCCCCTTCTCACGTTCAGCACTTCTCGTGTTCGGGCGGTGGCCCGCCGTCGATGGCGGCGACCCTCAGCGCCTTGTCGTCGCCGACCACCATCGGCATGACCAGCCGCCACTTGATGCAGGGCTCGCGGAAGAACACCGGAGCGTCCTCGATGGCCTGCCGGCTGGTGAACCCGACCAGGACCCGCAGCGAGTTCCCGGACGAGCGCTCGATCCGGTAGACGAGAGCGTCGCTGTCCTTTGTGGTGCGGACGCCCTTCTTCCAGTCGCTCTGCGACTGGGCAGCGGCCCGCTCGTCGGTGACCACGTCGATCCACAGCGGGTACTGCCGGGTGTTGATGGCTTCGAAGTACTTCTGCAGCACCCGGCGGACGGCGTCGGCCTGCGGGTGCGCCCGCGCGTCGTCGGTCATCCCGACTTCGCCGGCCGCGCCCGGAGCGCCGCTGCTGGCCGGGGACGGTGGCGGCACCGCGACGGAGGTGTCGTCGACGGGCTGGTCGGGCCGTCGGTAGAGCTCGCGCGCGAGCAGACCGCCGCCGACGGTCACCGACAGCACGACGACCACGACGGGCACCAGCCAGCGCTGGCGGGAGCCGGAGGCGGGGGTGGTCACCCCGGAGAGCGTACCGGCCCCCGTCCCGGGCTCAGCCGACCTGGTGCAGCCAGGTCACCGGAGCGCCGTCGCCGGCGTGGCGGAAGGGCTCGAGCGCCTCGTCCCAGCTCGCGGCGAGGAGTTCGTCGAGCTTGTGCGCGAGCGACTCGCCGCCGCGCGTCATGCTGACGAGGGCGCGCAGCTGGTCTTCGCCCACCACGATGTCGCCGTTGGCGCTGGTCCGGCCGTGCCACAGGCCGAGGCCGGGCGCGAAGCAGAACCGTTCGCCGTCGACGCCCGCGCTGGGCTCTTCGGTCACCTCGAACCGAATCATCGGCCACGCCTTGAGCGCGGCCGCCAGTTTGGCGCCGGTGCCCGCGGGCGCGCGCCAGCCGCACTCGGCGCGAAGCTGACCCGGACTGGCCGGCTGCGCCGTCCACTTCAGGTCAACGCGGGCACCCAGGGTGCCCGAAATGGCCCACTCGACGTGCGGACACACCGCAGACGGCGACGAGTGGACGTACACCACACCTCGGGTGCTGCCACGGGTGCTCACTGCTACCTCCGCTTGCTCGACGAGGGACGTCTTCCCCTACGCCCTGACTCGAGCTGCGGTACGGCTTCAGCGCGGCTCCCGAATGCCGCCTCCGATGCGTTGTAGCACATTCTGCACCCCAACCGTGCCGTTTGGCCACATGAACACCACAAGTCACCCGCCGCCCCACTTTCGGAGGGCACCGCGCCGTGCCGTCCCCGTGTCGCGCGGTTCGTTGCGCTGGGCGCGCTAGCGTGTTGACCCGGAACGACGAGCGGAAAGGGGCTTTCGGTGCGACTGGTGCGGCTGGAGCGGCAGCAGTCCCGGGTCGCCGACGACGTCCGGGCGGCACTGGCGTCCCTGGGCCGCGGCAGCACCATGATCGGCGGCATCGCGTTGATCGGTGTCGGCTCGGTGACGGAGCGCCCGATCGAGGCGGTGGTCCTGCTGCCCCACGGCGTGATCATCGTCATCGGCGTGGACCTGCCGGACCCGGCCCTGCGGCTGGAGGCCCCGCTGGGAGCCCCGTGGAAGGCGGACGGCTGGCCCCTGGTCACCGACGACGAGGCGATCAACCCGGCCACGGAGGCCCTGGACCTGTCCCAGGCGTGCGAGCGGCGCATCGCGGCGCTGGTTCCCGGAACGGCCCCGGTGGGGACGATCATCGCGGTGGGACCGTACGTGGAGACGGTCGACCAGCCGGCGGCGGACCTGGCGGGCCCGGTCCGCGTCCTGCACCCGACCCCGACGACGATGCTGGCGGCCACGGTGTCCCTGGCCACGGCCCACCGGCCCCGGTCGGTGGACCAGGTCCGGGCGTTGATCCGCGGGTTGGCGCCGTCGGCCCCGGAGTTTTCGGACGAGGTCCTGCTGGGCGAGGGCTTCAGCCGGTTGACGGACGACTCGCCGCCGGAGTCCCTTTGGGACGATGAGCCGGGGGTGGTCACCGCTGGGGCTTCGGGCTCTGGTGGTTCGGGCGGGGTGAGTGACTGGCGGACCGAGACGCCGGCGGTCGAGCCTGTTGCCGAGGAGAGCCCCGAGCCTGCTGCGGCCGTTGAGGGCGAAGTCCTGGCCCCGGCCGAGGACGAACCGCTTCCGGTCTTCCCCGGCCCTGGATACACGGCGCCCCTACCCTCCGCGGCGCCGCAGGCTGAAACGGAACCGGCCAGCGGATCCGCCGCGGCCGAAGCACCGGCAGCAGCGCCCGGCGCCTCGCCCCAAGGCACGGCATCTCGGACCGAACCCAGCCCGGCCACGCACGAACCTCCCGCGCCGCCCGCCGAGGCCGAGCCGGAAGCCCCGGCACCGCGGGCAGCTGAAGCCGAACCTGCCAGCGGCTCCCCCGCGCCCGAAGCACCGGCAGCCTCGCCCGGCGAGGCCGCGCCGGGCAATTCGCCCCAAGCCACCGCATCACCGACCGAACCCAGCTCAGCCACGCCCGAATCTCCCGCGCCGCCCACTGAGGCCGCGGCGGAAGCCTCGGCACCGCGGGCTGCTGGCGCCGAACCTGCCGGCGGCTCCCCCGCGCCCGAAGCACCGGCAGCCTCGCCCGGCACCTCGCCCCAAGCCACCGCATCACCGACCGAACCCAGCCCAGCCACCCCGGCGCCCGAAGAACCAGCAGCCTCCGCCGCCGAGACCGCGCCCGACACCACACCCCGAACCACCGCATCACCGACCGAACCCGGCCCGGCCACCCCCGAACCTCCCGCGCCGCCCGCCGAGGCCGAGCCGGCCAAGACCGCCGCCGAACCTCTCGGGCAACCCGAGCCCGACCCTGGCCCCGCCGAGGCTGCCGCGGCCGCGGCAGCATTCCCCGAGCCGGATCCCGGCCCCGCCGGCAAAGCCGCGCAGCAGCCCCCGTTGCCGTCGGCCGGCTCTGCCAAACCCTCCCCCTACCCCCGGTCGCGACCCGCCCCCGTCCCCGCCGCCGCGAGCTCGAGGACCGTCCGGTGGGTTCCCCTGGGCGCCATTGCCGTGCTCGTCCTGCTCGCCGTCGCCGCGATCGTCGTCGCCACCACCGGGGAGCGCACCGCCGCCGCGCCCGTCAGCTCCGCTCCGCCGCCCTCCACCGCGCGCAGCGCCGCCCCGAAGCCGCCGCAGAGCCTTCAGTTCGCCCTCCGCGCCGCCGCCAAGGATCAGGGCTGTGCCTCGCACGCCTTCGGCGACGCCCAAGCCAGCCTTCAGCAAACCAGCTGCTCAGGCGTGCAACGCGCCAGCTACGCCGCCACCATCGACGGGCGCTCCGGGGCCGTCACCGTCGGGATCGTCGCCTTCCCGGATGCCGCGCAGGCCGCCGCCTTCAAGGCCGTGGCCGACACGCCCGGGGGCGGGGGCGTCCTCGACCTCGCCTCCGAGACCGGCCAGTGGGGCGCCACCCCCGCCCCGCGGTTCGAGAACGCCGCCTACGCCAGCAAGCTCGACGGCAGCTCCGTGCGGGTCGTGCAGGCCGTGTGGGCGCCGGGACCGTCCACTGCGGACGATCCCGGCCTGGTCAGGGCCGCGAAAGCCGCCCTCGACCTGCCCGCGCAGTGACCCTCAGAGCCCGTACGCCTCCAGCAGCCGCAGCCACACCTCGCTGATCGTCGGGAACGACGGCACCGCGTGCCACAGCCGGTCCAGGGGCACCTCGCCAACGATCGCGATCGTCGCCGAATGCAGCAGCTCCGAGACGTCCTGGCCGACGAACGTCACACCCAGGAGCACGTTCCGCTCGGTGTCGACGACCATCCGGGCCTTGCCCGTGTACCCGTCCGCGTGCAGCGACGAGCCGGCCACCGCGATGTCGATGTCGACGACCCGGTCGGCAGACCCCGGCCGCGCGTCCGCCAGGCCGACCGCCGCCACCTCCGGGTCGGTGAACACCACCTGCGGCACCGCGTGGTGGTCGGCCGTGGCCGTGAACGGGCTCCACGCCTCGGAAGACACCGGTTTGCCCGCGGCCAGCGCCGCCACCGTGTCCCCCGCCGCGCGGGCGCCGTACTTGCCCTGGTGGGTGAGCGGGGCCCGGCCCGTGACGTCACCCGCCGCGAACAGCCAGCCACCGTCCACTGCGGACACGCGGCCCGTGTCGTCGACCTCCAGGGGCCGCCCGGGCTCGATGCCGAACCGTTCGAGCCCGGCGGTCGCCGGGCGGCGGCCGGTCGCCACCAGGAACTCGTCGACGACGAGCGTCGAGCCGTCCTTCAGCGTCAACGTCGTCCCGGAGTCGCCGCCGGCCACCGAGGAAACCCCCGAGTCCGTGTGCACCTCGACACCGGCGTCCCGCAGCCCCTGCAGCACGAGGTCGCCCGCGAACGACGCGTTGCGCGGCAGCGGCCGCGGGCCGCTGATCACCAGGTGGACCTCCGACCCCAGCGAAGCGAACGCCTGCGCCATCTCGACGCCGACCACGCCACCGCCCAGGACACCAAGACGCGCGGGCACCGAAGACGCCGACGTCGCTTCCCGCGAACCCCACGGCCGGATCGTGTCGAGCCCCGGGATCGGCGGGGTGCTGGGCACGCTGCCGGTGCAGACGATCACCGCGTGCCGCGCGGTCAGCACGCGGTCGCCGCCGACCGTCACCTCCCGTTCGCCGGTGATCTCGCCGTGCCCGCGGATGGGCTCGATGCCCGCGCCGCGCGCCCAGTCGACCTGCCCCGAGTCGTCACCCTTGCCGGTGAACCAGTCACGGCGGGCGAACACCGCCGCCGGGTCGATCCGGTCGCCGACCGGCACACCGGGTACCCGCTTCGCCGCGGCGAGGAGATTTCCCGGCCGCAGCAACGCCTTGCTCGGGATGCAGGCCCAGTAGGAGCACTCGCCGCCGAAGCGTTCGTGCTCGACGAGGGCGACCTTCAGGCCTCCGCGCGCCGCTCGTTCGGCAGCCACCTCCCCCACCGGACCCGCGCCGATCACCACTACGTCAAAAGTCTCTCCAGCCATGGGGTTCAGCGCACACCACCACGCGGGATCACGCAAGCCAGCGGCTATCCTCCGTCAGGAAGCTGCAAGTTTTCGGCGGCACCGGATGCCGTCGGCCCGGTGCACGCGAACACATCACACGTTCGAAGCACGGGAGGTTTGTCGTGGCCAGGAACACGGCTGTGCAGGTGCTGGATGATCTGACCGGCGAGCCCGCGGCGGAGACCGTCGGGTTCGGGCTGGACGGCATCGGCTACGACATCGACCTCTCCTCCGCCAACGCCGAAGCGCTGCGCGAACTCCTGCAGCGCTACGCCGACGCCGGGCGCCGCACCGGCGGCCGCAAGAACCGCCCGCGGATCGTCCCCGGCGCCGAGAAGACGCCGCCCGCCGCGAAGCCCAAGGCCGCAACCGCCAAGGTCGCGAAGACCGCGCAGGCCAAGGCCGCGCCGGTGAGAGCGAAGGCCGAACCGGCGAAGACCACGCGCACGAAGAAGGCCGCGGAGCCGAAGACCACTTCGCGGGCGGCCGCGCGGAAGGTGCCGACCGTCACGTTCTCGGCGGCCGAGTAAGTCCACTGTAGACGGCTCAGGCCGCGCGCTGGGCGCCGTCGGCGTGCCAGGAGGGGTAGCGGTAGCGGGTGTGCAGCAACGCCCGCTGCCGCGCCAGCTCGGCCGCGGACGGCGGCCGGGGCACGAACGTCCCCAGCAGCTGCGACGCCGCCGCGCGGACCGCCGCCTCGACCGCCGGGAACCCGGGCCGCAGGCCGTGCTCGGCCAGCGACGCCACCGGGCTGCGGTGCGAGTCGAGCGGCCGAGGGTCCGCCGGCGCGCCGGTCAGGTAGCGGCCGACGAGCCCGGCCGAGGTCTCGACCAACAGCGTCGAGTGGGCCAGCAGGCCGGTCTTCGTGCGGAACACGGCGAAGCCGCACAGCTTCGCGTCGCCGACGAACAGCCCGCGGTCGCCGATCCGCGGCACCAGCCCGAGCTGGTCGACGGCGGCGCTCATCACCTGGCCCAGCGCCTCCAGCGGCCGGTCCGCCGGGCCGGGCAGGACCAGCGTCACGTTCAGGTTGCCCGGGTCGTGGAACACCGTGCCGCCGCCGCTGGCCCGCCGCAGCACCGGGACGCCGTCACGGACGCACTCCTCGACGCGCACCTCGCGCGCGATCCGCTGCCCGCGCCCCACCACGACGCAAACCGGGTTGCGCCAGAGCCACAGCACGGGTGACCCGGGCGCAACCCGGAGGAGCGCTTCGTCGAAAGCGAGGTTTTCGGCCGGATCCGTGAACGCCGCACGCACATCCGACCCGGTCGTCATAGCGCCTTGAGTTCCTCCACGATCTCGCCCACCGACGACTTGGCGTCCCCGAAGAGCATGCTGGTCTTCGGATCGTAGAACAGGTCGTTGTCGATGCCGGCGAAGCCCGAGCTCATCCCGCGTTTCAAGACGATCACGGACCGGCTCTCGTTGACCTTGAGGATCGGCATCCCGTAGATCGGCGAGCTCGGGTCGGTCTGCGCGGCCGGGTTCGTCACGTCGTTCGCGCCGATCACCAGCGCGACGTCGGTCTGGGCGAACTCGGAGTTGATCTCGTCCATCTCCTTGAGCTGCTCGTAGGGCACGTCGGCCTCGGCGAGCAGCACGTTCATGTGCCCCGGCATCCGGCCGGCCACCGGGTGGATCGCGTAGGCGACCTGGATGCCCTTCTTTTCCAGCAGCTTCGCCATCTCGCGGACGGTGTGCTGCGCCTGGGCCACGGCCATGCCGTAGCCCGGCACCACCACGACCTTGCTGGCGTAGGCCATCTGGATCGCGGTGTCGGCCGCGCTGGTCGAACGCACCGGGCGCGCTTCCTTCGTCCCGCTGCCCGCGCTCACTGCCGGGCCGCCGCCGAAGCCGCCCGCGACGATCGCCGGGATGGACCGGTTCATCGCCTTGGCCATCAGGTTGGTCAGGATCGAGCCGGACGCGCCGACGATCATGCCGGCCACGATCAGCGCGGTGTTGTCCAGCGCCAGGCCCATCGCCGCGGCCGAAAGGCCGGTGAACGCGTTGAGCAGGGAGATCACCACCGGCATGTCCGCGCCGCCGATCGGCAGCACCACGGTGAGCCCGAGGATGCCCGCCGCGACCAGCAGCCCGATGATCAGCAGTTCGCTGTCGTCGCCGGTGATGATGAGCACCGCGCAGACCACCGCGATCGCCAGGAGCAGCAGGTTGACCGGTTGCTGCAGCTTGCCGAGGGTGATCGGGCGGCCGCTGATCAGCTCCTGGAGCTTGCCGAAGGCGACGTTCGAGCCCCAGAAGGAGATCGAGCCGATGATCGCGGCGAACAGCGACGCGATCGCGATGTACGCCGGTTCGTGCGCGTAACCGCCGGTGGAGTTGAACTCGACCCACGCGATGAGCGCGACCGCGCCACCGCCGACGCCGTTGAACAGCGCCACCATCTGCGGCATCGCGGTCATCTTGACCCTGCGCGCCGACGGGACGCCGACGACGACGCCGATCCCGACGCCGAGCGCGATCAGCACCCAGTTGCCCATCCCGGGGGTGAGCAAGGTGGCGACGACGGCGATGCCCATGCCGACGGCGGCGATCCAGTTGCCGCGGACGGCGGTGCGCGGGCCGGTGAGGCCCATCAGGCCGTAGATGAAGAGGGCGAACGCGATGATGTAGAGGATCGCGATGAAGTCGGTCACTTCGTCTCCTCCTCATCGGCCGGCGCGGGCTTCTTGGCCTTGAACATCGACAGCATCCGGTCGGTGACCAGGAACCCGCCGACGACGTTGATCGTGCCGAAGGCGATGGCGATCACCAGCAGGATCTTGTTGAACACGCCGTCGACGCCGAGGCCGAGCACGACCAGCCCGCCCAGCAGCACGATGCCGTGGATGGCGTTGGTGCCGGACATCAGCGGGGTGTGCAGGGTGTTGGGCACCTTCGAGATGACGGCGAAGCCGACGAACCCGGCGAGCACGAGCACCGCGAGGTTCTGCACCAGGGGACTCACGACGGGCTCCCTTCGCGCCCGGCCACGCAGGCACCGGCGACGATCTCGTCTTCGAAGTTCAGCTCCAGCGCGCCTTCCTTCGTCACGAGCAGCTCCAGCAGCTCGACGACGTTGCGCGCGTACAGCTCGCTGGCGTGCGAAGGCATTTCGGCGGGCAGGTTCAGCGGGGACGAGATGGTGACGTCGTGCTCCACGATGTCCTCGCCCGGCTTGGTCAGCTCGCAGTTGCCGCCGGTCTCGCCCGCGAGGTCGACCACGACCGACCCGGCCGGCATGCCCTTGACGGCGTCCGCGGTGACCAGCGTCGGCGCCTTGCGGCCCGGGACCAGCGCGGTGGTGATCACGACGTCGAACTTCGTGATGGCTTCGGTGAGCCGGCGCTGTTGTTCTTCGCGCTCCTCCGGCGTCAGCTCGCGGGCGTACCCGCCTTCGCCGACCGCTTCGATGCCGAGGTCGAGGAACTGCGCGCCCAGCGACTTCACCTGCTCGGCGACCTCGGGCCGCACGTCGTAGCCGGTGGTCTGCGCGCCGAGCCGCTTCGCCGTGGCCAGCGCCTGCAGCCCGGCGACGCCGGCGCCGAGCACCAGCACCTTCGCCGGCGGGACGGTGCCGGCCGCGGTGGTGAGCATCGGGAAGAACCGCGGGAGCTTCTGCGCCGCGAGCAGCACGGCGCGGTAGCCGCCGATGCTCGCCTGCGAGGACAGCGCGTCCATCGCCTGGGCCCGGGAAATCCGCGGGATCGCCTCCATCGCGAACGCGCGCAGGCCCGCCTCTTCGAGCTTGGCGAGCCCCTCCGGGTTGCCGCGCGGATCGAGGAAGCCGACGAGCACGGCGCCCCGGCTCAGTTTCGCGACTTCCCCGGGCGAAGGCGGGTTGACCTTCACGACGATCGGCGCGCCCCAGGCGTCGCCGAGTTCGGCGCCCGCTTGGGTGTACGCGTCGTCACTCAGGTGGGCACCGGCGCCGGCGCCCGGCTCGACGACGACGCGCAGCCCGCGCTGCACGAGCCGCCCGACCAGTTTGGGCACCAGGGCCACCCGCCGCTCCCCGGGGCGTGACTCGGCCACCACACCCACGGTGAGCTGCTGACTCTGTTCGCTGTCCGTCACACGACCTCCTCATCGGCGAGGCACGATCCGAGGGTTGTACCACGCCGGACCGACACTCCCCAGTGACGTGGGTCGCAAGTCTCCCGGTTGTGCCGGGAAATACGAACGTCGTGGGTGAAACGTTCAGGCCGATTTCCAGTGCGGCACGCCGAGGAGCACCAGACGCAGCCGTTTTTCCGCCGTTCCGGTGATCTTCGCGTCCTGACCTGGGCGGGCTTCCAGCAGTTCGACAATGGTCGTCAGCATCACGGAAACGATCAAGTCGGCGAGCATGTGCAGGTCTTCGGTGCTCCACTCGCGCAGCTTCGGGAACCGGGCGAGATCGATCGCGAGGTCGCCGGAGAACAGGCGCAGTTCGACGCCGATCGCCTCGGCGAGCGAGCCGCCGGCGTACCGCTCGCGGGTCAGGAACCGGAAATGGTCCTCGTGCGCCCGGACGAATTGATGCAGTGTCGTCACCGACGCGCTGATCATCCCCTGGTAGGTGTCGGGATCCGTGCGGGCGGAGCGGATCATCCCGCGCAGCGTGCGCGTCGCCTCTTCGACGAGCGCGACGCCCAGGTCGTCCATCGAGGCGAAGTGCCGGTAGAAGGCCGTCGGGACGATGCCGGCGCCCTTCGCGACCTCGCGCAGGGAGAGCGTGGCGAAGGGCCGATCGGCCAGCAGCTCGAGGGCGGTGTCCAGCAACGCCTGGCGGGTGCGCAGTTTGCGCTCCTGGCGGCTCACCGGCGTCAGTGGTTCGGACACGTCTTCCAGCGTACGGGTGTCCACCGCGTTGCTCACGTCACATCCTCGGGGTCTCGCGTTGACAGGGCGTCCACTCCTGCAGTGCACTATTCAGTGTACAGCCGTTCACTGTAATCGAGGAGGTTCCCGATGACGGCGCTCATCCCCCGGCGGGTGCGCGGTCTCGCCTCACTGGCCGAGGCGCTGCTGACGCCGCACGGGATGGACCGGTACCTGGAGCTCGTGGACCCGATGCTGGTCCGCCGCGAGATCCGCGGGCTGGTCACGGCGGTGCGCAAGCAGACGCCCGACAGCGTCACGCTCACCGTGCGGCCCAGCCGCGCGTGGCCCGGCTTCACCGCCGGCCAGTACGTCCGCCTGCAGGTGGAGATCGACGGCGTCCGGCGCACGCGCTGCTATTCGCCGTGCGGTTCGCAGTACGACGGCGAGCTGGAGTTCACGGTCAAGGAGCAGGGCCTGGTGTCCGGGCACCTGAACCGCGCGATCGGCGTCGGCGCGGTCGTCAATCTGTCCACTCCGGACGGCGCCTTCACCTTGCCCGCCGAGCGGCCGGACCGCGTCCTGCTGATCGCGGGCGGCAGCGGGATCACGCCGGTGCTGGCGATGGCGCGCACCCTGGCCGACGAGCGCCACCCCGGCGAGATCGTGTTCGTGCAGTACTCGAACGGCCCGGCCGACGCGCTGTACCGCACGGAACTGGCCGAGCTCGCCGCCCGGCACCCCGGGCTGCGGGTGGTGCACGCCTACACCCATTCGCAGGGTGGCGACCTCAACGGGTTCTTCTCGCCGGAGCACCTGGCGCAGGTCGCGCCGTGGTACCGCGACGCGGAGACGTTCGTCTGCGGCCCGAAGCCGCTCATGGACGCCGTCCGCGAGGAGCTGGGTGAACGCGTGCACACCGAGGAGTTCACGCCGCCGGCGTTGACCTTCGACACGGCGGCCGCGGAAGGCCGGGTGCGGTTCCGCCGCAGCGGCCGCGAGTGCGCCAACTCGGGCAAGCCGTTGCTGGAGCAGGCCGAGGAGGCCGGGCTGTCGCCGGAGCACGGCTGCCGGATGGGCATCTGCTTCTCGTGCACCCAGCTCAAGACGGCCGGGCGCGTCCGCAACGCCCGCACCGGCGAGGTGTCCGGCGACGAAGACGAAGAAATCCAGCTCTGCATCTCCGTCCCGGTCGGGGACGTCGAGATCGACGCTTAGAGGAGATTGTCATGACCGGTCTGCAGGACCGCCTGACCCCGGAACAGGTCGAGGAGTTCGGCCGCGAGCTCGACGCGCTGCGGCAGCGGATCGTCGACGACCTGGGCCAGGAGGACGTCGACTACATCCACAACGTCATCAAGACCCAGCGCGGCCTGGAGGTCGCCGGGCGGGCGCTGCTGTTCGCCGGCTTCTTCCCGCCGGCGTGGCTGGCCGGCGTCGGCGCGCTGTCGCTGGCCAAGATCCTGGACAACATGGAGATCGGCCACAACGTGATGCACGGCCAGTACGACTGGACGCGCGACCCGGCGCTGAGCTCGCAGCGGTTCGAGTGGGACACGGTGGCGCCGGCGGAGAACTGGCGGCACTCGCACAACTACATCCACCACACGTACACGAACATCGTCGACAAGGACCGCGACGTCGGCTACGGCATCCTGCGGATGGACACCGCCCAGAACTGGCACCCGTACTACCTGGGCAACCCGGTGTACGCGACGCTGCTGGCGATCTTCTTCCAGTGGGGCGTGATGCTGCACGACCTCGAGGTCGAGAACGTCGTCAAGGGCACCCGGTCGTGGGCGGACAACGTGCCGGTGCTGCGGCGCATCGTGCGGAAGGCGTCCCGGCAGATCGGCAAGGACTACGTCCTGTTCCCGCTGCTGACCGGCCCGCTGGCGCCGCTGACGTTCCTCGGCAACGCGACGGCGAACCTGACCCGCAACCTGTGGGCGTTCGCGATCATCTTCTGCGGCCACTTCCCGGCGGACGTCGAAAGCTTCACCGAAGAGGAGACCGAGTCGGAATCGCGCGGGCAGTGGTACCTGCGCCAGATCCTGGGCTCGGCGAACATCACCGGCGGCCCCCTGTTCCACATCCTGAGCGGCAACCTGTCGCACCAGATCGAGCACCACCTGTTCCCGGACATCCCGGCGCGCCGGTACCCGCAGATCGCGGGCGAGGTGCGGGCGATCTGCGAGAAGTACGGCCTGCCGTACCACACGGGGCCGCTGCGCAGGCAGCTGTGGTCGGTGGCGAAGAAGATCGTGAAGCTGGCCCTGCCTTCGTCCCCCTCGCCGACTACCGTGGAGCCCGACCGGCAGCTCCGAGCAGCGTGAGGGTGACATGGTGGGCCAGTTCGAACGCGAGAAGGACACCCTGCAGGTGATCACCGAATCAGCGGCAACGCACGTCGGCAACATCGTCTCGATCATCACGGGCGCGATCCGCGACGTCGCCAGGGAGACGGGCGACTGGCTCACCGACGTCATCGAGATGCGGGAAGCGGCCCAGCGAGCCCGGGAGGACGACCCGGACACGCCTTGAGGGGTGGCTGGGACGGGTCATCCACAGGCCTTGCGGGTTGTGGATGACCCGTTCGATGCGGCCGGTCCGGGTGCCGGGAGTGTCGGTGCCCGCCGGTAGCGTGGAAGACGGGGGGCGCCCCCGGGGCCGGGTCGGGGGAAAACCGGATGGGCCGCCCGCCCCAGCCGGGCGAAACTGAACCCGTGACCAGCCCCCACCCCCTCCGCCGCATCCTCGGCCCCGTGGCCGCGCGCGACTTCTGGGCCGAATACCTCTGGCTGTGCCTCGCCGGCCCGCTCACGTTGTTCTCGCTGCTCAGCTTTCTCGCCGTGCTGGCCGTCGGCCTCTGGCTGACCCCCGTCCTCCTCGGCTTCCTCGTCCTCGCCGGCGCCGTCTTCTACGCCCGCGGGCTCGGCGCTGCCCACCGCAAGCTCGCGAAAGCCCTGCTCGGCGTCAGCGTGCCCGCCCCCGGGCGGCCCGAGCTCAAGCCCGGGTTGTGGAGCTGGGTGAAGGCGCGTGTCGGTGATGCCGCCGGCTGGCGCGCCGCCGGGTACCTCGTGCTCCGCCTCCCCCTCACCTTCGCCGGGTTGTCCACCGTTGTGAGCGCGACCCTCTACGGCCTCGCCGCCACCAGCTTCGGCCTCTTCTGGTTCCCGCTCGGCGAACGGCAGCTGCCGACCTTCGGCATCCGAGCCGACCACTGGGCGGGCGCGCTGGCCTGGTCGGCGTCCGGGCTGCTGGTGCTCATCGCGATTCCGTGGGTGACGCACGCCTTCGTCGCGCTCGACCGGCTGCTGGTCGTCGGGCTGCTCGGCGAACGCGTGCTGTCCGAGCGGGTGCGGGACCTCGAGGCGAGCCGCGCGACCGCCGTCGAGGACGCCGCCCTGCGGCTGCGGCGCATCGAACGGGACCTGCACGACGGGGCGCAGGCCCAGCTCGTCGCGCTGGCCATGAAGCTCGGGCTGGCCAAGGACGAGCTGGCCGACGTCGACCTCCCCGAGGTGAAAGCGCTGGTCACGGCGGCGCACACGAACGCGAAGCAGGCGTTGACCGAGCTGCGCGACCTCGCCCGCGGCATCCACCCCGCCGCCCTGGACGCGGGTCTCGACGTCGCCCTCGCCACCCTGGTCGCCACGAGCGGGATCGACGCGCGGGTCGCGGTGGACCTGCCGCGCCGGCCGCCGCCGTCGCTGGAAACCATCGTCTACTTCAGCGCCGCCGAGCTGCTCACGAACGCCGCCAAGCACGGCGGGACGACGCTGGTCCAGGTCACCGAGGAGCGGGACGTCCTGTGGCTGCGCGTGTCCGACCGCGGCCGCGGCGGCGCCCGGCTCGTCGCGGGCGGCGGGCTGGCCGGCGTCGCCGAACGGCTGCGGACGGTCGACGGCGAGCTGACCGTCACCAGCCCGGCGGGCGGTCCGACCGAAGTGACCGCGCGGGTGCCGCTGCCCCGCTAGGGTCGCGACATGCGGATCGTCATCGCGGAGGACTCCACCATCCTGCGCCAGGGTCTCGTCGAACTGCTGACCTTCCGCGGCCACGAGGTCGTCGCCGCGGTCAAGGACGCCGAAGCGCTGCGGGCCGCGGTCGGCAGCCACACTCCCGACGTGTCCATTGTGGACATCCGGATGCCGCCGACGCACACCGACGAGGGCCTGCGGGCGGCGATCGCCCTGCGGCGCGAGCTCCCGGGCTGCGCGGTGCTGCTGTTCTCCCAGTACGTCGAAACGAAGTACGCGGCCCAGCTGCTGGCCGACCGCGCGGGCGGCGTCGGCTACCTGCTGAAGGACCGCGTCGCCGAGGTGTCGGACTTCCTCGACGCGCTGCGCCGGGTCTCGGACGGCGAAACGGTGCTCGACCCCGAAGTCGTCAGCCAGCTCTTCTCGGCGACGCGCCAGACCGACGCTCTCGACGGCCTCACCCCCCGTGAACGCGAGGTCCTGGGCCTGATGGCGGAGGGCCGGTCGAACTCCGCGATCGCCGCGAAGCTGTTCCTCTCGGCCGGATCGGTGGAGAAGTACGTGACGTCGATCTTCGGCAAGCTCGGCCTCCCACCGTCCGAAGGGGACAATCGCCGGGTGCTCGCGGTGCTGCGCTACCTCGATTCCTGAGCTTAGGCTGGGAGATATGTACTCCACCGAGATCGAGGTCCGCACCGGCAGCACCGCCGTCGTCCACGACCTCACCCACGAGGCCGAAGCCTTCCTCCGCGACGCCGACGCGACCGACGGGCTGCTGCACGTCTGGGTCCCGCACGCCACCGCCGGACTGGCCATCCTGGAGACCGGCGCCGGCAGCGACGAGGACCTGCTGACCGCGCTCGACGAGCTGCTCCCCCGCGACGGCCGCTGGCGGCACCGGCACGGAAGCCCGGGTCACGGCCGTGACCACGTGCTCCCGGCGCTGGTGCCGCCCTACGCGACCATCCCGGTGCTCGGCGGTGTCCTGGCGCTGGGCACCTGGCAGTCGATCTGCCTAGTGGACACCAACCTCGACAACCCCGTCCGCAAGGTGCGGTTCAGCCTCCTGGCGGGCTGACCGGCCCGGCCACAGCGCCACCAGCAGGCCCGCGGCGAGCAGGGCGCCGAGCACCCACAGCGCGGTCGTGACGTCGGGCGCGTCCGGCACGCCCTGCAGCAGGCTGCGCAGGCCTTCGGTGGAGAACCGGAACGGCGTCCACGACCACAGCAGCGCGCGGTAGGCCGGGTTCAGCAGCTCCGGCACCTGCCCGGCCACCGCGGGCGCGACCAGGTACAGCGGCGCGAGGACGGCCATCGCCCGTAGGCCGAGCAGCCGCAGCAGCCCCGCCTGCAGCGCCGCGAACGCCGTGGCGGCGAGGAAGACGAAGCCGAGGACGTCCGCGGTCAGCGGCAGCGTCGAGTCCCACAGCGCGAAGAACCCGGCCACCACCGCCGTGATCAGCACGCCGGCGCCGACGACCTGCAGGAACCGCGCGCCGGCCCCGATCGTGCGGCCCGTCCGCCGCGCGAGCTGGGTCAGCGCCAGGCCCGCGATGAGCGCGCCGATCCAGGCCAGCGCGCTCGCGGCCAGCGGCGCGACCCGGCCCGCGAGGCCCACCGGGTGCAGCACCTCCTGCTTCGGCGGGCCCGCCAGCGCGGTCGCGGCGCCGGTCAGCGCCTGCTGAGCGACCTGGGTGCCGGCGGGGTTGACCGCGCCGGACGTCACGACCGTCGCGGCCGGTCCCGGCGCGAGTTCCAGCACGCCGTAGACCTTCTTGTCCTCCAGCAGCTGCCGCGCCTCGGCCGGGGACGCGACGGTCCAGGCCAGCTGGCCGCCGCCGTGCGCGGCGATGCGCTGCGCGATCTCCGGGGGCGCGGCCACGGCGACCGGGACGCCGTCGGGCGCGACGGTGGCCTGCGCGCCGAAGGTGAGGAATCCGAGCACCACCGCCACCAGGGCGCCGGCCACGGCGGCGACCAGGGCGAGTGCCCCTGCGGGACGGGTCATCACTGCCTCCATTTATTCGTCACACGTTGAATTACGCCTCAAGGTACGACCCGGCCACCCAGAAGTCAACACGTGTTGAATAGTGGCGCCGGTAGCCTCGGACCCGTGACGAAGAAGCGCCTGGTGCTCTGGGACATCGACCACACGCTCGTGGACTTCACCGAACTGGGCTCGACCTGGTACGGGACCGCGTTCACCGCCGCGACCGGGGCGACGCTCCGGGTGCGCCCGGTGTTCGGCGGCCGGACCGAGCGCGCCACGACGACCGACCTGCTCACCGCGAACGGCTTCGAAGCCGCGGAGGAGACCATCCAGGCGCTGTTCAAGGCCCTGGTGGCGGAGTCGGAACGCCACCAGCACACCTTCCCGGCGACGGCCCGCGCGCTGCCCGGCGCGGCCGAGGCGCTGACCGCGTTCGCCGCCGACGGGACCGTCGTCCAGACGCTCGTCACCGGCAACCTGCCGGAGATCTCCCGGCACAAGCTCGCCGCCTTCGGCCTCGACGAGCACCTCGACCTGGAGATCGGCGGCTACGGCACGCTCTCGGTGCACCGCCCGGACCTCGTCCCGCACGCGGTCGGGCTGGCCGCGGCCAAGCACGGCACCGAGTTCGCCGCCGACGCAGTGGTCGTCATCGGAGACACCCCGAACGACGTCCGGGCCGCGGTCGACAACGGCGCGGTGTCCGTCGCGGTCGCCACCGGCCACTACAGCGCCGAAGAGCTGCTGGCGGAGGGCGCCCACACCGTGCTGCCGGACCTGACCGACACCGACGCGGTCCGGCGCGCCGTCCTCGGCTGACATCGTCCTTCGGAGGGGGACAACCCTCAGCCGAAAGTACGACACCCCTAGGGGAAAACTCGTTCCCTTGCCTGATGTGACGGGCGGCGCGGCCCGCGAGACTCTTCCGCATGACCGAAACAGTGGCGGCGGCCAAGCCCGCCGGAGGGGGACGGATCCGCGGCACGGTCGCGGTGCTGAGGCGGCGGCTGCCGTTCACCAGCAGCGTCACGCTGGCCATGCTGGTGCTGGCCGTCGCGACCGGGGCGCTCTGGAACGCCGCCGAAGACCGCGCGGCCTTCCCGTTCGTCGCCTACGGCCTGCCGTCGCTGGAGGCCGGCCGGTGGTGGACGATGCTCACCGGGCCGTTCTTCGCCGTCATCCCGTGGTACTACCTCCCGATGGTCGGCAGCTTCGCGCTCTTCGCCGGCTTCGCCGAGTGGCAGCTGGGGACGCGGCGCGCGATGGCCGTGACCATCGGCGGCCAGTTCGCCGCGGTGCTCGTCGCGACTCAGTTCCTGGCGCTGTCCCGCAACTCGGGCTGGCTGTGGGCCGAGCGGGTCGCGGGCAGCCTCGACGTCGGGTTCTCCGGCGGCGCGCTCGCCGCGGTGGCCGTCGCCAGCGCGACGCTGCGGCCGCCGTGGGCGCTGCGGCTGCGGGCCGGGCTCTGCGTGTACGCCGGGGTCGCGATCGTCTACGTGGGAACGCTGGCCGACCTCGTGCACTTCTTCGCGCTCCTGCTGGCGCTTCCGCTCGGAAAGCGCCTGGTGGGCGCCCGGCGGGCGGGTGACTCCGCCGGCCCCAACCTGCGGGAGTGGCGGGTGCTGGTGGTCGCCGGCCTGCTGCTGCTCACCGTCGCCGAGATCGTGATGTTCCTGGTCCCCGGCGACGGCCCGTTCGGCTCCACCGAAGGCGTCTCGCTGTCGGCGCCGGAGCTGGGCGTCCTGGTCCTGCTCGTGGTGCCGATGCTCAACGGGCTGCGCAAGGGCGGCCGCGTCGCGTGGCGGTGGGCCGTCGGGCTGTCGGCGTTCGTGACGTTGCAGGGGCTCGCCGTCGCCACGCTCATCGGGCTGGCCGACGTCTTCGGCGGCGACTACGACACGTCCGGGCTGCCGCTGTTCTTCGTGGACAATCTGCTGTGGACGGTCGAGCTGGCCGTCCTGATCGCCGCGCGGCACGCCTTCCGCGTGCCGTCCCGGCGCCGGCTGCGGCGCCACGCGCAGGGTCCGGGGCCGGCGCTGGCCCGCACACTCCTGGGGCGCCACGGCGGCAGCACGCTGTCGTGGATGACGACCTGGCCGCGCAACACCTACTTCGTCCGCGAGGACGGCCGGTCCTACCTCGCCTACCGACGGCACGCCGGCGTCGCGGTCGCGCTCGGCGACCCGATCGCCCCGGACGGCACCGCGGCGGCCACGGTCACCGAGTTCGCCACGATGTGCGAGAACTCCGGCCTGGTGCCGTGCGTGTTCTCGGCGACGGAAGCCACCGTCGCGGCGACGCGCGAGCTGGGCTGGCAGCACGTCCAGGTCGCCGAGGACAACGTGCTCGACCTCGACGGCCTCGAGTTCCGCGGCAAGGCGTGGCAGGACGTCCGGTCGGCGCTGAACAAGGCGGCCAAGCAGGAGATCGAGTTCCGGCTGGTCCGGCTGGCCGACCAGCCCGAGCCGATCCTGGCCCAGGTGCGGGCGCTGTCGGAGGAGTGGATGTCCGGCAAGGCGATGCCGGAGATGGGCTTCACCCTCGGCGGGCTCGACGAGGCGATGGACCCGGCCACCCGGGTCGGCCTGGCGGTCGACGCGGAGGGCACGGTTCACGGCGTGACGTCGTGGCTGCCGGTCCACACCGGCGCCGGCACGATCGGCGGCTGGACGCTGGACATCATGCGCCGCAGCCCGCACGGCTTCCGCCCGGTGATGGAGTTCCTCATCGCGTCGGCGTGCCTGGCGTTCCGCGACGAAGGCGCGCGGTTCGTCTCGCTGTCGGGTGCGCCGCTGGCCCGCAGCACCGGTTCCGCGGCGCGGCCGGTGGACCGGGTGCTGGAGTCGCTGGGCCGCGTGATGGAGCCGTACTACGGATTCCGCTCTCTCCACGCGTTCAAGGCGAAGTTCCAGCCGCGGCACGTCCCGCTGTACCTCGCGTTCCGCGACGAGGCCGACCTCCCGCGGATCGGGCTGGCGCTGAGCCGGGCCTACCTGCCGGACGTCCGGCTGCGGCAGCTGGCGAAGCTGGTCAGTAGCTCTCGGGCACGCTGATCCGCTGCGGGAAGCGGATCCTCCGCCTGCTGACGACGTTCTGGTCCTTCGGGATCAGCCGCCCGTCGGTCAGGCGGAGCCAGTGGCCGTTCCGCGAGTCGGTGAAGGCGAGCATCACCCCCGGCGTCATGTCCGGGCGCCGCCACTCCTCGCGGATCGGCATCCGCCACTTCCCGGGCGGCAGGATGGCGTAGAGGTATTCGTCGTCCTCGATGTCCGGCCCGCGGTGCAGGGTGGAGCCGGTCATCGGCAGGTTGTGCACGAGGTCGAACGAGACGACGACGTGGTTGACCGCCTCGGCGTTCGCGTTGGACACGACCATGTAGCCGTGGCCGCCGGCGTACTCGATCCACGCCGTCACCTTCGCGGCCTGTTCCTGCCGTTCACGCAGGTCGCGCTCCCGCCGGTCCTCGCGCGCGAGCCGGCCGTCGCGGATGGCGATCCACAACGCGACCACGACGGCCGCGATCGTGCCGATGCCGCCGACCCACTGCCCGGAGGCGCCCCACCAGTCCGGATCCCGCGGCTTGACGAGCCAGATCCCGGCCTTCGCCAGCAACGGCCCGAAGAGCAGCACGAACCCCGCCACGGCCAGCACCCCGAACGCAACGGCCCGCACCCGCCCGAGCCGTTTCTCCTCATCCCCGCTCATGCCTGGCAGCCTGCCGAATCCGGGCGGCCGGCGGAAGCGGCAAAACCGCCGGTGATCTCGAAGCCTGGAAAGCCGTCCGCTCTAGTGGTTCGCCGCCGGGACGAACCGGTAACTGCGCACGATCCGCTCCAGCTCCTCCCGCCCGGAACGGTCGCTGTCCGCGTAGGCCACCACCACGCCGGACGTCCCCGAGTTCCCGCCGAACGCCAGCGCCGCCACGAGGGCGTGCCGGGGCGCGCACTCCCCCGTCTCCGCCGGGGTCACCTCGGCGACCACGACCCGGCCGGGCGCTTTGGTGCCGTCGGCCCGGGGAACCGGGGCGTCCGAAGCCGGGCCGATCCGGGGTGATCCGCCGTAAGCGGCCGTTGCCAGGTCTGTCGCGGCCTTGCGTGCGGCCGCCTCGAGGTCCGGCAGCGGCTCCGTCGTGACGCCCGCGCCGCCGCACTTGCCCGGGAACGCGCTCGTGATCAGCCTGATCCCGGCCCAGCCGTGCTGGGTGGCGGGCGCCGGCTGCCAGTTCGGCGGGACGTCGTAGGCGTACGAACCGTCGCGGCCCGCCACGGTTTGCCAGCCCGGGACCACCGCCGGGACCGAGGCCCGCGGTGACGGCGTCGCCACCGGGAACGAAGACGCCGGCGAGGACGACGCCGGGTGCTGCTTGCCGACGCCCAGCGCGTTCAGCACGCCCGCGACCAGGGCGATGAACACGAGTCCGAACCACGGCGCCCGTCGCCACTTCAGCGGCTTCGCCTTCGGCCGGATGCGCTTCGGCTTCGCTCGCGGGGCGTCCGCGGGTTCGTAGCCGCCGAACCCGCGGAGCGCCTCGTTGTCCTCGTAGCCCGGCGTCGCGTCTTCGGAACGCCGGCTCATCTCAGCCCCGGACGAGCTTGACCAGGTGGTCGACGACGGCGTCGACCGCGATTTCCTCGCGGTCGCCCGAACGCCGGTCCTTCACCTCGACGACGCCGTTGGCCAGGCCGCGCCCGACGACCAGGATGGTCGGCACGCCGACCAGCTCCGCGTCGGCGAACTTGACGCCCGGCGTCGCCTTGCGGTCGTCGAGGATGACCTCGATGCCCGCCGCGTCGAGGTCGGCGGCGATCTTCTCGGCGCCGGCCGCGATCGTCTCGTCCTTGCCCGCGATGACGATGTGCACGTCGAACGGCGACACCACGCGCGGCCAGATCAGGCCGAGGTCGTCGTGGTTCTGCTCGGCGAGCACGCCGACCAGCCGCGAGACGCCGACGCCGTAGGACCCCATCGTGATCCGGATCGGCTTCGAGTCGGGGCCGAGCGCGTCGACCTCGAACGCGTCGGTGTACTTGCGGCCGAGCTGGAAGATGTGCCCGATTTCGATGCCGCGCGCGGCGACCAGGGTGCCCTGCCCGTCCGGCGACGCGTCCCCTTCGCGGACCTCGGCGGCCTCGATGGTGCCGTCCGGGGTGAAGTCGCGGCCGGCGAGGAGGTCGACGACGTGGTGGTCGACCTTGTCGGCCCCGGTGACCCAGGCGGTGCCGGGGACGATCCGCGGGTCGGCGAGGTAGCGCACGCCGTTGTCCTGCAGCGCCTTCGGGCCGATGTAGCCCTTGACCAGGAACGGGTTCTTCGCGAAGTCGGCCTCGTCGAGCAGCGCGACCTCGGCGGGCTCCAGCGACGCTTCGAGGCGCTTCATGTCCACTTCGCGGTCACCCGGGACCGCGACGCAGACCAGCTCCCACTCCTTGGCACCGGGCTGCCGCGTCTTGAGCATGACGTTCTTCAGCGTGTCGGCGGCGGTGAAGGTGCGGCCCAGGCCGGCATCGTTGAGGAAGCTGACCAGCGTCTCGATGGTCGGCGTGTTCGGCGTGTGGTGCACCTGCGCCTCGGGGCGGCCCTCGATCGGCTGCGCGGGCGGCGGGGGCGTGACGACGGCTTCGACGTTCGCCGCGTACCCGGACTCGGTGCTGCGGACGTAGGTGTCCTCACCCGTCTCGGCGACCGCGAGGAACTCCTCGGACGCCGAGCCGCCCATGGCCCCCGACGTCGCCTTCACGACGACGTACTCGAGGCCGAGCCGGTCGAACAGCTTCACGTAGGCGTCGCGGTGGGCCTGGTAGGAGCGGGCGAGGCCGTCGTCGTCGAGGTCGAAGGAGTAGGAGTCCTTCATGACGAACTCGCGGCCGCGCAGGATCCCGGCGCGGGGGCGCGCTTCGTCGCGGTACTTGGTCTGGATCTGGTACAGCGTGACCGGGTAGTCGCGGTACGAGCTGTACTCGCCCTTCACGGTGAGGGCGAACAGCTCCTCGTGGGTCGGGCCGAGGAGGTAGTCGGCGCCCTTGCGGTCCTTGAGGCGGAAGAGGCCGTCGCCGTACTCGGTCCAGCGGCCGGTGGCCTCGTAGGGCTCCTTCGGCAGCAGCGCGGGGAACTGGATCTCCTGCGCACCGATGGCGTTCATCTCTTCGCGCACGACGGCCTCGATGCGGCGCAGCACCCGCAGGCCCAGCGGCAGCCAGGAGTACCCGCCCGGGGCGACCCGGCGGACATAGCCGGCACGTACCAGGAGCCGGTGGCTCGGTACCTCGGCGTCCGCCGGATCCTCGCGCAACGTGCGAAGGAACAACGACGAAGTCCTGGTGATCACTGCGGGGCTCCCTGCGCCGGGCGGGTGTGAAAGTCCCGCTCAGGGTAGTCAATACCCCGGCCGTGACTCCAACGGGTTACTCGGCCGCCCGTTTTTGTCGGTGGTCCCCGCTAGCTTCGAGGGCATGGCGATCCACATGGGCATGATCACGATCGACTGCGCGGACCCCCGAGGGCTCGCGGAGTTCTGGACGGCGGCGCTGGAGACGACGGTGGCCCAGGACTACGGCGAGTTCGTGGTGCTCGCCCCACCCCCGGGCGGCGGGCTCCCGCTGGGGCTGCAGCGGGTACCGGAGGCCCGGGCGGGCAAGAACCGGGTGCACGTGGATTTCGGCGGTGACGACCGCGGGGCGGAGGTGAAGCGCCTCGTGGAGCTGGGAGCGAAGGAGGTGGCGGAGCACGAGGTGCCCGGGCTGGCGTGGACGGTGCTGGTGGATCCGGAGGGGAACGAGTTCTGCGTTTCGGAGGCGGTGCACTGAGGGAGGGCTGAGGGTCGGCGGCGGCTGGCCGGGGAAGGCCGGTGGGCACGGGCCGAGGGGTAACGGCCGTTGCCGGCCTTCCGCAGGCCGGGCGACAGCGGCACACGGAGGGCAGGCGGCGGATGCGCAGGCATGGCAGGCGCGCGCGGGCCGGCGAGGTGGCGGCCAGGTGACCGGCTTCCGCCGGCCAGGCGGCGACTGCCTTGGCTCCGGCAGCCGGGCCGGCAGCGTCCGCGCGGCGACGATCGGACCGTAGGCGCACAAGTCGGCATCCCGGCGAGCCGGTCCGGCGCGGCAGCCAAAGGTTCAGCACGGCCGCCAGTGAGTTCAGCGCGGATCCGCACCAGCCTGTCCGGGCCGCACACCAGCGAGCCGGCCCGGCGCGGCCGCCAGTGGTTCAGCGCGGCTCCGGCACCAGCGTGTCCGGGCCGGCGGCACACCAGCGAGCGGCCCGGCGCGGCCACCGATGGGTTCAGCGCGGCTTCGCACCGGCGTGCCCCGGGCTGGCACTCCGGCGCGGCCGCCGGCGGCTCGGTGCGCCGCCTGGGCGGCTGGTCGGCGCCGTAGCGGGTAGAAAGGCGGCATGAGTGCTCGCGTGCTTCTGCCCTGGACCGATATCGAGGTGCCGGCGGGAGTTGCGGCCGCCTACTACGACGGTGATGGCTCGCCGCCGCGTGATCTCGGGGATGTCGAGTTCTACGTGCTGCCCTACGACCGGGGGCCCGAGCCGCCGAAGCTGATCAAGGAGCTGCCGTCGCTGCGGGTTGTGCAGTCGCTGTCCGCCGGGGTTGAAGCGCTTGTTCCGCTGCTGCCCGCGGGCGTGCGGCTCGCCAACGGGCGGGGGCTGCACGATCTGAGCGTCGCCGAGCATGCTCTTGCCCTCATTCATGCCGCTCAGCGGGATCTGCCCCGGTGGTTCGCGCAGCAGGCCCGGGGCTCGTGGGAGCGCGAACACACCCGTTCCCTGGCCGACAGCCGGGTGCTGCTCGTCGGGTACGGGTCCATCGGGCAGGCCATCGAACGGCAGCTCGTCGCCGCCGAGGCCGTGGTCACGCGGGTGGCCAGCCGTCCTCGGCCGGATGAGGGGGTTCACGGGGTCGGGGAACTGGCCGCTCTGCTCCCGGAAGCCGACATCGTCGTGCTGGTCCTGCCCGACACCCCAGGCACGCGCGGTCTCATCGGCGCCGAACAGCTCGCCGCCCTGCCCGACGACGCCCTTCTCGTCAACGTCGGGCGCGGTACGGCCGTCGACACAGGTGCCCTTCTCGCCGAGACCCGGACCGGGCGGTTGCGAGCCGGGCTCGATGTCGTCGATCCGGAACCGCTGCCCGCCGACCATCCACTGTGGACGGTTCCCGGGGTGATCATCACGCCGCACATCGCCGGCGGGTCGGCGTCGTTCTACCCGCGGGCGAAGAAGCTCGTCGCGGAACAGCTGCGGAGGTTCGTGAACGGTGCGGAACTACTCAATGTCGTGGAACCCTGACGACATTCACGACAGCACGTACACGTGCCATTCGTCGTCGACGCGGTATCCGCAGCGCTCGTAAACGCCCAGGGCGCGGTGCGCATTGTCGACGTCGACGTTCAGGGCCGACCGGTCGAAGCCCGCGTCCTTCGCCGCCCGCAGCGTGTGCCCCAGCAACCCCGACGCGATCCCCCGGCCGCGCAGCATCCCGCGCGTTCCCACCCAGGTCGCGTAGAGCTCGCGGATGCCGGTCGCCTCGGTTTCGGACTCGTAATGGTGGCTCAGGACGAACGCCAGCACCTTGTCGTCCTCCACGATCAGGAACGACAGGTCCGGGCGGAAGTCCTTCGACCCCGTGACCAGGTGACGCCAGGCCTCCGGGTCGTAGATCGTGCTGCCCCAGTGGTCGGCGAACGTGTCGTTGCGGGCGTCGAGCACCGCGAGGTCGTACTCGAACGCGAACGGCACCGCCTCGTAGCCGTCCGGGAGCGGCGGCTGGGGCGGGAGGTCCGCCAAGCCGACGCGCATGTTCACCATCGTGCGGCCGTGCCGGTAGCCCGCGCGGGTGAGAACACCCGCGATCCACCGCTCGTTCTCGTGGCTGCCGTGGTGCAGCTCGAGCGGCGCGCCCGGGAACGTGCGCTCGTGGACCTCGCGGCTCGTGCGCTCGAACCACTCCGCCAGGCGAGCGCCGACGGCGTCGGTCCGGTACTCCGGGTGCACCACCGACTGAAGCCGGATCATGTGCACCGGGTCCGCGGCGTCGCGACGGCGGGCCAGGCCGTAGCCGGCCAGCCGGTCGCCCGCCCAGAGGCCCACCGTGGCGCGGGGCAGGTCGATGTTGGGCCCGGCCAGCTCTTCGCGGAGGTCCTCCGTGCTGAAGTGCTCACCCGTCCGGTCGACCTCTTCGGCCGCCGCGTACAGCTCGGCGAGAGCAGCAGCGTCGGCGAGGGTCAGCGGGCGCCAGGTCAGGTCCATGCCCGGAGGCTAGGCCGGACGGCGGCGCCCGTGCACCCCGATTTACGCTCGGGGCGTGCTGGTGCTGCTCCCCCCTTCCGAGACCAAGGCCGACGGCGGCCGCGGTGGCGCGCTCGACCTCGGTGCGCTGTCCTTCCCCGAACTGAACTCGACGCGCGCGAAGCTCGCCGACGCGCTGGTCGAGCTGGCCGCCGACGTCCCCGCCAGCATCGCCGCCCTCGGCCTCACCGAGCGCCAGGCCGGGGAGGTCACGCGCAATGCGCAGCTGTGGACGTCGCCGACGATGCCGGCGCTGCGCCGCTACACCGGCGTCCTCTACGACGCGCTCGACGTCAAGAGCTTCACCAGGGCCGGGCTGGAGAAGGCGCACCGGCGGCTGGCGGTGACGTCTTCGCTGTTCGGCGTGGTTTCGGCGACCGATCCGATCCCGGCGTACCGGCTCTCGGGCGGCAACTCGCTGCCTTCGCTCGGCACCGTCCGCGGGTTGTGGAAGCCGGTCCTCGAGCCGGTGCTGCAGGCGGTCGAGGGCCTGGTCGTCGACCTGCGCTCGGGCACCTATTCGGCGTTCGCGAAGCTGCGCCCGGACGCGGTGACGGTCCGGGTCGTCACCGAGAACGCCCGCGGCGAGCGGGTGACGGTCAGCCACTTCAACAAGGCGTACAAGGGCCGCCTGGCCCACGTCCTGGCGGCGACCAGGGCCGAACCGTCCACTGTGGACCAGCTGGTCAAGGTGATCACCAAGGCCGGCCTGGTCGTCGAGCGGGCCGGCGAGCACGCACTGGACCTCGTCACCGAGGGCTGAGGCCGCCGAACCGGTCCGGGGCGAACGGGCTCAGGTCGAATCCCGGGTCCTCGCCCAGCGCGAGCGCCGCGACGAGCTTGCCCGCGAACGGCGCGTTCGTCAGCCCGCCCGCGCCGAAGCCGGTCGACACCGCCAGACCCGGCCGGAGCAGGCCCAGTACCGGAAGCCCGTCCGGGGTGCCGGGGCGGAATCCGACGCGGGTCTCCGCGAGCGTCGCGTCCGCGAGGCCGGGCGCCACCGCCAGCGCGTTCTCCAGCACTTCGCGCTGGCCGGCGGCCGTGACGCGGTAGTCGAAGCCGGACTCCGCCTCGCGTGTCGCGCCCGCGACGACGCGCCCGCCGCCGAACGCGAGCAGGTAGTGGCTGGTGCGCGGCAGCACGACCGGCCACGCCGCCGTGTCCGTGCCCGGCAGGTCGAAGTGGCTGATCTGGCCGCGGTGCGGCGTCACCGGGAGGTCGATCCCCAGCGGGGCCAGCAGTTCGCGGCTCCACGCACCGGCCGCGACGACGACGCTGTCCGCTTCCAGGGGGCCGTCCGGCGCCGCCACCGTGCCGTCGGCGCGGAACGCGACCTCGCCTTCGACGAACGTCGCGCCCCGGCGCTCGGCGGCCGTCAGCAGGGCGCGGCGCAGCAGGTGCCCGTCGACGCGGCCGGCGCCGGTCAGGTGCACCGCGCCCAGCTCCGGCGCCAGTGCCGGGAACAGCTCGCGGGCCTGCGCGGGATCGAGCCGCCGCACGTCGCCGAGCTCGGGAGCGTCCGCGGCCCGGGACGTCAGGCGCTCCTGCGTCTCGGCCAGCTCGGCGTCGTCGGCCGAGACGACCATGCCGCCGACGACCTCGAACGACGATCCTCCGAGCTCCGCGGTGAACTCCCGGTAGTACCGGCCGGCGGCCGCCGCCAGCGGGTACAGCGCGTCGTTCCAGCGCGAGGTCCAGGGGCTGACGATGCCGGCGCCGGCCTCGGTCGCCGTCCCGGGTCGCGCCGCGTCCGCCACGATCACTTCCGCGCCGCGGCCCGCGAGATGCCAGGCCGTCGCCGCGCCGCCGATTCCGCTGCCGATCACGAGCACTCGCATGCTCCCCACCCTGCCCGATCCTGCCGCGCCCGGGCCAACGGCCTTGACCGCGCCCGGGGCCGGCCGGTCGTATGCTGCGCGCCATGCCGAGCCGTGCCGAGCGGTATCTCGCCCATCTCGACACCCTGACCGGGACCTCGCAGCCCCGGCTGCAGCCCATCCCGTCGACCCGGGCCGGGCTCGACGACGTCATCGCGTTCGTCTACGCCGACGAACCCGAACCGCGCTACCTGACCGGCGCGACCTACGGCCTTTCCCTGGCCGACCACCCCGACTGGCACGGCGTGAAGCCGGAGCTGTGGATCAGCGTCCGGTCCGACGACCCGGTCTGGGCGCTGGCCATCGGCTACCTCGCCGAGCAGCTGCGCGGCACCTGCCCGTTCGTCTACGGCGACACCATCGACTTCGGGCAGCCGATCGCGCCGGAGTCGGCGATGACGGCGTTCGCGGTCTCGGCGCCCGCGGGCCTCGACGCGCACCAGTACACGCTGATCGACATCGGCGGCGCGCCGGTCAGCATCGCCGGCTGCTACCCGGTGCACGACACCGAGCGGAAATACATCCGCGAGCACGGCATCGACGCGTTCTGGCAGCTGGACTGGGACCTCTACGACGTCCGCCGGCCGCCGGTGGTCTGAACCTCGGCCGGAGCGCTCAGCCGCGGTAGGCCGCCGTCGCGATCCGGGCGAACGAGCGGATCAGCGGGTTGGCGTCGGCGTCGCGCCACGCCACCACCACCGGATTCGGGGCCATTCCCGACAGCGGCACCACGACCAGCTCACCCGGCGGGCGGTGCCCGAGGGGCATCAGCCCGACCGTCCCGTTCCACAGCACGGCCTGCAGGCACTCCTGGACCGCCCGCACCACCGGCCCTTCGCGGGGTTCGCCGCCGTGCCAGTACGCCTGCCAGCGCGCGTCGGTGCCGTCCGGGAACCGGAACCAGCGCCGTCCGGCCAGGTCGGCCACGGACAGCAGGGCACGGCCGGCCAGCGGGTCGTCGGCGCGCAGGACCGCACCCACCGGGTCGGTCCGCAGCCGGTGCACCGTCAGGCCGGTCTCGTCGAACGGCCCGCGCGTGAGCGCGACGTCGACCAGCCCGGCGCGCAGTCCGCACGTCGGGTCGGTCAGGTCGGTGTCGCGGACGCGCACCTCGACCTCCGGGTGTGCCCGCCGGTACGCGTCGGCCAGCCGGGCCGCACCCGGGTCGGCACCGTCGCCGAGGAGGCCGACGGTGAGCGTGGGCGCGCCCGCCGCCGTGGCGACGCGCACGCGGGCCCGGTCGGCCTGGTCCAGCAGCACCCGCGCCTCGGCCAGCAGCGCCACGCCCGCCGGGGTCAGCGTGACCCCCGCGGCGGAGCGCAGCAGCAGCACGGCACCGACGTCGGTCTCCAGCTGCTTGATCGCCCGGCTCAGCGGCGGCTGGCTCATGTGCAGCCGCGCGGCCGCCCGGCCGAAGTGGAGTTCTTCGGCGACCGCGACGAAGTACCGCAGCGTGCGCAGCTCCATGACCGGCGACGATATTCGCCCGGTATCGGCGCCACCGAACCGGTCTTGGACGGCCGCACCCGGCCGGCGGTGGAATCGGGGCATGACCGAACTGACCGACCCCGCCGTGCGCGTCACCGGCGCCCGGGAAATCGCCCCCGACCTGCTGGTGATCCCGAACGACCGGGTCGACCTGGTGCCCAACATCGGCGTCGTGGGCGGCACCGAAGCCATCCTCGTCGTCGACACCGGCATCGGCACCGCCAACGCCGAGCAGGTGCTGGCCTTCGCGCGCGAAGTCGCGAAGGGCCGCCGCCTGTACCTGACCACGACGCACTTCCACCCCGAGCACGCGTTCGGCGCGCAGGTGTTCGACGGCGAAGCCACGTACCTGGTCAACCGCGGCCAGGCCGAGGACCTGGTCACCAAGGGTCCCGGCTACCTGGAGATGTTCCGGGGCCTCGGCGAGGTGATCGCGCGCCGCCTCGACGGCGTCCGCCTGCCCGAACCCGACGTCGTCTACGACGGCGGGTACGACCTCGACCTCGGTGGCCGGACCGTCCGGCTGCGCCCCACCGGCCGGGGCCACACGAAGGGCGACCAGGTCGTGGAGGTCCCGGACGCCGGCGTCCTGTTCACCGGCGACCTGGCCGAGACCGGGCAGTTCGCGATCTTCCCGTGGTTCCCGCCGCACGACACCGACGTCTCGGGCGTCGGCTGGCTGGCGGTCCTCGACCGGCTGGCCGCCGCCGGGCACCGGGTGGTGGTTCCCGGGCACGGAGAGGTCGGTGGCGGGGCGGTGCTCACCGACGTCCGTGCCTACCTCCGGGAACTGCGGGACGAGACCTGGCACCGGCGGGACTCGGCGATGGGCGTGGACGAAATCACCGCCGAGGTCCGTTCGCTGCTCGTCGAGCGCCACCCGGAATGGGCCGGGCGGGAGTGGATCGAGCCGGGCGTCGCGTGTCTGTGCACCGAACACGACGCCTGACCCGGATCACCCCGCGCCGAGCACCGCCATCGCCGCGTTGTGGCCGGGAATGCCGCTGACACCACCTCCTCTCGCCGCTCCCGCGCCACAGAGCAGGATGCGCTCGTGCGGTGTCTCCACGCCCCAGCGGCCGGCTTGCGCCGGGTCCTCCGCGAAGGGCCAGGAGAGGTCCCGGTGGAAGATGTGCCCCGCCGGCAGACCCAGCTCGGCTTCCAGGTCCAGCGGGGTTTTCGCTTCCACACAGGGTTTTCCGTCCGGCCCGGACAGCAGGCAGTCCTCGATCGGCTCGGCCAGCACGCTGTTCAGCGAAGCCAGCGTCGCGCGCAACGCCGCTTCACGCGCCTCTTCGTTGCGCCCCTCGAAGAGCCGCGCCGGCATGTGCAGGCCGAACAGGGTGAGGGTGTGCGTGCCGGCCGCGCGTTCGGCCGGGCCGAGGATCGACGGATCCGTCAACGAATGGCAGTAGATCTCGCAGGGCGGCAGCGTGGGGATCCTGCCCGCGGCCGCCTCGCGGTACGCCGCCTCCAGCTGGGTGAAGGTTTCGTTGACATGGAAGGTGCCCCCGAACGCCTCGGCCGGATCGACGTCCGGGTCACGCAGCCTCGGCAGCCGCGTCAGCACCATGTTCACCTTGAGCTGGGCGCCTTCCGGCCGGATCGGAGGCGGTTCGCCCAGCAGCCCTGCCAGCGTCGCCGGCGCGACGTTGGCGAGGACGTGGCCGCCCCGGACGGCGAACTCGGTGTCGTCACGCCGGTAACGCACCTCGCCGTCCGGGTCGACCGCGAGCACCTCGGCGCCGGTGAGCAGGCGCGCGCCCGCCGCGGACGCGGCCGCCGCGAGCGCGCCGGTGACCGCGCCCATGCCGCCGACCGGGACGTCCCAGTCGCCGGTGCCGTTGCCGATCACGTGGTAGAGGAGGCACCGGTTCTGGCGCAGGTCCTCGCCGTCCGCCGGGGCGAACGTGCCGATCAGCGCGTCGGTGAGCACCACGCCGCGCACCGTGTCGTCGCCGAACCACGACGTGAGCGCTTCGCCGATCGGCCGTTCGAACAGCAGGGACCACGCCTCGGCGTCGCCGATCCGCGCCCGGAAGTCCACTTCGGACAGCAGTGGTTCGGTGAGCGTGCCGAACGCGCGCCCGGCGACGCGCCCGGTCAGCTCGTAGAACCGCCGCCATGCCGAGTAGTCCGAAGCAGACCCGGTGACCGCGCGGAACGACGCCGCCGTCCGGTCGGCGTCACCCGTGTCGACAAGAAGACCGGAACCGCCCGACGGGGTGTAGGACGACATCCGGCGCCGTCGCAGCTCCACGTCGAGGCCGAGGTCGGCCACGATCTTCTTCGGCAGCAGGCTGACCAGGTACGAGTAGCGCGAAAGCCGGACGTCCACGCCCTCGAACGCGCGGAACGAGACGGCGGCGCCACCGGTCTCCCCCCGTCGTTCGAGCACGAGCACCGACCGGCCGGCCCGCGCCAGGTACGCGGCCGCGACCAGGCCGTTGTGCCCGCCTCCGACGATCACCACGTCGTAGGTGTTCATCCGCCCCTCCTCGGTCTGCCTGCCCGTTCATCGTGACCACGCCGCCGGGGCGAATTCAAGGAAACGTCACAAATACTCCTTTCGCGCCGCCTCGGCGGAAATCCGGTTGCCCGGCGCCGGGCCGGTCCGGCATCCTGGGCGCGAGCCGGCAGGGAGCCGGTGCGTGAGAACGGGAGGTGCCTGACGTGATGACTGTCCGGGCCTTTTCGCGCCCTCACCCACCCGCCCCCCGAGGCTGACCACGCGCCCGGTGGGGCATCCCTGATCGAGGAGAACCCACCAGTGCGCCAGCACGACTTCGAAGATTCAGACCTGTTCGACGACAACCCCCAGCGCCGCCGTGAAGCGCGTTCGCGGCGGCGCGGGCGGTTCGACGAACCCGAACCCACGCGCCGCGGACGGCTGACCGAAAGCGAACGCGTCCGGCTCGCGAAACTGCGCGACGACGCCTACACCGAACGGCAGCTGCCCGACGGCGCCGACCGCTGGTCCACCTGGGACGACGCCGAACACGGCCCACTCCCCCGGCCGGACTGGGTCGTCACCGAGCTCGCCGCGGTCGACACCGACCTCGGCGTCCTCAAGACCGGCAAGGAGGCCGACGTCCACCTGCTGCGGCGGGGCCTGCCCGGCACGCCGGGCGCGCTGCTCGCCGCGAAGCGGTACCGCAGCGACGAACACAAGCTGTTCCACCGCGACGCGGGCTACCTCGAAGGACGGCGGATGCGCCGCTCCCGCGAGAACCGCGCGATGGCGCAGCGCAGCGCGTTCGGCCGCAACCTCATCGCCGAACAGTGGGCGGTGGCGGAGTTCGCCGCGCTGAGTCGCCTGTGGACGCTCGGCGCGCCGGTGCCGTACCCCGTCCAGCGCAACGGAACCGAGCTGCTGCTCGAGTTCCTCGGCGAGGACGACGGCACCGCCGCGCCCCGGCTGGCCCAGGTCCGCCCGTGCCCGGACGAGCTGCGGGACCTGTGGTTCCAGGCGACCGCGGCGCTCGACCTGCTCGCCTCCGAAGGGCTCGCGCACGGCGACCTCTCGGCGTACAACCTGCTGGTGCACCGGGGCCGGCTGGTCGTGATCGACCTGCCCCAGGTCGTCGACGTCGTGGCCAACCCCGGCGGCGTCGAATTCCTGGCCAGGGACGTGCGCAACCTCGCCGGCTGGTTCCACGGGCGCGGGCTCGGCGAGGACGTCACGAACACCGGAGAACTGCTGGCCGAGCTCGTTTCCGCGGCCGGATTGACCTGATTCCGCGGCGGCGTCGCGGCTGTGGTGCGGAACACGCCTGCGACGCCGCCCACAACCGGTGACCTCGATGCGCAGGACCGGCTCCGCCTCGGGTACAGTGAACACAGACCGCAACCGGCGGCGTGGATGAGTTGGTGTCCGTCGCCTCCAAAGCCAACCGAATGGCTCGCGGTGATCCGTAACCCAAGCGGCGCGCAGTGTCGGCAAGCGATGACACGGTGTGCCGGGTCCGTCCCTGTGAACGCCCATCGCACACCATCTTGCCCTGCCTGCGCGCGGGCAGCCCGGGCCTCCCTTGCGACGAACCACGTCCGAGAGGCATTTGTGACCGTCACGTTCAACTCCGGCCCTTCCTCGACGTCCGCGCACGCGGACCGTCCCGACCGCAAGCCGCGCACCCGCCCGGCCGGTGGGGACATGCTGCGCGACGACGCGGTCGAGCTTGTGGCCACCAAGACCTTCGCCCAGCTGGGCCTGCCGGAGCCGCTGCTGCGCGCCCTGGCCGACGCGGGCATCAACAGCCCCTTCCCGATCCAGTCCGCGACCATCCCGGACGCGCTGGCCGGCCGGGACGTGCTGGGCCGCGCCCAGACCGGTTCCGGCAAGACCCTCGCCTTCGGCCTGGCCATGCTGGCCCGGCTCGACGGCGGCAAGGCCCGCCCGAAGCGCCCCCGCGCGCTGATCCTGGTCCCGACCCGCGAGCTGGCCATGCAGGTCGCCGACTCGCTGACCCCGCTGGCCAAGTCGCTCGGCCTGTGGTGCCGCACGGCCGTCGGCGGCATGGCCTTCGCCCGCCAGGCGGACGCCCTGTCCCGCGGCGTCGACCTGCTGATCGCCACCCCGGGCCGGCTGTCGGACCACGTCCGACAGGGCACCGCGCACCTGGGCGACTGCAACTTCATCGCCCTCGACGAGGCCGACCAGATGGCGGACATGGGCTTCATGCCGCAGGTCCGCGAGATCATGGATCTGACCCCGCCGGGCGGGCAGCGGCTGCTGTTCTCGGCGACGCTCGACGGTGACGTCAACCGCCTGGTCAAGCAGTACCTGACCGACCCGGTCACGCACTCGGTCGCGCCGTCGACCGCGAGCGTGACGACCATGGACCACCACGTGCTCCAGGTCTCGCACCAGGACAAGCAGGACGTCATCACGCAGATCGGCGCCCGCGAGGGCCGCACGATCATGTTCGTGCGCACCAAGCACCACGTCGACCGGCTCACCGAGCGGCTGCGCGAGCAGGGTGTGCACGCGGCGGCGCTGCACGGCGGCAAGACGCAGGGGCAGCGCAACCGCGTCCTCGCCGACTTCAAGGAAGGCCACACCCCGGTGCTGGTCGCCACGGACGTCGCCGCGCGTGGCATCCACGTCGACGACATCTCGCTGGTGCTGCACGTCGACCCGGCCGCCGACCACAAGGACTACCTGCACCGCGCCGGCCGCACGGCCCGCGCCGGGGCGTCCGGTGTGGTCGTCACGCTGGCGACGCACGATCAGCGCCGGATGGTCCGCCGGCTGACCGACCGCGCCGGCGTGCGCGCGGAGTCGACCACGGTCCGCCCGGGCGACGCCGAGCTGTCCCGCATCACCGGTGCCCAGGAGCCCAGCGGCGAGCCGGTCGTCGAGCGGCGGCGCGAGAACCCGCGCCGCGGCGGCGGTGGCTTTCGCGGTGACCGCGGCTTCGGCGGCGGGCGGGGCGGCGAGCGCGGCGGTTCCTACCGCGGCGAGCGCAGCTACGGCGACCGTGACCGCGGTGGCGAGCGTGGCGGCGACCGCGGTGGTTACCGCGGCGGCGACCGCGAAGGCCGTTCCGGTGGCTTCGGCGGCCGCAGCCGTCAGCCCCGTTCGGGCAACGGCGGTGGCTACGGCCGCCCGAGCCGTGGCCCGCGTCGCGGCTACGACAGCTGATCATCTCCCTTCGGAAGCCCCGGACCGCGCGGTCCGGGGCTTCCGGCGTTTGCGGGCCCGCTTGGCGGTGGCGACGGGGCCGGGTGGGAGACTGCGGGACGTGACTACGCCGCCGACGCCCCCGCCCGACGAGGTTTTCGACTGGCTCGACGCCGAGGCGGAGAAGCGGGCGAACGCGGGGCTCGTGCGGCAGCTGCGGCCGCGTCCCGCGCAGGCCGACGAGCTGGACCTGGCCGGCAACGACTACCTCGGGCTGGCCCGGGACAAGCGGGTCGCCGGGGCCGCCGCGGCCGCCGCGCTGCGCTGGGGCGCCGGGTCGACCGGGTCACGGCTGGTCACCGGGTCGACCGAGCTGCACACCGAGCTGGAGCTGGAGCTCGCCCGGTTCTGCGGCGCGCAGGCGGCGCTGGTGTTCTCCTCCGGCTTCGCCGCGAACCTCGGCGCGGTGACGGCCCTGTCCGGCGCCGAATCGGCGATCGTCACCGACAAGTACATCCACGCGTCGCTGATCGAGGGCTGCCGCCTGTCGCGGGCCGACGTGGCCGCGGTCGCGCACTCGACGCCGTCGGCGATCAAGCACGCGCTCGCGACCCGGCGCAAGCCGCGGGCGCTGGTGGTGACCGACTCGGTGTTCTCGGTCGACGGCGACCTCGCGCCGCTCGGTGAGCTGGCGGAAATCTGCCGTTCGCACGGCGCGGCGCTGCTGGTCGACGACGCGCACGGGTTCGGCGTCCTGGGCGAGGGCGGCCGCGGGGCGGTCCACGCGGCCGGGCTCTCGGGCGCGCCCGACGTCGTAACGACGTTGACGCTGTCGAAGTCCCTCGGCGCGCAAGGCGGCGCGGTGGTGGGACCGCGTCGGGTGATCAAGCACCTGGTCGACACGGCTCGCAGCTTCATCTTCGACACGGCATTGGCGCCTGCGAGCGCCGCGGCCGCATTGGCGGCGTTGCACGCGCTGAAGGAGGAGCCGGGGCTGGCGGGGAAGGTCGTCGAGAACGCGGGCAACCTGGCGATGTCGTTGAAGGCGGCCGGGTTGAAGGCGAGCCTGCCGGACGCCGCCGTCATTTCGGTCCAGGCGCCCTCGGCGGAGACGGCCGTCGCGTGGGCCGCGGCGTGTGCGGAGCAGGGCATCCGGGTCGGGTGCTTCCGGCCGCCGTCGGTGCCGGACGGGATCTCACGGCTGCGGCTGACCGCGCGGGCCGACCTCACGGAGTCCGATGTGGACCGTGCGGTGAAGGTGATCACGGCGACCGCGCCGCGGGGTGCGCTCGGCTGAGCCCGTACCGGACGTGCTCGGAAAGCCGACACGCGTGATTCCAGGGTCGACACGCGTGATTGAGGAGCCGACACGATGCGGCCGGGTGGCGTCCGCCGTGTCGTCGCGCCGATCACGCGTGTCGACGCTCTGATCACGGGAGGCGGCGCATGCGGATGTGCGGGATTCCGTCGTCGTCGAGGTACTCCGCGCCTTCCGCGACGAAGCCGTAGCGTGCGTAGAAGCCCTGGACGTACGTCTGGGCGTCCAGGACGTACTCGCCCGGGACGGTCAGAGCCGCGTCCATCAGCCGGGCCGCCAGGCCCTGGCCGCGGGCGGAGGCCGCCGTCACGACGCGGCCGATGCGGCGGACGCCGTCCGGGTCAAGCAGGACCCGTAGGTAGGACGTGACGCCGCCGGCGTCCGCGAACCACAGGTGACGGGTGTCCGGGAGCAGGTCACGGCCGTCGAGCTCGGGGTACGCGGCCTTCTGCTCCACGACGAACACGTCGACGCGCAGGCGGAGGATGTCGTGCAGCTGGGCGGCGGTCAGCTCCGGACCGGTCGCGTCGTGCAGGGTCGGCATACCCCTGCTTAGCACGCTCAGCCGAGGAGGCGCGGTTTGGCCTGGGCCTCGACGTCATCGGCGTACGCCGAGACGCGCGTGTAGACACCCGGCTTGCCCGCCTTCGCGCAGCCGTCGCCGAAGGAGACGATGCCGATCAGCGTGTCACCCACCACGAGCGGGCCGCCGGAGTCGCCCTGGCAGGCGTCGATGCCGCCGTCGCGGTAGCCCGCGCACACCATGCTCCGCTGGTCGTAGACGTTGTAGTCGGAGCGGCATTCGCTGTCCGAGACCAGCGGGACCTGGGCGCTGCGCAGGTAGTCGGAGCGGTCCCCGCCGTCGGCGATGCGGCCCCAGCCGAGCACGGTCGCCTGGGTGCCTGTGGCGTACACCTGCTTGTCGTCCTTCGCGGGCAGCTTCGCCGGCCGGTAGTCGAGCTGGCCGCGGACGGTCAGCACCGCGATGTCCGCCCCCTCGGTCGGGTCGGTGTAGCCCTCGCCGACCCAGACCTTCGAGACGCCCAGGACCTGGCCTTCGTCGGTGCGCTTGTCTTCGCGGCCGGCCACCACGCGGATGTCCTGCTTCGCGACCGCCTTGGCGCAGTGCGCCGCCGTCGCGACCGCCACGGAGCTCACGATCACCGCGCCGCAGAACTGGTTGCCGCCCGCGTCGGTCAGGTACACCGTGTACGGGTGGTCGGCGATCGAGGCCTGGTTGCCGCCGACGATCCGCGCCTGGGTGCCGGAACCGGGGTCCGCCGCCGCCGTGCCGGCCACGACCGGGACGGCGACCGCGGCGGCCGCGAGGAGCGCACCGCTCGCGAACAGCAGGGATCGACGGGACTTCACGGCCATGGGACGTTCTCCTCTTCGGCACAGCACGGAGCAAAGCACTCGGCACCCGGATGACTCCGGTGCGTGAACGACGTGCGCTCATTACCCTAATTCGAAGGGGCCCAAAACGGTGTCACTGGAACGGGTGGAGTCCGCGCCGAACGCACGTTTCTGCCAAGCTGGCCGGATGCGGCGGGCAGCGACGGCGGCGGGAGCGGTCCTGACTCTCGCCGTGACCGCGTGCTCGCCGCCCGTCCCACCGCCGGCACCTGCGCCGACGACGGTCACGGCGACCACCGCGGCCGCGCCGCCGCCGACGTCCGGCCCGGCCGCCGTCACCTGGCAGGTGGGTGCCCATCCGCTCCCCCGCCGTCCCGACGGTTTCGGCGAGGTCGAGCCGACGCCACCCGAACTGGTGAACCGGGCACTTCCGACAAAAGACGTGCTTCCGCCGCCGGCGGGCAACGCCTACGCGTCGACGATCAGCGCCGTGCCCGCCGGCGTCCTCGCGCGCAGCACCTGGCAGCCCGCCTGCCCGGTCAAGGCCGGCGACCTCCGCTACCTGACGATGTCGTTCTGGGGCTTCGACGGCCGCGCGCACACCGGCGAAATGCTGGTCAACGTCTCCGGCGCGGCAGGCATCACGAAGGTCTTCGGGCAGCTCTTCGCGGCGCACTTCCCGCTCGAAGAGCTGCGCGTCACCGGACCGGCCGAGCTGACCGCGCCGCCGACCGGGGACGGCAACTCGACCAGCGCGTTCGTCTGCCGCCCGGCGCGCGGGCAGACGACCTGGTCGGCGCACGCCTACGGGCTGGCCGTGGACGTCAACCCGTTCTGCAACCCGTACACGCAAGGCGATCTCGTGCTGCCCGAGCTGGCCTCGGCGTACCTCGACCGCTCCCGCAAGCGGCCCGGCATGGTGCTGCCCGGCGACGCGACCGTGCGCGCGTTCGCGGCGATCGGGTGGAGCTGGGGCGGGAACTGGCACGATCCGGCCGACCGGATGCACTTCACCGCGACCGGCCATTGACCGCGTAATACGACGTTAAGCACAACAGGGAACACCCGCTTCGCGGTGGCGGTTGGCTAGGGTGGACCGACCGGACACGGACTCGCGGAGGATGCAGTGCCCCACTACGACCTGGTGATCGTCGGGACGGGATCGGGGAACTCCATCCTCGGCCCCGGCTTCGCCGGCAAGAAGACGGCGATCGTGGAGAAGGGCGTCTTCGGCGGTACCTGCCTGAACGTCGGCTGCATCCCGACGAAGATGTTCGTCTACGCCGCCGACGTCGCGTACACGCCTTCGCACAGCGCCAAGTACGGCGTCGACGAAGAGCTGAAGGGCGTGCGCTGGCGCGACATCCGCGACCGGATCTTCGGCCGCATCGACCCGATCGCCGCGGGCGGCGCGGAGTACCGCCGCAGCCACGAGGACAACGCGAACGTCGACGTGTACGAGGGCACCGGCCGCTTCACCGGGCACAAGGAACTGCGGGTCAGCTTCGCCGACGGGCGTCCCGACGAGGTGCTGACCGCCGACAAGTTCGTGCTCGCCGCGGGCGGCCGTCCGGTGATCCCGGGAATCCCCGGCCTCGACGACGTCGGCTACTACACGTCCGACACCGTGATGCGGCTCGACGAGCTCCCGGAGCGCATCGTCATCCTCGGCGGCGGGTACATCGCGGCCGAGTTCGCGCACGTCTTCGCGTCCTTCGGCGTGCAGGTGACGCTGGTCAACCGCTCCGGGCGCCTGCTGCGCTCGGAGGACGAGGACGTCAGCGCGCGGTTCACCGAGCTGGCCGCCGAACGGTTCGACGTCCGCCTGGACCGCAAGACCGTCCGGGCCCGCCGGACCGGAACCGGCGTCGCGCTGGACCTGGAGGGGCCGCAGGGCGCGGAAACCGTCGAGGGCGACGTCCTGCTGATCGCCACCGGCCGCCGCCCGAACTCGGACCTGCTGGACGTCGCCGCCACCGGTGTGACCACAATGGACAGTGGGCACGTCGTGGTCGACGACCACCAGGAAACCGCGGTCGAGGGCATCTACGCGCTCGGCGACCTGTCGTCGCCGCACGAGCTGAAGCACGTCGCGAACCACGAAGCCCGCGTGGTGCAGCACAACCTGCTGCACCCGGACGAGCGGATCACCGCCGACCACCGGTTCGTGCCGCACGCGGTCTTCACCCACCCGCAGGTCGCGTCGGTCGGGCTGACCGAGCAGAAGGCGCGCGAACTCGGAGTGTCCTATGTGGTCTCGAAGCAGGACTACGCCGGGATCGCGTACGGCTGGGCGATGGAGGACACCACCGGCTTCGCGAAGCTGCTGGCCGACCCGGCGACCGGGCAGCTGCTCGGCGCGCACATCATCGGCCCGCAGGCGTCCTCGGTGATCCAGCCGCTCATCCAGGCCATGAGCTTCGGCCTCGACGCGCGGTCCATGGCGCGCGGCCAGTACTGGATCCACCCGGCGATGCCGGAGCTGATCGAGAACGCGCTGCTGAACCTGCCTCTGGACTGAGCAAGCCAGGGATCAGACGAAGCGGTGGCGGCCGGCGAGGGCGCCGAACACCATCTGGACGCCGAGCAGGCCGAGGAGCATCCCGAGCGGGACCGTCCAGCCGCCGGCCACGTCGTGCAGGAGGCCGAACAGGAACGGCCCGAGCGCCGCGAAGAGGTAGCCGAAGCCCTGCGCCATGCCGGACAGGCGGGCGGTGTCCGCGCCGGTCCGCGCGCGCAGCGCGATCACCGTCAGGCCGAGCGAGAACACGCTCATCCCCAGGCCGACGAGGATGCTCCAGAGCAGCGGCGACCACGACGGCGCCAGCATCAGCCCGGTGGTCCCGGCGACGCCGAACACGCTCAGGCCGACGATCCACGGGCTCTGGCCGCGCCGCCGGGCCGCCATCGGCGCGACGACCAGGCTGATCGGCACCGCGATCAGCGAGACCAGGCCGAACAGCAGCCCGGCGTCGTCACGCGGCACGCCCGCGTCCATCAGCACCTGGGGGAACCAGCCCATCGCCGCGTAGGCGTAGAACGCCTGCAGGCCGAAGAAGCCGGTGACGATCCAGGCGAGCCGGTTGCCCAGCAGCGACCGGCCGCCCCCGGCGCCGTCGGCGGGGCGCGGTGCGCGGCCGGTGCCGCGGGAAGCGAGAATCCAGGCCAGCAGCGCGACGACGGCGAGGACCGCCCAAGCGCCGAGGGCCGGGCGCCAGCCGCCGAGCGCGTCGCCGAGGCGCGGTGTCACGGCGGAGCCCAGGGCGCCGCCACCTTGCAGCGCGGCGGTGTAGACACCGGTCAGCACGCCGATGCGCGCCGGGAAGGAGTCCTTGATGACGACCGGGATGAGCACGTTGATCAGGGCGATCCCGGCGGTGGCCACGAGCGTGCCGCCGAGCACCACGGCCGGGCCGTCGAGCACGCGCAGCACGAGCCCGGCGGCGAGGGCGGCCAGCGCGATCGCGATGGCGGCCCCGACCCCGGCCCGGCGCGCGAGCAGGGGTGCGGCCAGCCCGGCACCGGCGAAGCAGAGCGTCGGCAACGTCGTGAGCATCCCGGCCCAGACCACGGAAGTGCCCAGGTCCGCGCGCATTTCGGCGAGCATCGGCCCGACCCCGGTGATGGCCGGGCGCAGGTTCAGGGCGGTGAGCACCACAGCGACCGCGAGCAGCGCCCCGGCGGCGACCACGCCCGGTGTCCGGACCTCGGCGGTACCGTCCAGTCCGGGTTCACGGTGTTCGACGCGCATGCCCGCTACTATCGCATACGTAGGATGATTGGATGAAGGGATAATCCTGTGCCTCTGGCCACCACGCGCCGGGCCGGCCTCGTCGACCAGGTCATCGAGCAGCTGCGGACCGCGGTCACGCAGGGCGAGTGGCCGATCGGCGAACGCATCCCCACCGAGACCGAGCTCGTCGAACAGCTCGGCGTCGGGCGCAACACCGTCCGCGAAGCCGTCCGCGCGCTCGCGCACACCGGGCTCCTGGAGGTCCGGCAGGGCGACGGCACCTACGTCCGCGCCACCAGCGAGGTGTCCGGCGCGATCCGCCGGCTCTGCGGCTCGGAGCTGCGCGAAGTCCTCCAGGTCCGGCGGACCCTGGAAGTGGAAGGTGCGCGGCTCGCAGCCATCGAACGAACCGAGGACGAGGTCGCCGAGCTGCACGCCCTGCTCGCCCGCCGCGAGACCGACCTGCGCGCCGGCCGCTGGCAGGACTTCGCCCGCACGGACGCCGAGTTCCACTGCGCCGTCGTCCGTGCCGGGCACAACCGGCTGCTGACCGAGCTCTACCGGGGGTTGACGGAAGTCATCGCGGCGAGCATCGCGACGACGTCCCGCATCACGCCGGGCGTCGACCACGCGCCGGAGATCGGCCACGAAGGCCTCGCGCGGGCCATCGCCGACCGGGATCCGGACCGCGCCGCCGCCGAGGCCTGCGGGTTCCTCGACGAGCTCCTGGAACGGATCGAACCGGCCTGACCTGCAGATTCACCTATCGAAGACCCTTAAGGGTGCCAGTTCAGGGTTGTCGTGGCACCACCGTGGTGCCACATTAGTGCCATGGACCTGACGCCCTTCGTGGACAGCCTCCGCCGCGAGTTCGCGGTAGCCGCCGAGGCGGCCGGGGAGGACGCGGTCGCCCTGGCCGGGCGGCTGGCCTCCCCCTTGGCGTCCGCCATCCGGCTCACCTTGCTCGACGCGCTGTCGGCCGCGGCCGACGAGATCACCCGCGACCTCGCTCCCGGCTCCGTCGAAGTACGCCTTCGCCGCCGCGAAGCGGAATTCGCGGTTTCCGTGCCCACGGCGCCCGAACCGGCTCCGGCGGAGGCCCCGCCGCCGCCCGAGGCCGACGACGGCGCCGTCTCCCGGATCAACCTGCGGCTCCCCGACCAGCTGAAGCAGCGGGTCGAGGAGGCCGCGAGCCGCGAGCGGCTGTCCATCAACGCCTGGCTCGTCCGGGCCGCGAGCACCGCACTCGGCGCCGACGCGAGCCGGCCCCCGCACCGCCGGTCCGTCTACGGCGAGAAGTACACCGGCTGGGTTCACTGACCCGCCTGCCCTGACCAGCTGAAACACTCTCAACGCACCCCAGGAGGGCGCAGCCATGCCGTTTTTCGCCACCCCCGAGCCGATCACGGCCACGCTCGACGTCAGTGTGGCCGACGTCCGGATCGTCGCCGGCGACCGCACCGAAACCACCGTCGAGGTCCAGCCGGCCGACCCCGGCGACACCGAGGACGTCAAGGCCGCCGCCAAGACCCGCGTCGAGTTCGCCGACGGCGAGCTGCTGGTCAAGGGCCCGAAGTACACCACCAAACTGTGGGGCAAGGGCGGCGCGCTGCACGTCACGGTCGAGCTGCCGGCCGGCTCCCGCGTCAGGGCGACCTCCGCGATGGGCGACTTCCACGTCACCGGCCGCCTCGGCGACAGCCGGCTCAAGACGTCGGTCGGCAACATCCACCTCGACGAAACCTCGCGGCTGGAAGCGAACACCGCGACCGGTGACGTCTTCGTCGACCGGGCCACCGGGCACGCCGAGGTCGGCACCGGCTCCGGCGAGCTGCGGATCCGCGAGATCGACGGCACGGCCGTGCTGAAGAACTCCAACGGCGAGACCCGCGTCGGCGAGGTGACCGGCGACCTGCGCGTCAGCACCGCCAACGGCGACATCCTCGTCGACCGCGCCCACGCCGGGGTCAACGCGAAAACCGCCGCCGGGGACATCCGGCTCGGCGAAGTCATCCGCGACCGGGTCGTCCTCGAGACCGCCGTCGGCGAGATCGAGATCGGCATCCGCGAGGGCAGCGCCGCGTGGCTCGAGCTGAACTCGCTGACCGGATCGGTGCGCAACACGCTCACGCCGTCCGAGGGGCCGGGCGGCAGCACCGAGACCGTCGAGGTCAAGGCCCACTCCTACACCGGCGACATCGTCATCCGCCGGGCCTGAAACTCCACACAGACAGGGGAAATCCATGCCGGACGCCATCGTGGCCGAGGGATTGGTCAAGAAGTACGGGAAGGTCACCGCGCTCGACGGGATGTCGCTGCGCGTTCCGGAGGGCACGGTGCTGGGGGTGCTGGGGCCGAACGGCGCCGGCAAGACCACCACCGTCCAGATCCTCACGACGCTGCAGAAACCGGACGCGGGCCGCGCGACGGTCGCCGGGTTCGACGTCGTCAAGGACGCGCCCGAGCTGCGTTCGCACATCGGCGCGTCGGGGCAGTACGCCGCCGTCGACCCGGAACTGACCGGGGCCGAGAACCTCGAGATGGTCGGCAGGCTGTACCACCTGGGCACCAAGCGGGCGAAGGCGCGCGGCCGGGAACTGCTGGCCCGGTTCAGCCTGGCCGACGCCGCCGACCGCCCGGTCAAGGGCTACTCCGGCGGCATGCGGCGCCGGCTCGACCTGGCCGGCGCGCTGGTCGCGAACCCGCCGGTGCTGTTCCTCGACGAGCCCACCACCGGGCTGGACCCGCGGGCCCGCACCGAGCTGTGGGACGTCATCACCGAGCTCGTCGCAGGCGGCACCACGCTGCTGCTGACCACCCAGTACCTGGAGGAAGCCGACCGGCTGGCCGACAGCATCGCCGTCGTCGACCACGGCCGCGTGATCGCCCGCGGCACCGCCGACGAGCTCAAGGACCTCGTCGGCGGCGAGCGGATCGAGCTGACCGTCGGCACGCACGACGACGTCGTCGTGGCGCAGCGGACGCTGGCCCGGCTGGCCAGCGGCGAGCCGAAGGCCGAGGGCTTCCGGCTCACCGTGCCCGTGACCCACGGCGCGAAAGCGCTTACCGAAGCGCTGGCGCTGCTGGCCGCCGACGGCGTCGACGTCCGCGACGTCGGCGTCCGCCGCCCCACCCTCGACGACGTTTTCCTCACCCTGACCGGCCACGAGACGGCCGAACCCGCGAAGGAGGCCGTGTGATGAACGCGGTGCAGATGGCCGTCACCGACGGCGTGACCGTCGCCAAGCGCAACTCGATCAAGATCTTCCGGTCGCTGGACCTGCTCGGGTCCCTCGTGTTCACGCCGGTGATGTTCGTGCTGCTCTTCGGGTACGTGTTCGGCAGCGTGATCGACATCCCGGGCCTGTCCTACCGCGAGTTCATGCTGCCGGGGATCTTCACCCTGGCGGTGGCGATGGGCGGCATCGTCACCGGCTACGGGCTGACCGACGACCTGCAGAAGGGCATCATCGACCGGTTCCGCTCGCTGCCGATGTCCCCGGCCGCGGTGCTGATCGGGCGGACCACCGCCGACCTCATCCTCAGCACGGCGAGCCTGCTCATCATGGGCCTGGTCGGCCTGCTGGTCGGCTGGCGCATCCACACCGGCGTCCCGGAGGCGCTGGGCGGGATCGTCCTGCTGCTGGCGTTCTCCTACGCGCTGTCGTGGGTGATGGGCGCGCTGGGCCTGGCCGTGCGCAAACCCGAGGTGTTCAACAACGTCTCGATGGTGGTCGTCTTCCCGCTGACGTTCCTGGCCAACACGTTCGTCGACAGCGGACGGCTGCCGGGCCCGCTGCGGGCGATCGCGGACTGGAACCCGGTCTCGGCGGTCACCCAGGCCGCACGCGAACTGTTCGGCAACACGAGCGCGGCGCTGCCGCCGCGCGACGTCTGGCCCATGCAGCACGCGCTGCTGGCCTCGGTGCTGTGGATCGCGGTGCTGCTGGTGGTCTTCGTGCCGCTTTCGGTGCGCTGCTACAAGAAGGCCACCAGCCACTGACTCAGGGCAGCGTGAGGATCTCGCTGCCGTCGGCCGTCACCACGAGGGTGTGCTCGAACTGGGCCGTCCACTTCTTGTCCTTCGTGGTGACGGTCCAGTCGTCGGCCCAGATGTCGTAGTCGATGGTGCCCAGGGTGATCATCGGCTCGATCGTGAAGGTCATGCCCTCCTCGATGATCGTGTCGACGGAGGGCTCCTCGTAGTGCAGGATCGTCGGCGGCGTGTGGAACGCCGGGCCGACGCCGTGGCCGGTGAAGTCGCGGACCACGCCGTAGCCGAACCGCTTGGCGTAGGACTCGATGACCCGGCCGATCACGTTCAGCTGACGGCCCGGCCGGACCGCCTTGATCGCCCGCATGGTCGCCTCGCGGGTGCGCTCCACCAGCAGGCGTGCCTCCTCGGAGACGTCGCCGGCCAGGAAGGTCGCGTTCGTGTCGCCGTGGACGCCGCCGATGTAGGCCGTCACGTCGATGTTGCAGATGTCGCCGTCCTCGATCACCGTCGAATCCGGGATGCCGTGGCAGATCACCTCGTTGAGCGAGGTGCAGCACGACTTCGGGAAGCGGCGGTAGCCCAGCGTAGAGGGGTAGGCGTGGTGGTCGAGCAGGAACTCGTGCACCACCTGGTCGATGTCGTCCGTGGTGGCACCCGGCTTGACCGCCTTGCCGCCCTCCTCCAGCGCCTGGGCCGCGATGCGGCTCGCGACCCGCATCTTCTCGATCACCTCGGGCGTGCGCACGCCGTTGCCGGTGTCCCGCTTCGGCGCCGGCTTGTCCACGTACTCGGGACGGGCGATGGAGGTGGGGACGGGGCGGCGCGGCGTCTGGACGCCGGGAACGAGCGGGGCACGAACGGACATGCCTCCACCTTACGACGGCCCGCTCAGCCGATCCCCGCCAGGAACCGGTGGGCGGCCTGCACGGCAGGCTTGGACGACCCGGCATCGGTCAGGAGCACGGCGAACGCCAGGTCGCCGCGGTAGCCGACGAACCAGCCGTGCGAGTGCGAGCCGTCGCCGAACTGGGCGGTGCCGGTCTTTCCCGCGACGTCGGGGATGTCCCGCAGCCCGGTCGCAGTGCCCGTCGTGACGACCTCGCGCATCATCCCGCGCAGCGCGTCGAGCACCTCCTCCGACGGCGCGTCGCCGACGTTCCGCGTGCTCGCCGGCATCCCCTTGACGATCGACGGCGTCGGCACCTTCCCGGCCTGCACGGTGGCCGCGGCCAGGGCCATGCCGAACGGGCTGACCACCACCCGGCCCTGGCCGAAGCCGTTTTCCGCGCGCTGGACGGCCGAATCGCTGGCCGGGACGTCGCCGGTGACGGTGGTCAGGCCGGGGACCACGAAGTCGGCGCCGATGCCGAACGAGCGGGCGGTGCCGGTCAGCGCCGGGCCGGGAAGGCCGGCGGCGAGGCGGGCGAAGGTCGTGTTGCAGGAGCGCGCGAACGCCGTCTTCAGCGGCACGCGGCCCAGGTCGAAGTGGCCTTCGTTCGGCACCACGCGGTTCTCGATCGTGGTGACGCCGGGGCAGTCGACCGGGCTGCCGGCGTCGACGTCGCCGGTGGCCAGCGCGGCCGCCGCCGTGACGATCTTGAACGTCGACCCCGGCGGGTAGCGCCCGGACAGGGCCAGTGAGCCCTCCTCGTCGGCGGCGTCGTTCTGCGCCACGGCGAGGATGTCCCCGCTCGACGGCTGGATCGCGACCAGCGCGGCGGAGTACGGCTCGGTTTCGAGGGCCTTCTCGGCGGCGGCCTGGATCTTGGTGCTGAGGGTGCTCGTGACGGCGGGCGAGACCCGCGGCGGCTCGGCCTTGAGCTCGGAGACCTCGCCCCCGGTGACGTCGCGGGTGACGATCCGCCAGCCCGCCGCGCCGGCCAGCTGCTGCTCGACCAGCGTGCGGATGCCCGGCAGCACCTGCTGCCCGGACCCGCGGGTGACCGGCAGCAGCCGCTCCTGGCTGGCGAACCGGACGCCCGGCAGGTCGTAGATCACCGGCTTGACGCGCTGGTAGTCCCCGGCGCGCAGGGTGATCACCGGGTAGGCGTCGCCGGGCTTGGTCCTGCTCATCCCGTCCAGCACCGACCGGCCGGTGACCGACGGCTCGTACCGGTGCAGCGCCTTCGCCAGCGAGCCCGCGACGGCGCTCGCGTTGCCGGTCTTCTGCGGGTCGACGACCACGCCGATCACGGTCTGCGGGCGCATCAGCGGCACACCGTCGCGGTCGAGCACCGGCGCCGTCTCCGGCAGCTGCGGCAGCATGCCGAGGGTCTGGCCGACGGCCAGCTGCGGGTGCACGACCGTCGGCTGCCAGTGCACCTGCCAGCCGCCTTCGGCCGCCCGCAGCTGGGCGTCGGCGCGGTAGGACCAGGTGCGGCCGTGCGGCAGGTGCCAGGTGAGCCGGTAGCCGGCGGTCACGACGTCCCCGTCCGGCTGCTTCACCTCTTCGTCGTCGACGTCGAGCGATTCCGGGTCGAGCACGCCGCGGACCTGGCTCAGGACGGTCTTCGCGGCGTCGGGCGAGTCGGTGTTCGCCGCGGCGGTGGCGACGTCCCCGGACGCGACGGCGTCCAGGAAGGCGGAGAGGGCGTCCCCGGGACCGTCGCCCGAGCACCCGGCCGTGGTCGCGGCGACGAGCAGCAGCACCGCGAGAGCACCGCGTCGACGTGCACTCATGGCCGGATGATGCCTGGTCAGAGCGGGTGTCCCGGCCTCGAAACACCGCCACGGAAGAGTGGTTAGAACAGCACCGTCGCGTACTGGCCGACCTGCTTGAAGCCGATCTTGCGGTAGGCCGCCAGGGCCGGAGTGTTGAACGCGTTGACGTAGAGGCTGGCCGTCCGGCCCAGGCCCCGGACGAGCCGGTTGACGACGGCGGCGGTGCCGGCGGTGCCGAGCCCGTCGCCCCGGCGGTCCGGGTGCACCCACACGCCCTGGATCTGCCCGACGGTCGCCGACATGGCCCCGATCTCGGCCTTGAAGACGACTTCGCCGTTCTCGAAGCGGGCGAACGCGCGCCCGGCGCCGATCAGCTCGGTGACGCGGGCGCGGTAGCTGGCGCCGCCGTCCCCGCTGCGCGGGTCGACCCCGACCTCCTCGATGAACATCGCGACGGCCGCGGGCAGGTACCGCTCCAGCTCGTCCGGCCGGACGGGCCGGACCAGCGGGTCGGCGGCCACGAGCGGGGTGCTGTCCAGCGCCATCAGCGGCTGGTCGTCGCGGACTTCGCGGGCCGGGCCCCACTCGTCTTCGAGTTCGTCCCACAGGCCGAGGACCTGCTCGGCCGGGCCGACGAGCGACGAGCAGGTGCGCTGCCGCCGGAGGGCGCGGTCGGCGAAGGACCGCAGGGCGGGGGCGTTGCCCTTCAGCGGGATCAGATTGGGCCCGGAGAAGCACAGCCCTTGGAGCCGTCCGGCGCGCACCGGACGGCTGTCGGCGGCCCAGAGCTCACCACCGAGCCGCCACGGGTCGAGACCGGCCGCCTCGACCCGGGCGCTGACCATGCAGCTGCCCACGGGGTCGGCGGCCAGCGCGGCACGGACCGCCGGATAGTCCCGATCATCGAGCAGCCGTGCACCTGCAAGCCGCAACACGGGCTCCAGGGTGCCAGATCCGGGCGGTAAACGGAACGCGAGACTGTCGACACGGTGAGATGAAGCGCCCAGGTCGGCGCGGCCGGCCGGAGCGCCGGGTACGTCGCCCACGGCTCGTCCCGGGACGCGAACGGTCCCGGAAGAGCTATGGGCCGGTCAGGCCGCGCCGCGGTAGGTGCCGATCGTCCACGCGTTGCCCTCCGGATCGCGGAGGCTGAACGTGTGCGAGCCGTACTCGGTGTCGGTCAGCCCGGCCGTGATCTCCGCGCCGGCCGCCTGCACGCGCCCGTACACCTCGTCCACGCGGTCCGACACCACGTACACCGCCGCCGTGCCCGGCTTCATCGTGTCGTGGACGCCGTCCGGCGGGCGGACGCTGCCCAGCATCACCGCGCCGCCTTCCGGCCAGCGCAGCTCCGCGTGGGCCACCAGGTCGCCCTCGGGCACCACCAGGGCTTCGGTGAAGCCGAGGACGTCGACGAGGAAGCGGATCGCCGCCGGGGCGTCGTCGTAGCGCAGGGCGGGCCACACGTTCGCTTCAGGTGTTGTCATGCCGTCAGCTTCGCGCCACCTCCGGCTCCTGGTCTTGGAGGAACGGGAGCTCCTCCGCGATCCACGTGCCCGGCGTGCAGCCGGCCAGCGCCCGCCATTCGTTCGTCAGGTGCGCCTGGTCGTAGAACCCGCACTCCACCGCCAGCGACGCCAGGTCCGCGTGCCCCCGGCGCAGCTGCCGCGTGGCCCGCTCGAACCGCAGCACCCGCGCCACCTGCTTCGGCGGCAGCCCGAGCTCCGTGCGGAACCGCTCGCCGAGGTGCCGCCGGCTCCAGCCGACCTCCTCCGCCAGCTCCGCGACACGCACCTGCCCGTCCGCACCCCGCAGCCGGCGCCACGCCTCCCCCAGCTCGGCCGGCGGGGCCACCGGGTCGGCCGCCCGGGCGGCCAGGACGTCGTCGAGCAGCCTGAACCGTTCGGGCCAGGACAGCTCCCGCAACCGGTCCGGCAGCGAGCCGAGGCCGAACTCCGCCAGGTCGGCCACCTCGCCGCTCAGCTCCGCCGCCGTGACCCCGAAGAGGGTGCGCACGCCCAGCGGGTCGAGCTCCAGCTGCAGCCCCTCCTGCACGCGGTCCTGCCGGATCGGCACCGCGCGCGTGTGCAGGCCGCCGACCAGCGCCTGCAGGCTCCGCCCGGCCATCCGCACCGGCCCGGCGAGACTGATGACGAGCGTCACGTGCCGCGACGGCAGCCCGCGGTGGACGGCCAGCGTCACGTCGTCCTGCGCGTACCCGACGTAGCGCGTGACCAGGGGCCGCACCACGGGGTGCGGCTGGTGAATGGCCCAGGTCACGCTCACGAGTGCGAGCGTAATCGTCACCACCGACAGTTCCCGGGTCTGATAACACGGAGGGGCGCGTCCCCACCGCGGAAGGAACCACCCGAATGACGATCCAGGAGCAGGCGCAGCAGCTGGAGCTGCTCGCCGACCAGGTGCCGACCGGCATCGCGCTCGCCACGAAGAGCGACCTCGAAGACCTGCAGGCCCAGGTGCTCGGCCTGCTCGGGGAGACGTCCACCGCGACCGCGATCCAGGGCGCGATCCAGCTCGCTTCGCAGCAGATCGACGAGGTCGCGGCCGCGCTGGAGAACGTCCGCCTGCAGATCCGCGACGCCGCCCAGCACCACCTACAGGGCTGAGTAGTACGAGTGGACCGCCGGCTGGCCCGTGTAGTTGGGGCCGGCCCGGTCGTCCGCGCCGAGGTAGCGGAAGGGCAGCGTGCCGGCGAAGGGGCCGTCACGCCGGATCCGGTGGCTTCGCGCGTCGTACTCGAAGCCGGCTTCGCGCAGCGCCCGCAGGACCCGGCGCGTTTCGCCCGGCGTCTGGATCCCGGCGATGTCGAAGTTGGCCACGAACACGCCGCCGTCGCTCAGCCAGGACGCCGCCCGCAGCAGCGCGCCGAGCTTGTCGCCGACGTAGTGGAGGCCGTGCACGCAGGTCACGAGGTCGAACCGGCCCGCCGGCCGCCACGCGGTGATCGACGCCGTCACGAACCGCACGGGCCCGGCCGCGGCGAAGTACCCGACGAGGTCGACACCGGTGATGTCCAGGTCCGGCCGGGCCTCGGCCGCGTCCAGCAGCGCCCGTCCGCTGCCGCAGCAGAGGTCGAGCCAGCGCGCCCCCGCCGGCAGGCCCGGGATGTCGAAGCCGAGGACGCGCGAGTAGCCGTCCCGGCCGGCCAGCCGGCGCTCGCGGTTCATCGCCCGGTTGGCCACCACGGACGACGCCTCGAGGACGTCGTCCGGCAGCAAATCAGCTGTGACATCCGGGGCTCCGCCCCGGGCCGGGGGCTTCGCCACCCGGACCCCCGAAGATCAGCCGGCGGTGACCACCGGCGCACCCTCACCGAGGGACTCGCCCGCCTCCTCGGCGATGCGCATGGCCTCTTCGATGAGCGTCTCGACGATGGCGTGCTCGGGGACGGTCTTGATGACCTCGCCCTTGACGAAGATCTGACCCTTGCCGTTGCCCGACGCCACGCCGAGGTCGGCTTCGCGGGCCTCGCCCGGGCCGTTGACGACGCAGCCCATGACGGCCACGCGCAGCGGGATCTCCATGCCCTCGAGCCCGGCCGTGACCTGCTCGGCGAGCGTGTAGACGTCCACCTGCGCCCGGCCGCACGACGGGCACGACACGATCTCCAGCTTCCGCGGCCGCAGGTTCAGCGACTGCAGGATCTGGATGCCGACCTTGACCTCTTCGACCGGCGGCGCGGACAGCGACACGCGGATCGTGTCGCCGATGCCCTGGCGCAGCAGCGCGCCGAACGCGACCGCCGACTTGATCGTGCCCTGGAAGGCCGGGCCGGCCTCGGTGACGCCGAGGTGCAGCGGGTAGTCGCACTGCTCGGCGAGGAGCTCGTAGGCGCGCACCATGACCACCGGGTCGTTGTGCTTCACCGAGATCTTGATGTCGTGGAAGTCGTGCTCGGCGAACAGCGACGCCTCCCACAGCGCCGACTCGGCCAGCGCTTCCGGCGTCGCCTTGCCGTACTTGTCCATGATCCGCTTGTCGAGCGAGCCGGCGTTGACGCCGATCCGGATCGGCGTGCCGTGGTCCTTCGCCGCCTGGGCGATCTCCTTGACCTGGTCGTCGAACTTCCGGATGTTGCCCGGGTTCACGCGCACCGCGGCGCAGCCGGCCTCGATCGCGGCGAAGACGTACTTCGGCTGGAAGTGGATGTCGGCGATCACCGGGATCTGCGACTTCTTCGCGATCGCCGGCAGCGCCTCGGCGTCGTCGGCCGACGGGCACGCCACGCGGACGATGTCGCAGCCCGCGGCGGTCAGCTCGGCGATCTGCTGCAGGGTCGCGTTGACGTCGGAGGTGAGCGTCGTCGTCATCGACTGGACGGAGATCGGGTGGTCGCTGCCGACACCGACCGAACCCACCTGGAGCTGGCGGGTCTTGCGGCGCTCGGACAGGACGGGCGGGGGCAGGGCGGGCATACCGAGTGCGACGGTCACGGCTTCCAGCGTACCGACCCCTACTGGGCTACCTTCACCATGTCAACCGTCACGGTGAGCAGCATTACGGCCGGGGTGAGCGGCCCCGGCCGGGCCGTCACCTCTCCGTGGACCTCACTGGCCGATCCGGATCGGGTTGACGATGTCCGCGGTGACCGTGAGTAGCGTCACCGCGCCGCCGACCAGCACCAAGGCCATCGTGATCCCGGACAACCGCGTGTAGTCGACGGGACCGCCCGCCGCCTTGCCCCGCCGCGCGCGGATCCAGTCGCGGACGCGCTCGTACCAGACCACCGCGATGTGCCCGCCGTCGAGCGGCAGCAGCGGCAGCAGGTTGAACACGCCGATGAAGAAGTTCAGGCTGGCCAGCAGGAAGAAGAACAGCACCCAGACGCCCCGCTCGACCGCCTCGCCGCCGATCCGGCTGGCCCCGACCACGCTGACCGGCGTGTTCGGGTCGCGCTCGCCGCCGAAGATCGCGGTCACCACGGCCGGAATGCGTTCCGGGAACTGGACGAGCCGCTGCGCGGTCTCGGCGAACATCGTCCCGGTGAAGTCGAAGGTGGCACCGACCGCGGCGAGGGGGCCGTACTGGACGGTCGGCGACTCCACCTTCGGGGCGGCGCCGATCATGCCGACGTCCTTGACGCCGGAGGGGCTCCAGCGCTGCACCTTCGGCACGTCGACCACGAGCCAGAGCTGCTGGTCACCGCGCTGCACCTCGAACACCGTCCGGCCGCTGGTGGCCTGCACGGCGGTGAGCATCTCGTCCCAGGTCGCGACCGGCTTCCCGCCGACGGCGAGCACCTTGTCACCGGGGCGCAGTCCCGCCGAAGCCGCCGGGGTCAGGGCGCCCTGCGGGCACGGGGCGCTGGCCTGGGCTTCGGCTTCGGCCTTCGACGTGGTCGGGCGGGCGCAGGAGGTCGAGTCCAGCACCGGGACGGTCGGGCCGGCGTTCAGGTTCGGCAGGCCCATGGTCACGGCCATCAGGTAGAGGACCACGAAGCCGAGGATGAAGTGGGTGATCGACCCGGCCGACATCACGACGGTGCGCTTCCAGGTCTTGAACCGCCACATCGCGCGCGGCGCCTCGTCCGGGGTCACCTCGTCGAGCGCGGTCATGCCGGCGATGTCGCAGAACCCGCCGAGCGGGATCCACTTCAGGCCGTACTCGGTCTCGCCGCGGCGCCACGAGAACACCGTGGGGCCGAAGCCCACGAAGTACCGGCGGACCTTCATCCCGAAGGCCTTCGCGGTGAGCATGTGGCCGGCCTCGTGCAGTGCGACGGAGACACAGATCCCCAGCGCGAAGAGCACCACACCGATGATGTAGGCGAGCACCCGCTACTTCCCCTCGATGATCGAACCGGCCCGCGCACGAGCCCAGCGCTCGGCCGCGAGTACGTCCTCCACGTCGCGTGGTTCGCGACGCCATTCGTCGGCGGCTCCCACCACCTCGGACACAGTGTCCACTATCGACGTGAAGCTGGTGTTCTGCGCGAGGAAGGCGGACACGAGCTCCTCGTTCGCGGCGTTGTAGACGGCGGGCAGGCAGCCGCCGGCGGTGCCGCAGTGCCGGGCCAGCTCGACGGCCGGGAAGGCGTCGTCGTCCAGCGGCTCGAACGTCCAGGTCGCGGCCTTGTCCCAGGCGCACGCCGGGGCGGCATCCGGGACGCGGTCCGGCCAGTGCAGCGCGAGCGCGATCGGCAGCCGCATGTCCGGCGGGCTGGCCTGGGCGATCGTCGAGCCGTCGGTGAAGGTCACCATCGAGTGCACGATCGACTGCGGGTGCACGGTGACGTCGATCTTCTCCGGCGCGACGCCGAACAGCAGCGCCGCCTCGATCAGCTCCAGGCCCTTGTTGACCAGGGTGGCGGAGTTGATCGTGATCAGCGGGCCCATGGACCAGGTCGGGTGCGCCATCGCCTGCTCGACCGTGACCCCGGCCAGCTCGCTGCGCTTGCGGCCGCGGAACGGGCCGCCGGACGCGGTCAGCACGAGCCGCGCGACCTCGCTTTCCCTGCCGGCCCGCAGCGCCTGCGCGATGGCGGAGTGCTCGGAGTCGACCGGCACGAGCTGCCCGGGCTTGGCCGCGGCGAGCACCAGCGGGCCGCCGGCGATGAGGGACTCCTTGTTGGCCAGGGCGAGGGTGGCGCCGGTGGCGAGCGCCTTGAGCGTCGGCTCGAGGCCGCGGGAGCCCGGCAGGGCGTTGAGCACGGTGTCGACCGGCACAGCGTCGATGAGTTCGGTGACGGCGTCGGAGCCCGCGAAGAGCCTCGGGAGCTTGAACTCGCCCTGGGCGTACCCGCGCTTCTGCGCTTCGGCGTACAGCGCGAGCTGGACGTCTTCGACGGCCGTGGCCTTCGTCACGGCGACGGCCTCGACGCCGTGGGCGATCGCCTGCGCGGCGAGCGCGGCCGGATCGGCGCCTCCCGCGGCGATCCCGGCCACCCGGAACAGGTGCGGGTTGCGCGCGGCGACGTCGAGGGCCTGCACGCCGATGGACCCGGTGGAGCCGAGCACGAGAACGCTTCGCGAGGTAGTCATCGCCGGTCATTGTCGCGCGGGGCGTCTCCGCGGCGCACCCGGAGGTGTGGGATCATCGGCGAGTCCGAGGTTCACGGGGTTTGAGGAGTTCATCGTGGCAGGCAAGGCGGTCGAGAAGAGGCGGCCCGAGGTCGACCCGCGCGACGAGCCGTCCGCGGCCTGGGGCTGGCACGGCTCGTTCCCGAAGGCCACCCGCATCGCCGGCTGGGTCAGCGCGATCATCCTGCTGGTGATGATCAAGGGCAACCACGAGAACAACACCGAGAACGTCTGGCTCATCGGCCTGTCGCTGTTCCTGATCCTGCTGCTGGTGCTCGACATCCGCAAGCAGCGCACCGCCTGGCGCAAGTAGCCGGTTTTTCGCTAACGTCCCCGGCATGAAGCTGCGCTGGGGACTGGCTCTGCTCGCTGTACTGGGTGCACTGGTGGTGCCTGCCGCTCCGGCGTCGGCTTCGGTGCCGTTGGTCCGGTGCACGTTCACGCCGACCCCCGGCAACCCTGCCGCGCGGCCGGTGGTGCGTCCGTTGCCGCTGGCGTCGACCCGCGGGACCGTCGATGTGACTTTCCGGTTCAACTACGGGCCGGTGACCGTTCGGCTGGATCGCGGCGGGGCCGCGCCCTGCGCGGTGCACAACATGGTTTCGCTGGTTCTGCAGCGGTTCTACGACCGGTCCCGGTGCTGGCGGCTTTCCGACTCCGCTCGTCTCGGTGTTCTCCAGTGTGGGGACATCTACGAGGTGGAGAAGGGCGGGCCGGGGTACGAGTTCCCGGACGAGGTCTCCGGAGCCGAGACGTACCCGCGGGGGACCATCGCCATGGGGAACCAGGGACCGGGGACCAATGGGTCGGAGTTCTTCATCGTGCACTCGTTCGCGAACATCCCGGCCCATTACTCGGTGATGGGGCGGGTGATCCGGGGGATGTCCGCCATCGACCGGATGGTCGCCGACGGGATCATCCCGACCGACCCGAACGGGCCGCTGGACGGGGCGCCGGCGAAGCCGGTGAAGATCCAGCGAGCCACGGTCGGCTGGTAGCTCGGCTTTGCTCGCTCCGGCCGAGCCGGAACCGTGCGTATCGCCCCATAGGTCCCCCGACGAGCGATTGCCGGGATCGCCCGATTACAGTGTGCGGGTTCTCAGCTGAGCTTCGTGGGGGGATCACGCGATGATGACGCACGACGAGTACCTGGCGACCCGAAGATTCCCGGCCCTCGACGGCGTCCGCGCCGTCGCCGCCGTGCTCGTGGTCGTCTTCCACTACGGCGGTCCCAACTGGGAACGGGCCAACGGCTGGATCGGGGTGCACCTGTTCTTCGTGCTCTCCGGCTACTTGATCACCACGCTGGCCTTGCGCGAGGAAGACCGCGCCGGCCGCGTCTCGCTGGCGGAGTTCTACATCCGCCGGGCGTTCCGGATCCTCCCCGTCTACTACGTCGTGATCGGCGTGGTCGTCGTCTTCGCCTACTTCCGCGGGCTGGGGCTGCGGCACAGCGGCATCGTGTCCGCGCTGCCGTGGAACGTCGCCTTCGTCGGCGAGTACCACCAGATGGCCCTGTTCGGCCAGGCCTGGACCCTCGGCGTCGAGCAGAAGTTCTACCTCGTGTGGCCGCTGCTCGCGTTCGGCCTCGGTGCGCTCGGCTTCGTGAAGCGCCTGAGCCTCGCGGTCGGCCTCGTCGCGATCATGCTCGCCCTGATCCCCTTCATGCCCTACGCGGGCGCGTACTCGCCGATCCTCATCGGCTGCACCCTGGCGATCGTGCTGCACCACCGCAAGGGCTTCGCCGCGCTGCGGGTGTTCACCCACCCGGTCACCGGGCTCGTGGTCGCCGCCGCACTGATCGCAGTGCAGACCCGGTTCGGTGAGATCGCCGGGTTCCTGCACGACGACGGCGGCTCGATCACCGGCACCGGGTACATCCTCCTGGTGGCCCTGCTCGTGCCGTCCCTGGTCGCCGGCGGCGGGCCGCTGGCCTGGGGCCTCTCGCGGCGGCCGATGCGGTTCGTCGGCGAGCGGTCGTACTCGCTCTACCTCATGCAGGGCGTCGTCGCGCTGGCCCTCGCGGGCGCCATCCCGCAGTTCGCGCCGCACCGGACGCTCACCGCGGTCGCCGTGACGGTCGCCGGGCTGCTGGCGGCGGACCTGCTCTACCGCTGGGTCGAAGTCCCGATGATCGACGTCGGCCGCCGGATCATCGCGCGGCGCCGGGCGAAGAAGATCACGCCGGTCGCCGAAGTGACCGAGCCCGCGCTCGCCACGGTCTAGGGTTTCCCGACGCCGAAGCAGGCGACCACACGGCTCCGGTCCGGGGTCACGAACACGGAGAACCAGTAGCCGCCGGCCGGGCGGTCGTCGACGAACACCAGGTACAGCTCGCGTTCCGGGCAGGCTTCCAGGTCGGCGACGGCGTCGGCGAACCCGGCCGACGCCTGGCCCGTCCGGTGCGTGTGCCGCTCCCGGCGGCGGAAGATCCGCCAGTACGACTCGGCCACCCCCGGCCGGTCGGTGCCGATGAGCCTGGCCCCGGAATCCAGCGCCGAGCGAGCCAGCGCGAACACGCCTTCGCGACCCGTCAGCAGCGCGGCCAGCTCATCCCGCTCCACCACTCCCCCTGACGGAAAAGCCGGGTGCCCCGACGGCACCCGGCTTCCGAAACTACCTTCAGCGTTCGCTGGACGGCGACACCAATTCGCTCGGCCCGGTGCCCGACTCCCCCGCCACCGCGGCCAGTTCCTCGCCCACCGACTCGCGGTTCTTCGGGCGCGCGTCCTTCGTCAGCAGCGACGCCACGGCGCCGATCAGGCAGACCGCGATCGCAAAGCCGAACGCCACCGCCAGACCGGACTGGAACGGGCCCGAAATCAGGTTCGGGAAGAAGCTGCGGCCGGTCAGGAACGACGCCTGGTCCGGCGGCAGGGCCGACAGCTGGCCGCCCAGCAGCTGCTGGATCGGGTTGTAGCCCAGGAACGCCGCGAACAGCACCGCCACCGCCGGGAGGTTCGCCACCTGGGCCGCCGCCGCCTCGGGGACGCCGTGCGCGACCAGGCCGTCGTGCATCGTCGACGGGAGGCTGCTCGACAGGCCGGAGATGATCAGGCTGAAGAAGAAGCCGATCGACAGGACCATCGCCGCGTTCTGGAACGTCGTCATCATGCCCGCGCCGGAGCCGCGCGCGTCCGCCGGCAGGCTGTTCATCACCTCGGCGCGGTTGGGCGAGGAGAACATGCCCATGCCGATGCCGTTGATCAGCAGGATCGCGGCGAACGCCCAGTAGTCGAAGTTCACCGGCAGCACGATCAGCAGCAGGAACGTCACGGCGGTGATGAACAGGCCGCCCGAGGCGAGCAGGCGGCTGCCGATCCGGTCGGCGAGGATGCCCGACGTCGGTGCGGCCAGCAGGAAGCCGACCGTCATCGGCAGCATGTAGATGCCCGCCCACAGCGGCGTCTGCTCGAACGTGTAGCCGTGCTGCGGCAGCCAGATGCCCTGCAGCCAGATGATCAGGATGAACTGCAGCCCGCCGCGGCCGAGCGACGCCGTCAGGTTGGCGACGTTGCCCCAGGTGAACGAGCGGATCTTGAACAGCGACAGCCGGAACAGCGGGTTGTCGACCTTCGACTCGATGATCACGAACGCCACCAGCACCGCGGCACCGCCGATGAGGCAGCTGAGCACCATCGGGCTGGTCCAGCCGGTGGACGAGTCGCCGTAGGGCTGGATGCCGTAGGTGATGCCGACCAGCACCGCGATCAGGCCGACGGCGAAGGTGATGTTGCCCCACCAGTCCATCCGCGCGTGCTTGCGGACCCCGGTGTCGTGCAGCTTGAGGTAGGCCCAGACGGTGCCGATCACGCCGAACGGCACGGACACCAGGAAGATCAGGTTCCAGTCGACCGGCGCGAGCACCCCGCCGACGACCAGGCCGAGGAACGAGCCCGCGATGGCCGCGACCCCGTTCATGCCGAGCGCGAGCCCGCGCTGGTTGGCCGGGAAGGCGTCGGTGAGGATCGCCGAGGAGTTCGCCATCAGGAAGGCGCCGCCGACGCCCTGCACGATCCGCCAGCCGATCAGCCACAACGCGGCGGCGTCGCCGTCGAACCAGGTGACGGCCAGCATGATGGAAGAAACGGTGAAGACGGCGAAGCCGAGGTTGTACATCCTCGCGCGGCCGTACATGTCGCCCAGCCTGCCGAAGCTCACCACCAGCACCGCGGTGACCACGAGGAAGCCCATGATCATCCACAGCAGGTAGCTCGTGTTGGCCGGTTCCAGGGGGTTGATGCCGATGCCCTTGAAGATGTCGGGCAGCGCGATCAGCACGATCGAGGAGTTGATCGTGGCGATCAGCATGCCCAGCGTCGTGTTGGACAACGCGATCCACTTGTACCGCGGCCCCAGTTCCGCGATCGAATACGTCCGGCGTTGCGCCACTGTGCAACCTCTCTGCTCGCAAAGTCCCTTAGCTAGGCTAAGCAACTTGCTTGCGTATGGCAACCAACGCGGCGGAACGCCTGGGAGAGCATGATCACAGTCGCTTGACTGTCCTTTGTGGAGTCTTTACCAACCGGCCCAGCACCGCGACGCCCTCGGCGATCTCCGTCGCCGTCCGGGCCGCGTACCCGAGCACCAGCCCCGGCCGCCCCGGTTCCTGCCGGTGCCACGACAGCGGCTGGACCTTCACCCCCTCCGCCAGCGCGGCCGCCGCCACCGCCACGTCGTCCACGTCGCCGTCGAACGTCACCGTCAGGTGCAGGCCCGCCGCCGCGCCGTGGACCACCGCGCCGGGCAGGTCGGCGGCCAGCGCGCGGATCATCGCGTCCCGGCGGCGGCGGTGGCGGGCCCGGACCACCCGCAGCTGCCGCTCCAGCTCGCCCGTCTCCATCAGCCGGGCCAGCACCAGCTGCGCCAGCACCGCGTTCCCCAGGTCCGCGAACCGCTTGGCCGCCACCAGATCGGCGAAGAACCGCGGCGGCGCCAGCAGCCAGCCGACGCGCAGGGCCGGGGCCAGCAGCTTCGACACGCTGCCCATGTAACAGACCTCCGGCAGCATCGACCGGACCGCGGGCACCGGCGCCCGGTCGTAGCGGTGCTCCGCGTCGTAGTCGTCCTCCAGGACGATGCCGCCGCCGGCCGCCCACTGCATCAGCTCGCGGCGGCGCTCGCCGCCCAGGACCACGCCCGTCGGGAACTGGTGGGCCGGGGTCAGCAGCACCGCCGGGGCCGCCAACTCGGCCACGCGCACGCCGTCGTCGTCCACCGGGACCGGCGGTGTCTCCAGGCCGCAGTGGTGCAGGTGCTGCCGGGCGCCCAGGGAACCCGGGTCTTCGACGGCCACCGACCGGACGCCGTGCGCCCGCAGCACCTCCCCCACCAGCGTCAGCGCCTGCGCCACCCCCGCGACCACGATGATCTCGCCCGGGTCGGCGCGGATCCCGCGGTTGCGCGCCAGCCAGCGCGAAACCGCCAGCCGCATCGACGGCGCCCCGCGCGGGTCGCCGTAGCCGAAGTGGGCCGGCTCCAGCTCGTCCAGCACCGCCCGTTCGGCGCGCAGCCACGCCGCACGCGGGAACGCCGTCAGATCCGGGACGCCGGGCGTGAGGTCGATCCGGGCCGGGGCCGCGCGGACGGCCTCGAACACCTCCACCCCCGGGCGGGCCGTGATCACCCGGGCCGACGGCCGGTCCGGCGAGGGGTCCGGCGGCAGCACCGGTGCGGCGACCACCACCGTGCCCGCCCGGCCGCGGCCCGCCGCGTGCCCGTCGTCGATCAGCCGCTGGTACGCCTCGGTGACCACGCCCCGCGACACCCGCAGTTCCGCGGCCAGCACCCGGGACGCGGGCAGCCGGCCACCGACCGGCAGCCGTCCGTCGGCGACCGCGGCGCGCAGCTGCCCCGCGAGCCAGTCCGCGAGCCCGCCCGGCGGCGCCTCGCGGACGTCGAGCTGCAGGAAGTCCGACCCTATGGACCCCTCGGAGAGCGGTGTTTTGGCTCTGTCCATCGAGCCATTGTCGCAGGACGCTGGTCCCATGGACACCGGTTACGTGCACGGATACACCGAACCCGAGACCCGCCGCCTCGGCGACCAGGCCGACACCCTCGCCGAGCTCCTGCACGCCGGGACGGCCTACCCCGCGGGCAGCCGCGTGCTGGAGGCCGGCTGCGGCGTCGGCGCCCAGACCGTCCACCTCGTGGCCCGCAGCCCCGGCGCGCACCTGACCGCGGTCGACGTCTCCGAAGCGTCGCTGCGGCAGGCGAGAACCCGGGTCGAGGGCGTCGAGTTCCGGCGGGCCGACCTGTTCGACCTGGACGGCGAGTACGACCACGTCTTCGTCTGCTTCGTGCTGGAACACCTGCCGGAGCCGGAGAAAGCCCTGGCGCACCTGAAGACGCTGCTGCGGCCGGGCGGCACGATCACGGTCGTCGAGGGCGACCACGGATCGGCGTTCTTCCACCCGCGCAGCGAGCACGCCCAGGCCGCGATCGACTGCCTGGTCCGCCTCCAGGCCGACGCCGGCGGGGACGCGCTCATCGGCCGGCGCCTGCACCCGCTGCTGACCGGCGCCGGGTTCGCCGGCGTCACGGTCGAACCGCGGACGGTCTACGCCGACAGCTCCCGGCCCGGGCTGGTCACCGGGTTCACCCGCGACACGTTCACGGCGATGGTCGAAGGCGTCGGCGAGACGGCCGTCGCGCGCGGCCTCGCCACCGCGGACGGCTGGGCCCGCGGCGTCGCGGACCTGCACCGCACCGCCGGTCCGGACGGGACCTTCCACTACGCGTTCTTCAAGGCCACCGGGAGCAACGCATGATCACCAGGCGGCCGGCGGGCAGCACCAACTTCGTCGACCGGGACCTCCAACGCGTCCGGAGCGACCTCGCCGCCCTCGAACCCCGTCAGCCGGCGACGCGTTCCAAGGCCGTCAGGTGGTTCCGGACCCGGTTGGCGCCGGGCACGCATTCCCCGGCGTAACAGGCCAGCGCGCGTTCCCAGTGCTCGCGCGCGGCCTCCGGAGCACCGAGTCCACTGTGGACCTCGCCGAGCCCGCAGTGCGCCCGGCCCTGTTCGGGACGGCACCCCGTTTTGCCCGCCACGGCCAGGGCTTCGCGGTGGTATCCGAGCGCGTCCGCGGAAGCGCCGCGCGCGGCGGCGAGGTGGCCGAGGCTGTTGAGCACGCGGGATTCGACACCCCGGTCACCGCACTCGCGGGCCAGGCTCAGCGCCTCGTCGAGGTGCTGAGCCGCTTCCGCGTGGAAGCCCTGCGCCAGCCGGACGTCGCCCAGGTGCTTCAGCGCGACACTGCGGTTGGTCGGGCTTCCGGTCTCCTGCGCGATTTCCAGGGCACGCTCCAGGTGCACTGCGGCTTCCGCGTACCGGCCGCGCGCGTGTTCGATGTCGCCGAGGATGGCGAGGGCGTACCCCTCGCTCACCCGGACGCCCATCGCGCGCAGGTGCTCCAGCCCTTCTTCCAGGACGCGGGCGGCTTCGTCGTGGCGGCCCTGCGCCGACATCGCGTCGGCCAGGTTGACCAGGGCGTATCCCTCACTCGTGCGGTCGGCGATGTCGCGGGCCAGCGCGAGGGCCTCTTCGAGGTAGCCGATGGCCTCGCCGTACCGGCCGATGCCGCGGCAGGTGCAGCCGAGCACCACCAGGACCAGGCCTTCGCTCGTGCGGTCGCCGGATTTCCGGGCCAGCGCCAGTGCTTCGGTCGAGTACCCGATGCCTTCGGCGAAGCGGCCCAGGGCGCGGCAGACCAGGCCGAGGGTGTTGACCGCGTGGATCTCGGTGCGCCGGTCGCCGGTCTCGCGGGCGAGGACCAGGGCCTCCTCCAGGTACCGCAACGCTTCCCGCGAGCGGCCGACGCGCCAGTGGCCCAGCGCGATCAGGATGAGCGGCTCGGCCTCGGCCGCGCGGTCGCCGGCGTGGTGGGCCAGCGCCGACGCGTGCGTGTGCAGGACCAGCGCTTCCTCGTGGTAGCCGCCGACGTCGAGGTAGTGCCACAGGATCCCGGACAGCAGCCGCAGGTGCTCGGGCCACCCGTGCCGCGTCGCGTGCGCGGCCACCGCCAGCAGGTTGCGCCGCTCGGCCTCCAGCCACGCCTGCGCGTCGATCACCTTCACGTCGGGTTCCGGCACCCGCGGCCGCAGGTGGCGTTCCTGCGGCAGGACGACGTCCATCGCCTGCCCGGCCGAGGAAACGTAGAAGTCGAACAGCCGCGCCTGCGCTTCGCGGCTCTCGGCGGGGTCCTCGGCCGCGAGCTCGGCGGCGTAGACGCGGAGCAGGTCGTGCAGCTGGACGCGGTCTTCGCCGGTCTGCTGCGCGAGGTGGGCCCGCACGAGAGTGCCGGTCAGCCGTTCCGCCTCCGGCAGCGGGACGCCGGCGAGCGCGGCGATCGCGGGCGGGGTCAGGTCGCGGCCCGGGTGCAGGCCGCAGAGCCGGAACACGCGGGCGGCGGCCGGGGCGAGGTGGCGGTAGGACCACGAGAACACCGCGCGGACCGCGGTCAGCGGGTCGCCGCCGCCGTCGAGCAGGTCCAGCCGCCGCCGTTCGTCGGCCAGCTCGGCGGCCAGGGCGGCGAGCCGCTCGCCCGGACGGCTCAGCGCCAGCTCCGCGACGAGCCGCAGGGCCAGCGGCAGCCGGGCCGAATACCCGATCAACGCTTCCGTGGCGCCGGGTTCGGCGTCGACGCGCCGGCCGAGCAGCGCCCGCAGCAGGTCGCGGGCTTCGGTTTCGGTGAGCAGGTCGACGAGCACCCGCCGCGCGCCGTCGCGGGCGACCAGCCCGGGCAGCGCGTCCCGGCTGGTCACCAGCACCAGGCAGGACGGCGAGCCGGGCAGCAGCGGCCGGACCTGCCCGACCGAGCCCGCGTTGTCCAGCAGCAACAGCATCCGGCGGCCGGCGAGCGCGGTGCGGAACTTCGCGGCGCGCTCCTCCGGTTCGGCGGGGATGTCCGCGCCGGGGACGCCGAGGGCACGCAGGAAGCCGGACAGCGCGTCACCCGGGTCGACCGGCCGGACCGTGCCGAAGCCGTGCAGGTCGAGGTAGAGCTGCCCGTCCGGGAACTCCTCGGGCGACCGCTGGGCCCAGTGCACTGCGAGCGCGGTCTTGCCGACCCCGCCGGTGCCGGACAGCACGGCGATGCGCGCGCCGGTGTCGCCTTCTTCGCGACGCAGCAGGGCGTCCAGCTCGGCCAGCTGGGCGGCGCGGCCGCGGAAGCCGGGCACGTCCGCGGGCAGCTGGGCCGGCACCCGGGACGGCGGCTCCGGGAAGTCCTGCCGCAGCACCTGGCGGTGGGCTGCGCGCAGCTCGGGGCCGGGTTCGATGCCCAGCTCACCGGCGAGCCGGCGGCGGACCTCGTCGTACACGCCGAGCGCGACGGCCTGGCGGCCGGACGCGGCCAGCACGAGCATCAGCTTGGCGTGCGCCGACTCGTTCAACGGCTCCTCGGCCGTCAGCACCCGCAGCTGTACCGCCGCATCCTCCGGATCGGCGGTCTCGGCGTAGGCCATCACGGCCTTGGCGCGCCGCATCGCGATCGCGAGCCGGGCCGGGTGCTGGCGGAGCCGTCCGAGATCGGCGAGGGCGGGGCCGCGCCAGAGCCCGAGAGCCTCGCGGTGGGCGTCGCGGGCGAGGAGCGCTTCGAACTCCAGCAGGTCAAGTTCCTGTTCCCCGGCGGCGAGCCGGTAGCCGCCCTTGTCCGTGGCGATGAGGTCGGCGGGACGCAGCGCCCGCCGCAGCCGCGCGACGTAGGTGTGGAGCAGCTCCAGGCACGACGACGGCGGCTCGTCCCAGACGACGTCGACGAGGTCCTCGCGCCGGACGGTCCGGTTCGGCTGCAGGGCCAGCAGCGCGAGCAGCAGGCGCTGCTTCTCGGCGCCGATCTCCACCGGCTCGGTCCCGCGCGTCACCGTCAGCGGGCCGAGGACGCCGATCCGCACCGGTTCCGGCGGGGCTTCGGCGAGCGCTTCCCGCAACCGCCGTTCGGTCTCCGGCCGGGGCCGCCGGACGCTGCCGAGTTCGGCGTTGCGCACCGCGCGCAGGCTCAGTCCGGCGCGCTCGGCGAGCTGGGCCTGGGTGAGCCCGGCGAGCACACGCCGGTCGCGCAGCCATCCGGCGAACGACGGGCCTTCGTCCACAGGCGTCCTCTCCGGCGTCCCCCTGGCGGAACGTACCTCTCCAGCATCACGATCGTGCCGCCCGAGATGTACCACCGATCGGCGAAGATAACCGTTTCCGCAGGTACCGAGGGTGACGACGGCGCGGGGCCGCGGTACAGGCGCACGTCCACCACGCCTTCCTAGGCTGTGCCGTGTCCGGTGGTGGCGAGGGGTTCGAGGAGCAGCCGTCGCGTGGGGTACGACGGCTGCACCCGGACCTTCAGACGCCGAAGCGCTTCAGCAGGGCACGCACCGCGGCCGGGTCTTCGACGTGGGCGTTGTGCCCGAGCCCGGGGAGCGTGACGGCGTCGGGATCGAGCGCCCGCAGCTGCTCCGGACGGCTCATCGGGTCGTTCTCCCCCGCGGCGAGCACGACCGGGCAGCGCGCCCCGGCCAGCAGGGCCGGCATGTCCGGTGCGCCGAGGCCGAACGCGGCCGGGTCCATCGCGAGGCGCCAGCCTCCCTCGGTCTCGCGAAGCCCGGCCGGGTCGGTGGGCGCGATCCCGAGCAGCCCGGACACCTTCAGGTAGGCCTGTTCGGCGTCCGCCAGGGTCTCGAACACCCGGGGTGGCTTGGCCGCGAACGAGGCCGCGCGGTTCAGGTCGTCCTGGCTCCACTCGACCTTCACGCCGAGAGCCAGCACCCCGGCGACCTCGACGTCGTAGCGGTCGGACGCCAGTTCCAGCGCGAGCACGCCGCCGAGCGAGTGGCCGGCGACGATCAGCGGCCCGCCGTCCGGCAGCGCCCGCGCGACCGCCTCGGCGAGAGTGGCGAAGCTGTAGTGCGGCAGGGGTGCGGACGGGCCGTGGCCGGGCAGGTCGGGCACCAGGACGCGGCGGTCGAGCTGGACGGCGAAATGGTTCCACACTGCACCGGTCGCGCCGAGGCCGTGCAGGAGGAGGACGGCCGGTTCGCCCTTGCCGCCGATGCGCATGTTGAGCGTGTCCATCCGCGCAGCTTCCCAAATTGTCGGTGGGCGCGGCTAGGGTCGGGCCCGTGACGATCACCGATCCGGAGACCTACGTGCGAGGGGTCCCGTACGACGAGCTGGCGCGGCTGCGGCGCGCCGGCCCGGTGGTGCGCGTCGACGACTTCTGGGCCGTGCTCGGGCACGCCGAGGTGCGGCGGGTGCTGCGCGACCCGGGAGTGTTCTCCTCGCGGCTCGGCGGGACGCAGATCCGGGACGCGGCGGACCTCGCGTACGTACGCCGGATGATGCTGAACATGGACCCGCCGGAGCACGGCCGGCTGCGCGGGCTGCTCACGAAGGCGTTCACCCCGCGCGCGGTCGCGAAGCTGACGTCGCAGATCGAGAGCTGGGCGCGGGAACTCGTCGACGCGGTCGCGGATCGCGGCGAGTGCGATTTCGCGCAGGTGGCCGCCGATCTGCCGCTGCGCACCCTGGCCGGGGTGTTCGGCGTGCCGGAGCAGGACCGGCGGCTGATGTACGACTGGAGCAACCGGGTGATCGGCTACCAGGACGCCGAATACGCGGTGAGCTCGACGGTTTCCGTTTCCGAGGTCAGCGAGCTCGCCCGGGCCGCGCTCGCCGTCCGGCCGTCGCCGGGTCCGGACGGGTCGATGCCGGATCCACGTACGCGCGCGGGCATGCCGGATCTCTACGCGTACGCGAACGCTTTGGGCGAGTACAAGCGGGAGCACCCGGGCGACGACGTGATGAGCAACCTGATGCAGCACGTCGGCGACGACGGCGGGCGCGTCTCGCTCGCCGAGTTCGAAAACCTCTTCTGGCTGTTTTCCGTGGCGGGCAACGAAACCCTGCGCAACGGCCTGCCCGGTGGGCTGCTCGCGCTGCTCTCCCACCCCGCGGAATACCGCCGGCTGCTGGCGGACCGGTCCCTGCTGCCGTCGGCGGTCGAAGAGATGTTGCGGTGGTGGACGCCGGTCATGCACTTCCGGCGCACCGCGGTTTCCGAGGTCCGGCTGTCCGATGTGGACATCGCCGCCGGGGACAAGGTGGTGGTCTGGTTCTCGTCGGCCAACCGGGACCCGTCGGTGTTCCCCGACCCGGACACCTTCGACGTCGGCCGGACCCAGAACGACCACCTCACCTTCGGCCACGGCCCGCACTTCTGCCTCGGCGCGCACCTCGCGCGGGTCCAGATGCGGGCGATGTTCGACGCGGTGCTCGACAGGCTCGGTTTCGTGGAGCTCGCCGGGGAGCCCGTGCGGCTGCGGTCGAACTTCCAGAACGGCCTCAAGTCGCTGCCGATCCGGTGGAGCGGCTGATGGAGATCCGGGAGTTGCGGGCGTTCGTCGCGGTCGTCGAGGCGGGCGCGATGTCGAAGGCGGCCCGGCAGCTGCACGTCAGCCAGCCTGCCCTGTCCCAGACGATCACCGCGCTGGAACGGCGGCTCGGCGTCCCGCTGCTGGTGCGCACGAGCACCGGTGTCCAGGTGACGGACGCCGGGACGACGCTGCTCGGCGAGGCCCGCGCCGTGCTGGCCCGCCACGACCAGGCGGTCGCGGCCATGGCCCGGCACACGAGCGCCGGCGGCGGCGTGCTGCGCGTCGGCGTCCCCCTGGAACTGCCGCCGGACCTGCTGCCGTCGGCGCTCGCGCGGCTGCCGGACACGCGGGTGCAGGCGCGGCACCTGTCGTCGGTGGCGCAGGTGGCCGCGCTGCGGGCCGGCGAGCTCGACGTCGGCCTGGTCCGCGAGCGCCCGGCCGGGCCCGACCTGGACGCGACGCTCGTGGTGACCGAGGACGTCGGCGTCCTGCTGGCCGCGGACGTGGCGGAGAAGCTGGGCTCACCGGTCCGGCTGGAGGCGCTGGCCGGGCTGGAGTGGTTCGCGTTCCCGCGCGCGGGCAGCCCGGCGTGGTACGACGAGCTGGCGGCGATCCTGCGCAGCCACGGCCTCGACGTCGGCCCGGAGGTGCCGGAGGAGCAGCGGCTGATCGTCGAGCTCAAGATCCCGGCGGTCAGCGCGGGCGGGGCGTACGCGTTCGCGCCGCCCGAGTGGCCGTACCCGCTGCCGGACACCGTGCGGTGGGTGCCGCTGGCCGGGAACCCGATCGTCCGGCGGACCTGGGCCGTGTGGCCGGCGACGTCGCGGCGGCGGGACGTCGCGGAGTTCGTCGCGGCGCTGGAAGACCATCGGCGAACCGGATCGGGGGTATAAGCAGGGCCGAACCCTTCGCCGGAAGTCCTTTCCCGGTGCGGACGCTTGCACTCTTCGAAAGCGGATTTCGAAGGAGCTGAACGATGAGTGCAGAACTGTCCGGGTCGACGGCACTGGTGACCGGCGGGACGAGCGGCATCGGCCGCGCGACGGCGGTGGCCCTGGCCGGGCTGGGCGCCCACGTGGTGCTGTCCGGCCGGGACGCCGGCCGCGGCGCCGAGGTCGTCGAGACGATCCGCGCGAACGGCGGCAAGGCCGACTTCGTGGCGGCGGAGCTGACGGACGCCGCGTCGGCGCGGGCCCTGGCCGACCGGGCGCGCGAGGTGGGCGGGCCGATCGACGTGCTGGTCAACAACGCCGGGATCTTCCCGACCGGCCCCACCGCGGACTTCCCGGAGGCGGACTTCGACGCGGTGTTCGCGACGAACGTGAAGGCGCCGTTCTTCCTCGTCGCCGCGCTGGCGCCCGAGATGGCGGCGCGCGGCCGCGGCGCGATCGTGAACGTGTCCACGATGGTGGCGCTCCGGGGGATGACGGGCATGGCGGTCTACGGCGCGTCGAAGGCCGCGGTGGAGCTGATGACGAAGGCGTGGGCGGCGGAGTTCGGGCCGTCGGGCGTCCGGGTCAACGCGGTCAGCCCGGGCCCGACCCGCACGGAGGGAACATCGGTCTTCGGCGACGGCCTGGACGAGCTGGCGTCGGCAGGCCCGGCGGGCCGCGTGGCGGCTCCGGAGGAGATCGCGGCGGCGATCACGTTCCTGGTGACCGCCGAGTCGAGCTTCGTCCAGGGCGCGATCCTGCCGGTGGACGGCGGCCGCGCGGCAGTGTGAGCGTCGCGCGGGACGGCGTCACCGCAGGAAGGTGACGCCGTCCCGTGGCCGCTCGTCCACCGTCAGCTCGAACACGTCCGGGCGCGCGTAATGCCCCGACACGTCGAGGCTCTTGCGCGCTGCCACGAGCTCGTCGAGGTCGATTTCCGCCGTGATCAACCCTTCGCCGTCCCGCAGCGGGCCGGCCAGGACCTCACCCGTCGGGCCGACGATCACGCTGCCGCCGCGGAACGGGTCGTCGCCTCCGGTCTCGTACGGGCACGCCGAAACCACGAAGCAGCGGCCTTCGTCCGCGATGTGGCGCATCGACGCCTGCCAGACGTCACGGTCGTCCGCCGTCGGGGCGCACCAGATCTGCACGCCCTTCGCGTACATCGCCGCGCGCAGCAGGGGCATGTGGTTCTCCCAGCAGATCGCCGCGCCCGCCAGGCCCGCCGCCGTCGGGATCACCGGGAGCGTCGAGCCGTCGCCGCGGCCCCAGAACACGCGTTCCCGCGCCGTCGGCACCAGCTTGCGGTGCTTGCCCACCAGCCCGAGGTCCGGGTCGATGAACACCGCCGTGCTGTACAGCGTCGAGCCGTCGCGTTCGATGACGCCCACCACCAGCGACGCGCCGGTCCGGGACGCCAGGCCGGCCAGTGCCGTCGTCTCCGGGCCCGGCACCGTCACGGCCGCGTGGAAGTACTCCACGAACGGGGTCCGGCCCGGGTAGCCGCCGAGCACCGCCTCCGGCAGCACCACCAAGCCGAGGCACCGGATCTCGTCCTCGAACGCCAGGATCCGGGCGAGCGGTACGCCGGTGGCGAGTTGCAGCGCGGCGACGGCCGTCATCCGCGGACCGGCCACGGGACCACGGCCGAGGTCCGCCGCTGGTAGTCCGCGTACTCCGGGTACCGGGACTTCGTGATGCTCTCGGTGAACCGCGTCGAGCCGACGAACAGCAGCGTCAGCAGGACCGCGCCGACGACCGTCCACTGCAGACCGCCCGCGACCACCCCGAACGCGGCGACCGCCCACCACTGCGCCTGCTCGAAGAAGAAGTTCGGGTGCCGCGAGTAGCGGAACAGCCCGGCCTGCAGGAACCGCGTCGGCGCCCGCCCGGCGTGCTTCTCCCGGTGGAACTCCCACTGCTGCTGGTCGGCCACGGTCTCCCCGGCGAGGAAGGCGAGGAACACCACCGCGACGACGACATCCGCGACCCCGAAACCACCGGGATGCTCCAGCGCCGTCAGCGCCGGGAGCGTGATCAGCAGCAGGATCACGTTCTGGTACAGCGAGATGAAGAAGAAGTTGAACAGCTGGAACTGCCACGGCGCCATCCGCTCGCGCAGCACGGCCCACCGGTAGTCCTCGCCGCCGGGCGCGTAACCACCCTTCCGGGCGAAGTTGAAGGTCAGCCGGATCCCCCACAACGTGACCAGCGCGAACAGCACGTCCAGCCGCGCATCCGCGAACCCGGCGGCACCCGCGAAGATCCCGGCGTAGGCCACCGGCACGATCGACCAGATCCGGTCGACCCAGGAGTACTCCCTGGTCAGGACGGACACCAGCCAGGTGCCGGCGGTCACCCCGGCGAAGACGTACAGGCACACCCGCAGCGCGTCCATGCCCTCACCTTAGGACCTACGATCGATCTCGTGCCGTATTCCTTCCTCAGCCACCTCGAGTGCTCGCGAACCGGCGAATCCGTGACCGCCGACACCGTCCAGGGCCTCTCCCCGGCCGGCGCGCCGCTGCTCGCCCGGTACGACCTCGACGGCGTCCGTGAAGCCGTGACGCCGAAGGAGATCGCCGGGCGCGAGCCGACGCTGTGGCGCTACCACGAGGTGCTGCCGGTGCGCTCGCCCGAGCACGTCGTCAGCCTCGGCGAAGGCATGACGCCGTTGCTGCGGCTGCCGCGTTACGGCCGTGAGCTGGGGTTGTCCCGCCTGTGGATGAAGGACGAAGGGCTGGTCCCGACGGGCACGTTCAAGGCGCGCGGCGCCGCGGTCGGCGTCTCGCGGGCGGCCGAGCTCGGCGTCCGCGGAATCGCGATGCCGACGAACGGCAACGCGGGCGCGGCGTGGGCGCTGTACGCGGCGCGCGCGGGGATGTCGAGCCTGATCGCCATGCCGGCCGACGCGCCGCCGATCACCATGCACGAGTGCGTCGCCGCCGGCGCCGAGCTGTACCGGGTGGACGGGCTCATCGGCGACGCGGGCCGACTCGTCGCGTCGGCGGTTCCGCGCCGTCCGGGCGTGCAGGACGTTTCGACGCTGAAGGAGCCGTACCGCATCGAGGGAAAGAAGACGATGGGGTACGAGATCGCCGAGCAGTTCGGCTGGCGGCTGCCGGACGTCATCCTCTACCCCACCGGCGGCGGGGTCGGCATCATCGGGATCCACAAGGCCCTGCTGGAAATGCGCGCGCTGGGCTGGGTTTCCGGTCCGCTGCCGCGGCTGGTGGCGGTGCAGGCGACCGGGTGCGCGCCGATCGTCACCGCCTTTTCGCGCGGGGCGCGGGAAAGCGAGCCGTTCCCGGACGCGCGGACGGTCGCCTTCGGCATCACCGTGCCCAAGGCTTTGGGCGACTTCCTCGTGCTCGACGCCGTGTACGCGACCGGCGGCACCGCGGTCGCCGTCACGGACGAGGAACTGCTTGCGGCGCAACGGGAACTGGCCGCACGCGAAGGCGCCTTCGTCTGCCCGGAAGGCGGCGCGTGCTTCGCCGCGCTGCGGCAGCTTCGCGAGTCAGGCTGGCTCGAAGGCGGCGAAGACGTCGTCGTGCTCAACACCGGCGCCGGGCTCAAGTACCCGGAGACGGTGCCGCTGGACGTCCCGCTGCTCGCGAAGACCGACGAGATTCCCTAAAGGACCGACCGCACCGTTTCGGGGTCGCGGGCGACGACCGCCGTGCCGTCGTCGGCCGTGATGATCGGGCGCTGGATCAGCTTCGGGTGCTCGGCCAGGACGTCGATCCAGCGGGACCGGTCGTCCGGGGTGCGGCCCCACGTCTTGAGGCCGAGGTCCTTCGCGACCGGCTCGGTGGTGCGGGCGATGTCCCACGGTTCGAGGCCGAGGCGCTTCAGGACGGCTTCGAGTTCCACCGCGGTCGGCGGGTCTTCGAGGTAGCGGCGCACCGTGTACTCCGCGCCCGCTTCGTCCAGTATCGACACCGCCGACCGGCACTTCGAGCACGCCGGGTTGATCCAGATCTCCACGGGCGCAGCTTACCGCCCTGGTTTTGGAGCACGTGTTCTGTTACGGTCGCCGCATGCCCCGCCCCCGCGTCCACGACCTCGACGCGCTGCTCGACGTCGCCGAGCGGCTCGTCGCCTCGTCCGCCGAGGTGACGGTGCGTGGCCTGGCGGCGGCTGCCGGTGTCCCGAACGGGACGATTTATCACGCGTTCGGGTCGCTCAGCGCCGTGCTGGCCCGGGTCTGGCTGCGCGCGGCGACGGCGTTCCTCGACCTGCAGACGTCGCTGGTCGACCAAGCGGCTTCGCCGGTGGAAGCGGTCGTCGCGGCAGCCGATGCGCCCGCCGCGTTCGCGTCGATCCGGCCGGACGGGGCGCGGATGCTGCTCAAGGTGCGGGGCGACCGGCTGTTCGGGCCCGAACTGCCCGACGCACTGGCCGACGAGCTGCACGCGGTGGACAAACGCCTGGTCGCGCTGCTGGTGCGGCTCGCCCGGCAGCTGTGGGACCGCGGCGACGGCCTGGCCGTCGACGTGATCACGACGTGCGTGGTCGACCTGCCGACCGCGTTCTTCCGGCGTGACATCACCGACCCCCTGGTGCGGGCGAGGCTGGCCGCCGCCGTGCGGGCCGTGCTGACCGTGCCCCCTCGAGAAAAGGACCGACCGTGACCGTTTCCGTGCTGGACCTCGGCGCCGACGAAAACCGGTTCTCCCCGGACTGCCTGCAGCGCGTCCATTCCTTTTTGGACGGTGTGGAGGGCGCCCTGGTGACCACCGGTGGCGGCAAGTTCTACTCGAACGGCCTGGACCTGGAATGGCTGACCGCCCACGGCGATCAGGCTTCCGCGTACGTCGCGGAGGTGCAGGAACTGTTCGCGCGGGTGCTGACGTTGCCGGTCCCGACGGTGGCGGCGGTCAACGGCCACGCGTTCGGCGCGGGCGCGATGCTGGCGATGGCGCACGACTTCCGCGTGATGCGGGCGGACCGGGGTTACTTCTGCTTCCCGGAGGCGGACATCAACATCCCCTTCACCCCCGGGATGGCGGCGCTGATCCAGGGAAAGCTGACGCCGTCGGCGGCCGTGGCGTCGATGACGACGGGACGGCGGTTCGGCGGCTTGGAGGCGGCCGAGATCGGTCTGGTCGACGAGGTCGCGGGCGAGGGAGACGTGCTGAAGGTGGCTCGTGAGCGGGTGGCGGCGCTAGCGGGGAAGGACCGCGGGACGCTGGGCGCGATCAAGGCGACGATGTTCGCGCCGGCGGTGGCGGCGCTGCGGGCTGCGTAGGCCTCCGGCCCCCGGTATCCAGCTTACCGGGGGCCACCGACAGTTTCGGTTGGCTGCAGCGGAGAAGCGGCCCGGCTCTCCGGCCGAGGGCGCCCCGCGCCCTTGCGGCAAGTCACGCCTGCCGTCCCGCGCCCTTGCGCGAGGCTCGCCCGCCGCCCCACGCCCTTGCGGCAAGTCACGCCCGGCCGTGCCCCGCGGGCGGGCACGGCCGCCCGCGGGGCACGCAGCCTCACCGCTCTTCGCTCGCAGCCTCCACCTCAGCCAGCCGCGCGCGCAGATGAGCTCGCTCCGGCTCGGTTCCGGCCAGGGACAACGCCTCCCGGTATGCCGCCGCCGCTTCCGCGTTGCGGCCGAGGCGGGACAGCAAATCCCCTCGGGCCGCCGAAAACGGGCCGTACCCGCGCAGCCTCGGCTCGGCCGCCAGGGCGTCCAAAAGGGACAGTCCCGCGGCCGGGCCGTCGCGCATCGCCACCGCCACCGCCCGGTTCAGCTCCACCACCGGCGACGGTGCCAGCCCGCGCAGCACGTCGTACAACGCCACGATCTGCGGCCAGTCCGTGCCCGCCACGTCCGGGGCCTCGTCGTGCAGGGCCGCGATCGCCGCCTGGACGCCGTACCAGCCCGGTGGGCCGCCGGACAGCGCCTGCACCACCAGGTCCGCTCCCTCGGCGATCATCGCGCGGTCCCAGCGGGTGCGGTCCTGGTCGTCGAGCAGCACCAGGGCACCTTCCGGGTCCGTGCGGGCCTCCCGGCGCGCATGGATCAGCAGCATCAGCGCCAGCAGGCCCGCCACCTCGCGCTCGCCGGGCAGCAGCCGGCGGAGGATGCGGGCCAGGCGGATCGCCTCCTCCGCCAGGTCCAGCCGCTGCAGGGACGGGCCCGAACTGGCCGCGTACCCCTCGGTGAAGATCGAATAGACGACCTGGAGCACGCCCGGCAGCCGGCCGGGCAGCTCGCCGGCGTCCGGGACCCGGAACGGGATGCGCAACGTCCGGATCCGGTTCTTCGCGCGCACGATCCGCTTCCCCATCGTCGCGCTCGGCACCAGGAACGCCCGCGCCACCTCCGGCGTGGTCAGCCCGGCCAGGCAGCGCAACGTCAGCGCCGTGCGGTCCTCGGCGGACAACGCCGGGTGGGCGCAGGTGAAGAACAGCTGGAGCCGCTCGTCCGGGAGCCCGCCGTCGTCGGCGGGCGGGGTGGGCGCCGCGCGTTCGGCCTCGACCTGCAGCACCGCGAGCCGGGCCGCGTAGGCCTGGTCGCGGCGCAGCCGGTCGACCGCCCGGCGCCGGGCCGTCGTCATCAGCCAGGCGCCCGGCTTCGGCGGCACCCCCTCGGCGGGCCAGCGCACCAGCGCGGCTTCGATCGCCTCCGACGTCACCTCTTCGGCCAGGTCGAGATCGCCGAACCGCCGGACGAGCGCGGCGAGCAACAGCCCGCGCTCCTCCCGGAACACCGCCTCGACCGACGCGCCGGCCCGCCCCGTCACAGGCGTCAGCCCACGTAGTCGGCGAGCGGCCGCACCACGATCGACCCGCCGTCCTGCGACCCCGGGCAGCGCGCCGCCCAGTCGAGGGCGACGTCGAGATCCGGCACGTCGACGACGAAGAACCCGCCGAGCACCTCGCGGGTCTCCGCGAACGGGCCGTCGGTGACGACGCGCTCGCCCCGGTCGCCGACCCGGACCGTGGTGGCCGTGGTGAAGTCGGCGAGCGGGCTCCCGTAGCAGTAGACGCCCGCCTCCTGGATCTCCTTGTAGAACAGCTGCCAGCCCTCGGGCGTGCAGCCGCCGACGGCCTCGCCCTCGGCGTTCAGGCTGGCGTTGATCAGCATCAGGTACTTCACGGGATCCTCCACTGGCTCGGTTGCCGTACGCCACGACTACGAACGGCGGCCGGCCCCTTGGACACACCTTCGCAGAAAAATCCCTCAGGCCCGGAAGCCGCGGTCCTGCAGCCGCTTGATCCGGTCGACGTGGGCCGGGTGCCCGGCCAGCAGCCGCGCCCACGTCCGCCGCTCGCCGCCGCCGCCCGCCCGGATCCACTCCCGGAACAGCGTGATCAGCTCCGGCCCGTAGCCCAGCCGCGCCGCGACCAGGTCGGCGCGGTATTCGCCGAGCCGTTTCGACCAGGCGAGCACCGGGCCGAGCAGCGGCGCCAGCAGCAGCCACGGGTCGAGGAAGGCCAGCGCGGTGAGGATGCCCAGCGTCAGCAGCACGGTGACGAGCACGGCCACCGACCGCCCGAACGCGGCGAACGCGCGCCCGACGTACGGCACCGCCAAGGCGAGCAGCCGGACCAGGCGGGTCAGGAGCCGGGCCGGCAGCTCCAGCCACCAGACGTACAGCGAGATCCGGGTGTGCCCGGCCAGGTGGTGGCCGAGTTCGTGGGCGAGGATCGCCTCCAGGCTCGGCGGCGGCAGCTCCAGCGCGGTCCGCGTGACGGCGACGGTCCGGCCGCCGGCGGCGAAGGCGTTGAGTTCACGCGACCGGTCGACCCACAACCGGTAGCGGTCCCCGTCCACCCCGGCCGCGACGCAGACGGCCTGCCAGCTGGGGGTGAGCCGCGCGAGCTCCCGCGTCGTCGGCCGCCGCATGCCGAAGGTCAGCGGCAGCAGGAAGTGTTCGAAGGCGGGCACGAAGGTGATCCCGCCCGCCAGCACCCAGGCGAGGGGCACCACCCAGAAGTACCCGGGCCAGGCGAGTTTCCCGGCGAGCCCGAGCACAAGCAGGCTGCTGGCGACGACGGGCACGGCGAGCAGGACGGCGAGCACGGCGGACAGGTCCGGCCAGGACCCGTGCTCTCCGCTCAACTCCGCCCTCCTCGTCGGCCGCCGGAACCACCTTGGCCGCACCGCCGGGGAAGCACAACGGCCGTCCAGGGGACGGTGGCGCGGATGCTCAGCCGTAGCGACGCGAGCCGAGGAGCCGCCCGAGCTGTTCGTGCCGCGAACTGTTGCGCGGGAGCCGGCCGAACAGCTCCTGCAGCACGTCGAAGACCTCTTCGGGCACGTCGGCCGGATCCGCGCGTTCGAGCATGGCGGCCACCGTGCGGATGGCCCAGTACTGGATGAACGCGGTGGATTCGCGGCCGAGGGCCCGCACCGTCTCTTCGAGCAACGCGGGATCCGGTCGTCCGTAGAGCAGGGCGTAACCGGCGAGCCGGATCCCGCCCTCGTCGTCGTCGAAGGCGCGCACGGGGTCGAAGCCCGGCACGCGCGGGAGCACGGTCACCATCGTGCCGAACAGCCGATCCAGCTCGGCGGTGCGCGCCGGCTGCCGGGGTGTCGCGCGCAGCCGCCGGTACTCCTCGGCGAACAGCCGGACCGTTTCCATCGTCGGCGGGAGGTCTTCACCCCGGGCGGCGCCCAGCGCCGCCTGGGCGGTGCTGCTCACTTCGGCGGTCGTGCGCTCGAGCGCGTCCTGCCGCTCCTGGAGGTCGCGGTACTTGACCTTCCAGCCGCCCGGCAGCTCGATGCTTTCCAGCAGCTCGCCCAGCCACGGCACGAGCGCCACGACGATGAGCAGCACCGTGATGGCGTCGATCTTCAGGCCGGGCCAGATCAGGTGGGTGACCGCGCCGAGCAGCGCGACCAGGCTGACCGCGGCGCCCAGCCACCGGCGGCGGCCTTTCACCGCTTCACCGGAAGGCGTCCGCGTGCGCTTCGGCCCACTCCGCGAACGTCCGCGCCGGGCGGCCGGTCACCTCGGCCACCGTCGGGAACACCGTCGCCTCGTCCAGCGTCCCGTCGGCGTAGAAGCTCCAGAACGCGTCGGCGTACTCCTGCGGCAGGCTCGCTTCGAGCTCCGCGCGCGTCTCGGCGTTCGACAGCTCCACGCACCGGAGGTCGCGGCCGAGCACCGAGGCCAGCACGGCGACCTGCTCCGCCGGCCGCATCGCCACCGGCCCGGTCAGCTCGTGGATCCGGCCTTCGTGCCCGCCCGCCAAGGCGAGCGCCGCCACCGCCGCGATGTCGGCCGGGTCGATGCACGCCGCCGCGACCTGCGGGAACTGGACGCGCACGGTGTCGCCCGCGCGCAACTGCGGCAGCCAGCGCAGGGCGTTCGCCATGAACGCGCGTGGCCGCAGGAACGTCCAGTCCAGATCGGACTCCCGCACCGCCCGCTCGGCCAGCGTCATGTAGCGGGAGACGGCGTTGCCCATGTCCGCCAGCGCCGCAGAGCCGCCCGACAACAGCACGATCCGCCGCACCCCGGCCTCGCGCGCCCGCGCCAGCATGCCCGGCATGTCGTCGTAGCCCGGCAGCAGGAAGACGCCTTCGACGCCCTTGAGCGCGTCCGTGAGGCCGTCGGGAGCATTGAGATCGCCCACGGCGGCCTCGACCCCGCCCGGCAGCACCGCGTCCGGCCGGCGCACCAGCGCCCGCACCGGGGCGCCCGCCGCCGCGAGTGCCGAAACCACTTCCGCGCCGACGTTGCCGGTGGCGCCGGTGACCAGGAACATCGCTCAACCCCCCGAGAGCCGCTCGCGGCCAGCCTAGCGCCACCGGACGCCCTCAGTCCTGCGTCGGCAGGTCCTCGAACTCGACGACCTGGCGGACCTCCACCTCGATGTCCTGGTCGAACAGCTCCACGTACCGCCGGGCGAACTCGACGGCCTCCGCCCGGTCCGCCGCGTTGATCAGCGCGAACCCGCCGATGACCTCCTTGGCCTCGGCGAACGGGCCGTCGGTCACGCGGATCGCGGCGCCGCGCGGCTTGCGGACCAGCGCGCCCTTCTCCGTCGGGTGGACGCCCTCCGCGGTGATCAGGATGCCCTTCTCCACCGACTCCTGGATGAACCCGCCCATCGTCGCGATGAACTCCTGGCTGGGGTTCCACGACTTCGGGTCGTGCTCGTCGACCCGGTGCATCATGAGAAACCGCATGGCGTGCTCCCTGTGTGTTCGGCCGGGGTCCGGTGCGTTCCCGGACGCGCTGACCGGCCTTCACCCCCGCGTCGAACGCACCCGACGGCCGTTCGACATTTCCCCGGGGAGATTTTTGCGGCAGAGTACCTGTGACCTGCATCACCACGGAGAGGTGCCCGATGACCGTCCTGCTCGCGATCGGCACGCGCAAGGGTCTGTGGCTGGCGACCAGCACGGACGACCGGACGACGTGGGAGGTGACCGGCCCGCACCACCCGATGACGGAGGTGTACGCGGTCGGCATCGACACACGCCGCGCCACCCCGCGGCTGCTGGCCGGGGTCACCAGCGAGCACTTCGGGCCGAGCGTCGCCACCAGCGACGACCTCGGCGCGACCTGGGCCGAACCGGACCACGCGCCGATCGCGTTCCCGCCGGACACCGGCGAGTCCCTCGCCAGGGCGTGGCAGCTCGTGCCGGGCCCGGCGAGCGAGCCGGACGTCGTCTACGCCGGCACCGAGCCGTCCGCGCTGTTCCGCTCCACCGACGGCGGCCGCACCTACGAGCTGGTCCGCGGCCTGTGGGACCACCCGCACCGGGAACACTGGACGCCCGGAGGCGGCGGCAAGGCCGTCCACACCGTGCTGCCGCACCCCACCGACCCCGCCCGCGTCACCGTGGCGATGTCCACCGGCGGCGTCTACCGCACCGGCGACGGCGGCGAGTCCTGGGCAGCGAGCAACACGGGCATCAAGGCGGTCCACGTGCCCGACCCCTACCCCGAATACGGCCAGTGCGTGCACAAGGTCGCGCGGCACCCGGCCGAGCCGGACCGCCTGTTCGCGCAGGTCCACCACGGCGTCTACCGCAGCGACGACGCCGGCGCGACCTGGCAGTCGATCGCCGACGGGCTGCCCAGCGACTTCGGCTTCCCGATCGTCGTGCACCCGGACCGGCCCGAGGTGATCTACACGTTCCCGCTGGTCGCCGACGCGATGCGGTTCCCGCCGGACGGCCGGTGCCGGGTGTACCGCAGCGAGGACGCCGGCAAGTCGTGGGCAGCACTCGGACCGGGCCTGCCGGACGGCTACTGGGCCGGTGTCCTGCGCGACGCGATGTGCACCGACGACGCCGACCCGGCCGGGGTGTACTTCGGCACGCGGACCGGCGACGTCTACGCCAGCCGCGACGACGGCGACAGCTGGCAGCTCGTCGCGGCGCACCTGCCCGACGTCCTGACCGTCCGCGCCGCGAGGGTGTGACCGTGCGGATCACCGTGCTGCTGCCCGGCACGCTGCGGGAGAAGGCCGGCGGCGAGTCCCGGCTCGCCGTCGAGGTCGCCGAACCGGCCACCCTCGGCCGCCTCCTGGACGTGCTCGCCGAGCGGTACCCGGCGCTGGAACGGCGGCTGCGCGACGAACAGGCCGGGCTGCGCCGGTACGTCAACTTCTACGTCGACGGCGAGGAGTGCCGCCACCGCGGTGGCCCGGAGACGGTGCTGCGGGCGGACGCCGAGGTGCAGATCATCCCGTCGGTCGCGGGAGGCTGAGCTCGTCGAACAACGCCGCCGCGCGCCCGGCCGTCGCGGCCGCCCGCCGTCCGGTGCTGACCAGCGCCAAGGCGAGCAGGCCGGCGCCGAGCGCGGCGACCACCCACCACACGCCGTGTCCCACGCTCGAGAGTGCGACCCCCAGGGTCGTCCCGGTCTGCCGGCCGGCGGAGGCCAGCGACGCGGCGACCCCGGCCATCGACCCCGGCATCCCGGAGACGGCGGTGTTCGTGATCGGCGGGTTCACCGTGCCGAGGAAGACGCCGAACAGCAGGAAGGTCGCGAGCACGACGGGCAGCGGCGTGGCCGGCCCGAGGGCCGCCGAGGCGGCGCCGCCCGCGGCGAGGGCGACCCCCGCGACGACCAGCGGCCACCGGGGCCCGCGCGTGCCGACGAACCGGCCGGTGCGCGGGGACAGGACCAGGACGAGCACGCCGACCGGCAGCAGGCACAGGCCCGCCGCCAGCGGGGTCATGCCCCGGACGTCCTGCAGGTACTGCGTCGTGACGAACAGGAACACGCCGAACCCGCAGAGCGCGAACACCGCCATCACGATCGCTCCGCTGAAGGAAACGCTGCGGAACAGGCGCAGTTCGAGCAGCGGATCGGCGCGGCGCGGCTCGTGCCGCAGGAGCCCCAGCACGCCGAGCGCGGCGAGGGCGAACAGGCCGAGGATCCACGGCGACGTCCAGCCCAGCGAATGCACTTCGATGAGGGCGTAGACGACGCTGCCGAGCACGACGACCACGAGAACCTGCCCCACCGGGTCGAAGCGGCGGGCCCGCGGCGCCCGCGACTCGGGCACGAACACCGCGGTGGCGACGAGCGCGGCGGCGACGATCGGGACGTTGACCCAGAAGACCGCGCGCCACCCGAAGCCGTCGACCAGCGCGCCGCCGAGGATCGGGCCGAGCGCGAGCGCCAGGCCGGACATCGAGCCGAACACGCCGATCGCGCGGGCGCGCTCGGCCGGCACGGGGAAGGTGGTGGCGACGATGGCCATCGCGACCGGGTTGAGCATGGTGCCGCCGGCGGCCTGCAGCGCGCGGGCCGCGACCAGCCAGCCGATGCCCGGCGCGAGGCTGCACAGCAGGGATCCAAGGCCGAAGACGGCCAGCCCGCACTGGAAAACGCGCTTGCGGCCGAACCGGTCGGCGGCCGACCCGGCGAGCACCAGGAACGCGGCCAGCACGAGCGTGTAGGCGTCGACGGTCCACTGCAGGCCGGAGACGGAGGCGCCGAGGTCACGGCGGATGGCGGGCAGGGCGACGGTGACGATCGAGATGTCCATCACCACGACGACGATGCTGGCGCAGCAGATCGCGAGCACGAGACCCGGACGGCCGGGGGTCGGAACGTTCATGATTTCGACGCTAGGATTTAGAGCGTGCTCGAAGTCAAGCCGATCCCGGCCGAGGGGCTGACCATCGCGGACGCGGCCCGCCGCACCGGCGTCAGCGCGCACACGCTGCGCTACTACGAACGCGCGGGCCTGGTGGTGACGCAGGTCGACCGCACGACCGGCGGCCGCCGCCGCTACCGGAAGCTGGACCTCGACTGGATCAAGATCTGCACCAAGCTGCGCGCCACCGGCATGCCGATCAAGACGATCCGCCGGTACGCGGAGCTGGTCGCCGCCGGCCGCGGCAACGAGCCGGAGCGGCTGGCCCTGCTGGAGGAGCACCGCGCCGACGTGCTGGCCCGGCTGGCGGAGCTGCAGGAGAACCTGGCCCTGATCGACCGCAAGATCGGCGTGTACCGCGGCCGGCTGGCCGCGGGCGACGCGGACGGCCTGTGGGCGCCGGCTCAGCCCGGCTGAACTTCGCGAGGTCGCAGAGGAGCCGGAAGGCGCGGGGCCGCCGTCGCAGCAGCGGCAGCCGCACGTCCCGGCGCTAGCCCAGGCCGTCGTAGGCCGCGGCCACCATGGTCATGCCCCGGCCGTCGCCGACGATGGCGTCCAGCATCTGGTTCATCACGTAGGCGACGGTCAGGCCGGCGTCGAAGTCGTTGAACACCAGCGAACCGCCCATGCCGCCCCAGAAGCACGTCCGGCCGCTGACGCCGTAGCCGAGGCCGTACCGCATCTTCACGCCGAGGGCGTAGTCGAGCCCGTGGTACTGCTCCTCCAGCGCCCGCTCGCACCCGGCCCGCGACAGCAGCCCTCCCCCGCCGGAGGTGAGCACCGACTGGACCGCGGCCACCGACCGGGCGTTGCCGTAGCCGGCCCCCGAAGGGATCTCGGCCCGCCGCCAGGCCACGTCGTTCGTCTCCTCGGGAACGATCTCCGGGTTGGGGACGATTTCGAAGAGCTCGGTCGGCGGCGGCACGGTCAAGCCCCCGGGCGGGGCGATGGCGGGCGCGAACCGGCCGTCGTGCGCCGCGGGCAGCCCGATGTGGAAGTCGGCCCCCAGCGGCCCGGCCACCTCGGCGGCGAAGAACGCCCCGATGGTCTTCCCGGTGACCCGCCGGACGACCTCGCCGAGCAGGTACCCCTGCGTGAGGGCGTGGTAGCAGGCGACCTCGCCGGGCGCCCACCGCGGCGTCTGCGCGGCCAGCAGCGCGGTGACCTTGGGCGGGTCGCGCAGGTCCGCGGTGGTGATGGGCGTGTCCCAGGTCGGCAGGCCGGAAGTGTGCGAGAGGACGTGCCGGACGAGGACGTCGCCGGCGGAGAACTCCGGCCAGTACCCGGCGACGGGCGCGTCGAGGTCGAGCTGCCCGCGATCGGCGAGCACGAGCGCGCACAGGGCGATCATCGTCTTGGTGGTGGACCAGACGTTGGTGACGGTGTCCCGTTCCCACGGGACAGTCCGGGCGGCGTCGGCGTAGCCGCCCCAGAGATCCGCCACGGGCTCGCCGTGGAGGAACACGGCGACCGACGCACCGACGTCGTCCTTGGCGAGGGACTCGGCCAGCGCGTTGCGCACCTCGGGAAACCGCTCGTCGCACGTACCGTGCAGGGGCACCATGGGGACCGACCTAACCGCGCGTGCTTCATGAACGCCATCGAATATCGGCGGCGCCGGTGCGAGGATGGGACTTCGATGCGCCACGGGAGGTGCGCCGATGGCCGGTGAAGTGGCAACGTTCTGTCCGCTGTGCGTGTCCCGCTGCGGGGCCACCGCCACCGTCGAAAACGGACGCCTGCTGGCCCTCAAGCCGTTGCCCGGCCACCCGACCGGGCAGGCCGTCTGCGTCAAGGGCAAGGCCGCGCCGGAGATCGTCGCGCACCCCGATCGGCTGCTGCACCCGCTGCGCCGGACCGCGCCCAAGGGCGCGGCCGACCCCGGCTGGGAACGCATCGGCTGGGACGAAGCACTGGACACCGTCGCGTCGCGGCTGACCGCGATCGCCGCCGAGTCGGGGCCGGAAGCGGTCGTGTTCGGCACGGCGTCGCCGTCGACGTCGGCCATGTCCGACTCCGTCGACTGGCTGACCCGGCTCCGGCGGGCCTTCGGCAGCCCCAACCTCGTCAGCTACATGGAACTGTGCGGCTGGGGCCGTCACCTGGCCACGACGTACACCTGGGGCGAACCGGTGCCGGGCGCCTACCTGCCCGACCTCGAGCGCGCCGGCTGCATCCTCTACTGGGGGTACAACCCGTCGGTGTCCCGGCTCGCCCACGCCACCGCGACCACGGCGGCGCTGCGGCGCGGGGCGGAGCTCGTCGTCGTCGACCCGCGGCGGGCCGGCCTGGCGAGCAAGGCCGGCCAGTGGCTGCGCGTCCGCCCCGGCACCGACGCCGCCCTCGCGCTGGCGATCACCCGCGAGATGATCGGAAACGGCTGGTACGACACGTCGTTCGTCGAGCGGTGGACCAATGCGACCTGGCAGGTCCGGGGCGACACCGGGGAACTGGTGGCTCCCGGCGCGCCGGCGCCGGAGGGGGTGGCGACCCGCCGGGTCTGGGACCTGATCACCGAGAGCTGCGCGCGGTTCACCCCGGACGTCGCCGAGCGGATCACCGGCGTGCCCGCCGGCCGGATCACCGCCGTCGCGCGGCTGCTGTGGGAAGCGCGGCCGGTGGCGTTCTACACCTGGAGCGGCCTCGAACAGCACAGCAACGCGACGCAGACCGTCCGCGCCATCGGCCAGCTGTACGCCCTCACCGGGTGCCTGGACGTCCCGGGCGGCAACGTCCTGTTCACGCCCGTGCCGTCGAACCCGGTCGACGGCGCGCAGCTGCTGTCGCCCGGGCAGCGCGCCAAGACCATCGGCGCCGCCGAACGACCGCTCGGCCCGGCGCGGTTCGAGTTCGTCACCGGCGAGGACTTCTACCGGGCGGCGCTGGACGGCGTCCCGTACCGGGCCCGGGCGCTGGTCAACTTCGGCGCCAACCTGGTGCTGGCCCACGGCGACAGCGCGCGGGGCCGCGACGCGCTCGGCGCGCTGGACTTCTTCGTGCACACGGACCTGTTCATGAACCCGACCGCCCAGCAGGCGGACATCGTGCTGCCGGCGACGAGCGCGTGGGAAGCCGAAGCGCTGCGGATCGGTTTCGAGACGAGCCAAGCCGCGCAGTCGACCGTCCAATTGCGACGCCGCTTGGTCGCCCCGCGCGGCGAAGCGCGTCCGGACCTGCGGATCATCTTCGACCTCGCGGTCGCGCTCGGCCTGGGCGAGCACTTCTTCGGCGGCGACGTCGAGGCGGCGTGGCGGTACCAGCTCGCGCCCACCGGCCTCGGGCTCGAGCAGCTGCGGGCGGCCGCGGAGGGAATCCGCCTGCCGCTGCGGACGGTCCACCGCAAGTACGAGCAGCGCGGCTTCCGCACCGCTTCCGGCGTGGTCGAGCTGTATTCCGAGACGTTGCTGCGGCAGGGCTACCCGCCGTTGCCGGGCTACGACGAGCCGTCGCTCAGCCCGGTTTCGCGACCGGACCTGGCGGCCCGCTACCCGCTGATCCTCACCTGCGCCAAGTCCCTGTTCTTCTGCGAGACCCAGCACCGCGCGGTCACCAGCCTGCGCAAGTCCGCCCCGGACCCCCAGCTCGAGCTGCACCCGGAGACGGCGGCGGCCCGCGGCATCACCGCCGGCGACTGGGTGCGGTTGGAGACCCCGCAGGGCAGCATCCGCGCCCGGGCGAAGTTCAACGTCAACCTCGACCCGGCGGTGGTGTGCGGCCAGCACGGCTGGTGGCAACCGGCGGCGGGCCTCGGCAGCCCGGGCTACCCGGTCACCGGCGACGGCAGCGCGAACCTCAACCTGGTGCTGAGCCAGGGACCGAGCGACCCGGTGAGCGGGAGTTCGCCGCTGCGCGCGTCGCTGTGCGAAGTCGTCCGGGAAGCCCTTGCCTGAGCGCGAACCGCGCAAATCATTTTCGTGGTCGAATCAGATGGTGTGGCGCGCGGGTGAGGCGTTGTTCGCCACCAGTTTCAGGCCGGTTTCGATGAGGATCCATCCGAGACGTTGCCGCCGTGTTCCCTGCCGCCGAAGGCTTTTCGCATGGACTGCAGCACGCCGCAGTTCCGTCTCGCGTTCGCGGACCAGGTCTTCCGCCATGAGAAAGTGCACCATGTTTGTCCCCTCAGCCGGACGTTGCTGCATCCGGTTTCTCTGGTTGCGTTTGCCGCGGGAACGCTGACCAGTGCGCGATCACGTTGTGGTCGCCCGGCCGCGCATCCCGGCGGTAGCGGTCGATCACCGCGTCGACCTCTGCACTCATCGCCGCCGCCTCTTCGGGTGTGAGCGAAAGCCGCGCGTCGGTGAAAACAGCTTTGTCGTGCCACTGGTCCATCCACCGCGGGAGTTCGCCGGCGAATTGCGACTCGGCCTGGTAGCGCTGCTCGATCACCGATCGCAAGAACATGTCCAGCGGCGCGGCGAGGTCCGGGTCGTCGATGAAGTCGGCGGCTCGCATGCGGGTCGCCCTCTGGACCGACCGCCACCAGCGTTCCCGTTTGTTCCCGCGTTCGCTGTCCTCTTCGACCAGGCCGGCGTCGGCCAGCAGCCGCAGGTGCCAGCTGGTGGTCCCCGAACTTTCACCGACCCGCTTGCCCAGGCCGGTCGCCGTCGCGGGGCCGTCCGCTTGCAACAACTCGAGCATGCGCATCCGCAACGGGTGGGCCAGGGCCCGGAGCATCCGGGCGTCGAGCGGTCGCGACGCCTGATCCCGGCGGTCCTCCGTCATGCGCTTACCCTAGACCACAGAGCATTCTTTGCAAAGAGTTCTCTGCGGTCTGCGGGTGACGCGTTCGCGACGCAGGCTCACCGCGCTCGAGACGCCGGTCAGCGAGCGGTGCGCCCGCGGCGGATGAGGTCCTCCGGGATGTCGGCCAGCTCCGGCTCCACGACGTCCCGCAGCCGGCGCAGGTCCGGCTCCAGGGACTCGTCGCCGGGCCATGCCGGGTCCGGCTGCAAAGCTTCCGCGGCCTGCATCGCGACCTCTGCGTCGGCCGAACGCAGCAGGGCCGTCAGGATCGGCCACCCCGCCGGGCCGCTTCCGGCCAGCGCGTCGGCCAGCTGCCGCTGGTGCGCCGCCGGCCAGGACGGCCACGCCGCACCGAGCCAGGCCCAGTCCGCCGGCTCCAGCTTCGCGACCACCTCCGCCGCCCGCCCGGCGACGTCGTCCGCCCAGTAGTCGGGGTGGTAGTCGCGGCGGAGCAGCCGCTCGAGGTCGTCCCGGATCACTTTCACAGCGTAAAGGCCTGTCCGCCGGTCGGGAACGACGAGGTGACCCGGCCGCTCGCGTCCTTGATCACGACCCAGTCGACGCCGTTGACCGTGCCCGTGTGCAGGGTCGCGTGGTCGGAGATCCGGGTCTGCACCGCGGGTGTGCGGGCCACCTGGTCACCCGCGGCGAGGACGTCGGCGTCGGTCCAGCCGCGCGGGGCGAGGGTGCTCTTCTTCGGCGTCGACAGCACCTCCGGCGGTCCGGGGTTGAGGACCTTCCGGAACTTGGCGACGACGGTGCCGTCCGCGTTCGTCGTGGGCGTGCCGACGATCCGGAAGTCGGGCGAGGTGAGGATCTCCGGCGAGTGGCCGCCGATGAGCTTGCCGCCCGCATTGACCTCACCGCGCAGGATCTTGGTGTCGATCTTCACCTGCGCCCGCACCTCGGCTTCGAACTGTGGCAGCGAGTGCGGCCCCTCGCCGATCCGGTCGAGCACCCGCGCGATCCGGTCGGCGCCGGACCCCGCCGGCGGGGCAGTGCCTGCCTCGCCGATGAGCCGCTCGAGGTCGGCCGGCTGGCCGGGCAGGGCCTTCAGGAACCGCTCGGCCCGCGCGAGGTCCTTGCCGCACAGGTTCAGCACGCGCTGCAACGCCGCGCCGTCCCGGTTGGCCAGCGGCAGCAGCTTCTTCACAGCCGCCAGGTCGTCGGCGGTCAAGGCGTCGACGAACGCGCGGTCCATCCCGGCCCGCTCCAGCTCGACGGCCGTGTCGAGCGCGGCTTCGGCCTTGGCGACGTCCCCGCCGGCGTTCCGCAGGAACGCCAGGGTGCGGTCGACGTCCCCGTTCGCCTTCCGGACCAGGTCGGCGGCCTTGGCCGGGTCGTCGTGGACCAGCGTGAGCAGTTCGTCGAGCTTGCGCCCGTCGTTGCCCACCGCCGGCAGGAGGTCCTTGGCGGCGCGCAACCGCCCGGCGTCCATCGCGTCGACCCGGGCCGGGGGCACGCCGGCGCGGCGCAGGTCCGCGGCCGCGTCGAGGGCCGCCTCCACCTTGGCGACGTCGTGTTCCGCCCGCAGCAGCTCGATCACCCGCTCGGCGTTGCCCTCGGCCTTCCGGACGAGCCCGATCGCCCGTGTCCCGTCCCCGCCGGCGAGGCCGGCCAGCTCCCGCAGCTTCCCCGTGTCGTTGCCGGTGAGGACGAGGAGTTCTTCCAGCTTGGCGCCGTCGTTGCCGACAAGGCCGAGGAGGGCCTTGACCTCCTTCGCGTCGCCGTTGACTGCCTTGAGCAAGCGGTTGAGGAGTTCCTCGTCCGGCACGAGCTTGCGCAGCTCGGCCAGTTCACCGCCTTCACCCGCGAATTCGAGGCCCTTGAACCACTCGCCGAACCACTTCGCGATCTCCTCGCCGAAGACCACGGTGAGGATGTCGAACAGGGCCTCGCCGAAGAGCTCGCCGCGTTCGAAGTCGGTGAGGCCGTCCTTGGTGAACGACTTGTACATCAGCCACAACGCGCGCAGGACGATCGCCGCGGCCGCCAGCACGAGGAGGAAGGCGGCGACGCCGGCCAGCGCCTCCGCCACCGCGATCACGAACCCGATGACGGCGAATACCGCAGCGAGCCCGCCGATGGCGTAGGCGATGCCGATGACGACCGCGGCCACCACGAGCACGACCAGGACGACGGCGACGATCACCACGACGGCGATGGCGAGGGCCTTCAGCAACCCGACGACTACGCCGCCCAGCCATTTCAGGCCGCGCGAAAGCCAGCTCTCCTCTTCGATTTCCTTGGCGCGCTCGTCGATCTTCGCCGCGAGCCCGGTCACCTGCTTGCGCTCTTCGGCCAGGCCCTTGTCGACCTTGGCGGTGATCTCGGTCTTGCCCTGGCCGAGCTGATCGGTCCAATCACGACGGCTGGTGTCGACGGTCTTCTGGAGCTCGTCGCCGACCTTCGTGACGACGTCGCCGATGTCGGTGGCGGCCCGGCCCGCGCGGTCGTCGATGGCCCGCGTGGTCTCGGTGGCCGAGTTCGCGGCGGTGTCCGCATAGCGGGTCGCGGCGTCGTTCACGGGCGTCACGAGCCGGCTCGCCTGGGCCGAGACCTGGGCACCGACCTGCGCCGAGCCGCCCTCGAAGGCCGTCTTGGTGTCGGTCGCGAACTTCCCCATCGCGGTGTCGAAGGCGTCGACGGCGGCGGCGAGGTCCCCTTCGGCGCGGTGGACGACGCGCTCGGCGGCGCGGCGGCTCACGCCGGTGAGCCGGCCGGCGAGCTGGGTCGCGGTGTCGTCGAGCTTGCGCCGCGCACCGGCGGCTTCGTCGTCGACCTTCCGCGTCGCCGTCTGCGCGGCGGTGTCGATCCCACGCACCCCGGCGCCGGCCGCGGCCCGCACCTGCGCGGCGGCGTCCTGCCGTTGCGCCCGCAGGTCCCGCTGCAGGTCGTTCGCCCGGGTTTCCAGCTGGGCCAGGGGTTCCCTGGCCAGTTCGGTGAGGTCCCGGACGGCGGTGTCGCGCGTCCCCTCGATCTTCCGCCGTGCGTCCACTTTGGACTCACCGAACTTCGCGGCGCCGTCTTCGGCCTCCTTGCGGAACTTCGCGGCCAGCGCGCCGGCATCCTGCCGCGCGGACGCGGCGAGGTCGGTCCCGTTCTTCACGAGGTCGGAAGCGAGCTGCCCGGCCATTTCCCGCGCCTCACGGCTGCTCAGGTCGCCACGCTTGTGCGGAGCGAGCTCGGCGGCCTTGCGCGCCCCGACGGCGACCGCGTCGGCGGCCAGCACGCGCGAGGTGCCGACCGCGCGCTGGGCTTCTTCGGTTCCGAAGCCGGTGGCGGCGGTCGCGTTCTCCCCGGCGGCGTCACGCAGGGCACGCTGCTTCGCGGCGACGGTGTCGTCGAGGGTCCGGAGACCGTTGTCGGCGGCCTCCCGCGCCGCTCGGATCTTGGCGTCCCGCTGCCCGGTGATCGCGTCCCGGGCGTCCCCGAAGCTCCGGCCGACGGCGGCGATCGCGTCGGCGTAGGCCGTGTCGACACCCCGGGCTTCCGCGGTGACGGCGTCGGTGAGCTTCAGCTTTTCGGCGTCGGCGTACCGCCGGATTTCGCGCTTGCGCGCCTCGGCGCTCTCACCGAGGCGGCCGCGGAGTGCCTCGATGCGTTCTCGAAACCCGGCCAAGACGCCCGCGGCCGGGCCGGGCCCCTGTTCGGTGACGGCCGGGGGCTCCGGCGCCGCTTGCTCCGGCCCGGTGGGCTCCTGCACCGGCGTCTCGGCCGGCGCCTGGTCCGCCACCGGCGCCGGGGGCGGCGCGGCCGGAGAAGGTGCCGGCGCGGGCGGCGCCGGGGCCGGCGGCACGGGTTCGGCCGGAACGGGCTCGCGGGACGGCGCCGGCGGGCTCACCGTGCCGGCTTCCTGCCGCTGCACCACGGGCGTCAGCAGCGAAGACGAAGCCCGGTTGCCGGCGAGCCGCTGCAGCCCGAGGACGTGGGCCGGACTCAGGCGCGCAGCATCGCCGGGCAGCGCCGCGGGGACGGCGTCGGACTGCCGGCGTTCCCGCCCGCCTCCGGACCGCAGGGGGTGATCGGGAGCCGAGCTGTCGCCCTTAGCGGTCTCTCGCCCACCCACGACTCTTCACGCTACGAGCAGAGCAGGAGCCGCGGCACGCGGATGAAGGCGCCGGAACGGGCGGATTTCACCGCCCGGATGGGCAGTTCGGCCGTCAGGGCTGGTAGATCTCCTTGACCGTGGCGATCCGGTCGTTGCCGTCCACGCTGATCCGCGCGAGCACCGAAGTCCCGTCCTGCAGCTGCCGGAGCAGCTGTTCCTGGCTGCACGGCCCGTTCCCGTAGCCCTGGCCGTCGATGGTGACCGATCCGGCCGGGCACAGGCTCGCCGCGCTGAGCACCGTGCCGCCCGGCTGCAGCGGAAGCCGGTAGGTCTTGCCGTCGACCGGCACGTAGTGGCCGTTGTCCGGGCCACCCGGCCGGCGGGTGACCAGCTGGAACCGGACCATCCGCACCCCGGTGTCGTACCCGGTGAACTCCACGGTCTGCGTCGTGTTCGGGAACTTGAGGACGGGCGCGGCCGAGGGCCTGGTTTCCAGCTGCAGGGAGCTGCCGGGCACGCCGCAGACCACGGCGCCCTGGCTGCCGGCGGCCCCCGCCTGGCGGGCGCAGGTCCACTTCCCCCGGACTTCGAGGACGCGCTCGCCCGGGCCTTCGGCCTGCGGCAGTTTCGCGTAGTACTCGGTGATCACGTTGAACGCTTCGGTGCAGCCCGGCGTGGTCCCGTCGGTGGCGGCCACCGCGATCAGGTCCATCTCGGACCGCCCGGGCGCCGCGACCTGACCGCCGAGCCGGCTGCAGTCGACGTCACCGCCCGGCGCGGCGCCGTGACGGCGAATGCTCCGGCAACAACGGCGAATTTGCTTGTTTTCTCGGCAGCGAATCCCATTCCCGTTCCCCTTTCGCAGCTTTTGTCTCCGAAGACGCCGGAAAGGGAATCAGGTTGTTCACGGATGCCGCCGTACCGCAGTGGTGCCCGGAAGTCCGCCCCGAGAAGCCCCGACGGGCAGACCTCGGCCGGGCTTCGCAACCTAGGCGGGCGTCAGCCAGGGCGCGAGCAGCTTCTCGAGGTCGGCGTCCGACAGGGCCCGCGGGCCGCCGTGGAACTCGTGCCAGCGCGCGGCGTCCCGGGCCGCCGTGTACTCCACCTCGAACGCCCGCATGAGCACGTACATGAACGTCACCGAGCTGAACCGGTCGCCCAGCAGCGTCCGGGCCTCACGGGCCACCTCGGTCGCGCCATTGCAGTCGACGAGTTTCAACGATTCCGCAGCCGGGTCGAGCAGGCTGGGGGCATACATCACGACAATTTCTCCATCACCGAAACGAAAAACGACGCCGATCTCCCGGCCGCGGGTGTCCCGCACGGTGCACGCTACTCCACCGGCGCCGCCCGGCCGCACGGTCCACAGCGCCGGCCCGCGAGCGTCAGGTCCCGGCCGGTGGCGCGCTCATCGCCGCCGCCAGGAACGTGATCGCCCAGCGCCGGGCCGCCTCGCCCGGCACTGGAGCCGGGCAGCCCGGGACGGGCCGGTGGTGGACCTCGGCGCGGTCCACGGCCGCCACGGCGAGAATTCCCCGCATCCGGAACCCCAGCTCCTCCGGGGAAAGGCCGGGCAGCGCCCGCCCGAAGGCGGCCACGTAGCGGTCGCGGACCGCGTCCTCGGCGGCGCCGGTCCAGGCGCGGACCTCTTCGGCCGGATCGCCGAGGATCGTCATGATCAGCCGGGATGTTCGGGCGCCGCCCTCGTCGCCGTCCGGCATCCCGTCGAACAGCGGCCCCACGAACGCCGCCACCAGATCGGCGACCGGCGGGTCCGGAGTCCGGGCGAGCAGCCGGTCGAGCTCGGCGTTCTGCGCGGCGTTGATGGGCTCGATCACGCGGCGGGCGACGGCGGCCAGGAGCTCCGCCTTCGAGCCGAAGTGGTATCCGACGGCGGCGAGGTTCGCCCCGGCCAGCTCGGTGATCGCGCGGACCGAGGTGCCGTGGAAACCGCGCTCGCCGAAAAGCCGTTCGGCCGCGTCCAGGATCTGGGTACGGGTGTCGGCCACCCGGCGTACTATACAGACGTTCGATTCAAACGAACGTATGAGTTACATCCCCGCACAGGAGAGGGCGGCCATGAAAGTGCTCGTGTACGGCGCCGGCGTCACCGGCAGCCTGTTGTCCGCGCGCCTGCACGACGCCGGGCACGACGTCTCGCTCGTCGCCCGTGGCGAGCGCCTGGCCGCCCTGCGCCGGCACGGCGTGCAGCTCGCCGAGGAAGACAGCCCGGTGGTCCGGCGGGTACCGGTGCCGGTGGTCGAGCGCCCGGCCGGCGGGTACGACCTGATCGCCGTCCTCGTCCGCACCCACCAGGTGGACGAGGTGCTGCGGTCAATCACCGCCGTCGCCGGCGACGTGCTGTTCCTGCTCAACTGGGCGGCCGGCGCGGAGCCACTGGGCGCGGCGATCGGCCACGAGCGGGTACTGCTCGGCTTCCCCACGGACGGCGGCACGATGGACGGCGACGTGGTCCGCTACCGCGCGGCCACTGTCCTGACCCGCCTGACCCCGGTACCGATCGGCGAACCCGACGGCCGGACCACCCCGAGAGTGGACCGGATCGTCCGGACCTTCCGCACGGCCGGGATCAACGCCAGGGCCGAACCGCGGATGGACGCCTGGCTCAAGACGCACGCCGCGTTCGCGGTACCCCTCGAGCAGGCGGTGCACACGGCGGGCGGCCCGGGAGTGCTGGCCGGCGACCCGGCCGCGGTCCGCAGCATGGTCCGCGTCATGCGGCAGAACCTCGCCACCATGCCGACGCCACCGGTCCCCCGTGCGTTCGCTGCGTTGCGAACGTTGCCGGAGGGACTGCTCGTAGCCATGCTGCGCCGCTTCTTGCGAAGCCCGACGGCCGCCTACAGCGGGCTCGCCGTCGCCTCGCCCGCGGCGACAGCCGAACTGGAGCGGATGGCCGAGCAGATGCGCAGCCAGATTCGGTAGCCGGGTCAGATCCGGAAGTAGTGCGGGTGATCCGATTCGTCGCGTCACGTGTGTAGGACACATCCGCGTTCAGTGGCCAAGCCAGGGAGCGAGCAGCTTCTCCAGGTCGGCATCCGACAACGCCCGCGGCCGCCGTGGAACTCGTGCCAGCGCGCCGCGTCACACGCCGCCGCGTACTCCACCTCGAACGCGCGCATCAGCACGTACATGAACGTCACCGAGCTGAACCGCTCACTCAGCAACGTCCGCGCCTCACGGGCCAAGTCCGTCGCGCCGGTGAAGTCGGTCAGCTTCAACGATTCCGCAGCCGGGTCCAGCAGGCTGGGGGCATACATCACGACAAATTCTCCATCACTGAAACAAAAATCAGCCTTCAGCGGCCAGCTGACCACAAGCGGCGGCGATCTCCTGCCCCCGCGTGTCCCGGACCGTGCACGCGCGTTCGCCAGCCTCGCCGGCGCCGCACCGATCCCCGCCTCCTCAGGCCTGACCAACCGCCATCGCCTCAACCGAGGTGGCGATCGTCAACTCAACCGAGCAGTCCACACCATCGTGCTCACCCGCAGCCGGATCGACCCCGCGACCCGCGCCTACATCACCCGCCGACTGGCCGAAGGCAAGACCCTCCGAGAGGTCAAACGCTGCCTCAAACGGATCATCGCCCGCCAGCTCTTCCGCACTCTCCAGTAACACCACAGCACCGCGCCTGCAATCCCTTGACGCCACATAGCAGCGTCATAGGGACACCCCCGACACGACGAACAACCGCTTGGCGTCCTGGACGGCATCGTCGAGCAGCACCACACCCTCCGCCAGCAGTTCATACCGCTGGCTCGGCGCTGAACCTGTCACGGAGGCGAGGCTGGAATCAAGTTGGCTTCACCGTCAAACTCGGGCGTGACCTGGAATGTTGCCAGCCAGTAGTCGCCATTTCGAATGTCAGCCATGACCGCGGCGCGTAGGTCTGCCAGGTCAGCGCTTTCCCTGCCATAACCCACGCCTTGGTCATACAGGTAATAGCTGCCGGACGACCGTCGCCGGCCGACGGTGAACACGTGCCGCACGTGGGCATTGTCCCTGCGGCGAACCCACCATGTGGTGCGGACCGCGGCACCTGGTGGCAGCGTCACCGTCAGACTGTTGCTGAAAATCTCATCGAACCGGCTGAACCTGATGTTGTCGACTGCACCGCCGGTCGGTTGAGGCAAGCCGATAGCTTGAAGCATGCGACCAACCTCGGCCGTGGAAGGCGGCTGCCCGTCAGGCCTCAAGAAGGCGTAGAACAGGGCCTGGCTGAGCGTAGCCAACGCGGCAGCCCGATCGCCGACCGGACCGCCGGTTCCCGCCAAAGGGTCGAGGACCCGGCTTGTGAGCAGATGCGCGGCGCCTTGGCGGATCACCTGGTCCTCCAGTCGTTCACCGCGTCGGTTCGAGCCATCGATGATAAATCGCTCCAACGCCGGAAGCATCTGCGCCCGGTGGGCGTTTGCGTAAGCCGCGACGCTGGCCATTGCTCTGCCGATCAGGTGGTGCTGCGGGTCGGCGCGGTCGTTGTCGCGGATCGCGAGCTCCGCGACCACCGACGCCGCGCTACAGGTCGGACCTTGTTGCACAAATACGTTGCTGGCACGCCACAGAACCGTGACACCAATCAGCTGAACACTGCCCCGACGGGATCGGTGACGTTGCCGTTGCACATTGAGTATGTCTGACACCGCGGCATTGCCGACCGTCTGCTGTAACCGGATCAGCTGCTCGGCACCCGGACTCCCGTCGGCCGGCACAACTCCACGTGACCGCCGACTTCTTCCATCCTCGCGCTGCTCGTGGTCCGTGGCGTGCGATCGCATGTGGTATCCGTCCATCACATCCGTCCAGGCGTCCGTGCCCATCCGCCGGCGTGCGGCGGTTCACGGGCGGGTGAAGGAGTGTTCATCCAACAGAGTGTCGGATTGCTCCAGGCGCAGCGTTACACGCCTGAACGACAAGCATGGGCTGGTGAGCTGCGGGGCGCACGCGGGAAAGGAGCGTCGCGGCGACCACGGCGAGCAGCCCGACCAGCAAGCGCAGCCGCAGGTCTCGACGCCGGCGGTGCGCCGCTTCTTTCAGGATGCGCCGGTGGAATTGACTCCGGCGGTGATCCGGTCATGCTGCGGAGGCCAGGCCGTGCGATACGTACGCCTCTGAAGATAGCTTCGGCTCGCGGTTGAGCGCCTGTTCGTTGCGCCGGAACCGAGAACAGTTACCTGCAGGCACTTTCTGACGCAGGAGTTCACCCATACGAGTGGCCCAAGCAACGCGACGCTCCAGCCGGACCGCGGCGGAGCCCGTGTCGGCGGTCGGGAGATCTAGCTCAAGATCACTCGAGTTGGGTCGCACCTAGCGATGCGGCTCACCGACCTGACCCGACCTAGTCGGCGTTCGCCAGCGCTGGCCCCGGCTGCACCTCTGCCCGTGACAGCAGAAGGTCATTGCGGTCGAGCCCGCCAACGTGCTCGAAAGGGTTCTCGACGACGGGCAACGCGCGCCCATCTCTGCGCGTGACAGAGATTGCAGTTGCCATCTGGCTGCAGCTTTCTCCGAGCGTCACGCCCTCGCTTGAACATCCGCGTTTGCCGATGAGAGGTCCGGTGAGGTGCCGGACCTGGAACGACTCGGCCCGACACCTCGAAGACCGGAGGCACGGATTGCAGGCCCCCGTCAGGAGACCACCGTGGGCACCTCGCCGCCCCCTTGTGATGGAGGCCCCCGGAGTTGCAGCATGATCTGATCACCTACGGGCCCCGATTGTCAAGGAGATGCATTGACCAGCCTTGCCGCCTGGATAGCGGTGGATTCTCGTGGACCCGCCGCAATCTATATTGCGAGCGACAGTCGGATCAGTTGGCCCTCGGGTTCAAGTGGCACACCTCGATGGAATTATGCACGTAAAACTTACGCGACTACAGTGAGCCCAAACATCATGGGCTTTGTCGGCGACGTTCTATTCCCAGCCCTCGCACTTCCAACCGTGGCAGCTCAACTAGATGAAGCTCGACAGCAGGATTCGATCGAGAACGCTCAAGAGCGCGCACTCAATCTAATTCAGGCAGCTTGGAGAGACGCGCCTACCGGTGTCCGATTGGACAGTGAGGTAGTTCACTGCACAAGGGTAGGCACTGGAGTGAAAGAGTCCAAATTCGGAATTCAACTCCTGCGCTTGCCAGCCGGAAGCAACCGGTGGACAGCCACTGCCCTCGAAATCCCAGAAACCAGCTCTAAGATCGAATTTCTCGGCAGTGGCCGCACGGAACTTCAGCAAGCTTACCGCAGATGGGTCAAACCCGACGGTCTCAAACAGGATCGAACGAGCCGTGCGGTATTCAGCGCCTTCTGCGACGCGTTGCTTTCCGGAAACGATCCTTCTACGGGTGGCCCGCCGCAATTGGTCGGACTCTACCGCGAAGGTCCCGCCCGGGCCTTTGGAGTACACTGGAAGGGAAAGAGCTACTTGCACGGCACTGATATATCGGATGCACCGCTCGAAGCTGTGGAGTACCGAAACTCAAGGTTCGAGCGAGTCGATGCCACAGGAGCCATTCTCGGCGGTGCGCGGCGTCATGCACCAGCACCGACATAAATCACAGTATGTTTCACAGCAGTGAACACCACTGATCGGCCGTCGGTGAGCACGTCCGCTCATGCCGACGAGCGGGCGATCTGTCATCAGATCACCACACGAAGGGAACGAGCCGGGCCCGGTTCTCGGCAAACCGCAGGTAGTGATCGCCCAGTGCTTCCTCGAGGGCACGTTCCTCGATGCGGAGGCGGTAGATCAACGCGACCAGCAACACCGCGAGGGCACCCGCAGCACTGACCCAGTTGCCCGCGATCAGGCCGCCGCCGGAGAAGATGAGCAGCAGGCCGGTGTAGCTCGGATGACGCAGGGCTCGGTAGGGACCACGGTCCACGACGAGCTGTTGCTCGTTCGTCCGCACTGTTACGGTGAACAACTTTCCCAGGCTGACGAAAGACCACCAGCGCAGGAGCAGCCCGAGCCACACGATCGCGGTCTCGAGCGGGAACAGCCACGCTCCGCCGATGCCGGCAGCCGGACAAACCGCGCGACCGACCGGCCAGAGCAGAATCGCGACGAAGAACATCACACGGAAGAGGACCTCCGCGCGGACATCGACGAGTTTCGCGTCGTGGCGCCTGCGGAACGCCTGCACAAGTTCGCCCGTCGCAAAGGCGCCGGCGCTGATGACCAGGACGGCCTTGGCCACGTCCGAAAGCTCTCCGAATGGTGCGAGCACAGCGGTATTGTCACACCGAAACACCGCATGTCACCACCGGCAGCCGTGCGCCGCCCTGAGTGCGCCCTCATGCCGATGAGCGGAGGTTAGGCGCTGCTGCCGCAGGGTCCGCGTCGGCGACCCGCATCCGTGCCGCCGGCAGGCGCTCGACCGGTCGCGGGCCGCCAGCGCCACGGAACCCGGACTCGCTCACGTCGAGCTTCGCTGCCCGAAGGGCCCCGTGCTTGCGCACGAATGGCTGCCCTCTGGGTGCCGGCGCAGCACCCACGCGGGTGCCACCATGGAGTGACTGTGTGAGAGGCCGTCCCATGACGTTGCGAACCGCCCAACCGCAGAGTGAGGCGGGAACCGAGCCCCTGGCCACCCGCGCGCCTGCAGCGCGAGCACCGCTGCCGGTCGTCGAGCAGCCCTCGCCCCGCGGAAACCTCCCCCCACTCGCGGCGCTGCGTCGCGCGTCGCTCCTGCAGCTGCAGCGCGCGGCAGGCAACGCCGCGGTGGCCGGCAGCGTCGCGGCGCTGACCGGCGCTTCAGCGGCCTCCGTGCAGCGGTGCGGCTCGATCCCACCCAACGAGTGTCCGTGCCGTGCCGAGGACGCGTCCGCGGAGGTGGAGCCCGCCACGCCGGCCGCGCACCGCCAGGCGACCGGCGCGGCAACCGTCCAGCGCGCCCAGACGGCCGCGGGGTCTGCTCCCGTGGTGCAGCGGACGACCGTCGGCCCGATCCTCGACGAGTACTTCTCGCCGTTCTCCTCTCCGCAGGTCTGGGTCATGGAGGAGACCGACCCCTACACCGTCCTCGTCCGCGGGTGGCAGCCGGTGATCGACGGCCAGGCGTGGCTCCTGACCCACCTCGAGCAGAACGCGACGGACTGGGCCGCCAGGCACCGCACGACGCCGGGGTGGCGCCCCGGCACCACGGGCCACGACCCCGCTGCAGCGTCGAACCCCGTCAACAACCCTCCGGGCACGGACCCGACAACGTGCAGCAACGCGTTCCTGCCGTACCTCGCCGGGGAGGCCGCGCGCCGCAACCCGTGGCAGCCGCTCCCGCTCCCGCGGATCGAGACGTGGGAGCTGCACACGTGCGCGATCGGGTCGTTCGTCCTGCGCGCGACGGTCGACGCGATCGACCAGGCCGCCGGGACCGCGACGGTGAACATCTGGATGCAAAACGAGATGAGCCGAAAGTCGTTCGGGCAGTTCGCCAAATTGGCGGTTCTGAGCGGCCAGGCGACCCAGTACATGTGGTGGCACTGGCGCGTGCAGCACCGCTGGGTGCCCGCGCCTCCACCCCCGCCACCGCCACCGCCACTCCCCACGTTGACCGGTGACCTGCTGTTCGACTTCGACTCGGCGACAGTGCGCCCCGAAGCCCGATCGGCGTTGGCCGCCACATTGCCGGCGCTGCGGGCGAGACCCTCGACGAACATCGTCGGGCACACGGACTCCCGAGGGACCGACGAGTACAACCAGAGGCTCTCGGAACGACGGGCGCACGCCGTGGTCGCGGTTCTCGTCGCGGCGGACGCGTCGCTCGCGGGACGGCTGCACGCGTCCGGGCGCGGCGAGTCGGAGCCGGTCGACACCAACGACACGCCGGCGGGCCGTAAGCGCAACCGTCGGGTCGAGCTCGTCTCGACACCGTAATCCCCCGGCCCGAAGGCAGCCCGTCGTCGAGGGCTCTCGTCGACCGCAGCACGACACTGGTCGCGCGCCACGGCCAACCGCTACCGGACACGCCGATTCCACGGCATGAGGAGTTCACCCTCATGCCGTAGAGCGTGCGCCTCGACAAGCGGCGCTCGGCAGCTCAACGCGGGGACCGGCCGAACCACCGACATAGCTCGTCAGTGCAGGTTCCGTCTACACGGCGCTGCTCGATTTTGATCCCGCTCGGCTGGCTCCTGCCCACCGTCATGTGCCGACCGCATGGTTGTTCGAAACGAACGCGGGCGGTCCTCTCACCAATTTCACTGGGGCACAGCTGGGGCAAACCCCCTGTCACAACTGCACTCAACAACACACAGTTGCCTGCAACGGCGATCAAGCGCATCATTTCATCAGGCGATTCTCCATCGCCGCAGGTCAGGACCATGATCGAGCCTCACTGGCAGTGAGGGGGCCAGGGGTTCGAGTCCCCTTAGCTCCACATCGAAAGAAACCCCTTCGGTTCAGCCTTCTGGGCTGAACCGAAGGGGTTTCTGCGTTCCGGGTTCGATCTTCGGTGGTCGGCTCGCGGCGCGATCTTGCGCTCGTGGGGCAGAACCGGAGCACCACCCCGCCCTCGATATGGGGGTCGGTGCGGTGTTCCTGCTGCTCTCGCGGGGCCGGCCGACCGATGTCCCCCCACCGTGGCGACGAGGGGTCGACCGGCGTCAGGCACCAACCGCCGGCCACGCTCGGTGACGACGCTGGCGGTGACGTGCCAGCGGTGCTCAAGATCGTCGAGCTACGTCTTTCCTACCGAGGTCACCCCGACGAAGGCATAGTCAGACGCGCCCCAGCTGGCGGCGTATCCATGCCATTCGAGCAGCGATGGCGTCCTGCGAGAGCACGGCCTGGGGAACCACGACGTCGAACCCGTGGAACCCGCCAGGCCAGACGTGCAGCTCGACGTGGCCGCCCGCCTGCCACATGCGGCTTGCGTAGGCGACGTCCTCGTCCCGGAACGTTTCGGCCGACCCGACGTCGATGAACGTGGACGGCAGGCCGGAGAGGTCTGCGGCCCGGGAAGGGGCAGCGTACGGAGACACGTCCGGTCCTCCGCGAACGCCGTCGCCGAGGAGCGCGTTCCATCCGGTCTCGTTCGAGGACCTGTCCCAGATACCGACGCCGCGCATCTGCTGTGCAGAGGGTGAGTCGTTGCGGTCGTCGAGCATCGGTGACAGGAGCAACTGGGCCAGGATGGCCGGGCCGCGGCGGTCGCGTGCCATCAAGGTGACACCTGCCGCGAGGCCGCCGCCCGCGCTCGCACCGCCGATGACGATGCGGGCGGGGTCGATACCGAGTTCGGGGGCGTGATCCGACAGCCACACCAAGCCGGCGTAGCAATCCTCGACGGGACCTGGATGGGGTGTCTCGGGTGCGAGCCGGTACTCGACCGAGACCACGGCCATCCCCAGCGGTTCGGCCAGGTTCACCATCTCGGCCAGGCCGAACCGGTTGTCCCCGACGATCATGCCGCCTCCGTGGAGGTGGTAGATCGCCGGGGCCGGGGCCGCCGCATGCTTCGGGAAACAGATCAGGAGCGAGATGTCCGGTGCCCCGTCCGGTCCGGGCACCGTCCGCTCCTCCACGCTGTAGGCGCCACCGCGCGCGAGGATCTCGTCGGTCGGGGGCTCCACCCCGGGAACGGGCTTGCGCATCTCGGCGATGTTGTCCGAACGGTACGCGTCGGGTGGGCGCAGGCTGGTCAGCATCTCGACGACGGGAGCGAGCTCCGGATCGAAGGGTGGTGGTGGTCCGACCGGCAGGGCGGAGGACCGGGCAACGGCTTGCGTAGTCATCGGTTCTCCTGATTCAGACCGTCGGAACAGTTCCGCCGTCGATCACGTATTCGGCGCCCACGATCGCCGAAGCGCGGTCCGAGACCAGAAACCCGACGAGGTCCGCGATTTCCGCGGTGTTCGCGAATCGTCCCAGCGGTACTCCTCCGAGAGAGTCGTAGATGGTCTGCTTGGCTGCTTCACGGGTGATCCCGTTGCCCTCGGCGATCCGATCCACGAACCTCTCGTAGGCTTCGGTCTCGATCCCGCCGGGGCTGATCGCGTTGACCCGCACGCCGCGCGGCGCGACCTCGTTGGCGAGCCCCTTGCTGTACGTGCGCAGAGCGGCTTTCGCTGCTGCGTACGCCAGGGACGCGTCGTACAGGGGCAGTTCACGCTGGATCGAGGTGAAGTGCACCACCACCCCCGCCCCGGACTCGATCATCGCCGGGAGAAGAGCCCGATCGAGCCGCACCGCTCCCAGGAAGTTGAGGTTCAGCTCGGTGAGCCACTGATCATCGGTGATGACCGCGAATCCACCGGCCGGCGTCGACGCACCTCCGACGACGTGCACCAGGATGTCGAGTGCGCCGCCGGTCTCGGCGATGCGATCGGCCACCGCGTCGGTGCCTTCGATCGTCGTCACGTCCGCTTCGATGAACCGGTCGGGGTACTCGTACCCGTCAGGCATGGTTCGCGCCGTCACGTACACGTCGGCACCCATCTCCCGCAGCCTCTCCACGACGGCCTTGCCCGAGCCCTTGGAACCGCCCGTGACCAGGGCCCGGCGACCGTCGAGACGATCACGATGTGAACCAGACATTTCTTACTCCGTTGAAGTCGGCGTAGGTCAGGCTGCGTGGTTGGCGATGACGAGCTCGGCGATGAGGTCGTCCCGCACCGTGAACCGGTAGTCGAGCTCGGCGACGCCACCCGGGAAGGTGCCCTCGAGCCGCACGGTCACCACCCAGTGGGCGTCGTCGACGCGGTGAGCGCCGATCTGCTCGGTCGTGTACTCGAACTCGGACCCGGCGTCCCGCAGGAACGCGTGGACCTCTTCTCGTCCGCGGAACGTCTCGTCCTGGTCGACGATGACCGCGTCCTCGGTGAGGAACGACAAGGCGGTGTCTGCGTCGCGCACGACGTGGGCGGCGAAGAACCCGCGCACGCTGGCCGGGAGCAGATCGGACGGGAAATCGGTGTGCTGTGTCATGAGCCCATCGTGTGAGCTCGCGACGTGGGAGGGTCAAGCCGTGGACCCTCCCCCAGGGAGAGAGTCCAGAATGGAGGGGTGCTGAGCATCGGCGAGTTCTCCCGGCTGACCCACTTGAGCGTGCGCACCCTGCGCCGGTACCACGAGGCGGCCCTGCTGGAGCCCGCCGTGGTGGACGAGACCACCGGTTACCGCTACTACGGCGTCGACCAGATCCCGACCGCGCAGGTCATCCACCGGCTCCGCGAACTCGACGTCCCCCTGAGCGACGTGCAGCGCATCCTGCGGACCCCTGACCCCGATGTGCGGGCGGCCCTGGTCGCGGACCACCTGCAACGCCTCGAGGACGTGCTCGACCGCACCCGGGCCGCGGTCGTGTCGCTGCGGCGCCTGCTCCGGCCCGACCCCGCGCCGATCGACGTCGAGCTGCGTGCGGAACCCGCCCGGACGGTCGCGGCGGTGGAGGCCGTGGTCGGGCACGGCGACGTCGAGACCTGGTTCGCCGGCGCGATGGCCGAACTGGAGGCGGCCGTCGGCACCGCCGTGACCGGACCACCGGGCGGCTGCTACGACAACGCCCTTTTCGAACAGGAACGCGGTCACGCGCTCGTCTACCTGCCGACCGCGGCGCCGCCTCGCACCGGACGCGTGCACCCGGTGGTTCTTCCGGCCGCGGAACTGGCCGTCACCACCCACGTCGGCGAGCACGACGGCGTCGAGGTCACCTACGGCGAACTGGGGACCTGGGTGGTGGAGAACGCGATGTCGGTGGCCGGGGCCGGTGCGGGAGGTCTACGTTGTCGGCCCTCGTGACGCCGGCGATCCCGCGGCGTGGCGCACCGAGATCGGCTGGCCGGTTTTTCGGGTCGGCTGAAGCGGTCAGTGCCTGTTCTGGCCGTCACCCCGCACTGGCTACGACGACCTTGCGAGAGGCATCTGCTGCTCGGTGGCCGATGGCGAGCTTGATGCCCCGCTGGAAGTCAAGCGATCGTTGTCAGGCAGGCGTCGGCGCGGTCTTCCGGTTGCTCCTGGGCTCGCCCGGCGGGTGAACCCACCGGGTTTCCTCACAACGGGCGCCGTTCCCAGCGTGACCGAAGTAGCTCGGCCCGCGTGCTACCCACGTAGTGGTCGTGGCTACCCGACCTCAGCCGCGTGCACGCCGGCGATGAGGCCGTCGGCCAAGGACGACATCTGTTCCTTGAAAGCCCCTGTCCGGATGTGGAACGCCTCCTCGGAAGCCACGATCCGCGGCGCCAGCACCAGCGCGGTGTGCACGACGTGCAGTTCCACATCGGACAGTGCGATCGTCATCCGGCGAGACCGCGGCGCCTCGTCGTACTCACGCACCGCCCGCTGCAACCGTTCCCACAGCTCCCGGACAACGGCGACCTCGACACCCACCCGCACCGCCGAAACCAGCGGGACATCTGTTTCCACCAGCGCCAGCGCCTCCACGGCCAGCCGGACCTGCTGCCGCGTGAGCTCCACGGAATTCGGCGTCCCGCGCTTCACCTTCACCCGGTCGATCATGTTCTCGCCGTGTACCTAGTGATACCCGTGGATCATGCCGCCTTTCTCCACGATCAGCACGCCACGCGCCCGGTCATAGGTCACCAGTGCCCCGGTCTCGGCATCCACGTGGGTCATCTTCCCCTTGAAACCCGCGAAGTAATCGGCCAGCGCGTGCGGATCGTCACCGATGTCGCGGATCCAGTGGTTGCGATCCTCCGGCAGCGCGGACATCTCGTCGTTCATCCTGCGGTACTGGTACTCGATGCCTTGGGTCACCTCTGGGCCGTGCCTGTCGAAGAAGTCCGAGCGGATCCGCACTCTGATACCGGCCGGTGTCCGGGTCGTAGTACCGGTGGACGTTGTAGTTCAACCCCGTCTCGGCGTCGAAATACTGACCAGGGAACCGCAATGGCGTCGACGGTCCGGCTGCGGGCTCCGTCAGCGCGCGGCCCCAGATGGTGGAGCCCGCCCGCCAAGCGATGTTCCCGGAAACGTCGATCAACTCGCTGGGTGCGCCGACCAGGTCGGTGATGATCGAGCAGAACCGTTCGTCCACCCGGGATTGCGGCGCGCCGGCCACCTGGCTGCGTTCGGTTTGCGTCAGTGGCTTGAAGCTTCCCGGTTCCCAATCCCATCGGCGCGCCTGCGCAACGAGCGGATTCCCCTCCGGCATTCAAAGCCCCCCTCAGTGCACCGGCCCGGCGTCGCGGAAGCCGACCGGGAGCGGATCTTCGAGCGGCTCGACGCGTCTCGGCAGCGCGGCCACGGCGGCACCGGGCTGGGCCTGTGCGCCTCTCCACATGAACCAACACCGAACCACCATGTCGCACGGAGCCGCTTCCCTGAACGCACTGTCATGCCGCCGATCGACAGGTGAGCCGTAGAAACGATCATTCGGAAGCGCGGCATCCGGCTGCCGGGTGGTCATTGCGCGGCGGCGTGTTCGACAGTGGGAGGCGCCGAGTTGTCGCTGCCCGTGGCCGGCCGGGCCCGCCACAGCGAGATGCCCAAGCCGATCAACGCCACTCCGGTCGGAACGGCCAACGGCCGGTTGAACGACTCCGGGAGCACCGCGAGCGCGACCGTGGCGACGGTGCCCGCGGCCAGCAGCGCCGACGCCCACCGGGCGAGGACGCGCGCCCGGAACAACGCGATGCCGAACAGGCACCCACCCGCGAGATAGCCGACGGAGCTGACCGCGATGACGGTCTGCATGCCGCCGATGCCATGGATGGCGGTGCCGCCGAAGGCGACAGCGAGGACATCGGCGACGTAGCCGGGCGCCGTGGGTGCCAGCACGGGCAGGACGGCGGCAGCGACCACCTCGATGCCGAACATCAGCAGGTAGCCGGCGGCGAACAGGACGTAGCCGAGGAAGCCGAGGATCCCCGCCTGCCGGACTTGACGCAGGTACATGCCGGTGATGCCGGCGAGCGCCAGCGCGGCCATGAGCGCCTTCGCCTCGCCCCCACACCAACGGCCGGTCACGCCGATGAGCGAACGCTGACAGCCTGGCCATGTCTGCTGCACCAACGCCGCTCGGCGCGAGCGACCGGCCGGTCGCTCGCGCCGTCCATCCGCAAGACGTTGCCCGAGAGGACCTGGCGCGTCATCACGGCCGGCCGATTCGGTCCAGCTCGGCCAGATCGTCGGCGGACAGGGTGGTTGCCGCGCCCGCGACGTTCTCGGTCAGGTGTTCGACCGACGAGGTGCCCGGGATGAGCAGGATGTTCGGCGCGCGGTGCAGCAACCAGGCCAGGGCGACCGACATCGGCGTCGTGCCCGTTCGCGTGGCGACGGCCGACAGCGCCGAGGACTGCAGCGGGCTGAACCCGCCGAGCGGGAAGAACGGCACGTAGGCGATGCCGTCGCTCGCGAGGGCGTCGATCAGCTCGTCGTCGTGCCGATGGGCGAGGTTGTACGCGTTCTGCACGCATACGATCGGCGCGATCGCCCGCGCTTCGGCGACCTGCTCCGGCGTGGCGTTGGACACGCCGAGGTGCCGGATCACGCCGTCACGCTGGAGCTCGACCAGGGTTTCGAACGCCTCGGCGAGCGAGCCGGGCTGCGGTCCCTGCGCGTTGCCGAGGCGGAGGTTGACCAGGTCGAGCCGCTCGACGCCGAGGGTCTCCAGGTTCTCGTGAACGGCCCGGCGCAGCTCGGCCGGCTGCCGTGCCGGGGGCCAGCCGCCCTGTTCGTCGCGGCGTGCGCCGACCTTGGTCGCGATGTGCAGCTCTTCGGGGTAGGGGTGCAGCGCCTCGCGGATCAGCTCGTTGGTGATGTGCGGGCCGTAGGCGCCGGAGGTGTCGATGTGGGTGATGCCGAGGTCGGCGGCCTTGCGCAGGACGGCGAATGCGCCTTCGCGGTCGGCGGGCGGGCCCATGACCCCGGGGCCGGCCAGCTGCATGGCACCGTAGCCGAACCGGGTCACGGTCAGCTCGCCCAGGGACCAGGTGCCACCGGGCAGGGAAAGTTCGAGTTGATCAGTGCTCATGCCGTCGATCCTCACCCGCCTGCGGGCGCGGCGGCCAACACCGATCCGGTGCACTGTGATACTCGCGAGGTATCACAGCCGGCTACGCTGTGGCATGGACACTGTGGAGACCCGTGAGCTGCGGTACTTCATCGCCGTCGCCGACGAACTGCACTTCGGCCGGGCCGCCGAGCGCCTCGGCATCGCCCAGCCCCCGTTGTCCCGGGCGATCCAGCAGCTCGAGCGGCGTCTCGGCGTCACGCTGCTGGAGCGCAACCGCCGCGGTGTCTCGCTGACCGGCGCCGGGGAAATCCTGCTGCAGGAGGGCCGGGTGGCGCTCGACGCGACGGCCGCCGCGGTCCGTCGCACCCGCCGCGCCGGCAACCAGGACGGCTCCCGCGACCGGCTGGTGCTGGCGGTGAAGGCGGGCGCGTTCCACGAACTGCTGAACAAGCTCCTCGACGCCTACGCGGCCGAGCCCGGCGCCGCCGAGATCGAGGTCCTGCCGAGCGGAACGTGCGAGCAGGAGGAGATGCTGCGCGACGGCCGCGCCGACGTGGCGCTCATGCACACGCCGTACAACTCACTGACCGGGTTCGACAGCGTCGCACTGATGACCGAGCCGCAGGTGGCGATCCTGCCCGCCAGACACCCCTTGGCCGAGCGGAAAACGTTGTCCCTCAACGACATCGCGGACGTACCCGATCTTCCGCTCGCCCGCTGGGCCGGCAACGGCACCTACCAGCCCGGCCCAGGACCCGAAATCCACGACCAAACCCAGCTGGCCCAGCTGATCGCCCTCGGCCGCACGGTGGCGGTTTTCCCCGAGTCCGCCCGCACGTGGCTGTGGGAGGAGCACGCGGCCGTCCCCTTGCGCGACGCTCCGCCGGTCACGACCCACATCGTCTGGCCGGCGCACAGCCGGTCCCGCGTCCTCGCCGAGCTGATCCGGACAGCATCACGACTGTGACGGCGCCGGCTCTCTCCAGCTCGCCGGCCGCGCCCCTGGGATCAGCAGAACAGTTCCGGCATCGATGAGCGGCCTTGAACACTGGTGCCGGAGCCGGTCAGGTTTCGCTTGAGGGTAAATACCTCCGGCGTTCTTCGGAGGTGAGTTCCCGGGTGATGTGGCGGTTCGCCTGAGCGAGGACTTCTGTGATGGATCCACAGGCGGGACAGCGCCAGATTCGGATGGTGCCGTCGTCATGTGTGGTGACATATCGACCGTCAGCGAGTGAAGCGACGGTCGATGCGGCGGCACGGAACCCACTGAGTACCAGCGGTTCACTGGCATCGGCTGTTTCCCAGAAACGGACGGTGGCGTCAAGGCCGACGGTGACCAGCAGGCGACCGTCTTGGCTGAAGGTCACGCCTCGGACCGCGTCCTGGTGACGGCCGTGCAATGCGACCGGGCCGGCGCTCTTGGCCATGTCTGCGACGTTCCAGAGGTGGAGGGTGCCGTCATCGGATCCGACGGCGAGGTGGGCTCCGTCACGGCTGAAGGCCAGCGTCCGGGGGCGTCGGACGTCGCGGGGCAACGCGGTGAGACTGCCTCGGGCTTCGAGGTCCCAAAGCAGGATTCTTCCGCCATCGAGGGTGGCAAAGCGACGTCCATCGGGACTCCACCACCCGGAACGAAGCGTGGACCAGGACGCCGCACCACCAATGAGAACTGTTTCCGGAACCGGTTGAGCGGATGAGCTTTCGGGGGTGTTCCAGACGTACGCGATGTACGCCTCGGCGACGCCGGCAAGCCGGTTGCCGTCCGCGTTGAAAGCCAACCGCACCACCAGGCTGCCGGAGGACGGTTCCCTCAGCCGAATCGGCGCAGCAGGTTGCCCGGTTTTCCAGATGTCGACGGTGCCGTCCTCGTGGACAGCAGCGACCTGACGCCCGGTCGGGCTGATGGCCACGTGAACCACCGGTTTGGTGTTGCCGGCCAGCAAGATCGGCGCGCGGCTGACAGAAACGTCCCACAGGCAGACCGTTCCGTCCTGGCCCCCACTGACCACCACGCGCCCGTCTTGGCCGGCCGCGACGCTGACGGCACGTCCGCGTTGACCACGCAGCACCGTCAGGTCGACGACCTCGTCGAGGTCCCAGATCTTGACCGTCCCGTCATTGTCGGCGCTTGCGACGGAGTGCCCGTCGGGACTGAACGCGACAGACCCGACAGACCCGAGGTGCCCCCGCAACACCAGTGGCTCGGCAGCAAGATCGGCATTCCAGATCTTCACCGTGCCGTCGTGGCCGGCGCTCGCGATCGAGTGCCCGTCGGGGCTGTAGGCCACGTCGAAGGCGCCGCCGTCATGTCGGCCGAGCACCACCGCGTCCGCCGTACGGGCGAGGTCCCATACCCGGACCGTGCCGTCGGCACCCGCTGACGCCAGGTGGCGGCCGTCCGGGCTGAACGCCACCGCATCCACCGCGCCCTCGTGGCCACGGAACACCGCCGGACTCCCGCCGTCGGCGAGGTTCCAGAGCCGGACTGTGCCGTCCTCTCCAGCGCTGGCCAGCCACCTCCCGTCGCGGCTGAACGCCACGTCGAAAACGTGACCGTCGTGGCCACGGAGCACAGCAGGGTGATCGTCGCCGGCTGCGTTCCAAATACGGACGGTCCCGTCGTGATTGGCACTGGCCACACGTCGGCCATCCGAGCTGAGCGCAATCCTGCCCCGCTGAGACGGCAGGTCGACGCTCCTGCGCAGCAACATCGGCTGCGCTCCTCCGGCCAGGACCTGCCCCCAGTCCCACACCCACAAGCCCTCGAAGCCGACCGCAGCGATCCGACGGCCGTCCGAGCTGAACACCGGACTGGACAACGGCGATCCGTCGGCGCGCAGGGTCTGCGTCGTGGCTCCTGCGCCGTGTTCGGTATCCCAGGTCCGCACCTGGAGCGTGCCGTCGAAGTCGCTGGTAAGGACGTGCTTCCCGTCCTGGCTGAAGACCGCACCGGAAGACCCGCCTCTGCTCAGCGTGGTACGGATGTGCGAGCCGATGGTGGCCTGCCGAAGCACGGCTTCGGTGTCCTCGGACGGCGCGGTGCGGTACGCCTCGCGGGCCAGCAGCAAGCCGAGTTCGGGATCGACCTGGAGTTGCGCTCGGGCGTCAGTGACCAGCTGACGGCCCACCGCCAGCTTCCGCTGATCATCAGCCCGAGCAGCCATCACCAGCGCGACCACCGCGAGGACGGTCACGATGACAGTGGCCGTGCTCAGACCACCGACGGTGAACCGGACCCGGCGCCGCCGAGCCCGGCGTTCCCGTTCCACGGCGTCGCGGCCGGCGTCCAGGAATGCGCGCTCGAGGTCGTTGAGCGGGCTGGTCGGGCGCTCTTCCCAGGTATCGAGACGTGCTCCCCGGTACAGCAGGCCGGCGTCCCGCTCGTGCCGGTCCCACTCGGCAGCGGCTTCGGTGAGCCGCCGGTGGATCCGGTGCCCGTCACGGTCGTCGGCCAGCCAGGTGCGCAGGCGAGGCCAGTGCCGGATGAGCGCCTCGTGCGCGATCTCCACACTGTCGTCCCCCAGCGTGATCAACCGCGCCCGCGCCAGCGTGTCCAGCACCACGACGGTGTCGGGGTCACCGATGCCGAACTCCTCCCGGGCAGTTCGGCGTTTGGTGTCTTCGGTGCCTTCGCCCAAAGCCGTAAGGCGGAGGAAGATCCGCTGGGCGATGTGCTGTTGGCTGGTATCGAGCGCCTGGTAGGTCTGTTCGGCGCTGCGGGCCAGCGCGTGCTCGATACCCCCGGCTGCCTCGTAGCCGGCGACGGTCATGACCGCGCCTTGGCGACGCAGCCACGTCTGCAACAGAGCGTGCGAGACCAGCGGAAGCATCCCGGCTTGGCGGGTGGCATCCCCGACCAACCGAGCGACCAGGGCCGTTTCCAGCCGATACCCAGCCTGCTCGGCCGGTCCGACGATGGCCCGACGGAGCTCATCAGTGCTCATCGGGCCGACCAGGACCTGCGCGTCGTACAGGGTCGACACCAGCCGGTGATGGCGCCCGCAATGTTCGAGAAAGTCCGCCCGGACACCGAGCACCACCCTGGCCCGGCCGGCCGGGTCGGTCGCGGCGGTCACCAGCGCGTCGATGAACCGCCCGCGCTGCGACTCGTCACCACACAAGGTGAAGAGTTCCTCGAACTGGTCGACGATCAGCACGACATCGGTTTCGGCAGCGGTGTCGACTACAGCCTGGCGAATACGCAGATGAAGATTACGCGGATCTTCGGAAAATTCTTCCCGCAGGACTCCCGGCGCTTCCCCGAGGAACCGCGCCAACCGGACCGCGCATTCCTCGAACGGGCGTTCCCCGGGAGTGAACACCACGACCGGAGGATCGTCCTCTTCGCGCCCGGCGGCCAGGTGTGCGGCCAATCCCGCACGAAGCACCGAGGACTTGCCGCAACCGGACGGTCCGAAAACTCCGAGAAACCGGTGCCGGGTCACCTTCTTCACCAGGTCGGCGACCAGTTCGTCCCGGCCGAAGAACCGGTCGGCGTCCTCCCGCTCGAATGCGGCCAAGCCCAGATACGGTGCCTCGTCATTCGTGTCGGACGGTTCGGTGTTCGTCGCGGCCAATTCGGCCGCGACCGCCCGCCACCGCGTCGCCCATTCGGCCGTATCGCCGCCGCAGGCAGCGACGTAGGCCACCGTCACCGACAGGGTGGGCAGTTTGCGGCCGCCGGCCGCCTCCGACAGCGCCGCCGCGGAATAGTGCGCCCGCCCGCCAAGCTCCCGATACGTTGGCCGCCCGGCCTTCTCCCGCAACAACCGCAGGTCACGAGCGAACCGCAGCACCACGCCGTCCCCGCCCTCCAGCGGCCGCTCGCCACGCGGCAAGGCCACCACCTCCGCCGCCATTGTTCAGCGACCGTTGTCCAGAGTCCAGCAGCGGACACTGAACAACCCACACGCCGTACACAGGCATGGCAACCACCCGCAAGATTCACCACGCTCCGATTGCGGCCGCCACCGGTCGGCCGGTTCGGAGCCGCATCTCCGTCCACCACACCAAGCGGAACCAGCGCCGACAGAACAAGCCACAGAGCGGGGGGGGAATGGGGGAGGTGGAGTGCCGGTGATCGGCTCGTAGCGAGCCGATCACCGGCACTCCGGTACCAGCGCCAGCCGAACAGGGGCACATGATGGGAACTCTTCGGCTCGTATACCGTCGTTGGCGTCACCGCGAATCGCAGAGGTGCGGGGGACGGAACCGGTGGGCACGGGCTCGCCGCTGTCGCACGCGGTGCTCGCCCGTGGAACGTCTGAGCCAGGTCCTCATCACCGGTGCTGTCTCCGGCATCATCCGCACGATCCTCACCTGGATCACCCACGAATTCGGCCTCTGACGACGCCCCGCCGGCGGACCGGCACAACGAAAAGCAACGGCGTATCGACCCGTCAGCGGCCCCCGTATGAGAATGCGAAGGCTCGGCTGCGCAGCACTCGCGTCGGTGAGCCTGCTCAGCGGGTGCGGCCCGCTGGCACCCGAGCGCGTGCTGACATAGCCACCCGCCCCCGCGCAGACCGCAGCGCCGCTGCCCCTGGACCAGGTCGACAAGCCCTCGACCTGGCCGAATTCGACACCGACCCGTGCAGCCTGCTCACCGAAGACCAGGTAGCCGCCGGCTTCGCTCACGCAGCAGAATTACTGTGCTCCGCTCGGTGGGCGGCCGCGTAATGCGCGGTGCCGATTGCCCCGGCGACAGCCAGGACGAACCCCGCCGCTGCTGCGGCTGTGAAGCCCTCGCGGACGCGGTCGTCGAGGACCACCACGCCGATGAGCGAGGACACCGCCGTGTTGGTGGTGAACATGATCGCGGTGACCGCGGTTGCCCGGCCGCGTTGCAGGGACATCGCGAACGCCACCGCCGCGACGAGCCCGTTGGCGATCATCGCCCACAGCGCCGGTGCCAGGGCGAGGTGCCAGACCGGCCCGGACACCTCCAGCGTCCGCGCGGCGATCCCGACGGTGCTGAACCCCAGCCCGGCGCAGAACCCCAGCACGATCGGCGACCAGCGGCCGTCCGTGCGCTGGGCGACGAACGCGATCACCGCGATCACCACCGCCACTCCCACCAGCAGCAACTGCCAGCCGGGCGGCAACGGGCGCGCGGGGCCCGGATCCGCCGACAGGCCGAGCAGCACCAAACCGGTCGCCCCCACCCCCAGCGCGGCCCACCCGGCGCCGGCCAGCCGGACGCCGAGGATCGCCGAAATCGTCGCGGTCACGCCGACGCTGAACGCGAGCACCGACTGGACCAGGAACAGCGGCAGGCGATGCAGGGCGGCGGCGGCGAAGCCGAACCCGAGCAGATCGACCCCCACCCCGAGGAAGTACAGCGGCTGCCGGCGCAGCGCGACCAGGTCCTGAGGCGAGCCGCCGAAGGCACCGGCCCGCCGGACCCCGGCCGACTCCAGGATGGAACCGCTACCCGAGGCGACGGCGGCCAGCACGGCGAGGACGTATCCGAGGATCACCGCCCGAGTGTGCCAGTCCGTCCACAGCCGACCGGGCCGGTGTTCCGGAACCGGGGCCGCACCGACGTGCCGAGGCGCACCGATCAGTGCCGGTGGACGCCCCGGAAACCGCCCGGCGCGATGCCGAACCGGCGCTTGAACGCGTGCGAGAAGGCGAACGTCGAGGTGTAACCGACCCTCCCGGCGATCGACGGCAAGGCCAGGTCGGTCTCCTGCAGCAGACGTGCCGCCGTCGTCAGCCGCCACCAGGTCAAGTACGTCATCGGCGGCTGACCCGTCAGCGCCGCGAAGCGGCGGGCCAAGGTGGCCCGGGACAGGCCCACCCGGGCGGCCAGGTCTTCGATCCGCCACGGCGCTTCGGGGTGCTCGTGCAGGGCTTCCAGCGCGGCCGCGACTTCCGGGTCCCGCAACGCCTGCGGCCAGCCCGTGTCCGGGTGGCCGGCCAGCCAGGCCCGGATCAGGTAGACCAGCAGCAGGTCCAGCAGGGCGGTGAGGACCGTGGTCGCGCCCGGCCGCCGCTCGCTCACCTCGCCACCGAGCAGGTCGATGGCCGCACGCAGTTCGGGGTGCCGCCCGATCTCGGCCGGCAGGTGGACGAGCTCCGGCAGGCTCGCCAGCAGGGGGTGCCGCCGAGCGTGGGACAGCCGGTACTTCCCGCACAGGAACTCGGTGCGGCCCGCCGGCTCGGCCACCGCCGTCTCGAACGGCACCGCGCCGGCCGCGTCCGGCGTCGAGGAGAGGACGTGGGCGCTGCCGTGCGGCACCAGGATCGCGTCGCCGGGCCCGAGCGCCACCGGCTCCCCGTCGTCCGGGAGCAGCCAGCCGCTGCCGCGCAGCAGCACATGGAAACCCGCACCCTCGTACGGCGCGAAGCGGTAGCACCAGTCCGGACCGGCCTGCAGCCGGTTCGACGTGGGCTGCCCCACTCGCACCGCGGCGATCGCGTCACTCAGCACGTCCACGCCGAAAGCGTAGCTCTGAGACGATCGAGCATCAAAGCAAGCAGATCACGCATGGAAACGCTCAGCTGGGCGTCCTAGCCTGGTGTGATGCACATCGGTGACGTCGAAGTGACCAAGGTCGTCGAGTGGCAGGGCGAGATCGCCCCGGCGCGCACGATCATCCCCGGCAGCCCGCCCGAGCTGTGGACCGGCAACGCCGGCTGGCTCGCTCCCGACCACTGGAACCCCGAGACCGGCGGCTACCGCGGAGCCGTGCAGACCTGGGTGCTCCGCAGCGAAGGCCGGGTGATCCTGGTCGACACCGGGGTCGGCAACGACCGGCACCGGCCGCAGATCCCCCTGTTCGACCACCTCTCGACTCCCTTCCTCGCGCGGCTGGCCGCGGCCGGCGTCCGGCCGGAGGACGTCGACGTCGTCGTCAACACCCACATCCACTACGACCACGTCGGCTGGAACACCGAGCTCCGCAACGGCGACTGGGTGCCCACCTTCCCTCGCGCCACCTACCTCATCCCCCGCGTCGACCAGGTGTACTTCGACCCGGCCAACTCCCACCGCCGCCCCACCCCGCGCACCCCGCACGAGCAGCTTCGCCGGGAAGGCAGCCTGCTGGTCTACGCCGACAGCGTCGCCCCCGTGCTCGGCCGGGCCGAACTGTGGGAAGACCGCCACCGCCTCGACCGGAACCTGATCCTCGAAGCCGCCCCGGGCCACACCCCCGGCTCGTCGGTCCTGCGCGTGTCCTCCGGCGCGGACCGGGCGGTGTTCGTCGGAGACCTGCTGCACAGCCCGGCCCAGATCCTGGCCCCGGAACACAGCAGCTGCTTCTGCGAAGACCCACGGCAAGCCGCAACCACCCGGCGCGCGACCCTCGAACGCGCCGCCGACACCGGCGAGCTCGTCATCCCCGCCCACTTCGCCGGACCGGGCGCAGCGGAAGTCCGCCGGAACGGCAGCCGGTTCGCCGTCCGCCGCTGGGCCGCGGAGGGCTGAACCTCCGGCACGCGCATCGAAGTTCCTGAGCCGCTCGTTGCCGCTTTCCTGGCTGTCCGCTACAGCCAGTCGTGCTCACGGGCGTATCGGGCCGCTTCGTGGCGGGTGCGGGTCTGGGTCTTCTGCATCGCGTTGGACAGGTAGTTGCGGACCGTGCCCTCCGCGAGGTGCAGCTGCCCGGCGATGTCGGCCACCGAAAATCCCTCGCGGGTTGCGCGCAGGACGTCCAGCTCGCGGTCGGTCAGCGGGCAGTCGTCGACGACGGCCAGGGCCGAGACGTCCGGGTCGATCCAGCGCTTGCCCGCGTGCAGGGTCTTGATCACCGAGGTGATGTGGGCCGGTTCCGCCGCCTTGCTGACGAAACCCTGGACGCCGAGCTTCAGCGCCTTGCGGAGCACGCCGGGGCGGGCGTGGCGGGTCAGCATGAGGATCACCTGCTCCGGCCGGGCGCGGCGGATCTCCTCGACCGCGCCGAGTCCGTCCACGCGGGGCATCTCGAGGTCGATGACCAGCACGTCCGGCCGGTGTTCGAGGGTGGCCGCGATCGCCGTCTCGCCGTCGTCGGCCTCGGCCAGCACCGTGATCTCGCCTTCCAGGGGCAGCAGCGCGGCCAGTGCCTTGCGGAGGAGGGCTTCGTCGTCGGCGAGCACCACCGTCGTCATCGCCGGGCCTCCTTCGGCGCGGGAAAGGCCGCCGCGGTGCGGAAGCGGCCGCCGGAGTGCGAGACTTCCAGCTCGGCGCGGTGCTCCGCCAAGCGCTGCCGGAGCACCGCGAGCCCGCCGAGCTCAAGCGGGCCGGTGTCCGGGGCGCCGTCGTTGACGATCGCGATCCCGCGCCGGGTGAGCGTGATCCCCACCTGGCGGGCTTCGGCGTGCCGCAGGATGTTGGTCGTCGTCTCGCGCAGGACCTGGCCGAGCAGCTCGCCCGCGGCGTTGTCCACTTCGGACTCGCGGGTGACGCGGACGTGGATCCCCGCGGCCTCGAAGAGGTTCTTGGCGTTCTCGAGCTCGGCGGACAGGTTCAGCCGCCGCTGGGCGTAGGCGAGTTCCTTGGTCCGGACGATGGTTTCCCCGACCAGGTCGTGCACCTCACGCAGTTCCTCGCGCGCCCGATCCGGTTCGCGGTCCAGCAGCTTCTCGGCCAGCGCCACCTTCAGCTTCACCACGTGCAGGGTGTGCCCCTGGATGTCGTGCAGGTCGGACGCGAAGCGCACCCGCTCCCTCGTGACGGCGAGGTCCGCTTCGCGCTCGCGAGACTGCTCGAGCTCCGCGATCAGGTCGAAGAAGCGCTGGCTGACGAACATGAAGGCGGTCGAGACCAGCATGGCGGCCGCGGGCACGGCGGCGAACTGGAACAGCCGCCAGCCGATCCGGTCGTCGTGCACGAGCGCGTTCGTCGCGCCCAGGGCCACGATCAGCACCGTCAGCCCGGCCAGCGCGGCGAGCCGGTGGCGGGGCAGCGGCGGGATGAGGTACGACCCCACGACGGACAGGCTGAAGAACGCGGCGGTGTCGTCGGTCAGCGACCCGGCCAGCGACACCACCGCGGTGACGGCCAGGCTCGGCCGCGCGACGCGCAGGTAGTCGCCCGCGGTCCAGCGTTCGGCGGTCGCCAGCGCCGCGACCAGCCCGACGACCTGGAGCACGACGTGCCACCAGGTCCGGGCGGTCAGCAGCAGCAACAGCACCCCGACGATCGCCAGCGGCGGGACGGTCGTGATCAGGTTCAGCCGGCGCAGCCGTTCCTGGACCTTCCCGCCGGTCCAGGACGTCCTGCGCGTGATCGTCGGCACCTCCACCAGCCGAGCGTATCCGGCTGAGCGGGCCGCACCAGTGACACCACGTCACGTATCCGAATGACGCCGCCGCACTGCCGGGCCGCGGCGATCCACGCTGGAATCCGGGGCATGTCCACGACACCGGTCATCGACGTCGATCGCCTCACCCTCACCTACGGCGGCTTCCCCGCCGTGAAAGACCTTTCGTTCCAAGTGGATCGCGGGGAGCTGTACGCCCTGCTCGGCACGAACGGCGCCGGCAAGACCTCGACCCTGGAGACGGTCGAAGGCCACCGCGCGCCCAGCTCAGGTGCTGTCCGGGTGTTCGGGAAGGACCCCCGCGACCGCGCCGCCGTCCGCCCGCGGCTGGGGATCATGCTGCAGGAGAGCGGGTTTTCCGCCGACCTGACCGTGCGCGAGACCGTCGGGCTGGTCGGGCGGCTCACCGGACGGCACGACGACGTCGGGCGCGTGCTCGACGTGGCCGGCCTCACCGGCAAGGCGGGTACCAAGGTCGGGCAGCTCTCGGGCGGGGAAAAACGGCGGCTCGACTTCGCCACCGCCGTCTACGGCACGCCCGAGCTGGTCTTCCTCGACGAGCCCACCACCGGCCTCGACATCCAGTCGCGGGACGCGCTGTGGGACGCCGTCGACCGGCTGCGCGAGGACGGCTCCACGGTCGTGCTCACCACGCACTACCTCGAGGAAGCCCAGCAGCGCGCCGACCGCATCGGGCTCATGCACCAGGGCGTCCTTCACCGCGAAGGCACCGTCGCCGAGCTGACCCGGACGCTGCCCGCGACCATCCACTTCGGACTCCCGGCCGACGCGCCGTCGCCGCCGTTGCTCGCCACGCGGGGTGCGGACGGCAAGTTCCTCGTCGAGACCTTCGGCCTGCAGAAGGACCTGCACACGCTGCTCGCCTGGGCGCAGGACCAGGCCGTGGAGCTGCTCGACCTGCAGGCCGGGCCGACGCGGCTCGACGACGTCTTCCGCGCCATCGAACACTCCTGAGGAGAAGCCCATGTTGACGATCGCTCGCGGCGAGCTGCTCCAGCTCTTCCGCAACCGGCTCGTGCTGGTCACCGCGCTGGTGCTGCCGGCCGCGCTCAGCGCGTTCTTCATCGCCCGGCACGACGTCTTCGCCGAGATGGGGAGCCTCGGCTACATCGCGACGCTGACGTTGTTCTTCGTGCTGGGCATCGGCCTCTACACCACGACGGTGACGACGCTGGCCGCCCGCCGCCAGAACCTGTTCCTCAAGCGGCTGCGCTCGACCGCGGCCGGCGACGCCGGCATCCTCGGCGGGCTCCTGCTGCCGGTCACCGCGATCGCGGTGGTCCAGATCGCCGTGCTGCTCGCGGTGCTGGCCGTGGTCACCGGGAAGCCGGCGAACCCGCTGCTGCTGGCCGCCGCCGTCGTGGCCACCGTGGTGATGATGCTCGCGCTGGGCCTGGCCACGGCCGGGCTGACGAACTCGCCGGAACACGCGCAGGTGACCACGCTGCCGATCAGCGTCGGCGTGATCGCCGTGGCCGGCTGGGTCGGCCTCACCGGCACCGGCGAGCTCACGCTGCTCAAGCGCCTGCTGCCCGGCGGTTCGGCGGCCGAGCTCGTGCTCGACGCGTGGAACGGCGGGAAACCGGCCGCCGACTCCCTGCTGCTGTTCGCCCCGACCCTGGCCTGGGTCTTCGTCGCGGTCGTGCTGGCGACGCGGCTCTTCCGCTGGGAACCGCGCCGCTGAGCGCGGCGCGAACGAAAGGAATTCCGATGCGCAAAGCCTTGCTGGTGGCTGCGATCGCCGTGCTCGGCGCGACGACCGCCGTCCCCGCGGCGTCCGCCGCACCGACCACCCTGGACTGGGGACCGTGCCGCGCCGGGGCGTTCCCGACACCGGACCTGCAGTGCACGACCATGAAAGTCCCGCTGGACTACCGGGATCCGGACGGGCGCGCGATCGACATCGCCGTGTCGCGCCTGCCGAGCAAGAACCCGGCGAAACGGCGGGGCGTGCTGCTGACCAACCCGGGCGGTCCCGGCGGCGGTGGCCTGGACTACCCGCAGCTGCTGAAGCTCGTGCGGATGCCGCAGGACGTGCTCGACGCCTACGACATCATCGGGTTCGACCCGCGCGGGGTCGCGCACAGCACCCCGGTGACGTGCGACCTGACGCCGGAGCAGATCGCGGTCGGCAACCTGCCCTACCCGAACAGCCCGGCCGACGTCGTGAAGCAGGCCGCGCTCGCGAAGCGGGAAGCCGCGCAGTGCGCCGGGTCGAAGACCGGATCGATGCTGCCGTACATCACCACGGCGAACACCGCGCGGGACATGGACCGCATCCGGACGGCGCTCGGCGAGCCGAAGGTGTCGTTCCTGGGCGCGTCCTACGGGACTTACCTCGGCGCGGTCTACACGACGCTGTTCCCCGAGCGCAGCGACCGGATCGTCCTGGACAGCAACCTCGGGCCGGGCGGGTACGACATCGACGCGATGCGCGGCTTCGGGCGGGGCATGGAGGACCGGTTCCCCGACTTCGCGGCGTTCGCGGCGAAGCACCCGGAGTACCGGCTCGGCACGACGCCCGCGCAGGTGACGGCCAAGTTCCACGAGCTGGCCGCGCGGCTGGACCGCACCCCGGTCGAGGGCGTCACGGGCTCGGTCTTCCGCGGCTTGACGTTCGAAGGCCTGTACTCGACCGACCTGACGAAGCTGGCCGAGGACTGGCAGGGGCTCGATCAGGGCCGGGCCCCGAAACCGCCGGCGGAACCGGTGACCGGGGTGGAAAACCTGCTGGCGTCCCGGTTCGCGGTGATCTGCGGCGACTCGGCGTGGCCGCGCTCGATCGCGAGCTACCAGCTGAACGTCGCGGTCGACCGGATCCGGTACCCGCTGCTCGGCGCGGCGACCGCGAACATCTCGGCGTGCGCGTACTGGGCTCCGCCGGCCGAGCCGCGGGTGCGGATCACCGGCCACGGCCCGGCGAACGTGCTGATGGTGCAGAACCGGCGTGACCCGGGCACGCCGTTGTCCGGGGCCCGCAAGCTGCGCGCGGCGTTCGGGGAGCGCGCCCGGATGATCACGATCGACCAGGGCGGGCACGGGGCCTACCTGTTCACGACCGGCAAGTGCGGGAACTCAATCGTGACCGAGTACCTGGTGAGCGGGAAGCGGCCGGACGACACCTTCTGCGCCGCGGGAAGCTGACCGTGGGCGGTGCCACCCCGTCCCCGGGGTGGCACCGCCTCTTCGGGCCACCCGTGGTCGTCGCCGTCATCGCGGCCCGGCATGGGGGAAGGCCACGATGATGGCCAGCCCGCCGTCCGGACGCGCGGCGGCGTCGACGGACGCGCCGTGGGCGGTGGCGACCGCCCGGACGATGGACAGGCCCAGCCCGAGACCCTTGCCGGTGCGGGCCGGCCCGAGACGGTGGAACGGCTGGAAAAGCCGCTCGACTGCGTCGGCCGGCACGACCGGTCCGGTGTTGGCGACGGTGAGCACCCCGTCCCGGCACGACACCTCCACCGTCCCTCCCGCGACGTTGTACCGGATCGCGTTGTCCACCAGGTTGTCCACCAGGCGCTCGGCGAGCGCGCGGTGGCCGGACACCGGACTCGGCTCGATCCCGGCGTGGACCGTCACCCGGCCGGACGGGTGGGCGTGGACGACGTCGCGGGTCACCTCGCCGAGGTCGAACGGGTGCCGGACGTCGATGCCGACCTGCCCGCGGGCCAGCGTGACCATGGCCTCCATGAGCCGTTCCTGCTCGACCCCGGCCGCGAGCACGCGTTCGTGCGCCTCACGCAGCGACGTCACCGTGGCGTCGGGGTCGTCCAGCGCGACCTGGCCGATCGCGCGCTGGCGGGCCAGCGGCGTGCGGAGCTCGTGCGACACGTTGGCCACGAACTGGCGCTGCGCCCGGAATGACGCCTCCAGCCGGCCCAGCAGCTCGTCGAAGGTGTCGCCCAGCTCCTTGAGCTCGTCGGCGGGGCCGGCGAGGGCGAGGCGCCGGTGCAGGCTGGTCGCCGAGATGTCCCGGGCCGCCGTGGTGATCGTCTGCAGCCGGCGCAGGATCCGGCCCGCCACCCACCAGCCCAGCACGAGCGCGAGCACCACCGTGATGGCGAGCGCGATCGCGGACTGGACGACCAGCTGGTGCAGCACCTCCTCCCGCTGCGCCGCCAGTGCCCGCCGCGCCTGCTCGGCGACCTGCCCGGCCTCGCCGGCGGCCGGCGGTCCCAGGGGACCCGGTGCCGGAGGACTGCCGGGCAACAGCTGGAGGAACCACACGTCGCTCGGCTTCACCGCCCGCCGCAGCAGGAAGTAGGTGACCGCCAGCAGGCCGACGCCGCACACCAGGAACAGCCCGCCGTACAGCAGGGTCAGCCGCAGCCGCACAGTCCAGCGCATCAGATCCGGTACCCGCTCTTGGCGACCGTCTCGATGACCGCCGGTTCGCCGAGTTTCGCCCGCAGCCGGCTGACCGTGATCTTCACGGCGTTGGTGAACGGATCGGTCGCCTCGTCCCACACCCGTTCCAGCAGTTCCTCCGCGGACACCACCCGGCTCTGGGCCGCCAGCAGCAGTTCCAGCACACCGAACTCCTTCGGCGCCAGGTCCAGCGGCTGGTTTCCGCGCGTGGCGCGCCGTCGTGCGGTGTCGACGACCAGGTCACCGTGCCGCAGGACCGGCGGCACGGCGGGGTGCGCCCGCCGCGCCAGCGCCCCGATCCGCGCCACCAGCGCCCGGAAGTCGAACGGCTTGGGCAGGTAGTCGTCGGCGCCGAGCCCGAGCCCGTCGACCAGGTCCTCAGTGGTGGCCGCCGCGGTCAGCATCAGGATCCGGCACCGGCACCCGGCCGCGATCAGCTCCGCGCACACGTCGTCGCCGTGCAGTGCGGGCAGGTCCCGGTCCAGCACGATCACGTCGTAGTCGTTGCACAGCGCCCGTTCCAGGCCACTGGCGCCGTCGAGTGCCACGTCGACGGCGATCCGCGCCCGGCGCAGCCCGGCGGCCACCGTGAGCGCCATCTCCTCGTCGTCTTCCACCACCAGAACCCGCACGCCGCCCAGTATCCCGACCGGCCGGTTTCGGCGCGGTTTCATGGCTTGCCGGCCCTCGTCCGAAACCTTGCCGAAACCGCTGCCTGCGTAAAACCGGCACCACGTTTCCCCGACACGGACGGAGTTTCTCGTGGACAATAGATGGCGCGCACTCGCGGCGGCCACGGTGGCACTGGCCGTCGCGGCCACGCTCGCGGGTACGGGGGTGGGCACGGCCGGCCCGGAAACCGAACGGCTCGCGGCCTGCGCTCCGCCCGCGCAGGGCCAACCGCCGCCGCAACAGGCTCCGGCCGCGGTCACCACGGTCGGGCAGGCGTACTCCTGCATCTTCGACAACTACTACAGCGGGCCGGTGCTGGACAGCCGCACCCTGCTGGTACCGGCGTTCGCCGCGATCACCCGGGAAATGCAACACCGTCGGCTCGACCAGCCCGACGCCACGCTGCCGGCGCTCACCGGGCGGAGGGACGCCGACTGGGCGGCGTTCGGCAAGGTGTACCGACGGATCGTGAACGCGCTGCCGGACGACGCGGCGCGCGCGGCCATCGGCGCCGCGGCCATCCAGGCCATGGTGGCCGCGCTGAACGACGACCACGCCCGGTGGTTGGGCGCGCCCAGCGAGAATCCGGTGGGGCTGACGCTTTCCGGGATCGCCGCGTCCGGCGACGTCGACCCGGCGGCCACGGGGCCGATGTACGTCAACGGGATCGCTGCCGGAGGTCCGGCCGAGGCCGCCGGAATCAAGCGGGGGGACGAGATCCTGGCTGTCGACGGCGCGCCGCTTCTCGTCGGCGGGATCCTGAACGCGGGTGTGCTGTCGTCGCTCCTCAAAGCCCGGCCGGGCGCGGTCGTGAAGCTCACCGCCCACCGTCCGGCCACCGGTGAGACGTTCACGGCCACGGTGACCGCGGCCCCCCACCGGCCGCCGCCTCGCACGGTCGAGTCGAGGCTGGTGGACGGGAACATCGCTTACGTCACCCTGCCGAGCATGGCTCCGGAGCTGGCCGGCCAGGTGCTCTCGGCCGTCGCCGGTCTGCGTGCGCAGACCGAGTTGCGCGGGGTGATCCTGGACTTGCGGGGCAACGGTGGCGGCACCCTGGAGGCGGCCGGCACGCTGCTCGGCGCGCTCACCCACGGCAAGACCATCGGCTACTGGTGTGACGTGCGGGACAGGTGCACACCCAACCGCACCGACGACTCGGTGAAACTGCTCAACGTGCCGTTCGTCGTGCTCACCGACCGCCGCTGCGCGTCGGCGTGCGAGGTGTTCGGCAGCGCGGTGAAGGACCTGAAACTCGGCACGCTCGTCGGCACCCGCACCGCCGGTGCGGTGTCCGGTCCGGCATGGGCCTACCAGCTCGACAACGGAACCAGCCTGCTGTTGCCGAAATACCACCAGCTCGCCGCGAACAAGCAGGTCGTGGACGCCATCGGGGTGGCGCCCGATCTTTACGCACCGGTGACCGCGGCCGACCTTTCCGCGGGCCGCGACCCCGGTCTGGCCAAGGCTGTGGACCTGTTGTGAGGCCGCTCACAGGTGGTCACAGCCGAACGGAAAGCGGTGTCTGGTGGGCATGACGAACAAGGAACAGACCTCGGTGCTGATCACCGGAGGCAACAAGGGACTCGGTTTCGAAGCGGCCCGGCGGCTCGGGGAGCAGGGCTGGACGATCTTCCTCGGTTCACGGGACGAAGGCCGCGGCCAGGCGGCCGCGGACAAGCTGGCCGCCGGTGGCGCGAACGTGGTCATGGTCCCGCTGGACGTGACCTCGGAGGAGTCGGTGGCCGACGCCGTCCGGCTCGTGCGGAAGCACACCGACCGGCTGGACGTGCTGATCAACAACGCCGGCGCACCGGGGAACGCCGTCCCACCCGCGGACGCGACGGCCGAGGAGATCCATTCCGTCTACGACACCAACGTGTACGGGCCGGTCCGGGTCACGCACGCGTTCCTCCCCCTGCTGGAGGCGGCGGACAACCCGCGGGTGGTGATGGTGTCCAGCGCCGTGGGTTCCTTCGCGGTCATGGCCGATCCGACGCAGCCCGCCTCGAAAATGCACGAGCTCGCCTACAGCTCGTCGAAAGCGGCACTGAACATGATCACCGTCCGGTACGCCCAGGCGTTCCCGAACATCAAGTTCAACGCCATCACCCCCGGTGAGGTCGCCAACCGCAAGTTCGCCGCCACCGACATGAACCACCACACCGGCCAGCTGACGGTCACCGAGGGCACCGACCCGATCATCAAGCTCGCGACGATCGACGCCGACGGACCGACCGGGATCTTCATCGATCGCCTCGGCCCCGTGTCCTGGTGACCGCCGCGCAACTCAGCGGAACCGGGGTGTCAAGGGGATCCGCCCACGCCGGCCGGCGAGGCGGCCCCTTGACACCCCTTGTCCTCTCGGACAGGCCGGATCGCCTGCTCACACCCGGGAACTGCGGCACGCGATGCGCTCGGAGCTCAGGAGCCGGCCGATCGGACCGCTTCGCGGATGACGTCCGCGACGGCCTTCGAATGCGACAGCATCACCAGGTGTGAGGAGTCCAGCTCGACCTGCTTCATGTCCGCGCGCTGGTAGCCGAACCGTTCCACCTCGGGATTGATCGTGTGGTCCGCTGCGCACACCACACCCCAGGCGGGCTTCGTCTTCCACGCCGCCGCCGGGGCGGGTTCCGCGAACGCCGCCGCCGCCAAGGGGCGTTGCGAGACCGCGAGCACCTTCGCCACGTCCGGGTCGATGTCGTGGGCGAAGATCGCCGGGAACTTCGCCACGTCGACCGACACGTCGGTGCCCGGCTCCGCTCCCTCGATCGGGAACGACGTCGTCACCAGGGCGGCGGCCAGGTCGGAGGCGGCGAACCGGCCCTGCAGCTCGCCGAGGCTTTCGCCTTCCTCGAGGGCGTAACCGGCGAGGTAGACCAGCGCCCGCACGTTCTCTTCGACACCGGCGACGGTGATCACCGCGCCGCCGTAGGAGTGTCCGACGAGGACGACCGGGCCGTCGATCTGCCGGACGACCGAGGCGATGTAGGCAGCGTCGCCCCTGAGCGACCGCATCGGCACCGCCGGCGCGGCCACCGGGATGCCGTCGGCGAGCAGTTCGGGGATCACGCGGGCGAAGCTGGACGCGTCGGCGAAGGCGCCGTGGATGAGCACGACCGTGGGAGTGGGCATGGCGGTTCTCCTCGGAGGCGAAGGACGAATTGCCGAGGCTAGGCCGGCGCACTTGACGAAGAGGGAACGGCGAAGGCGTCCGCCGTCCGGATTCGTTCAGTGTCCGTCAAGTGCCCGGTTCCACACTGATCCGCGGTCGCTGCCCGCGAACGACGGACACCAAGGGGTGCACACCGATGACCACAACTCGCCGAAGCCTGCTGGCCGGGTCCGCCGTTGCCGTGGCGGGCGCCGTGTTCGGCGCGCCCGCCGCGCAGGCACGTCCACGGCCCGGCTCGCCGAAGCCCACCGTGGTGCTCGTGCACGGTGCGTTCGCCGACGCCTCGGGCTGGAACGGCGTCGCCGCCCGGCTCATCCACGCCGGCTTCCGTCACTGCGGCTGTTCGGTCATCTGGCGGCACGGACGCCCCGGGGTGTCGTGGTCATCGGCGCGCTCCGCGATCATGCACCCCGCCACCACGGGGAGCTGGCGCGCCTGCTCGCCGCGGCCAGTCGCGTGCCCGGGCACCGCCGCATCCGGCTCGGCCCGCTCGGCGAGGGCGAGGTCGCCGAGCTGGTCCGCCGCGAGACCGGCAAGGCCCCCGGTCCGGCTGCCGCTCGGGACCTCCACGCACGCACCGGGGGCAACCCGTTCTACGTCCGGGAACTGTCCCGATCGCTCGCCGAAGGCACCGGCGTGCCTCCCACCGTGCACGACATCGTCCGCGACAGCATGACCGCCCTCGACGAGGACTCCCGCGATCTCCTCCGGCTCGCCGCGTTCATCGGCCCCGAGGTCGGCCTCGACCGCCTCGCCGAAGCCGCCGGCTTGGACGTCACGACCCTGCTGGACCGCCTGGAACCGCTGGGCACCGTCGGTCTGCTCGCCCCTGCTCCCGACGACCCGTTCTCGTTCCGCTTCACCCCCGACCTGGTCCGCGAGTCGATCGTCGAGACCACGACGCCGGCCCAGAGGAACCGCCTGCACCGGCGCATCGGTGCCGGGGAGGGCCGGGATGCTCCCGGCCCTCCCCGGACAGCCCGGTACGAGGATCAGATCTTGCCCGCGGCCACGTCGGCGAGGGTCACGCGGAGGGACTTGTAGTTCACCACGTAACGCTTGGACGATCCGGCCGCGGTGATCTCCTCCCGGATCGGCAGGCCGTTGCCGGCGTTGATGGTGAGGACGTCCGCACCGCCGTCCAGGATGGCGGGGGGCGCGGTGAGGGTCAGCGCGGCCTGGCCGTCGACGTCGGTCTTGCCGACGACCATGTCCGGGATGGTCGCGTACAGCTTCAGCACGCCCGCGCGGACCTCCGCATCGGCGGCGTTGGCGAACAGCGCGTGCTGGGCGTTGCTCCACAGGTGGTTGCCGATCAGGTTTTCCAGGTCCTTGCCCGTCGGACGCGGTTTGGGCGCGGGAACCGGCTTGCCCATCTTGCGGAACAGCTCCGCGGTCTCCGCTTGGGCGGCCGCCCAGGCCTTGTCGGCCTCGGCGGGGCTCAAGCCGATGCCCAGGGCGTTGTCGGACGCGGTGATCATCGCGACCCTCGCCTGGTCGACGTCGCCGTTCGCGGCGAGACGGGCCGCCGCCATCACCTTCCCGTCGTACGGCGTGGCGGGCTGGGCCTGGCCCTTGACGACGGCCTCCACCAGGGACTTCTCCGAGTCGCCCGTGTACTGCTCGCCCTTGTCGGTGTAGAGGGTGTAGTTGAGGTCCGGTTTGTCGTCCACCCCGAACTTCGTGTTGACGATCAGCGACGCGTCTCCCGGCTGGGTGCCGGCCGCCTTGACCGCGGAGGCCAGCTTCACCAGCGGCGCCTCGGCCGCCTGCGGTACGCCGGCCGCCTGCGGGGCCGGGCCGGACGGGCCGGCCGGGACGCTGCCGCCCGACGTACCCAGCACCACCGCCGCCGCGACGGCTGCCGCGCCCACGGCGGCGACGCCGACCTTGGGCCAGGAGAACCAGCGCTTCGGTCGCACGACCGGCGCCACGGGTTCCCCCATCGCCGCCCGCAGGGCCGTGCGGGCCCGGTCATAGGCCTCGGGACCGGGAGACGGCACGTCACGCAGATTCTTCATGAGATCCATTTCGTCCATGGGGCTGTCTTTCACGTTGTCGGGACTTGCAGCAGCGCGACCACTTCGGGGGCTTCACGCAACGCCTTGCGCGCCTGGTGCAGCAGGCGGCGGGCGGTACCGGCCGGGATGCCGAGCACCCGCCCGGCCTCGGCGACCGTCAGGTCCTCCCAGGCGACCAGGCCCAGCACCTCCCGCTCTTCCGGTTTGAGCCGGGCCAGCGCCCTGCTCAGCAGTGCCTGCGTGTCCACGCGGGCATCCACCGCCGGCCACGGATCCCAGTCACTCGCCACGCCGGTCAGGTCCGACGCCGGATCCTCGGCCGGCGCGGACCGCCAGTGCCGGCGCAGCCTGTTCAGCGCGACGCCGTACAACCACGGCCTGGCTTCGGGATACGAAAGGTCGTAGTTCGCACGGGACTCGTAAGCCGCCACCCACACATCACCGAGCACGTCCTCGGCGGCCTGCCGTCCCACGCGGCGCGCCAGGTAGTTCCCGAGCGCGGTCTCGTGCCGGCTGATCACTTCCACGAAGGCATCGGTGTCCCCGCGCAGCGACCTGCCGATCAGTTCCGCGTCTGACGACATGAAGCTCCTCGGGTTTCGCTTCGCCCTGACACCCCGTCTTTGCCGACGCGCGCCCAAAGCGTTCAGGCGCGCGCGAACCCTTTACAGCTCGAGCGGAGCTGGATCACACTGTCGGCGGGTACACCAGGCCATCGTCGCTTCGGCACGGCAACGGGAGAGCGCGATGACAGCGCACGGCCGACCACCGCTGTTCCCGTTCGAGGCACCGCCCTCGACCGAACCGGCCGCCGAGGCGATCCGGATGCTGCACACCGATCCGGTGCCCTGGGTCCGGTTGGCCGGCGGGCACGAGGTCCGGCTGGTCACCCGCTACGACGACGTCCAGCGCGCGATGTCCGATCCCCGGATGAGCCGCGCCGCCCTGGCGACACCGGACGCCCCCGCCATCGTCCCCGGCCTGCAGTCACCGGACATGATGCCGAACATGGACCCGCCCGGCCACACGAGACTGCGTCGCCTGGTGGCCAAGGCGTTCACCACCCGCAGCGTGGAACTCCTGCGGCCGAGGGTGGAGGAGATCGCGACCGGCCTGCTGGATCGGATGCTCGCCGCCGGACCACCGGCGGACCTGGTCGGCGCGCTGGCCGAACCACTGCCGGGCATCGTGATCTGCGAACTGCTCGGCATCGCCCACGCCGAGCGCGAACCCCTGCTCGCCTTCATCGAGGCCATGTCCATCACCACCGCGTTCGACCAGGAGGCGTTCGCGGCGACCGGTGCCATCGCCGCGTCGCACCTGCTCGGGTTGATCGAGCGCAAGCGTCACCACCCGGGCGACGACCTGCTCTCCGGACTGACCCAGGTGCACGACGAGGATGGCGACCGGCTCAGCGAAGCCGAGCTGCTGATCACCGTGATGCTGCTGATCGGCGCCGGCCAGGAGACGACGATGGCTCAGCTGGCGAAGTCCGTGCTGTTGCTGTCCCGCCACCCGGACCAGTGGGCCCGCCTGGTGGCGGCGCCCGACCTGGTGCCGAACGCGGTCGAGGAACTGCTCCGGGTCGTCGCCCTGGGCCACGCCGGGCAGCCGAGAATGACCCGTGAGGACGTCGAATTCTCCGGCCGGACGGTCGCAGCAGGCACCGCGGTGTTCCCGGTGGTGAACGCGGCCAACCGCGACCCGGCCGTCTTCCCCGATCCGCACCGGTTCGACGTGGCCCGCCACGAGGCGTCCCACCACCTGTCGTTCGGCCGCGGCGCGCATTTCTGCCTCGGCGCGCCGCTGGCCAGGATGGAACTGCAGGTCGCGTTGCACGCCCTGGTGACCAGGATGCCGGGCTTGGAGGTGGCCGAGCGAGATGAGGAGCTGGCATGGCAGCCCGAGAGCCTGACCCGCAGCCTGCGGCGGCTGCTGGTCACGTGGTGATTCCGTGCGGAGGTGACCGATTGATGCCGGGGAGCGTCCGGCTGAAACGCGCGCGTTACTCGAATCGAGTCGGATCGACAGGCTCGTCTTGCTTCACCGTGCGGCGGTACTTGCCGCGCCGCCGGTCAATGCCGCCGCGTAGCCCAGGCGGACCAGCAGGGCGGTGGTGATCTCCTCCGTCAGTCCGATCGCGGCGAGTTTGGACACCGGCTCCGGGTCCGCGAGGGCGACCAGAATGGCGGCGACCACACTGAGGCTCAGACCCACGACGACGGCGACTTCAGCGACTTCTTCCCAGGTCGGCAGGGACGAACGTGTCTGGTTCGCCGACATCGGTACAACACCGGCCGGATGGCTGGGTGCGGGGCGGTTGACCCACTCGAAGACGTCGGCAGGAAGACCGGGACCTCCCTCGTCGTCGCAGTTCTGATCGCGCCACTGCTGCAGCCGGTTCGCCAACCCCCGCCTCTGCTGTTCGTAAGCCTGCTGGTGGCTCTCCCATGACCGAGGACCGGTGCGCCGCGTAGCCCAGAGTTTCTTGTCTCCGAGCATGTCCGCGTAGCGTTCCTTCAGACCGCTGGTCGACCACCCGTCGGCACTGCCGTTGAGCAGGCGGTCGATGACGGAACGCAGCCACTCGCAGACGCTCCCAGACCAGTCCGGCGGCGGGCGGAGGGAGGCCGCCGCCACGAGCGTGACGGGGACGTGGTCGAAACGGTCATCCTCCGGCTGTCGCTGCACGGATTGCGGGCCGTCTTCACAGTTGCCTGATCGGGTACCACACCGTTGGACAGCAGCAAGGTGCGCGACCATGGCCGCGTTACCGACCGTACGTTGGAGCGCCAACAGTCCCTCGACGCGCCCAGAGGTGGCCGCATGGTGGCGAGGGAGTACCTTTCCTGCCCTGGTTCCGATCGGCGCAGCCGAGGTCTCGTGTTCGAACATGCGTCCTCCCGGGGCACGTTGACCACGCTCGGGCAAGTCGCACGAGAGGTCAATGTACGCACGTGCGAACTTTCGTGCACTTCAACCGCCAGTGCATGACGTCGCCGAGCGCACTTACGGGTAAAGCGGCGAGGCCGGGTTCCACAGGATCAAGCGCCTGATCGGTAAGTCACCCGCGTCATCCTCCACGTTGGCCGGAAAATCGGTCATTGCCGACTGAATCTTTTGGCGCCACACCTCACACTCTCATGCTGCCGGCTGGCCGTATGTCCAGGTGCACTCTCATGCCGATGAGCGTCGCATCAGGTGTAACTGACAGCGACTGCTACGCGGCGTGAAGTGCAATGAGGGCAAGACTGCGACAACTTCCTCCGAAGCCAAGCTCCTTCGTGGGCCGAGCTCACGAACTTTCCACCTTGAGCATGTCCGCGGGCCACCCGGACGATCCCGGCCGGTTGATGCTGATCTCAGCGCTGGCAGGCGCCGGCGGGATCGGCAAGACGTGGCTCGCGGTGCAGTGGGCACATGAGCATGCCACCGAGTTCCCCGATGGTCAGTTGTTCGTTGCCTTTCACGGGTTCTCCCCCTCAGAGGTGTCTCTCCACGCGGCCGACGCCCTGCGCATGTTCCTGGAGGCACTGGGTGTCGCTCCTGGGTGCATACCTCCAGATGTGGCCACGCAGATGAACATGTATCGCAGCTTGGTGGCGAACAAGCGGATGTTGATTGTCCTGGACAACGCTGCCACTGATGAGCAGGTCGAACCTCTGTTACCGAACTCGCCCGCCTGCACCGTGTTGGTCACGAGCAGAAAGACGCTGTCATTGCTGATTACCCGGTACAGTGCCGAGCACCTACCCCTGACTCTCCTTCGTGAGGACGAAGCGCATCAACTTCTCGCCCAGCGCCTGGGTCATGCGCGCGTCGCCGCTGAACGCGACGCCGCGACGGAGCTCATCCGACTCTGTGGCCGTCACCCGCTAGCGTTGGCTCTTACAGCGAGTAGTGCCTGCACTCGCCCCCGGCTCTCTCTGACCGAATTCACCGCCGAACTACGCGAGCTGGGTCTGGCCGCACTCGACGGCGATGATCCCCTGACGAGCTTGCCGACCGTGCTTTCCTGGTCTTTGCGGCGGTTCACAGGTCAACAGCACACAGTGTTCGCTTTTCTCGGCATCGCCCCAGGTCCTGATATCTCCCTGCTGGCAGTCGCGAAGCTAACTGGTCTCAATGAAGGGCAAGTCGCTTCGGTGCTGCAACATTTGGAGCAGGCGTCGATGCTCGACCGCAACCCGGACCACCGGTACTCCATGCATGACCTGATTCGCGCGTACGCCGACGCCACGGCCCACAGTGATCTTTCTGAAGAGATACGAAGCGCGTCCCTGCGCCGGGTCGTGAGTTTCTACGCGCAAACGGCCTGCGCAGCCGACCGCCTTCTCGCGCCACACCGCAAGGCCATCCAGGTCGCGTCGGCCGTGCCGGGTGTCAAGGCGGCCTCGATGACCGATGGTGGCGCAGCAATGGCTTGGTTCGACGCTGAGCGGGCTGGCTTGTTGGCAGCTCAACACATCGCGAAGACGTCTGGCTGGCATGATGAAGTATGGCAGCTGGCCTGGGGATTGACGACGTTCTGCGAACGGCGGGGGCAACGCCAGGATCAGCTCACCGTGCGGCAAGCCACTTCGGAGATCCTGGAGTTCTTACCCGGACCGGCCGCAAAGATGAATACTCTTCGGAATCTCGGGCACGCCTACACGCACCTGGGTTGCCACGAGGAAGCGGTCAAGAATCTGCACCTGGCCCTCGATCTGGCTGTCGAATGTGACGAACCGATCCACGAAGCCCACAGGCTCTCGGGTAGTGCACGGTGATCACGCTGGGTCGGCCGTCGACGGCCGGGATACCCCGGAATTCATGCAATGCACCTCTTCGGACAGAAGGCCCCGCGGTGCCGCGTCGACCCGAACGCACCCATGCCGCTGAGCGAGCATTGTCGGGCTGCCGACTACACATCTCACGTCACGAGGGCTTACCCCGCAGCAGCAAGCTGCCCACAAGCGGCGACGATCTCCTGGCCGGGTGTTCCAGACCACCCACGTGACACCGCCCGCGTCAATCAGGCGCACGAAATCCCGCTCCACCGGCTTCGGCGACGCATCCCACTTCGGACCGGCGTTGGGTTCAAGGAATCACGTTCACATGCACCAACCAACGTGTGCCCCGGCTCGTCGACGAACGGTTCGAGCCCATCGTTCCGAGCGGGACCAGGTCGGCGAACTGGCCGCGACCACACCGACGGACGATCTGCTCGTGGCTCGGTGATCAACACTGGAAGAGGAACCTGCCCTGCTCGCAGGCACGACAGACGAACGCGTACCCGCACCCGCTGCCGAAGTTGATGCTGTGGTCGCGGCCTTCCTCGAGTTGCACGGCGAACTCCATCACTGTCGCGCAGACCCGACACACCGGGGTCTCGTGGTTCTGCAGCCACGCCGGCGTACCGCCCACCATGCCGAGGATCTCAGCCTCGGGACGGCCCGCCTCGACTGACCACTTACCGCGCGCTTCGTCGTAGCCGTCGGCATCGACCGGCTTTACCTCGATGCCGCACACCTCCGCGAGCTGCGTCTCGTCCCCGTCCGGCACCAGGGCGGGGACAAGGTCCCCACGCCGGAACAGCAGGGCACGGTTACCGCCCGATACCGGGTCCCACTCGTCGCACAGACCGGGATCGTTCTGGCACAAGAAGATCGACAGGATCGTCGAAGCGTCGAGCACGACCTGAGCCACGAACTTCATCGGTCCCCCGACGCCGCCGGTGCGTGTCACCTCGGCCTTCGGCAACGGCCGGTCCGTTGTAGATCAGCAGGTCGGTCATGGCCGAGAGTCCAGGCAGTCGACGTCGCAAGCTGACTGGCCCAATCCGAGGCGAGCGCTGCGGATCGGAACCCGGCAGCGCCCACAAAGTTCTTCTCCAGTCTTTTGAGCGCGAGGCCGTCGAGTGCGATGGCACGAGTGACAGGCCTCGGGCGAGGCACCCCAAGCACTCGTGGTGCTCGCCGTCCAGAGCGGGCACCTCTACCGGATCAGCTGAACCAGGGTCAGCGCTCGAGCCAGGGAGCAAGCAGGTTCTCCAGGTCCGCGTCCGACAGCGCGCGCGGTCCCCCGTGGAACTCGTGCCACCGAGCCGCGTCCCGCGCCGCGGTGTACTCGACCTCGAACGCCCGCATCAGCACGTACATGAACGTCACCGAGCTGAACCGCTCACCCAACAACGTCCGCGCTTCACGAGCCACCTCGGTGGCTCCACGACCGACCACGTCCGCGAGCCGAAGCTCCTCCGCAGCCGGATCCAACAGGCTGGGGGCATACATCACGACAAGCACTCCATCATCGAACGAACAAGATCAGCCTTCTGCGGCCAGCTGGCCGCAGGCCGCGGCGATGTCCTGGCCACGGGTATCCCGCACCGTGCACGCGACCCCGCCCGCGTTGACCAGCCGCACGAACTCCCGCTCCACCGGCTTCGGCGACGCGTCCCACTTGCTGCCCGGCGTCGGGTTCAGCGGAATCACGTTGACGTGAACCAGCTGCCCCAGGTGCTGCCGCAACCGGCGAGCCAGCAGCTCCGCCCGCCACGGCTGATCGTTGATGTCCCGGATCAACGCGTACTCGATCGACACCCGACGCCCCGACGTGTCGGCGTAATACCGCGCCGCCGACAACACCTCGTCCACCGACCACCGGTTGTTCACCGGCACCAGCGTGTCCCGCAGCTCGTCATCCGGCGTGTGCAACGACACCGCCAGCCGCACCTGCATCTTCTCGTCCGCCAGCTTCCGGATCGCCGGCGCCAACCCCACCGTCGACACCGTCACCGAACGCTGGCCGATCCCCAGACCACCGGGCGCCGGATCCGTGATCCGCCGGACCGCCGCCACCACGCGCTTGTAGTTGGCCAGCGGCTCGCCCATCCCCATGAAGACGATGTTCGACAGCCGGCCCGGGCCGCCCGGCATCGTGCCGTCGCGCATGACCGCCGCCGCGGAACGGACCTGGTCCACGATCTCCGCCGTCGACAGGTTGCGGTCGAGGCCGCCCTGGCCGGTCGCGCAGAACGGGCACGCCATTCCGCAGCCCGCCTGGCTCGAAATGCACAGCGTCGCGCGGTCCGGGTAGCGCATCAGGACGCTCTCCAGGAGCGTGCCGTCGTGCGCGCGCCACAGGGTCTTGCGGGTCGCGCCGTCGTCGGCCGCCAAGGCGCGGACCTCGGTCAGCAGCGTCGGCATCAGCGACTCGACGAGCCGGGAGCGCGACGCCGCCGGGATGTCGGTCATCTCCGCCGGGTCGACCGTCAGCCGGGAGAAGTAGTGGTTCGACAGCTGCTTCGCGCGGAACGGCTTCTCCCCCAACTCGGCGACCGCGGCCGCGCGCTCGGACACCGAGAGGTCGGCGAGGTGGCGCGGCGGGAGGCCGCGCTTGGGCGCGTCGAAGACGAGGGGAAGGGCAGTCATAACCAGACCAGTGTCCCACGCCCCCACCAGGACCGCCCGGGCCACCCCGGCCGGGTATGCCCCAGGTCACCAGCCCCGGTCGCCACCTCCGCATCACCCACAGGGATGATCGACGGCGTTCGACGAAAGAGGTGAGCTCGTGTCCTTCCGGCACCTTGTCCTGGCTGTCGCGGTCGCCTTGGGCGCCGCCGGCTGCAGCACCACGACCGAGGGACCGGCCGCGCCGAGCCCGGTGGCCGGGACGCACGCGACCGTGGGATCCCTGCACCTCCCGCTGCCGCCGAACGCCACCTACACCGAGCACAGCCCGGACGGCCTGCTGGACGGCTGCATCGCCGAAGGCCCCGTGGCCTGCGAAGCGCGCGTCCTGGACCTCCGCAAGGTGGATCCGGACGCGCCGATCAACCTCCCCAGCACGAAGCGGCCCTTCGGCTGGTACACCGGCACGGACCTGCCGACCTGCATCACCCCCGCGTCGCCGCCCGGGAAGGCCGCGGGCGCCACCGGCAGCACGCTCCTCGACTCCGGCTTCGCGAAGATCGGGCCCAAGACGGCCGAGTACGGCCGCTGGAAGGTCACCTGCGAGAACTCGGCGCAGAACAACCAGGTCCGGTCGTGGTGGCTGCCGACGAGCCGGATCCTGGTCGTCCAGTACGGGTCCTTCCCCGGCTGGGACGCCAAGATGGACACCCTACTCGCCGGCGCGACCTTCAGCTGACGACGTCGAGCGCGGCCCGGATGACCGCGTCCGTGTCGATGCCGTGGTAGCGGTAGACGTCCTCCAGCGACCCCGACTGCCCGAAGCTCGTCACGCCCAGCGCGACCGACGGCACGCGGTTGATCCCGGCGAGGAACGCCAGCGTGTGCGGGTGCCCGTCGAGGACCGTCACCAGCGGGCGAGCGCGGGAGGCCGGGAACACCTGGTCGAGGATCCACGACTCGGCGCTGCCCCGGCCGGACCGCGCCTGGACGGCCTCGAACAGCAGGCCCGGGCTGGTCACGCACACGACGTCGGCCTCGACGCCGACCTGGGCCAGCCGCTCGGCCGCCGCCAGGGTGTCCGGGACGAGCGCACCCATCGCCGCCAGCGTCACCGCCGGTGAAGCAGCCCGCCGCAGCAGGTATGCGCCCGCCACGACCTGGCGGCGACGGCGTTCCCGCGCGGCCGGGTCGGCCGGCACCGCGGCGAGGGTCTGGTCGACCGGGCGGGTCGAGAGCCGGAAGTACGACGACGTCCCGCCCGGTTTGCCGAGCCGGCCGAGCGCGGCCAACAGCGTCCACTCGGTGTCGATCGCGAACGCCGGTTCGTAGCTGACGCAGCCGGGCTGCTCGATGCCGATCGACGGCGTGGTGATCGACTGGTGCGCGCCGCCTTCCGGGGCGAGCGTGACGCCGGACGGCGTGCCGATCAGGATCGACTGCCCGCCCGCGTAGATGCCGAACGACCACGGCTCCAGCGCCCGCTCGACGAACGGGTCGTACATGACGCCGACGGGCAGCAGCGGCTCGCCCCAGCGGCTCCAGGTCGCCCCGAGCTCGCCCAGCAGGCCGACCAGGTTCGTCTCGGCGATGCCCAGCTCGACGTGCTGGCCGGTCGGCTTCTCCCGCCAGTGCATGATCGTCTCGGGGTCGTCCTCGAACCAGTCGCGGCGCTCGGTGGCCGACCAGACGCCGACCTTGTTGACCCAGCCGCCGAGGTTGGTCGTCGAACTGACGTCGGGGCTGACCGTCACCACGCGCTTCGCCGCTTCGGGTGCTTCGCGGGTCAGGTCGAGCAGGACGCGTCCCAGCGCCGCCTGCGTCGTAGCGGTCCCGGAGGGCGTACGTCCGATGTCGACGGGCAGGTCCAGCGAAGGCGCCGAAGGGACGTCCGGACGGCGAAGGCGTGAAGCGACTTCGGCGCACAACGCGGCTTCGGGCGACCCGTCGGCGAAGCCCTCCCACGGCGAAGCGAGGTCCGTCCCCAGCGAAGCAGCCAGCTCCTCCATCTGCGCCACGGTCAGCAACGACGAGTGGTTCTGCGGGTGCCCCTGGGTGGGCAGGCCGCGGCCCTTGACCGTGTAGCAGAAGATGACCGTCGGCCGGTCGTCCGAAATGGCCGCGAAGACCTCGTCGAGCGAGCCGAGGTCGTGGCCGCCGAGGTTGCGGATGGCGGCGAGCAGCGTCTCGTCGTCCAGCGTCTCGACCAGCGACGCCAGGGCCGCGTTGCCCGCGGGCAGCCGGTCGCGCACCTGGGCGGCGTCGCAGCGCAGGAGCCGCTGGTACTCGGGGTTCGGCATCCCGTCGATGCGGGCCCGCAGCTCGGCGCCGCCGGGCCGGGTGAACAGCTCTTCCAGCAGCCGCCCGTACTTCAGCGTCAGCACCTGCCAGCCGGCGGCGTCGAACATGCCCTGCAGCCGCCCGGCCGCGATGTTCGGGACCACCCGGTCGAGCGACTGGCGGTTGAGGTCGACGATCCAGACGATCTCGCCCAGCTCGGCGACGGCCGGGTCGAGGATGGCCTCCCAGATCGCGCCCTCGTCCAGCTCGGCGTCGCCGACCAGCGAGTACTGGCGGCCGGTGCCCGCCGAAGACCCCCGCGTGGTCAGGTAGCGGCGGGCCAGCGCGCCCCAGATCGGGGCGGTGGCGCCGATGCCGACCGAACCGGTCGAGTAGTCGACGGGGTCGGGGTCCTTGGCGCGGCTCGGGTAGCTCTGCAGGCCGCCGAATTCCCGCAGCGTCGGCAGGTAGGCCTCGTCGAGCTCGCCGAGCAGGTAGTTGATCGCGTGGAGCACCGGCGACGCGTGCGGCTTCACCGAGACGCGGTCCTCGGGCCGCAGGTGCCGGAACCACAGCGACGTCATGATCGACACCAGCGACGCGCACGACGCCTGGTGGCCGCCGACCTTAAGCCCCGACGGGTTGGGCCGGACCCGGTTGGCCTGGTGCACGATCGCGGTGGCGAGCCAGAGGACCCGCTGCTCGATCGCGGTGAGCGCCGGGGCGGTCACGGGGGCATGGGTCATCGTCGGCACCTTTCGGGCAGGAAGCGCACACCAGGACAGCACTGGTGGACGCATCGCACAACCGATGCCCCCGAAGGTGCGCAGAATGCACACCTGAGGTCGAAGGATCAGGCCCCCGGCTGCGCAGAATGCACGCGCTCCAGCAGGGGCGCCAGGCGGTACGGGACGAGTTCGCGCATGACGAGCGAGATGTTCGTCCGCTCGACACCGGGCGAGGCCAGGATGTGCCCGGCGATCCGGTACAGGTCGTCGGCGTCGACGGCCACCACCTGCACCATCAGGTCGCTGGCCCCGGTCAGCCCGCACACCTCGGTGACCTCGGGGATCGCGGCGAGGGACTCGCCGATCTCGGCGAGACGCCGTTGGTCGACCTGCGCGTTCACGAACGCCCGCAGCGGATAGCCGAGGCGCGCCGGGTCGATGCGGCGTTCGAACGACCGCAGGACGCCGCGCTGCTCCAGGCGCACGAGCCGGGCCTGCACCGTGTTGCGGGACAGGCCCAGCCGCTCGGCCAGCGCGACCGCTGTGGACCGCGGGTCCTCCCCCAGCGCCTGGAGCAGGCGCGCGTCGATCTCGTCGATGGTTTCCGGCACGCGCCCGATCTTCTCAGCCCAGGTACTTCTGGAGGTCGTCCAGGACCTTCATCGCCCCGATCGGGCCGAGGCCGAGGAACCAGACCTCGTCGGCGACCGGGATGGCGTGCTTGGCCTTGACCGCGCTCAACCCGGCCCACAGACCGCCGCCCGTGACGGCCTTCTCGTCCGCGTTCGGGCCGGCCCCGTAACTGGAATAGAAGATCCAGTCGGCGTCGGCCTCGTCGATGTGCTCTTTCGAGGTCAGCGCGGCGAGCTCGTCGATGTTCTGGTTCCGCGGCCGCGCGAGGCCGACGTCCTTGAGGATCACGCCGATGAAGGACAGGTTGCCGTAGAGGCGGACGTTGCCGGAGACGAACCGCAGCAGCGAGATCTCCGGCGCACCCTTGATCCCGGCTTTCACCTCGTTCGCCCGCTTCTGGTAGTCGTTCAGCAGCCCGACGGCCTTCGTCTCCTCACCCAGCGAAGCCCCCACCAGCAGCAGGTTCTCCTTCCACGGGAACCCGGGCCGGATGCTGAACACCGTCGGCGCGATCTTCGACAGCTGCGGGTAGAGGTCGTTGGCGCGCAGCTTGCTGCCGACGATCAGGTCCGGCGTCAGCGCCGCGATCCGTTCGAGGTTGAGGTTGTTGATGTCCCCGACGGCCGGGATGCCCTTGACGCGGTCGGCCAGGTAGGACGGCACGCCATTCTGCCCGGCTGTCGTCGCCATGCCGACCGGGGTGACGCCGAGCGCGAGGACGTCGTCGAGCTCGCCGCTGTCGAGCACGACGACCCGCGTGGGCTTCTTGTCCAGCTTCGTCGTGCCCAGCGCGTGGGTGACCGTGCGCGGGAAGACACCGGGACCGGCGTCCGCGCCGAGCTTGGCCGTCGCGCTGTCCGCGGTGGAGAACAGCCGGCCGCCGGTGGCGACGTCCTGGTCGCCGACACCCGAACTGCTGGGCTTCGACGGCTGGCTGCAGGCGGCGAGGAGCGTGACCGACGCCAGGACGGCGACCATGGATGTCCACTTAGGACGCATCGGGGGTTCCTTCTTCTCGGGGAGCGGCCCGCCGCCGGCCGATCGGGACGACCAGGGGCGTGGCGGATACCGGGTCTTCGATGACCCGGCAGGGCATGCCGAAGACGTCGGCGACGAGCTCGGCGGTGAGGATGTCGGCGGGCGCGCCCTCGGCGGCGATCCGGCCGTCCTTCATCGCGATCAGGTGGTCGCCGTAGCGGGCGGCCAGGTTGAGGTCGTGCAGGACGATGACGATCGTCCGGCCGTCCGCGGCGTTCAGCTCGGCCAGCAGGTCGAGCACCTCGACCTGGTGGGCGATGTCGAGGAACGTCGTGGGCTCGTCGAGCAGCAGCAACGGCGTCCGCTGGGCCAGCGCCATGGCGATCCAGACGCGCTGGCGCTGCCCGCCGGACAGCTCGTCGACCGGGCGGGCGGCCAGCTCCACGGTGTCCGTCGCCAGCATCGCCTTCGCGACGGCGTCGTCGTCCTCGGCGTTCCAGCGGCGGAACACGCCCTGGTGCGGGTAGCGGCCGCGGCCGACGAGGTCGGCGACGGTGATGCCTTCGGGCGCGGCCGGCGACTGCGGGAGCAGGCCGAGCACGGTCGCGACGTCCTTGCTGCGCCACGTCGTGATGCCCTTGCCGTCCAGGTAGACCGCGCCTTTCGTGGGCGTCAGCAGCCGGGCGAGGCCGCGCAGGAGCGTCGACTTCCCGCAGGCGTTGGTCCCGACGATCATGGTGACCTTGCCGGGCGGGATCCGGACGGAGAGGCCCTTGACCACCCGCAGCGGCCCGTAGCCGAGTTCGAGGTCCTCGGTGTGCAGTGTCACGGCGTTCCTCTCACACTCGCCCGGCGCGGTTGGCGGTGGCGAGCAGCCACAGCAGGTACGGCGCGCCCACGGCGCCGGTGACGACACCGACCGGCAGCTGCGTCCCGAGCAGGTGCTGGGCCGCGAAGTCGCCCAGCAGCACCACGAGCGCTCCGGTCAGTGCGGCGGGCGCAAGGCCCGCGCGGGCGCCGCCGACGAGCCGCGTCGCGACCGGATTGGCGACGAAGGCGACGAAGGCGACCGGCCCCGCAGCGGCCGTCGCGAAGGCGGCGAGGGCGACGGCGGCCAGCAGGAGGGCGACGCGGCTGCGTTCGACGTGGATCCCCAGCCCGGCCGCGGTGTCGTCGCCGAGCTGCAGGCCGGTCAACGCGCGGCTCAGGATCAGCGTGGCCGGCAGGAGGACGGCGAGCGCGGCCGCGAGCGGGACGACGTGGTCCCAGCTGCGGCCGTTGAGGTTGCCGGTCAGCCAGACCAGGGCCTGCTGGGCGAGGGTGACGTCGGCCCAGGTCATCAGGTACGACACGACGCTGGTCAGCATCGCGCCGACCCCGACGCCGACCAGGACGAGGCGGTAGCCGTGGATACCGCCGCGGCGGGCCAGGAGATAGATGGTGGCCCCCGCGAGCAGCGCGCCGGCCAGCGCCGCGGCCGAAACCACCGGGCCTGCCGCGCCGAACAGCACGATCGCGACGACCGCCGCCGCGCTCGCGCCCTGCGTCACGCCGATGACGTCCGGGCTGGCCAGCGGATTGCGCAGGAGCCGCTGGAAGAGCGCGCCGGACGTCCCGAAGGCGACGCCGACCAGGACACCGGTGATCGCCCGGGGCAGCCGGAGTTCGGTGACGACGTAGGCCGCGCGCCCCTGGCCGCCGAAGAGCAGTCCGGGCAGGTCGCCGAGGGGCACCGGGAAGTCGCCCACGGCCAGGGAACCCGCGAAGACGGCCACGATGGCGATGGTCAGCACCACCGACACCGCGCGCGCCCGGACCGCCCCGCGACGACGGGCGGCGGCGACCACGCCGGCGGCGGTCACACCGCCACGACCTTCCGGCGCCGCACCAGGAACACGAACACCGGCGCCCCGACGAGCGCGGTGACGATCCCGACCTGCACCTCGGCCGGACGCGCGATAACGCGGCCGACGACGTCGGAGACGAGCAGGAGCAGCGGCGCGAGCAACGCCGAGTACGGGAGCAGCCAGCGGTGGTCGGGCCCGGTGACCAGGCGCGCGGCGTGCGGGACGGTCAGCCCGACGAACGCGATCGGCCCGGCGATCGCCGTCGCCGAACCGCAGAGCACGACCACGGCGAGCGCACAGACCAGCCGCGCCACCGGGACGTTCTGGCCGAGGGAACGGGCGACGTCTTCGCCGAGCGCGAGAGCGTTGAGCCGGCGCGCGGCGACCAGGGCGAGCAGCACGCCCACGACCACGAACGGCACGGCCTGGCTGATCGTCGCCGCGTCCCGGCCGGTCAGCGAGCCGGCCTGCCAGAACCGGAACTGGTCGAAGGTCGTCTGGTCGGTGAGCAGCAGCGCGCTCGTCACCGAGGCCAGCGCCGCCGTCACCGCGGCCCCGGCGAGGGCGAGCTTCACCGGAGTCGCCCCGGCGCGGCCGAGCGAACTGACGCCGTAGACGACCCCGCCGGCGGCCGCCGCGCCCAGGAAGCCGAACCAGACGTACCCGCCGACGCTGGTGATGCCGAACGTGCCGATGCCGAGGACGACGAAGAGCGCGGCACCGGCGTTGACGCCGAGCAGGCCCGGGTCGGCCAGGGGGTTGCGCGTGGCGCCCTGGATGACGGCGCCGGACAGCCCGAGCGCGACGCCGGACAGGACCCCGGCGAGGGTGCGCGGGAGGCGGAGTTCGCGGACGACCAGGTGGCCGGGGTCGGCCGGGTCGAAGTGGAAGAGCGCGTCGAGCACGGTGCCCGGGCTCAGGCCGCGGGTACCGACGGCGATGCTGAGCAGCACGGCGGCGGCGAGGGCCGCGGTGAGGACCAGCAGCCCGGCCGTCAGCGGGAGCGAGCGGGTCCGCACAGGTCGTTACCTTCGCTAACAGGTGGTTAGGCTTGCCTAATCTAGGCTGCCGGATCTTGAAGACTCAAGTTCCGTGAGCCAGCTCACCGGAGACGGGTTGCCGGGCGACCGTTTCCGATATATCGTGAACGTGTCGCAACAGTTCGAGAAAGGAACACAGACATGCGTAGGCACCAACACCCCTTCGCTCACGAACGTGGGCGCGCACCTTTCGGGCCCTTCGGCGGCTTCGGCGGCTTCGGCGAGTTCCCCCCGGGCTTCGGCCCCGGTGGACGCGGCCGCGGCCACGGCCCGCACCGGCGGGGTCACGGCGGACGGCGCAGCCGCCGCGGTGACGTCCGCGCCGCGATCCTGGCGCTGCTCGCCGAGCAGCCCCGGCACGGCTACGAGATCATCCGCGAAATCGGCGAGCGCTCCGGCGGCTTCTGGCGGCCGAGCCCCGGCTCGGTCTACCCGACGCTGCAGCTGCTGGCCGACGAAGGCCTGGTCATCAGCAAGGACGAGCACGGCAAGAAGCTGTTCGAGCTGACCGACGCTGGCCGCACTGCTGCGGAGGAGCAGGACAGCACCCCGCCGTGGGAGCAGATCGCGCAGGACGTCGACCCGACCGAGGTCGGGCTCGCGAAGGCGGGCAAGAACCTGGCCGCCGCCGTCGTGCAGATCATGCGCGCGGGCACCGAGAGCCAGCAGGCCCGCGCGGCCGAGGTCCTCAACGACGCCCGGCGCTCGCTCTACGGCATCCTCGGCGAAGACGAGGAAGAGTCCGCTTCGGGCGAGACGGCAGCCGAGTGACCTGGCAGGACGAGGCCGGTGGGCTTCACCCGCGTGTGGACGCGGTAGCCCACCGGCAGCGTCAGGTCCTGACCGCGATTCCCGTTACGCTGCAAGGACTCCGCGATCGCCTGTTCGGCGACCGGCCGGCTGAATTCGATCTTCAGCACCGCTTCGAGGTCCGCGGCGGTGGCAAACCGCCATTCGGTCGCGACGCGGCGGCAGCCGAACCCGGCCCGGGCGAAGAACCGTTCCACGGCGCCCGGGTCGTAGTGCGGTAGGTCCGCGCGCATCCAGCGGCCGTAGGGCTCGCTGGTCACGTCGAGGTCGACGATCAGGATCGCGCCGCCCGGCCGCAGCACCCGTTCGGCCTCCGCCAGCCCCGGCTCGCACCCGGGCCCGAAGAAGTACGCCGTGCGCGCGTGCACCACGTCGACGCTCGCGCTGCGGACCGGCAGCCGCTGGGCCCGGCCCATCCGGACGTCCACGTTCGACAGACCCTCGACCCGCTTCAGCGCACTTCGCACCAGCGGCTCGTGCGGCTCGACCCCGAGCACGGAACGGGCGTCGCGGGCGAAGCGCGGCAAGTGAAACCCGTCACCGCAGCCGACGTCCAGCACGTCCCGGCCGGTCCAGTCGTGCTCCTCCCGCAGCACCCGCCAGATCTCTCCGCCGCTGTCCTGCGCGCGGTTCTCCAGCTCGTAGTCGGCCTGGTAGTACCAGATGTTCGGGCTCGGCACGACCTCCGTGCGCCGCGACGACCACCGCACCCGCTGCTCCTTCCGGGGCCTGTTGGCCGGAGTGATCCTCCGGCGGCGAAATCTTGGCCGAAACCTCACGGATCACGCCTAGAATTCGGTGGGTCTCGGGAGGAGCACCACATGGCATTCGGCCCGCCCAGTACCCCGTCCCCGGTCCCGGCCGGAATTCCGTGCTGGATCGAGCTGGCCTGCCGCGAGCAGGCCGTGGCGGAAAGATTCTACGGTGCCCTCTTCGGCTGGGAGTACACCACGCTGCGCGACCCGGCGACGTCCGACGGCCGCTACGCCATCGCGTCGATCAACAACCTCCCCGTCGGTGGTCTGTACCGCGCCGCCCAGGGCGCGCCGCTGGGGTGGGTGCCGCACATCTCCGTGCCCCACACCGCCAGCGCGGCCGAGTGGGTGGAGCACCTCGGCGGCCGGATCACCCTCGGGCCGGTGGCGATCCCGGACCGCGGCACGATCATGCACGCCCTCGACGCGTGCGGCGCGCCGGTCGTGTTCTGGGAGGTGCCGCCGAACTGGGAGTTCGTCACCGGCATCCCGAACACCTTCAGCGGCGCGGACCTCAACACCCACGACGGCGTCGCGGCGGACCACTTCTACACCAAGCTGTTCACCTACTCCAGCCATCAGATCGGCGACGGCGAGATGCTCGACTACGTCGAATGGCTCATCGAGCACGAACCGGTGCTGTACCGGTACGTGATGGGTTCGGAGTACAGCCTGGACACCCCGCCGCACTGGCTCGTCTACTTCGACATCGACCCGGCCCGCGGCGTCGACGCGGTCGCGGGCGAGTCGATCATGCACGGCGGCACGGTCGTGATCCAGCCCTACGACACCCCGTTCGGCCGGATGTCGATCCTCGCCGACCCCGAAGGCGCGGTCTTCGCGGTGATCGACCACTCGCGCGTCGCCGAAGGCTGGGGCCGCGCCGAGGTCGACGACCCCTACGACGACTGACGCGCGGCGAACGCCAGCCCCGCGACCAGCGCGTACCCGACCGCCACCAGCCCCATCCCGGCCGCCGGGAGCAGCGCGCCGACGAGCGCGACCCCGATCGCCCCGCCGGTCTGGCGGGCCGCGTTGAGCACGCCCGCCGCCAGCCCGGCCTGCCCCGGCAAGGCGTTCATCGCCAGCGACGTCATCGCGGGCATGGCGAGCGAGCAGCAGCCGAAGACGACCGAGGCCACGACGAACAGCACGAGCGCGCGGTCCGCGGGCAGTACCGCGAAGCCGAGGGCGCCGGCGAACCCGGCGAGCGCGCCCACGACCATCGGGACGCGCGGGCCGAAGCGCCCGGTCAGGCGTCCGCTGAAGAACGCGTTGAGCCCGACGGCGGTGGTCAGCGGCACGAGGGCGAGCCCCGCGGCGAGCGCCCCGAGCGACCAGGCGCGTTGCAGGTACAGGGCAAGGCAGAAGAGCGTGCCGTAGAGGCAGAAGTTGAACAGGCCGCCGATCCCGGCGGCGACCGCGAAGTTCCGGTTCTTCAGGATGCCGAGCGGGAGCACGGGTTCCCGGACACGCTTTTCGGCCGCCACGAACACCGCACCGGCCCCCGCTCCCCCGGTGAGCAGGACGAGCGTCGCCGGCGCGGACCAGCCCGCGTGCCCGGCTTCGATGAACCCGGCGACGAAGGCGGCCAGCGACGCCGTGCCGAGGAGCTGTCCCGCGAGATCGAGGTGGGTCGTCTCGCGGCGCGGCGGCTCGGCGACCGCCCGCCGCGTCAGGACGATCGCGAGGATCCCGACCGGGACGTTGACCGCGAAGACCAGGCGCCAGTCCGCCAGGCCCACGGCGAGCCCGCCGAGCATCGGCCCGGCGGCGAGCCCGGCGCCGCTCATGCCGCCCCAGACGCCGAGCGCGCGAGCCCGGTCCCGCGCGTCCGGGAACTGGTGGACGATCAGCGCGAGCGACGACGGCAGCAGCGCGGCGGCACCCGCACCCTGCACCGCCCGCGCGGCGATCAGCCAGGTGGTGTTCCCGGCGAGCGCGCAGGCGACGCTGGCGACGACGAAGACGGCGACTCCCGCCTCGAAGACGCGCCGCGAACCCCAGCGGTCGCCGGCCGCACCCCAGGTGAGCAGGAACGCGGCGAGCGCGACGGTGTAGGCGTCGACGATCCACTGCAGCGCGGCGGTCGACGGCTCACCGAAATCGGCGCCGATCGCGGGCAGCGCGAGGTTCACGATGGTCGCGTCGAGCGTGATCATCAGGAAGCCCAGGCAGACGGCGGACAACGCGAGCTTCGCCGGGGTTCGGGTTTCGGTGGGCATGTGCCGAGTCAAACTCCCCGACGCTTCGGCCGTCCACGAACCATCGCCTACCTCTGTTAGGCGGAACCTCCCACCGCAGGTCTACCGTGCTGCCATGGAACTGCGGCAGCTGCGGTACTTCCTCGCGGTGGCCGAGGAGCTGCACTTCGGGCGGGCCGCGGAACGGCTGCACATCGCGAGCCCGTCGCTGTCGCAGCAGATCAAGCAGCTGGAACGCGAGCTGGGCACGGCGCTGTTCGTGCGCGACCGGCGGCACGTCGAGCTCACCCGCGCCGGCGCCGCCCTGGTCGGCGACGCCCGGCAGATCCTGGAGCTGGCCGACGCGGCCGCGCGGCGGGTCCGCGGCACCGCGCGGACGAAACTGCGGCTGGGCCACGTGAGCTGGCTGCCGGCCGAACTGACGCAGCTGCTCGGCGACGTCGTCCGGCTCGACGAGTGGGTGCTGCCGTCGCACACGCAGGCCGTCCGCGTCGCCGAAGGAACCCTGGACCTGGCGCTGGCGTGGATCGACGCGGGACGGCTGACGGAGCTGGATCTCGCGGCGCACCTGGTGCGCGTCGAGACGTTGCCCGCGGTCCTGCCGGGCGACCACCGGCTGGCCCGAGCGGCCGAGGTGCCCGCGGCGGCGGTGTCGGTGCTGGTGGACTCCGACCAGTCGTCGTGGCTGGCGTGGAACGAGTTCGCGCTGGCCTACGCGGCGGCCGGCGGCGCGCACGTCGTCCGGATCGACGACGGCGGCGTCACGGGACAGGCGTTCTTCGACCACGTCACGCGGATGCGGGTGCCGGTGTTGCAGTCGCCGAAGCGGCACACGGCCCCGTTCCCGCCGAGCCTGGTGCGGCGCCCGATCGGCGCTCCGGAGCCGGGCTGGGCGTGGTCGCTGCTGCACCGGCGCGACGACGACCGGCCGGAAGTCGCCCTCGTCGTCGAGCGGCTGCTCGGCCTGCGGGCGACGATGGGGTGGGCCGCGGCCTCAGCCGAGCGGCACGAACGCCGAAAGCAGCAGCCAGGACACGACGGCTGAGGGCAGCAGCGAGTCGAGGCGGTCCATGATCCCGCCGTGCCCGGGCAGCAGCGTGCCCATGTCCTTGACGCCGAGGTCGCGCTTGATCAGCGACTCGACGAGGTCGCCGAGGGTCGCGGTGAGCACGATGGCGACGCCGAAGATCACGCCCTGCCAGACGTGGCCGTCGAGCAGGAGGCTGAGCGTCAGCGCCCCGGCGACGACACCGCCGACGAGCGAACCCCCGAAGCCTTCCCAGGTCTTCTTCGGGCTGATGCTGGGCGCCATCGGGTGCTTGCCGCCGAGGACACCGGCGATGTAGCCACCGGTGTCCGAGGCGACGACCCCGATGAGGAAGGTCAGGACCCGCCCGACGCCGTCGTGCGGCGGCACGAGCATGGCCGCGAAGGCGCCGAAGAGCGGCAGGTACGCGGCGGCGAAGACGGACGCGCTGATGTCGCGCAGGTAGCCCTTGGCGCCGCCGGGCAGCCGCCAGAGCAGGGACGCGAGCACGGTGAGGACGAAGGCGGTGAGCGCGCCTTCCCGCCCGAACGGCCAGGCCAGCCAGATCATGGCCTGCCCGCCGACGAGCACCGGGATCATCGCGACCTTGATGTCGGCGACCCGGCGCAGCACCCCGGCGAACTCGAAGGTGCCGACCGCGATCGCGATCGCGATGATCCCGATGAACAGGAACCGCACGGTGAGCAGGGAAACGATGATGGCCGCGCCGAGCAGCAGCGCGACACCGATGGCGGCGGGCAGGTTCCGGCCGGCCTTGGACGCCTTCTTGACGGCCTCCGGCGGCGCCGGGGTGTCCGAAGCACCGGTTTCGGCACCCACGGTCCCGGCGGCCGACAACCGGTCCGCCTCCCCCGCCGCCGCGGCCGTTGCCGAGGTCGCCCCCGGATCCGGACTGCCGGCGGCCGAGGCCCCGTTCCGGGACGCGTTCGCCGGGGCCGCAGGCCCAGCCGGCATCCGGCCCGCGTCGGCCGTTCCCGAGGTCGCGGCGGTCGCACCCGGCGACTCCGGCCCGTTCGCCCCCGCTGTTCCCGGGAACTCCGGCGCGGCCGGGAGGCCGGCGTCGGCCGGTCCCGGCGTCCCGGGAGCGCCGGCCGGTTCGTCTCCGGTCGCGTCCACCCGGTCCTCGCGTTCCTCGCTCACCTGTGCCATCAGACCTCGAGCAGCTCGGCTTCCTTGTGCTTGACCAGCTCGTCGACCTTGTGCACGTAGGTGTCGGTCAGGTTCTGCAGTTCCTTCTCCGCGCGCGCGACGTCGTCCTCGCCGGCCTCGCCGTCCTTGGCGATGCGGTCGAGCTCGTCCTTGGCCTTGCGGCGGACGCTGCGGATCGAGACGCGGGCGTCCTCGCCCTTGCCCTTGGCGACCTTCACCATCTCCTTGCGCCGCTCTTCGGTGAGCTGCGGGATGACGATGCGGATGACCTGGCCGTCGTTGCTCGGGTTCACCCCGAGGTCGGACTCCCGGATCGCCTTCTCGATCGCGCCGAGCTGCGACTGGTCGTACGGCTTGATGAGCGCCATGCGGGCTTCCGGCACGTTCACGCTGGCCAGCTGGTTCAGCGGGGTCGGCGAGCCGTAGTACTCGACGACGATCCGCGAGAACATCGCCGACGAAGCCCGGCCGGTGCGAACCGACTGCAGCTCGTCCTTGGCGACGGACACCGCTTTTTCCATCTTCTCCTCGGCATCGAGGAGGGTCTCGTCGATCACGGTCACTCCCGTTGTTGTGATGGGTGGCGCTTGCTGATCCCAGCAGGTCTAGGCCGGCACCCCGTCGGCGGGGGTGCTGACCAACGTGCCGATTCTTTCACCACTCACCGCACGGGCGATGTTCCCCTCGGTGAGCAGGTTGAACACGATGATCGGCATGTTGTTGTCCATGCAGAGGCTGAACGCCGTCGCGTCGGCGACCTTGAGGTCCCGCTCCAGCACCTCGCGGTGGGTGATCTCGCGGAACATCTCGGCGGTGGGGTCGGCCTTCGGGTCCGCGGTGTAGACGCCGTCGACGGCCTTGGCCATCAGCACGGCCTCGCAGCCCAGTTCGAGCGCCCGCTGCGCGGCCGCGGTGTCGGTGGAGAAGTACGGCATGCCGACCCCGGCGCCGAAGATCACGACGCGGCCCTTCTCCAGGTGCCGCTCGGCGCGGCGCGGGATGTACGGCTCGGCGACCTGCCCCATCGTGATGGCGGTCTGCACGCGGGTCGGCAGGCCCTCCTTCTCCAGGAAGTCCTGCAGCGCCAGGCAGTTCATCACGGTGCCCAGCATCGCCATGTAGTCGGCGCGGTCGCGGTCCATGCCGCGCTGGGAGAGTTCGGCGCCGCGGAAGTAGTTGCCGCCCCCGATCACCACCGCGACCTGGACGCCGGTGCGGGCGACGTCGGCGATCTGCTGCGCGACCGAGTGGACGACATCCGGATCGACGCCGATCGAACCACCGCCGAACATTTCGCCGCCCAGTTTCAGCAGCACCCGCCGGTAGCCACCTTCGACCCGGTCACCCATCTATGTCGCCTCCTACGCCCCTCGACCGCTGTGAATTCCTCTGGACCCGACAGTGCCCCGTCCCCGATGGACGGAGACGGGGCACTGTGGGGGTAGAACCTACGCCCTGGCCTGAACTCAGGCCTGGCCGACCTCGAAGCGCGCGAACTTGGTCAGCGTCACGCCGGCCTCGTCGAGCAGGGCCTTGACGGTCTTCTTGTTGTCCTTGACCGACGGCTGCTCGAGCAGGACGTTGTCCTTGTAGTAGGCGTTGACCTTGCCCTCGATGATCTTCGGCATGGCCTGCTCCGGCTTGCCTTCCTCGCGGGCGGTCTGCTCGGCGATGCGGCGCTCGTTCTCGACGATCTCGGCCGGCACCTCGTCGCGGGTCAGGTACTTGGCGCGCAGCGCGGCGACCTGCATGGCAGCCCCGCGGGCGGCCTCGGCGTCGTCACCGGTGAACTCGACGAGCACACCGACGGCCGGCGGCAGGTCGGAGCCGCGGCGGTGCAGGTAGGTCGCGGTCTGACCCTCGAAGGCCACGACGCGGCGCAGCTCGAGCTTCTCGCCGATGCGGGCCGACAGCTCCTGCACGACCTCGTTGACGGTCTTGCCGTCGAGCTCGGCACCCTTGAGCGCCTCGACGTCGGAGGTCTTGAGGGTCTTCGCGACCTCGACGATCTTCGCGGCGAGCGCCTGGAAGTCGGCGTTCTTCGCGACGAAGTCGGTCTCGGAGTCGAGCTCGATGAGGACGCCGCCGTCGCCGGTGACCAGGCCCTCGGCGGTGGCGCGCTCGGCGCGCTTGCCGACGTCCTTGGCGCCCTTGATGCGGAGGAACTCGACGGCCTTGTCGAAGTCGCCGCCGTTCTCCTCGAGGGCCTTCTTGCAGTCCATCATGCCGGCGCCGGTCATCTCGCGCAGGCGCTTCACGTCGGCGGCGGTGTAGTTCGCCATTCTGGTAAATCCGTCCTTTGCAGGAAATCTGTGGGTTGCCACGCCCGTGCGGCCGGGCCCAGGGGGCGCGGCCGCACGGACGGTGGAGCGTCAGGAGGAAGCGGTCGCCTGCTCGGTGGCGGCCTCGGTCGCGGCAGCGGCCTCGGTCGCGTCGGCGGCGGCGGTCTCGGAGCCGGCGAGCAGCTCCTTCTCCCACTCGGCCAGCGGCTCGTCCGAAGCGACGCCCGGCTCGGGCTTGGCGTCGGCCGAAGCACCGTTGCGGCTGGAGCGGGCCATCAGACCGGCGGCCGCGGCCTCGGCGACGACCTTGGTCAGCAGCGCGGCGGAGCGGATCGCGTCGTCGTTGCCCGGGATCGGGTAGTCGACCTCGTCCGGGTCGCAGTTGGTGTCCAGGATCGCGACGACCGGGATGTTCAGCTTCCGAGCCTCGCCGACGGCGATGTGCTCCTTCTTCGTGTCGACGATCCACACCGCGCTCGGCACCTTCGCCATGTCGCGGATACCGCCGAGAGTCTTCTCCAGCTTTTCCTTCTCGCGGGTCAGCGTCAGGATCTCGCGCTTGGTGAGGCCGGCGAAGCCGCCGGTCTGCTCCTGGGCCTCGAGCTCCTTGAGGCGGAGGAGGCGCTTGTGCACGGTCTGGAAGTTGGTCAGCATGCCGCCGAGCCAGCGCTGGTTGACGTAGGGCATGCCCACGCGCGCGGCCTCGTTGGCGATGGCTTCCTGAGCCTGCTTCTTGGTGCCGACGAACATGATGGTGCCGCCGTGCGCGACGGTTTCCTTGATGAATTCGTACGCACGGTCGATGTAGGTCAGCGTCTGCTGCAGGTCGATGATGTAGATGCCGTTGCGCTCGGTGAAGATGTAGCGCTTCATCTTCGGGTTCCACCGGCGGGTCTGGTGCCCGAAGTGCACGCCGCTGTCGAGCAGCTGCTTCATGGTGACGACGGCCATTGCCGGAATCACACCTCTTCTGTGTAGTGCGCGCTTCGCTTCCGCTGACGCGCTGCTCGGTTTGTCGCTCGCGGCCGGGTGGCCGTCCGCCCTGGTGCCCGTGCCGGCATCCGGACCCCGGGGCGAGGACCTCGGGGACCGCCGGACGCCGCGCGCCCACCCGGCTGCTTCCAGACCGGGGAACGCGCACGTGCACGCGAAGTCAGCCCGCTGATGCGGACCGCGGAAAAGATTCTACCCCCTGCCACCACCCCCGCCCCCACCGGCGGCCGCTCACCGGTCCAGTTGTCCACATCGCCTCCGGTTATCCACAGATTCACGATCGCCACCCCACGAACCGGCCGGGTACCGCACGCTGGAGCCATGGAGTCGATCATGCGTTGCCGACGGTGGGTTTTGGCGGTGGTTGCCCTGGTCACGGGGGTGTTCGGCAGTTTCGGAGGTGGGATCGGAAGCAGCGGCGGGGAGGTTCGGGTGCCGGGGTTCGGAGGTGAGCTGACGGCATCGGCGGCCCTGGGGACAGGCGGCGCCCGAACGGGTGGATCCGGGGTGGCAAGGGTGGCGGGGTCGTGGATGAGCGGCCCGGCACCGCCGCTGCTCGTCGCCCTGGCTGCAGATCCGTCGGCCAACGATTTGGCGCCGCCATCGCCGGCAGCCCTCCTCGCCGGCCTGCCCCCGGATCCGTGGACCGGCCACGTAGCACCGCCATCGCCGGCTGCCCCCTTCGCTGACCTGACCGCAGAGCCGTCGGCCAGCGACCTCGCACCGCTATTGCCGGCTGTCCTCCTCGCTGACCTGGCCTCAGATTTGCGGACCGGCGACCTGGAACCGCCGCCAGCAAGCTTCCCTTTGCCCGGCCCGTCGGCGACCACGCCGTGGATCGCTGCGATCCAGCCCTCACCGATCGCCGGCCTGGGCGCTTCCCCTGTTCTGCGGCAGTCGCGGCTTTCCTGGCCCTTGTCACCCGTTCCGGTGGTCACCAAATATTTCGACGCTCCCGAAACCCCCTTCGGCGCCGGGCATCGCGGGGTCGATCTGGCCGCCGTGCCCGGGCAGGACGTGCTGGCGGCCGATGCGGGGGTCGTCGTTTTCGCCGGGATGGTGGGTGGGCGGCCCGTGCTGTCCGTCGACCACGACGGTGGGCTGCGGACCACCTACGAGCCCGTTGCGCCGAAGGTCGCCGTGGGTGAGCAGGTCTACCGGGGGCAGGTACTCGGCACCGTCCTCGCCGGGCACCCGGGCTGTCCGGCCGCGGCGTGCCTGCACTGGGGCGTGCGGCGGGGCGAGGAGTACGTCGATCCGCTCGCGCTGACCGGCGAGACCGGCGAATACCGGCTCAAGCCGTGGGGAGGTGGTGGCTGATCAGGTGCCGGTCTGCTCGACCAGCTTGGCGCGCAGCCGCATGACCGCCCGCGTGTGCAGCTGGCTCACCCGCGACTCCGTCACGCCGAGGACCTTGCCGATCTCGGCGAGGGTCAGGCTCTCGAAGTAGTAGAGACTGACCACGATCTTGTCCCGCTCGGTGAGCTGCGCGATCGCCTGGGCGAGCTGGCGGCGGTTGTCCTGGTCGACGAGCACCGCGACCGGGTCGACGGCGTCGTCGTCGGGCAGCGTGTCGACCAGCGAGCCGCTGTCCTTGCCCGCGGCCACCAAGTCCTCCAGCGCGACGACGCTGGTGAGCTGCAGCTGGCCGTAGAAGTCGCGCAGCTCGTCGAGGCCGATACCGAGTTCGGCGGCGAGCTCCGCGTCGGTCGGGGTGCGGTGCAGGCGGGCGCCGAGGCGCTCCATCGCGCGCTCGGCCTCCTTGGCCTTGCTGCGGACCGCGCGCGGCACCCAGTCCTGCGAACGGAGGTCGTCGAGGATCGCGCCGCGGATGCGCTGCATCGCGTACGTCTCGAAACGCAGGCCGCGCTCGGGGTCGAACTTCTCGATCGCGTCGACGAGGCCGAAGATGCCCGACTGCACCAGGTCACCGACGTCGATGTGGGTCGGCAGGCCGGTGCCGACCCGGCCGGCGACGTACTTGACCAGCGGGGCGTAGTGCAGCACGAGCCGATCGCGCGACGCCTGGTCGGGGCTGTCGGCGAACTGCTGCCACAGCGCCGCGATCCCGGCGTCGACGTCGTAACCCGCCCGGGTGTCCGCGGGCGCGGCAGCCTCACCGCGAGCGGTCACTCCGGCGGCTTCGGTCACGTGCGGGCCTGCGGTCATTGCACCGTCGTTCTCGGCATGCGGCTCAGTGTCGTCTCCGTGCTCGTGCGGATGCGCGTGCGCCGCCGGGCCTGCTGCTGACGACCCCGGCGAGCCTCCCCGGACCGCCTCAGGCCCTGGGGTGCGCTCGGTCATGGATCGCTTTCAACCGGTCGACGGTCACATGAGTGTAGAGCTGCGTCGTGGCAAGCGTAGCGTGACCAAGCAGTTCCTGAACGCTCCTGAGATCGGCACCCCCTTCCAGCAGATGGGTCGCGGCCGAATGCCGCAGGCCGTGGGGCCCCATGTCGACTGTTCCGGGCACCGCGGTGACGGCGTCGTGCACCACGCGCCGCACCGCCCGCGGGTCGACGCGTTTCCCCCGCACACCGAGGAAAAGCGCGGCCTCGGCGCTCTCACCACCCGTTTCAGCGACGATCTTCGGCCGCCCCTCCTCGATCCAGTCGCCCAGCGCCTCGGCCGCCGGCACGCCGAACGGGACGACCCGTTCCTTGCCGCCCTTGCCGAGCACCGTCACGACACGGCGGGAGAAGTCGGCTCCGCCGACGTCCAGCCCGCACAACTCGGACACCCGGATGCCGGTGGCGTAGAGCAGCTCGACGATCGCGCGATCACGGAGTGCGACCGGATCGCGTTGCGCGGCCCCGGCCGCCGACGCCTGCATCACCTCCCCCGCCTGCCCGGCACGCAGCACCCCGGGCAGGGTGCGGTGCGCCCGCGGGGCGGCGAGCCGGCCGCCCGGGTCGGTGGCCAGGACGCCGGTGCGATGTGCCCAGGCGGTGAACGTCCGCGCCGAGGCGGCCCGCCGGGCGAGCGTCGTCCGGCTCGCCCCGCCGGACTGCTGCGCGGCGAGCCACGCCCGCAACCGCGCGAGGTCCAGATCCGCGAGCCCGCCTCCGCCGTCCACGACGAACCCCAGCAGCGCCACCGCATCACCGACGTACGCCCGCACGGTGTGTGCGGACAGGCCGCGTTCGAGCCCGAGGTGCCGTTCGTACCCGGCGACGACGGCCCGCACGGGTTCGGGCAACGCGGCCCGGAGCGCGCGCAGATCGGGGCGGCGGGCCCGTCCGGAGCGTGATGACGGCATGGATGTCACGCTGCGCGAACAACCGCCTCCGGTCAAGGATCGCCACGCGTCCGCACCGGACCGGCCGAACACCGTCGACGATTTCGCCCGGATTCCGTGGTGGTCACGCGCTTTCCTTCCGTCGTCGCCAGCCCGCTTCCCCGCGGACGGCGAATCCGTCGATTTCCAGTTCCGGCAGCAACGCCCGCACCCGCCGCAGCGGCAGGCCCGATTCGGCCGCGATTTCGGAGTCGGACCGGTCGGCGCGCACAGCCAGTGCCTCGAAGGCGCGCAACGCCTCGGGCCCCAGCCGGTCGGTACGCCGTTTCGGGCGGCCCCTGGTGGTGTCTTCAGCAGCGCCGAAGTGGCCCACGGTTTCGAGGACCTCGTCGACGGTCGAGACCAGCGTCGCCCGGGCATCACGGATCAGGTCGTGACAGCCGGCGGACATCCCGGACGACACCGGGCCCGGCAGCGCCATCACCACCTTGCCGAGCGCGCCCGCAGTGCTCGCGGTGTTGCGAGCGCCGCTGCGCCGTCCGGCCTCGACGACCAGGGTGCCTTCGGTGAGAGCGGCGATGAGCCGGTTGCGGACCAGGAACCGGTGCCGGGCCGGCGGGGTACCGGGCGGGTACTCGCTGACGACCGCACCGCCGGACCCGACGATCCGCTTCAGCAGGGCGACATGCCCCGCGGGATAGCCGGCATCGACGGCACAGCCCAGTACGGCAACGGTGACGCCGGACGCGGCGAGCGCGCCTCGGTGCGCCGCGCCGTCGATGCCGTAGGCGGCGCCCGAGAAAACCGGCACACCCCGGACGCCGAGCCCGTAGGCGAACTCGGCGGCGTGGTGCTCGCCGTACTCGGTGGCGGCACGGGCACCGACCACGGCCACGGCCCGATCGGCGGCGGTGCCGAGCGCAACATCCCCGGACACCCACAAAGCCAAGGGCGGCACGGCTTCGGCCACCCCACGCCGGGCGGCGAGATCCAGGGCGAGCAACGGCCAGGCCGGCCACTCGTCGTCTTCGGGCACGACAAGGCGAGCACCTGCCTCGGCAGCCCGGGCGAAGTCCTGGGCGACAAGGTCATAGCCTTGCCGCGCCTCGGTCACCTTCAGCACCTCGGGCGGGCAATCACCACGCCGAACCCGCCCAGCGGCGGCCACGGGCCCATGCTCGGCGACGAAGGCGACGAGCGCAGGCGCCGGCGGCTCGGCCACGCGCAGCAGGTAGGCGCGAGCCTGCCGCAGCTCGTCGGCACTCATGCCGCCACCCGCTCACGGAAAGCCAGCGCCGAACCGACCACTCCTAGGTGGCAGTCGGTGCGGAAACCGATGCGACCCGACGTCAACTTCTCGATGGCTAACCACAGCCTGGCTCGCGCTGCCGGAAGGCCGACGCCAAGCCGACCCTTGTCGGCCGGCCCCCGGCGGACGAACGCAATCGAGGCGGTCGCCAACGAACCGGGCACCCTCAGGGAGGTCGCGCAAATCTGCAATAGCTCGACAGCGCCCACGTCAATCCGCTCCCGGCCGACCCACGTCGAGTGGACGAACGCCGCCCAAGCAGCAATCCGCCGCGACACACAGATGCTCATGCCGCCACCCGCTCACGGAAGGCCAGGGCTGACCCGATCTGTTCGGCGCCTGGGCGTGGCTCGCCGTCCAGGTCAGCCAGAGTCCAGGCGATGCGCAGGCAACGATCCGCGCCGCGGCCGCTCAATGCGCCGCGCTCCATGGCTCGGTCGAGCAGCGCCGTTGCCTCTGTGGGCAGCGTGAACTCGCGGCGCAGCGCCGGACCGGGGACTTCCGAATTCGAGCGCCAGCCGTGCTCGTTCCACCTCCGGGTGGCGCGCTCGCGGGCTTGGAGTACCCGGCCGCGCACCTTTTCCGTCGGCTCCGCGGTTCCCGTGTCGTGTGCGCTGAGCGCACTCAGCGGACGCAGGCGAACCCTCAGGTCGACGCGATCGAGGAGCGGCCCGGACAGGCGGCTGAGGTAGCGCCGGCGGGCTGTTGGCGAGCACACGCAGTCGGCGTCCTTCGGCGGGGCGCACGCGCAGGGGTTGGTCGCCAGCACGAGCTGGAACCGAGCCGGATACGTGATCGCGCCCTTGACGCGGGCGATGCGTACCTCGCCCTCCTCCAGCACCGTACGCAGCGACTCGAGGCGCTGGCCGCCGAACTCGCAGACTTCGTCGAGGAACAGCACTCCCCGGTGGGCGCGGCTGATCGCTCCCGGGGATGCCAGACCGCTGCCGCCGCCGATGAGGGCCGCGACCGTGATCGAGTGGTGCGGGGCGACGAACGGCGGCACGGTGACCAACGGCGAGGACTTCGACAGCGATCCGTCGACCGAATGCACCGCGGTGACTTCCAGGGATTCCTCGGACGACAACCGCGGCAAGAGACCCGGCAGCCGCCTCGCCAGCATCGTCTTGCCGACGCCCGGCGGCCCTGTGAACAGCAGGTGGTGACCGCCCGCGGCGGCGACCTCCAGGGCCCAGCGCGCTTCGGGCTGGCCGACGACGTCGGCGAGGTCGGGCACCGCCGGGGGCGCGGCGGGTCCCGGCGGCTCGGGTGCGGCCAGCCCGGCCTCGTTCTTCAGCCAGGCCACCAGATCACGCAGGTGCGGCGCGCCCGCGACCTCGATGCCGTCGACGAGAGCCGCCTCCACCAGGGAGTCCGCCGGGACGACAGCTCGCCGGTAACCCGCCGCGCGTGCCGCCAGGAGGCCGGGCAGGATGCCGCGGACCGGGCGGACCCGGCCGTCGAGAGCGAGCTCGCCCAGCAGCACCGTGCCGAGCAGCCGGGTCGCCGGGACCGCGCCCGTCGCCGCGAGCACGGCGGTGGCGATGCCGAGGTCGTAGGCCGAGCCGACCTTCGGCAGGTTCGCCGGGGACAACCCGAGCGTCACCTTGCCGTCCGGCCAGGGCTGACCGGAGTTGCGGACGGCGGAGCGGACGCGGTCCTTGGCCTCCCGCAACCCCGCGTCGGGCAGGCCGACGAGGGTGACGCGGCTCAGACCACCGCCGAGGTCGGCCTCGATTTCGATCACCCGGCCGTCGATCCCGAGCAGCGCCACCGAGAAGGCTTTCGCGATGGGCATCAGAACGCCGCCTCGATGTGCTGGAGGCGGGCCTGGGTGCCCGGTTCCGCCAGGATCGTCACCACGTCGTAGCGGATCGGGCACCAGCCGATGCGGAACTCTCGTAGCCAGCGTTGGGCCGCGCGGCGGACTCGGCCGGCCTTCTCCTCTGTGACCGTTTCGGTCGGGAGGCCGAATTCGGTGCCCGTGCGGGTCTTGACCTCGCAGACGATGACGCGGGTCCGGTCGGTGAAGACGAGGTCCAGTTCGCCCTCGCGGCAGCGCCAGTTGCGGGCCAGCAGGACCAGGCCGCGGTCCTGGAGGTAGCGGAGCGCGAGGTCCTCGCCCCAGGCACCCAGGTCGCGGCGGTGTCTTGCGAGCTCGTCGGTGCCCGTCATGGTCGCCCCCTCGTCGGTTCGCCCTCGTCACCGGGGCGGTCCCGGCGATCACGGTGCGTGTGCCTTCGACGATGGCAGGGGGCGAGCCGGCCGGGCCAGGCCGGAATCGCGGATCTGTGGACAACCGGGGTGCTGGGGACAACTCACCCACGGATCGCCGTGGGGAAGCCCGGATTGTCGGTGGGGTGTGCTACGGGCGGCGGACCCGCGGAAAAACACCGCGCCGGCTCACACTGAGCCGGCGCGGTGTGGTCGAAACCCGGGGTCAGCCCGAGAACGGACCGTCCTCGGGGAGGCGGAGGTCCGGCTTGTCCAGTTCCTCCACGTTGACGTCCTTGAACGTGATCACCCGGACGTGCTTGACGAAGCGGGCCGGGCGGTACATGTCCCAGACCCAGGCGTCCGACATGCGGACCTCGAAGTACACCTCGCCGCCGCCGTCGCGGACCTGGACGTCCACCGCGTTGGCCAGGTAGAACCGTCGCTCGGTCTCCACCACGTACGAAAACTGGCCGACTATGTCGCGGTACTCGCGGTACAGCGAGAGCTCCATCTCGGTCTCGTACTTCTCGAGATCCTCTGCGCTCATGAAATCCGCGCCCCTCCTCGGGATCGTGCTGGTGCTCCGCCGGCAGAGCGTTCATTGTGACCCACACCCGCGGCCGGGGCATGCAGCGGCAGGCTGAGTTGCGGTTCCAATGCCTCGTCGAGGACCGCCGCCAGGCTCGACGCACCGGGGGTCTCGATGGCCTTCTCCAGCGCCGCATACGTGAGCAGGACCGGCCGCGCCGGGCGCAGCCCGCGCTTGACCGCCACCGTCGCCACGTTCGTGTAAGACCAGCGGTGGACGTCGCTCGGGCCGTGCTCGCGCAGCGCCGCCAGGTGATCGGACGTGCTGTAACCCTTGTGCACGTCGAAGCCGTAGTGCGGGAGTTCCTCGTGGTAGCCCGCCATGATGCGGTCTCGCGTCACCTTCGCCAGCACCGACGCGGCCGCGATGCAGGCGACCGAACGGTCGCCCTTGATGACCGCCGCGTTCGGAGCCGTCAGGCCCGGGACGCGGAACCCGTCGGTGAGGATGTACCCCGGCTGCACGCGCAGCGCCGCCGCCGCGCGGCGCATGGCCTCCAGGTTCATCACCCGGATGCCGTAGAGGTCGACCTCTTCGGTCGGGACGACGATCACCGAGTAGTCGACGGCGCGGGCGAGGACCAGGTCGTAGACCCGGTCGCGCGCCTTGGCCGTCATCAGCTTCGAGTCCGTCAGCTCGGTCAGCTTCGCCGCGTCGCCCTGCTTGAGCACGCAGGCCGCGACCACCAGCGGCCCGGCGCACGCCCCGGCGCCGGCTTCGTCCACGCCGGCGACCGGACCGAGGCCACGGCGGTCGAGCGCGCCCTGCAGACCCCAGAAGAGGTCGCCGCGCACCACGGCTCGCGGTGGCCGGATCGGCTCGGCCGCCGTCAGGGGAACGGGAAGTGTCAAGGCTGGATCACCCGTCTGCCGGGAAAGGCTAGGGTTTCCGCCCGGCCGCCCGGCGCAGTCCGGACTTGAGCTTGCGCCCGAGGAACAGCGCCGGCCACGCCGCCGCAATACCGGCACCCAGCGGGAGCCCGCTCTGCCAGGCCGGCGCGCCCAGCGCCACCGGCTGCGCCGACGCCTGCGGGTTGTGGTCGGTGATCCCGCCCCACCGGCTCGGCGGCAGGACGATGATCCGCGCCTTGCCGATGATGTTGTCCACGGGGACCGCACCGTTCACGCCGCCGCCGCCCTGGAACCGGGAGTCGTCGGAGTTGTTGCGGTTGTCGCCCTGCACCCAGACCATCCCGGCCGGCACCTTGACCGGGTCGAAGGTCTTCTGCTCCTGGTTCGCCGGGTCTTCCCAGTGGATGTACGGCTCGTCGAGCGACTTGCCGTCCACGATCATCCGGCCCTGCGAGTCGCAGCACTGGACGGTCTGCCCGCCGACCGCGATCACCCGCTTGACGAAGTCGCGCTCGTCCGGCGGAGCGAACCCGACCAGCGAGCCGAGACCGCGCAGGCCCTGCACGATGATGTTGCTCGACTCCTGCGGCGCGATCTCGTTGTTGATCCACGCCTGCGGGCCCTTGAACACGATCACGTCACCCGGGGCGGGCTCGGTGAAGTCGTAGGTCACCCGGTCGACCAGGATCCGGTCTCCGGTGCACCCGGGACACCCGTGCAGGGTGGCCTCCATGGAGCCCGAAGGGATCATGAAGACCTTCGCGAGGAATGTCTGGATCAGGATCGTGAGCACCAGGGCGATCACGAGCAGGATCGGCAGTTCCTTCCAGAACGACCGTTTCTTGGCGGGCTTGGCTCGCCGCCGGCGGGATCCCCCGCGCTCCTCGGAGCGGGACAGCCTGGGCTTGTCCTCCTCGGAGCGGTCGGGGTCATCCTCGGGAGCGTTCTGGGACACGGGTTCGGCCACGTCGTCAGGCTACCGGTAACCGGGTGGTGACTCAGTTAGCCGAGGCCGTCTCGCGGTTCTCGCGGCGCTCCTTGATCTTGGCGGCCTTGCCGCGCAGGTCGCGGAGGTAGTACAGCTTCGCCCGGCGGACGTCACCGCGCTTGAAGACCTCGATCGAGGCGATGTTCGGCGAGTGCACCGGGAAGGTGCGCTCGACGCCGACGCCGAACGAAACCTTGCGCACGGTGAAGGTCTCCCGGATGCCACCGCCCTGACGGCGGATGACCACGCCCTGGAAGACCTGGTTGCGCTCGCGGTTGCCCTCGATGACGCGGACACTCACCTTGAGCGTGTCGCCCGGGCGGAAGTCCGGGATGTCGGAACGCAGCGACTGCTTGTCCAGCGCGTCCAGGGTGTTCATCGGTGGTCCGTCCTCGTCTTCGGTATGGCTTGCGTACAGATCCCGGGCGCGCAACGGTGCCGCTGCGGGCGACCCGGGGGGCTGATGGCGGGCTCGTGGACGAGGAGGTCCACTCACGCCAACCTGTCAAGTATTACAGACCGGGATCGGGCCGGGAGAACCGGCCCTCGGCCTGCCCGGGGTCCAAGCCCTCCAGGACCCCGCGGTCGTGCTTGTCGAGACTACCTTCCGGCAGCGCCGCCAGGAGATCGGGGCGGCGGCGGGCGGTGCGCTCGAGGGCCTGGTCACGCCGCCAGCGGTCGATCAGCGCGTGGTTGCCGGACCGCAGCACGTCCGGCACGGCGAGGTCCCGCCACACCTCCGGGCGCGTGTAGCTGGGCCCTTCGAGCAGGCCGTCGGAGAACGAGTCCTCGGCGGCCGAGCGCGCGTTGCCGAGCACCCCGGGCAGCAGCCGGACGACGGCCTCGACGATGACCAGCACCGCCGCCTCGCCGCCGACCAGGACGTAGTCGCCGATCGACACCTCGTCGACCGGCATCCGGCGGGCCGCGTCGTCGACGACCCGCTGGTCGATGCCCTCGTACCGGCCGCACGCGAACACGAGGTGCTTCTCCGACGCGTACTCGTGCGCCAGCTCCTGGGTGAACGGCCGCCCGGCCGGCGTCGGCACGACCAGCCGCGTCTCCGACGTGCAGACGTCGTCCAGGGCCGGGCCCCAGATCTGCGGTTTCATGACCATGCCGGGGCCACCGCCGTACGGCGCGTCGTCGACCGCGCGGTGCACGTCGTGGGTCCAGTCGCGCAGGTCGTGCACGCCGACCTCGATGAGGCCGCGGTCGATCGCCCGGCCCAGCAGCGCGGCGCGCAGCGGGTCGAGGTACTCGGGGAAGATCGTGACGACGTCGATCCGCATCTCAGGCGTCCAGGAGCCCTTCGGGCGGGTCGAGCACGACCCGGCCGCCGGCGACGTCCACCGTGGGGACGATCGCGCGGACGAACGGCACCAGCACTTCGCGGCCCTCGACGTCCAGCTCCAGCAGCTCACCCGCGGGCGAGTGGACGACCTCGACGACCTTGCCCACGACGGTGCCGTCGGCCAGCTCGGCGCGCAGGCCGGCCAGCTCGTGGTCGTAGAACTCGTCGGGGTCCGAAGTCGGCGGCAGGGTGTCGGTGTCGGCGAGCAGGAGCGCGCCCCGCAGCGTCTCGGCGACGTCGCGGGTCAGGACCTCCTCGAAACGCACCAGCAGCCGCCCGCTGTGTTCGCGGGCGGCTGCGATGGTGAGTTCCCTCTTGCTGCCGTCACGCAGCTTCGTCGTGACGGCCGCACCGATCTTGAACCGCTCTTCCGGCGAGTCCGTGCGCACGTCCACCGCGAGTTCCCCGCGGATACCGTGCGCCTTCGCGATGCGGCCGACTACGACGTCCATCCTGACCGTGCTTCCGAAAGGCTCAGCGGTCGGTGTCGACGACGTCAACGCGGACGCCGCGGCCACCGATGCCACCCATGACGGTGCGCAGGGCGGTCGCCGTGCGACCACCCCGGCCGATCACCTTGCCGAGGTCGTCGGGGTGCACGTGCACCTCGAGCGTGCGGCCACGGCGCGTGGTCAGCAGCTCGACCCGGACCTCGTCCGGGTTGTCGACGATCCCGCGCACCAGGTGCTCGAGGGAGTCCGCGAGGAAACTCACTCGGACTTCTCGCCCTCAGCGGCCTCCGCCTTCTCGGCCTCGGCCTTCTTCGGGGCGGACTTCTTCTTCGGCGTGGTGGCCTCGGTGGTGGGCTCCTCGCCGGCCGCGGCGAGCGCCGCGTTGAACAGGTCCTGCTTGGACGGCTTCGGCTCGGCCACCTTCAGGGTGCCCTCGGCGCCCGGCAGGCCCTTGAACTTCTGCCAGTCACCGGTGATCTCCAGCAGGCGCTGGACCGGCTCGGTCGGCTGCGCGCCGACACCCAGCCAGTACTGGGCGCGCTCGGAGACGACCTCGATCAGGCTCGGCTCTTCCTTCGGGTGGTACTTGCCGATCGTCTCGATGGCCTTGCCGTCCCGGCGGGTGCGCGCGTCGGCGACGATGATGCGGTAGTACGGCGCACGGATCTTGCCGAGGCGCTGCAGCTTGATCTTGACGGCCACGGGTGTGGGTTCTCCTCGAGTCTCTCTGGTGCTGGGCTGGGCGCACGCGGGCCGAGTGGGGACACGGACGCGGGCACCCGGAGGTCAGGAGCTTTCGCGCGGTGAGAGGGTCCGGCGGAAGCAGGCAGTGACCCATTCTGCCAGACGGCACCCGCGACCCCCGAAAGAGGCTCAGAAAGAGGCCACGCCGAGCGCCCCGAGCAGGATGGTCAGCGCCGGGAGGAAGTTGTTGACCTGGTGCGCGACGATGCTGCCCGGCAGGCGGCCGGTGACCAGCCGCACCAGGCCGATCGGCACGGCGATGACCAGCAGCAACGTCGTCCGCAGCGGCTCCAGGTGGCTGGCGGCGAACACCGCCGTGGACAGCAGGAAGGCCGCGACGCGGCCCCAGCGCTCGCTGCGCCACTGCAGCTGCTCGGCGGCGCCCCAGAGCAGGCCGCGGTAGATGATCTCCTCGCAGATCGGGCCGAGCAGCCAGAGGTAGACGAACATCACGACGGCGGCGGAGATCGACATCCGGCGGTCTTCGACCAGCGCGCTGATCGCCGACGTCGCGTTGGCGTCGCCGACCAGGTGCGTCCACAGGTAGGCGGCGATGGTGGTGAAGACGAGCCCGACGCAGCCGTACCGGAACCCCGTCTTCACGTCGGCCCAGCGCCACTCGAGCCGCAGATCGGCGATGGGCCCGTTGCCGCGCACGAAGGTGATCAGCACGGCCACGCCCGCCGCGATCATCGTCGGCAGCATGGTCCCGAGCAGCACGACGCGCATCGGCAGCGGACCGGGGCCGGTGTCGCCGACCAGGGCGGACACGAAGGCCGCGGACGCCAGCAGCACCGCTTCGACGAGCAGGAAGGCGCCGAAACCCCACCGGTGCCGCGGCGGGGGCGGCAGGAAGGCGGTCGCGGCGGGCTCCTCGGGCTCGGGGAACGGCGTCGGGTCGGCAGCCGGGTCCCGGGGCTGGGAAGTGGTCACGCCTTGCCCTCCGCGTCGCTCGGCTCCTGCGTCGAGCCTAGCCGCCGGGATGTGATCGCACAGTATCCGTCCAACTACTGTCCATCGAACTTCGCAACGGCTAATGCGCGACGAACAGCAGCACCGCAGGCGGCAGGTTGTTGGCGGCGTGGGCGATCACGCCCGCGCTGACCCGGCCGGACAGGTGCCGGGCCAGGCCGATCGCGAGGCCCTGGCCGAACAGGGCGATGGTGCGGGTCGGCTCGCCGTGCAGCTGGGCGAACACCAGCGAGGTGAGCACGAGCACGGCCCACGGCGGGATCCGGTGGAACGACAGCGCGTTCCACAGCGTGCCGCGGACCAGCAGTTCCTCGGTGATCGGGGCGCCGGCGATGACGATCACCGCGGCGAGCACCAGCCACACCGTGTCGCCGTCGAAGGTGTCGGCGAGGTCGGTCAGCGGGCTGTCGGAGACGTCGTCGGCGCCGTAGACCGCGATCAGCATCAGGTTGAGCAGGTAGCCGACGACCAGCGCGAGCACCCCGCAGGCGAGGCCGATCCGGACGTCGCGCCAGGTCGGCTTGAGCCCGAAGTCCGCGCGCAGGCCGTCGCCCCAGAGCCACGATCCCGCCGCCGGGCCGAGGCCGAGCAGCAGGTTGGGCACGAACGCCAGGAGCAGCAGCGGGCCGATGTCCCGCAGCTCCAGGGGGTCGAATTCGCCGACATTGCGGTTGACCGCGGCGGCGATGATCAGGTTGGTCAGGTAGTAGCCGGCGATCCCCGCGAAGAACGCCACGAAACACCAATGCGCCCCCAGCACGCGCCGTGCGCCGTCGTCGTCCGTCACGTCTCCCACGCTAAAGTGCCGACCCCGCAAGGAAATCAGCGGGGTCTAGGCGTACACGACCCCGCCGAGCACGATGTGCGAAGGATGCCGGAGGACGGCCAGGTCCTCGCGTGGGTCGCTGGGGTAGACGAGCAGGTCGGCGGGCGCGCCGTCGGCGATGCCGGGGTGGCCGAGCCAGTCGCGGGCGGCCCAGGACGCGCTCGCGAGGGCCGCTTCGCGGGTCATGCCGGCGCGGTGGAGGGCTTCGATCTCGTCGACGAGCCTGCCGTGCTCGACCATTCCGCCGGCATCGCTGCCCGCGAAGATGCGTACGCCCGCTTCGATGGCTGAAGCGACCATTTCGCCGACGCCGGCGTGCAACGCGCGCATGTGCGCGGCGTACGTCGGGTACTTGCCCGCCTTGTCCGCGATGCCCGGGAAGTTCTCGATGTTGATCAGCGTCGGTACGAGCGCGACGTCGTGGCGCGCCAGCTCGGCCAGCTGATCGGCGCTCAGGCCGGTGCCGTGCTCCAGGCAGTCGATGCCGGACGCGATCAGCCCGGGCAACGCCGCTTCGCCGAACACGTGCGCGGTGACGCGGGCGCCGTTCTCGTGCGCGACCTTCACGGCTTCGGCCAGGACGTCGTCCGGCCAGAGCGGCGCGAGGTCGCCTGCGCCGCGGTCGATCCAGTCGCCGACGAGCTTGACCCAGCCGTCGCCGTCACGCGCCTGCTCGGCTACCGCTTCCGGCAGCTGAGCGGGGTCGTCCAGCTCGATGCCCAGGCCCGGGATGTACCGCTTGGCCAGCGCGAGGTGCTGCCCGGCACGGATGATCGTCGGCAGGTCCGCCCGTTGCTGCAGGGGCCGGACGTCGATCGGCAGGCCACAGTCGCGGATGAGCAGCGTCCCGGCGTTCCGGTCGGCGATCGCCTGCTCGGTTGCCTCTTCGAGCGACACGGGGCCGCCGACGCCGATGCCCGGGTGACAGTGCGCGTCGACCAGGCCGGGCACGAGGAAGACGTCCCGGCCCAGCGTTTCGGCGTCCGGGACCGGCTCGAACGAGATCCGGCCGCCGGTGATCCACAGCTCCCCCGGCTCGCCGCCGGGCAGGACCACCCCGGCGGCGTGCAGTGCCTTCTCCACAGCGCGGCTCAATTGTCCTTGGGGTTCTTCGGGAGCTTGAACTTCGTCGGGTCGAAGCCCGGGACGTCGTTCATGCCGCCCAGCTGGGACAGGTCGGGCATGCCGCCCGGCATCTTCCCGCCCGGGGGCAGCATCGGCATGCCGCCGGGGAAGCCGCCGCGGACCTTGGGGGGCGTGGGACCGCGGCCCTTCTTGCCCTTCTTGCCCTTGCGGGACTTCGAGCCGCCGCCCCCGCCGAAGCCGAACCGGCCGGCCATCTGGGCCATCATCTTGCGGGCCTCGAAGAACCGGTTGACCAGGTCGTTGACCTCGCGGACGGTGACGCCCGAACCGTTGGCGATGCGCAGCCGCCGCGAGCCGTTGATCATCTTCGGGTCTTCGCGCTCGGCCGGGGTCATGCCGCGGATGATCGCCTGCAGCTTGTCCAGGTGCTTGTCGTCGACCTGGGCCAGCTGGTCCTTCATCTGGCCGGCGCCCGGGAGCATGCCGAGCAGGTTGCCGATCGGGCCCATCTTGCGGACGGCGAGCATCTGCTCGAGGAAGTCCTCCAGAGTGAGCTGGCCGCTCGACAGCTTCTCGGCGGCCTTCTCGGCCTGCTTCTGGTCGAAGGCCTGTTCGGCCTGCTCGATCAGGGTGAGCACGTCACCCATGCCGAGGATCCGCGACGCCATCCGGTCCGGGTGGAAGGTGTCGAAGTCTTCGAGCTTCTCGCCGTTGGAGGCGAAGAGGATCGGCTGGCCGGTGACCTCGCGGACGCTCAGCGCGGCACCACCGCGGGCGTCGCCGTCGAGCTTCGTGAGCACGACGCCGCTGAAGCCGACGCCGTCGCGGAACGCCTCGGCCGTGGTCACGGCGTCCTGGCCGATCATCGCGTCGACGACGAACAGGACCTCGTCCGGCTCGACCGCGTCGCGGATGTCGGCAGCCTGCTTCATCAGCTCTTCGTCGACACCCAGGCGGCCCGCGGTGTCGACCACCACGACGTCGTGCTGCGCGTGCTTGGCCTCGGCGATGGCGCGGCGGGCGACGTCGACCGGGTCGCCGACGCCGTTGCCCGGCTCGGGCGCGAAGGTGACGACGCCGGCGCGCTCGCCGACGACCTGCAGCTGCGTGACGGCGTTCGGGCGCTGGAGGTCGCAGGCGACCAGCATCGGCGCGTGGCCCTGCTTCTTCAGCCACAGCGCGAGCTTGCCGGCGAGGGTGGTCTTACCGGCACCTTGCAGACCCGCCAGCATGATCACCGTCGGCGGGGTCTTGGCCAGGTTGAGCCGGCGCGTCTCGCCGCCGAGGATCCCGACGAGCTCCTCGTTGACGATCTTGATGACCTGCTGCGCGGGGTTGAGCGCCTGGGAGACCTCGGCGCCCTTCGCCCGCTCCTTGATCCTCGCGATGAAGGTCTTGACCACGCCGAGGGCGACGTCGGCCTCCAGCAGCGCGATCCGGATCTCGCGCGCGGTGGCGTCGATGTCGGCGTCGGACAGCTTGCCCTTGCGCGTGAGCGTCTGCAGGGCGGCGGTGAGCCGATCGGAGAGGGTGTCGAACACGGGTGTGCACGCTCCAGCTGGGTCGATGGTGGCGCGCCGGACACAGCCGGCCTTGTCGAGGGTAGTCGCTCCGGCTGCCTCCCTCCGCGGGTGTGCGCCCAGTAGTACGCGTGAGTTAACTACCCTTCGACGCACTTTCGGGTGCATTGCCGAAAATCGGTGGTGCGTGGCGCGGATTTTGGTAAACATAGGTGCATGACCTCCGTCCCCGTGCTGCGCGAACCGGCCGCAGACATCGACGAGCCCGTCCCGCTGCGGCGGATCGCCGGGCTGTTCCGCCCGCACCGCGGTCCGCTCGGCGCGCTGTTCGCGCTGATCGTGGTGCAGGCCGGCCTCGGTGTCGTCTCGCCGTTCCTGCTGCGCGAGATCCTCGACGACGCCCTGCCGCACCGGGACACGCTGCTGATCAGCCTGCTGGCGGCCGGGATGATCGTCTGCTCGGTCGGCAGCGGCTCGCTCGGCGTCGCCACCACCGGGCTGTCCAACACCATCGGGCAACGGGTCATGAACGAGCTGCGCGTCTCGGTCTACGGCCACCTGCAGCGGATGTCACTCGGCTTCTTCACGCGGACGAAGAGCGGCGAAGTGCTCTCGCGGGTGTTCAACGACATCGGCGGGGTCGACAACGTGATCACCACGACCGCCGGGTCGATGGTGCAGAACGCGACCACGACGATCGCCATCGCCACCGCGCTGATCCTGCTCGACTGGCAGCTGGCGGCCCTTTCGCTGATCGTCGTGCCGTTGTTCCTGCTGTTCACGCTGCGGCTGGGCAAGAAGCGGCGGAACCTGGCCCGCGGCCGCACCCGCCGGATGGCGCGGCTGACGACGATGGTCGAGGAGTCCCTGTCGGTCACCGGGGTGCTGCTGGCCAAGACGATGGGGAACGAGCGGGCCATGCGCGAGCGGTTCGGGGCGGAGTCGCGGGAAATCGCGTCGCTGGAACGGGCCGCCGCGCTGGCCGGCCGCTGGCAGACGGCGTCACGGGCGATGAGCCTGAGCGTGATCCCGGCGCTGGTCTACTGGATCGCCGGGCTGGCGCTGGCGGGCGGCGCGTCGCCGATCTCGCTCGGCACCGTCGTGGCGTTCACCAGCATGCTCAACCGGCTGGTCGCGCCGGCGAGCGCGATGCAGTCGATCGGGCAGAACGTGGCGACGTCGAAAGCGCTGTTCGGCCGCATCTTCGAGGTCCTGGACCTGCCGGTGGAGATCACCGACAAGCCCGGTGCGCGCGAGCTGGAGGTGCGCCGCGGCGACATCGCGATGCGCGGCGTCTCGTTCCGCTACGACCAGGACGGCCCGCCGACCCTGCACGAGATCGACCTCGACGTCCCGGCCGGGACCACGACGGCGCTGGTCGGCTCGACCGGCTCGGGCAAGACGACGCTCGCCTACCTCGTCGCGCGGCTCTACGAGGTGAGCAGCGGTTCGGTGACGATCGACGGCACCGACGTCCGGGACGTCACCCTGGAATCGCTCGCGGCGGGTGTCGGGCTGGTGTCGCAGGAGACCTACCTCTTCCACGACACCGTGCGGGAGAACCTGCGTTTCGCCAAGCCGGACGCGACGGACGACGAGATCGAGCGGGCGGCGAAGGCGGCGCACATCCACGACACGCTGGCCGGCCTGCCCGAGGGGTACGACACGGTCGTCGGCCAGCGCGGCTACCGGTTCTCCGGCGGCGAGAAGCAGCGGATGGCGATCGCGCGGATCCTGCTGCGCAACCCGCCGGTGCTCATCCTCGACGAGGCGACCAGCGCGCTCGACACCCGCACCGAACGCTCGGTGCAGGCCGAGCTCGACCGGCTCGCCGCGGGCCGCACGACGCTGACGATCGCGCACCGGCTGTCCACAGTGGAACACGCGGACCAGATCGTGGTACTGCACGAAGGGAGGATCGCCGAACGAGGAACGCACGAAGAGCTGCTGACGCGCGGCGGGCGTTATGCCCGGTTGGTGCGGGGAACCCTCTAACCTGGGGCCATGCAGCCCGACACGATCCCCGCGGACACCGAACTCGCCGACCTGGCCCGGCGCGTGCGCGAAGGCGTGGGACGGCTGAACTGGCGGATGCGCGCCGAGGCGGACCAGGGCAACCCCGGACCGGCGGTGCTGGCGGTGCTGAGCCGGCTCTACCGCGCGGGCACGCAGACGCCGACCGAGCTGGCCGAGGCGGAACGGCTGCAGCCGCAGTCGCTCACCCGGATCATGGCGGCGCTGACGATCCGCGGGTGGATCGACCGGCTGCCCGATCCCGACGACGGGCGCCGGGCGCGGATCAGCATCACCGCGGACGGGCTTGCCGTGCTGCGCCAATACAGCAGCCAGCGCGAACGGTGGCTGGCGGCGGCGCTCGAGTCGACGCTGTCGCCGACCGAGCGGCAGCTGCTGCGGCTGGCGGCCGACCTGCTGATCCGGGTCGCAGACGCCTGATCCGCCCGAGCCGGCCGGTGGGCTCGTAGCCGACGTCCTGGCCCTGGGCGCGGACGCCTGCGCGCACCTCGAGCCGACGCCCGGCGGCGGGCTCCGAGCCAGCCCTCCTGAGCCGGGCGTATCCGTCCGCGCCCGAATCGGGGCTGGTCAGCGCCGGCCGCTGCCCCCGGAGTCGCCTACCTTGGAGCGCGTGAATTCATCCCCACCCCCGGGCGCAGACGCCTGAAAGCTGCCGTGGAGACCCCTCGATCCCTCCACGGCAGCCTTCGGACACCCCCTTGCCCACACCGCCTCCCCCGCGGTGCGAGACGGGTTCCGAAACGGGCCGCTCCTCCTCCGGCCCGCCCCGGAACCCTGGTGCCCGGACGGCTCACCTCCCCAGGGGCCGTCCGGACTTCCTTGCTGGCCGGTGGTCCGGTACCCGCCGGCAGGACAAAGTCTGCCGCGCCGGGGTCGGCGGGTTGAGTGTGAGAACCCTCAATTACCCGTGGGTAGTAATACTCAGCCGGAGGTCTTCGTGCCCCTGCGCGTCGCAGCCCGCTTCGCCGTCGTACGCGCCTTCGCCGCCCTCGACGCTGCGGCCTTCGCCTTCGCGACGGCCGCGTTGCGCGCGCCCTCCGCTTCGGCGGCGCTCTCCTGCAGCGCCACCAGCAGCCGGGTGACACCCTCGGCCTGCTCCGCGGCCGTCGGCTGGACGACTTCGGCGCCGTCGATCTTCGCCTGGACCAACGCCTGGAACGCTTCGCGGTAACGGTCGGGGTAGCTACCCGGGTCGAACTCGCCCGTCAGCTCCTCGACCAGGTTCACCGCGCGCCGCAGCTCGCCGGGGCGGATGTCGACGTCCGCGTGGCGGAAGGGGAAGTCGGGCTCGCGTACCTCGTCCGGCCAGCGCATCGTCTCGAGCACGATGACCTGGTCGCGCACGCGCAGGGCGCCGAGCGTCTCGCGGCGGCGCAGCGCGACCGTGACCAGCGCGATCCGGCCCGACTGCTGGAGGGCTTCGCTGAACAGCACGTACGGCTTCGTGCCCGCCGGCTCCGGCTCGAGGTAGTAGCTCTTCGCGAACCAGATCGGGTCGACGTCGGCGAGCGGGGCGAACCCGCGGATGGCGATCGTGCGGCCCGGCATCGGGAGGGACGCCAGCTCGTGGTCGGACAGCAGGACGACGTCGCCGCCGGGGACCGGGTAGCCGCGGACCATCTCTTCGGGCGGCACCTCGGCGCCGTCGACCTCGCAGACCCGCTTGACCCGGACGCGGCCGCCGTCGGCTTCGTGCACCTGATGCAGCGGGAGTTCCCGCTCTTCGGTGGCGCTGTACGCCTTCACCGGAACGGCGTAACTGCCGAACCCGATCGTGCCCGTCCACACCGCACGCATGCGAACCACCTCCGCAGCTCCCAGGCTAGACAGCCACCTGCGGGGCTCGACAGCTACAAACGGGTGTCAGGCGCGACGGCCTCGCTCACACATTCGAACGACGGCGTGACTTCATCCAGGGCCTCCGCGGAACAGCGGGAGGCGATGGCCGCCGCGCGGAGCACCTCGGTGACCACCTCGACGTCCAGGGGCGGGGCCGCGGCGAGTGCGGCCGAACCGCCTTCGACGCGGGCGGCGAGGCCGGCGAGCGCGTGGGAAATGGCCTCCTGGCCGGCCACCAGCTGGGCGACGACGTCGGTGAGTTCGCCGGTCGTGGCGCCCGGGCCGCCGCAGCGCAGGCCAGCGGCGAGTTCTTCGGCGCAGGTGCGCAGGTGGGTGGCGACAACCGTCGGCGGCAGCGTCAGCCGATCTTGCATCGATCACCCCTCGGGCCGGTCAGAGCAGCCATAGTGCCACCGCACGCGCCGTCACCGGATCCGACACACCGCCGCTCACATATTTGACCGATCGTTCTCGATGACACTAGGGTTTCGATCATGTCCCGGGTCAAGGAGTTCGACGTCGGCGAAGCCTGCGACGGCGCCCTCACACTCTTCCGGCGCCAGGGGTACGAGGCGACGTCGGTGAGCGATCTCGTCACGCATCTCGGCGTCGCCAAGGCCAGCCTGTACGCCACCTTCGGCACGAAGCACGACCTCTACGTCACGGCGTTGAAGCGCTACGCGGAGCAGGCCGACGCCAGGGTGATGTCCCAGTTGTCGGAGCCGGGTTCCGGCGTGGCCGCGGTGCGCCGGCTCTTCGACGGCTATGTGGCGGAAATCCTCGGCGACGAGGCGAAAATGGGCTGCTTCGTCGTCAACGCGGCGATCGAACTGCTCCCCCACGACCCCGATGTCGCCCGGCTGGTGGAACGCAGCTGGGACACCCTCGAGGTCGCCCTCACCATGGCGCTGGAACGCGCGCGGGCGCAGGGCGAACTCCCCGGCGGAAGCGACCCGGCGACGCTGGCGCGGTTCCTGCTCACCGTGCTCCAGGGACTGCGCGTCCTCGGCAAGGGCGCGGACGCGGAGAGCCGGGTACACGCGGCCGTCTCGCAAGCTCTACGACTCATTCAAGACTGATCGGACCAGAACGGGAGTACACGATGGGGGCACGTTTCGCGGGCAAGGTCGTCCTGGTGACGGGCGGCGGCTCGGGTATCGGACGGGCGACGGCACGGGCGTTCGCGGCCGAAGGCGCGACCGTGGTCGTCGCGGGCCGCGACGAGCAGCGCTTGGCGTCCGCGGTCGGGGAAATCGGCGGCGACGCGAGCGCGGTGACCGTCGACGTGACCGACTCCGGGGACGTGGCGCGGATGGTCGAGACGGTCGTCGCGCGGCACGGCCGGCTCGACGTCGCGTTCAACAACGCGGGCATCCTGGGGTCGCCGGCGCCGGTCGCGGACCTCGACGAGGACGGCTTCGGCGCCGTGCTGGACACGAACGTCACCGGAACGTGGCTGTGCCTGAAGCACGAGGTCGCGCACATGCGGGTGCACGGCGGCGGCGCGATCGTCAACATGGCGTCGAACATCGGCGCGCACGGCAGGCTGCCGAACATGGCCGCCTACGCGGCGTCGAAGGCCGCGGTGAGCGCGCTGACCAGGACGGCGGCGCGCGACCACATCGGCGACGGGGTCCGCATCAACGCGGTCAGCCCGGGTGCGACCGACACGGACATGTCCCGCCGCCCCGGCGAGACGGACGCGGACCGCGCCGCGCGGCTGAAGGACGCGATCCCGCTGGGCCGGGTGGGCGCCACGGCCGAAGTGGCCGCCGCGGTGCTGTGGCTGGCTTCGGACGAGGCGGCGTTCACCGTGGGGCACGACCTGGTGGTCGACGGCGGCGCGACCGCCTGAGCGGCCCACCCGGACGCGGTGACCGTTCACGACTCACGGTTGCGCATGGCGGCATTCCTCTCTTCGGCTGGGACGGGCTGGGGGCGGCGGACCTTCAGGACTCGCGGTTGCGCACGACGGCTCTCCTTCCGGGCGCGGTGACGGGAACGCGGCGGCTCAGGACTCGCGGTCGCGCATGGCAGCTCTCCTTCCGGACGCAGGGGTCGACGGCCTCGGGCTCACGACTCGCGGTTACGCACAGCGCTCTCCTCTCGGACGCGGTGGCGGGGGTTGCAGCGACTTCAGGACTCGCGGTTACGCACGACGGCTCTCCTTCTCGGGGGGCTGACAGGGGTCGGAGCAGCTCAGGACTCGCGATTACGCACGACGAGCCTCCTTCCCAGCGCAGTGACGGGGGGCGCAGCAGCTCAGGACTCACGGTTACGCACGGCAGCCTCCTTCCCAGCGCGATGACAGGGGGTCGCGGCAACTCAGGACTCGCGGTTACGCACAGCAGCACTCCTTCCGGACGCAGGGATCGACGGCCGGGGATTCAGGACTCGCGATTGCGCACGACAGCGCTCCTCTCGAAGGCGGTGACAAAGGGCTCGAGGCTCAGGACTCGCGGTTGCGCATGGCGGCCTCCCTCCGGCGGTTCGCGCGGACATCGGAACTCAGGGGGCCTCAGGATTCGCGGTTGCGCACGGCGGCAGCCTCCCTTCACTGCTCCGAACGTGTGGCAATCGTCGATCGCGGCCGTCCGGTGTGGTGGGGTGGTTGTGGATCGTCGGATCACCCCCAGGGGAGTTGCACCGCCTTGAGTATGGACGGCGCCCGTCCGGCCGAACGCCACCCGGCCCGGATCCGAGGGGCGCTGAACCCTGCTCTCTGGACGCTCTGGCGACAGCGGCGGTCGCTCGTCTTCTACTGCTTCCTCGTCGAGTCGGTCGCGGTCGTCGCCACCGTCTGGACCGCCGTCGTGGTGCCCGTGCGGACCTGGGACCTCGTCGTCTTCGGGGTGCTCGCCGGGCTCGGCGTGCTGCAGGCCGAGCTGGGGCGGCAGGTCGAGCGCGTCCGGCGGCTGGTTTCCGACACCCCGCACATCAACCTGACGTCGGTCTGGACGTTCGCCGGCGTGCTGCTCCTGCCGCCGGCGCTCGGGGCCGCCCTCGTCGTCGTCCTGTACGTGCACCTCGGGACGCGCAGCCTGGCGCGGATCAAGCGCGTCCCGCCGTTCCGGATCGCGCTGAACGCGACGCTGGTCGTCGTCACCTGCTACTCCGCCGACTTCGTGCTCGCGTGGCTCGGGGTCGGCGACATGTCCGCCGCGCTGACGGCGGGCTGGCGCGGCGTCACCGCGATCGCGCTCGCGGCCGGCACGTACTTCCTGGTCGCGGCGATCACGATCATCCCGGCGCTGACCATCACCACCCGCTCGGTGAAGGCGTTCTTCGGCGGCCTCGGCGACAACCTCCTCGAAGTCGCGACGCTCTGCCTGGGCATGCTCACGGCGTTGACGCTGGCGACGCTGCCCGCGCTGGCCGTCGCGATCGTGCCGCCGCTGCTGGTGCTGCACCGGGCGGTGCTGATCAAGCAGCTGGAGATCGCCGCGACGACCGACGAGAAGACCGGCCTGTTCAACACGACCGGCTGGCACCTGCTCGCCTCCCGCGAGCTGGCCAGGGCGCAGCGCAGCACGCGGAGCACGTTCGGCGTCCTGATGATCGACCTGGACCACTTCAAGCTGATCAACGACCAGCACGGCCACCTGGCGGGCGACACGGTCCTGCGCGCGGTCGCGGCGACGATCAAGAGCGCGGTCCGCGACTACGACTCGGTCGGCCGCTTCGGCGGCGAGGAGTTCGTGGTCCTCCTCCCGGACATCGGCCCGGCGGCGGTCCTGGCGGTGGCCGAGCGCATCCGGTCGGCGATCGAAGCGCTGAAGGTCGAGTACGAGGACGGCACCGACATCCGGATGATCGCGAACCTGTCGGCCTCGATCGGCGTGGCGACCTACCCGGACGGCGGAACGGCCGTCGACCGCCTGCTGCAGGCCGCGGACAAGGCCCTGTACCGAGCCAAGGACGCGGGCCGCAACCAGGTGGTCGACGGCACGGCGACCGCCTAGGAGGCCGCTGCCTCCAGCCGCCAGAGGCTGCCGAGCACCTTCAGCAGGGTTTCCTGGCGCTCCTCGAGGACGGCCGGGGTCCAGACGTCGCTCGCGGCCACCTGGGAAGTCAGCACGAACGGCGCCCAGCTGGTCTTCTCGAAGTACTTGGTTTTCTTCGCCTCGAACTCGAGGTTGCTCGCTTGAGAGTTCTTCCTCCTCGAGAGCAGGACCAAGTTCGCCAGCCGATGCACCCAGTAGGCCCGCTCCTGCGCGGTGAACGCCGTGGTCCACCCACTGCCCGCTGCCGGGTTCTGCGGCAGGACGTGCTCGACGCTGATCGACGGGTAATCGTCGTAGCTCGCCCCGCCGTCCGACAACGCCGAGTCCAGACGTTGCAGCACGTAAAGCCGGACGCGAAGCACCGTGTAGATCTCGGCGTCCAGCTTGCCGAGAGTCTCGTTCTGCTCGGCGGCGGACAGTTGCAGCGGCGACTCCGCCGAGTAGAGATCGCGGTCGTTCTCCATCCAGTCGAGCACGCGTCCGTAGCGCTCGATCCGGCGGGTGATGTCCACACGGCGGATGAGCATGCTGGCGGCGAGCCGTTCGAGGTCGGTCAGGAACCGGAGAAGAGACGCCGAATCGGCCGTCGGACGGCTGAAGTAGCTGATTGCCGGCGGGATCCAGTCCGTGTTGCCCAGCTGGTTCAGCCAGCCCAGCAGCCGGTTGATCGCTTTGGCGTCCGGTCCCCCGGCATAGCCGGCCCGCGTGACCACCTCGAAGGCATCCGAGAAGGGGACGAGCACGTCGTCGATGAACTTCTTGCCGTCAGGAACCGCTTGCAGCACAGAGGCCCGGAACTCCTTGAGGATCGACTCCCGGGCTTTGGTCTTCGCATACACCATCCGGATGTGGGAGAAGAGGTCGCCGAAGCCGTCGCGTCGGAGATCGTTCTCCTCCTGCTCCCACTTGGTGGTGTAAGCGTCCTTGTCGGCTTCCGGGATCTTGCCGATGATCTCCGACTTCAGGATGTCGGTGTGGGTGAGATCCAGGCCGCGTTCGTTCAGGACCGAGAAGATCCGGTAAGCGGACTCGAAGTCGGCGGTCGTCACGACAACGAGGTAAGTGTTGCCGTAGATGAACGAGACCAGGCGCTCGCGGTCTGTGCCCGACAAGGCGCCCACTCGTGACTTGAGCAGGAGCGCGTTCTCGACCATCCGGAGCTGACTGTCGAGGGTCACGTTCTGAAGAGCCGGCAACTCGTCGTTGCCCGAGCGCTCCTGGATGTACTTCTCGAAGAACCCCTGGTCCTGGTCCCGCAGCCGGAGCCGCGGCTGGTCGGCGGTGCCCTTGACCGGGTCGCCCTCTTGAAAGATGCGTTTCTCGAGCGATGCGGCGAAGCCCGGCGAGACGTATGCGCGGAGGACGGCGAGGAGAATCGTCAAAGTGGTGAGGCGTTGTTGCCCGTCGACCACCTCGGACAGCGGTTGCTTCTCCGCCTTGACGAGGACGATGCTCCCCAAGAAGTAGGGATCCGATTCCGCGATCGAGTCCTTCGCCCGGGAGGCGGCGAGGAGGTCGTCGAACATCTCCCCGGCCTGCTCCGTCGTCCAGGCGTAGGGACGCTGGTAAGGAGGGATGGTGAACTGGTAGGTGTCGTCGAAGATCTCCTCGACGGCGTGCTCTGCTGCTTGGATTTTGGTCCCGGCCATGCGCATGAACTCGGCGCAAGAGGATCACTTGTTACAGCAGTTACCGCATCGTTCGGAGCCGCGCGAGCGCGCGGCTCCGAACAACGCACTCAGGAAGCCGCCGCCAGGACGGCCTGCTCCACCTCACGCCGCCAGCCCGGCTCGATCCGGCCGCTCCGGGGTGTCACCGCGAACGAGTCCACCACCGCCCCGCCCAACGTCGATGCCTTCGCCCAGCGGACCTCCGCGTCGCACCGGCGCAACGCTCCCGCCACCCGGAACAGCAGGCCGATGCGGTCCGCCGCGCGCAGCTCCAGCACCACCGTGTCCGGGCCCGACGTCTCGTCGTCGAACCACAGCACCTTCGGGGCCACCGGGGCCGCAGGTGAGGCGTAATCGCGCTCCTTCGCCGCCAGGCGCTGGGTCAAGGGCAGCGTTCCCGCCACCGCGCGGGCGAACTGCTCGCGCAGCAGTGTTGCGTCCGGCAGGGAACCGAACTTCGGGGATGCCGTGAACAGCCCCGCCCGGCCGCCGTCGTGGCCGCGCAGGATTGCCGAGTGGACCTCCAGGGAATTCAGGGCCAGTACGCCCGCCGCCGGGGCCAGGAGCTCCGCCTGGGCCGGGACCGCCAGCAGGACCGTCACCACCTTGCCGTGCGAGCTGATCCGGATCTCGCCCGTGCCCGAGGCCACCGCCGAAGCGACGAGTTCGCGTTGTTCGTCGTCCATCGGGGCGGGGGCCGTGAAACCCTTGCCCCGCAGCACTTCCTCGCAGCCCGACACCAGCTCGGCCAGCAGGCGGGCCTTCCAGTCCGTCCACACGCCGGGGCCGGTGGCCAAGGAATCGGCCTGGGTCAGCGCGTGCAGCAGCTCGACCAGGACGATGTCGCTGTCCAGGGTCTTCACCACCCGCGCCACCGTGTCCGGCTCGCTGATGTCGCGCCGGGTCGCCGTGTGGGGCAGCAACAGGTGGTGGCGGACCATCGCCGACACCGTCGCCGTGTCGGCCGGGGTGAGGCCCAGCCGGGTCGCGACCTGGGCGGAGATCTTCGCGCCCAGTTCCGAGTGGTCGGCGTCGCGGCCCTTGCCGATGTCGTGCAGCAGCGCGCCGATCAGCAGCAGGTCCGGCCGCGGGACCGTGGTGGTCAGCTTGGCCGCCTCGACGCAGGTGCGGACCAGGTGGCGGTCGACCGTCCACTGGTGCACCGGCGAGCGCGGCGGCAGGTCGCGGACCGCGCCCCATTCCGGGAACAGCCGGGACCACAGGCCCGTCCGGTCCAGGGACTCGACCGCGTCGACCAGGCCCTCGCCCGCGCCCAGCAGCTCGACCAGCGCGTTCAGCGCCTCGGCCGGCCACGGTGCGCGCAGCTCCGGCGCCGACTCGGCCAGTGCCTTGAGGGTGCCGAGCGCGATCGGCTTGCCCGTGCGCGCCGACGCCGCGGCGACCCGAAGCAGCAGCGCCGGGTCCTTCGCCGGGACGGCGTCGCGGGCCAGCGCGACCTCGTTCCCGTGCAGCACCACGTTTTCCGCGAGCGGCGTCCGCGCGGGACGCCGGCCGAAGCGCGCCCGTGGTGGCTCCACAGTGGACCGGAGAGCGACGTCCAGTGCGTAGGCGATCGTGCGGCCCGCGCCGGAAAGCTTGCGGGCCAGGGTGAACCGGTCGCCGAAGCCCAGCTCGGCCGCGACCAGCTCGGCTTCCGGTGCGGACAGGACGTCCCGTTCACGGCGGATTTCGCGCCGCAGCTCGGTGCGGACGTCGAGCAGGAGCCCCTTGGCTTCCAGGAGCTCCTCGCCCGGCCGCGCGGTGAGCTGCGCCGCCGCCAGTGCTTCCAGGACGGCGAAGTCCCGCAGCCCGCCCCGGCCGTGCTTGAGGTCCGGTTCGGCGGACTGCGCGATTTCGCCGCTGCGGGCCCAGCGCTGCCGGACCGACGCCGTCAGGTCCGGGATCTGCTTGCGCGCGGTGCGGCGCCACTGGTCCCGTGCCGCGGCGACCAGCCGGCCGGTCAGCTCGGCGTCCCCGGCGAGGTGCCGGGCGTCGAGCAGGCCCATGGCCACGCGCAGGTCTTCCGAAGCGACCTTCAGCGCCTCACCCGGCGTGCGGACCGAGTGGTCGAGCCCGACTTTCGCGTCCCACAAGGGATACCAGAGCGCGTCCGCGATCTCGCCGACGCCGCTGTTGCCGTTGTGCACCAGCAGCAGGTCGAGATCGGAGAACGGCACCAGCTCCCGGCGGCCGAGCCCGCCCACGGCGACCAGCGCGACACCCGGTTCCGCGGTGTCGACGCCGGCCGCCGAGGCTCCCCTGCTCAGCCAGAACTCGTAGAGGTCGACCAGGGCCGCCCGCAGCGCGGACGCCCCCAGCCTCCCGTGCCTGCCCTCGAGCAAGCGCTCGGTGGCCTTGACCAGTTCGCCCCCGTCGGCCATCCCAGACGCCTTATAGAGCGTCCGTGCCGCGCTCGCCGGTCCGTACCCGGATGACGGTCTCCACCGGCGTCACCCACACCTTGCCGTCACCGATCTTGCCGGTGTGCGCGGCCGTGGTGATGGCGTCGAGCACCTTCTCCACTCCTGCGTCGTCGGTGACGACCTCGATCTTCAATTTGGCCACGAAGTCCACCGAGTACTCCGCACCGCGGTAGACCTCGGTGTGGCCCTTCTGCCTGCCGTAGCCCTGGACTTCGCTGACCGTCATGCCCAGCACGCCCAGCTGCTCCAGCGCGGAGCGGACGTCGTCGAGCGTGAACGGCTTCACAATCGCCGTGATGAGCTTCATGCCTTGCTCTCCTCGAGTTTCGCGGCCGGGGTGGACTTGACCGGGATGGTGTTCGGGTGGCCGAGGCCCCCGCCCGTCCCGGTGAAGTCGTAGGCGCTCTCCGCGTGCTGGGCTTCGTCGATGCCGCTGACCTCGTCCTCGGTGCTGACGCGGAAGCCGCCGGCCTTCTTGATCACGAAGCCGATGATGAAGGACAGCACGAAGGAGTACGCGAGCACCGCGCCGGCGGCCGCCGCCTGGCGGCCCAGCTGGGTGAACCCACCGCCGTAGAACAGGCCGTCCGCGCCGAGGGAGTTGACGCTCGTGGTGCCGAAGAAGCCGATCAGCAGCGTGCCGACGATGCCGCCGACCAGGTGGACGCCGACGACGTCGAGCGAGTCGTCGAAGCCGAACTTGAACTTGAGCGAGATGGCAAGCGCGCAGACCGCACCGGCGATCAGGCCGATCGCGATGGCCCCGAGCGGGCTCACGAAACCACACGCCGGGGTGATGGCGACCAGGCCGGCGACCGCACCGGAAGCCGCGCCGAGGGTGGTCGGCTTGCCGAACTTGATCTGCTCGATCAGCAGCCAGCCCAGCACCGCGGCGGCCGTGGCGACGGTGGTGTTGGTGAACGCGACCGCGGCGAGGTCGTTGGCGGCCAGCGCCGAACCGGCGTTGAAGCCGTACCAGCCGAACCACAGCAGGGACGCGCCGAGCAGCACGAACGGCACGTTGTGCGGGCGCCCGGTGTCCTTCGGCCAGCCCTTGCGCTTGCCGAGCACGATCGCCAGCGCGAGACCCGCGGCACCGGCGTTGATGTGGACCGCGGTGCCACCGGCGAAGTCGAGTGCCTTGAGGTTGTTGGCGATCCAGCCGCCGACGGCGTTCTCACCGATGAAGCCGTTGAAGGAGAACACCCAGTGCGCGACCGGGAAGTACACGACCGTCACCCAGATGACGACGAACAGCGTCCAGCCCCAGAACTTCGCGCGGTCGGCGATGGCGCCGGAGATCAGCGCGGGCGTGATGATCGCGAACATCAGCTGGAACATCACGAACGCGAGGACGGGCAGGCCGTCCGAGCCGGGCCAGGCGACCGCCGGCGAGGTGTCGGTCGCGGCGACGGCGAACCCGGCGAGTTTGCCGAAGGTGTTCTCGAGGCCGGCGAAGTGGAAGTTACCGAGGAATCCTCCGAACGCGTCGTCGCCGAAGGACATCGAGAAGCCGTACAGGGCCCACAGCACCCCCACGACGGCCAGCGCGATGAAGTTCATCATCAGCATGTTCAGGACGCTCTTCGCGCGGACCATGCCGCCATAGAAGAACGCCAGTCCTGGGGTCATGAGCATGACCAGCGCGGCGCTGGCCAATACCCACGCGGTGTCTCCTGCGTTCAGCACATCGTCCTCCCGTGCCCTGGGTTCGTGCGTTGGCAGTTTTGGCGCGCGGTGTTTCACGGGGCGGCGCGCGAGGTTTCACCCGCGTGAACTGTCCGCGCCCGGTTGTTACGGGCAGGTTTCCCGGACCCCCGCCTCGGGTGTCCGGTTGCGAAACGTCGTGGTCGAATATCCCCATGACACCGGCCGACCACGGGAATGACCCACTGCCACCCCCGGTGGTCGCCGCACTGCGGTGTTCGGTGTGCGGCGACCCGATCGGCGCAGCGGAACGCACGCTGCGTTGCGGGAACCGCCACTCTTTCGATCTAGCGCGCCAGGGTTACGTGAACCTGTTGCACGCGCGAATCCCGGCCGGGACGGCGGACACCGCGCCGATGGTCGCCGCGCGTGCGGACTTCCTCGCGTCGGGCGCCTACGAGCCCCTCGCCGACGAGCTGGCCCGGGTCTGCGCCGAAGCCGGCGGCCTGGTGATCGATGCGGGCGCGGGCACGGGGTACTACCTCGCTCGCGTGCTGGAGACGTCGGAGGCGTTCGGGCTCGCCCTCGACGTCTCGGCGGTCGCGCTGCGGCGGGCGGCCCGGGCGCACCCGCGGCTGGGCGCGGCGGTGTGGAACCTGTGGGAGCCGTGGCCGGTGGGCGACGGCGTGGCATCGGTCGTGCTGAACGTCTTCGCGCCGCGAAACGGGCCGGAGTTCCACCGCGTGCTGCAGCCCGGGGGCCTCCTGGTGGTCGCCGCGCCGGCCCCCGACCACCTCCGTGAGCTGGGCGACCTCGTCCTGGCCGTCGACGAGCGCAAGGACGAGCGCCTCGACGCCACCCTCGGCGGGTACTTCACGCGCACGGACCGCACGGAGGTCCGGCGCGAGGTCGAGCTGACGCCGCGGCAGGTGCGCCAGGCCGTCGAGATGGGCCCCGCCGGGTTCCACCTGGACCGCGACGGCCGCCGGGAGCGCCTGGACGCGCTGACCGAGGCCCAGGTCGTCACGGTGTCGTTCACCGTCTCGTCGTATCGGAGGAAGGAGTGAAGCCGGACTGGACCGTGTCCGCGACCCGGCTCGCCGACGAGGACTGGGTGCGGTCCCGCATCGGCGGCGCGGCGAAGCTGTACGGCTGCGCGCGGCCGGAGGTGCTGGGGACGATCTGGTGGTACTCGCTGTCGTCCGTCCTCGTGGCCCCGGCAGTCGAGGGCTTGGTGGCCGGGACGCTGATAAATCCCTCGCTGGACGCCGTGGAGCTCGACCTCGTCGCCGACGGGCGGTTCCTGGGCGCCCGGTCCACCCGCGCCCTCGACGGCGGCCTGCCCGAGCTGGGCGCCGCGCTCACCGGCGCCCTGGGCACCGCGATCGCCACCATCGCCGCCGTCAGCGGGGCGCGGGAGCGGGCGCTGGGCGCGATCGCCACCGACTCGATCGGCAACCGGCTGCTGTGGACGCCCGATCCCGAGCGCGCGATGGCCCTCGCCGAGCCGTTGGTGGACGCGATCGACCTGGGTCTGCCGAAGCCGCGCTTCGTGCGTGTCGGACGTACGCCCGCGGTACGGCGTGCTTCGTGCTGCCTGATCTACGAGGTCGGCAACCCGAAGTGCGTGAGCTGCCCGCGTCAGACGCCCGAAGAGCGCGAAGCACGCCTTCGCGCCGCCCTGGGTTAGAGAACCGCCAGCTCCAGCGCGGCGAGCCGCTCCGGGTCGGCGATGACCTCGATGCCCGTGATCCGGTCGCCGTCGACCTGGAACGCCAGGACGACCGCCAAGCGGCCCTCGCGCACCATGAGCAGGCCGGGGGCGCCGTCGACCAGGGCGAGTTCGCTCGCGCGGGCCCGCTCGGACGCCAGGATCGCACCCCGGCGGACGCTCTCGACGCCACGCAGCTCGATCGGCGCCGGGCTCGGGCCGACGAACCGGTCGGCGTGCAGCACCACGTCCGGGTCGAGCAGCGCGAGCAGCGCCTCGAAGTTACCGCCGCGGGACGCCGCCAGGAACGCTTCGACGACCTTGCGCCGCCGGGGCAGGTCCGCGTCCGCCGTGGTCCCGCCCCGCACCCGGCGGCGGGCGCGGCTGGCCAGCTGCCGGGTGGCCGCGGGGGTCTTGCCGATCACCGGGGCGATTTCGTCGAACGGCACCGCGAACATGTCGTGCAGCACGAACGCCACCCGCTCGGCCGGTCCCAGCGCGTCGAGCACCACCAGCAGCGCCAGCCCGACCGTGTCGGCCAGCTCCGCCTCCTGACCGGGGTCGCGGCGGTCGTCGTCCGGCTCCGGCTGCCCGTCCAGGGGCTCTTCGCGGTGGTTGCGGCGCGAGCGCAGCAGCGACAGGCAGACCCGGGCGACCACCGTGGTCAGCCACGCGGGGAGGTTCCCGATCTCCCCCGCGTCGGTGCGGTAGAACCGCAGCCACGCCTCCTGGACGGCGTCGTCGGCTTCGGCCGCCGAACCCAGCATCCGGTAGGCGACCGCCCGCAGCCGCGGCCGCTCCTGTTCGAACCGCTCGGTCAGCGCGTCCACTGTGTCCTGTTCCTTCCGCCGTGCGTCGTAGCAGTAGACCCCGCGGCGGGCACCGATGTGACCGGAACGCGCGTGATCCGGGTCATTCCGCGGCGATCCGGCGCAGGACCCCGGCCAGCAGGGTCGCGGGTTCGGACACCGGCCCCGGGACGCGCGCCAGCACCACCCGCCGCCGCTCCGACGGACCGCCCCGGACCTCCAGCACGCGCACTCCCGGCGGCACGGCGTCGGCGAGCGACGCCGGCAACGTCGTGAGGCCGCAGCCGGCGGCGACCAGGTTGAGCTTGGCCAGCCAGTCCCGGGCGGTGTGCGCGATCTCGGGCCGCTCGTCGAGCCCCGGCCACACGCCCATCAGCGTCCCCTCCCCCGACTGCGGCCCGGCGATCCAGCGCTGCCCGCGCAGGTCCGCCACGTCGATCTCGCCGGCGCCGGCCAGCGGGTGGCCCGCGGGCACGGCGAGGCGGAGGCTGCGCTCGAACAGGGTCTCCAGGCGCAGCGCCGGTGTCTCGGCGTCCGGCGGGCGGAACGGCGGGGCCGAGCCGAGGAGCGCCAGGTCGACCGTGCCCGCGCGCAGCGCCCGGACGAGGACGGGCGTCGTGCCCTCCCGGGTGATGACGGTGACGGCCGGGTGCGTGCGGCGCAGTTCGGCGACGGCGCGCGGCACCAGCACCGCGCCCGCGCTGGGATACCAGCCCAGGCGCACCGTTCCGGCGTCGGCGGGCAGCCCGGCCAGCTCGCGCCCGGCGGCGTCGATTTCGCCGAGCACGGCGATGGCGTGCCGCAGCACGATGGTCCCGGCGGCGGTGAGGCGGACGCCGCCCGGCCGCCGCTCCAGCACGGGCGTCCGGGCGACCCGTTCGAGGGACGCGATCTGCCGCGACACCGCGGACTGCGTGTAGCCGAGCGCCGTCGCGGCCGCGGTGAGGGTGCCGCGTTCGGCGACCTCGCGGAACACGCGCAGGGCGACCAGGGAAACGTCACCGAAGTCCATGACGTTCACGCATACCAGGGTTGCCGGATTCTCGCTTTCCGCATGGCTTCGGCCGACCTAGCGTGGCGGTATGACACGAATCGCCGTGGTGACCGGGGCCAACCAGGGTCTCGGCTTCGCCCTCGTCCGCGGGCTCGCTGCCCGCCTCGCGCCCGAAGACCTCGTCCTGCTCACCGGCCGCGACCCCGGCCGGGTGGCCGAGGCCGCCGCGCGTGTCGCCGCCGATCCGGCGACGCGCAGCCGCGTCGAAGGGCACGTCCTCGATGTCTCCGACGCCGCCGCCGTGGCTCGCTTCGCCCGACCGGCCGACATCGTGCTCTCGAACGCCATCGCCGCCCTCGATCCGGACCGCCAGGCCGAGCAGGCCGACGTGTTCCTCGACGTCGCCAACGGCGGCACCCACGCGGTGCTGCGGTCGTTCGGGCCGCTCCTGCGGCCGGGCGGGCGGCTGCTGATCGTGGCGAGCTCGCTGGGCACGCTCGGCCACCTGCCCGAGCCACTGCGGCCGCGGTTCGACGGCGTCTCGCTGGACGACGTCGAGAAGGCGGTCGAGGACTGGCGCGCGGCGATCCACGACGGCACGTCCGCCGCGGCGGGCTGGCCGGAGTGGATCAACGTGCCGTCCAAGGTCGCGCAGGTCGCGGCGGTGCGCGCGGTGGCGGCCGAACGCCGGGACACCGATCTCGCGAACGGCACTCTGGTGGCGGCGGTCTGCCCGGGCCTGGTCGACACGCGGGCGTCGCGGCCGTGGTTCAGCGACTTCAGCCAGGCCCAGACACCCGACGAGGCGGCGCGGAAGGTACTGGACCTGGTGTTCGCCGACGTCGACCCGGCGACCTACGGCGAGCTCGTCCGGTACGGGCGGGTCCTGCCGTGGCGGAGCTGACCCGGGTCACAGCACGCAGAACTCGTTGCCCTCGGGATCGGCCATCACGAAGTGGTCGGGGCGGCCGTCCAGCTCGTCCTGCCGCAGCACCGTCGCGCCCGCGGCGGTGAGCCGGGCGACCGCCTCGACCACCCGTTCCCAGCGCGTCTCCCACGGCACCTCTCGCCCGCCGCCGGCCTGGATGTCCAGGTGGAGGCGGTTCTTCGCGACCTTCCCCTCGGGCACCTTGAGGAAGCTCAGGCTCGGCAGCACGCCCTCCGGGTCGGTCAGGTACGCGCCGTCGTCCCACTCCTCTTCGGGCACGCCGTGCCGGGTGAACCACGCTTCCCAGCTCGCGAACCCCGGCGGCGGCGGGCGCTCGATGTAGCCGAGGGCCACCGCCCAGAACCGGGCCAGTGCGCGAGGCTCCGCGCAGTCGATCGTCACGCTCCACCGCACTGTCACGGACTGGAGCGTAACCGCGCCCACGCCCTGAGAGCGCGTGTCATCCGGGGGATGCTGCGGTTACCGTGGGCAGCGATGAGTGAACGCAGCTGGGGCTTCCGCACCCGCGCCCTGCACGCGGGCGGCACGCCCGATCCGGCCACCGGCGCCCGGGCCGTGCCGATCTACCAGACCACGAGCTTCGTCTTCGAGGACGCGGCCGACGCGGCGAACCTGTTCGCGCTGCAGAAGTACGGCAACATCTACAGCCGCATCGGGAACCCGACCGTGGCCGCCTTCGAAGAGCGGATCGCCAGCCTCGAAGGGGCCATCGGCGGGGTCGCCACGGCGAGCGGGCAGGCCGCGGAGTTCCTCACCTTCAGCGCGCTCACCGAGGCCGGCGACCACATCGTCTCCGCGAGCGGCCTCTACGGCGGCACCGTCACCCAGCTCACCGGCACGCTCCGGCGCTTCGGCGTCGAGACCACCTTCGTCAGCGGCGGCATCGACGACTACGCCGCGGCGATCACCGACCGGACCCGGCTGCTCTACACCGAGGTCATCGGCAACCCCGGCGGCGGCATCGCCGACCTCGCCGCACTGGCGGACCTCGCGCACGCCCACGACATCCCGCTGGTCGTCGACGCCACCCTGGCGACGCCGTACCTGTGCCGCCCGATCGAGCACGGCGCCGACATCGTGCTGCACTCGGCGACGAAGTTCCTCGGCGGGCACGGGACGACGCTCGGCGGGATCGTCGTCGAGTCCGGGAAGTTCGACTGGGGCAACGGGAAGTTCCCGCGGATGACCGAGACCGTCGAGAGCTACGGTGGCCTTCGCTATTGGGAGAACTTCGGCGAGTACGCGTTCTGCACCCGGCTGCGCGCCGAGCAGCTGCGGGACATCGGTGCGGTTCTGTCGCCGCACTCGGCGTTCCTGCTGCTGCAGGGCGTCGAGACGCTCCCCCAGCGGATGGACGCGCACGTCGCCAACGCCCGGGCGGTCGCGGAGTACCTGCACGCGGATCCCCGGGTGGCGTGGGTGTCCTACGCCGGGTTGCCGTCGCACCCGCACCACGAACTGGCTCGTCGTTATCTGCCGGCCGGGCCGGGGGCGGTGTTCTCGTTCGGCATCGACGGCGGCCGCGCGGCGGGCGAGAAGTTCGTCGAGTCGGTGGAGCTGCTGTCGCACCTGGCGAACGTCGGGGACGCGCGGACGCTGGTCATCCACCCGGCCTCGACCACGCACGCCCAGCTGTCGGAGGAGCAGCTGGCGGCCGCGGGCGTCGGGCCGGACCTGATCCGGCTGTCGGTCGGCCTCGAAGACGTCGAGGACATCCTCTGGGACCTCGACCAGGCACTGGGCAAGGCGGTGGCCGGATGACGCACGACGTCGGCGCGGTCGAGCGGCGCGCGATCCTTCGGCGGACGAAGTCCGTGACGCTGGTCGGCGCGTCGGCCAACCCGGCGCGGCCCAGCTACTTCGTCGCGACCTACCTGCTGTCGTCGACGCGGTACGAGGTCAACTTCGTCAACCCGCGGCTGGACACGCTGTTCGGGAAGCCGGTGTACGCGGCTTTGAAGGACGTCCCGGGCGAACCGGACCTGGTCAGCGTGTTCCGCAGGCACGACGACCTGCCGCAGGTCGCCGAGGAGGCGATCGACGCCGGCGCGCGGACGCTGTGGCTGCAACTCGGGTTGTGGCACGAGCCGGTCGCCGACCGGGCGCGGGCAGCCGGGCTGGACGTCGTGATGAACCGGTGCGTCAAGATCGAGCACGCGCGCTTCGCCGGCGGGCTGCACCTCGCCGGGTTCAACACGGGCGTGATCAGCTCGCGGCGGCAGTCGGCGCCCTGATCCCGGGAAGAGAACGGACGTTCCCGCGGTTGGCCCCGGTATGACGATGGGGATCACGTTTTCCGGCGGCCCGACCGCCCTCCTGGAACTGGGCGGCGTCCGGCTGCTCACCGACCCGACGTTCGACGCGCCCGGCGACCACCCGGTCGGCGAGCGGGTGCTGGTCAAGACCGAGGAATCGGCGCTGACCGAAGAGGCGGCCGGGGTGGTGGACGCGGTGCTGCTGTCCCACGACCAGCACCCGGACAACCTGGACGACCGCGGCCGCGCGTACCTCGCGACGGTGCCGCTGACGCTGGTCACGCCCAGCGGGGCCGCGCGGCTCGGCGGGACGGCTCGCGGGCTGGAGCCGTGGGAATCGACGCAGGTGGGCTCGCTGACCGTGACGGCGGTTCCGGCGCTGCACGGGCCGGAGGGCGCGTCGCGGGTCACCGGGGACGTGACGGGGTTCGTGCTGACCGGCGACGGGCTGCCGACGGTGTACGTGAGCGGGGACAACGCTTCGGTGGAGCTGGTGAGGGAGATCGCGGCGCGGTTCCGGGTGGACATCGCGGTGCTGTTCGCCGGCGCGGCCCGGACGGTGTTGTTCGACGGCGCGCCGCTGACGCTGACCAGCGTGGACGCGGTGGAGGCGGCGAAGGTGCTGGGCGCGGCGAAGGTGGTTCCGCTGCATTTCCGGGGCTGGGGGCACTTCAGCGAGGGGCCGGACGTGCTGCGGAAGGAGTTCGAGACGGCGGGGCTGGGTGACCGGCTCGTGCTGCTCGAGCCCGGGGAACACGCGGAGGTCTGACGCCGGTCGTGAGTGGTAAGGCGAGTTAGAACACGCCTTACCAGTCACGACCCTGGCGGCGTGGGACAAGGGGCAAGGGCTGCCCGGCCCGAGGCGGCATGCGGGACAGGCGGGCGCGCGGCGGCTCACCCCGGGTCCAGGGAGCCCACGGCAACCCGGCCCGATCCGGCCCGGCCGCGGGGAGCCGACAGCGGCCCCTCGGCGCCGTGAGAGGGTGGCGGCATGGCGAAACCCACCCCGCTGCAGCTCCGGAACATCCTCGTCGCCCTCTTGGCGGCGGCGGGCTTCGTCTGGAGCGTCGTGGTCGGGTTGCCGTGGTGGGTGAGCGCCCTCGTCGGCTGTGCCTGTGTCCTCTCCCTGGCCTCCGCCTACCTCAACCGGCCCGGCGCCGGCTAGCGCGTCTTCGCGAACCGGGCCTTCAGGTTCGTGCGGCCCGCCTCCGTGAGGCGGCCGAACAGCCGGAGGCGGGCCAGGCCGCCGTCCGGGTAGATGTCCAGGCGGGCCTCCGTCACCTCCGGGCCGTCCGGGAGCGCGAACCGGTGGCGCGTGTCCGGCTGCAACCGCGTCTTCGGCAGCAACGGCGCCCACTCGCCGTACGTCCCGCGGCCGCTCACGGACGCCCAGCCCGGGGCGTTGCCCTTCAGGTTGCTCGTGTCCAGCTCAACGAACCGGACGATCCCGGCGCCCGCCAGGCGCAGCGTCACCCAGTCGTTGCCGTCGTCGCGGCGGCGGGCCGTCTCCCAGCCCTCCGCCTGGTGGGCCGCCAAACCCGGCGACAGGATGTTGTTGGGCGACGAATAGAACCGGTTGCTGCAGCCCGTCACGATCGCGCCGTTCTCCAGGGCCGCCAGGTCGAGCGCGTCCAGGTCCAGCAGCGCCGGGTCCGGGATCGGCGCTCCGTGCACGCGCAGGCGCGCCACTCCCCCGTCCGGGTGCTGTGTCAGCCGGACGTGCGTGTACCGCCGCGAGCCGTTGACCGCGTAGAAGTTCTCCGTGTGCCCCGAAGCCGGCGCGCGGTCGACCAGGACGTCCCACTCGGCCTCGGCCACCTCCGCCGCCGACGGGTAACCCGGGAGCGACGTCGCTTCGACCGAGACGAACGGCGGGTAGTTGCCCTTGAAGAAGGCCGTGTCGACGATGACGCCGGTGATCGTGCCGGCCAGGCCGAGCCGGACGATGGCCTGGTCGTCGCCCGGTTCGCGGTGGCGGCGGGTCTCCCAGCCGTCGTAGACCTGGCCCTTCGGCCCGAACGTCTCCGCGCGGTGGGCCGGCACCCACGGGTTGACGAGGTTCTCCTTCTCGGCGAACAGCTCGTCGGTCGCCCACATCACCGTGCCGCCGAAGCGGCGGGACGCGAGGTCGGGCAGTTCTGTCCACTCCGGACGGTCGGTCACAGCGCCCTCCATTTCAGCAGTTCCCCCGGGTCAGCAGCGCGCCGCGCGGCTCGTCGCCGGTGATTTCGGCGCCCCGCAGCCACGTCGAGCGCACGACGCCGGCGAGCGGCCGCCGGTCGTAGGCGCTGACCGGGTTGCGGTGCTTCAGTTTCGCGACGTCCACGACGAACGCTTCGTCCGGCGCGAACACGCAGAAGTCGGCGTCGTACCCCACCGCCAGGTGCCCCTTGCGGCGCATCCCGGCCTGCGCGGCCGGGCGCTCGGCCATCCACCGGACGACGTCGGTGAGCGCGAACCCGCGCTGCCGCGCCTGCGTCCAGATCGCCGGGAGCCCCAGCTGCAGGCTCGAAATCCCGCCCCAGGCTTCGCCGAAGTCGCCGCTGTCGAAGCGTTTCAGCTCCGGCGTGCACGGCGAATGGTCGCTGACGATCGTGTCGATGACGCCGTCGGCGAGGCCCTGCCAGAGCAGCTCGCGGTTGGCCGCCTCGCGGATCGGCGGGCAGCACTTGAACTGCGTGGCGCCGTCACGGATTTCCTCGGCGACGAAACTGAGGTAGTGCGGGCAGGTCTCCGCCGAGAGCCGGACGCCGTCACGGCGTGCGGCGGCGATCAGGGGCAGAGCGTCCGAAGAGGACAGATGCAGGATGTGGGCCCGCGCAGAATGACGCCGGGCCGCGTCGATGACGTGCGAGATCGCGAGGTTCTCCGCCTGCCGTGGCCGCGACTGCAGAAAGTCGACATAGCGACCGCCGTGCGGTTCCGGCGCCGAATCGATCTCGTGCGCGTCCTCGGCGTGGACGATCATCAGGGCGTCGAAGGAACCGAGCTCCCGCAACGCTTCGTCCAGCCCGGCCGGGTCGAGCGGCGGGAACTCGTCGACCCCGGAGTGCAGCAGGAAACACTTGAAGCCGAACACCCCGGACTCGTGCAGCCCCCGCAAGTCGGAGACGTTCCCCGGGATCGCGCCGCCCCAGAAACCGACGTCCACGTGCACCCGGCCGGCCGCCGCCTTGCGCTTGACCTCCAGGGCCGCGACGTCGACCGTGGGCGGCAGGCTGTTCAGCGGCATGTCCACGATCGTGGTCACCCCGCCCGCCGCGGCCGCGCGGGTCGCCGTCTCGAAGCCCTCCCACTCGGCGCGGCCGGGGTCGTTGACGTGGACGTGCGTGTCGACCAGCCCGGGCAGCAGCACGACGTCGTCGCCGAGGTCGAGGACGCGGTCGCCGGTCAACGAGGCGCCTTCGGGTTCGACCGCGACGATCCGGCCGCCGTCGACGCCGACGGTCGCCGGGACTTCGCCCGCGGCCGTCACGGCCCGGGCGGCACGCACCACAAGATCCATCCGAGAACCCTTCTCCGGGAGGATGACCACCGCCGATTTCACAGTACGGAAAGGCGGTTTCGCACAACGACAGTAACCACGGCGCGCGCCGCTCGTCAACGACGGACGCAGCCCGTGGCCGATTCGGCCGAAAGCAGGCGGAAACGGTCCGAAGCGAACCCGCCCACCGGCACCCGTTCCGCCGTGACTGCCGGTCGAATCGGCCGCATCGACACAGTACGGTCATCGTCGTGCGGCTTGAAGCGGAGTTCACCAGCGAACCGTTCCACGGCGAGGGTTCGCCGCCCGAGCACGCCGTCGCCGCCCGCGACGCCGCCGCGGAAGCCGGGCTGGACACCGATTTCGGGCCGCTCGGCACGCTCGCCCGCGGCGAGGCGAAGGAGCTGCTCGAAGCTCTCCCGGCGATCGCGAAGGCAGCCCTGGAGGGCGGCGCCACGCGGGTCACGCTGCAACTGCGCCGGGCCGACGACCCGGGCAGCGCGCCCGTCGTCGAACTGAACGACGCGCTGGCCCGGCTGATCGCCGACGTCGAGCGGGAACTGGGCGCCAAGCTGGGCGAACTCGACCGCGGCGGCAAGCAGCGCGCGGTGCGGCTGCTGCGCGAACGCGGCGCCTTCGGCCTGCGGAAATCGGTCTCGTCGGTGGCCGACGCGCTGGGCGTCACGCGGTTCACCGTCTACAACTACCTCAACCGGGAAGCGGACTGACCAGCGCTTTCAACAAAATGTTGACGGAACTTCGGCGCCGACGTACGGTCAGCCCGTGCTGCTCACCGAGTTCAACACCACCGACGTCCGTCCGCTGCTGACGGAGTGCCTCGCCGTGCCCCGGTGGGTCGACGCCGTGCTGGCCGGGCGGCCGTATCCCGACGTCGACGCGGTGAAAGCCGCCGCGAACCTGCCGTTGACCAGCGACGAGATCCGCCAGGCCATGGCTGCGCACCCGCGGATCGGCGAGAAACCGGCGAGCGGCTGGGCGCGGTCCGAACAGTCCGGTGTGGACAATGCGGACGCGTTCGCCGCCGCGAACGCCGAGTACGAAGCCAAGTTCGGGCACGTCTACCTGGTCTGCGCGAGCGGCCGCAGCGGTGAAGAACTGCTGGAGATCCTGCGCGAACGGCTGAACAACGACCCCGCGACCGAGCTCGCCGTCGCCGGGCGGGAACTGCTGAAGATCGCCGAACTCCGACTCGCGAAAGCGGTGACCGCGTGAGCCTCGTGACCACCCACGTCCTCGACACGGCCCAGGGGCGCCCGGCCCAGGGGATCGCCGTCCGGTTCGAGACCGCCGACGGCAAGCCGATCGCGGAAGGCCGCACCGACGACGACGGCCGCATCCGCGACCTCGGCCCGGAAACCCTGGAGCCGGGCGCCTACCGGCTGATCTTCGACACCGGCGCCTACCTGGGCCCGGACGGTTTCTTCCCGGAGGTCACCCTGACGTTCCGGATCTCCGACCCCGCGGCGCACCACCACGTGCCGCTCCTGCTCAGCCCGTTCGCCTATTCGACCTACCGAGGGAGCTGACCGTGGCCATCACCCTGGGCCCCAACCAGTACGGCAAGGCGGAGGTCCGCCTGGTCACGGTGCGCCGCGAAGGCGCCGTACACCACCTGAAGGACCTCACCGTGTCGACGTCGCTGCGCGGCGAGCTGGCCGCGACGCACCTGACCGGCGACAACGCCGGGGTGCTGGCGACCGACACGCAGAAGAACACCGTGTACGCCTTCGCGAAGGAGGCGCCGGTCGACGAGATCGAGGACTTCGGCCTGCGCCTGGCCCGCCACTTCACCGGCACGCAGGAAAACATCACGGGCGCGCGCATCAAGATCGACGAGCACGCCTGGGACCGCATCCCGGTCGGCGGCGAGCCGCACGACCACGCGTTCAGCCGCTCCGGCGGCGAACGCCGCACGACCGCCGTGACGATCCAGGACGGGCGCGCGTGGGTCGTCTCCGGCATCGACGGCCTGACGCTGCTGAAGTCCACCGGTTCGGAGTTCCACGGCTTCCCGCGCGACCAGTACACGACCCTCGCCGAAACCGCCGACCGCATCCTGGCGACGGCCGTGACCGCGCGCTGGCGCTACCGGGGCGAGGGCATCGACTGGGCGGAAAGCCACCGCGAGATCCGGCGGGTGCTGCTGGAGACGTTCGCGACCAAGCACAGCCTTTCGCTGCAGCAGACGCTGTACGCGATGGGCGAGGCGGTGCTCGAGACCCGCGAAGAGGTGGCCGAGGTGCGGCTGTCGCTGCCGAACAAGCACCACTTCCTGGTCGACCTGAGCCCGTTCGGGCTGAAGAACGACAACGAGGTGTTCTACGCGGCCGACCGGCCGTACGGGCTGATCGAGGGCACCGTCCTGCGGGACGACGCCGAGGACCCGGGGCCGGCCTGGGACATCCACTGAGTTGATAGAACGCTCTATCATCGTGGGGTGGCAGGGACCAAGGAACGCATCATGGCCGCCGGCGCCGAGCTGTTCCGGCGCAACGGCTACGCCGGCACCGGGCTGAAGCAGATCGTTTCCGAAGCCAATGCCCCGTTCGGGTCCCTGTACCACTTCTTCCCCGGCGGCAAGGAGCAGCTCGGCGAGGAGGTCATCCGCACCTCCGGGCTCGCCTACATCCAGCTGTTCGACCTCTTCATCGCGCCCGCGCCGGACGTGATCAGCGGGATCGAGGCGTTCTTCGCCGCCGGGATCGCCACCCTCGAAGCCACCGGCTACGTCGAAGGCTGTCCGATCGCGACCGTCGCCCTCGAGGTCGCCAGCACCAACGAACCGCTCCGGCAGGCCACCGCCGACGTCTTCACCGCCTGGATCGACGCCGGGACCGAAAAGTTCGCGAAGTTCGGGCTGCCCCGGGACGCCGCCCGGACGCTCACCATCACCGCCGTGAACAACCTCGAAGGCGCCTTCGTCCTCTGCCGCTCGCTGCGGGACACCGAAGCCATGGCCGTCGCCGGGGCCGCGACCGTCGACGTCGCCCGGCGACTCCTCCAGGAGCGCACACAACTTTAGTCGGGGATCCAACACGAATCACCAAAGTGGCGCTTGACCGCGCAGCATCCGACACGGAAGCTGCTGATCGAGAAATGGTCTAGTCCTCCTGCCTCACACCGCCGTCCGGTTGGAGCCGCCATGCGCCGTGTCCTCGCCGTCCTCGCCACCGCCATCGCCGCCGTCGGGCTCGCGAGCCCACCCGCCGGCGCCCTCGAAAACGGCCTCGCCCGCACCCCGCCGATGGGCTGGAACACCTGGAACACCTTCGAATGCAACATCAGCGAAACCCTGGTCAAGCAGACCACCGACCTGATGGTCAGCTCCGGGATGCGCGACCGCGGCTACACCTACGTCAACCTCGACGACTGCTGGATGACCCGCTCCCGCGACGGCTCGGGCAACCTCGTCGCCGACTCCGCGAAGTTCCCGAGCGGCCTCAAGGCCCTCGGTGACTACATCCACGCCCGCGGCATGAAGTTCGGCATCTACGAAAGCGCCGGCACCGAGACCTGCCAGCACTACCCGGGCAGCCTCGGCCACGAGCAGGCCGACGCGAACCTCTTCGCGAGCTGGGGCGTCGACTACCTCAAGTACGACAACTGCGGCAGCCCGGCCGGCGAGACCCAGCAGGACTACGTCCGCCGCTACTCGGCGATGCGCGACGCGCTCAAGGCCACCGGCCGCCCGATCGCCTACAGCATCTGCGAGTGGGGCAACTTCAGCCCGTCGACCTGGGCGCCGGACGTCGGCAACCTGTGGCGCACCACCGGCGACATCACGAACAACTGGGGCAGCATCGACTCGATCTACCACCAGAACGTCGGGCTCGCGGCCGCCGCGAAGCCGGGGGCCTGGAACGACCCCGACATGCTCGAAGTCGGCGACGGCATGGACTTCCAGGAAGACCGCGCCCACTTCACGCTCTGGGCCGCGATGGCCGCGCCGCTGATCGCCGGCGCCGACCTCCGCAGCGCCAGCGTCGCGACGTTCTCGACCTACCTCAACGGCGACGTCATCGCCGTCGACCAGGACCCGCTCGGCAAGCAGGCCACCCGGATCTCGTCGTCGGGAGGCCTGGACGTCCTGGCGAAACCGCTCCAGAACGGCGATGTCGCCGTCGTGCTGTTCAACGAGAACAGCACCACGAAGACCGTCTCAACGACGGCCGCCGCGGCCGGGCTGCCCGCCGCGTCGAGCTACCGGCTGACCAACCTGTGGTCGAAGGAGCTGACCACCAGCACCGGCACGATCAGCGCCAACGTCCCGTCGCACAGCACGGTCGTCTACCGCGTGAAGGCGAATTCGTCCGGGAGCAGCGTCGGCACCGCGCACCCGATCGAGGGTGCGTCTTCGTCGCGCTGCATCGACATCAACGGCAGCGCCCCCACGCCCGGCCCCCAGGTCGACATCTGGGACTGCGACGGCGGCGGGAACCAGGCCTGGACGTTCACCAGCGCCGGGGAGCTGCGGGCCAACGGCCTCTGCCTCGACGCCAGTGGCGGCACCAGCGCGGCTGGGACCAAGCTCATCGCCTGGACCTGCCACGGTGGCGCCAACCAGAAGTTCAAGCTCGAGGCCGACGGCTCGATCAGCCAAGCCGGGCTGTGCGTCGACGTCACCGGCGGCGACAAGCCGGCCGGCAACGTCAACGGCGTCCAGCTCGAGCTGTGGAACTGCAACGACGACGCCAACCAGAACTGGCAGCTCAGGTAGCGGTCAGGTGCTCCGGCCGGACCGGGACGCGGGTGAGCGCGAGCCCGGTCGCGGCCCGGATCGCGGCCACGATCGCCGGGGTCGAGGAGATCGTCGGCGGCTCGCCGACCCCGCGCAGGCCGTAGGGCGCGTGCGGGTCGGGGCGCTCCAGGACGTCGATGGTCATCGGCGGCATGTCCAGGACCGTCGGGATCAGGTAGTCGGTGAAGGAGGGGTTCCGGATCTTCCCCCCGGAGGTCTGGATCTCCTCCATCACCGCCAGCCCCAGCCCCTGCGCCGAGCCGCCCTGGATCTGGCCCACGACGGCCTGGGGGTTCAGCGCCTTGCCGACGTCCTGGGCGCAGTCCAGCGCGACCACCTTGACCAGGCCGAGCTCGGTGTCGACGTCGACGACGGCCCGGTGCGCGGCGAACGCGTACTGCACGTGCGCGGTCCCCTGCCCGGTCTCCGGGTCCAAGGCGGACGTCGGCCGGTGCCGCCACTCCACCGTTTCGTCGTGGACGTCGTCGCCGAGGACGTCCACCAGGTCGGCGACCACCTGGCCGTCGGCCGCGACGATTTTGCCGCCGACGACCCGCACCTTCGGGTCGAACCGGGACAGCAGCCGCGCCCGCACGGCCGCGCAGGCGGCCTGCACCGCGCCACCGGTGACGTAGGTCTGGCGCGACGCCGACGTCGAGCCGCCGTTGCCGATCGAGGTGTCCATCGGCAGGACCGTCACCTGGTCGACGCCGAGTTCCGTGCGCACGATCTGCTGCATGATCGTCACCAGGCCCTGGCCGACCTCGCAGGCCGCGGTGTGCACGGTCGCGGCCGGCTCGCCGCCGACCAGCTGCAGGCGCACGCGGGCCGTCGAGTAGTCGTCGAAGCCTTCGGAGAAGCAGACGTTCTTGATCCCGACGGCGTATCCGACGCCGCGGACGACCCCTTCGCCGTGCGTCGTGTTCGACACCCCGCCCGGCATGTGCCGCAGGTCGAACGGCCGCTCCGGCGGCATCGGCATCTCCCGCACGCGGGTCAGCAGCTCGGCGACCGGCGCTTCCGCGTCGACGACCTGGCCGGTCGGCATCAGGTCGCCCTCGCTCATCGCGTTGCGGACGCGGATCTCCACCGGGTCCAGGCCGCAGGCCGCCGCCAGCTTGTCCATCTGGGACTCGTAGCCGAACGCCGCCTGCACCGCGCCGAAGCCGCGCATGGCGCCGCACGGCGGGTTGTTGGTGTAGGTGCCCCAGCAGTCCACCGAGACACTGTCCACTTTGTACGGACCGACGCCGAGGGTCGCGGCGTTCGCGACCACCGCACCGGTCGAGGACGCGTACGCGCCTCCGTCGAGGAAGAGCCGCGTACGCACATACACGAGCCGGCCGTCACGCGTGGCACCGTGCTCGTAGTACATCTTCGCCGGGTGGCGGTGCACGTGGCCGTAGAAGGATTCTTCGCGGTTGTACACCATCTTCACCGGCTTGCCGATGTGCAGCGCCAGCAAGCAGGCGTGGACCTGCATCGACAGGTCTTCGCGGCCGCCGAACGCCCCGCCGACGCCGCCGAGCGTCAGCCGCACCTTCTCCACCGGGAGGCCCAGGGCCGCGACGATCTGCTGCTGGTCGACGTGCAGCCACTGCGTCGCGACGTACAGGTCGACGCCACCTTCGGTGTCCGGCACGGCGAGCCCGGACTCCGGGCCGAGGAAGGCCTGGTCCTGCATGCCGACCTCGTAGACGCCCGAGACGACGACGTCGGCTTCGAGGTCCTGCGAGCCGCGGCGGATCTTCACGTGCCGGACGACGTTGCCGCCTTCGTGCAGTGAAGGCCCTTCGCCCGCGACGGCCGCTTCGGAGTCCGTCACCGGTTCAAGTTCTTCGTACGTGACGTGGATGCGCTTCATCGCGCGGCGCGCGGTCTCCGGGTGGTCGGCGGCGACCAGCGCCACCGGCTCGCCCTGGTACCGCACGACGTCCGAAGCGAGCACCGGCTGGTCGGCGTGTTCAAGGCCGTAGCGGTTGAGACCCGGGACGTCCTCGTGCGTCAGCACCGCGTACACGCCGGGCACGGTGAGGGCGTCGGTGATGTCGATCGCGGTGATCCGCGCGTACGGGTGCGGGCTGCGCAGGGTCACGCCCCACACCATGTCCTCGTGCCAGAGGTCCGAGGAGTAGGCGAACTCGCCGCGCACCTTCACCGTGCCGTCGGGCCGCCGCGGCGACGTCCCGACGCCGTTCGCGGTCTGCGAAGCGACGGAAGTGGTGGTCATCGGCTCTCCCGCAGTCTCGCGCTCGCGGCGGCCAGCTCGCGGGCGATGGCGGTCTCGTCGGCTTCGCGCAGGGTGCCGTCCTCGACGACGGCCTTGCCGCCGACGAACAGCCGGCGCAGCGGCGGCGTGGTGCCGAGCACCAGCGCCGCGACCGGGTCGGTGATGCCCGCGTAGTTCAGCCCGGTCAGGTCCCAGACGGCCAGGTCGGCGAGCTTCCCGGGTTCCAGTGAGCCCAGGTCGTCCGCGCGGCCGAGGCAGCGGGCGCCGCCCATCGTGCCCATCCACAGCGCCTCGCGCGTGGTCAGGCCGCGGGGCCCGCAACGCTGGCGGGCCTGCAGGAGCGACTGGTGCAGTTCCTCCGCGAGACCGCCGGACTCGCTCGAGGCGGCCCCGTCGACGCCGAGGCCGACCGCCACCCCCGCGTCGAGCAGGTCGCGGACCGGGGCGATGCCGCTGCCGAGACGGCCGTTGGACGTCGGGCAGTGCGCCGAGCCGGTGCCGGTGGCGCCGAAGCGGCGGATCGCCTCGGGCGCGAGGTGGACGGTGTGCGCCAGCCACACGTCGTCGGCGAGCCAGCCGAGCTTGTCGGCGTACTCGGCCGGGGTGCAGCCGACCTCGGCCAGGCACTGGCGTTCTTCGTCGAGGGTCTCGGCGAGGTGGGTGTGCAGGCGGACGCCCTTGCGCCGCGCCAGCTCGGCCGCGCCGGACATCAGCCGCTCGGTGACCGAGAACGGCGAGCACGGGCCCGCGGCGATCTGCAGGTGGGCGCCGGGAGAGTCGTCGTGGAAGCGGTCGATCGCCGCTTCGGTGCCGGCGAGTGCGTCGTCGGTCGTCTCGACGAGGTTGTCCGGCGGGAGGCCGCCGTCGGACTCGCCGCGGTCCATGGACCCGCGCACGACGTGCAGCCGGACGCCGATCCGCTGCCGGGCCGCGGCCAGCGCCGCGACCTGGTCGCCGCCGTCGCGCGGGAAGACGTAGTGGTGGTCGGCGACGGTGGTGCAGCCGGTCAGCGCCAGCCGCGCCATCCCGGCGGTGGCGGCGGCGTGCGTGATCCCGTCGTCGAGGCGGCCCCAGACCGGGTAGAGCGCGACCAGCCACTCGAAGAGCGTGTGGTCGGCGGCCAGCCCGCGGGTCGCCCACTGGTAGAGGTGGTGGTGGGTGTTGATCAGCCCCGGCGTGATCAGGCAGCCTTCGGCCTCGACGCGCTCGTCGAACTCGCCGGTGTACACGCCTTCGCCGACTTCGGCGATCCGGTCGTTCTCGACGACGACGTGCCCGCTCGCGTACTCCTCGCCGGTGACGGTGGCGACGGCCGCGTTCGCGATGAGTGTCCTCACGCGACACCGCCCTTCGCCGCCGCGCGCACCGCGTCGAGGATCTTCTCGTAGCCGGTACAGCGGCAGAGGTTGCCGGCCAGCGCCTCGCGGATCTCCTCGTCGGACCGGTCGGGGACGCGGTTCAGCAGGTCGTGCGCGGCGACGACCAGGCCCGGTGTGCAGAACCCGCACTGGACGGCGCCCGCATCCACAAAGGACTGCTGCACCGGGTCGAGCGTGTCGCCGTCGGCCAGCCCCTCGACCGTCCGGACCACCCGCCCCTCGGCCTGCCCGGCCGCCACCAGGCAGGCGCACACCGGGACGTCGTCGAGGTAGACCGTGCAGGAGCCGCATTCGCCCTGCTCGCAGGCGTTCTTCGAGCCCGGGAGGCCGAGCCGTTCCCGCAGCACGTACAGCAGGCTTTCCCCTTCCCAGACGTCGTCCGCCTGCCGCGGCTCGCCGTTGATCGTGACATTCAGGCGCATGCGCGCTCCCCCGTCCGGTGTTCGTCCCAGGCCCAGGTCAACGTACGCCGCGCTAGTACCCCCAGAGCGTGCTTCCGATACGCGGCGCTGCCCCGGACGTCGTCGATCGGGGACGCCGCTTCCCCGACCAGGTCGCCGAAGCGGCGTTTCAGGGAATCCGGCAGCGGCTCGGTCGACGTCCAGGGCAGCTCGGCGGCCAGGAAGTCCTCCGCCGCCCGGGCGCGGCGCGGGGTCGGCGCGGCGGACCCGATCGCGGCGCCGACCTCGCCTCGGCGGAGCGAAATCGCGAACGAGCAGACCGCGATGACCATGGCGTTGCGCGTGCCGACCTTGGCGAACTGCTGCGGCCCGGCGCGTTCGGGCAGGTGGACGGCGGTGATCAGCTCGTCCGGGGCGAGGGCGTGGCGTTTCACGCCGACGTAGAACTCCTCCGCGCGGAGGAGGCGGGTCCCCCGGACGGAGGCCACCTCGATCCGCGCGTCCAGGGCGAGCAGCACCGGGTGCGTGTCGCCGGCGGGCGAGGCGGCGCCGAGGTTGCCGCCGACCGTGCCGCGGTTGCGGATCTGGGGTGACCCGACCGTGCGGGAGGCCATGGCCAGCGCCGGGACGGATTCGCCCAGGTCGGTGATGACCCGGGAGTACGGGACGCCGGCGCCGAGCCGGACCGTGCCGTCCGATGTGGACCACTCCGCCAGCTCGGCGACCGTGGTCAGGTCGAGGAGGGCCGCGGGCCGCCGGTGGTCGAAGTTGAGCTCGACCATGACGTCGGTGCCACCGGCGATCGGCACGGCGTCCGGCCGCGCGGCCTTGAGGGCCAGGGCCTCGGCGAGCGTCGCGGGACGCAGGAACTCCACGGTCGTTGCTCCTTCGTGAAGGCGATAGACCAGTAGACGACGGACCGGGCGCGGGCGGCAACGGCACCACGCATGAAACGCACAGGAGCGAAACCCGGCGCGATTGTGCTTTCCTACAAGCCTCATGACGACCGTGAAAACTCTGCTGGGCCTGCCGGGGCTGCGGCTGCGCCCGCGGGCCGGGACCGACCTGCTCGACCGGCCGGTGACACGCATCTATGTCACGGAGCTGCCCGACCCCGGGCGGTACCTGTCGGCCGGCGAGCTGGTGCTCTCCGGCCTGCTCTGGTGGCGCGCGCCGGGGGACGCCGAGCCGTTCGTGGCCGCGCTGGCCCGCTCGGGCGCGGCCGCGCTGGCCGCGTCCGGCGCCGACTCGGGCGGGATCCCGGACGACGTCGTCGACGCCTGCGTCCGGCACCGGATCCCGCTCCTCGAAGTGCCCGCCGACCTGTCGTTTTCGGTGATCACCGAGCAGGTGGTGCTGGCGCTGGCGGCGGCGTCCGACAGTGCCCGCAAACGTTTGCAGGCCGCGGCCGAGGCGCCGGTCGGAACGCTGCTGGAGCGCGCGTCGGCGGAGCTCGGGCTGCCCTGCTGGGTGCTGTCGGGGCTGGGCCGGGTGGTCGCCGGGACGGCGCCGCTGCCGATGCCGGCCGAGGACGTCGTCCGCCGGTACGCAGCGCGCGAGCCCGGGCCGCTGACGGTGGTCCCGGTCGAGGGACGGCACGCGGTGCCGTGGCTGATCGCCGCGGGCGCGCCGCTGAGCACCGCCCAGGCCGAGCTGGCCGAGGAACTCGCGGGGCTCGTCGGCGTCACGCGCGCACGGGCGGCCCGGCCGGAACCGTCGTTGCCGGAAGAGGCGCGCGTGGTCGCGTTGCGGACCGCGGGGAGCGACGAGAGCCGGGACGTCCTGAGCGAGTGGCTGCCGGACGCGGTCCTGCTCGAAACCGCCGGGGAAACGTCGTTCGCGGCGACTGCTTCGTCGCCGGCGCCGGCCGAACTGTCCACTGTGGAACCACTGCTGCGGGCCACCCGGATCCTGTGCGGGGTGAGCGATCCGGGTCCGCGGGAGGAGGCTCGGGAAAGCGCGCGGTACGCGGTGGCGGTGGCGGCGCGGCGCCCGGGCCGGGTGGTGACCGTCCCGGCGGCCGAAGTGGACGTGCACCAACTGCTGCTGGCCGGCGCCCCCGACGGCCTGCACGCGGCCCTGCGGCGGCGGGTCCTCGGCCCGCTGCTGGCCTACGACGCCGAGCAGCACACGGACCTGGTGCACACGGTCCGGGTGTTCCTGGAGTGCTCGGGCTCCCCGACCCGGGCGGCGAAGGCCCTGCACGTCCACGTCAACACGCTGCGCTACCGGATCGGCCGCGCGGGCGAGCTGCTCGGCGCGGATCTGACCGAGTTCACCGACCAGCTCGACGTCTACCTGGCGTTACTCGCGGGAGAGTGAGGCCGGGGACCACCTCGCGTTGCGCGCCGGCGGGCAGGCGGGAGGATGAGGGGGTGGACCCCGAAATCACTTCGGCCCGGCAGGCGGCGAACGATGCCCGCGTGCAGGCCTTCGGGCGGCTGCAGGGCGCGGCGAACCGGCTGGAATACCTGCTCGGCCGGGCGCTGGAACGCGAGTGCGGGATCACGCACCTGGTCTACGAGGTGCTGCTGATCGTCGGCCGCGCCGGTGAGGGCGGGCTGACGATGCGCTCGATCGCGCAGGAGCAGGTGCTCACCACGGGCGGGGCGACCCGGCTGGTCGACCGGATGGAGGCCCTCGGGCTGGTGACCCGCACCGCCGACCCGCGCGACCGGCGGGTGCAGCTGGTGCGCCTGACCGCGCTCGGCGAGGAGACCACCGTGCGGGCCAGCCGCGTGCACGTGGAGAACATCGAGCGGTTCTTCTTCCGCCCCCTGCCGCAGGAGCACCGCGAGCGGTTCGCCGAAGACCTGCGCACGCTGAGCCACTTCGCCCGCGACGCCCTCCCCAGGCTGCGCTAGTGGGCAACCGGAAGGCGCCGGCCGGCGAGCTGCCGACGACGGCCGAGGGCTTCGCGGGTGCGCTGCTGGCCGCCGCCCGGGCCGGGGCGGACGCCCGGTGGCTCGCCCCGGGCTTCGAGCTGTCCGGCGAGCTGGTCCGGGGCGCGGAACTGGCCGTCCGGCCGCTGCTCGACCGGGCCCACCGGGGCGGCTGGCCGCCCGAGGACCTGCGTCAGGCCGCGAGCCGCCGCGTGGACGAATTCGCCTGCTCGTACCTGCTCGACGCCGGACCGCACCTGGCGCAGTGGGCGGCGAAGCACATCCTCACCCCGGCCGAGGCCGTGACGGCGGTGGTGGACGCCATGGGCCTGCTGCTCACCCTGCCGGTCTCGGGGACCGCGCCGCAGCCGGCCGGCCGGCACGGTGTCGACGACAAGAAGCTGAGCCGGGTCCGGGCGCTGCTGGCCAAGGCCGAGTCGAGCTCGTTCCCCGATGAAGCGGAGGCGCTGTCGGCGAAGGCCCAGGAGCTCATGACCCGGCACGCCTTGGACCGCGTGCTGGTGACGGCCGGACAGGAGCTGCCGTCGTCCCGCCGGATCTGGCTCGACACGCCGTACACCGACGCGAAGTCGTTGCTGGTCGACGTGGTCGCGAAGGCCAACCGCTGCCGCGCGGTCTTCGACCCGCGCTGGGACTTCGTCACCGTGGTCGGCGACGACCTGGACGCCGTCACGCTGCTGACGACGTCCCTGCTGGTCCAGGCGACGCGGGCGATGATCGCCGACCCGGCCGGCCGGTCGCGGCCGTTCCGCAAGTCGTTCCTCGTCGCCTACGCCACCCGGATCGGCGAGCGCCTCGAACAGGCGGCCGCGGCCACGCTCACGGCCACGCCGGGCGCGGACCGGCTGCTGCCGGCGCTGGCCTCGCACGACTTGCGGGTGAACACGGCGTTCACCACGCTGTTCCCGCAGGTGGTGGGCAAATCGGTGACCGTGCGCAGTGCCGAGGGCTGGGACGCCGGCCGCTCGGCGGCCGACCGCGCCCGGCTCGGTGAGTGACCTTCAGGCGAGCCGCTGGGCGTACTTCTCCAGCTCCGGCCGTCCGAACGTCAGCTCACCCTCGTCGAGCGCCCCGCAATCCAGCCCCCGCAGCAGGTACACCGCCAGCGCCTGCGCGGTCGCCGGTTCGTCCAGCACGCCCCCGGCCTTCTTCTCCCCGTACGCGCGCAACCGCGCCACCGCCTCCGGAAATCCCGAGCGGTAGAACGTGTACGTCGCCGCGAAGCGGGTCGGCAGCTGGTGGGGGTGCAGGTCCCAGCCCTGGTAGAAGCCGCGCTCCAGCGACCGGCGGACCAGCCTCAGGTGCTCGGCCCACGCCGCGGGCAGGGCGTCGCCGACCGGGAGCCGGTTGGTCGAGCCGTCCGAGAGCCGGACTCCCGTGCCCGCCGCCGAAACCTGCATCAGGCCCTTCGCGAGGTCCGCCGCCGGGTGCTCCATGCTCTGGTACGCCGCCGCGATGCCGAGGCCCGCGCTGTAGTCGTACGTGCCGTAGTGCAACCCCGAACAGCGGCCCGAAGCGGCCTGCACGATCCGCGCCACCGACAGCGTCCCGTCGGTGTCCACAATGGACTGGGAGGTCTCGATCTGGACCTCGAAGCGCAAGGTTCCCGGAGCGAGGTCGTACGCGGATTCCAGGCGCGCCAGGATTTCCGCGGCCACCGAGACCTGCTCGACCGCCGTCACCTTCGGCAGCGTGACGACGAACCCGGGCGGCAGCGGGCCGTTGTCCAGCAACGCACCCAGGAACAGGTCCAGGGTGCGGATGCCACGCCGGCGCGTCGCCGCCTCGAAGCTCTTGAAGCGGATACCGCAGAACGGCGTCCCGCCGGTCGTCGCCAGGGTCTGCCCGGCCGCGCGCGCCGCCGCGTCCTCGACGTCGTCGGGCACCCGGCCGTAGCCGTCCTCGAAGTCGATCCGCAGGTCCTCGATCGGTTCGGTGAGCAGCTTCGCGCGCACGCGCTCGTACCCGCCGCCGTCGAGGCCGAGCAGGTCGCCGTGTTCGACGAAGACCCGCATCGCCTGCTTGCCCCAGTCGGCGACCAGGCGCGTCTTGTACTGCGACGCCGGGACGTAGACCGTGTGCACCGGCTGCCGCCCCGGCCGCTCCCCCGGGTACGACGCCGCGACGCGCGCGTCGGCCGCAGCCAGGCGCGCGTCGGCGGCGTCGTAGACGTCCTCGGGCAGCCGCACCTACTTGATCCGCTCGTAGGCCGGCAGGGTCAGGAAGTCCGGGAACTCCTCGGCCAGCGCGACCTGCTCGAACAGCTCCACGGCCGGCTCCAGCAGCTCCGGCTTGAGCTCGGCCGCCAGCTCGCCGCGGACGTCCGCCAGCACCCCGCGCACCAGCTCCGACGTCACGACGTCGCCACTGTCCAAAGTGGTCCCGTTCTTGACCCACTGCCAGATCTGCGAGCGCGAGATCTCGGCGGTGGCCGCGTCCTCCATCAGGTTGTGGATGGCCGCCGCGCCGTTGCCGCCCAGCCAGGACGCGATGTAGCGGACACCGACGTCGACCGCGGCGCGCAGGCCGGCCGCCGTCGCCCCGCCCGGCGTCGAAGCGACGTCGAGCAGCTGGTCGGCCGTGACGCTGACCTCGTCGCGGGTGCGCTCGAGCTGGTTCGGCTTTTCGCCGAGGACCTTGTCGAACTCCTCCTTGCAGAGCTCGACCATGCCCGGGTGCGCGACCCAGGAGCCGTCGAAGCCGTCGCCGGCCTCGCGCGACTTGTCCGCGTGGACCTTCTCGAAGGCCCCCTTGTTGACCTCGGGGTCCTTGCTCGGGATGAACGCGGCCATGCCGCCGATCGCGAACGCGCCGCGCTTGTGGCAGGTGCGCACCAGCAGCTCGGTGTAGGCGCGCATGAAGGGCGCGGTCATGGTGACGGAGTTGCGGTCCGGCAGCACGAACTTCTCGCCCGCGTCGCGGAAGTACTTGATCACGCTGAACAGGTAGTCCCAGCGGCCCGCGTTGAGGCCCGAGGCGTGTTCGCGCAGCTCGTAGAGGATCTCCTCCATCTCGAACGCGGCCGGGATGGTCTCGATCAGCACGGTGGCGCGGACGGTGCCGTGCTCGATGCCGAGGGTCTTCTCGGCGTGGGTGAAGACGTCGTTCCAGAGCCGCGCTTCGAGGTGGCTCTCCATCTTCGGCAGGTAGTAGTACGGGCCCTTGCCGCGCTTGAGCAGTTCGGCGGCGTTGTGGAAGAAGTGCAGGCCGAAGTCGACGAGCGCGCCGACGCCTTCGCGGTCACCGAACTTCAGGTGGCTTTCGGGCAGGTGCCAGCCGCGCGGGCGGACCACGATCGTGGCGTGCTCGACGTCGTCCTTGAGGGCGTAGCTCTTGCCGCCGCTCTCCAGGGTGATGGTTTCGCGGATGGCGTCGTAGAGGTTGACCTGGCCGGAGACCACGTTGTGCCAGTGCGGGGTGTTGGCGTCTTCGAGGTCGGCGAGCCACACCTTCGCACCGGAGTTGAGCGCGTTGATGGTCATCTTGCGGTCGGTCGGCCCGGTGATCTCGACGCGGCGGTCGCGCAGCGCGGGCGGCGCGCCGGCGACCCGCCAGTCGCCTTCGCGGATCTCCTTGGTCTCGGGCAGGAAGTCGAGCCGGCCGGTGGTCCGGGCCTCCTCGCGCCGCTTGCTCCGCGCCTGGAGCAGCTCGTCGCGGCGGGCGGCGAAGGCGTCGTGCAGGCCGGCGAGGAAGGCGAGCGCCTCCGGCGTGAGGATCTCGTCGCCGCGCTCGACCGGGTCGCCCAGCACCTGGACTTCAGAAGACATGGGGAAACACCTCGAGGGTTCGGATCTTTGGATAACGGCCCTACGGTTTTCTACCAGCCGGACTATAGTTTCTGCATAGCGGAAGCTCAACGCCGACGTAAGGAGGGCCACCGTGCCGGCGGAGAAGAACGGTCGCGACGGCGGCGTCCAGTCCCTGCAGCGCGCCTTCGAGCTGCTGGAACACCTGGCGGACACCGGCGGCGAAGCCAGCCTGTCGGAGCTGGCGACGCTGTCCGGGCTGCCGATGCCGACCATCCACCGGCTGATCCGCACGCTCGTGGATCTGGGGTACGTCCGCCAGAACACGAACCGCCGCTACGCACTGGGCGCCCGCCTGATCCGGCTGGGCGAGAACGCGAGCATGCAGTTCGGCGCGTGGGCGCGGCCGCTGCTGGCGGAGCTGGTGGAGGAGGTCGGCGAGACGGCGAACCTGGCGGTCCTGGAGCGCGACGAGGTCGTGTACGTGGCCCAGGTGCCTTCGAAGCACTCGATGCGGATGTTCACCGAGGTGGGACGGCGGTTGCTGCCGCACGGGACCGGGGTCGGCAAGGCGATGCTGGCGCACCTGCCCGATTCCGAGGTGCGCGAGCTGCTCGGCCGGACCGGGATGCCGGCGTACACCGAGCACACGTTCACGGACCCGGACGCGCTGGCGGTCGAGCTGTCGAGGATCGCGTCGCAGGGCTACGCGCTGGACGAGGCAGAGCAGGAGCTGGGGGTGCGGTGTGTCGCGGTGGCGGTGCCGGGGGCGCCGGTTCCGGCGGCGGTGTCGGTGTCGGGGCCGTCGGGACGGCTGACCGCCGAGGCGGTGGCGCACATCGCCCCGGCGGTGCAGCGGGTCGCGGACGCCCTCGGCGCTAGCCTGTCCCAGGCCGTCGCGCAAGTGTGACATTGGGTGAAACTATGGTGACACAAAGTGACCCCCCTGCGGCGAGTGAGCCGGGCGCCGGTAAAGTCGGCGGCATGGCAAGCCTCGAAGACCTCGAAGCCCGCGTGACCGCGTTGGAGGAACAGGTGCAGCACACGCGGCAGGACGCCGCGGCGGCTCGTATTCTCGCCGGCACGGCGGACCGCGATGTCTCCGACTTCAAGCAGACCCTGAACGGCCACACTCAGGTGCTGAACGCACTGCGCGAGACGCAGATCGAGCACGGTCACGACATCTCGGGGCTCAAGACTGACGTCGCCGATCTCCGGGCTGAAGTACAAAGCGGGTTCACCAAGATCAACGTCAGCGTGGAGCAGATCAGCCGGCTGCTTCAGCACGTCGTCGACAAGGACTGACTCAGCTCAGCTCCCCCGCCAGCAGATCCATCAGCAACCCGTCGTGCCAGGTGCCGTCCGGAGCGCGTTCGTAGTTCCGCAGCACCCCGACCGGCCGGAATCCCACCTTCGTGTACACCCGGATCGCCGTCTCGTTGGACGCCGCCGGGTCGATCGTCAGCCGGTGGTGGCCGTTCGCGAACAGGTGCGCGGCCAGCGTGCGGATCGCGTCCGTGCCGATGCCGCGGCCGTGGAACGCCGGGTGGACCGAGATGTCGATGCCCGCGTGGCGGTACTGCGGGTCCAGCTCCTCGCAGCTCTGGATCAGGCCGACGACCTCGCCGCCGGATTCGATCACGTAGACGGTGTAGCCCTCTTCGACCTCGTACAGGCCTTCGGTCTCCCGGTCCGGGTCGCCCCACCAGCGGGCGACCTCGGGGGTGGCCAGGATTTCGCGCAGCCGGACGCGGTCGGCTGCGCCGATCGGGCGCAGCCGCACCCGGTCGCCGTCAATGGCGGTCATGATGGGTCCTCTCTCGTAGCGAACGACGGCTTCGGAGCGTCTGTCACGAGGAGGGGCACGCGTGCGTCAACCGGGCATGCCCGGATTCTGCGCTCGCACCGCCGCCGCCGTCACCCGAATATCGCCGGAGGGACCGCATGGACCCGCACACCGGCGCCCTGGCCTGGCTCGCCCAAGGCGCCTCTTCGAACCTGCTGGACCGGCTCGTCGCCCGGGCGCTCGACGGGCCGGCCGCGCCACCCGCGTGGCCGCGGCCGCTGACCGCCCCGGCGGGGACGGCCGAGATCAGCGTCCGCCACCACCTCGCCGCGAAGGCCCGCACCCCGGTGATCATCACGCTGCAGGAGGACGGCAGCCGCACCGGCACGGCGTTCCCGGCGGTCCTGGGCCACACCGCCCGCATCGCCCTCCCGGGCGGCCGCTACTTCGGGGCGGCGATGGTGGTCGACCCGGCCCGCCGCACGCTCCAGGGCATCGGCTGGTCCCGGCTGACGGTGGCGGCCCGCCGGACGTCCCCGTGCCTGATCCCGGTCAGCCGCCCGTCGGCGCCGGTGATCCTGCAGCTGGGGCTGCGGAAGGCGGACGGGACGCCGCTGTTCCGGCTCTGACCGGCGATCGCTCCCGAGCCGGTCCGGCCCGAAAAGGGGTGTATCAGAACGCCGCCACGGCGCGTCTGTACCGGTGGACGCGAGGGAGGCGGGCGATGGTGGATCCGATCGTGGTGGGGCCGATGCTGGGCTGGGCGGCGGCGAAGGTCGCGGACCGGCTGTTCGACCGGGTGCTCGACCGGGTCTTCGACGGGCCGCGCACGTGGCAGACACCGTGGCGCGGCGGCACGGACACCATCGACATCACCATCGGCAACCACCTGCGGCTGCAGGCCAGGACACCGGTGATCGTCACGCTCCAGGAAGCGGGCGACCCGTCCGGCGGAGCGATCGTCTCCCTGCTGCTCGGGGACTCGACCCGCCTGTCCGTACCGCGCGGGGACTACGTCGGCAGCGCGATGATCCTGGATCCGTCGCGCGGGACCGGCTCGGATCCGCTGCTGCGCGGATTCGGGTGGTCACGGCTGCAGACCGGCACCTCGCGGCTGGAGATCCCGGCGCACGCCCCCAACGCGCGCCTGCTGTCCGACGTCGGCCTGCGGCGGCCCGACGGCACCCCGCTCTTCCGCCTGCCGCCGACCCGGCGCTGGACCCCACCGGCCGACCGGCAGATCCGCACCCGCAGCGGGCTCTTCATCCCGGACGCAGGCGCCTCGGCGCGGACGCGGAACCCCTCGGCGTGCCGGGCGCTGGCGAGCCTGGACCGGCAGTGCACGAATCCCCCGACGACGGCGAAGCAGCTGTGCCCGGCCCACCTCCGGCAGCTCGGGCACGGCCTGATGGTCTACGACTTTCAGACCGGCTGCCCGATCCGCTAGCCCAGGAGGGCGTCCACGAAGGCACCCGGCTCGAACGGCGCCAGGTCGTCCGGGCCCTCGCCGAGCCCGACCAGCTTCACCGGCACCCCCAGCTCCTTCTGGACCTGGAACACGATGCCGCCCTTGGCCGTGCCGTCCAGCTTCGTCAGCACGATGCCGGTGACGTCGATGACCTCGGCGAACACGCGGGCCTGCATGAGCCCGTTCTGGCCCGTGGTCGCGTCCAGGACCAGGAGCACCTCGTCGACCTTCGCCTGCTTTTCCACGACGCGCTTGACCTTGCCCAGCTCGTCCATCAAGCCCGTCTTCGTGTGCAGGCGGCCGGCGGTGTCGACCAGGACCGCGTCCACGCCGGTGTCCACGCCGCGCTTGACCGCGTCGAAGGCCACCGCCGCCGGGTCCGCGCCCTCCTTGCCGCGGACGACCTCCGCGCCCACGCGCTCGGCCCACGTCTGCAGCTGGTCGGCCGCCGCCGCGCGGAACGTGTCCGCCGCGCCCAGCAGCACCGTGCCGCCCTGGGCCACCAGGACGCGGGCGAGCTTGCCCGTGGTCGTCGTCTTGCCCGTGCCGTTGACCCCCGCCACCAGCACCACCGCGGGCTGCTTCTTCCCGTCGACGGTGTGCGGCAGCGCCCGCACCGCGCGGTGGCCGTCGGTCGACAGCTGCGCGGTCAGCACCTCGTGCAGCACTTCGCGGGCCTCGGCCGACGACCGCACCGCGCGCCGGGACAGCTCGTCGCGCAGCCGCTCGACGATCTGGTTCGTGGTGGCCGCGCCCAGGTCGGCCATCAGCAGCGTGTCCTCGACGTCCTGCCAGGAGTCCTCGTCGAGGTCGCCCGCGCCGAGCAGGCCGAGCAGGCTGGTGCCGAACATCGAGCGCGACTTCGACAGCCGGCCGCGCAGCCGCTCCATGCGGCCCGTCGCCGGCTCGATCTCCTCGGCGACCGGGGCCGGTTCGACGACCTCGGCGTCGGGCAGCTTGACGTCCCGGACCGTGCGCTGCGCCGAGTCGCGCGGCACCGCCGCGTCGTCGCCGACGGCCGGCTGGCCGTCGACCTCGGGCCGGTCCTCGACCGGGTGCTCGGGAGCAGCCGCGCCGCCGGGCGCGAGCGCGATGCCCCCGCTGGCCGCGTACGAGCCGCCCTTCGGTTTCTCCTCGACCTCGCGCTGGGCGTCCAGGCTGATCCGCCGCCTGCGGGCGATCAGCAGACCGGTCACCAGCAGGGCGACCAGGACGACGACGGCGACGACTACGAACAGGAACCAGGTGCTCGACACGGGCCCATCCTTTCATCCGCGTCGCCGCCCGGCAGACACCCCGTCCACACAGGCAATTCGCAACCATCTGGGTCCCGATTGGGCCAAGACTTCACCACGTGGGTTGCGTCACAGGCAACGCTGCACTAAACCCCTCCGGATGGGGTTGAACGCCAGCCACGGCTATCGGGTGATCGGGTTGATTTCGGGCACGTCGATCGACGGGATCGACGTGGCCGCCGCCGACCTGCACGCCGAAGCCGGCACCGTCGTGCTGACGCCCCTGGGCGAGCTCGACGTCCCCTACCCGGAACCGCTGCGCGAGGCCCTGCTCGCCGCGCTGCCGCCGAACCCCTGCACCGCCGGGGAGCTGACCCGGCTGGACACCGGCGTCGGGCAGGCGTTCGCCGACGCGGCCGCCCGCGGCGCCGGAGAACTGGCCGGCGGCTCCGCGGACCTGGTCGCGTCGCTGGGCCAGACGGTGTTCCACTGGGTCGAGGACGGCCACGTCCGCGGCACTCTGCAGCTCGGCCAGCCCGCCTGGATCGCCGAACGCACCGGGCTGCCGGTGTGCGCGGACCTGCGTGCCCGCGACGTCGCCGCGGGCGGCCACGGGGCACCGCTGGCGAGCACGTTCGACCAGCTGTGGCTGCGCGGCCTCGCCGAGGACGCCGGCCACCCGGTCGCCGCGCTCAACCTCGGCGGCATCGCGAACATCACCGTCGTCACCGCGGGCGCGCCGGCGATCGCCTACGACACCGGGCCCGCCAACGCCCTGCTCGACCTCGCAGCCCACCGCGTCGCCGGGCGGCACAGCGACGCCGACGGCCGGCTCGCGCTCGGCGGGTCGGTGCGCCAGGACCTGCTCGGCCGGTTGCTCGCCGACCCGTACTTCGCCGCCGCGCCGCCGAAGTCCACCGGCAAGGAGCACTTCAACGCGCCCTACCTCGACGCCGCCCTCGGCGGCCTGCCGCCGCTCGAACCCGGCGACCTGCTGGCGACGCTGACCGAGCTGACCGCCGTCACCGTCGCCGAGCAGTGCCGCCGGCACGGCGCCGGGACCGTCATCGCCTCCGGCGGCGGGGTCCGGAACCCGGCGCTGATGGCGGCGCTGGCCCGGAACCTGCCGTCGGCGACGCTGAAGACGAGCGACGACCTCGGGCTGCCGGGCGCCGGCAAGGAGGCGTACCTCACCGCCTTGCTGGGCTGGCTGAGCTGGTGCGGCGTGCCGGGTACGGTGCCGTCGGCGACCGGTGCACGCGGGCCGCGCGTGCTCGGCGCGCTGGTCCCGGGCACCGGCCCCCTGATCCTTCCCGCCCCGCTGGGGGGCAGCGTGACACGGTTGCGAGTCGCGGAGAAGACCGGACGGTAGGAGAGATCCATGCGCGGTGTCGACCTCGCCATCATCGTGGTCTACCTGGCGGCGATGCCGCTGATAGGCGTGCTCGTCGGCCGGAAGCAACGGTCGGCGGCCGACTACTTCGTCGGCGAGCGCAGTCTCCCGTGGGGCGCGGTGATGCTGTCCGTGGTGGCCACGGAGACCTCGACACTGACCGTGATCAGCACGCCGGGGCTGGTCTTCGGCAACGCGTTCCTGTTCCTGCAGCTGGCGTTCGGCTACATCATCGGCCGGACCGTCGCCGCGTTCGTGCTGCTGCCGCGGTACTTCCGCGGCAACCTCGTCAGCGCGTACGCGTTCCTGGGGAAGCGGTTCGGCTCCGGGCTGCAGGGCACCGCGTCGGTCACCTTCGTGATCACGCGGCTGCTGGCCGAAGGGGTGCGGCTGTTCGCCGGCGCGATCCCGATCAAGGTGATCCTCGGGCACTACAACATCCACCTGGACTACTGGGTGATCGTCGTCATCCTGACCGCGCTGACGCTGATCTACGCCTACATCGGCGGGATCAAGGCGGTCGTCTGGGTCGACGTCATCCAGCTGTCGCTGTACCTGGGCGGTGCGGCGGTGGCCGCAATCGTGCTGCTGAACAAGCTGCCGGCCGACTGGGCGTCGCAAGCGTCCGCGGACGGCAAGTTCATGCTCGTCGACTTCACGAAGAACCTGCTGACCAGCCCGTACGCCTTCGTGACGGCGGTGCTCGGCGGCGCGGCCCTGTCGATGGCCTCGCACGGCGCCGACCAGCTGATCGCGCAGCGGCTGATGGCCACCCGCAGCCTGCGCGACGGGCAGAAGGCGCTGATCGGCAGCGGCATCATCGTCACCATCCAGTTCGCGCTGTTCCTGCTGGTCGGGGCGATGCTGTGGGTGTTCAACGGCCGGAAGTCCGTCGCGCAGCTGGGGCTGCAGAGCCCGGACGACGTGTTCTCGCGGTTCATCATCGACGACCTGCCGGTCGGCGTGTCGGGCCTGCTCATCGCGGGTGTGCTGGCCTCGACCATGGGCGCGCTGGCCTCGGCGCTCAACGCCCTTTCGACGTCCACCGTGGCCGACCTCTACCAGCGGTTCACCAAACGCTCGCCGGAGGACTCGAAGCTGCTGCGGCACGGTCGCATGTGGACATTGATCTGGGCCGTGGTGTTCGCGGTGTTCGCGTCGCTGTTCTCCACCACGAAGAACTCGGTGATCGAGCTCGGGCTGGCGATCACCGGCTACACCTACGGCGCGCTGCTCGGCTCGTTCCTGCTGGGCCTGCTGATCAAGAAGGCTCGGCAGGCGGACGCGATCATCGCGTTCGTGACGACGGTCGTGGTGATGGCGTTCGTCATCCTCGGGGTGAAGTTCAGCGCGAAGACCGGCGGCCTGATCGGCATCGACTTCAGCAAGGCGGCCGGCGATCGCGTGGCCCTCGCCTACCCGTGGTACACGCTGCTGGGCGTGGTGATCACGCTGGTCGTGGGCGGGTTGCTGGCCCTGCGCCACCGGACGCCGGACCCCAAGGCGGCCGAGGCGGAAGCCGCCGGCGAAACGGCGGAGGTCCGCGCCGCCTGATCCGTCTGAACCGTTTCCGGCGGGCTCCCGTGTGGATGGGCGGGAGCCCGCCGAGAAGCGGCGGGAGGATTTCGAAGGTGGATTCCATGAAGCGGATGACGGTGGCGCTCGCGGTGGGTGCCCTCCTGGTCGGCGGCGCGGCGACGGCTTCGGCCACCCCGGCGGCCCCGAAGGTGCCGGACGCGATCAAGGTCCCGGCGGGCAACGTCGCGCTGGCGAGCTTCCCCGCCGAGGGCGTCCAGATCTACGGCTGCACGAACGGCGCGTGGGCCCTGATCCAGCCCGCGGCGGTCCTGTCGAAGCACGGGAAGCCGGTGGCCCTGCACAGCAAGGGTCCGGTGTGGACGTCCATTGTGGACGGCAGCACGGTCGGCGCGTCGGCCGTGGCCAACTCCCCGCGGGAGGGCGCCATCCCGGAGCTGCTGCTCAAGGCCAACCTCAACACCGGCGACGGGATCTTCGGCAAGGTGACGTACATCCAGCGGCTGAACACCCGCGGCGGCGTGGCTCCGGCCGGGACCTGCACGGACGGCGCCCAGACCGCGGTCCGCTACTCGGCCGACTACGCCTTCTGGGTCGCCGAATAGGCGGATGTGGTGCCCCTCCCGCTCCCGTAGCCTGGGAACGGGAGGGGATCACATGGGGTTCTTCATCGGGCTCGGCGCCGTCCTCGCGGTGGTGCTGGTCATCGCGCTGATCATGGACCGGTCCGACCGCAAGCGCGGCGTCAAGCGCGGCATGATCACGCCGCGCGGACGCCGGCCGCGCCTCGAGGACGCCCAGTGGATGGGCAGCGACCTCAAGACCTACGAGCCGCGGGCCCGGCCGGACGACCGGCCACCCCGCGAAGACGGCGTCAGCTGACCGGGACCGGCTCTTCCTCGGTCGTGCGCAGGCGCTGGGAGATCACCTTCGTGATGCCGTCGCCCTGCATGCTCACGCCGTAGAGCGCGTCGGCGATCTCCATGGTCGGCTTCTGGTGGGTGATGATGATCAGCTGCGACGAGTCGCGCAGCTGCTCCAGCAGCCCGATCAGCCGGCGCATGTTGGTGTCGTCGAGCGCCGCCTCGACCTCGTCCATCACGTAGAAGGGTGAGGGCCGGGCGCGGAAGATCGCGACCAGCATGCCTACCGCGACCAGCGACTTCTCGCCACCCGACAGCAGCGACAGCCGCTTGACCTTCTTGCCCGGCGGGCGCGCTTCGACGTCGACGCCGGTGGCCAGCAGGTCGTCCGGCTCGGTCAGGACCATCCGGCCCTCGCCGCCCGGGAACAGCACGCTGAACACCGTCTCGAACTCGCGGGCCACATCGGCGTAGGCGCCGGCGAAGACCTCGAGGATCTTCTCGTCGACCTGCTTGATGACCGCTTCGAGGTCCTTGCGGGTGTCCTTGAGGTCCTCCAGCTGCGTGGAGAGGAACTTGTACCGCTCCTCCAGCGCCGCGAACTCCTCCAGGGCGAGCGGGTTCACCTTGCCCAGCAGCGACAGGTCCTTCTCGGCGCGCTTGGCGCGGCGGGCCTGGGTGTCGCGGTCGTAGGGCATCGGCGGCGGCGGGGTGACGTCCTCGCCGCGCTCCTTGGCCGCCTCGTACTCGGCCATCTCGCCCGCGCTCGGCGGGACCGGGACGTCCGGGCCGTACTCCTGCACCAGGTCCGTGAGGCCGATGCCGAAGTCCTCGGCGATCTTCGCTTCCAGGGTCTCCAGCCGCAGCCGCTGCTCGGCACGCAGGACCTCGTCGCGGTGCACGGCGTCGGTCAGCTTCTCCAGTTCGCCGGTGAGCTCGCGGACCTTGGCGCGGACACTCGTCAGCGCCTGCTCGCGGCTCTGGCGGCGGGCCTGGACCTGGTCGCGTTCGGCGGCGGCCCGCTGCACGGAGTGCTCGATCCGGTCCAGCGCGAGTTCGCCCGCGTTGACCACGGCGTTGGCGATCCCGGCGCCGCGCTTGCGGGCCGCGGCGGCGCGCTCGGCGCGTTCGCGGGCCTGCTGCTCGGCGTGCGCGGCGCGGCGGAGCCCTTCGGCCTTGCCCGCGATGCTGCGCGCCCGCTCTTCGGAGGTGCGCTGCGCGAGCCGCGCCTCCATCTCCTCCTGCCGGACGACGGCCAGTTCCTCGACGGCGGCGTCGCGCTCGGCGGTGTCCGGGTCGTCCTCGACGGGCTGCTCGGCGACGGCGGCGAGCCGTTCTTCCAGCTCGGCGAGCTGGGCCAGCGCCTGGACGCGGCTCTGCTCGACCTTCGCGCGCTGCCCGGTGAGCCGTTCGACCTCGGCCTGCGCCTGGCGGGCGGCCTGCTGCAGCCGGTTGAGCCGCTCCGACGAGCGGGCCTTCCGGACCTTCGCCTCGCCGAGGGCGTCCTTGGCCTGGGAGACCTCTTCGCGGCGGGCCTGCTGCTCGGCGCGGGCGCCTTCGAGCTCGGCCGCGTACCGCTCCAGCGAGCGTTCGGCCAGGCGGAGCCGCTCCGCCGCCTCGTCGACGGCGGCCTGGACCTCGATCACGCTCTCGCGCTTGCCGGACCCGCCGATCGCCCAGCGGGCGCCGAAGACGTCACCTTCGGCCGTGACCGCGCGGACCTCGGGGTGCACCGCGACCAGGTGGCGAGCCGCGTCGAGATCGCGGACGATGGCCAGCCTGTCGAGGGCCTGCTCGACGGCGGGCCGCAGCTGCGCGGGCGCGGTGACGACCTCGCGGGCCCAGCGCGCTCCGTCCGGCAGCGACGGCCAGGAGGAGGTGTCCACGGTGAACCCGGGACCGCCGAGCAGGATGCCCGCGCGGCCGGAGTCCGTTTCCTTCAGGTACTTCAGCGCGCGCAGGGCGTCTTCGCCACCGGTGACGGCGATCGCGTCGGCCACCGGGCCGAGCGCCGCGGCCAGCGCGACTTCGTGGCCCGGCTCGACGGTCAGCAGCGCGGCGACCGAGCCGAGCAGGCCCGGCAGCTCGTGGGACGCGCCGAGCAGCGCGCCCGCGCCGTCCTTGCGCCGCAGGCCCATGGACAGCGCTTCGACGCGCGCCTTCTCCGACGCGATCTCGCGTTCGGCGGCGCGTTCGGCCTTGACCAGCTCCTCGACGCGCGCCTTGGCCGCGTTGTTGGCTTCGACCGCGCGGTCGTGGCGGTCCATCAGGCCGGCGTCGTCGGACTCCTCGGCGCCGCCCTCGGCCTGGGCCATCTCGAGCTCTTCGACGGCGATCTCGGCGCGCTCGGCGGCTTCTTCGATGGAGACGCTGAGCCGGTCGATCTCGTCGGTGGTGGCGCCGTTCTTGCTGCGCAGCGCCTCGACCTGGCCGGTCAGCTTGGCCATGCCCTCGCGGCGGTCGGCGATCGCGCGGACGGCGGCCCAGTGCGCGCGCTCGGCGGCCTGGACGCGCTGTTCGAGGTCCTCGCGGCGCAGCACGGTCTGGGCGAGCAGCTCCCGGGCCTCCATGACGGCCTCGTTGAGCTCCTCTTCCTGCTCGGCGACGCGCTCGGCCTCTTCGAGGAGCTCCTCGGGGTCGCGGCCGCCGGTCGACGTCGTGATGTCGGCGGAGAGGTGCCGCTGGCGCTCGACGGCGAGGCGGACGGTGCCGCGCAGCCGCTCGGCCAGAGCCGACAGCTTGTACCAGGTCTCCTGGGCGGTCTGCAGCAGCGGCGCGTCCTCGGCGAGGGAGGCTTCCAGCTCGGCTTCCTCGGCGGAGACCAGCTCGAGGTGCTGCTCGACCTCGGCGCGGCGCTGCCGGGCGGTCCGCTCGTCGGCCTCGTCGCGGGCGATCGTGTCCCGCTGGGTGACCAGGTCGTCGGCGAGCAGGCGCAGGCGGGAGTCGCGCAGCTCGGACTGCACCGACTGGGCCTTGCGGGCGATCTCGGCCTGCTTGCCCAGGGGCTTGAGCTGGCGGCGCAGCTCGGTGGTGAGGTCGCCGAGGCGGTCGAGGTTGCCCTGCATGTTGGCCAGCTTGCGCAGGGTCTGTTCCTTGCGCTTGCGGTGCTTGAGGACGCCGGCGGCCTCTTCGATGAACGCGCGGCGCTCTTCGGGCTTGGATTCCAGGATCGCCGACAGCTGGCCCTGCCCGACGATGACGTGCATCTCGCGGCCGATGCCGGAGTCCGAGAGCAGCTCCTGGACGTCCATCAGGCGGCAGCGGTCGCCGTTGATCTCGTACTCGCTCGCGCCGTCGCGGAACATCCGGCGGGTGATCGAGACCTCGGAGTACTCGATGGGCAGCGCGCCGTCGGCGTTGTCGATGGTGAGGGTGACCTCGGCGCGGCCGAGCGGGGCGCGGCCCGCGGTGCCGGCGAAGATGACGTCCTCCATCTTGCCGCCGCGCAGGTCCTTGGCGCCCTGGGTGCCCATGACCCAGCGCAGCGCGTCCAGCACGTTGGACTTGCCGGAGCCGTTCGGCCCGACCACGCAGGTGATGCCCGGCTCGAAGCGCAGCGTGGTGGCCGAGGCGAAGGACTTGAAGCCCTTGAGCGTCAGGCTTTTCAGGTGCACTGGGTGCTGACCCCTCTGGCTGCCGGTACTGGCGTTTCAATCGTCCCAGGCTACCTGGGGGCCTCCGGGTACCGCCGGACGCGCCCCTCCTCGGCGCGTGCTACCGCTCCACGAACCCCGTGAGTCCCCCTTTCGGGTCGGACCAGCGCTCGGCGACGTGCTCCACACTTCCGGGTGATTCTCCCGACCGTAACGCGGACAACAGCCGCTGACAGTGGTCACGGCTACCCTCCGCGATGACCTCGACACGGCCGTCGGCGAGGTTGCTCGCGCTCCCGACCAGGCCGAGTTCCAGCGCCCGGCTGCGCGTCCACCAGCGGAAACCGACACCCTGCACCCGGCCGCGCACCCACGCCGTCAGCCGGGTACGGGTTTCTCCGTCACTCACACCATTCCTCCCGTCCGGGTCGACTGACCGCGCACAGTAACTGATCAAGGCCACTACCTGGGGGAATACCCGCACGCCGGTGATAACCTCGCCGCCGAGGTCGCTCCCCCGCCGTGGCTCTGCCCCGTCGGCTCAGCCCCGTTCCACGACCTCGCCCGCGCCTCCCGAATTCCCCAAGGAGCCCCGTATGCCCCGCCCCGCCGGGTCGGATTCGAGCTCTCGGATCACCAGGATCGACACCGCGCCGCCCAAGAGCAGCAAACCGAACCGCACCGGGTACGTCGTGCTCGGGGTGGCCGGGCTGGTCGTCGCCACCGCGTTCGCCGCGGTGGCCGAGCTCGCCGGCCCCGCGCCGGCGACCACGGCGGGCGGCACGGGCGGCCCCGGCGGCCAGGGCACGGTCCCGGCCGGGGTGCAGACGCTGCCGACCGCCCCGTCGTCGAGCAGCCCGCCGGCCTCCAGCGGGGCGCCGACCACGTCCAGCCCCTCGTCGTCGAGCGCGCCGACGACGGTGGTTTCGGTGAGCCCGGACGGCAAGACGACCACCACGGTCGTCACCCAGCCCGCTCCGCCCCCGCCGCCGCGCAACGACCCGGGCGACAGCTCCCCGCCGCCGGTCCACACGCCGACCACTCCGACGACGAAGCCCACCCCGACGCCGCCGGCGACGACGCCCACCACGCCGACCACCCCGCCGACGACCACCCCGTCCGAGCCGAGTGGCGGCGGTTCCAGCTCGGCCGGCGCTCCCTCGTCGAGCACGACCGGGACCAGCACCACGGCTTGAGCCCAAGCGCCCGGGCGGTTCAGGCCAGGACGGCCGCGATCATCGCGTCCCGCAGGAACCGCCCGTAGCGCTCCGGGGACCAGCCGCGTTCCAGGCAGAGCAGCTCGTACTGCTCCGGGCCGTGGTAGGTCCACAGGATGTCGCGGACGTCGTCGGCGGTCAGGCCGGGCTTCACCTGGCCGGTGGCCAGCAGGTCGGCCGAGAAGTACGTCATCGCCATGAGCATCTCCTGCCGCATCTGCGCCCAGACCTCGGCGGCCGCGGGGTCGGCGGCGGCCGCGTCGCGGGCCAGCAGCTGCACCGGGAACACCACGGGGGCGACGCCCACCAGGTGGTCGAGGTACAGCTCGATCTTGCGTGCCGCGTCCGGCTCAGCCTGGATCTCGGCGATGAACTCGCGCCCGGCGATGGGGACGTCCTCGTCGTCGCCGGCGACCGTCACGTCGAAGACGGCCTTGAGCAGCGTCGCCTTGTTCGCGAACGCCTTGTAGACCGTCTGCACCGAGACGCCCGCCGCCTTCGCCACCTCGGGCATCGCGGTGCCCGCGTACCCCTTCTCCCGGAACAGCTCCGACGCCGCCGCCAGCACCCGGCGGCGGTTTTCGCGCGCCTGCTCCTGGCGTCGCGAAGTGTCGTACCGGCGCTTGACAGGGCCGTCCATTTAGGTAGAGACTCCTCTATCGAATAGATGTCCATCTATCATGACACCCTGAGGGGGCGCTGACCATGATGGAACAAGCCACGACCGACGCCGTCACCGCCGCGCGGGACCTCGCGCCCGAGCTGAGCGCGCGGGCCGTCGAAGCCGAGCAGCTCCGGACCCTGCCCCGCGAGCTGGTCGAGCGGGCGCGCGCGGCCGGGCTCTTCCGGCTGGCGACCCCGCGCGAGCTCGGCGGCCTGGAGCTGCCGCCGGCCACGATCGTCGAAGTGGTCGAGGAACTCTCGCGGGCGGACGGCTCCGCGGGCTGGACGATCACCATCGGCAACGGCTCGGCGTTCCTCGCCTGGCTGGACCCGGCCGTCGCGGCGGACCTCGTCGCCGGCACCCCGGACCCGATCGGCGGCGGCGTCTTCGCGCCGACGGGCCGGCTCACCCCGGACGGCGACGGCAAGTTCACGCTGGCCGGCCGCTGGGCCTTCTGCAGCGGCAGCCCGCACACGGACCTGTTCTTCAACGGCGCCTTCGCCGGCGGCGACCCGCGGGACTGGCGGCTCGCCGCCGTGCCGGCCGCCGCGGTCCGGGTGGTGGAGAACTGGGACGTCACGGGCCTGCGCGGCACCGGCAGCCACGACGTCGAGATCGACACGGTGGTGCGCGAGGAGCACACGATTTCGCCGTTCACCAACCCGGCGCGCCACGACGGCCCGCTGTGGCGCTTCCCGTTCTTCACGTTCGTGGGCACACTGCTGGCCGGCGTCCCCCTCGGCATCGCGCGGCGCGCCCTGGACGAGTTCACCGGCTTCGCACCGGCCAAGTTCCGCCCGCCGGGCCCGGGCCCGATCGCCGAGGACGGCGACGTCCAGATCGCCCTGACCCGCGCGGAGGGCCGGCTACGCTCGGCACGCGCGTTCGTCTTCGACGCGCTGGGGCAGCTGTGGGACACGGCGTGCGCGGGCGACGTCCCGGACGTCCGGCAACGCGGCCAGTTCCTGCTGGCGACCCAGCAGGCGATGCGCGCTTCGCTGAGCGCGGTGAACATCGCGTTCGGCTACGCCGGGGCGGGCGCGCTGCACGCGGACCAGCCGATGCAGCGCTGCTTCCGCGACCTCCACGCGGCGGCCCAGCACATCTACTTCTCGGCCGCGGCCTCGAAGCGGTACGCGAAGCTGCGGTTCGGGATCGAGCAGCCGACCTTCTGGTTCTAGGACGGCCCGTCGCGCCGGGGCCGGCCGAACAGGAGCTTCGCGAACGCAGCGCCGAGGAACGGCCCCAGGGCCACGATGCCCTGGCTCCACGGGTCGGGCCGGCGCAGAAGGGCACCGATTCCGACCCCGGCCAGGTAGACCAGTGCCGACAGCAGGAGCAGCCGCACCGCTTTCCGGCTGCGCCGCCTCGGATTTCCGGATTCCCCCTCGGTCACCCACCCGGGGTACCCACCGGGTCAGACCTCGAAGCGGTAGCCCATCCCCGGTTCGGTCAGCAGGTGCCGGGGCCGGGACGGCTCCAGCTCCAGCTTCCGCCGCAGCTGGGCCAGGTACACCCGCAGGTAGTGCGATTCCGTCTCGTACGACGGGCCCCACACCTCGTGCAGGAGCTGCTTCTGCGCCACCAGCCGGCCGCGGTTGCGGACCAGCAGCTCCAGCACGCCCCATTCCGTCTTCGTCAGGTGGACCTCCACGCCGTCGTGGCGGCGGACCTTCTTCGCCGCCAGGTCCACGCTGAACGACGCCGTGTCGACCACCGCGTCCGCGCCGTCCGCGCCCGCCACCGCCGAGCGGCGGACCGCCGCGCGCAGCCGGGCCAGCAGCTCGTCCATGCCGAACGGCTTCGTCACGTAGTCGTCCGCGCCCGCGTCGAGCGCCTCGACCTTGTCCGCGGAGTCGCCGCGGGCGGACAGCACGATGATCGGGACCGTCGTCCAGCCGCGCAGGCCCGCGATCACCTCCGTGCCGTCCAGATCCGGCAGGCCGAGGTCCAGCACGACGACGTCGGGCTTGGTCTCGGCCACCGCCTTCAGCGCGGCCGTGCCGTCGTGCGCGGTGATCACCTTGTAGCCGCGGGCGGTCAGGTTGATCCGCAGGGCCCGCACGATCTGCGGCTCGTCGTCCACCACCAGCACGGTGGCGCCCGGGTCGCTCATCGCACCCCCTCCTGTTCGTACTCCACACTGAACGCGGGCAGCGAAACCACGATGGTGAGCCCGCCGCCCGGGGTGTCCTCGGCGCGGATCGTGCCCCCCATCGCCTCGGTGAACCCCTTCGCCACCGACAGCCCGAGCCCGACGCCCGGGGTCGTGTCCCGGTCGCCGCCGAGCCGCTGGAACGGCGCGAACGCCGAGTCCGCGGCTCCCTTGCGCAGCCCCTTGCCGTGGTCGGCGATCCGCAGTTCGACGTGGCCGGAGTGCGCGCTGGCCCGGGCGGACACCGGGGGCCCGCCGTGCCGCAGGGCGTTGTCCAGCACGTTGGCCACCACCCGTTCCAGCAGGCCGGGGTCGGCCAGCACCGAAGGCAGCTGGTCGTCGACCGCGACCACCACCTCGGCCGAGTTGTCCACATTGGACAGGGCGTGCGCGACGACCTCGTCGTAGCCCACCGGCCGCAGGTGCGGCTTGACCGCGCCGGTCGCCAGCCGCGACGAGTCGAGCAGGTTGTCGATCAGGCCGGCGAGCCGGTCGGCGGACAGCTCGATGGCCTCCATCAGCTCCGCGGTGTCCTCTTCGGACAGCACCAGGTCGGGCGCGCGCAGGCTGCCGATCGACGCCTTGATCGAGGTCAGCGGCGTCCGCAGGTCGTGCCCGACAGCCGAAAGCAGGGTCGTGCGCAGCTCGGTCGCCTCGGCCTTGCGCTCGGCGCGGGCCGCGGCGGCGGCCGCGCGCTGCTGGCGCAGGGCCAGGAACGCCTGCCCGGCCACGGCCTCCAGCACCCGCCGGTCGGCCGCCGGCAGCGCCCGGCCGCGCAGGGTCAGGTGGACGTGGGCGGTGACGGCGATGTCGGCGTCGGCCTCGTCCGGATCGGCACACGGGTGCTCCCCCGCGGTCGCCACGCACTGCCACTCGCCGTCCTGCTTCTCCAGCAGCGTCACCGACGTCAGCGCGAAGTTCTCGCGGACCTTCGCCAGCAGCCGCTCGATCGGGTTCGCGTGGGTGAGCACGGTCCGGGCGTAGGACGCCAGCAGCGCCGCTTCGGTCCGCGCCCGTGCGGCCTGCGCGGCCCGGCGTGCGGCCTGGTCGACGACCAGGGCGACCAGCACGGCGACCACGACCATCGCGATCAGCGTCACGAGGTTCTGCGGGGTGTGCACGTTGAGCGTGTACAGCGGCGGCGTGAAGAAGAAGTTGAGCAGCCCCGCGCCGAGCACCGCCGCGACCAGCGCCGGGCCGAGGCCGCCGACCAGCGCGACGATGACCGTGACCAGGACGTAGGCGATGACGTCGGTGGCGAAGTCGAGCCCTGTTGGCACGAAGACGCCGACGAGGGTGACCAGCACCGGCAGCACGATGCCCAGCACCCAGCCCGTCACCAGCCGCGAGACGCCCAGCGGGCTGGCGGCCAGCCCGGTCCGCAGGCGCCCGCCCGCCTCGGAGTGGGTGACCATGTGCACGTCGATCGGCCCGGACCGGCGGACCACCGAGGCGCCGATGCCCTCGTCGAACAGCCGCGCCACCCGCGAGCGCCGCGACGTGCCGATGATGAGCTGGGTGGCGTTGACCCCGCGGGCGAAGTCCAGCAGGGCGCCCGGGACGTCGTCGCCGACGACCGTGTGGAACGTCGCCCCGACCTCCTCGGCAAGCTTGCGGCAGCGGGCCATCGCCGCCGGGCTGATCCCGGCGAGACCGTCGCCCCGCAGGATGTGCACCACCTGCAGCTCGGCGCCGGCCCGGGTGGCGATCCGGCTGGCGCGGCGGATGAGCGTCTCGCTCTCCGGGCCGCCGGTGATGGAGACGACCACGCGTTCGCGCGCCTCCCACGTGTCGGTGATCCGCTGTTCGGCGCGGTAGCGCTGGAGGGCGACGTCGACTTGGTCGGCCACCCAGAGCAGCGCCAGTTCCCGCAACGCGGTGAGGTTGCCGGGGCGGAAGTAGTTGCCGAGCGCGGCGTCGATCCGCTCGGCCGGGTAGACGTTGCCGTGCGCGAGCCGCCGCCGCAGCGCCTCCGGCGTGATGTCGACCAGTTCCAGCTGCTCGGCGCGGCGGACGACCTCGTCCGGGACGGTTTCCTGCTGGGTGACGCCGGTGATCCGCTCGACGACGTCGTTGAGGCTCTGCAGGTGCTGGACGTTGACCGTGGAGAGCACGTCGATCCCGGCTTCCAGGAGTTCTTCGACGTCCTGCCAGCGCTTGGCGTTGCGGGAGCCCGGCACGTTGGTGTGGGCCAGTTCGTCGATGACGGCGACCTCCGGCGCGCGGGCGAGGACGGCGTCGACGTCCATCTCTTCGAACGCGCGGCCGCGGTGTTCGGCGTGCCGCCGCGGGACGACCTCGAGACCGTCGAGGAGCTCCGCGGTCTTGGCCCGGCCGTGCGTCTCCACCAGCCCGACGACGACGTCGGTGCCGCGGTCGAGCCGGCGGCGTGCTTCGCCGAGCATGGCGAAGGTCTTGCCGACGCCCGGAGCCGCGCCGAGGTAGATCCTCAGCTCTCCCCGGCGCGGCCTGTTCTCCGTGGTCACGGTGTCAGTGTGCCCCTCCGGCCGCGGCTTGCACGGCCAAGTTGAGCGGGAGCACAGCCACGCCGGGAACGCCGATCCCGGCCCCGCTCGTGTTCTCCTCGATCAGCTGCTTCACCCGGTCGAGGGGCAGGCCGGTGTTCCGCGCGACCCGCGGTGCTTGGAGGTCGGCGTAGGCGACGCTGATCGCCGGGTCGAGGCCCGAGCCCGACGCCGTCACCGCGTCCGGCGGGACCTGATCGGGCGACACGCCTTCACGCTGGGCGATGGCGGCCTTGCGCTCCCCGATGGTCTTGACGAGATCCTCGTTGTCCGGGCCCTGGTTGGACGCGCCGGACGGCAGGCCGGGGCCGACCACCGAGGGGCGGGTGTGGAACCACGGGTCGTGCGCGGGGTCGGCGGCCACCGGGTCGACGCCGATCAGCGACGAGCCGGCGGGCTGCCCGTTCTGCGTGACGATCGAGCCTTCGGCGTGGCCTTCGAGGCCGGGGACGCGCGCGATCGCCCACACCGCGAGGGGGTAGAGGACGCCGAGCAGGACGGTCATCACGAGCAGGACGCGCAGCCCGGCCCAGGTCTGTTTGACGAGTGTGTTCACGGGTCACCCGATTCCGGGGATGAGGCGGACGAGCAGGTCGATCAGCCAGATCCCGAGGAAGGGGCTGACGATCCCGCCGAGGCCGTAGACGAGCAGGTTGCGGCGCAGCAGGGCCGAGGCCGACGACGGCTTGTACCGCACGCCGCGCAGGGCGAGCGGGATGAGCACGACGATGATCAGCGCGTTGAAGATGACCGCGGACAGGATCGCGGACTTCGGCGTGGCCAGGTGCATGATGTTCAGCCCGCCCAGCTGGGCGTGGATACCGGTGAACATCGCGGGCAGGATGGCGAAGTACTTGGCGAGGTCGTTGGCGACGCTGAAGGTGGTCAGCGCACCGCGGGTGATCAGCAGCTGCTTGCCGATCTCGACGATTTCGATCAGCTTCGTCGGGTCGCTGTCGAGGTCGACCATGTTGCCGGCCTCCTTGGCGGCCGAGGTGCCGGTGTTCATCGCGACGCCGACGTCGGCCTGGGCGAGCGCGGGGGCGTCGTTGGTACCGTCGCCGGTCATCGCGACCAGCCGCCCGCCCTCCTGCTCCTGCCTGATCAGCGCCATCTTGTCCTCGGGCTTGGCTTCGGCGAGGTAGTCGTCGACGCCGGCGTCCGCGGCGATGGCCTTGGCGGTCAGCGGGTTGTCGCCGGTGATCATCACCGTCTTGATGCCCATCGAGCGCAGTTCCGCGAAGCGTTCCTTCATGCCCGGCTTGACGACGTCGGACAGCCGGATCACCCCGCGCACCACCGCGTCCTCGGCGACGACCAGGGGCGTGCCGCCCTGGGCGCTGATCTCGTCGACCACCCGCTCGGTCTCGCCGGGGAACTCCCCGCCGTTGTCGCGCACCCACGCCCGGACGGCGCTCGCCGCGCCCTTGCGGATCCGGCGGGTCCCGATGTCGAGGCCGCTCATCCGGGTCTGCGCGGTGAAGGGGACGAACTCGCCGTGCTCGTCCCGGTCCGCGTACCCGGACGTCAGCTCGACGACGCTGCGGCCCTCGGGGGTCTCGTCGGCGAGACTGGCCAGCCGGGCGGCGCGGGCGAGTTCGTCCGGCGTGGATGCCCCGACCGGGATCAGCTCGGTGGCCCGGCGGTTGCCGAAGGTGATGGTGCCGGTCTTGTCCAGCAGCAGCGTCGAGACGTCACCCGCGGCCTCCACCGCGCGGCCGCTGGTCGCCAGGACGTTGCGCTGCACCAGGCGGTCCATGCCCGCGATGCCGATGGCGCTCAGCAGCGCGCCGATCGTCGTCGGGATCAGGCAGACCAGCAGCGCGGTCAGCACGATCACCGACTGTTCGGAGCCGGAGTAGCGGGCCATCGGCTGCAGCGCGACGACGGCGAGCAGGAAGATGATGGTCAACGTCGAGAGCAGGATGGTCAGCGCGATCTCGTTCGGCGTCTTCTGCCGGGAAGCGCCTTCCACCAACGCGATCATGCGGTCCACAAAGGACTCGCCGGGTTTCGTGGTGATGCGCACGACGATCCGGTCGCTCAGCACGGTCGTGCCGCCGGTGACGGCGCTGCGGTCGCCGCCGGATTCGCGGATGACCGGGGCCGACTCGCCGGTGATGGCCGATTCGTCGACGGTCGCGATGCCCTCGACGACGTCGCCGTCGCCCGGGATCACCTGCCCGGCCTCGACGACGACCAGGTCGCCGATCTTCAGCTCGACGCCGGGAACCTGCTCCTCTCCGGTTTCGGTGAGCCGGCGGGCGACGGTCTCCTTCTTCGACCGCCGCAGGCTCTCCGCCTGCGCCTTGCCCCGTCCCTCCGCGACGGCCTCGGCGAGGTTCGCGAAGAGGACCGTGAACCACAGCCAAACGGCGATGAGGACGGTGAAGACGCTCGGGTCGGTGACCGCGAAGACGGTGGTGAGCGCTGACCCCGCCCACACCACGAACATCACGGGATTGCCGAGCTGGTGCTTCGGGTTGAGCTTCCGCAGCGCCTCCGGCAGCGACGTCCAGAGCTGGCGCGGGCTGAACACGCCGGCCCCGACCCGGCTGTTGCTTTCGGCGGGAGTCACCTGGGGGCGTTCGTCGGTGACGGTCATGCGAGTGCCTCCGCGATGGGCCCGAGCGCGAGCGCCGGGATGAACGTGAGGGCCGCGACGAGCACCACCGTGCCGGTGAGCAGGGTGGCGAACAGCGGCCCGGTGGTCGGCAGGGTGCCCGCGGTTTCGGGCACCCTGCGCTGGGCGGCCAGGGATCCGGCCAGGCAGAGCACGGCGAGGATCGGCACGAACCGGCCGAACGCCATGGCCACGGCGAACGAGGACTGGAACCAGTCGCTCGTCGCGGTCAGCCCGCCGAACGCGCTGCCGTTGTTGTTGCCGGTCGAGGCGTAGCCGTAGAGAATCTCCGACAGCCCGTGCGCGCCGGAGTTGCCCAGCGCGCCCGCCGTGCCCGGCAGCAGCAGGGCGATCCCGGAGCCGAGGAGCACGACCGTCGGCATCGCCAGCATGGCGATCGCCGCGCAGGTGACCTCGCGCCTGCCGAGCTTCTTGCCCAGGTACTCCGGGGTGCGCCCGACCATCAGCCCGGCCAGGAACATCGCGATGATCGCCAGCACGAGGATGCCGTAGAGCCCGGTGCCGACGCCGCCGGGCGAGATCTCGCCGTAGAGCATGTTGAGCAGCGGGCCCCCGCCGCCGAGCGGGGACAAGCTGTCGTGGGCGCCGTTGACCGCGCCGGTCGACGTCCCGGTGGTGGTGTCGGCGAACAGCGACGTCAGGCCGATGCCGAACCGCTGTTCCTTGCCTTCCAGGCTCGCCCCGGCGGCCAGCGCCGCCGGGTTGCCCGCCTTGGCCTCGGAGAACCAGATGAGCGCCAGCGAAGCCGCCCAGAGCAGGCTCATCACGCTCAGCAGGACGTACCCCTGGCGGCGGTTGCCGACCAGCGTGCCGAACGCGCGGGTCAGGCTGACCGGGATGACCAGGATCAGGAACAGCTGCACGAGGTTCGACCAGGCGGTGGGGTTTTCGAACGGGTGCGCGGAGTTGGCGTTGAAGATGCCGCCGCCGTTGGTGCCCAGTTCCTTGATCGCCTCCTGGCTCGCGGCCGGGGCCAGCGCGATGGTGCTGCGGCTGCCGTCCGGGTCGGTGACGGCGACGCCGGCCTTGAGGCTCTGCACGACGCCGAGTGCGACCAGGACGAGCGCGAACACGAACGCCATCGGCAGCAGCACGCGGACCGTGCCGCGGGTGAGGTCCACCCAGAAGTTGCCGAGCCGGTCGGTCTTCGCCCGGACGAAGCCCCGCGTCACCGCGATCGCCACGGCCAGGCCGACGGCCGCCGACAGGAAGTTCTGCACGGTCAGCCCGGCCATCTGCACGAAGTGGCCCATCGTCGTCTCGGGGACGTAGGACTGCCAGTTCGTGTTGGTGACGAAGGAAACCGCGGTGTTGAAGGCGACGCCGGGGCCGACTGGGCCGCGGCCCAGGTTCCACGGCAGGAACGGCTGCAGCCGTTGCAGCAGGTAGAGCAGGACGACCGAGACGAACGAGAAGCCGAGCACGCCCGCGGCGTAGGTCGGCCACCGCTGCTCGGAGTCCGGGTTGACGCGGAAGAGCCGGTAGAGGCCCTTCTCGAGTTTCCAGTGCTTCCCGGTGGAGAAGACGCGCGCCAGGTAGTCGCCGAGCGGTCGGTGAACCGCAGCGAGAGCGGCGAGGAGCAGGCCGAGCTGGACGAGGCCGGCCGTGGTGTCGGACATCAGAATTTCTCCGGCCGGATCAAGGCGACGAACAGGTACACCAGCAGGCCGAGCGCCAGCAGGCCGCCGACGACGTCGGCCGGGGTTCCGGCGCCGCTCACAGCTTCTCCAAACCGCGCAGAACCAGCGCCAGCACCACGAAGACACCGATCAGCAGAACGGCGTAGAGCAAGTCGGCCACAGGCACCTCTCAGGACGGGTCACCGGGTCCGGTGACCGGGACGACGTCACTGTGCGGTTCCGGGAGGGCCTTCCGGAGGCCGGCTGATGCCGCCTTGATGCGTTCCTGACGGGCATTTACGCCGCCTTGACGGCTGGTGGCGGCGGTCACGCAAACGTTTGCCACGTTCTCACCGCAGGTAGTTGGCCAGTGACTCACGCCACAAACAGTGATGGAACACGCACGGAACGTGCAATTCGGGCAGACAAGATCTTCGGGGCGTGTTACACCTGGGTTACCGATAGTTGTATCGGCTAAGCAAATCTTGGGAGAGGGGATCACCTATGTGCGGTATCGCCGGCTGGGTTTCCTACGACGCCGACCTCACCCGCCGCCAGGACGTGGTCGACTCGATGACGGGGACCATGGCCTGCCGCGGCCCGGACGACTCCGGGACGTGGGTGCGCACGCACGTCGCGCTGGGGCACCGGCGCCTGGCCATCATCGACCTGCCCGGCGGCCGTCAGCCCATGACGGTCTCGACGCCGAACGGCGACATCGCGATGGTCTACAGCGGTGAGGCCTACAACTTCACCGAGCTCAAGGAAGAGCTGACGAAGCTCGGCCACAAGTGGGAAACCGACAGCGACACCGAAGTGGTGCTGCACGGCTACCTGCAGTGGGGCGACGCGGTCGTCGACCACCTCAACGGCATGTACGCCTTCGCGATCTGGGACGAGCGCGACGACCGCCTGGTCATGATCCGCGACCGGATGGGCATCAAGCCGTTCTACTACTACCCGACCCGCGACGGCGTGCTGTTCGGCTCGGAGCCGAAGGCCATCCTGGCCAACCCGCTGGCGAGCAAGGTCGTCGACCTCGACGGCTTCCGCGAGCTGGCCGGCTTCACCAAGCGGCCGGGCTGGTCGCTGTGGAAGGACATGGAGGAGGTCCGGCCGGGCACGATCGTCACGGTGTCCCGCGAGGGCATCAAGACCCGCACGTACTGGAAACTGGACGCGAAGCAGCACACCGACGACCAGGAGACGACGGTCGCGCGCGTGCGCGAACTGATGACCGACATCGTCAACCGGCAGCTGGTCGCCGACGTCCCGCGGTGCGTGCTGCTGTCGGGCGGCCTGGACTCGAGCGCGGTGACCGGCCTGGCCGCCGCGCGTCTGGCCGAGCAGGGTGAGCAGCTGCGGACGTTCTCCGTCGACTTCTTCGGCCAGGAGGAGAACTTCAAGCCGGACGAGATGCGCGACACGGCGGACTCGCCGTTCGTGCGGGACGTCGCGTCTTTGGTCAACTCGGCGCACGAAGACGTCATGCTCGACCCGGGCGACCTGACCGACCCCGAGGTCCGGCGCGCGGTGCTGCGCGCCCGCGACATCCCGGCCGGCCTCGGCGACATGGACACGTCGCTGTACCTGCTGTTCAAGGCGATCCGCGGCCAGTCGACGGTGGCCCTCTCGGGCGAGTCGGCCGACGAGGTGTTCGGCGGCTACCGCTGGTTCCACGACGAGAAGGCCGTCAACGCGGACACGTTCCCGTGGCTGGCGTTCCGCACGTCGATGATGGACGAGCGGGCGTCGCTGTACACGCCGGAGCTGGTGAAGAACCTCGACGTCGAGTCCTACATCGCGGACCAGTACGCGTCCGCCGTCGCCGCGGTCGAGCACCTGGACGGCGAGTCGGCGATCGAGGCGCGCATGCGGACGATCTGCAACCTCCACCTGACCCGGTTCGTGCGGATGCTGCTCGACCGGAAGGACCGCGCCTCGATGGCGGTGGGCCTGGAGGTCCGTGTCCCGTTCTGCGACCACCGGTTGGTGGAGTACGTGTACAACACGCCGTGGTCGCTGAAGACGTTCGACGGGCGGGAGAAGAGCCTCCTGCGACACGCCACGTCCCACGTCCTGCCGCCGTCGGTGGCGCAGCGGGTGAAGAGCCCGTACCCGTCGACGCAGGACCCGGGCTACGCGGCGGCGCTGCAGCAGCAGGTCAAGGAGGTGCTGGCCGAGCCGCGCCACCAGGTGTTCGAGCTGGTGGACCGCGCGTGGGCCCACCGAGCGTCCGAAGTGGACTCGGCAACGATGGACCCGGCGATGCGGATCGGCCTGGACCGGGTACTCGACCTGTACCACTGGATCGAGATGTACTCCCCGGAACTGCAGCTCGGCTGAGCTCAAGGCGCGCGTGGCCGCCCGGGGAGCGGGCGGCCACGCGCGGCGAGCCTTGCCGCTGCCGCCGGGAAGAGGACCTGATCTGTCCAGAAATCTCGGCTATCCTTGGCGTGCGCAACTCCCACAACTGTTCGGCGGGTGGAGGGAATCAGCACGATGAAATCTGCTGGAACCGAACCGGACATCGAATCCGCGCTGGTGGACCTCGACCAGGTACCCATCTCCGCGCTGAGGGATCTGGAGAGTGACGAACTACGCCATTCGGCGCACCACGTGGTCGAACGCACCAGACGGCTGCACGCGCGCTACCGGAGCTCCAACGCGGCCGCCGGCGAACGAATCGACTGATGCCGGACCCGGCGGGACTCCGTCCCACCTTCCACCGCCTGTCCTGGCCGGAATTCGACGCCATCGCGCGCTTCGAAACCGGCGAGGATTTGGTGCGACAACTGCGCCGCGCCGAACGGAGCCGGCGCAAACTCCTGATTCACGCCCTGCTGACCGACGCGGCGAAAACGCCGGAACGGCTGGGACCGCTGCCGTCTGTGGACACGGCATGGGAGCTCCTCGACCGCGCCGACCAGAGGTCGCCCCGGGCGGTCAACCGGTTGCTCACCAATCCGTACACTGGAAGCTGGGCCGGCTACGCGACACGCCTCCTGCGTGACGGGCTGGACGGCGTCGGCCCGCTGTGGCTGCACCTCGGCCACGTGCACGCCATCGCGGCCGCCGCCGCGATCCGGGCCGGGCTGGACTTCGAAACCGCCGTCCCAGTGTGGCACGGCAACGCCATGATCCCCTCGCTCGGTCTGGCGCGGTTTTCCCCGAACACTGGGCATTCCGTGGCCACGGTGGGCGGCGACGGCCGACGGTACTTTGTTTCCGACGGCACCTCGACCATTCGGGTGCCAGCCGCGCGGGAGACCGAAGACACCGGCTGGTGGAGTATCCGCCGGCTGCGGAGCCGGGTCGGGCCGCACCGGTTCTCCCTGCTGCTGGACGACCTCGACCCGTACCGCGGCCTGTACGAACCGATTGCGCCCGAGCGGGTGCCGAGCCGCGATGTCGCCGCGTGGCAGCGCCTGGTCGACGACGCCTGCGGGCTCATCGCCACCCACCTGCCCGGCCTGGCGACGGCCATGCCGGTCGGGCTGGTTTCGCTGGTGCCCAAGCCCCAGGTGCTGTTCCGGAACCCGAGCGCCTCGACCGGAGAAGCCTTCGGCAGCGCGGTGGTCGGGTTGCCGTCCGACGGCGCCGCGCTCGCCGACACGTTGATCCACGAGTTCCAGCACATCGTGCTCGGCGGGCTGCTGCACCTCGTCGAGCTGTACGAGCCGGACCCGCGGGAGCGGATTTACGTGCCTTGGCGGGATGATCCGCGCCCCTTGAGCGGCGCCTTCCAAGGGTTGTACGCCTTCTTCGGGGTGACCGCTTTCTGGCGGGCGCTCGCGACCGGCGGCGTCCAACCGCGGCGGGCCGAATTCGAGTTCGCGCGCTGGCGCGAATGCTGCTGGCGAACCCTGCGCGCGCTGCGCTCGGACGACACCTTGACCGCGGCCGGACACCGGTTCCTCGACGGCATCGAAGAACGGCTCCGCCCGTGGCGGCAGGAAGCCGTCTCCGCGGAAGCTCGGGAGCTGGCCGAAGCCACCGTCCAGGACCACGTCGCCGGCTGGCGGGTCCGGCATCTCCGCCCGGACCCGGACGAGGTGACCGCGCTTGCGGAAGCCTGGTTCCGCGAACAGCCTCGGCCGCCCTTCACCATGATGACGACCGCCCTGCCGCCGACGCCGGTGCCAGACGGCACCTGGTCGCCGGCCCGAGCCGACCTCGCCAGGCTCGCAGTCGGCGGCGCGGATCCCGGGTTGTGGCCGACAGTGCCGGGCGCCACGGCCGCCGATCTCGCTTTCGCGCACGGTGATTTCACCCGGGCGGCCGACGAGTACCGCTCGGAGCTCTCCGCGGACCCGGACCGGCCCAACTCGCTGGTCGGGCTCGGCCTCGCGCTCGCCGCGCGAGGCCGGCACCCGGCCGCTCGTGCCCTGTTGCACCGGCCCGAACTGGTCCGCTCGCTGCACCGCCGGGTGCGCGACCGATCGCCGGTCACCGTCGAACGGATAGCCGCCTGGCTCGGGCAGGTCGTTTCCCGGTGATGCTCACATCATCATGGGGTCGATGTCGCAGGTGGCCCGCTCGCCTCGGCCGGCCGCCTGAGTGCCTGGGTGCGCTTCACCGAGAACTCGACGGTACTTCGCCAGGATTGGTTCCTGGAAGGGCGCAGCTTCCTCGGTTCGCCCGTTCGCGGCGAGATCCAGCCCCAGGTTGAAGGCGGTCGCCAGCATGGTCGGGTGGTCCTCGCCGAGTACCTGCCTTCCACGTTCCAGAGCGTCGCGGTTCAGCTCGATGGCCCGTTCGAGTTCTCCCAACGCGGACAGATCGCTCGCCAGGTTGATCGTCGCGATGATCGCATACGGGTGATCCGGGCCAATGGTCGCACGGAACCGCTCCAGTGCACGCTCGTCCAGTGTGCGCGCGGCGGCGATCTCCCCCTGCAATCGCAACGTCACCGCGAGGTCGACGCTGGCCCCCAGCGCGTGGGGGTGGTCCTCGCCGAGACCGGTCCGGTATCGCTCGAAGGTCTCCTCGCCGAGTTTCCGGGCGTCTGCCAGGTCTCCCGAGTGGCGAAGATCGATCGAGTGCGCCAAAGCGCAGGCCAACGTGGTGCTGTGGTTGTCACCGTAGGCGTGCTGGAACCAGGTGAGCGCCGACGCGGACAGACCGAGCGCACCGGCGTGGTCGCCGTCCTTGCGCCTGGTCACCGACAACAGGAAGGAGTTGACGATCGTGTCCAGCTGGTCTTCCCCGTACCGGGCGCGGAAGTTCTCCGTGAGCCGCTCCTGCTGCACCCGCGCCTGGCCGTACTCTCCAGCCTCACGCAGGTCCACGATGAAGGCGCTGTTCACGCTGAACGTCCGGACGTGGTCGCGGCCGAGAACCTCGCAGCGGCGACGGTACGTATCCTCGTCCAGTTCGGCCGCCGCTCGGTATTCGCCCGAAAGCCTGAGGCTGAGTCCGTGCTGGAACGCCGCGTTGAGGGTTTCCGGGTCGTCCTCACCGAACATTCGTTTGGATTTTTGATAGATCTCTTCGCTCAGCTTGGTGGCTTCCGCGAACTTGCCTTGAGCACGTAGGTCGATCGTGATGTTGCGCTGCAGCGCGAACGTCTCTTCGTTCTCTTCGTCCGACACCTGACGGCGCAGGGCCAGCGTGCGCTGGTTCAGCTCCGCGGCCTCCTCGTACCGGCCGACTGCCCATAGGTACAGCCCCAGGCGGGAGGACACCTCCAACGTCTGCGGGTGCGTCGGGCCGAGTGTCTCCGTGAACCGCTTGCGCGCTTCCTCGCCGAGCCGGGCAGCTTCTTCGTGGTCGCCGTACTCGAACAGGTAACGCATTAGGTTGATGTACAGCTGACGAGGCCAGCTGTCGTCGCATTCCAGCACATTGGCCGCGTACGCGTGGGGCAATAGCTCGCGGTAGCGGGGCCAGTGGCGGCTCGACTCGGGGTCGTTCGGGTCGAGGGCCGCGAGGAGCTGGTGCGCGCCATGTTGCATGCGGGCGTGCACCTGGGGTGCCATCACTCTCTTGCGCAGAACGAGCTGGACCAGGCGATGCAGCTGAAGCGTGTTGCTGCCGTGGTCGATCTTCGCGAGACCGTAACGGTTGATGTCACGGATCGCCCGGGCCAGCTTGATCGGCTCGCGCAGCGCCGCGTCGAGTTCGGGGGAAATGGACACCCGGCTGACGCCCGTCAACAGGTCCCGGGATATCGGTTCCGGTGAGAAGAAAGCACAGATGTGCAGGATCTGGTGGGCCGCCGGGTTGCGCGTCTTCAGTTCCTCGAACGAGACGTTCCACGCCGCCGCGACCGATACCTCGTAGTCCGGGGCTGACGCGGTGTCCAGGATCTCCTCGACCGAGTCGTCGAACAACCGCAGGTACTCCTGTACAGGCATGCCCGTCACAGCGCGCCATGCCGCCGCCTGCTCGACGGCCAAGGGCAGGTCACCGAGTTTGTCCGCCAGTTGGTCGGCGTCCCGGGGATCGATTTCCGGGCCGCGCCGGCCGAGCAGTTCGATGCTCTCCTCGCGCTTGAACACCGCGAGTTCCAGTGGCCGCGCGACGCCGCCCCAGTCGCTGTTGCGCGAAGTAACCAGGATTTCCCCCGGCCCATTGCGCGGGAAGAACGGCAGCACCGCTTCCGGGCTTTCGGCGGCGTCGAACACGAGCAGCCACCGGCGGAACGGCCGACCGGTGCGCAGGGCTTCGAGTACGGCCGGCACGGCGATGTGGGCTTCGGACGAACCCTGGATGCCCAGTGCCCCGGCGAGCTGGGTCAGCCCGGCGCGGATCTGCGTGGTGTGCGCGGCGTCGATCCACCAGACAAGATCGTAATCCTGCAGGTGGCGGTAGATGTACTCGGTCGCCATCTGCGTCTTGCCGATACCGCCGAGCCCGTGCAAAGCCGACGGGAGCACCGCCGTCGTCCCGCTGTTCAGGCGCTTCGCCAGCTGCTCCAGGAGTTCGCCGCGGCCGGTGAAGTTCGGGTTGCGCGGCGGGACGTTGCCCCACACCTGGGGCGGGTCGTCGGGCTGGCGGGCCGGGAAACTCCGGAAGGCGCCCGAGGCCGCCGGATGAGCGATTCTGGTGGTCGGCTCACCGGGTTCGCCATCGAAATAGCGCGCACGTCCCTCGGTCGTGGAAGGTGCATCGGAGGGACGTTCGGCCGTCTCGGGCATGTCGGAACTCGTACTTTCGGTGGGGGGCACAGTCTTTTCGGTGGGGGTCACAGTCTTGATTGATGTCTTGATTGATTCAGACTCAGACGTGACGGGCTCATGCCGCTGCACCGCGTTCCACAACCGGTCGGCTCGGGACAAGTACGGTCCGGAAAGGGCGCGCATGATCACGCGTTCCAGCTCGACGTCCGCCGGGGCGTCGAGGGTCAGGTCTGGGTCTGGTGTGTTGTGCGGGTCGGCAATGGCATCTCGGAGGTGACCGAGCAGCGGAATCCGTTCACCCAGGTGAGTGGCCGCCACCCGGACAACGCCCGCGGTTTCTGACCGACGCGCGCCGCTGAGCAGCATTTCCCGGACTGCCGCGGGAAAAACGAAGACCCCACCTGTGTCCCAAGTGGACTTCCCTTCCTTGAGTCCGGGAGGGTACACGATCCCCGACACCAGAAGCTCCACCAGGTGCTCCGGTCCCGCGTCCGGGACGAAATGCCTGGAAACGACCCTGGCCACGTCGAGATCCACCGGCACCGCTGCCAATAGTTGCGCCAAGCGTACCGCCGCCGGCGAGCCCACGCTGCGAAATCGGTGCACTCGTTCGGCGGGTGACGGCACCGGCGCAGCCTCTTCCGGCGCCGGGTCACGGGCGGGATCGGCGGTGAGGACGACCGTGCCCTCGGTTTCCGCCGCGTGCTGGCCGGTGACCAGCCGGCCCCACCAGGCCAGCGAGTGCGGCCGCAGCTCGATCAGCGGTATGGGCACGGCCCCGCCGGGGATCAGGGATTCGGGTTCCAGCCAGGCTTCGGGCAGGTCGAACGTCCACCGGTGGTTCGGCGCCACCGGACCCGGCGGCCGGAGCCGGGCCTTGCGCGGGCTCAGTCCGCAGCGGCCCCACAGCCAGCGCGGCAGGAGGTGGACGATGCTCACCGGCATCGTGCGGCCCCAGGTCGCCAGTACTGAATACAGTTCTTCCCGTTGCCACGCATCGCTGACCCCGTCGGTCAGCAGCAGCACGACGCGCCGCCCGGAACCGTCGAGGATTTCGGCCGGGTCGCGCGTGGGCGCGCCGGGGGTGCCGCCGCGGAGCACCAGTGATCCCTGCCCGGTGTCCTTGGCGGTTTCCAGGAGGCGGATCTGGATCGACCGGAATACACCCGTATGTTCGAGCATGTCCACGAACGCGGACATTCGCGGGCGCCACAACGCCATCGAGGGACCGTTGTCGAGGACGAGCGTCAGGTCGAGCCAGCGCTCTTCTCTCGTTCGGGTGACCGGCCACCACCGTCCGGTCTCGGCGACGCGGACAGCAGTGGCCTCTTCGTCGAGGACCACCTCGGTGTGTCGGCGGGACGGCGTCTTGCGTTTCAGCGGGCTCAAAGCGCGGAAGCAGGCGAGGGTTTCGAGCGGGGCCGCACCGCCGACGACCTCGTCCGCCAGCGGCTCGACCGGGGCCAGCGAAACGACCTCGGAACGGGGTTCGCGCTCCGGCGCCGGAACGGGGACCGGGCCGGGCCGGGGCGCGGGAGGCGGCGGCGCGGCTTCCCGTGGCTCGGACGGCGCGTTGCGGATTCGCGCTTTTTCCCCGGCGGGTTCGGGAGAATTTCCCTCGACGGTGTCAGGCTGAGCAGCTTCGGTACTGGGAGTGATGGCCGCGGCCAGCCACACGATGTCCGCGACGTCGGTCGGGCTCAGGTCCTCGAGGGCCAGTTCCCCGCGGCCACCGGCGGCGAGCGCCTCCGCGGGAGGGCACGACGCGGGTCCAGCCGCCGGGCTGTCCACGTCACCGCACCGTCAGTCGTTGCCACAGCGCGTCCACCAGCATCGGCCACGCCTCGTGATCCGGTTGGTAGGCACCGGACGTGGCGAGGTACACCGCGTCCAGGAGCCGGTCGGTCGGCAGTCCGCCTTCGGCCTTGCTCTTTTCGGCGAACTCGCGGACGAGCCGGTCGCGGTGTTCCCCGTGCTCGTCGACCAGGTGCCCGGCGACGATCGCCGCCAGCTGGTGCAGGTCGGGGTTGTCGATGCGCAATTGCAGGCACCGCCGCAGGAAGGCCGGCGGGAACTCCCGCTCACCGTTCGACGTCATGACCACGATCGGGAACGCCCGGCACGCGACGCGCCCGTCCCGCACCACCGCGGTGCGTTCCGGGTCGGCGGTGTGCACGGTGACCTCGGGGTGCCGGGTGCGCACGCGAGCCAGCTCCTCGATCGGGAACTCCCCGTCCTCGAACAGCGAAAGCAGGTCGTTCGGCAGGTCGGCCTCGGACTTGTCGAGCTCGTCGATGAGCAGCACCCGGGGAAGCCGGGTGGGCAGGAACGCGGTGCCCAGCGGGCCGAGGCGGACGAAGTCCCCGATCGGCGGCTCCTCCCCCTCGCCGCCGCGCTGGGCCTGGCTGGTGGCGGCCTCTTGCACGCGGCCGATGGCGTCGTAGCCGTAGAGCCCGGAAGCCAGCGTGGTGTGACTGGTGATGGCCCAGCGCAGGACCCGGCCGAGGCCGAGTTCGCGGGCGATGCGGTAGGCGAGGCTGGACTTCCCGGTGCCGGGGTTGCCGGTGACCAGCAACGGGCGCCGAAGATACAAAGCCGCGTTGACCATGTTCAGCTCGCGCGGGTCGATGTCCTGCTCGGCCAGGGTGAACGCGGTGCCCAGGCGGCGCTCGGCCTCGCCGTCGTCCGGCGGCGGCCCGTCGTCCTCCTCCGGCGGGATACCGGAATAGCAACGCCAGGGCGGCGGGTCCGGCAGCATCCCGGCGAGGTCGATGTCGTGGATCGGCCGTCCGGTCCCGCGGTAGATCCACCAATCGGGCGCGTCGAATGGAGACGTCCGCCCGTTCGGCGTGACGCCCGCGTCCTGGTCGTTCGCACTCATCCGAGGAATCCTCTTACTGTCGAGTCGGGATCAACGGCCGGTCGAGCACGATTAGTCTTTTCGGGTCATCATACATTACCACCAAATCATCGATCAGAGAATTCGCGAACGGCCGATCCGCCCGTGAATTCGCCAATTTGTGACGCTCGAGGAGTTCGCGCAAACCCCCGTCCTCGGACAACATCCACCCGAGGAGCTCGCGCAGGTCTTCGGGACCGGCATCAGGATGCCACAAGATCACCGGCAGGCCGCCGCGGAGGGCGCTGGTCAAATCGTCCGGTCCGGCCCCGCGATCCGGCCGCGGGGGCGGCGGACAGGCCATCACCAGGCCCACCCAGCGTTCGTCGCTCAGCACGGCATCGACCGGTTGCCGCGCGGACTCCGCACGGCCGGAGTAATGCAGCCGATCGGCGGAAGGGTCTTCGAGCATCGAGTCCCACCGCAACAGCCAGTTTCGGTGCCAATGCTCGGCCCTCATCCTTTCGAGCGAACGAATACCCAGCCGGTATCCATAGCGCAACGGCTGCGGGTCGCCGGAAGCGTGTTCTTTGCGCCACCGTCGCACCGGAAGATTGATCAGGGTGCGCGGCAGGAGGAATTCGACGGACGCCGACACGCTTTGCCCGGACCAGACGCGCTCGGCCGCCACGATCACCTCGTCGACGCGGTACTCGGCCTCGTCGATCGCGATTTCCCGGACGCCCCCGAGGGCCGGCGGCCAGACCTCCGGGTCGTCCTGCCGCCAAAAGGCCAGCGTGCAACGGCCGGGATGATCGGCGACCGGTTCGAGCATGATCATCAAGTGCAGCTGCGGACGGACAGGCAACGGCGGCAGCGCCCGCCGCTGGACTTCGAGCGCCGGGCCGAGGCGCAGCTGCCGGGCCTGCTCGCCGATCCACGCCTTGATCGCGTCTCCGGACTCGCCGCCCACTTCCTCGGCAAGGAGCCGGAGGAAGGTGACAGCCGGCGGGATCCCGTCCGGGCCCGCGTTGAAATCCGTGAGCAGTTCGAGCGCGCTCCACGCGTCGGTGACGTCGTCCAGCGGAGGCAGCGGGATCGCCGGACCGAGCGCGCGGCTCATCAGCACCGCCAGCCGGGGCACCGGCAGCCGGGTCAGCCGGTGGCGCAGCAGCGTCAGGTCCCGGCCGGCGATGAGGTCGTGCACCGGGTGGCCCGCCTCCAGCGTGGCCGGGCCGCCGTCATCGTTGCGGCTCGGTTCGGGGGGAATGGGATCGGGCGAGCTGGATGCACCCTGTAACCGCAAATAGGCCGATCCAGTGAAACTCTTCACCTTGACCGGGATCACATTGTAGGTCTCCGGAAGAAGACCCGGGTCCTGCGCGATCACGTCGGCGAAGAAGCGCTCGGAAGAGATGAGCGCGATCAGCCGATCGGACCGGGCGAATGCGGCTTTGGCCACTTCCGCGTCCAGAATCCGAAACGCGGTGTCGACCGCCTCACCGACCCAGCCGTGCCCGTCGTACACGACGTCACCCGAATTCAGGCTGACGCGCAGCCGGATCTGCGCCCGCCGGGTCCGGGTCCAGTTGTACCGGCGCAGCGCGACGACGATGCGTTCGGGCAGCCGATCGGCGACGGTGCTCCTGGTCGTGCCGCTGGGCAGGAGAATCAGGACGCCGTCGCCGCGATCTTCTTTCGCACACGAGTCGAAGTCGATGTCGCATTCGACGAACGCCGTCTTGAGCACCTCGTACATGCCCTGGTGCACCGCGAGCCGGTCGGAAAGGTGACGCTCAGGAGCGGTGAATCCCACGACGTCGACCACGACGATCGTGCACTCGAAGACCTGAGTCACACCTCTGGCCCCTCCCCGGGATGCCGATGTCGACCCCACACTATCGCGTCTCCGCGAAAGTTCTGAGTCAAATGACATATTCGCCGGCGGTTCCCGGTGGGATAATCACCGGCTGCTCAGCGGCGGATCTCCGTCAGCTTCACCGGACGCCGTTCCCGGCGCGACACCTCGCAAGCCTCCGCGATGTAGAACGCCTCCAGCGCATCCGCCGCGCCGCACGGTGAAGGGGCCCGGTTCGCGACCACGTCCAAGAATGCCTTCAGCTCGGTTGTGTACGCCGGGCGGAAGCGCTCCATGAAACCCGGGTACGCCGGCCCCGGCAACGGGGCCACACCCGGCTCCACCGACCGCAGGGGCGCCCGGTCGTCCAGGCCGACCACCACGCCGGACACCGAGCCCAGTACGTCCAGGCGAACGTCGTAGCCCGCGCCGTTGTAGCGGGTCAGCGACACCGTTGCCAATGTGCCGTCGTCCAGGGTCAGTGTTGCCGCTGCCGTGTCCACGTCACCCGCGTCCGCGAAGAACTGCTCACCTCGGTTGGCTCCGATGGCGTACACCTCCTCGACCTCGCGGCCGCTCACCCAGCGGATGATGTCGAAGTCGTGGACGCCGCAGTCGCGGAACAGTCCACCCGAATGGGCTACGTACTCCGCCGGCGGGGGCGCCGGGTCGAACGTGGTCGCGCGCAACGTGTGCAGCCAGCCCAGCTCGCCCGACGCCACCGCCGCCCGTGCGGCCGCGTAGCCCGCGTCGAACCGGCGCTGGAAGCCGATCTGGACTCCGACGTCCGACGCGCCGATCCGGTCGATCACCGCCAGGGTGCCCGGGATGTCCGCGGCCACCGGCTTTTCGCAGAACACCGGGATCCCCGCGTCGACCGCGGCGATGATCAAACCCGGGTGCGCGTCCGTCGCCGCCGTGACGACCAGGCCGTCCAGCCCCGCGGCGAACAGCTCGTCGAGGGACACCGCTTCGACGCCGAGCTTCGCGGCCGCGGAGGCGGCCCGCGCGGTGTCGACGTCGGCCACGACGACCGACTCGACCTCTTCGAAGCCCTTCAGCGTCTCCGCGTGCGCGGTGCCGATCCGGCCGGTGCCCGCCAGTCCCAACCTCATCGTGGTGCTCCTCCTGTGTCGGAAAACTCGGCGGTGGTCGCCCGGACCACCAGGGACGGGTGCAGCAGGTGCCGGACCGGCTCCGTGCGCTCCCCGCGGACGCGTTCGAGCAAGGCCGCGAAGGCCAGCCGCGCCATGTCCTTGCGCGGCTGGTCGACCGTCGTCAGGGACAGGTGCCGCAGCGCGGCGAGAGAAGTGTTGTCGTAGCCGACGACGGAGACGTCCTCCGGCACCCGCAGCCCGGCCTCCTCGAGCGCCGAGATCGCGCCCACGGCGTTGAAGTCGTTGCCGGCGACCAAGCCCGTCGGCAGCTCCTGGCGTGAGTACGCGCCGAGCAGCTCCCGCACGGCGTTCTCGCCCCCGATGTCGGTGTGCTCGCTGCGCACGACGACCGGCTCCAGGCCGTGGCGCCGCATCGCGGACTCGAAGCCGCGCCGCCGTTGCGCCGCACCGGCCGCACCGCCGCCGTCGAGGTGCGCGATGCGCCGGTGCCCGAGGCCGGCCAGGTGGTCGACGGCCAGCGCCGACCCCGCCTCGCCGTCGTCGTTCACCGTGTCCACTATGGACGAACGAATCGTCCGCGACACCAGCACGACCGGGCACTGCTTGGCCGCGACCTGGATCGACGCCGCCGGGACGACCGGGGACAGCAGGATGATCCCCGCCGGGCGGAAGGAAAGCAGGTTGTGCAGGGCGTTCCACTCGCGGGTGGGGCTGCGGCCGCCGGTGTTGAGGATCAGGTCGAACCCCGCCGCCTGCGCGGCGGTGTCCAGCTCTTCGACGATGTCGGCGAAGAAGGCGTTGCGCAGGTCGTTGACCATCACGCCGAGCACCGTCGACGTCCGGCTGGCCAGCGAGCGCGCCATCACGTGCGGCTGGTAGCCGAGTTCCTCGGCCGCGCGCAGCACCGCCGCACGCCGGGCCTCGGAGACCTTCGGTGAATTGTTCATCACCAGGGAGACCAGCGCGCGGGAAACTCCCGCCCGTTCGGCGACGTCCTCCATGGTCGGACGCACCATGCGCACCTCCCCTGATCTCGGAAAACTCGGCCTTGACTTTGCTGTGACGGACGCTACAAGATTAGAGCGCTCTAATCAATAGAGCGCTCCAACGGACCGACGGAGGCCCCTTGTGACAGCGACGATCCGCGTGGCCGCCGCCCCGATCTCCTGGGGCGTCTGCGAAGTCCCGGGCTGGGGCCGGGTACTGGACGCGGCGACCGTGCTCGGCGAGATGGCGGCGCTGGGTGTCCAGGCCACCGAGCTGGGACCGCCCGGATATCTCCCCCGCGAGCCCGCCGCCCTGCGCGAGCTGCTCGCCGGGTACGACCTGACGCTCGTCGGCGGTTTCCTCGCCGTCGTGCTCCACGAAAACCAGGAGAACGCGCTCAAGGAAGCGGAAGAGTCGGCTGCGCTCTTCGCCGCGTGCGGGGGTGACGTCCTCGTCCTCGCCGCCGCGACCGGGCTCGACGGCTACGACGACCGCCCCCGGCTCACCGGCACCCAGTGGGCGACCCTCGTCGACACCGCGGGCAAGATCCGCGACATCGCGGCTCGCCACGGCCTGCGCACGGTGCTGCACCCGCACGTCGGGACGCACGTGGAGCAGCAGGCCGAGGTCGAGCGGTTCCTCGCCGATTCCGATCTCGGGTTGTGCCTCGACACCGGGCACCTGATGATCGGCGGGACGGATCCGGTCGAGCTGGCGCAGCGGTATCCCGAACGGGTGGGGCACGTGCATCTCAAGGACGTCCGGGAAGACCTGGCGGCCGAGGTCCGCGCGGGCCGGCTCGGCTACACCGACGCGGTCGGGCGGGGCATCTACACCCCGCTCGGCGAGGGGGACGTGGACGTGGCGGCGATGGTGCGCTCCGTCCAGGCCGCCGGCTACGACGGCTGGTACGTCCTCGAACAGGACACCGCCCTCGGCGCGGAGAGCCCCGACGACCTACCCCGGCGGGACACCGAGCGCAGCCTGGCCCACCTCGCGAAGATTATCGCCTCCCTCTAGCACCTGGTCCCAAAGGAGTGACTGTGTTTTCTCTCAAGAAGCTGGCCGGCGTGGCGGCGATCGCCGCCGCCGGCCTGGTCCTGTCCGCCTGCAGCGGCCCGACGGCCGACAACAGCTCCGGCAGCAACGCCCCCGGCACCTCGTCCGCCGCGGTGCCCAGCTCGGGCGGCCCGCTCAAGGTCGCCGTGGTCACCCACGGCAGCGCCGGCGACGCCTTCTGGAACGTCGTCAAGAACGGCGCCGAGCAGGCGGGCAAGGACCTGAACGTCGGCGTCGACTACTTCTCCGACGGCGACCCGGGCAACCAGGCCCGGCTGATCGACAACGCGGTCGCGCAGAAGGTCGGCGGCCTGGTCGTCTCGATGGCGAACCCGCAGGCCCTGCAGACGTCGATCCAGAACGCGGTGAAGGCCGGCATCCCGGTGATCACCATCAACTCCGGCGAGGACTTCAGCGCCCAGTTCGGCGCGATCGCGCACGTCGGGCAGAGCGAGGGCCTCGCGGGCCAGGGCGCCGGCCAGCGGCTCAAGGCGGCCGGCAAGACCAAGCTGCTGTGCGTCATCCACGAGGCCGGCAACATCGGCCAGAACCAGCGCTGTGACGGCGCGAAGCAGACCTTCGGCAACGTCACGACGCTGCAGGTCGACATCTCCAACCCGACCGACGCGCAGGCCCGGATCCGCGGCGCGCTGCAGTCCGACCCGTCGATCGACGCCGTGCTCGCGCTGAACTCGCAGGTCGCGGCCCGCGCTGTCGCCGCGGCGAAGGAAGCGAGCTCCAAGGCCCAGGTGGCCACCTTCGACCTGAACGCCGACGTCGTCGCGGCCATCAAGGACGGCAGCATCCTCTTCGCCGTCGACCAGCAGCAGTACGAACAGGGCTACCTGCCGATCGTCTTCCTCAAGCTGTACAAGGAGAACGGCAACACCATCGGCGGCGGCCACCCGGTGCAGACCGGCCCGGGCTTCGTCGACAAGACCAACATCGACACCATCGCCCCGTACGCGCAGCGCGGCACGCGATGACCGCAGCGATCCAAGCGCAGCCCGACGAGCGCGTCGCCAAGAAGGGACTGACGGACCGCTTGGTCGTCCGCCCCGAAATCGGCGCGCTCCTCGGAGCGGTGCTGGTCTTCGTCTTCTTCTCCGTGGTCACCGGCCAGTTCCTCAGCCCGCTGGGCGTGGCGACCTGGCTGGACGACTCCTCGACACTGGGCATCATGGCCGTCGTGGTCGCGCTGCTCATGGTCGGCGGCGAGTTCGACCTCTCGGCCGGCGTCATGACGGCGTCGACGTCGCTGGTCACGGCGATCCTGGCGACGCAGGCGGGCTGGAACGTCTGGCTCGCGCTGCTGGCGTCGCTGGCCTTCGCGCTCGGCGTCGGCGCGTTCAACGGCTGGCTGGTGATGAAGACCGGGCTGCCGAGCTTCATCGTCACGCTGGGGTCGTTCCTGGCCCTGCAGGGCCTCAACCTCGGCGTGACCCGGCTGGTCACCAACACCGTCCAGGTGTCGGGCATGCGCTCGACCAGCGGTTACGAATCGGCAGGCGGGCTGTTCGCGTCGACGTTCGACATCGGCGGCACACAGTTTCAGTCGTCGATCATTTGGTGGATCCTCGTCACGGCGATCGCCGCGTGGCTGCTGGTGCGGACCCGGTTCGGCAACTGGATCTTCGCGGTCGGCGGGTCGCAGGTGTCGGCCCGCTCGGTCGGCGTGCCGGTGGTGCGCACGAAGATCCTGCTGTTCATGGGCACCGCGCTCGGCGCGTGGCTGGTCGGCTCGATCAACATCCTGCGCTTCGCCAGCGTCCAGGCGAACCAGGGCATCGGGCTGGAGTTCCAGTACATCATCGCGGCGGTGATCGGCGGCTGCCTGCTCACCGGCGGGTTCGGCTCGGCGGTGGGCGCGGCGATCGGTGCGCTGATCTTCGGCATGGCGCGCCAGGGCATCGTGTTCGCGCAGTGGAACAGCGACTGGTTCATGCTGTTCCTCGGCGTCATGCTGCTGGCCGCGGTCCTGGTCAACAACGCCTTCCGGCGCCGCGCGGAGAGGGTACGCCGATGAGCCTGCTGGAAGTCCGCGAGATCGGGAAGACCTACGGCAGTGTCATCGCGCTGCGCGATGTGTCCACTGTGGTCAATGCGGGCGAGGTGACGTGCGTGCTCGGCGACAACGGCGCCGGGAAGTCCACGCTGATCAAGATCCTGGCCGGGGTGCACCAGCACGACCGCGGCGAGTTCCTGGTGGAAGGCGAGCCGGTGCGGTTCTCGTCGCCGCGCGAAGCTCTCGACCGCGGGATCGCGACCGTGTACCAGGACCTCGCCGTGGTGCCGCTGATGAGCGTCTGGCGGAACTTCTTCCTCGGCTCCGAGCCGACGACCGGATTCGGCCCGTTCCGGATGCTCGACCGCAAGAAGGGCCGCGAGACGACCAAGAAGGCGCTGTCCGACATGGGCATCGACCTGCGGGACGTCGAGCAGCCGGTCGGGACGCTCTCGGGCGGTGAACGCCAGTGCGTCGCCATCGCGCGCGCGGTGTACTTCGGGGCGAAGGTGCTGATCCTGGACGAGCCGACGGCCGCGCTCGGTGTCAAACAGGCCGGCGTGGTGCTCAAGTACGTCGCCCAGGCGCGCGATCGCGGGCTCGGCGTCGTGCTGATCACGCACAACCCGCACCACGCCTACCCCGTCGCGGACCGGTTCCTGCTGCTCAAGCGGGGTGCCGCGCTCGGGCACTACGAGAAGTCCGAGATCGACATCAACGAACTGACCCGGCAGATGGCGGGCGGTGCCGAACTGGAAGCCCTCGAACACGAGCTGCGGCAGGTGGAAAAGGCGTGACTCTGGAGGCGTTGACGATCGGCCGGGTGGGCGTCGACCTCTACCCGGAACAGAGCGGCGTGCCCCTGGCCGGGGTCAGCACCTTCGCGAAGTCGCTCGGCGGGACCGCGACCAACGTCGCGGTCGCCGCCGCACGGCTCGGCCGGCGCACGGCGGTGCTCACCAAGGTCGGCCCGGACGGCTTCGGCGACTACGTTCGCCAGGCCCTCGACGGCTTCGGCGTCTCACCGGAGTTCGTGGGCACCTCGCCGGAGCTGCAGACGCCGGTGGTGTTCTGCGAGCTGAACCCGCCCGCGGACCCGCCGCTGCTGTTCTACCGCTCCCCGATCGCCCCCGACCTCACGCTCACCGACGACGACGTGCCCTGGGACGTCGTCGAGTCGGTGCCGCTGCTGTGGGTCACCGGCACCGGCGTCTCCGCGGAACCGGCCCGGACGACCCAGCGGAAGATCCTGGAAGCCCGGGGACGCCGGGAGCACACCGTCCTCGACCTCGACTATCGCCCGATGTTCTGGCCGTCGGCGGCCGAAGCCCGCGCGGAGATCGGCGCCATGCTCGACCACGTCACGGTCGCGGTCGGCAACCGCACCGAGGTCGAGGTCGCCGTCGGCACCGCGGACCCGGACACCGCGGCGGACCGCTTGCTGGAGCGGGGCCTGCGGCTGGCCGTGATCAAGAAGGGCGCCGAAGGCGTGCTGGTGGCCACGCCGGACGGGCGGTCGACCGTGCCGCCGCAGCGCGTCGAGGTCGTCTGCGGCCTCGGCGCGGGCGACGGCTTCGGCGGAGCCCTGATCCACGGGCTGCTGTCGGGCTGGGAGCCGGTGCGCATCGCGGAGTACGCGAACGCGGCGGGCGCGCTGGTGGCGTCGCGGCTGGCCTGCGCCGACGCCATGCCGGCCCCCGCCGAAATCGAGGAGCTGCTGTGATCCTCACCGACGAGCGCTGGCGGGATCTCCTGCACGTCCGGGCCACGAACCCGGGGGCGATCCGGCAGGCGTACGCGACCCGCCGGCGGCGCTCGAAACTGCTGTCCGACCAGGGCACGCTGTTCCTGGTCGCGGCCGACCACCCGGCCCGGGGAGCGCTGGGTGTCGGCGAGGACCCCCTCGCCATGGCCGACCGGCGGACACTGCTCGAACGGCTGCTCGTCGCCCTGGCCAACCCGGCGGTCGACGGCCTCCTCGGCACCCCCGACGTCGTCGAGGAACTGCTGCTGCTCGGCGCCCTGCACGACAAGGTCGTCTTCGGCTCGATGAACCGCGGCGGCCTGGCCGGCGCCGACTGGGAGATCGACGACCGGTTCACCGGCTACGACGCCCGCACCCTGGTCGACTGCGGGCTCGACGGCGGCAAGATGCTGCTGCGGCTGGTCGACTCCGACCCGGGCACGGTCCCGACGCTGCAGGCCTGCGCCGACGCCGTCACCGAGCTGGCCGCGTACGGCCTGGTCGCCATGGTGGAGCCGCTCCCCTACCGCCGTTCGGACGGGAAACTGGTGCTGCAGCAGGACCCCGTGTCGCTCGCGCGAGCGGTTACGGTGGCTTCGGGGCTCGGCGTGACGTCGGCCCACACGTGGCTGAAGCTGCCGCCCACTGACTCGGCGGCCGTCCTGGGCGCCACCACACTGCCGGTGGTGGTGCTCGGCGGCGTGCCGTCGGGCGACCCGGCCGCCGACCTGGCCTCTTGGGGCCGGACGCTGCGCCACGACGTCGTCCGCGGCCTGGTCGTCGGCCGCACCCTGCTCTACCCGCCGGGCGGCGATGTCGGCGCCGCCGTGGAAGCCGCCGCGAAGGTCCTGGAGGCCGCGAAGTGAGCAAGCTGCACCGTCCGTTCGGGACCCTGTCCGACGAGACCGACCCGGTCCGGCTGACCCCGGACAGCGCGGGCTGGACGTACACCGGGTTGCGGGTGCTTTCCCTGGCCCCCGGCGAGGTCCGCGTCCTGCACACCGGCGAATTCGAGGCGTTCGTGCTGCCCCTGGCCGGTTCGGCGACGGTCCGCGTCGACGGGGAAACCTTCGAGCTGGCCGGCCGCGCGTCCGTCTTCACGCGCGTGACCGACTTCGCGTACGTCCCCCGCGAAGCCGAAGTCGAGTTGTCGACAAAGGACGGTCTCGAGGTCGCGCTGCCGATGGCGCGCTGCACCCGGCGGCTGACCCCGCGGTACGGCCCCGCCGAGGACGTGCCGGTCGAGGTGCGCGGCGCCGGGCAGGCGACGCGGCAGGTGACCAACTTCGGCGTCCCCGGGGTGTGGGACCACGCGGACAAGCTCAACGCGTGCGAGCTGATCACGCCGGGCGGCAACTGGTCGTCGTATCCACCGCACAAGCACGACGAGGCGACCGAATGCGAAGTCGTCAACGAGGAGATCTACTACTTCCGCATCGCCGGCCGCGACGGCGTGACGCCGTCCCGCGAAGGCTTCGGCCTGCACCGGACGTACACGAGCGACGGGGACCTCGACGAGGACGTCGCCGTGCGCGACCACGACGTCTTCCTGATCCCGCGCGGCTACCACGGGCCGTGCGTGGCCGCGCCCGGCTACCCGATGTACTACCTGAACGTCCTGGCCGGGCCGGCCGAAGAGCGGTCGATGGCGTTCTGCGACGACCCGGCGCACGGCTGGGTCCGCGACACGTGGGCGGCGCAGGAGCTCGACCCGCGGTGCCCGGTCACGAGTCACGAAGGACGTGTGCAGTGAAGCTGACGACGGCTCAGGCGCTGGTCCGCTGGATCCTCGCCCAGCGTTCGGAAACCCTGGACGGGCGCGAAGTCCCGCTGTTCCCCGGCGTGTTCGCGATCTTCGGGCACGGCAACGTCCTCGGCCTGGGCACCGCCCTGGAGGAACACCGCGGCGACATCCCGGTCTGGCGCGGGCACACCGAGCAGGGCATGGCCCTGGCCGCGGTCGGGTACGCGAAGGCCACGCACCGGCGGCAGGTCGGTGTGGTGACGTCGTCGATCGGGCCGGGCGCGCTGAACATGGTGACCGCGGCCGGCGTCGCCCACGCGAACCGGCTGCCCGTGCTGCTCCTGCCGGGCGACACCTTCACCAACCGGGCGCCGGACCCGGTGCTGCAGCAGATCGAGCCGTTCGGCGACGCGACGGCGACGGTGAACGACGCCTTCCGCGCAGTCTCGCGCTACTTCGACCGGATCACCCGGCCCGAGCAGCTGATCTCGACGTTGCCGCAGGTCGCGCGGGTGCTCACGGACCCGGCCGACGCCGGTCCGGTGACTCTGGCGCTGCCGCAGGACGTCCAGGCCGAGACGTACGACTTCCCGGACGCGCTGTTCGAGCCGGTGACGCACCGGCCGCTGCGCCCGCGGCCGGACCGGCGTTCGGTCACCGAAGCGGCCGGGCTTCTGCGCTCCTCACAACGGCCCCTGATGGTGCTCGGCGGGGGCGTCCGGTACTCCGGTGCCGGGCAGCGCGCACTGGACTTCGCCGAGCGGCACGGGATTCCGCTCGTGGAGACCACCGCGGGCCGGACGCTGGTGCCGCACGGGCATCCGCTGCACGCGGGGCCGCTCGGCATCACCGGCTCGACCTCGGCGAACGTCGTCGCGGCGGCGGCCGACGTCGTGCTCGCGGTGGGAACGCGGCTGCAGGACTTCACGACGGCGTCGTGGACGGTCTTCTCCCCCGACGTCCGGCTGGTGTCGCTCAACGCCGCCCGGTTCGACGCGGTGAAGCACGGGGCGTTGTCGGTCGTCGGGGACGCGGACGCGGGCCTGACGGACCTCGCCGCCCAGCTGGAGAGCTGGCGGGTGGACCCCTCATGGACCGCCCGCGCCGCAGCCGAACGCGCTTCTTGGGACACGCACATCGACTCGCTGCGGTCTCCTTCGGGCGAGCTGCCGTCGTATGCCCAGGTCGTCGGCGTGGTCAACGACCTGTCGGCTCCGGACGACTACGTCATGACGGCCTCAGGCGGGCTGCCGGGCGAGCTGATCGGCGGCTGGCGCGGGTCCGGCTCGGTCTCCATGGACGTCGAGTACGGCTTCTCGTGCATGGGCTACGAACTGTCCGGCGCCTGGGGTGCGGCGATCGCCCACCCGGGTCTGGTGACGACGCTGCTGGGTGACGGCTCGTACCTGATGTTGAACTCGGAGCTGTTCTCGGCCGCCTTCGCAGGTCACCCGTTCGTCGCTGTGGTGTGCGACAACGACGGGTACGCCGTCATCGCACGGCTTCAGGAGGGTCAGGGCGGGAAGCCGTTCAACAACTTCTACGCCGACTGCACGACTTCGCACGCTTCGCCGCCGCGGGTCGACTTCGCGCGCCACGCGGAGTCACTGGGGTGCGTGGTTTTCACCGCGTCCACTGTGGACTCGCTGCGAGCCGCGTATGCGTCGGCTCGCGAGGCGGCTGTCTCGGAGCAGCGTCCGGCCGTCGTCGTGGTGAAGACGCAGCCGTCGGCGTGGACCGAAGCCGGGGCCTGGTGGGAGGTCGGCGTGCCCGAGCACCTGGCCGGGCGGGACGGTTACGAGCGAGGGAAGGGCGGCCAGGTGCGTTACCTCGGGTCCTGAGTGACGGCCGGCGACGCCGCACCGGCTACCAGCTGCCGCGGCGCGCCGGAGCCGTCCGCCGGGACCGCCCAGACGGCGTTGTCCAGGCCGTACAGCACCGTGTGGTCGTCCTGCCACAGCGCTTGGTCGTCGACGCTGCGGGTCTCGGCGAGCTCGGTTTCCTTCAGCGACCCGAGGTCCAGGACGGACAGCCGCCAGACGCCTTCGCCGACCTTTTTCTTGAAGGCGATCCGCTTGCCGTCCGGGGACAGCGACGGGCATTCGACGTTCTCGCGCAGGGTCTTCCCGCGGTAGCGCGCGTAATCGGCCTCGACGAGGTACGTCTTGCCCTTGCTGCCCAGGGTGGCGTAGAAGCGGTTGCCGTCGGGGGCGAAGGTGATGCCCCAGTAGTTGACGTCGGCCGCGAAGTAGCGGTTGCCGTCCTTGAAGACCGGGAGCTCCTCGATCGTCTTGACGAGCCGTCCGGTGTCGGCTTCGTAAAGTCCCGCGCGGGTCGAGAAGCCGGTCTGCGCATAGGAATCACCGGTGACGAACAGCGTCCAGTAGACGCGCTGGCCGTCCGGGGAGACGCGGGCGCGGCTCGGGGTCCCCGGCAGGGTCTCGGTGTGGCGGACGGCGAGGTGGTCGTCGAGGACCAGGACGTCCGTGATCGCCGGGAGCGTGCCGGGCCGGACCGCCAGGCACACCGCCGTCTGCTTCGCCACCGCGAACCGGTCACACTTCAGGCCGCTGAGCTGCGGTTTCGCCGCGGTGTCGGCGAGCGGGACGGCGCCGACGCGGCCGGTGGCCGTGTCGCGGAACAGGAGCTGGCCGGGGGCGAGGGTCACCGCGGCGGCCGGTTCGGCGGCCGCCGTGTCGTGCCGCGCGCTGACCGTGTACGTGACAGCGGCGGCGACCAGGAGGGCCGTGCCGGTGAGGGCGAGGACGAGTTTCTTCACGGGCGCACCGGTTTCGCGAAGGCGGCGGCGAGGGCGACGACGGCCAGGCAGGCCGCGGCGACGAGCACCGCGGGCCGCAGGTCCCACAGCGTCCACGCCAGTCCGAAGAGGACGGAGGAGAGCATCCGGGCCACGGCCTGGCCCGTCTGCACGACGGCCAGCCCGGTGGCGCGCAGGCCGGCCGGGACGAGCGGGCCGGCGGCGGCCATCAGGACGCCGTCGGTGGCCGCGTAGAACACGCCGTGCAGGCCGAGCGCGATGACGGGAAGCGCCGCGTAAGCCGGGCCGCACAGCAGCACGAGGGCCAGGCACAGGGCCACGTGGCCGCCGAGGAACACCGGCCAGCGGCCGACGCGGTCGGCGAGCTTGCCCAGCGGCACGGCCAGCAGCAGGTAGACCCCGGCCGTGCCCAGTGGCAGCAGCGGGAAGTACGTCGCCGCGATCTCCCAGCGCCGCTGCAGGACGAGGTAGACGAACGAGTCGCCGACCGTCACCAGGCCCAGCAGCGCCGCCCAGAGCGTCACGCGCCGGAAGTCCTGCTGCCGGAGGAGGCCGAGCGCGGCCCGCGCCGACACCGCGGCCCGGTCGACCGCGCCGGACCGGTCGCGGACGAACAGTGCCAGCAGCAGCACCGCGATGGCCGCGATGCAGAAACTGGTGAAGAACACGCTGGTGTAGCTGCCGAGGCTCAGCGCGAGCACCGCCATCGCCACCAGCGGGCCGAGGAACGCGCCGACGGTGTCCATCGCCCGGTGCACCCCGAACGACCGGCCGAGGGCCGCCGGCTCGCTGGACAGCGAGATGAGCGCGTCGCGCGGGCCGGTGCGCAGCCCCTTGCCGGTGCGGTCGGCGGCGAGGACCAGGCCGATGGCCGCGACCGACGAACCGGCCGCGACCAAGCCGAGCTTGCACACCGCGGACAAGCCGTACCCGAACCCGGCGACGGCCTTGAGCCGCCGCCACCGGTCGGCCAGGTGCCCGCCGAGCACCCGCACGACCGCGGTGGCGCCGGCGTAGAGCCCGTCGAGCAGCCCGAACTGCAGCGGGTTCAGGCCGAGCCCGAGCACCAGGTAGAGCGGGAGGACGGCGGTGACCATCTCCGACGAGACGTCGGTGACCAGGCTGACCATGCCCAGCGCCACCACGTTGGCGGACACCCGCTTCAGCGCCGGTTTGCGGTCGGTTTCCGTCGCCAGGTCCGAGGTACGGCTTGCCGCGATGTACATGCCCGGGCTCCTAGTGGCAGGTGTAGGTCGGGCTGCTGTCCAGGACCTTGCCGTCGACGCCGATCAGCTGCGTCTGGAACGACGTGTCCGTCATCGACAGCTTCAGGACACCGAAGGTCTTCAGCAGCTTGGCGGTCGTCGCGTGCGCGGGGCTCAGGTCGTACAGGTTGGCGCCGCCGCTGCCGCTGACGATCTCGACCGGGCCTCCTCCGTCCGCCTTGCCGTCGGCGTTCTGCGGGACGAACCGCTCGTAGTCGTGGTCGTGGCCGTTGAGGACGAGGTCGACCTTGTTGGCGACCATGAGGTTCCAGAGCTCGATGCTGTCCTTGTTGTCGCCGTGGTCACCGGAACTCCACCGCGGGTGGTGGTAGTACGCGGCGACGCAGCCCTTCTTGTTGGTGGCGAGGTCCTGCTTCAGCCAGGTGATCTGCGGCGGCTCGGCGAAGTCGTCGTGGGTGACGAAGTCGTTGGAGTCGAGGGCGATGAAGTGCCAGTTGCCCATTTCCCAGCTGTAGTACCGCTGGCCCTGCGGCTTGGCGATGGCGCCGAAGTACTGGTCGTAGCCGGTGAACCCGGAGTAGGACTCGTGGTTGCCGGGGATCGGGTGGGTGATGCTCTTGAACTTGCCCCAGGACTTGTCGTAGTAGTTCTTGAAGTCCGACAGGGTGGGTTCGTCGTACTGGTTGTCGCCCATGGTGATCACGGCCGCGGGGTTCATGTTCTCGACGAGCTTCGCGGTCTTGGGGTGGACGCAGCCGGAGCTGCTCGCGGTGCACTGTTCGGCGATGTCCCCGGCTGCGGCGAGGACGAATCCCGCGCTCCCCGCCGCGGTCTTGACCGTGATCGCCGTGCTCGCGGGTGAGGTGTTCCCGGCGGCGTCGCGCGCGCGGACCGCGTAGGTGTAGCTCGTGCCCGGCGTGAGCCCGGTGTCGGTGTAGGACGTCGTCGCGCTGGTGGCGACGGCCGTGCCGTTGCGGAGGATGTCGTACCCGGTCACGCCGACGTTGTCGGTGGCTGCGCCCCAGGTCAGCGGGACACTCGTGGCGGTCGCCGGGCCCGCGGTGAGGCCGGCCGGGGTGGTCGGGGCCTGGGTGTCGCCGGAGGAATCCGTGCTGCCGAAGACCTGCATCTCCCAGAAGGAGTAGCCGTAGCTCGTGGCGCGGGTGAGGCCGACGAAGCGCACGAAGCGGCCGCGGGCGGTGAGGCCGCCGAGGTCGTCGACCTTGCCGTCACCGGTGTCGATGGTGGCGGCCGTGGTGAACGTCGTGCCGTCGTCGGAGACCTCGATCCGGTACTTCTTCGCGTAGGCGGCTTCCCAGTTGAGGACGACGCGGTGGATGCTCGCGGTCTGGCCGAGGTCGATCCGCAGCCACTGGGGGTCGGAGCCCTCGGCGCTGGCCCAGCGGGTGGTGGTGCTGCCGTCGACGGCCTTGGCGCCGGTGTACGACGAGCTTTCGACGGTCGAGGTGGCGACGGGTTTCCCCTGCGACAGCAGGACATCGGCGGCCTGGGTGGTGGCGGCCGCGGCGATCGCGGAGGGCAGCAGCACCACGGCGGCGAGCACCGGGGTGAGTCGGAATAGGGGACGTAGGCAGGTGGACGGCACGTCGCGCTCCTTACGGGCCTGGCGGTGGCTGGTGGGCTGCGGCGTCTTCGAACTGTTAGGAAAGTTTCCTAACTAAGCGGACTTTAACGAGGAGATGTTCCGGCTGACAAGACTTGTCTTGTCGTTGAATCGGTCAAGAGGGTGAGCTTTTCACCGTTTTCGCAGCTCAGCGCATGTGCCGGTGATCGGGATACTGCGCCGGGGGTCGGGACCGGTGGTCCGACGTTTCTCTTCCTCGTTGTCCCACAAGAGAAACGGCCCGCTTCAAGATCACCCGATTCAGCGACTGACGTTCGCACAGACGTTCGGTAGCTTCGGATGTATGGCCCGCACCCCCCGCACCCCGACCATCCGCCGAAGACCCGGTTCAGCCGTCCGACCGCAGCAGTTTCCGGATCTCCGTCACCGCGGCGCGCCCCGCCCGGTTCGCCCCGACCGTGCTCGCCGACGGCCCGTACCCCACCAGGTGCAGCCGTGGCTCGAGCACCACCCGCGTGCCGTCCATGCGGATCCCGCCTCCCGCTTCACGGATGTGCAGCGGTGCGAGGTGGTCGATCGCCGCCCGGAAGCCGGTCGCCCACAGGATCACGTCGGCGTCGAACCGCGAGCCGTCCGCCCAGACGACACCGTCGGGCGTGATGCGCTCGAACATCGGCCGCCGGTCGAGGATCCCGGCGGCACGGGCGGCCCGCACCTCCGGCGTCACGGCGAGATCGGTGACGCTGACGACGCTTTCGGGCGGGAGCCCGGCCCGCACCCGTTCGTCGACCTTGGCGACGGCGCTGCGGCCCCAGTTCTCGCTGAAGGGCTCGTCCCGCCACACGGGCGGCCGCCGGGTGACCCAGGCCGTGGCGCGCGCGAGCGGCGCGAACTCCATGAGCAGCTGAACGGCCGACGCCCCACCCCCGACGACGACCACCCGCAGCCCCCGGAAGTCTTCGGGCCCGCCGTAGTCGGCGGTGTGCAGCTGCCGCCCGGCGAAGGTTTCCTGCCCGGGATAGCGCGGCCAGAAGGGCCGGTCCCAGGTCCCGGTGGCGCTGATGACGGCCCGCGCGGCCCAGGATTCCACCGGGCTCGAGACGACCAGCCGCTCCCCCGCCCGCGTCACGGACTGGACGTCGACGGGCCGCAGCACCGGAAGGTCGTAGACGCTCTCGAAGCGCGCGAAGTACTCGGAGACCACCTCGGAGGCGGGGCGCGTCACGTCGGGAGTGCCGAAGGCCATGCCGGGAAGGTCATGGATGCCGTGAACCTTCCCGAGAACGAGCGACGGCCACCGGTACTGCCAGGCACCCCCGGCCCGCTTCCCGTGATCGAGCACGACGAACCCACGCCCATTGGCGAACCCGGCCCGCCGCAGGTGATAGGCAGCGGAGAGCCCAGCCTGCCCGGCCCCGATCACCACGACGTCAGTCTCGTGATCCGCACCGCTCATGTGAGGTGCAACGACAGGCAAGGTCACGTATTTCGCGCGCTACATCACATCGGCACAAGAGCGGCCGGCCTTCAAACCAGCCTGCCGCAGCACCCGAACCCGCCACCATTCCGCGGCCCGCCCTCAAAACCCCGGGCTACCCTTCGACGAGCCGCTCTTGGCGCGGACCCGAACCGTCCTCACACGGCAACCCGGTTCCGGCCGGCCTCCTTGGCCCGGTACAGCGCCGCATCAGCGGTCCGGAGAACGTCGTCGAGAGTCGGACCCGCGTCGGGATGGCGTGCCACCCCGATCGACACCGACAAGCCACTCACCCTGACCGTGCCCGACCCCGTGGAAATCACCACGTTCAGCTCGCCCACCGCCACCCGCACCCGTTCCGCGATGGCCAGGACGTCCGCCCGGCCGATGCCCGGCAGCAGCACGACGAACTCCTCACCACCGAACCGGCCGACCGTGTCGCCCTGGCGCACCGAACCGGAGATCGCCACCGCGACGGCGGCCAGTACGTCGTCGCCGGTCAGGTGGCCGTACGTGTCGTTGATCCGCTTGAAATGGTCCAGGTCGATCATCAGCACGGCGAAATCGCCGGCCGCGCCTCGGCGCTGGGCGCGGGCGTGCTCACGGACCGCGGATTCGTGCCAGCCCGCCGTGTTGAGCAGACCCGTCTTCTCGTCGGTGACCGCGGCGACCTGCAGCTGCTGCTTCAGCAACAGGTACCGGTGCAACAGCAGCAACGGCGCGACGACGAACACGACCAGCACCGGCTGCTCGACCAGCGCCAGCGCGGCGAGGCCGCCGAGGCAGAGGGTCGCCAGCTCGAAAGCGTTGTCTTCCCACGTGCCGATCAGGTCCGCCGCCGAGCGCTGGCTCGTGTACAGGTAGATCCCGGCCGCGACGAGACCGACGTTCACCAGCTCGAACACCGCGGCCGCCAGGCACAACGCGAACAACCCGCGCGGCGTCTGCAGCGGCGTCCCATGCAGCCCCAAGACCGCGAGAACGGAGGAAGCAGCGAAGCAGGAGAGCATCGCCCACGCCGTGCTCGCGACGAAGCGGTGCGCGGGCCGCGTACGCACCTGTCGCCACACTCGCACCCAGAGGTGCGTGTAGAGCACAACGGCCAGCAGCGCGACCCAAGCAGGCGGGAGGAGGACGACACCGGCCAGGTACCAGACGGACGTGACGTTGATGTGCGTCTGCCCGCTCATCCACCGGCGCAACCGTTCGATGCGGCGCGACATCTCGGCCTGCGCCACGCCCAACGCGACCAGCACGGCGAACCACACCGGACGCACCGGCCCACCGAACCCGCTGACCAGCGCGGTCACCGTCGCGACGACGGCGAGCAGTTCACAACCGAGCGCGTAGGCGATCCAGCGGGCCTTGGCACCGCCCCACATCGCCCACCGCGCGGGCCAGCCCGGCCAGGTGGAAACCGATCCCCGGCGCACGGCGGCCTGGGCTCTCAAGAGCCGAGGTCACAGACGTGACGAGCCGGCATCGTGACGTACCCCTTGCGCGAAGTTCGGCCGATAGGTTGCCCAGCGTAGCCGTTCCGGCGAGCGGCGTCGCCAGTCCGGGGGATTTGCCGGCAACGCGCCTGCCCGAAGACCCGCGCAGGGTAGATCAGCCCAGCTCAGCGCGCGCCAAAGATCGCCCAAGGAGGCACAGGACAAAACGGACGATGGGCCCCAGCCTCTTCGAGCAAGAGGCCAATCCGGACCGTCGACTCAGGTCAGATCACTTCCGCAGCGCGCGGACGATCGCCACCAGCCCGACGACCGCGGCAAGGCCGAGCAGCACCGGCGCCACCCGCTTGAGCACGGACTGCCCCGCGTAGTCGAGCAGGTCGATCGCCTCGGTTTCCGGCGGTGCCGGCACGCTGTGCAGCGCCGGACGCTCCGCCGGCTTGGCCTTCGGCTCGGTGTTGATGTCCGCGGTGGTCGGCGCGGACTTGACCGCCGGCTGCGGCTTGGCCACGGGCTCGGACGCGGCCGTCGGCTCGGCCGCCTGCCCGGCGGAATCCGGCACCGGCTTCACGGCCGGTTCGGCCACCGGCTGGGCCGGGGCCTGCGCCGCCGGAGCACCTCCGCCCGCCCCTTGCTCGGCCGCCGGAGCGCTTCCCGCCGCCTGCGCGGCCGGGGCCTTCCCAGCCGGCCCCTGCTCGGCCGCCGCACCCGTCGCGCCTTCCGCCGGGGCCAGTTTGCCCGACAGGCAGCCCGCGAACGTGTCCAAAATCTTCCCGCCCACCTCGCTGATCAACCCGCGGCCGAACTGGGCCGGCTTGCCCGTGATCGCCAGGTCCGTCGACACTGCTCCGTGAGTTCCGCCGTCGGTCTCCGTCAACGTCAACGTCACCGTTGCCGCTGCCGTGCCTGCTCCGCGGGAGTCCTTGCCCGAGGCCTTGATCGTCACCTTGCGGGCCGCTTCGTCCTTCTCCAGGAACTCGCCGTTGCCCTTGTACAGCAGGGAAATCGGTCCCAGCTTGACCTTCACCGTTCCGCTGAACTTGTCGCCGTCCACCTTGGTGAGCGACGCGCCGGGCATGCAGGGGGCAACGCGCTCCGGGTCGACGACCGCCTGCCAGACCTCGCCGATCGGTGCCGGGACGGTGAATTCGTGGTCGAGCCGCACGGGCCGACCTCCTCTCTGCCGAACCTGGGTGTCCGCACCCCACCCTAGCCGTCCCGGGGCCGCGGGCCGGCGGGCGAGCCGCGGCCCCGGAACGAGCGTCAGGCTCCCGCCGCCGCCGCGATCGCGCGGCCCGTCAGCACCTCGGCCAGGTGGCGGCGGTATTCGACGTCGGCGTTGCCGTCCACCGGCGGATTCGTGCCCTCCGCCGCGTGCGAAGCCGCCGCGCGGATCGAGTCCGCCGAGGCCTGGACGCCGACCAGGGCCGCCTCGACGCCCGAGGCGCGGACCGGGGTCGAGCCCATGTTCGTCAGGGCGACCCGGGCTTCCTCGATGACCCCGGCCTCGGTACGGACCGTCACCGCGACCGCGACCATCGACCACGCCTGGGCGACCCGGTTGAACTTCTCGTAGTGCGCCCGCCACCCCGTGTGCTTGGGGATGCGGACCTCGACCAGCAGCTCGTCCGGCGCCAGCGCGGTGGTGAACAGGTCGCGGAAGAACTCCGCCGCCGGCACCGTGCGCCGCCCCGACGGTCCGGCCAGGACCAGCGACGCCTCCAGCGCCAGGACCGGCGCGAGCAGGTCCCCGGCCGGGTCGGCGTGGGCGATCGCGCCGCCGAGTGTGCCGCGGTGGCGGATCTGCGGGTCGGCCACCGTGTCCGTCGCCTCTTTGAGCAACGCCGCGTGCGAGGCGACCAGCGCGTCCCGCTGGACGTCGTAGTGCGTCGTCATCGCGCCGATCACCAGTTCGTCGCCGTCCTCGCGGACGCCGCGCAGCTCCGCGACGCGCCCGAGGTCGATCAGCGTGGTCGGCGCCGCGAGGCGCATCCGCAGCACCGGCAGGAGGCTCTGTCCGCCGGCCAGGACCTTGGCGTCCTCGCCCGCCGCCACCAGCGCCTGCACCGCTTCGTCCACTGTGGACGGGCGGACGTAGTCGAAGGGAGCCGGGATCACTGCGCACCTCCGGTGGCGTCGATGGAACCGAGCCCGCCACCGGCTTCGCCGCGGCCGGGGCCGCCCGCGTCGCTGGTGCCGTGCTGGATGGCGTGCCAGACCCGCATCGGGGTCAGCGGCATCTCGATGTCGTTCACGCCGAAGGGCCGCACAGCATCGATCACCGCGTTGACCACCGCCGGGGTGGACGCGATGGTGCCCGCCTCGCCGACGCCCTTGGCGCCGAGCGGGTTCGTCGTCGACGGCGTTTCGGTGCGGTCGGTGGTGAACGACGGCAGGTCGGCCGCCGACGGCAGCAGGTAGTCGGCGAACGTGCCCGTGGTGAGCGTCCCGCTCTCGTCGTGTTCGGTGCCCTCGAACAACGCCTGCGCGATGCCCTGCGCGAGCCCGCCGTGCACCTGGCCTTCGACGATCAGCGGGTTCACCGCGACGCCGACGTCGTCGACGCAGACGTACGAGCGCAGTTTGATCCGGCCCGTCTCGGTGTCCACCTCGGCGGCGCACAGGTGCGTGCCGTGCGGGAACGAGAAGTTCTCCGGGTCGAACGTCGCATCCGAGTCGAGTGACGGCTCGACCCCGTCGGGCAGGTTGTGCGCCGCGAACACCGCGAGCGCGACGTCGCCGATCGTCGTGGACGTGTCGGTGCCCTTCACCGTGAACTTGCCGCCGGCGAACTCGAGGTCGTCCTCCGCGCATTCGAGCAGGTGCGCCGCGATCGGCTTGGCCTTGGCCACCACCTTCTCCGCCGCCTTGACGACGGCGATGCCGCCGACGACCAGCGAGCGCGAGCCGTAGGTGTCCATGCCCTTGTGCGACGACTGGGTGTCGCCGTGCAGGATCTCGACGTCCTCGAACGCGACGCCGAGCTGGTCGGCGACGATCTGGCTCCACGCCGTCTCGTGGCCCTGGCCGTGCGCGGACGCGCCGGTCATGACCTCGACCTTGCCGGTGGGCAGCATCCGGATCGACGCGTACTCCCAGCCGCCGGCGCCGTAGTCGAGCGAGCCGAGCACCCGCGAGGGCGCGAGCCCGCACATCTCGGTGAACGTCGAGATGCCGATGCCGAGCTGGACCTTGTCCTTCGACGCGCGGCGCTTCTCCTGCTCGGCGCGCAGGCCGTCGTAGTCGAAGAGCTGCTTGGCCTTCTCGGTGGCGGCCTCGTAGTTGCCGGAGTCGTAGGTCAGCCCGCACACCGTGGTGAACGGGAATTCCTCGTGCTTGATCCAGTTCTTCTCGCGCAGCTCCATCGGGTCCATGCCGAGCTCGACGGCGAGCTCGTCCATGATCCGCTCGATCGCGAACGTGGCTTCCGGGCGGCCGGCGCCGCGGTAGGCGTCGGTCAGCGTGGTCGTCGTGTACACGTTGGTGCACGCGAAGTGGTACGCCGGGATCTTGTAGATGGCGTTGAACATGAACGCGCCGAGGATCGGCACGCCCGGCCCGACCAGGCCGTTGTAGGCGCCGAGGTTGGCGAGCAGTTCGACCTTGAGGCCGGTGACCTGGCCGTCGCGGGTCGCCGAAATGGTGATGTCCTGGATCTGGTCGCGGCCGTGGTGCGCGGCGAGCATGGTCTCCGACCGCGTCTCGTTCCACTTGACCGGCTTGCCGAGCTTCTGCGCGACCAGCAGCGACATCATCTCTTCCGGCAGGACACCGATCTTGCCGCCGAAACCGCCGCCGACGTCCGGGGCGATCACGCGCAGCTTGTGCTCGGGGATGCCGAGGGTCAGCGCCGACATCACGCGCAGGATGTGCGGGATCTGGGTGGCCGACCACATGGTGATCTGGGTGCCGGTCGGGTCGACGACGCAGGCGCGTGGCTCCATGAACGCCGGCACGAGCCGCTGCTGGCGGAAGCGGCGCTTGAGGACGACCTCCGACGAGCTGATCGCGTCCTCGACGTTGCCGCCGGTGCCGGCCTCGGCCGAGTCGAACTTCCACACCGCGCTCGTGTTGGTGCCGAGGTCCTCGTGGACCAGCGGGGCGCCGTCGGCGATGGCGGCTTCCATGTCGAGGATGACCGGCAGCTCGTCGTATTCGACGTCGATGGCCTCGAGCGCGTCGTGCGCTTCGGCGGACGAGCGCGCGACGACGACCGCGACGCCCTCACCGGCGAAGTTGACCGTGCCGGCCGCCAGCACCGGGCGGCGCGGAGCCTTCATGTCCGGCGTGATCGGCCACGCGCAGGGCATGCCGACCGCGCCTTCGGGGTCGAGGTCCTGCGCGGTGTAGACGGCGATGACGCCGGGCGCGCTCTTCGCCGCCGACGTGTCGATCGAGACGATCTTGGCGTGCGCGAACGGGCTGCGCAGCACGGCCAGGTGCAGCAGGCCGGGCAGCGTGATGTTGTCGGTCCAGCGGGTGCGGCCGGTGATCAGCCGCTCGTCCTCCTTGCGGCGGCGGGACTTGCCGACCTCCGGTTCGATCGTGGCGGTCATCAGTCACCACCCACGCCGACGTGCTTGTTCTCGGCGATCCGCTCGGCTTCGGGCCCGGCGCCCGGGCTCATGTGCTTCGCGGCGTCGCGGACCGCGCGGACGATGTTCTGGTAGCCGGTGCAGCGGCAGAGGTTGCCTTCCAGGCCCTCGCGGACGGCCTGTTCGTCCGGGTCCGGGTTGTCGGCCAGCAGGTCGATCGACTGCATGATCATCCCCGGCGTGCAGAACCCGCACTGCAGGGCGTGGTTGTCGTGGAACGCCTGCTGCACCGGGTGCAGCTTGCCGTCGCGGGCGAGACCTTCGATGGTGGTGACCTCGCAGCCGTCGGCCTGCACGGCCAGGACGGAGCAGGACTTCACGCTGTGCCCGTCCAGGTGGACGGTGCAGGCGCCGCAGTTGCTGGTGTCGCAGCCGACGACGGTACCGACCTTCCCGAGTTTTTCCCGTAGGTGGTGCACGAGGAGCGTGCGAGGCTCCACTTCGTCCGTGTACTTCGTCCCGTCGACGGTGACGGTGATGCGCATCAGGCCTCCAAAAGCCGGTTCGGGAACGGCCTGCCCGAGGGTGATCGGGCTCACAAACCCCGAGCGTGCTACGCGACCTTCGCGTCGACAAGACCTGATGTCACACGTTCAACTACTTGTTCCGCACCTGCGCGCCGAAGCTGAGCGCAACTCCGTAGGTGCGGAGTTCCGGATGGGTGAACTTTTATCGGCCGGTCGGCGTACTCAGCCGTGAATGCGTCCCGAAAGCTCGGCCAGGCGCTTGCCGCCCCCGCCCCAGCGCAGCGCGATGATCTCCGCGGCGATGGACACGGCCGTCTCCTCCGGCGTGCGCGCACCGAGGTCGAGGCCGATCGGGGAGGACAGCCTTTCCAGTTCCGCCTCGGTGATCCCGGCCTCGCGCAGCCGCGCGAACCGGTCGTCGTGGGTCTTGCGGGAGCCCATCGCGCCGACGTAGCCGACGTCCAGGCGCAGCGCGACCTCCAGCAGCGGCACGTCGAACTTCGGGTCGTGGGTCAGCACCGCGATCGCCGTCCGCTGGTCGACGCGGCCCGCGTCCGCCTCGGCCTGCAGGTAGCGGTGCGGCCAGTCGACGACGACGTCGTGCGCGTCCGGGAACCGGCTGGTGGTGGCGAACACCGGCCGCGCGTCGCAGACGGTGACCTGGTAACCGAGGTAGGCGCCCATACGGGCCATCGCGGCGGCGAAGTCGATCGCGCCGAAGACCAGCAACCGGGGCGGCGGCTCGAAGGAGTTGACGAACACCGCCATCCCCTCGCCGCGGCGCTGCCCGTCGGGGCCGTAGTGCAGGGTGCCGGTGCGGCCGCTGGCCAGCAGGCCGCGCGCGTCGTCGGCCACGGCGTCGTCCATCCGCGACGAGCCCAGCGAGCCGGCGGTGCGGTCCGGCCACACGATCATGTGCTCGCCGACCAGGCCCTCGTGCTCGTGTTCGATGATCGTGACGACCGCGACCGGCTCGCCGCTCCGCACGGACGCGACCACGTCGCCGAGCTCCGGCATCGACTCGCGGTCGACCGGCTCGACGTAGATGTCGATGATCCCGCCGCAGGTCAGGCCGACCGCGAAGGCGTCGTCGTCGGAGACGCCGTAGCGCTGCAGCACCGGCTTGCGCTCGGCGACGACCTCCTGCGCGAGCTCGTAGACCGCGCCTTCGACGCAGCCACCGGACACGCTGCCGGCGACTGTGCCGTCCGGAGCGACGACCATCGCGGCACCCGGCGCGCGCGGCGCCGAGGAGAAGGTGGCGACCACGGTGCCGAGCCCGACGGTTTCCCCGTCGGACCAGCGGCGGAACACGTCGTCCAGTACGTCACGCATCGGAAATCTCCCCGAGCAGTCGTTCCAAGGTGGCCAGGGTGTGCCCGGCCAGGAGCCGGTCGATGTGGGGCAGCGCGGCCACGATGCCCGACTGGACCGGAGCGTATCCCGCACGGCCGGCGTGCGGATTCACCCAGAATACGGCGTGCGCGAGCCGGCGCAGGCGGGCGAGCTGCTCGCCGAGCAGGCCGGTGTCGCCGCGTTCCCAGCCGTCGGAGAACACGGTGACGACCGCGCGGCGCGCCACGCCGCGCCGGCCCCAGCGGTCGAGGAACGCCTGGAGCGTCTCGCCGAGCCGGGTTCCGCCGGCGAAGTCCGGCACCGCCGAGCCGGCCGCGAGCATCGCGCGTTCCGGGTCGCGCTGGCGCAGCTGCCGCGACACGCGGGTCAGCCGCGTGCCGAGGGTGAACACCTCGACGGACTGGGGCGCGGACCGCGTCAGGACGTGGGCGAACCGCAGCAGCGCGTCGGCGTACGGGCTCATCGACCCCGAGACGTCGACGAGCAGCACGACGCGCCGTGGCCGGCTGCCGCGTTTGGCGTGCACGAGTTTCAGGGGTTCGCCACCGCTGGCGAGCATGGCGCGCAGCGTGCGCGAGGGGTCGAGACGGCCGCGCCGCGACGGCGTCCGGCGGGCGGCCGGGCGCCGCGGGGGCGCGGGTTTCAGCGTGGCCAGCAGCTCGCGGAGGTGTTCACGCTCGGCCGTGGTGAGTTCGGCGAGGTCGCGGTGGCGCAGGACTTCGTGGGCGCTCGCGGCGACTTTGAGCTGGTCAGGGCCGTCGCCTGACTCGCCGTCGCCACCTTCGGCGTCGACGAGCGGGGCGATCCGGGCCTGCTTCGGAACAGCGGTCTTCGCGCGCTGCGGGGTCGTCGTCTCGATCGAAAACCACTGGCTGAACGCCTCTTCGTAGCACGGGAGGTCGTCGGGGCTGGAGCAGAGCGTCAGCCGTCCGGCCCAGTAGAGCTGCGTGGGCTCGGCGACGTCGATCTCGGCCACGGCGGTCAGGTACGCCTGCACGCGGTGCGCGTCGCAGGCGACACCGGCTTCGCGCAGTGCGGCGGCGAAGCCGGCGTAGCCCGCAACCGGATCGGAGACCGTGGTCATGTCTCCATTGTGCGCTTGTTCGGTGTCCCGGCGAGGAGTCGAACCTCGGACCTCGGCGTTCGTAGCGCCGCGCTCTGTCCTGCTGAGCTACCGGGACGGGGCGGTCTGCGCACGCGTCCCTCCCCGGACGGGCGCGCAGACCGCGCTCTTCGCCGCGGCCGACCCAAGGTAGCGGCGGGTGGGCGCGAAGAGCTTTTCGGAAGGAAAAGGAAAGTCAGCGAACGGCACGGGAGATCGTGCCGCAGAGGTTCCGGTCTTGCCGTCGGGCCACGATCTCCTCCTCTCGGGTGGCGGTTTCTGCTGTGCTGGGAAAAGGATGCCCGAATGCCCCGCGGGCGGGCAACGCAATTAAAACGCCCGCCCCGGCGGTCCTTTGCGGACCATCGAGGCGGGCGTGATTTCCGGAGGTCAGGCGGCCTTGGTGCCGGGCTGGATGTTCGCGCAGCCGCGCAGGCCCGCCGTCTTGTTCAGCTCCAGGACCGGGGTCAGCGTCTTCCGGGCGTACGCCTGCAGTTCCGCGAGTTTCGCGGGGTCGACCAGGTCGCGCCGGACGTGGTAGCTGACCCAGTTGCGCGAGTCGATCGTCGAGTTGCCGATCCCCTGGTTCGCGAAGATCGTGACGTAGTCGCGGTCGAACCGCGGGTCCTGGTCGAACTGCAGCGTGGTGATCCACGACCCGATGAACGTGATCAGCTCGGGCTTGGCCTGGGTGAAGACGTAGTCGCGCAGCCCCTGCAGGTCGGAGTCGTGCAAAAAGTCGGCGATCGGCTTGTCGCCGAGCCCGGCCAGGTCGAGCACCCGGATGCGGCTGCCCAGCGACGTCCCGCCGAGGTCGATGAGGCCGACCTGCGCGGTGTCGGGCAGCTTCAGGATGTCCGCGAAGCCGTTGACGGTCTGGGCGTCGCGCTCGGCGACGATGCAGAACGCCGTCTTGACGTTGGCGCGGTAGGTGGTGCCCTGGGTGTACAGCCCGCTCACCGAGCTGACCAGGGCCACCACGAGCAGGCAGGCGAGCACGATCCGGCCGCGCAGGCGGGCCGCGGCCAGTGCCTCGACGACCACGATCGCGCCGCCGAACGCGCCGAGCGTCCAGACCGGGGTCGCGAAGCGCAGCTGCCCCATCCAGTCGTACTCGAGCACGATGTAGGCGACGACGGTGAGCCCGAACGGCACGAGCAGCGCGATCAGGCCGGTGCGCAGCCGCGACGGCCGCACCAGCAGCGTCACCAGGCAAGCGACGGCGACCGCGACGATCAGCCAGCCCACGTAGGACACGATTTCGCCCGGCCGCGCGAGGTCGTCGAGGTTCGGCGCCTCCTGTCCCTTCGCGACGGCGGTGTTGGGCACCAGCCGGCCGAATTCGAACCAGCGGAAGACCACGTAGGCGCCGTAGGGCACGGCGAACCCGGCGACCGACCCGACGACCGCGCGGACGCTGCGGCCGAGGAGCTCCCGCTTGAGGAACAGCAGGACGACGATCGGGTACGCGCCGGCGTAGATGATCCCGTCGGGCCGGGTCAGCGCGGCGAGCATGGCGATCAGGCCGGTGCCGACGGCGATCCGGGTGTCGAGCAGCCGGCCGCTCTGCACCGCGCGCAGGATCAGCACGGCGAGAGCGGCGATCGTCAGCGCGTAGAAGGAGTTTTCGAGCCCGGAGAAGCACCAGATCACGAAGGACGGGATCGCGGCGAGCGCGGCCCCGGCGGCGAACGTGATCAGCGCGGGGCGGCGCGAGAGCGTCTTCGCGCCGAAGTAGAACAGGACGAGGATACCGGCGCAGCAGGCGAGGGCGAGCGCCTTCGGGAAGAGGATCTGGTCGTTGACGCCGAAGAGCGTGCCGTGGTCGAAGAGGCCGACGAGCTTGCCGAGGGCGAGCAGGACCATCCAGGTCGGGTTGGAGTACCCCTCGACCGGCGCGGCGCCGGGCTGGAGGACGGGGCCGAAGCCGTCGGCGACGTTGCGCGAGTAGGCGAACGTGATGGCGGCGTCGTCGATCAGCCAGCGGCCGTAGAGCGAGGCGTGCGCGGCGATCAGCGCGGTGCCGCCGAGCACCGCGGCCACGGCGGCGAGCCGGGCGCGCCACCCCCGCCGTCCGGTGGCCGGGCCGGGCCGGTCCGGCTCCGCTTCGGCCACCGGTCTCGTCTCGGTCGTCTCCGCCACGCTCATCCGCAGGTCCTCCCCCGTCTCGGCTTCGTCCGTCGTCCCACCGGGATGTCGTCCCACCGGGATCAGGCGAAGAGGGCGTCGAGTTTCGCCCGGACCCGGTCGAGGTCTTCGCTGTACTTCAGGACTGCGCCGAGTGTCCGCGCCGCCGTCGCCGCGTCCAGTTCGTCACGCTGCAGAGTCAGCAGGGCTCGCGCCCAGTCGAGTGACTCCGCCACTCCCGGTGGCTTCAGCAGATCCATTTCCCGGAGCCGGTGGACGGCTTCCGCGATCTGCCGGGCCAGCACTTCGCCTGTTTGCGGGATCCTACGTCGGAGGATGGCGACCTCCCGCACCAGGTCCGGGTGTTCGAGCCAGTGGTAGAGGCAGCGGCGCTTGAGCGCGTCGTGCACTTCGCGGGTCCGGTTCGAGGTCAGCACGACCAGCGGCGGCTGCTCGGCGCGGACTTCGCCGTACTCGGGGATGGTGACGGCGTGTTCGTCGAGCAGCTGCAGCAGGAAGGCTTCGAACTCGTCGTCGGCGCGGTCGATCTCGTCGATGAGCAGGACGCAGGGGGCGCTGATCAGGGCCTGCAGCAGCGGCCGGGCGAGCAGGAACCGTTCGGTGTAGAGCGAACGTTCGGCGGCCTCGACGTCGAGGTGCCCGTCCCCGGCGGCTTCGAGGGCGCGCAGGTGCAGGAGCTGCCGCGGGAAGTCCCATTCGTAGAGGGCCTGGGAGGCGTCGATGCCTTCGTGGCATTGGAGGCGGACGAGCGGCCGGCCGAGCGCGGTGGCGAGAGCGATGGCGAGCGACGTCTTGCCGGTACCGGGCTCGCCTTCGCAGAAGAGGGGCCGCCCCATCCGCAGGGCGAGGAAGCCGGCGGTCGCGAGCCCGTCATCGGCGAGGTAACCGGTGGCGTCGAGCGCGGCGGCGAGTGCTTCGGGCGAGTCCGTCACGCTGACGATCGTAGGCGGCGAAGGGTGCTCACGCCGGGCCGCCCGGGAGGTCGGCGGGCCGGTCGACGTCCCGGCCGCTGCCGAGGTCACCGCACTCGACGAGGGCGAGGTCCTCCCGGGTGGCCAGCCAGTCCCGCGCGCCGCGATCGCCGCGGGCGGTCTCGGCGATTTCGGGCCACCACCGGCGGCCGAGCAGGACGGGGTGCCCGGGGGTGCCGTGGTAGGCGGCGCGGGCCACGGTGTCTCCGGCGGCGTGCGCGGCGACGCGGGTCAGGACGTCGGACCCGACCCAGGGCAGGTCGACGAGGTGGACGAGAGCGGCGACGGGTTCCGGATCGTCCGCGAGGGCGGCGAGGCCGGCGCGGAGGGAGGCCCCCATGCCGGTGGCCCAGTCCTCGGCGGCCACGGCTTGGGAGGGGTCGGGCAGGAGGGCCCGGACCTGATCGGCGGCGGCGCCGACGACCACCCGGACCGGCCGGCAGCCGGCGGCGGTCAGGGTACGGAGGGCGCGGAGGACGAGGGGTTCACCGTCGAGTTCGGCGAGGGCTTTGGGCCCACCGAAGCGGCGGCCGGCCCCGGCGGCGAGGAGCAGGCCGGCGACTGGTGGGGTGGGGTCAGGCATGGACGGCGGTCCGGCTGCCGGCGGGTGGGGGTGCGGCGGTGGTCGGCTCGGCCATCCCGGCAGCGGAGCCCTTTACCGCCGGCTGTCGGTGGGAGGGGGGTGCCTGGTCAGCCATGGGCGCGGTCCGTGGCTCCGATGGCCAGGTCCGCTTCGATCGCCTGGGCCGTCTCCAGGAGCGGGGGAACCAGGTCGGTCTGGACCGACTCCGCCGTTGTGCGGCTTGCGTGGGTCGACAGGTTCACCGCCGCCACCACGCGGCCCCTGCGGTTGTGGATCGGGGCCGCCACCGAACGGAGGCCCTCCTCCAGTTCCTGGTCCACCATGGCCCAGCCCTGGTCCGCCACCTTGGCCAGCTCGGCCCGGAGGGCTGCCTGTGCCGTGACCGTGTGGTCGGTCAGGCGGTTCAGCTCGGCCACCACGAAGTACGCCTCCAGCTCCGCCTTGCTGAGGCCGGCCAGCAGGACGTGGCCCATCGAGGTCGCGTGGGCCGGGAAGCGGGTGCCCACGTTGATGCTCACCGTCATGATGCGGGACACCGCCACCCGCGCCACGTAGACGATGTCCGTTCCCTCCAGGACCGAGACCGAGCTCGACTCGTGCACGCGCGCCGACAGGTGCTCCAGGTGCGGTTGCGCCACCTCCGGCAGCGTCATGCTCGACAGGTACGCGTACCCCAGCTCCAGCACCCGGGCCGTCAGCGAGAAGTACTTGCCGTCGGTGCGGACGTAACCGAGGTCGGTCAGCGTCAGGAGGAAGCGGCGGGCCGCCGCGCGGGTGAGGCCCGTGGCGCGGGCGACGTCGCTCAGGGTGAGCTCGGCCGCGCCCGCGTGGAACGCCTTGATCACGGCCAGCCCGCGCTCCAGCGACTGGACGTGGTGGGCGCCGCGGTGCGCCGGTTCACTGTCCAGTTCGGCGGCGAACGGCGGCCTCGTCACGTCCATTCCCGGCACCCTATCCGGCGTCGGCGGGCCGGGCACCCGGCTCGCCGAGCTCGGCCAGGGTGCGCTGGGCGATGGCGAACGCCGCGTTCGCTGCCGGGGCGCCCGCGTACACCGCCGTGTGCAGCAGGACCTCGCTGATCTCCGCCGCCGTCAGGCCGTTGCGGACCGCCGCGCGGACGTGCATCGCCAGCTCGTTGTGCGCCTGCAACGCCGTCAGCGCCGCCAGCGTCACGCAGCTGCGCGTGCGGCGGTCCAGGCCGTCGCGGGCCCACACCGAGCCCCACGCGCCCTCGGTGATGTAGTCCTGGAACGGGCGGCTGAAGTCCGTGGTGCCCGCGACCGCGCGGTCGACGTGCTCGTCGCCGAGCACCTCGCGCCGCACCTTCATGCCCTGCTCGTGGCGGTCCGTCACGCTCGCTCCAAGTGGTCCAGGATCAGCCGGGTGAACTCCGCCGGCCGCTCGTAGCTGCCCAGGTGCGCGGCATCCGCCACGACCTCCAGCCGCGCGCCGGGGATGCCCTCGGCGATCGGCCGCGCGTGCTCGGCCGGCGCGGTCGCCGGGTCGTCCGCGCCCGCGATGACCAGGGTGGGGGCGCTGATCTTCGGCAGCAGGTCGAGCAGGTCCATCCGCTCGATCGCGCCGCAGCAGGCCGCGTAGCCCTCGGCCGGGACCGCGGCGATCATCGCCCGCAGGAATTCGGCCCGGTCCGGGTGACGCTCGGCGTACCCCGGCGTCAGCCAGCGGCTCACGCCTGCCCCGGCGACCGCGGCGGTGCCCTCGGCGCGGACCGTGCGGGCCCGCTCCGCCCACATCTCCGGTGGGCCGAGCTTCGCCGACGTGCAGCAGAGGATCAGGCTCGCGATCCGGTCCGGTGCGTGGATCCCCAGCCACATCCCGGTCATGCCGCCGAGGGACAGGCCCACGTGGTGGGCCCGTTCGACGCCGAGTTCGTCGAGCAGCGCCAGAACGTCTGCGCCCAGGTCTTCGAGCTCGTACGGACCCGGCGGGACCGGCGAGGCGCCGTGCCCGCGGGTGTCGTACCGGACCACCCGGAAGCCGCGCTCCACCAGCGGCGCGACCTGCGGTTCCCACATCCGCAGGTCGCTGCCGAGCGACCCGCCGAACACGACCACCGGCCCGTCTCCGGGGCCTTCCACGACCCGGTGCAGCTTCACCGCGCTCACCGGCGTCACACCCGGAAGAAGACGGTCTCGCCGTCTCCCTGCAGCCGGACGTCGAAGCGGTAGCCGTCCCCGGTCTTCGCCGCGATCAGCGTGCCGCGCCGTTCCTCCGGGACCGTCGCCAGCACCGGGTCGGCGGAGTTGTCCTGGTCCTCGAAGTAGATCCGCGTGACGACCCGGTTGAGCAGGCCGCGCGCGAACACCGAGACGTCGATGTGCCGGGCCTGTGTGGCGCCGCCCTCGCCGGGGACGATCCCCGGCAGCAGGGTGAGGATCCCGTAGGTGCCGTCGGCCTCGGTCGGGCAGCGGCCGAAGCCGCGGAACTCGCCGTTCGCCGCGCCGCGCGGGTCGTCCGGGTGGCAGAAGCCGCCGTCCGGGTCGGCCTGCCAGGTCTCGATCATGGCGTCCGGGACCGGGTCGCCGTTGCCGTCGCGGACGGTGCCGCGGATCCAGAACGCGCCGGGCGTGCCCTCGGGCACGACGTGCGGGCCGTCGGGCCAGGGCAGCCCGATCGACAGGTACGGGCCGACGGTCTGCGAAGGGGTGGGCAGCAGCCTGGTCATTCGTCGTCGTCCTCTTCCTCTTCGAACACCGACGCGTCGCGCCCGCGCAACACGATGTCGAACTGGAACCCGAGGGCCCACTCGGCCTGGGTGATCTCGTGGTCGTAGCGCGAGACCATGCGCTGCCGGGCCTTCTCGTCCGGGATCGAGTTGAAGATCGGGTCCTGGGAGAACAGCGGGTCGTCCGGGAAGTACATCTGGGTGACCAGCCGCTGGGTGAACGCCGAACCGAACACCGAGAAGTGGATGTGCGCGGGGCGCCAGGCGTTGTCGTGGTTCTTCCACGGGTACGCGCCGGGCTTGATGGTGGTGAAGGTGTAGCGGCCGTCGCTGTCGGTGAGGGTGCGCCCGACGCCGTCGAAGTTCGGGTCGAGCGGCGACGGCCAGCGGTCGCCGGTGTGGCGGTAGCGGCCGCCGGCGTTGGCCTGCCAGATCTCGACGAGCGAATCGCGCACCGGGCGGCCGTCGCCGTCGAGGAGCCGTCCGGTGACGATGATCCGCTGGCCCTGCGGTTCGCCCGCGTGCTGCCGGGTGAGGTCGTTGTCGTGCTCGCCGAGGCGGCCGGGCCCGAGCAGCGGGCCGGTGACCTCGGTCAGCATCTGCGGGAGCAGGACGAGGTCCTGCTTCGGGTGCCGCAGGGCCGTGGAGCGGTAGCCGCTGGAGTCGAGGGGCGGGTGGGTGCCTTCGGGGTCTTCCCCGTAGCGCGGCAGCCTGAGATCGGTCGGAGTGGCCACGTTTCTCTCCTCTTTACCGGCCTTCGAGGACGACGGCCAGGCCCTGGCCGACGCCGATGCAGATGGCGGCGAGGCCCCAGCCTCCGCCGCGGCGGTGCAGGTCGTGCGCCAGGGTGCCGAGGATCCGGCCGCCGGACGCCCCGAGCGGGTGGCCGATGGCGATCGCGCCGCCGTGGGTGTTGACGATCTCCGGGTCCAGGTCCTTCCAGTCGCGCAGGCAGGCCAGCGACTGCGCGGCGAAGGCCTCGTTGAGTTCGACGGCGGCCAGGTCGTCCCAGCCGATGCCGGCGCGTTCGAGGGCGATCTCCGCCGCCCGCACCGGGCCGATGCCGAAGACGTCCGGGTCGACCCCCGCCGCGCCGCGGCCGGCGATCCGGGCCAGCGGGGCTTTGGCCAGGCGGCTGGCGGCCCTTTCGTCGCCGAGGAGGAGGGCCGAGGCGCCGTCGTTGAGCGGGGAGGCGTTGCCCGCGGTGACGGTGCCGTTCTCCTTGCGGAACACCGGCTTCAGCTTGGCGAGCTTCTCGGGGCTGGAATCCGGGCGGATGCCCTCGTCGCGGGTCAGGTCGACGCCCTCGACCGGGACGACGAGGTCGTCGTAGAAGCCCTCGTCCCACGCCTTGGCGGCGTTCACGTGGCTGCGGGCGGCGAAGGCGTCCTGCTCGTCGCGGCCGATGCCGTAGCGCTCGGCGAGCTGCTCGGTGGACTCGCCGAGGGAGATCGTCCACTGCGACGGCATCGCCGGGTTGACCATGCGCCAGCCGAGTGCGGTGTTGTAGAGGGTCTGGTTGCCCGCGGGGAACGCCTTCTCCGGCTTCGGCATGACCAGCGGCGAGCGGGTCATCGACTCGACACCGCCGGCGACGACGAGGGAGGCGTCGCCGGTCTGGATCGCGCGGCTGGCCTGGATCGCCGCGTCGAGGCCGGAGCCGCAGAGGCGGTTGACCGTGCTGCCCGGGACGGTCGTGGGCCAGCCCGCGAGGAGGGCGGCCATCCGGGCGACGTTGCGGTTGTCCTCGCCCGCGCCGTTCGCGTCGCCGAGGGTGACTTCGTCCACTGTGGACGGATCGAGGCCGGTGCGCTGCTGGAGTGCTTTGAGGACGCCGGCGGCGAGGTCGTCCGGGCGGACGCCGGCCAGCGCGCCGCCGTAGCGGCCGAACGGGGTGCGGATCGCGTCGAGGACGTAGACGTCGGTCATGCGCTCGCCTTCTCCAGGTCTCGCAGGAGGGTCAGCTCCTGCTCCGTGGGGGCCGGGGTGGTCTCGAGGTCGTCGGACACCTTCAGTTTCCACCCCGTGGCCGCGACGGCCTTGTCGAGGTCCACGCCGGGGTGGAGCTGCGTCAACGTCAGTTCCGCCGTCTCCGGGTCGGGGCGCAGCAAGCCCAGGTCCGTCACCACCAGCGTCGGGCCGCGGCCCGGGAGGCCGAGTTTCTCGCGGTCGCCCTTGCCGGTTCCGTGGCCGAACGACGTCACGAAGTCCACCTTCTCCACAAAGGCCCTCGGGTTCTGGCGGAGGACGATGAACACCTCGCCGCACGAAGCCGCGATCTCCGGGGCGCCGCCCGCTCCCGGCAGCCGCACCTTCGGGTCGTGGTAGTCCGAGCCGATCACCGTCGTGTTGATGTTGCCGAACTTGTCGAGCTGGGCCGCGCCGAGGAAGCCCACGTCGATGCGGCCCGGCTGGAGCCAGTAGTTGAACACCTCCGGGACGCTGATCACCGCGTCGGCCGTGTCGGCCAGCTCGCCGTCGCCGATGGACAGCGGCAGCCGGGACGGCTTGGCGCCCAGGCAGCCGGACTCGTAGATCAGCGTCAGGTTCGGGGCGTGCGCGCGGCGGGCGAGGTTCGCCGCCTTGCTCGGCAGGCCGATCCCGACGAAGCACGACATGCCGTCGCCGAGCGCGCGGGCCGCCGCCACGCTCATCATCTCGTCGGCGGTGTACTCCGCAGTCATGCCGTCACCCCGGTCAGCTCGTTCAGCCACTTCGTGAACTCCTCGCGGTCGCGGCCGATCTCGTCCCACGCCTGGTACGCCGCGTTGTCCCGCTCGTAGTACCCCGCCGCGTACGATGGCTTCGCGCCACCCGGGACCTCGGCCACCGCCGTGACCACCCAGGACGGCAGCACGACCGCGCCCGGGCGGGGCTCCAGCTCGTCGACGATCTCCTCGACCGTCACCAGGGACCGTTTCGCTGCCAGCACCGCTTCCTTCTGCACACCCGTGATGCCCCACATCTGGACGTTGCCGGAGCGGTCCGCGCGCTGGGCGTGGACGATCGCGACGTCCGGGTTCAACGCCGGCACCGCCGTCAGCCGCTCGCCGGTGAACGGGCACGTGATCGGTTTGATCGTGTCGGTCTGGGCAGGCAGGTCGGTGCCCGTGTAGCCGCGCAGCACCGCGAACGGCAGGCCGGACGCACCGGCGACATACCGGTTCGCCATGCCCGCGTGGCTGTGTTCCTCGATCTCCAGCGGCACCGGCCAGTCGTGCTGGACGGCGTCGCGGAAGCGGTGCAGCGAGCCGACGCCCGGGTTGCCGCCCCACGAAAAGATCAGCTTGCGGGCGCACCCGGCGCCGATGAGCTGGTCGTACACGATGTCGGGCGTCATGCGCACCAGCGTGAGGTCCCGGCGGCGTTGCCGGATGATCTCCTGCCCGGCCGCGACCGGGATGAGGTGCGTGAACCCTTCGAGCGCGACGGTGTCGCCGTCGTGCACCAGCCGGGCCACGGCCTCCTCCAGCGACAGCAGCTCCGCCATCACACCCTCCGTACCGATCGATTGTTCGCATCACGCACACTCGTTCTGCCAGCGAACATAGCACGGCGGGCGGGGGCCCGACCAGACGTCTTCCACCCAATGGATGACGCACGCACGTCGAAGGGGAAATCGTCAGCCGATCTGGATCCAGCGCGAGCCGTGCGGCGGCACGGCGAGGCCGTGAGGTGGGGACCTACCTACTCCTTGAGCCCGCTCGCCGCGATCCCGCGGACGATGAACCGCTGGGCGACCAGGAACATCGCGACCAGGGGCGCGATGGTGACGAGCGCACCGGCGAACAGCGCCGGCAGGTTGACCGACTGCGCGGTCAGGAACGTCGAAAGGGCGATCTGTGCGGTCCACGACGACGGGTCCTGCCCGATGACGAGCGGCCACAGGAACGCGTTCCAGCTTTCGATGAACATCAGCGCCCCGAGCGAGGCGATCATGCTTCCCGAGTTCGGCAGCACCAGCCGCCGGTAGACGCCGAGGTAGCCGAGGCCGTCGAGCCGCCCGGCCTCTTCGATCTCGGCCGGGAACCGCAGGTAGAAGTTGCGGAACAGGATCACCGTGAACGCGCTGAACAGGTTCGGCGCGATAATTCCCCACTCGGTGTCGACCCCGCCCATCGAGCCGACGACGACGAACGTCGGCACGAACGTCACCGACTGCGGGATCATCAGCGTGACCAGCACGTACGTGAAGACGAACCGCCGACCGGGCACGTTGATCCGGGCCAGCGCATAGCCTGCCATCGAGCCGAAGAGCGTGCCGACCGGGGCCGTCACGACCGCGACCAGGAACGAGTTCCACAACGAGTGCGCCATCGGCACCGAAGCGTCGGCGAACAGGTCGCCGAAGTTCACCCACGAGAGTGGATCCGGCAGCCACGCCCAGTCCGGCGAGCTGACCTGCTGCCGCGTCATCAGCGCGTTGCGCAGCATGAGGTAGAACGGCAGCAGGAAGATCAGCGACAGCACCGACGCCAGGACGTACTTCGGCGCTTTCCGGGAAACCGGCAGAACGGCCATCAGTCCTTCTTCCCGAAACCGACGAACCGGCCCTGCAGCAGCGTGATCACGACGATGATCACCGTCAGCAGGAACGCGCCCGCCGAGCCGACGCCGTAGTTCTGGTCGCCGAGCGCGGAGTCGTACAGGTAGACCAGCGGCGGCTTCACCGGCGCGGTCGCCGTGCCGGACAGGCCGGTGCCGAACAGGTTGTAGAACTCGTCGAACGCCTGGAACGCGGCGATGAGGATCAGCAGCAGCACCGCCACCGACGTGTTCCGCAGCTGCGGCAGCGTGATGTAGCGGAACGCCTGCCACCGCGTCGTGCCGTCCAGCTCGCCGGCTTCGTACAGCGACGGCGAGATTGCCTGCAGCCCGGCCAGGAACAGGATCATGTACAGCCCGACCTGCAGCCACAGCCGCAGCGTCACGACCGCGACCCAGTACACCGGCGGGCTCGTCGTCGACAGCCACGGTACCGGGTCGGCGCCGAACAGCCCGCCGACGACGTTCGCGACCCCCGACGGCAGCCCGTCGAACAGCGCCATCTTCCACACCAGCGCGGCGACGACGTACGACACCGCCGCCGGGATGAGGAACACGGTCCGGAAGAACGCCTTGCCGCGCTTGATGCTGTTGATCAGCACCGCGAGCCCCAGCGACGCGACGAAGGTGATCGGCACGATGAAGACCGTGAAGAGCGCGATCGTCGTCAACGATGTCAGGAAGGCGTCGTCGCCCAGCAGGAACGCGTAGTTGCCGAAGCCGATCCAGTTCCCGAGGGTGATGGTGCCGCGGGCGTCGTTGAAGCTGAGCAGGAAGCTCCACGCGATGGCGACGTACTTGAACAGCCCCAGCCCGGCCACCACCGGCCCGGTGAGCACGATGAACGCACCGATCGCCCGCCAGTCGCGACGCCGGCGACGCTTCTTCGCCGGCGACGCCGAGACCGCCGGGGCCTCCATCACGGCCGTCATGCCAGCTGCTTGTCGACTTCGGCCTGCGCCTTCTTCGCCGCGTCGCCGAGTTCGGCGGCCGGGTCGGCCTGCCCGTTCGCGATCTTCGTCGCGGCCTGCAGGAACAGCGTCGCCGACGCCTTGTTCCACAGCCCCGAGTACGACTTGCCGAACTGCTGCGAGATCGTCACGGCGTCCTTCGCGGGACCGCCGGATAACTCGGTCGTCCGCGCCGCGACCTCCTTGCGGGCCGGGATGTGGAAGCCGTACTTGACGCACCACTCCTTCTGCAGGTCGGCGTTCTTGATCCACAGCCAGTCGATGTACTTCTTGACCGCGTCCAAGTTGGCGGACTTCGCGTTGGCCAGCTGGTACCAGCCGCCGACCCGGGCGACCTGCTTGCCCGCGTCCCCGAACTTCGGCCACGCGACGACGCCGAAGTCGTCGCCCAAAGCCTTCTCGATGTCCGGCAGCGACCACAGGCCGCCCCACTGCATGGCCGTGGCGCCTCCGGTGAACGCGCCGGGGTCGGACCAGTCCGTCGGGTAGCCCTGGAGCAGGCCGCCGGTGTCGTGCAGCTGCTTGAGCCCGCCGATCGCGGCGATCGCTTCGGGCGAGGCGAAGGCGACCTTCTTGCCGCTCGCGTCGAAGAAGTCCCCGCCGGACGACCAGAGCAGGAGCGTCGCCGCCTCGCCGACGCCGTCGGTGCCGACGTACAGGCCCTTCTGCTTGCCGTTGTTCAGCTTCCGCGTCGCCTCGAGGAGCTCGGCGAACGTCTGCGGCGGCCGGACGCCCGCGGCCTGCAGCGCGCTCTTGCGGTAGTACAGCATCATGACGTCGTCGATCATCTTGACGCCGTAGACCTTGCCGTCGACGGTCACCGTGTCCAGCGCGGCCGGGCTGAAGTCGCCCTTCACCGGGCCGACCACGTCGTCCAGTGGCGCGAGCAGGCCGTTCTTGACGTTCTGGTACCGGAAGTCGCCGAGCTCGAACAGGTCCGGCGCCTGCGCGGTGAGCATCGCCGAGTTCAGCTTGGTCTCGTAGTCGCCGGCGATCCAGCTGACGTTGATCGCGATGTCCGGGTTGGCCTTGGTGAACTCCTGCGCGTACCGCTGGACCGCCTGCTGCGTCCCGGATTCGCCGTACGCGTGGTACCACTGCTGCAGCGTGACTTTCGCCCCCGAAGCGGCGTTCTTGTTCAACGGGTCTGAAGTGCAGCCCGCGAGGGCCGCTCCCCCGGCAAAGAGGACGGAACCGACCAGGAAGCTTCGGCGATTCATGGGGCTCACGGGACTCTCCTCAAACGGTGTCGGACACGAACAGGCTCTGGACGGCGACCGCGGCCGCACCGCGGGCCCACTCCTCGAACGGCAGCGGCCGGATGACCAGGCCGCACCGGGCGGCGCTGCCGAACGCCTGGACCGCGAAGGTCCGGCGGATCTGGTCTTCGAACAGGTCGTAGGTGGCGACGCCCTCGCCCGAGACGACCACCCGTTCCGGGCCGAACAGGTTGACCAGCGCGGCCAGCCCCAGGCCGATCGCGTGGCCGGCGGCGGCGAACACCTCACGCAGCGGCTCGTCACCGCCGCGGGCCCGCGTCACGGCGTCGTCCATCGACAGCCCGGGTTCGCCGGTGACCTGCCGGGCGTGCGTCAGGATGGCCTCGGTGGACGCGATCGCCTCGACGCAGCCCCGGCCACCACAGTGGCACGACGGCCCGCCGTCGGCGACCGGGACGTGCCCGATCTCGCCGGCGACGCCGTGTGCGCCGCGGACCAGGTCGCCGTTGACCACCAGCGCGCTGCCGATGCCGGTGCCCACGGTGACCAGCGCGAACGACGACGCTCCGACGCCTTCGCCGAACCACTGCTCGGCGACGGCGAGGGCCTTGACGTCGTTCTCCAAGGTGACCGTGAGCCCGGTGGCGTCTTCCAGAAGCGACGCCAGGGGCACGTCCCGCCAGCCGAGGAACGGGGAGTACCGGACGACGCCGGAGGCCCGGTCGACGTCGCCGGACACCGCGACGCCCAGGCAGTAGGCGCGCTCGCGGAGGTGGCCGGAGAGCAGCTCCCCGACGAGGTCGGCCAGCGCCTGGACGACGTGCTCGACGCCGTGGCTGGTCAGGGCGTGGTGGGCGCTGGCCCGGACGTCGGCGCGCAGGTCGGTGACCACGCCGATCAGGTCGTCGCCGGTGATCTTGACGCCGACGAAGTACTCGCGGTCCGGCCGGATGGCCAGGGGGTTCGCCGGACGGCCCGCGCCCGGCGCGGTGCGGCCTTCCGAGGCGAGTTCTTCGAGGTAGCCGGCTTCGATGAAGGGCCGGGCGGCCTTGGTGACCGCGGCGGAGGAGAGCCCGGTGCGGCGGGCGACGTCGACGCGGGAAACCGGCCCTTCGGTCAGGACCGTGGTGAACACGGTCGCGGCCGCGGGACTGGTGATCGGCGCCCTTGCCGGTGCACTGCGAGGCATGGCCGGAAGGGTAGAGAGATTTAATTAACTTCGTCAAGAATTTATTTTCGCGCTGGTCAGCTCTACGCTGTCGGGCATGCCGCTCGTCGAACACGACCCCGCGCACCGGCTCTGGCTGCTGCGCACCCCCGAGAGCTCGTACGCCTTCCGGCTGGACGCCGACGACCGCCCGCGGCACGTCCACTGGGGCCCGCCGCTGACGCTCGCCCAGGCCACCCAGGTCGCCGCGCGCCGCAACCCGGCCGACAGCAGCTTCGACGAGCCCGGCGACGAGCGGCAGGAACTCCCGGCCGAGGGCGGCGCCTTCTTCGGCGTCGCGGCCCTCGCCGTGCAGTACGCGGACGGGACGTCGGCGCTCGAGTGGCGTTACGACGGCTTCGCGCTCGAAGACGACGCACTCGTCGTGCGGCTCGCCGACCGGCACTACCCGCTCGAAGTGTCCCTGCACTACCGCGTCCGCGCGGACGTCATCGAGCGCTGGACGTCGTTGCGGCACACCGGCTCCGGCGAGCCCATCGCCTTGCTGCGCACGGACTCCGCGTCCTGGACGCTGCCCCGGCGCGAGGGCGCCCGGCTGAGCCGGACGTCCGGCGCGTGGAGCGCCGAGTACGGCGTGCTGCGCGAACCGCTGCCGGTCGGCGAAACCACGCTCACCAGCCGCCGCGGCGCCTCCAGCCACCAGGTCAACCCGTGGGTGATGCTCGACGCGGGCGACGCGACGGAGACCGCCGGCGAGGTCTGGAGCAGCGCGCTGGCGTGGAGCGGAAGCTGGCGGATCACCGTGGAGCGCACGCACACCGGCCGCGTCACGTGGACCGGCGGATTCGGGCACGAGCACGTCACCTGGCGGCTGCAGCCGGGCGAAACGTGGGAGACGCCGGTGTTCGCCGGGCTCTACGCGGCCGACGGCTTCGGCGGCACCAGCCGGCGCTGGCACGCCTACGTCCGCGAGTTCGTCCAGCCGCACCCGGGCGAGCTGCGGCCGATCGTCTACAACTCGTGGGAGGCGACCGGCTGGGACGTCGACGAGCGGACGGAGACCGAACTGGCGGCCGCAGCGGCCCGGGTGGGGGCCGAACTGTTCGTCATGGACGACGGCTGGTTCGGCGCCCGCAGCGGCGACACCGCCGGGCTCGGCGACTGGATCGCCAACGAACAGCGCTTCCCGGCCGGGCTGCAGCCGCTGGTCGACGCCGTGCACGCGCACGGGATGCGGTTCGGGCTGTGGGTCGAGCCGGAGATGGTCAACCCGGACAGCGACCTCTACCGCGCGCACCCCGACTGGGTGCTGCACATGGCGAACCGATCCCGGACGACGTTGCGCAACCAGCTCGTGCTGAACTTCGCGCGGCCGGACGTCGCGGACTGGGCGCACAAGTGGCTCGACCGGCTGGTCGGCGAGCACGGCATCGACTACCTCAAGTGGGACATGAACCGCGCGTTCACCGAGGCCGGCTGGCCGGACGCGGGGCCCGGCGCGTCACGCCTGTGGGTCGGCCACGTGCGGGCGGTGTACGCGATCCTCGACCGGCTGCGGGCCGACCACCCGGACCTGCGGATCCAGGGCTGCGCGGGCGGCGGCGGGCGCACCGACCTGGGCATCCTCGCGCGTACCGACGAGATCTGGGCGTCGGACAACACCGACGCGGCCGACCGGATCACCATCCAGCACGGCTACGGCCAGATCTACCCGGCGGGCACCATGTCGGCCTGGGTCACCGACAGCCCGAACCCGGCCACGCACCGGGAGGCCCCGCTGAGCTTCCGGTTCCACGTGGCGATGGCGGGCGTGCTCGGCCTGGGCGGCGACCTGCCGCGCTGGACGGCGGGCGAACTCGCCGAAGCGGCGTCGCTCGTGGCGCTGTACAAGGAGATCCGGCCCGTGGTGCAGCACGGCGTGCTGTACCGGCTGGCGGATCCGGCGGTCTCGGCGCTGACGGCGGTGCAGTACGTGCTCGGCGATTCCGCCGTCGTGTTCTTCTGGCGGCGGCCGACGGAGTTCGCGCGGCCGTACACCCCGCCGCGGCTCGCGGGGCTGGATCCGGCCGGGCTCTACCGCGATCAGGACGGCGCCGAGCACCACGGGGCCGTGTTGCTGAACCACGGGCTCGACGTCTCGTTGCCGGGCAGCGGGTACGCGAGCGCGGTGGTGCGGCTGACTCGCGTGGGCTGAATTGGCAATGACATCTGGGGCTCCGCCCCAGGTCGGGGGCTCCGCCACCCGAACCCCGAAAACTGTCGGTGGGGTGCCTTACGCTGTCGTCGTGGCCAAGATCGCGGTGACCCGATGGATTCCCGACGACGCGGTGAAGCTCCTCGCCGAGGCAGGCGATGTGGAGGTCTCCCCCGCCGATCGTCCGCTGACCCCTGCCGAACTGCACGAGTTCGTCGGCGGGGCGTCTGCGGTCGTCGGCATGCTGCACGACCGGCTCGACGGCGCGCTGGCCGAAGCCGCCGGGCCGGGGCTGAAGGTGGTCGCGAACGTCGCGGTGGGATACGACAACGTCGACGTCGCGGCGCTGGCTTCGCGCGGTGTCGTCGTCACGAACACGCCGGGCGTGCTCACCGACGCGACCGCCGACCTCGCCTTCGGCCTCCTGCTGGCCGTCACGCGGCGGATCGGCGAGGGTGAACGGCTGCTGCGCTCTCGCACGCCGTGGTCGTTCCACCTCGGCTTCCTGCTCGGGTCCGGGCTGCAGGGCAAGACGCTGGGCATCGTCGGCTACGGGCAGATCGGGCGGGCGATGGCCCGCCGGGCGGCGGCGTTCGGGATGTCCATCGTCTACTCCGGACGGTCCAAACAGGACACCGAGGCCGAGTACGTGTCTTTCGAGGAACTCCTGGCGCGCTCGGACGTCGTTTCCCTGCACTGCCCGTTGACGCCCGAGACGCGGCACCTCATCGACGCCGGTGCGTTGCGGGCCATGAAACGCAGCGCGTACCTGGTGAACACGACCCGCGGCCCGGTCGTCGACGAAGCCGCGCTGGCCGACGCGCTGGAGGCCGGGGAGATCGCCGGCGCGGCGCTCGACGTGTTCGAAAAGGAGCCGGAGGTCGAGCCGCGGCTGCTCGGCCGGGACGACGTCGTGCTGAGCCCGCACCTGGGGTCGGCCACGGTCGAGACCCGGACCGGGATGGCCGTGCTGGCCGCCCGCAACGTCGCGGCGGTGCTCGCCGGGCGTCCCCCGCTGACGGAGGTGAAGCCGTGACCCGGGTCGTCATCGCGCCGGACAAGTTCAAGGGCAGTCTCACCGCGGTCGAGGCCGCGGAGGCGATCGCGCTCGGGGTGCGGGATGCCTTGCCGGACGCGGAAATCGTCACCTGCCCGGTCGCCGACGGGGGCGAAGGCACCCTGGACGTCCTGGAGGCGGCGGGCGCGCGGATCGTGCGGCTGACGGTCCGGGGGCCGCTCGAGGAGTCCGTCCAGGCGCGGTATGCGGTGCTGGACGGCACGGCCTATGTGGAATCGGCGCGGGCGTGCGGCATCGAATTCGTCGAACCGTCGCCGGCGACGGCGCTGGCCGCGCACACCTGGGGCGTCGGCGAACTGCTGGCGGACGCGCTGATCCACGGCGCGAAGGCGCTGGTGCTCACGGTCGGCGGCACGGCCAGCACGGACGGCGGAGCCGGGATGCTCGGCGCGCTCGGCGCGGGCGTGCTGGACGCGTTCGGCGCGCCGGTCGGCCTGGGCGGCGGGACGCTGGGCCGGGTCGCCTCGGCCGAGCTCACGCCGGTGCGGGAGCGGCTGGACGGTGTGCGCGTGGCGGTGGCGACCGACGTGACGAACCCGTTGCTGGGCCCGGAAGGCGCGGCGGCGGTGTTCGGGCCGCAGAAGGGGGCGGGACCGGCGGAGGTGGCGACGCTCGACGAAGCCCTGGGGCGGTGGGCGCACGCACTGCAGGTGGGCGGCGCGCCGGACGTGTCGCGGGTGCCGGGAGCCGGAGCGGGCGGCGGGGTCGCGGCCGGGGCGATCGCTCTCGGCGCGAGGGTGGAATCGGGGTTCGAGCTCATCGCCGGGCTGACCGGGGTCGACCGGGCGCTCGAAGGTGCGGATCTGGTGATCACCGGCGAGGGATCATTGGACGAGCAGAGCCTGAACGGCAAGGCGCCGGCGGGGATCGCCGAGCGGGCCCGGGGGATTCCGTTGATGGTGCTGGCGGGGCGGATCCAGCTCGACGCCGCCGGGTTGGCGCGGCTGGGAGTCGTGGGGAGCAGCGCGCTGGTCGACCACGCGCCTTCGCTGGACTACGCGCGGGCGCACGCGGCGGAACTGCTGCGGGCGCGGGCGGCGGAGCTGGTGCGGGCTTGGAAGGAGGCGAGGCAGTAGGACGAGCGCTGCGGGACCGGCCGCGCGGCGGCCTGAGGGAGCGGCACTCGCGGAGAAGCGCGCTCCGGCATGAATGGGCGGCGCCCGTCGGGAGGTGCGCTCCGGCATGAACGAGCGGCGCCCGCGGAAAGGCGCACCCCGCATGAGGCAGCGGCGCCCGTCGAGAGGTGCACTCCGGCATGAACGAGCGGCGCCCGCGGAAAGGCGCACCCCGCATGAGGCAGCGGTGCCCGTGGAAAGGGGCGCACTCCGGCAGAGCCGACCGCGGAGAAGCGCTCAGCGAGCGACGCCCGCGGAGGAGCAACTCCGCCGTGAGCTGGTCGCAGGCGACCGCGGCGAGCGGCGAGCGTTCGCCGAACCTGTGACGCCCGCGAGCGAACGGACCTTCCGCACCCGTGGAGCGAAAGGCCCGTCCGCCGCGGTCAGCTCGTGTGCTGAGGCAGTACGGCGAACGCCACGCCGCCGGCTTCGTCCTCCTGGACGTCCAGCACCTTGTCGTCGAGCAGGGCCGCCGCCTGGGGTTCGAGGAAGACCTTCGGGCCCTCGTCCGCTCCCAGCACGCTGTCGCCCTCGGCCGGTTCGGGAGCCACCGACAGGGCCAGCTGGGCGCTTTCCCCGTCGGCTTTCTCGACCGCCAGGCGCAGCCCGGCGTCGCCCTCTTCCTGGCCCGTCAGTGCGGTGATCGCCTCGGCGGCGGCTTCGGTCACGGTCAGCATCTTCGGCCTTCCCTTCGTCGCGGTCCGATGCACTGGTGCCCCACGCTAGGGGCGCCCGAACGGGTGTGCAGGCTGAGCGGATCAGCCCTCCCGGGACGCGCGGATGGCGTCGGCCACCGACTCGCCCGCGTAGATCGCCTGTTCGCCCCGGTCCGGGCCGGTGTGCCGCTGGGGCACCGTGTCCTCCGGGACCACCGGCTCGAAGTCCGGCGGGGCGTCCTCGATCGTTTCGTCGAGCTCCGCCGCCGGCGTCGCGGCCAAGGGGCGGTCCGGGATCGGCTCCGGCTCGGTGTCCGGGACCTCTTCGGACAGGCGCAGGTCCATCGGCTCGCCGTCGCGGATCTCGCGGGGCGTGGTGCCGTAGCGGTCCGCGGCACTCCAGTGCTCGGGCGGCTCGACGCCCTCTTCGAGCGGGTCCACGCGCAGCTCGTCCTCGTCCAGCGCCTCGCTGGGGCTCAGGCTTTGCGGTTCGGCCGAGTCACGGTCACTCACAGGGTCTCCTGGCGTCGGAAATGTCGTCGACGGTGACCTACCCCGCTGGTCGGGGCCCCGAAACCCCGCGGTGTCACGGGGATCACATTTCTTCAACGGGTTTAACACATTCACAAGTTTGTGAATGCCGGGTAGCTTGGGATCATGGCCACCACCAGGTGCGCACCGGATCGCCGGCTGCTCGCCACCGATCCGGACCGCCACCACGAGCTGGGCACGCACGCCGCGTGGTACGTGGTGGCCGGCGTGGTGACGACCGGCATCCAGGCCGTCCTGTTCCTCCTGCTGCGCGACGAGCTCGGCTCCCAGGTCGCGAACCTGGTCGCGATCGCGCTCACGACAGTGGGGAACACGGAGTTCCACCGCCGGGTGACCTTCGCCGGGCGGCGCAGCAATGCGGGGAAGCGGCACCTGCAGGACGTGCTGACGTTCGCCTTCTACGCCCTCTACGGCTCGGCGGTGCTGGCCCTGCTGGACGCCCTCGTCGACCGGCCGACGTCGTGGGAAGAGACCGGCACGCTGCTGCTGGCCAGCCTGGTCGGCGGCTTCGTGCGGTTCGCGGTGCTGCGGTGGTGGGTCTTCGCCCACCAGACCGAACCGGCCGCCGCGCGCACCAGCTGACGCCGGCAGCTCCAGCCCGCACCGAACCGGCCACACCCGCCCGCACCGGCTAGCGTCAGCACCCGTGGCCCCCGATGACATCAAGCCCCACGCGGGCGGCACCGAACCGGACTACCGGTTCACCCTGGCCAACGAACGCACCTTCCTCGCCTGGCTCCGCACCGCCCTCGGGCTACTCGCCGGCGGTGTGGCCGTGCACCAGCTCGTGCCGTCGCCCGCTGCCGCCAGTGCGGTGCTTGCCGGGCTTTGCGTCGTTCTCGCCGGGATCCTGGCCGCGACCGCCTACCCGCGGTGGCGGCGGGTCCAGATCGCCATGCGGGCCGGGGAACCGCTGCCGCCGAGCCGGCTGATCCTGGTGCTGACCGGCGGGCTGCTCGCCCTCATCGTCGCCGCGGCCGTGTTGCTGGTGCTCTCGTGAGGGACAACAACCCGCAGCGGACGGTGACGGCCGCCGGCGCCGGCTCCGCCGTCCGACATCCCCAGCGAGAGCGCCCCGTCGGCGTGACCGGGCTTCGACGTTCGCCGCGAATACCGCTCGTTCGCGATTATCGTGACGTCATAAGTACCGTCATGCCGCCCCGGATCCGGCCGTGACCACCCCGGATGGCGCCCAAGCCGAGCGCACTGGGCTCGCTTGGCGGCGGACCGCCTTGGCGTCGGCCGCCTGCACCGTGCTGCTCCTTCACTCGGCCGCACAGCACCACTGGGGCCTCTCTCTCATCCCCGCACTGCTCGCCGCCGTTACATCTGCCCTGCTAGCGGCCATCGGCGCGCGGCGGGAACGCGCCTTGCGCGCCCCCGAACCCGGTCCGGCGAGCCCGGCACTGCCCGCGATCGCGTCGCTGGCCGTGACCGCGACGGCCGCCTCCGTGGTCATCCTCCACTGACGGGTGAAGTCGGCACATCCTGAAACAGATTAATCGCAATGTGCGGCGCCGGGTCGCGGGAACATCACGGTCGCTCCTGCTAACGGGGTATTGGTCGTTGAAATCTGGACTGACTCGGGTGGAGGTGCTTACGATTACCCTGCGTCGCACGGACCGCAGATCAGCCCGGATCTCTCGGAGCCTCTGCGATGGATCAGTTACGGAGTGTTGAACCCCCGGCAGCGACGGTCGAGGGTCGGCCGGGGAGACGACCATGACAGCACCGCCGAGGACCACCGAACAGCCCGCTTCGGAGCTTCGCGATTATCGGGCTCCCGAGCATCTGCCGCGCCCGGGCGGGCGGCTCACCAAGGAAGATCTCGACCCCCTGGTGAAGGACGCCGGCGGCGGCAACCCCGCCGCCATCCACTCGCTGCTGCAGATGATCGAGCCGGTGGTGGTCCGCTACTGCCGCGCCCGCATGGGCGGCCGCGACCTGTCCTACCTGTCGGCCGACGACGTCGCCCAGGAAGTCTGCCTCGCCGTCCTCAAGGCCCTGCCCGACTACCAGGACCGCGGCGGCTCCTTCCTCTACCTGGTCCACGCCATCGCCGCCAACAAGGTTGCCGACGCCTACCGCGCCGTCGCCCGCGACCGCTCCGAGCCCGTCCCCGAGCTCCCGGAGCGCCCGCTGGTCGCCGGCAACGAACCCGAAAGCCACGCCCTGCACCTGGACCTCGGTGCCCGGCTCGGCAAGCTGCTCGCCTCCCTGCCCCGCGTGCAGCAGGAGATCCTGACCCTGCGCATCGCCGTCGGCTTCTCGGCGACCGAAACCGCCGAAGCACTCGGGATCTCCCCGGGCAACGTCCGCGTGACGCAGCACCGGGCCCTGACCCGCCTGCGCGGCATGATCCGCGACGACGAGTTCTGACCGACCACGCCAGCGGCGGGCGGGGACACCCTTTCACCCCCTGGAGGGGGTGTCCCCGCTCGCATCCAGGCCGTAGACCGCGCGGGCGTTGTGCTCGAACACGGCCAGGCGCTCGGCGTCCGACAGCGATCCGGTCAGCGCGATCGCCGCGTCCACGACCACCTCGTACGACGCCGCCAGTTCGCAGACCGGCCAGTCCGAGCCGAACAGCAGCCGCCCGGGGCCGAACACGTCCAGCACGTGGTCCACGTACCGGCGCAGGTGCCCGACCTCCCACCCGGACCAGTCCGCCTCGGTGACCAGCCCGGACAGCTTGCACACCACGTTCTCGTGCGCCGCCAGCGCGGCCACGCCGGAGGCCCACGGCTCCCACTCCCCCGTCGCGATCGGGGGCTTCGCCGCGTGGTCGAGGACCAGGCGCAGCTCCGGCAGCCGCGCCGCCAGCGCCGCCGCCGCGGGCAGCTGGGGCGCCCGGACGAGCAGGTCGAACGCCCACCCGCCCGCCGCCACCGCACCCAGCCCGGCCAGCACCTCGGGACGCAGCAGCCAGTCGTCGTCCGGCTCGTTCTCCACCTGGTGCCGGATCCCGGACAGGGGCCCGTCGAGGGCGGCCAGCCGGTCGGCGACGTCCGGGGCGGTGAGGTCCACCCAGCCGACCACGCCCGCGATCACCGGCTCCGCCGCCGCCGTCGCGAGGAACTCCTCGGTCTCCTCGGCCGACGACACCGTCTGGACCAGGACCGTCGCGTGCACCCCCGCCGCCTTCGTCACCGCGCGCAGGTCGTCGACGGTGTACGGGCGGCGGATCGGGTCCAGGGCGTCCCCCGCCATCCAGGGGTACTCGCGCCGCGAGGGGTCCCACAGGTGGTGGTGCGCGTCGATCATGAAACTCCCTCGGCGATCACGACGTCGGCGCGCAGCAGCCCCGCGCCGATGAGCTCGGTCCACAGCTCCGGCGGCACGACGGCCCGCGCCCGCCGCGCGTTGACACTCACCTGCTCGGGATCATGCGCGCCGACGACCACCGACGCCACCGCAGGGTGCGCCATCGGCAGCGCCAGGGCGGCTTCCGGCAGCTCGACGCCGTGCCGCGCGCAGACCTCGGCGATCCGCCGCGCGCGCTCGACCAGCTCCGGCGGCGCCTCGGCGTAGTCGTAGACGCGCCCCGGCTCGGCGGTCGCCAGGATGCCGCCGTTGAACGCGCCGCCGACGACCACCGTGACCCCGCGCTCGGCGCACAGCGGGAACAGCTCGTCCAGCGCCGGCTGGCCGAGCAGCGTGTACCGGCCGGCCACGAGCAGGATGTCGAGGTCGGTGCGGCGGACGAACTCGGCGGGCAGCCGCGTCTGGTTCATCCCGGCGCCGAACGCGCCGATCACGCCCTGCTCCCGCAGTTCCCGCAACGCCGGGAAGGCACCGCGCAGGGCCTCGTCGAAGTGGTCGTCGGGGTCGTGGACGTACACGACGTCGACGCGGTCGAGCCCCAGCCGGGTCAGGCTGTCCTCCAACGACCGCAGGACGCCGTCGCGGCTGAAGTCCCAGCGGCGCTTGTACGCGGCGGGGACGGCGAAGCCCTCGTCGTCCGTCTCGCCGGCGCCGTCCGGGTTCGGCTCCAGCACGCGGCCGACCTTCGTCGAAAGCACGTACTCGTCACGCGGGTACGAACGCAGCGCCGCACCGAGCCGGATTTCGGACAGTCCGAGGCCGTAGTGCGGCGCGGTGTCGAAGTAGCGGACGCCCTCGTCCCACGCGCGGCGCACGGTCGCGGCCGCCGTCTCGTCGCTGATCGCGTGGTAGAGGTTGCCCAGCTGCGCGCAGCCGAGACCGAGCGGGGACAGGGAGAGTTCCAACGCCGTCACTCCTTTTCCGGCAGTTCCCAGACCAGCCCGATGCCGGTGTCGTTGCCGGAGTAGTCGTCTTCGACGGCCAGCAGCTCGGCCATCCGGGCCTGCCACGGGACGTTCGCGGGGTGGTCCCGCAGTGCCGCCCGCATCGCCGCGTAGTCGTCGACTTCGACGACGTGGAAGAGGTCGAGACCGTTACGCCAGATCCGCCACGTCCGCACGCCGGCTTCGCGCAACGCCGTGTCGAGCTCGGGCGGGATGACCGCGTGGACGGACTCGTACTCGGCCTCCTTGCCGGGCTTGAGCCGGGTGTGCAGAGCCACTCTTTGTGGTGCGGGCTGGTGGGTCATCACCACTCCTTCGCCGGAACATGGCACGCTGGGGAGGAACACGAAACATCCGAGGTCTGTTGCAGGGAAGGGCGGACACCGTGCCCGTCACCGATGTCGCGATCGACAAGATCAAGGACATGATCATCTCCGGGGAGCTCGCCCCGGGCGACCGGCTGCCCAAGGAGGCCGAGCTGGCCCAGCGGCTCGGGCTTTCGCGCAGTTCCCTGCGGGAGGCCGTGAAGGCGTTGTGCCTGATCCGCGTCCTGGACGTCCGGCAAGGCGACGGCACGTATGTCACCAGCCTCGAGCCCAACCTGCTGCTCGACGCCATGACGTTCGTGGTCGACTTCCACCGCGACGACACCGTGCTCGACTTCCTGGCCGTGCGCCGGATCCTCGAGCCGGCGGCGACCGCGCTGGCCGCGCTGCACATGAGCGACGACGACATCACCGAGCTGGGCACCCTGCTCAGCGAGCTGGAGGACTCGCCGACCGTGGAGGCGCTGGTCGCCAACGACCTGCAGTTCCACCGCAAGATCGCCGACGGCTCCGGCAACCCCGTGCTCTGCTCGCTGCTCGACAGCCTCTCCGGGCCGACCGCCCGCGCCCGCATCTGGCGCGGCCTCACGCAGGAGGGCGCGGTCGCGAAGACCCGCGAACAGCACACGGCGATCTACGAGGCCATCGCCGCGCGCGAGCCGGAGCTGGCCCGTTCGTGGGCGACCGTGCACGTCGCGGGCGTGGAGCAGTGGCTGCGCAACGCCCTGGGCACCGCGGACGATCCGACCGTGCCCGACTCGGACGACGGGCCGGCCGCGGCAGCCTCCTGACACACCCACCTCCTCGCAGTGGTCCGATCTTCACGCGGCGAGCGTCAGGTTTGGGGCTTTCCGCCCGCGTACCGGGCGATGATCAGCGCGACCAGGATGATGGCGCCGTAGATCGCGCCCTGCCACTCCGCCGTGACGTGCGCGTAGTTGAGCAGGCTCGACACCGACGACAGCAGCAGGACGCCGGTCAGCGCGCCGACCAGCGTGCCCTTGCCGCCGTCGAGCGAGACGCCGCCGATCACCGCCGCCGCGAACACCTGCAGGATCATGCCGGATCCCTGGTTCGCGCCCAAGGCCCCGACGTATCCGGTGTAGGCCAGACCCCCGATTGCCGCAAGGATCCCGGCCACGACGAACACCGCCCACGCGATCCGGTCGACGCGCACGCCCGCCGCCCGCGCGGCTTCGCGGTTGCCGCCGATGGCGTACAGCGCACGGCCGACGCGGTGGTAGCGCAGCACCCAGCCGGCGACCGCGAACAGCAGCGCCGCCAGCCACACCGACATCGGCAGCCCGGCGAACGTCGTCGTCGCCAGGTTCGTGAACGAGTCGGGCAGGTTGAACAGCGTTTTGCCCTTGGTCGACCCGACCTGCACACCGCGCAACACGGTCAGCATCGCCAGCGTCACGATGAAGGCGTTCAGCTTCAGCTTCACGATCAGGAAGCCGTTGACGAACCCGACCAGCGCCCCGCACAACGGGATGATCAGCAACCCGATCGCCGCGGGCAGCTCGACGCCGAAGCCGGCCGACGCCGCCGGGATCACGACCATCGCGCCCAGCGCGGGCGCCAGGCCCATGGTCGATTCCAGCGACAGGTCGAACTTGCCGGTGATCAGGACCAGGGACTCGCCGAGCACGACCAGCGACAGCGCGGCCGATGCGGTCAGGATGCTGACGATGTTGCTCCAGCCGACGAACGTGTCGTCGACCAGGCCGCCGATCACGAACACCACGACCAGGGCGGGCAGGAGCGCGAGTTCACGCAGCCAGACGGCCTTGCGGCGCCGGGGTGGCGCGGGCAGCTGCGTCGTGGGGGAGGTCATCACGTCGGTCACGAAAGCTCGACTCCTTCGATGTCGGCCACGAGGTCGCCGTCGGACCACCCGGCCTGGTGTTCGGCGACGACGGTCCCGGCGCGCAGCACCAGGACCCGGTCGCTCAGGCGCAGGTCGTCGAGCTCGTCGCTGACGATCAGCACCGCCTTGCCCTCGGCGCGCACCCGGTCGACGACCGCGAGCAGCGCCTCCTTCGACTTCACGTCCACCCCGGCGGTCGGGTTGATCAGCACGACCACCCGCGGGTCGCCGATCAGGGCCCGCGCCAGCACGACTTTCTGCTGGTTGCCGCCGGAGAGGTCCGACACGGGCTGCTCGGCGCTCGCGGCCACGATGTCGTAGTCCTTCAAAGCCTGCGCCGCCTTCGCGCGCCGGGCGGCGGGCGACGCGATCCCGCCACGGCCCATCCGGTCCAAAATGGACAGAGTCGTGTTGTCGGCGATCGAGTGCTCCAGGACCAGTCCTTCGTGGTGCCGGTCGCGCGGCACGCAGCCGATGCCGGCCCGGATCGCCGCCGGGATGTCCCCCGGCCGCAGCGGCGAGCCGTCGACGCGGATCGTGCCCGCGGACGGCGTCCGCAGGCCGTAGACCGTCTCCGCGACCTGGTGCTTGCCGCTGGCGTTGCTGCCCGCCAGCCCGACGACCTCGCCGCGGCGCAGCCGGAACGAGACGTCCCGGAAGCCGTCGCCGGAAAGCCCGTCGACCGCGAGGATCTCGGCGGCGTCCGCTTCCAGCGACTCCCGGGAAGCGGCGTCACGGACCGACAGGCCGCCCGGTTCGCCGGTCATGGCGTCGACCAGCTGGGCCTTGCCGACCTCGGCGACCGGCGCGGTGAGCACGTGCTTCGCGTCGCGCAGCACCGTGACGGCCTGGCAGACCTCGTACACCTCGTGCAGGTGGTGCGAGATGAACAGGAACGTCACCCCGCCCGCCTGCATCTGGCGCATCCGGTCGAAGAGCCGCTCGATGGCCTGGCTGTCCAGCTGCGCGGTCGGCTCGTCGAGGACGATGAACCGGGCGCCGTAGGACAGCGCGCGGGCGATCTCGACGAACTGCCGGTCCTCGACCGAGAGGTCCCCGGCCGGGGTGTCGACGTCGACGTGCACGTCCCACGAGTCCAGCAGCTCGCGAGCCTTGCGCCGCAACGACTTCCAGCCGATCGAGAACCCGCCGCCGGCCTGCCGGTTGAGGAACAGGTTCTCGGCCACGGTGAGCTGCGGGACGACCATCGCGTGCTGGTACACGCAGGCGACGCGCGCCTTCCAGTCGTCCTGCCTGGTCAGGGGCGGGGCCGGCACCCCGGCGAACTCGACGTGCCCGGTGTCCGTGGCGGACAGGCCGGTGAGGATGGAGACGAGCGTCGACTTGCCGGCCCCGTTGCGCCCGACGAGCGCGTGCGACTCGCCGGGGTGCACGGTGAGGCTGACGTCGTGGAGCGCCACGGTGGGGCCGTAGCGCTTCCCGACTCCTACGGCGCTGACCACCGGGACGGCGGATTCGCCGGCGGGCAGCGCGGTCACAGGTTGTTCCCCCACAGGGCCTTGTCGTCCACGTTGTCCTTGGTGATGACGGGCGCGGGCAGCTGGTCTTCGAGGATGCCGGGGCTGATCTCGACGATGGTGCTGCCGTGGTCGGTCGGGCCCGGCTTGAACGTCTCGCCCGCCATGGCCTTCTTCAGCCAGTACAGGCCGTACTTCGCGTACGCGTCGGCCGGCTGGGACACCGTGGCGTCCAGCTCGCCGGCGCGGATCGCGGCCAGTTCCTGCGGGATGCCGTCGTTGGACACGAGCACGATGTGCTTCGGGTCGCCGACCGGGAAGAACAGGTTCTTGCGCTTGAGCGCCTGTTCGGTCGGGGCCAGGTAGACCCCGCCGGCCTGCATGTAGACGCCCTTGATGTCCGGGTTCGCGGTGAGCATGCTGTCCAGGCCGGAGGACGCCTTGTCGGCCTTCCACTCGGCCGGGATCTCCAGCACCTGGATGCCCGGGTACTTCTGCTTCATGCAGTCGCGGAAGGCTTCCGAGCGGTCGCGGCCGTTGACCGAGGCCAGGTCGCCCATGATCTGCACGACCTTGCCCGACTTGACCTTCGTGCCGATCGCGTCGCACGCCTTGGTGCCGTAGGCCTTGTTGTCGGCCCGCACCACCATCGCGACCTTGCCGCTTTCGGGAGCGACGTCGACCGCGACGACCGGGACGCCCTTGTTCTCCGCCTGCTTGAGCCCGGCGACGATGGCCGCGGAGTCCAGCGGCGTCACGACCAGGCCCTTGACGCCCTGGTTGAGGAAGGTGCCGATGTCGGTGATCAGCTTCGCGGGGTCGCTGTCGGCGTTGACCGTCGGGAGGACGTCGACGCCCTCCTCCTTGGCCATCTTCGGCACGTAGTTGTTGTAGGCCTGCCAGAACGGCGAGGTCAGCAGCGGCAGCGTCGCCCCGACCTTGCCGCCCGCGCCACCACCCGCCGCGGGCGCCGACGCGTTGTCCTTAGTGGACCCACAGGCGGCCAGTACCAGGCCGCAGGCGGCGACGGCGGCCACCTTGATCACCTTCGTGCGCACAGCATCCTCCTTGATGACGGCGGGGAATCAAGTCTTCTAGTCGTGGTGAACGGGGCCGCGAGGACGCAGGCCGTACATGCCGCCGTCGACCGCGAGCGCGGTGCCGGTGGTCGAAGCGGACAGGGGGCTCGCCAGGTAGGCGATCGCGTTCGCGACCTCGGCCGCGGTCACCAGCCGGCCCATCGGCTGGCGGGCCGCGAGGGCCGCGCGTTCGGCCGCCGGGTCGTCGGCGGCGTCGAGCAGCCGGCCCACCCACGGGGTGTCCGCCGTGCCCGGGCACACGCAGTTGACGCGGATGCGGTCGGGCAGGTGGTCGGTCGCCATGGCCAGGGTCAGCGAGAGCACCGCGCCCTTGCTGGCCGAATACAGCGCGCGGTTGGGCAAGCCGGCCCAGGCCGCGATGGAGCAGGTGTTGACGATCGCCGCGGACGGCGAGTTCTTGAGGTGCGGCAGCGCCGCGCGGGCGAGCCGGACCATGCCGACGACGTTGACGTCGAACACGCGGTGCCACTCGTCGTCGCCGTTGGCCGTGACGTCGCCTTGCGCGCCGATCCCGGCGTTGTTGACCAGGATGTCGAGCCGCCCGAAGCGGTCCACGACGGCGTCGATCGCTTCGCGGACTTCCTGATCGGAGCCGACGTCGCAGCGGAAGCCGTCGTCGTCCGGCTTCAGGTCCAGCACCGCCACCTGCGCACCGCGCTCGGTGAGCAGGTCCGCCACCGCCTTGCCGATGCCCGAGGCGCCTCCGGTGACGGCGGCCACCAGGCCCTCGAATTCACTCACTTGCGGTCTCCGTCCACTCGGGACCGTCCGGGAACCGGAACCGGCGCAGCGTGGCGTCGTGCATGCGCGCGGAGAACCCGGGTGCGGTCGGGGCGAGGTACCGGCCGCGCTCGACGACGGCCGGGTCGGTGAAGTGCTCGTGCAGGTGGTCGACCCACTCGATGGACCGGTCGGTGTCGGTGCCGGACACCGCGACGAAGTCGAACATCGACAGGTGCCGCACGAGCTCGCAGAGCCCCACGCCACCGGCGTGCGGGCACACCGGGACGCCGAACTTGGCGGCCAGCAGCAGGATGGCCAGGTTCTCGTTGAACCCGCCGACGCGGGCGGCGTCCAGCTGCAGCACCGAAATCGCGTCCGCCTGCAGCAGCTGCTTGAAGATCACGCGGTTCTGGACGTGCTCGCCGGTCGCGACCCGGATCGGCGCAAGCGCTTTCGCGATCGCCGCGTGCCCGAGGACGTCGTCCGGGGACGTCGGCTCCTCGATCCAGTACGGGTCGTACGGCGCCAGCGCGGTCATCCAGGCGACCGCCGCGGACACGTCCCAGCGCTGGTTGGCGTCGACGGCGATCCGGACGTCCTGGCCGACGGTCTCGCGCGCCAGTTTCATCCGGCGGACGTCGTCCTCGAGGTTGCCGCCGACCTTCAGCTTGATCATCTCGAAGCCGTCGGCCACCGCCTGCTCGGCGAGCCGCACGAGCTTGGCGTCGGCGTACCCGAGCCAGCCGGGCGACGTGCTGTAGGCGCGGTAGCCCCTGGCCTCCAGCTGCTTCGTGCGTTCGGCGCGGCCGGGTTCCGCACGGCGGAGGATGTCGAGGGCCTCGGCTTCGGTGAGCGCGTCGGTGAGGTACCGGAAGTCGACGAGCGACACGAGTTCCTCGGGCGTCATCCGGGCCGCGAACTGCCAGACCGGCAGGTTCGCGCAGCGGGCGGCGAGGTCCCACGCGGCGTTGACCACCGCGCCGACCGCCATGTGCGCGACCCCCTTTTCCGGGCCCAGCCAGCGGAACTGCGAGTCGCCGACGAGCGTGCGCGACAGCTCGCCGAGCGCCGCCGCGTCCTCGGGGATCTCCCGGCCCACGACGTGCGGGGCGAGCGCGCGGATCGCGGCGGCCTGGACGTCGTTGCCGCGGCCGATGGTGAAGGCCAGGCCGTAGCCGTCCGGGCCGCCGTCGGCGTGCAGCACGACGTAGGCGGCGGAGTAGTCCGGGTCGGGGTTCATCGCGTCCGAGCCGTCGAGCTCCTTCGACGTCGGGAAGCGGACGTCGAGGACCTCCATGCCGATGATCTTCGCCATGGTCAGGCCTGCCTGGCGGTCTGGCGCTGCCGGCCGAGCCCGTCGATCTCGAGCTCGATGACGTCGCCGTCGCGCAGGTAGGGCTTCGGGTCGGGGTGCCCGAGCGCGACGCCCTCCGGGGTGCCGGTGTTGATCAGGTCGCCGGGCCGCAGCACCATCACCTGGGACAGGTGGTGGACGATCTCGGCGACGGTGAAGATCATGTCCTTGGTGGACGAGTCCTGCTTCTTCTCGCCGTTGATCCACAGCCGCAGGCCGAGGTCCTGGGGGTCGGGCACCTCGCTCGCCGGGACCAGTGCCGGGCCGAGCGGGTTGAAGTTCTCGCAGGACTTGCCCTTGTCCCACTGGCCGGTGCGGAACTGCAGGTCGCGCTCGGAGACGTCGTTCGAGACGACGTACCCGGCGACGTACTCCAGGGCTTCGTCGACGCTGTCGAGGTAGCGGGCGGTCTTGCCGATGACGACGCCGAGTTCCACTTCCCAGTCGGTGGCGTTCGACCCGCGCGGGATGAGGACGTCGTCGGCCGGGCCGACCACGACGTCCGGTGCCTTCAGGAACACGACCGGCTCGGCAGGCGGGGTCGCGCCGGTTTCCTCGGCGTGGCGGCGGTAGTTCATGCCGATGCAGACGACCTTGCCGGGCCGGGCGACCGGCGAGCCGACGCGCAGGCCGGTTTCCGCGGCTTCCGGCAGCTCCCCGGCGGCGAGCGCGGCGGCCGTGCGCGCGATGCCGTCTGCGGCGAGGAAGCCGCCGTCGATGTCGGCGGTCAGCCCGCCCAGCTCGTAGGTCGTGCCGTCGTCGGCACGCACGAACGGACGCTCACTTCCCGGCTCCCCGAGGCGCACAAGCTGCACGGATATTCCCTTCACCCACCTGACCAGACATCCGATGTATATCGCAGTCGTGACCGGCGATCTAGAGCCTTCGCCGAATCGGTTGCAAAATTGGTCGGATCAGTATCGGTTCACGGGGCCGACGACCACGGGGTGTCACCGATCACAGCCGGAATAGCACCGGCGGCCCCGCCGCTGCCCATCAGGGAGCGAAAGGACGTGCATGACCACCACGGCGGAACGTACCGCGCCGACGAGGCGGGCGCAGCTGAAGTTCGTCCTCGTCCTCGGCGGCCTGACGGCGTTCGGGCCGCTGTCGATCGACATGTACCTGCCCGCGCTGCCGCGGATGGCGGCCGACCTGCACGCCGCGGACAGCACGGTCCAGCTGACGCTGAGCGCGTTCATCGTGGGGCTGGCGCTGGGCCAGCTGGTGCTCGGGCCGCTGTCGGACGCGCTCGGCCGCCGCCGGCCGCTGCTGGCCGGGCTCGCGCTGTACGTCGTGGGTTCGGTGCTGTGCGCGGTGAGCCCGGACGCGTGGCTGCTGGTCGCCGCCCGGTTCGTGCAGTCCCTCGGCGCGGCGGCGGGGATCGTGATCGCGCGCGCCACCGTCCGCGACCTGTTCTCCGGCACCGCGATGACGAAGTTCTTCTCGACGTTGATGCTGGTCAGCGGCCTGGCCCCGATCCTGGCCCCGCTCATCGGCGGCCAGCTGCTCACCTGGACGTCGTGGCGCGGGGTGTTCGTGGTTTTGACCGCGTTCGGCGCGCTGCTGCTGGCGGTGGTCGTGTTCTTCCTGCCGGAGCCATCTTCGGCGCGGTCTCCGCTGCGGCTCAGCCAGGTGATGCGCACCTACGGGCGGCTGGCGCTGGACCGGTCGTTCGCCGGGTACGCGCTGGCATCGGGGCTGCTGTTCGCGTCGATGTTCGCCTACATCTCGGGCTCGTCGTTCGCCCTGCAGGGCGTGTACGGGTTGAGTCCGCAGGCGTACAGCCTGGTGTTCGGGGCGAACGGCGTCGGGATCGTGCTGGCGGGGCAGCTCAACGGCCGGCTGGTCGGCCGGGTCCGGGAGCGGGTGCTGCTGCTTTCCGGGCTGCTGCTCGGGGTGGCCGGCGGAACTTTCGTGCTGGCTTCGGTGCTCTTGCGGGCTTCGCTGGCGCTGCTGCTGGTGTCGCTGTTCCTGCTGGTGTCGAGCATCGGCCTGGTGATGCCGAACGCGAGTTCGCTGGCGCTGGCTTCACACGCCCGCTCGGCCGGGGCGGCTTCGGCGTTGCTGGGGGTGCTGCAGTTCGTGGTGGGCGCGGCGGCGACGCCGCTGGTCGGCCTCGGCGGGCCGGGGACGGCGGTGCCGATGGCCGCGACCATGGCGGGGTTCGCCGTCCTGGCGCTGGCCGCCTACCTGACGCTGGCCCGCCCGGTCGTGAGTGGGAAACAGGGTTAGAACACTGTTTCCCACTCACGAGGGCGGTGCAAGGAGGCGTTCCAGCTCTTCGGCGGCCGGTTCGTGGCCGGCGTCGGCGATCCGCTGCAGTTCGAGGAGGTCCTTCGCGGCGACCGCGCGGCGGGTGAGCAGTTCCCCGGCGCGGTCGCAGCCTTCGTCCAGCAGCTCGCACAGCTCCTCGACGTCGCCACGGGCGTCGGCGAGGTCGGCCAGGCGGTCCAGTGCCGTTTCGTTGCCCTCGTCGGCCAGTGCGCGCAGGGTCTCGTGGTCGGTCATGGGCCCAGGATGCAACGTTGACCCTGGGGCAAGGTCAAGTGCGAGGATGGCCGGGTGCTCACCATCGGACAGCTCGCCGGGTACGTCGGGGTGACGATCCGGACGATCCGCGTCTACCACGCGAAGGGCCTGCTCCCCGAGCCGGACCGCGACAGTTCCGGGTACCGCCGGTACCGCGCCGCCGACGCGGTCGAGCTGATCAAGATCCGCACGCTCGCCGAGGCCGGCGTCCCGCTGGCCCGCATCCGCGAGTTGCGTTCGGGCGACGGGCTCCCGTCGGCGCTGCGGCAGATCGACGCCGACCTCACCGCCCGGATCGACGGCCTGCAGGCCACCCGGTCACGGCTGCGGCGGCTGGCCGCGGGCGATCTCTCGCCCCTGCCGGACGAGGTGGTGGCGTACCTCGGCCGGCTGCCGGGCCTCGGGTTCAGCGAGCGATGGGTGACGCTGCAGAGCGACCTGTGGACGCTGGTGTTCGCGACCCACCCCGAGACGGCCCGCGCGAACTTCCGCGACCAGTCGGCGATGCTGGCCGATCCGGAGTTGCTGGCTCTGGTCGTCGAGTACGACCGGGTGCACGACGTCGAACCGCACGATCCGCGGATCGACGCCCTGGCCGCGAAGCTCGCCGCGGCCGCCCGCGCCCGCTACGGCCCGGGATTGCCTGCGTATGAACAAGGTTCGGCGATCCCAGAGTTGGTGCAGGGCGCAGTCAACGCGTCTTCCCCGGCCTGGCGACGGCTCGACACCCTGCTCCGCGACCGCCTCAGGTGAGCGACGCCAGATCCGCCGTCTTCAGCTGCTCCGCCGTCACCTTCGCGTGGCCGTCCACCAAGGCTCCCAACGCGTCGCCGTCGTCCCACATGTTCACGTTCATCGCCGCCGCCACTTCGCCGTCGCGCAGCCAGAACGCCGTGAACTCGCGGGCAGCCAGGTCGCCGCGGACCACCAGTTCGTCCGTGGCCGGGTCCGCCAGGCCGCGGTACTCGCAACCCAGGTCGTACTGGTCGGTGAAGAAGTACGGCGAGGCCAGGAACGGCTCGTTCCCGCCCAGCAGGTTCTGCGCCACGTGCGCGCCCTGGTCCTTCGCGTTCGCCCAGTGCTCGACCCGGATCCGGCGCCCGAACCGCGGGTGGAAGTGGGCCGCGATGTCGCCCACCGCGTACACGTCCGGGGCCGCCGTGCGCAGGCCCGCGTCCACGGCCACGCCGCCGTCGTCGGCGAGCTCCAGGCCCGCCGCGTGGGCCAGTTCCACCCTCGGCACCGCGCCGACCGCGATCAGGACCACGTCCGCCGTCAGTTCCTCGCCGCCGCTCAAGCGGACGCCGCGGACGCCGGCCGGGTCGCCCGTGATCTCCGCGACCTGCTCGCCCAGGCGGTAGTGCACGCCGTTCGAGACGTGCAGGTCGCGGAACACGCCGCCGACCGTCTCGCCGACCACGTTCGCCAGCGGCACCGGCACCGGGTCGACGACCGTCACCTCCGCGTTGTGCGTGCGGGCCGCCGCGGCCGCTTCGGAGCCGATCCAGCCCGCGCCCACGATCACCACCCGCTCGGCCGCGGCGAACGCCGACCGCAGCTCGAGCGCGTCGTCGAGGGTGCGCAGCGTGTACAGCCCGGGCAGGTCGCCGCCCGGGACGGGCAGCTGACGCGGCCGGGAGCCCGTCGCCAGGACCAGCCGGTCGTAGCCGTGTTCGCCGCCCGCGTCGTCGAGCACCAGGCGGGTGCCGAGTTCGATCCGGGTGGCCGTGACGCCGGCGGAGAAATGGATGTCCTTCTCGGCGTAGAACTTCTCTTCGTGCACCCAGTCGGGTTCGTCGGCGTTGCCCAGCAGTACGCCCTTGGACAGGGCCGGCAGCTCGTACGGGCGGCGCGGATCCGACCCCAGCAACAGGATTTCGCCGTCGTAACCGCGTTCGCGCACCGCGGCCGCCGCGGACGCCCCGCCGAGGCCCGCACCGACGATGACGATCCTGCGCGGTTCCGACATCCCTACCTCCCACCAGACGGCTGCTGGACCGGACGCTACCGCGGAACCGGCCGCGACACGACCCGTGGATTACGCCGGGAATCCGGAAAACGCAAGACAAAACCCGCGAGTAGGCAGATCGGGTGAACCCGCGTCATAGGGCCGCCGGGGTGCGCTCCCACCCTCGCACGGAGCACGACCACGACGAGGAAGCGAGGGCGGCGGCCATGAGTCGGGGCGAGTGGTCGATCGGCTGCCGGGATCTGGCCGGCAGGCGCAGGGACGTGACGGTGTTCGTCAGCAACGACAAGGTGGTGCTGGTCGCGCCGCCGGGCGAAGCGGCGGTGCTCGGGCCGCTGGACGTCGGACGGCTGCGGGCCGCCCTGCGGGACGCCGTCGTGGCGACGGCCGACGAAGAAGAAAGCTGACAACTACCGTTCCTACTTTTCAGTAGGTTAGAGTCGGTCCCACGAGAAGGGACCGGCCATGACGACCTACTTCGTGACGGGCGCGACGGGCTTCATCGGGAAACGCCTGGTCGCACGGCTGCTGAAGCGGCCGAATACGTCCGCGGTGTACGCGCTCGTGCGGGAGACATCCCGGGAGCGCCTGGCCACCCTCGCGCGGGAGTGGCCGAACGCGGACCGGCTGCACCCGGTACCCGGCGACCTCGCCGAACCCCGGCTCGGCATCGACCCCGCCGGGCTCCCCCACCTCGACCACGTCGTCCACCTGGGCGCGATCTACGACCTGACCGCAGACGAGGAAGCCAACCGGCGTGCCAACGTCGAAGGCACCCGGCACCTGCTCGCCTTCGCCGCCGAAGCGCGGGCGGGGCTGGTGCACCACGTGTCGTCGATCGCCGTCGCCGGCGACCACGCCGGGCGGTTCACCGAGGCCGACTTCGACCTCGGCCAGCGCTTCGCCTCGCCGTACCACGCGACGAAGTTCCAGGCCGAGAAGCTCGTCCGCGAACAGCCACTGCCCTACCGCGTCTACCGGCCGTCGGCCGTCGTGGGCGACTCACGCACCGGCGAGATGGACAAGATCGACGGGCCGTACTACTTCCTCCCGGCCATCTCGCGGCTGGCGGCGCTGCCCCGGCGCCTCCCGCTGGCCGCGCCGGGCCTGGGCGCGACGAACCTGGTGCCGGTCGACTACGTCGTCGACGCGATGGAGTTCCTGATGCACCGGGACGCGCCGCCGGGGACGACGTACCACCTCGCCGCCGCGCGCCCGCAGCCGCTGAACTCCGTCTACAACGCCTTCGCGCGCGCCGCGGGCGGGCCGGTGATCCGGGCCGTACTGCCGGAGAAGCCGTCCGGCGCCGTCAGGCGGGCGGGCAGCCGCCTGGCGCACGCGGCCGCGGCCGGGATCGACCGCGTGCCCGGCGGCCGGGGCGCCCGCGCAGCCGTCCTCGAGGAGCTGGGCGTGCCACTGGCCGTGCTGCCGCACCTGACCATGGACGTCGTCTTCGACACCGCGCGCACCCGGACGGCGCTGCTCGGCAGCGGCGTCGAACTGCCCGAGCTGCGCGACTACGCGGGCCCGCTGTACCGGTACTGGCAGGCCCACCTCGACCCCGACCGCGCGCGCCGCGGGCACGGCCTGGCCGGGCGCACGGTGCTGATCACCGGCGCGTCGTCCGGGATCGGCCGGGCGTCGGCGCTGGCCGTGGCGGCCAAGGGCGCGAAGGTGATCCTGGTGGCGCGCCGCGCTGCCGAGCTCGAAGAGGTGCGGGAGGAGATCCTCGCCGCCGGCGGCACCGCGGCGGCGTACCCGTGCGACCTCACCGACGGCGACGCCGTCGACGCGCTGGTCAAGGAGGTGCTCGGCGACCACGGCGCGGTCGACGTGCTGGTGAACAACGCCGGCCGGTCGATCCGGCGCTCGGTTTCGCTGTCCACCCAGCGGTTCCACGACTTCGAACGCACGATGGCGATCAACTACTTCGGCCCGGTGCGGCTGATCCTCGGGTTCCTGCCGTCGATGGCCGCGCGCCGGTTCGGGCACGTCGTCAACGTCACGACCCAGGGCCTGCAGACCGACACCCCGCGCTTCTCGGCATACCTGGCCTCGAAGGCGGCGCTGGAGGAGTTCGGGCTGACGGCCGGGCGCGAGACCCTCTCGGACGGCGTCACCTTCACGTCGGTGCGGATGCCGCTGGTGCGGACGCCGATGATCGCGCCGACCGGCTACCGCGGCATCCCGTCCAGCAGCCCGGAACGCGCGGCGGCACTGGTGGTGAAGGCGTGCGAAGAGCGGCCGGAGATCCTCAGCCTCCCCGAAGGCCGCGCGGCCGAGCTGGCGACGCTCGCCGCGCCGCGGCTGGCGCGGTTCGCCGCGCACCTGGCCTACCGGGCGATGCCGGAGTCCGCGCCCGAGGCGCGTGGCCTGCCCCGCCGGTCCGCGCCGGCGTCGGTGGCGGCGGCGGTGACCCGCCTGATCTGGCGCCGTCGTGCCTGATTTCCGCGAATTCCGCCGAAACGGTGGCACGCGCGCGACGGTACTTCTACCCTCGCGCGAGTCCCGCCCATCCGGGCGGGCTTCGACTGGGGAGTACGGAATGCCGGTAAACAGCACTGGGGAACGACCCGCCGAGAGCGACCAGACGGCCGCGATCGGCACCGCGCGGCGCACCCTCGGGTGATCGCCGGTCCGTGAAGGCCACGTCCGGGGAGTCCCCGGGCGCGGCCTTCACGGACATCCGGCGGGCGGGGCCGGCCGGACCGGCCGCTACCATCGCTTCCCGGGTGCGGTCGGGAGCGGAAGGCGGGCGGGGCGTGGACGTGGCGAGTCCTGCGCAGACCGCCGCGCCGCCGTCGCCCCCGGAGACCACCCGGCCGCTGCTGCGCTGGAGCGTGCACGCCGGCTGGGTGCTGCTGCTCGCGCTGGCCACCGAATTCCGCGTCGGCCGCTTCGGCTTCCACCCCTCCGACCAGGGCTTCATCCTCGCCCAGGCGTGGCGCGTGCTGCACGGCGAAGTCCCGCACGCCGACATCATCTCCGCCCGCCCGCTCGGGTCCGCGGTGCTGCACGTCGCCGACTACGCCCTGCCGATGCCGCTGTTCTTCGGGTCGAGCTTCCTGTCCATGATCGAGATCATCGTGGCGACGATCGCGTTCGCCGCGCTGGTCACCCGGCGCCGGGTGCTCGGCTGGGGCCCGGGGATGACGGCGATGGTCGCGGCCGCGTCGCTGATCAACCTCAACGCCTTCCCGCTGATGGCCTGGCACACCGTGGACGGCATCGCGCTCACCGCGTGCGGCGCGTGGGCGCTCGACGCGGGCCTGAACAGCGGCCGCGCTCTCGCCCGCCGCGGCGGGCTGGTGCTGCTCGGCTGCGCGGTGTTCGTCAAGCAGAGCTTCGCGCTGGCCGCGGTGATCGGCGTGCTGTGGCTGGTGCTGCACCCGGCCACCCGCACGGGCACGCGCCGCGTGGTCCGGCTGGTCTTCGACCTCCTCGCGCTCGGCGCGCCCGGGCTGGCGTACGTGGCCTGGGTGAGCCTCGGCGGTGGCTTCACGGAGATGGTCCAGCAGCTCACCGGCGGCGTGCCCGCGTACGGCGAGCGGCTGCTCGGGCTGTGGCTCGACGACCCGGAGGTGCTGACCAGGGCACCCGTGCGGGAGCTGAGCTTCTTCGCCGCGATCGCCGTCGTGCTGCTGGCCGTCCGGCTGCCGGGCGACCGGCTCGGCGCGGCCGGGCGGGTGGCGTCCTGGGTGCTGGTGCTCGCCGGGGCCGCCGCGGTGGTCTGGACCGTCGTCGACGGCCGGTTCACCGGGTCCTCGCGCTGGGCCGACGTCCTGTGGTGGATCGTCGCGGTCAGCGTGCCGGTGAACGCGGCCGTCCGCCGGAAGGTGCCCTGGGCGGGGCTGCTCGTGCTCGCCACCGGGTTCATGACCAGCCTGTCCTGGGGCAACGACACCCCGACGCTGCTCACCGGCACCCTGGCCCTGACGTCGTTGCTGCTGCTGAGCCACGTCGTGCCGCCGCGGCCCCGGCTCGCCCGGCGCTGGGTGACCGCGACCGCCGGGCTGACCGCGGTGGCGGTGTGCGGCTGGGTCGTCGTCGCGCGGCACGACCAGGCCGCCTACCTCGATCTCGGGCACGACCGGCTGACCGAGGACCTCGGCGCCGTCAGCCCGGCCATGGCCGGCATCCGCACGAACCCCTCGACGTTCCGGTACGTGCAGCAGATCCGCGACTGCGTGGACCGCTTCCCGGCCCGGCGGACGGCGATCCTGCCGGACAACGCGTTCGCCTACCCGGCCTTCGGCCTGCGCAACCCGTTCCCGCTGGAGTGGCCGCTGCCGCTGGAGATCGTCGGCGACGCGCCCCAGCGGATGCTGGCGGCGAGCGACGAGCTCAACCGCGAAGGCGGCTACCTCGTGCTGTTCCAGACGGTGCCCAGCCGCCTGCTGGCCACGGGCGGCCCGGTGCCGGGCCAGGTGCCGGCCGACACGCCGGTGTTCACCTACCTCGGCCTGGAGACGGCGATCCAGGCCCGGCTCACGGGCCGCGTCGTGACCTGCGGCAGCTTCGTGGGCAAGTACGCGCCCTGACTCAGGACGCCTGCTCGCGGCCCTGCATCAGGTCGAACAGCTCCCGCGGGACCTCGCCGTCGCCGAACAGGCTCTCCAGGAGGACGGCTTCGTCGACCGGGTTCGCGCTGCGGGTGAACATGGCTTCCTCGTACTCGGTGAGCGCGGCCTCGACGTCGCCGGGGTGCGCGGCGAGCGCTTGGCCGAGTTCGGCGCCGTCGAGCATGGCCAGGTTCGCGCCTTCGCCGTTCGGCGCGGTGAGGTGGGCGGCGTCGCCGACGAGGGTCACGCCCGGCACGCGGTCCCAGCGCAGGCCGATCGGGAGCGTGTGGTGCGGCCGCAGGACCGGTGCGGTGTCGGCGTCGGTGATCAGCGCGGTGAGCTCCGGGGCCCAGCCGTCGAACTCCGCCGCGATCCGCGCCGCGGCCGCGGCGGGGTCGGTGAAGTCGACAGCGGCGAACCAGTCGAGCGGGCGGGCGAGCACCACGTAGGCGTGCAGGGTGTCGCCGCTTTCGCGGTGCGCGTTGATCGCCTCGCCCGGCGTTCCCCCGTTGGCGACCATCGAGCCGCCGCCGACCGCTCTCGCCGTGGCGGGGTGGCGGGTGTCGGCGTCGTGGAGGTAGGTCTCGACGAACGCTTCGCCGACGTACTCGGGCACGGCGTTCGTGAGCAGCGGCCGGACCTTCGACCAGGCCCCGTCGGCGCCGACCAGCAGGTCCGTGACGACGGTGGTTCCGTCGGCGAAGGTGACCTCGTGGCGCCCGTCGTCCAGCGTGCGTGCCCCGGTCGCCTTGTGTCCCCAGTGGACGGTTCCGGCCGGGAGCGCGTCGAGCAGCAGCTGCCGCAGATCGGCCCGCAGCACCTCCGGGCGGCCACCGGTGCCGTCGTCGGTCTTCTCGAACAGGAGGGTGCCGTTGCGGTCGAGGATCCGCATCGCCTGGCGGCCCTCCAGGACCAGGCCGCGGAACTCGTCCACCAGCCCGGCCGCCTCGACGGCGAGCTGTCCGTTGTAGTCGTGGATGTCGAGCATCCCGCCCTGCATCCGCGCCGCCGGGGACGACTCGGCTTCGTGGACCTCGGCCGGGATGCCGTGGACGTGCAGGACGCGGGCGAGGGTCAGGCCGCCGAGGCCGGCGCCGATGATCGTGACGTGCATGGTGCTCCTTCGGATTTCGGTGCGACACCCGAAGACTGGCGACGGCGGCTGACGCGGACCGCACACGCAGCTGGCACGCCCCTGGCAGGTGCTGTCAGTCGGTCACCAGGTCGTCCGGGCTTCCGCTCGCCAGCCCGGCCAGGACGTCGAGCGCCGAAGCGAGGGTCTCCACCGGCGGGGCCGACACGGCGAGGCGCACCGCGTTCGGCGCGTGGCCCGGCAGCACCGCGAAGGCCGCCGCCGGGGACAGCGCGATCCCGCGGCGCGCCGCGGCCGCGACGAACAGCTCCGCCCGCCACCGCTGCGGCAGCTCCCACCAGCGGTGGTAGGACGCCGGGTCGCCGCGCAGGCCCGGCAGTTTCTCCGCGACCACCGACGCCCGCGCGGCGGCGTCCCGGCGCTTGGCCGCCTCGACCTCGGCGAGGGTGCCCGTCACGATCCACCGCGTCGCCGCTTCGACGGCGAAGCGGGACGCCGCCCAGCCGCCCGACCGCACCGACGACGCGAGCCGGGCGGTCCACGGCGGCGGCGGCACGAGGAAGCCCGCGGTCAAGCCGGGGGCCACCCGCTTGGACAGGCTGTCGACGAAGACCGTCCGCTCCGGCGCGAAGGCGGCGAACGGCGGGACGTCGTCGCGCAGGAACGTGTAGATGCCGTCTTCGATCACCGGCAGGTCGAGGCGGGCGACGACGGCGGCCAGCTCTTCCCGGCGCCGCACGGGCATCGTCGTGCCGAGCGGGTTGTGCAGGGTCGGCTGGACGTAGAGCGCGCGCACCGGGCCGGCCGCGGCCAGGGCCGCCGGGACGAGCCCGTCCTCGTCGGTGTCGATCGGCACCAGCTCCACGCCGAGCCGCGCGGCGAGCGCTTTCACCACCGGGTAGGTCAGGGACTCCACCGCGAGCCGCTCCCCCACCGGCACGAACGCCGCGATCGCCGCGGCGAGGGCCTGCCTGCCGTTGCCGGTGAACAGCACCGTCGCCGGGTCCGGGCGCCAGTCGCCGCGGGTGAGCAGGGCGGCGGCCGCCTCGCGGGCCGTCCGGGTGCCCGTGGCGCCGATCGGGTGCAGGGCCGCGGTCAGGACGTCCTCGCGCAGCAACGGTTCCAGTGCTTTCGCCAGCAGGGCCGACTGGTCGGGCAGGACGGCGAAGTTGAGCTCGAGGTCGACGCGGGCACCGCCGGGTTCGGCGAGCGCGGGTTCGGGCGCCGGCTTCGCCGCGCGGACGAACGTGCCGCGGCCGACCTCGCCGACGGCCAGCCCGCGCCGGACGAGCTCGCCGTAGACGCGGGCGGCGGTCGAGCCGGCGATCCCGCGCTGCCGCGCGAACCGGCGCTGGGGCGGCAGCCGGTCGCCGGGGCGCAGCCGGCCGGCCTCGATGTCGGCGGCGATGGCGTCCGCGACGACGCGGTAGTCGTCCATGTGTGCCTTCACTTCCGCCGGGAACGCTCTCGGCGAAGATGATCCCATCAGGGCTAGATTGACGCTGGAGGTGCCATGACCGACCCACTCTGGACCGATGTCGACGACTACCTCACCGGGGCGCTGCTCGCCCCCGACCCGGTGCTCGACACGGCGTCGGCCGACGCCGACGCCGCCGGGCTGCCGCACATCGCCGTCGCCCCCAACCAGGGCAAGCTGCTGCACCTGCTGGCCAGGATGGCCGGGGCGCGCACGATCCTGGAGATCGGCACGCTCGGCGGGTACAGCACGATCTGGCTCGCCCGCGCGCTGCCGGCCGGCGGCAAGCTCGTGACCTGCGAGTACGAGCCGAAGCACGCTGAAGTCGCGAAGGCCAACCTGGCGCGGGCCGGGTTCGGCGAGGACGTCGTCGACATCCGGGTCGGCGCCGCGCTCGACACGCTGCCGACGCTGTCCGGGCCGTTCGACTTCGTGTTCATCGACGCCGACAAGGTCAACCTCGCGAACTACCTGCGGGCCACGCTGGAGCTCTCGCGGCCGGGGACCACGATCGTCGTCGACAACGTCGTCCGGCAGGGCCGGGTGGCCGACCCGGGCGACACCGACCCGAACGTCCGCGGCGCGCGGGAGCTGTTCGACCTGCTGGCCGCCGAGGACCGGGTCGACGCGACCGCGGTCCAGACCGTCGGTGGCAAGGGCCACGACGGGTTCGTGCTGGCCCTGGTGCGGTGAGTCAGCGCGGCGGCCGCGCGGCCGCCGCGGTGAACGCGCGCCAGACGTCGGCCGGGACGACGTCGCCGGTCAGCTTCCGGCCGGCCGCGTCCTTGAGGCGGCGCTCGTCGTCGGAGCCGATCCAGACCGCCGTCACCAGCTGCGGGGTGTAGCCGACAGCCCAGGCGTCCTGGTAGTCCGGGCTGTTGCCGTGCTCGGCCTCGCCGGTGTGCAGGGCCGCCGAGCCGGCGCGGGTGCGCAGGGTCGCGGTGACCTCGCCCGCGATGCGGCGGCTTGCGTCGTCGTCGCCGAACGCCGGGCTCGAAGTCTCCGGGTGCTCCCAGACGACGGCGCCGTTTTCGTCGCGCACCTTCGCCACCAGGTGCGGGGTGGCGCGCCGGCCGTCGGCGGCGAAGGTCCCGTAGGCGCCGGCGACGTCGAGCGGCCGCAGCGGGTACCGGCCGATCGCGATGCCCGGGCCGATGAGGAAGCCGTCCTTCTCGCGCAGGGTCGGGGCACCGTCCACGGCGTCCGGGATGCCGGCCTGCCGGGCGGCTTCGCTCACCGCCTCCGGCCCGACCTTCTTCGCCAGCGCGACGAGGGTGCCGTCGGCGTGCGTTTCCACCGCCCTTCGCGGGGTGCACTTCTTGCCGCAAACCTCCGGGTACTGAAAGGTCTCGCCGAGGAAGTCGACCTTCGAGAACGCCGGGATCGGCTGGTCCGGGCCGAAGCCGTGCAGCAGCGCCGCGGTGAACGTGAACGGGTGGAACGCCGAGCCGAGCGCGTGCGGGGTGCTCGCGTAGTCGCGGACGCCCTGGTCGCCGCCCTGGTAGGCGCGCACGGCCCCGGTTTTCGGGTCGAGGGCGACGACGGCGCCCCGGAACTCCTTCGGTTCGCCGGAGAGCCTGTCCCGCAGCGCCTTCCTCGCGGCGTCCTGCATGCCGCGGTCCAGCGTCGTCTCGACCGTCATGTTCCCCTGCTGGAGCCGGCCGAGCGGGAAACCGTCCTGCTCCAGCTCGGCCAGAACCTGCTGCTTGACGTGGAACTCGTCGTAGGTGAGGCGGCCCGCGCGGGTCTCCGACGGCGGCTGGACCTCGGCGCCGGGGTAGGCCATCGGTTCGCCGCTCTTGACGTACCCGCGGCTCACGAGCTTGTCGCGCACGTACTCCCAGCGCCGGGAGGCGTGGAGGTCGCCGGAGGCGGCCGGGTCGTGCACCGACGGCGACTGGATCATCCCGGCGAGGAAGGCGGCCTCGCTCCAGGTGATGGAGTCGTCGAGTTTCTTGCCGAAGTAGGCGTTCATCGCCGCGGCGGGCCCGAACGTGCCGCGGCCGAAGGAGATGATGTTGACGTAGCTCTCGAAGATCTGTTCCTTGCTCTGTTCCTGGGTGATCTTCGTGGCCAGCACCAGCTCGGCGAACTTGCGCCCGAGGGTGGCGTCTTCGTCGCCGGTGGACTTCTTGATGTACTGCTGGGTGATCCCGGACCCGCCGCCGACGCCGGTGAAGAACGCGCGGACGATCCCGGTCGGGTCGAAGCCCTGGTTGTCCCAGAAGGTGGGGTCTTCGGTCGCGATGATCGCGTCACGCAGCTTCGCGGGCACCTGGGCGTAGGGCACGAACAGCCGGTCGCCGTCGGCGGGCACCACCTTGAGCAGCTCGGACCCGTCCGAGTAGTGCAGGACGACGGTCTTGCCGAGCCCGGCCAGGACCTCCTGGGGGCTGCGGACGTCGAGCACGAGGTAGGAGACCCAGAAGGCGATCAGCGGGCCGCCGACGAGGAGGCCGAGCGTCCAGCCGGCGATCCGCCGGGCACGGCGCCACTTCCGGGGTTTCGCGTCTGCATCCTCCGTCGCCAAGGTCACGAAAGGATGACGACCGGACGGGTGAGGAGGTTCGGTGAGGAAGCAACGGAAGTTGTCAGGATCCTGTCAGGGTTGGCGGCGAGATCGATTCTGTCGAAAAGCTCAGGACAGGAAGGCGCGCAGCAGCGACGCGGTGCCCTCGATGTGCTCGGCCATCGCCTGCCGCGCAGCGGGGGCGTCCCCCGCGAGGATGGCGTCGACGATGGCTTCGTGCTGGGCGTTGGAGTGCTCGAGGTTGGGCGGGAGCAGCGGGATCCGGTCGAGCAGTTGGTTGACGCGGGTGCGGGCGTCGGCCATCGCCGTGGTCAGCGAGCCGGACGCGGTCACCTCGGCGATGGCCAGGTGCAGCCGGGAGTCCTTGCGGCGGTAGTCGTCGACGCCGGCACCCGCGGCCTCGGCGAGCGTGCCGGTCAGGTGCTGCCGGTCGGCGGGGCTCAGCGACCGGGCGGCGGCCATCTCCGCGGCGCCGGTTTCGAGGACGTACCGCAGGGTCAGCGCGTCTTCCAGGGCGGCGGCGTCGACCTTGCCGTCGGGTTCGGGCGGGCCGGGCAGGCTTTCGTTCACGAACGTGCCGCCGTACCGCCCCCGCCGTGACTCGACGTAACCGGCGTCGGAGAGCGCCCGGATGGCCTCGCGCAGCGTGACGCGGCTGACGCCGAGCCGTTCGGCGAGCTCCCGTTCGGAGGGCAGCCGGTCCCCCGCGCCGACGACGCCCAGCCGGATGGCCTGCAGCAGCCGCTCGACGGTTTCCTCGAAGGCGTTGCCGGCGCGGACCGGCCGGAACAGCGCTTCGCCGGCATTCACCACCGAGGTCGACTCCATCCCGCGAGTCTAGGCCGCGGCGCGGGTTCACCCCGCGACCGGACACCGCGACGGTCAGTGGTCACCAGGGTACTTTCCGCATCTTCGGAGTGGCCAGCGGCCGGCCCGGTCGTCACACTGTGTTCGCAGTCCGGAAAACCGGTGGAACGTGACGGGCACGGTCGGCAACGATGGAGTCACCGACACCGAACATCGACGCAGGGGGCGATCCGGTGCACTTTCTGATGGCCGAGGACCTGGTCCACGAACGAGAAGGCGAGCTACGCCACGGCGTACGCAGGCGCCCACCCGGGCGGGCGACGCCGAGACGCCGGACGGGGACGAGGAGACAGCAGCTCGGGTGGACGCTGGTCGAGGTGGGCCTGCGGCTGGCGACGGAACCGGAGGACCGGGAGAGCTGAGACGCCGCCGATCGGCTTCCCGCCCGCCGGCCGCCGCAATCGCCGCCGCCGGTCGACCCACGCCGCGCCGGCCGGCGGCGACCGGTCAGCACTCGATGACGTTCACCGCCAGGCCGCCGCGGGCTGTCTCCTTGTACTTCACGCTCATGTCCGCGCCCGTCTCGCGCATCGTCTTGATCGCCTTGTCCAGGGTCACCACGTGGCTTCCGTCGCCGCGCATCGCCATCCGTGCCGCGTGGATGGCCTTCGAGGCTCCCACCGCGTTGCGCTCGATGCACGGGATCTGGACCAGCCCGCCCACCGGGTCGCACGTCAGGCCGAGGTGGTGCTCCACGCCGATCTCCGCCGCGTTCTCCACCTGGGCCGGGGTTCCGCCGAGCACCTCCGTCAACCCGGCCGCAGCCATCGCCGAGGCCGAGCCCACTTCGCCTTGGCAGCCGACCTCCGCGCCCGAGATCGAGCCCGTCTGCTTGAGGATCGAGCCGATCGCGCCCGCCGTGAGCAGGAACGTCACGATTCCGTCGTCCGACGAATGCCGGATGAAGCGCTGGTAGTAGTGCAGCACCGCCGGGATGATCCCGGCCGCGCCGTTGGTCGGGGCCGTCACCACCCGGCCGCCCGCCGCGTTCTCCTCGTTGACCGCCAGGGCGTACAAGCTCACCCAGTCCATCGCGTACAGCGGGTCGTCCGCGCCGTCCTCGGCCAGCAGCTTCTCGTGCAACGCCCGTGCGCGCCGCGGGACCTTCAGGCCGCCCGGCAGCACGCCCTCGTGGGTGCAGCCGTTGCGGACGCACTCCGCCATGACCGCCCAGATGTCCAGCAGCCCCGAACGCACCTCGTCGCGGGAACGCCACGACAGTTCGTTCGCCAGCATGATCTCGCTGATGGGCAACCCCGTCGCAGCGCAGTGCGCCAGGAGGTCGGCGCCGGTGCGGAACGGGTACGGCACCGGGGTCGAGTCCTCGACGAACACCGTGTCCGTTTCGTACGACTCGTCGCGGACGAAGCCGCCGCCGACCGAGTAGTACGTGCGTTCGCGCAGCAGCGCGCCCGATGCGTCGAACGCGCGGAACACCATGCCGTTCGGGTGCGCGGGCAACGACTTGCGCCGGTGCATGGTGAGGTCGTTGTCCTCGTCGAACGCGATCTCGTGCGTGCCGGCCAAAAGCAGCCGGCCCGATTCGCGGATCGACGAAATCCGGCCCGGCACGGTGTCGGTGTCGATCTCTTCGGGACGTTCACCGGACAGCCCGAGCAGGACGGCTTTGTCGCTGCCGTGGCCGAATCCGGTCGCGCCGAGCGAGCCGAACAGCTCCGCCTGGACGCGGGACACCGCGGCGAGGTCGGCGCCGAGTCCGTCCACAAAGGTCAGTGCCGCCCGCATCGGCCCGACGGTGTGGGAGCTCGACGGGCCGATGCCGATGGAAAACAGGTCGAAGACGCTGATCGCCATTGATCCGCCCCTTCCTATCGGGCCAGCAGCGAGCTGGCCTCTTGCGAAGCCGGGCCCTGGTCGGCGAGGTGGGCCAGGTTCTCCGGCAGCTCTTCTCCACGGTAACGCTTGGTCTGGGCGTAGAGCCGTCCCGCGCGGTAGGACGACCGCACCAACGGCCCAGCCATGACACCCGCGAAGCCCATCGCCTCCGCGGCCTTCGAGTGCTCCACGAACTCCTCCGGCTTCACCCACCGATCCACCGGGTGATGCCGCGGCGACGGACGCAGATACTGCGTGATCGTCAAAATCTCGCACCCGGCATCCACCAGATCCTGCATCGCCGGAGCCACCTCATCCGGGGTCTCACCCATCCCCAGGATCAGGTTCGACTTCGTCACCAACCCGGCCTCACGCGCCGCCGTGATGACCTCCAACGACCGCGCATACCGGAACCCGGGACGGATCCGCTTGAAAATCCGCGGCACCGTCTCCACATTGTGCGCCAACACCTCCGGCCGCGACCCGAACACCTCCGCCAACTGCCCCGCATCCGCATTGAAATCCGGAATCAACAGCTCCACACCGGTGCCCGGGTTCAAAGCATGAATCTGGCGGACCGTCTCGGCGTAAAGCCAGGCACCGCCGTCCTCAAGATCATCCCGCGCCACACCGGTCACCGTCGAATACCGCAAGCCCATGGCCTGCACCGACTCCGCAACCTTCCGCGGCTCAGACCTGTCCAAAGCCGCCGGCTTCCCGGTATCGATCTGACAGAAATCACACCGACGCGTGCACTGATCCCCACCAATCAGGAACGTCGCCTCACGGTCCTCCCAACACTCATAGATATTGGGACAACCCGCCTCTTCACACACCGTGTGCAAACCCTCACGACGAACCAGACCCTTGAGCTCCGTGAACTCCGGACCCATCCGCACCCGCGTCTTGATCCACGACGGCTTCTTCTCGATCGGCGTCTCACTGTTGCGAACTTCCAAACGCAACAGCTTCCGGCCTTCAGGCGCAGCACTCATCGGGAAAGGTCCGCGTACAGCGGGTGCTTCTTGGCCAGCGTCTCGACGCGGTCGCGCAGCTTCGAACGCACGGCGTCGTCGAAGTCCGGCTTCAGCGCCTCGGCGATGATGTCGGCGACCTCGGTGAAGTCCTCCGCCCGGAACCCGCGGGTGGCCAGCGCCGGCGTGCCGATCCGCAGGCCCGAGGTGATCATCGGCGGGCGCGGGTCGAACGGGACGGCGTTGCGGTTGACCGTGATGCCGACCTCGTGCAGCCGGTCCTCGGCCTGCTGACCGTCCAGAGTGGACTGGACCAGGTCGACGAGCACCAGGTGGACGTCGGTGCCCCCGGTCAGCACGCGGACACCAGCCGAAGCGCAGTCTTCCTGCGACAGCCGTGCGGCCAGGATGCGCGAGCCCTCCAGGGTGCGCTCCTGCCGCTCGCGGAACTCGTCGCTCGCGGCGATCTTCAGCGCGACCGCCTTGGCCGCGATGACGTGTTCGAGGGGCCCGCCCTGCTGGCCGGGGAACACCGCCGAGTTGATCTTCTTCGCCAGCTCCTCGCGGCACAGGATGAGCCCGCCGCGCGGGCCGCCGAGGGTCTTGTGCGTGGTCGTGGTGACGATGTCGGCGTGCGGCACCGGCGACGGGTGCAGCCCGGCCGCGACCAGCCCGGCGAAGTGCGCCATGTCCACCATCAACCGCGCGCCGACCTGGTCCGCGATCCGGCGGAACTCGGCGAAGTCGAGCTGACGCGGGTAGGCCGACCAGCCGGCGATGATCAGCTTCGGCTGGTGCTCGACGGCCAGCCGCTCGATCTCGGCGACGTCGACGATCCCGGTTTCCTTGTCGACGTGGTAGGCGACGACGTTGTACAGCTTGCCCGAGAAGTTGATCTTCATCCCGTGCGTCAGGTGGCCGCCGTGCGCGAGGTCGAGGCCGAGGATCGTGTCGCCCGGCTTGAGCACGGCGAACATCGCGGCCGCGTTGGCCTGCGCGCCCGAGTGCGGCTGGACGTTGGCGTGCTCGGCGCCGAAGAGCGCCTTCGCGCGGTCGATGGCGAGCTGCTCGACGACGTCGACGTGCTCGCAGCCGCCGTAGTAGCGGCGGCCGGGGTAGCCCTCGGCGTACTTGTTGGTCAGCACCGAACCCTGCGCTTCGAGCACGCCCACGGGGGCGAAGTTCTCGGAGGCGATCATTTCCAGGGTCGACTGCTGGCGGTCGAGCTCGGCCGCGACGGCCGCGGCGACCTCGGGGTCGACGTCGGCGAGGGGGGCGTCGAAAGTCGTCATCAGTTCTCCTGGGTGTGCGCGGCGTACGCGGCGGCGTCGAGCAGTTCCGGAACGTCCCCGGTCAGACGCACCTTCAGGAGCCATCCTTCGGTGTACGGGTCGGAGTTGATGACCTCGGGGGTGTCCGATGTGGTGCCGTTCACCTCGACGACTTCGCCGGAGACCGGCGCGTACAGCTCGCTGACCGACTTGGTCGACTCGACCTCGCCGAACACCTCGCCCGCGGTGATGGCCGAACCCGTGTCGGGCAGCTGGACGAACACGATGTCACCGAGCGACTCGGCGGCGAAGGCGGTGATGCCGACGGTGGCGATGCCGTCCTCGACCTTCAGCCACTCGTGTTCCTTGGTGTACTGCAGGTTCTCGGGGATGCTCACAGGGAAAAGTCCTTACGCGCGGGAGTAGAAGGGCAGGGCGACGACCTCGACGGGCTCGATCCTGCCCCGGATGTCGACGGAGAGCTCGGTGCCGGGCTCGGCGTACGCCCGATCGACGTACGCCATGGCGATCGGGTAACCCAGCGTGGGCGACAACGCGCCGCTGGTGACCTCGCCGACCTCGGTCCCGTCGGACAGCAGCTTGTAGCCGTGCCGCGGGGCGCGGCGACCGGCACCGCGAAGGCCCACCCGCACGCGCGGGACGTCCTGCTCGGACCGCTCTTCCAGAGCCGAGCGGCCGACGAAGTCACCCGGCTTCTCGAACTTCACGACGCGGCCGAGCCCGGCTTCGAACGGGCTCTGGTCGAGGGTGAGTTCGTTGCCGTACAACGGCATCCCGGCTTCCAGGCGCAGCGTGTCGCGGCAGGCCAGGCCCGCGGGGACCAGGCCGTGCGGCTCGCCGGCTTCCAGCAGCAGACGCCACAGCGCCGGTGCCTCGTCGGCGTCGACGAACAGCTCGAAGCCGTCCTCGCCGGTGTAGCCGGTGCGGGCGAGCAGGACGTCGTGGCCCTTCACCGACGCCGGGACGCTGGCGTAGTACTTGAGCGCGTCCAGGTCGGCGTCGGTGACCGCGGCCAGGATTTCGGCGGCCTTCGGGCCTTGGACGGCGATCAGCGCGGTGGTCTCGGACCGGTCGTCCACTTTCGCGTCGAAGCCCGCGACCCGCTCGGCCAGGGCATCCGCGACGACCTGCGCGTTGCCCGCGTTCGCCACGACCAGGTAGTGCTCGTCCGCCAGCCGGTAGACGACGAGGTCGTCCAGGACCCCGCCGGCAGCGTTGCAGATCATCGTGTACCGCGCCCGGCCGGGCTTGACCCCGGTCAGGTTGCCGACCAGCGCGTAGTCCAGGACGTCGGCCGCCTGCTTGCCGGTGACGTGGATTTCGGCCATGTGCGACAGGTCGAACAGCCCGGCCGCCTCGCGGACGGCCTTGTGCTCGGCCAGTTCGCTGGCGTAGCGGACCGGCATGGACCAGCCGGCGAAGTCGGTGAACAGCGCACCGAGTCCCTTGTGGACTCCGTGCAGGGAGGTCTCTTTGGACACTGTCAGCCTTCGTAAGCGTTGAGGGGCGGGCAGGAGCACACGAGGTTACGGTCGCCGCGGGCGCCGTCGATGCGACGCACCGGGGGCCAGTACTTGTTCTTCCGCGAAACACCCGCCGGGAACACCGCCAGCTCGCGGCTGTAGGGCTTGTCCCACTCCCCGACCAGCGTCTCCGCGGTGTGCGGTGCGCCCCGCAGCGGCGACTCCTCCGCGCTCCAGCGGCCGTTGGCGACCTCGTCGATCTCGGCGCGGATGGCGATCATCGCGTCGCAGAACCGGTCGATCTCGCCCAGGTCCTCGGACTCGGTCGGCTCGACCATCAGCGTGCCCGCGACGGGGAACGACATGGTCGGAGCGTGGAAGCCGTAGTCGATGAGCCGCTTGGCGACGTCGTCGACCGTCACGCCGGTCTCCTTGGTGAGCTGCCGCAGGTCGAGGATGCACTCGTGGGCGACCAGGCCGTCCTGCCCGGTGTAGAGGACCGGGTAGTGCGGCGCCAGCCGCGAAGCGACGTAGTTCGCCGCGAGCACGGCCACCTTCGTGGCCGCGGTCAGGCCGGGCGCGCCCATCATCCGGACGTAGGCCCAGGAGATCGGCAGGATCGACGCCGAGCCGTAGGGCGCGCCGCTGATCGGGCCGACACCGGTCTCCGGGCCGGCGGCGTCGAGCAGCGGGTGGTTCGGCAGGTACGGCGCAAGGTGCGCGCGCACCGCGACCGGGCCGACACCGGGGCCGCCACCGCCGTGCGGGATGCAGAACGTCTTGTGCAGGTTCAGGTGCGAGACGTCGCCACCGAACTCGCCCGGCTTGGCCAGCCCGAGCAGGGCGTTGAGGTTCGCGCCGTCGACGTAGACCTGGCCGCCGCCGTCGTGGACGATCTTGGCCAGCTCGTCGATGTCGTGCTCGTACACGCCGTGGGTCGACGGGTAGGTCACCATGATCGCGGCCAGGGTGTCCTGGTGGGCGTCCACCTTGGCCCGCAGGTCGGCCAGGTCGACGTTGCCCTCGTCGGTGCACTTGACGACGACCACGCGCATCCCGGCCAGCACCGCGGACGCGGCGTTGGTGCCGTGCGCCGACGACGGGATCAGGCAGACGTCACGAGCTTCGTCGCCGTTGGCGCGGTGGTAGGCGCGGATCGCGAGGAGGCCGGCGAGCTCGCCCTGGCTGCCCGCGTTCGGCTGCAGCGACACCTTGTCGTAGCCGGTGACCTCGGCCAGCCACTCGGCCAGCTGCCCGACCAGCGTGTGGTACCCGGCCGCGTCCTCGGCCGGCGCGAACGGGTGGATGCCGGCGAACTCGCGCCAGCTGATCGGCTCCATCTCCGTGGTGGCGTTGAGCTTCATGGTGCAGGAGCCGAGCGGGATCATGCCGCGGTCGAGCGCGTAGTCCTGGTCGGACAGCTTGCGCAGGTAGCGCAGCATCGCCGTCTCGGAGCGGTGGGTGCCGAAGACCTCGTGGCCCATGAAGCCGCTCTCGCGGGCCAGGCCGTTCGGGAGCGCGACGCCGTCGCTGACCTCGCCCTCGACGCCGAACGCACGCAGGACCTTCGCCGCGATCGCGGGCGTGCTGACCTCGTCGAAGGCGACGCGGACGTGGTCGGCGTCGACGTGGCCGAGGTTGATGCCGGCTTCGCGGGCGGCGGCGTGGACCTCGGCGGCCTGGCCCGGGACGCGCGCGACGACCGTGTCGAAGAAGGATTCGTGCACGACCTCGACGCCGGTCCGGCGCAGGGCGCTGGCGAAGCCCGCGGCGAGGCCGTGGACGCGCCGGGCGATCTTCTTCAGGCCGTCCGGGCCGTGGTAGACCGCGTACATCGCGGCCAGCACGGCCGGGAGGACCTGCGCGGTGCAGATGTTCGACGTGGCCTTCTCACGGCGGATGTGCTGCTCCCGCGTCTGCAGCGCGAGGCGGTAGGCCGAGTTGCCGTCGGCGTCGACCGAGACACCCACGAGACGCCCGGGCAGCGACCGCTCGAGCCCGGCGCGCACCGACATGTACCCGGCGTGCGGGCCGCCGTAGCCGAGCGGGACGCCGAAGCGCTGCGTCGAACCCGCGGCGACGTCGGCCCCGAACTCGCCGGGCGCGGTGATCAGGGTCAGCGCGAGGAGGTCGGCGGCGACGGTGAACAGCGCGCCCGCGGCCTTCGCCGACTCGGAAATCGCGTGGTAGAAGCCGCGGCCGCGCAGCACACCCGACGCACCCGGGTACTGGACGACGACGCCGAAGAAGTCCTCGGGCAGGCCGGTGAGCAGGTCACGGACCTCGACCTCGATGCCGAGGGCCTCGACGCGGGTGCGCACGACGGCGATGGTCTGCGGCAGGCACTCGGCGTCCAGGACGACCTTGTTCGACTTCGACTTGGACGCGCGGCGCATCAGCGTGACGGCTTCGGCGACGGCGGTCGACTCGTCCAGCAGCGAGGCGTTCGCGGTGGCCAGGCCGGTCAGGTCGGCGACCATGGTCTGAAAGTTGAGCAGCGCTTCGAGGCGCCCCTGGGAGATCTCGGGCTGGTAGGGCGTGTACGCGGTGTACCAGGCCGGGTTCTCCAGCACGTTGCGGCGGATCACGCCGGGGGTGACGGTGTCGGAGTAGCCGAGGCCGATCATCTGCGTCATCGGCCGGTTGCGCGCGGCGAGGGCGCGCAGCTCCGCGGTGGCGTCCTCTTCGGACGCGGCGGGCGGGAGCCGCAGGTCACGGGTGGCGCGGATGGCGCTCGGGACGGCTGCGCCGACGAGGGCGTCGAGGCTGCCGTAGCCGCACTCGGCGAGCATCTTGGCGCGTTCGGCCTCGGACGGGCCGATGTGGCGGGCGTCGAACTGCGTGGAAGTGATCGGGAGCTCCTAAGGCCGGGCACACAGCGGTGCGCTGGAACTCCCCCTCTGTCATGGCACCTGAGAGTTTCACCGTGGGCGACACGGCTTTCACCTTGGGTGAGGCGCGGGTGCGCCTGCTTTCCAGAGTGGCCTCGCGCGAAGCGGTAGCAGGTACCTGAGAGATTCCGGGGAGTTTGCTCCTTCGGTGCCCCACCACGTTCGTGAGGGCTCTCCCGCCTCGGCTCTACGGCCCGATCTGCAGTTGTGGCGGTTACGGTACCCGGCCCGTCCCGCGGGCGTCTACTTCACCCGGGCAACACCACATCAGTCCTCGATCGCGGTTCGACGCACGACGCTGCCCGCCAGCGCGGGCGGCCGCCGGACCCGGCCCGACGGCAGGACCAGGCGCTTCAACGGGCCGCCCACCGGCACCGGCGGGTGCCCGGCGCCCAGCAGCACCTGCTCGACGATCTGCTCGGCGTGCCAGGCCACCGCGTCGTTGAGGCGGTCCAGCGACGGCCGGTCGCCGTCGAAGACGTCCTCGTCGGCCAGCGTCACCTCGAAATACGTGCACCCCGGCGGGACCGCGATCGCCTTCTCGATCGCCCGCGCACCCTCCAGCGGGTCGTCGAAGCCCGCCTCGAGCAGCGCCGACCGGTAGATGCGGGCCGCCCGGGCGCGCATCTTCGGGCCGTAGCGGACGACGACCGGGAGCCGTCCGGTCAGGTCCGGCACGGCCAGGCCGTGCAGCAGCATGATCGGCGGCACCGAGTGCACCAGCCGCGGCGCGGGTTCGGCCAGCTCACGGGCGGTGACCCGGACCCGGTCGGCCATGGCGTCCGGGAGCCCGGAGTAGCGGAAGTCGACGTTGCCGAACCCGAGCCCGTCGGCGACCAGCGACGCCAGCAGCTCGCCGTAGCCCCAGATCGGCGACAGCACGACCACCGGCGGCGCGGCGACGACCGGCGACGGCACGGGCGGCCGCGTCGCCTCCTGCTCGGGCACCTGGATCACCAGCCGCGGCGGCTCGTGCCAGTCGTGCACCTCCGCGACCCGCCAGTACAGCCCGAGCGGCCGCCACAGCTCGCCGAGGACGTCGTGCTCGATGATCCGCCGCACCTCGGCGTCGTCGTACGGGAAGTCCCGCGGCGGCACGATCCCGACGTAGTGGTGGTAGGTGACGCGGACCTCGTCGCCGCGGGTGGCCGACCGGATCCGCATCTCCCAGTCGACCGGCGACGCCGCGATCGCGTTCGCCACCTGCGTGCCGGGCGAGGAGTAGACGAGCGCGGTGGCCTGCCGGAGGAACTGCCCGGCCCGGTCGATGCCCTCCCGCAGCGCCTTCGCCGCCTGGGCCACGTGCACCGGCGAGGCCAGCGACTCGGGCAGAACGCCGGCGACGCGCAGCAGCTCGGCCTCGCTCACCCCGGTGACCTCGGCGAGCTGGGCCCAGTGGTCGAAGACGGTGACTTTCGGCGCGTGCCGGTGCTCGATCCAGCTGCGCAGCGTCGACGTCGGGACGCCGATGCGCCGCGCGGCCTCGTCCAGGGACAGACCGCGGGAGCGGATCCCGGCCCGGACCGCTTCCGCCCAGTCGTCGGCGCGCCAGTGCGTCACCTCACAAAGCTAACGAAACCCGCTAGCTTTGCGCAGGGACGAATCGCCCACGGGCGCCCGACGCTGGTCACCATGACCACCACCGTGATCGCCCTGACCCTGATCGTCGGCGTGCTGACCTTCGCCGCCGGCGCGTTCCTCGCCTCCGAGGTCGCCACCCGGATCCTGCGCCGCCGGGAGAAGGAGATCTCCGAGGAGCGCAAGAAGCTCAACGCCGCCTGGCGCTACCTGCGGGAGGTCTACGACGTCAAGAAGAAGACCAGGCGTTAGAACGTGGCGATCGGGTTGACCGGGCTTCCGGACGTCCCGGCGAAGCGGACCGGAGCGATCGCGAGCTGGAAGTCCCACTGGCCGAACTCGGCGGCCGTCGTCGCGCACGCCTCGAGGTCGCAGTTGTCGAGCAGCCACAGGCCCATCGCCACCAGGCCCACGGTGTGCACCGGCATCGCCAGGTCGTCGTACCCCGACGGCTGGACGTCAGTGGGCGTGTCGGCGCCGATCAGCGCGACTCCCCGTTCGTGCAGCCACGGCAGGCAGGACGCGTGCCAGCCGGCCTGCGTGAACTCGCCGGACGGACCGGACTCGTGCCGGACGCGGCCGTAGCCGGTGCGCAGGAGTACCGCGTCGCCGGAGCGCACCCGGACACCCTGGCGGCGCTCGGCCTCCTCGAGATCGCCGGGGAACACCCCGTCGCCCGGTTCCAGCGACGGCACGCCGCGGACCTTCGCGATGTCCAGCAGGACTCCCCGCGTGACGATTCCGTCCGCCGCCGCCGTGACGGCTCCCCACGCCGCTCCCGTCTCGGCGTCGACCAGCGAGTGCGGCCGCCCGTTGTACATCCTGCCGTCCCAGAAGATGTGGCACGGCGAGTCGAGGTGGGTGATCGTGTTGCCGTGGAACAGGATGCCGAGCCGCTCGTTCGAGTAGCCCCAGTGCCGGTCGTTGCGGAACCCGGGAATCGGCATGGTCCCGGCACCCGGCAGGTCGGCGAAGCACGGGCACGCCGTCGTCGAGCGCTCCATCTCTTCCGGGACGGCCACCTCCCACGCGCACGACACGCTCCGGCCGTGGCGCACGGCTCGCGCCGCCGCCAGCCGGACGTCGTCGGTGATGTGGTTCAGCGTGCCGCGCTCGTCGTCGTCGCCCCACCGGCCCCAGTTCGACAGCGTCTCGAAGTAGCCGAGCACCTCGTCCTGGCCGGGCATCAGTCCCGTCACCGCGCCAGCTTGTCAGGTCGGCGTGACGTACGCGCCGGAGATCCCGCCGTCGACCAGGAACTGCGACGCCGTGATGAAGCTGGCGTCGTCGCTGGCCAGGAACGCCACCGCGGCCGCGATCTCCTCCGGCTCGGCGAACCGGCCGACCGGGACGTGGATCAGGCGGCGCGCCGCGCGTTCCGGGTCCTTCGCGAACAGCTCCTTCAGCAGCGGCGTGTTCACCGGGCCCGGGCACAGCGCGTTGACGCGGATGTTCTCCCGCGCGAACTGGATGCCGAGCTCGCGGCTCATCGCGAGCACGCCGCCCTTGGACGCGGTGTAGGAGATCTGCGACGTCGCCGCGCCCATCACCGCCACGAACGAAGCCGTGTTGACGATCGACCCCTTGCCCTGCCGCTGCATGTGCGGCAGGACGGCCTTGCAGCACAGGTACACCGACGTCAGGTTGACCCGCTGGACCCGCTCCCACGCCTCGATGCCGGTGGTCAGGATCGAGTCGTCCTCCGGCGGCGAGATCCCGGCGTTGTTGAAGGCGACGTCGACCGAGCCGAACTGCTCGACCGTGCTGTGGAACAGGTTCTCGACCTGCTCGGCGTCGGTGACGTCGGTCTGGATGAACGCGCCGCCGATGTCGTCGGCGGCCGCCTTGCCCTCGACCGGCGAGAGGTCCGCGATGACGACCTTCGCACCTTCGCTCGCCAGGCGCCGGGCCGAGGCGAGCCCGATGCCGCTGGCGCCGCCGGTGATGACCGCGACGCGGCCTTCGAAACGCTGGACCATTACTCCTCCGTGCTCAGAAAGACGTTCTTGGTTTCGGTGAACGCCGCGGCGGCGTCCGGGCCGAGCTCGCGGCCGAGGCCGGACTGCTTGAAGCCGCCGAACGGCGTCCAGTAGCGCACCGACGAGTGCGAGTTCACCGAGAGGTTGCCGGATTCGACGCCGCGCGCAACCCGGAACGCGCGGCCGGCGTCGCGGGTCCAGATCGACCCGGACAGGCCGTACTCGGTCGCGTTGGCCATCCGGATCGCGTCGGCCTCCTCCGCGAACGGCACGACGGCGACGACCGGGCCGAAGACCTCTTCCGCCGCGGCCGGGTGCCGCAGGTCCGGCGGGGTGAGGACGGTCGGCGGGAACCAGAAGCCGCGGCCTTCGGGCGCGGAGCCGCGGAACGCCACGGGCGCGTCGTCCGGGACGTAGGAGGCGACCTTCTCCCGGTGCGCGGCCGAGATCAGCGGGCCCATCTCGGTCTTCTCGTCGCCGGGGTCGCCGACGACGACGCCGTGCACGGCGGGTTCCAGCAGCTCCATGAACCGGTCGTACGCGCTCGCCTGCACCAGGATCAGGGACCGGGCGCAGCAGTCCTGGCCCGCGTTGTCGAAGACGCCGTAGGGCGCGGTGGCCGCGGCCTTCTCCAGGTCGGAGTCGGCGAAGACGATGTTCGCGTTCTTGCCGCCGAGCTCCAGCGTCACGCGCTTCACCTGCGCCGCGCAGCCCGCCATGATCTGCTTGCCGACCTCGGTGGAGCCGGTGAAGACGACCTTTCGCACGGCCGGGTGGTCGACGAACCGCTGCCCGACCACGGACCCCTTGCCCGGCAGCACCTGGAAGACGTCCTCCGGGATGCCCGCCTCGCGCGCCAGCTCGCCCAGCCGGACGGCGGTCAGCGGCGTCAGCTCGGCGGGCTTGAGGACGACGGTGTTCCCGGCGGCGAGCGCGGGCGCGAACCCCCAGCCGGCGATCGGCATCGGGAAGTTCCACGGCACGATCACGCCGACCACGCCCAAGGGTTCCTGGAAGGTGACGTTGACGCCGCCCGGCACCGGGATCTGCTGGCCGATCAGGCGTTCCGGGGCGGCGGAGTAGTAGTTGAGGACGTCGCGGACGTTGCCCGCTTCCCAGCGGGCGTTGCCGATGGTGTGCCCGGAGTTCTCGACCTCCAGCCGCGCGAGGTTTTCGATGTCGGCCTCGACGGCATCGGCGAACCGGCGCAGCAGGCGCGCGCGGTCGCCGGGGGTGACGTCGCGCCAGGCCGGGAAGGCCGCGTGGGCGCGGACGATCGCCGCGTCGGTTTCCTCGGCGCTGGTCAGGGGGATGCTCCGCACCACCTCCTCGGTGGCCGGGTTCAGGACGTCAAAGGTGGTCATCGCCTCTCCTTGCTCGCTTCGACGAGAGCCTGGAACAGCCGGACGTCGTCACTGTCCTGCTCGGGGTGCCACTGGACGCCGAGGATGAACTCACCAGGGAGTTCAGCGGCCTCGACGGTGCCGTCGGCCGCCCAGCCGACCGCTTCCAGGCCGGTGCCGAGCCGGTCGATCGCCTGGTGGTGGTAGCAGAGCGTCTTGGTTTCGGGCCCGAGGATCGCCGCCGCCCGGCTGCCTTCGGCGAGCGTGACGGTGCCCCGGCCGAACGTCGCCGGCGCGGGTTGGTGGTCGGTGGTGCCGCTTTCGGGCAGGTGCTGGGTCAGGGTGCCGCCGAGGGCGACGCTCATCACCTGCAGGCCGCGGCACACGCCGAGCACCGGCTTGCGTGCGCGCCGGGCCGCTGCGAACAGGCCGAACTCGAAGGCGTCGCGCGCCGGCCGGGTGTAGGTGGCCGGGTGTGGCTCGTGGCCGTAGCGGGCGGGTTCGACGTCGGCGCCGCCGGTGAGCACCAGCCCGTCCACAGTGGACACCAGCCGTTCGTGCGCGTCGGACACCGGCGGCAGCAGCACCGGGATGCCACCGGCCGTGATGACGCAGTCGACGTAGACCCGGTGCAGCAGTACGGCTTCGGTGTCCCAGACGCCGAACTTCGCGGGTTCGAGGTAGGACGTCAGCCCGATGACGGGCCTAGAGTCGTTCGAAGCCACGGACGAGCTCCCAGTCGGTGACGGCGGCGTTGTAGGCGTCGATCTCGATCTTCGCCGCGTTCAGGTAGTGGTCGACGACGTCGTCGCCGAAGGCCGCGCGCGCGAGGCCGCTCTCCGCCAGCGCCGCGGCGGCTTCGGGCAGCGTCGTCGGCACGGTGCCGCGGCCGGAGTTGTAGGCGTTGCCGGTGAACGGCTCTTCCAGTTCCAGCTCGTTCTCGATGCCGTGCAGGCCGGCGGCGATGAGCGCGGCGACGGCGAGGTACGGGTTGACGTCCCCGCCCGGCACCCGGTTCTCGACGCGCAGCGACTCGCCGTGCCCGACCACGCGCAGCGCGCAGGTGCGGTTGTCGGTGCCCCACGCGATCGCCGTCGGCGCGAAGCTGCCGGGCACGAACCGCTTGTAGGAGTTGATGTTCGGCGCGAGGAAGTAGGTCAGCTCGTGCAGCCCGGCGAGCTGGCCGGCGAGGAACTGCTCCATCAGCGTCGAGAAGCCGTGCTCGCCGTCCCCGGCCAGGACGGCCCGGCCCTCGGTCGAGCGCAGGCTGATGTGGATGTGGCAGGAGTTGCCCTCGCGCTCGTTGTACTTCGCCATGAAGGTGAGGCTTTTGCCCTCCTGCGCGGCGATCTCCTTGGCGCCGTTCTTGTAGACGCTGTGGTTGTCGCAGGTGGTGAGCGCGTCGGTGTAGCGGAAGGCGATCTCCTGCTGGCCGGGGTTGCACTCGCCCTTGGCGGACTCCGGGTAGAGCCCGGCGCCGGCCATGTCGTTGCGGATGCGGCGCAGCAGCGGCTCCAGCCGCGCGGTGCCGAGCATCGAGTAGTCGACGTTGTACTGGTTGGCGGGCTTGAGACCGTGGTAGCGCTTGTCCCAGGCGCTCTCGTAGGTGTCGTCGAAGACGATGAACTCGAGCTCGGTGCCGACGAAGGCGGCGAGCCCGCGTTCGGCGAGCCGGTCGAGCTGACGGCGCAGGATCTGGCGCGGCGACATCGGGACGGGGCCGCCTTCGACGCGCTCGACGTCGGCGAGGACCAGCGCGGTGCCTTCGTGCCAGGGGATCTCGCGCAGCGTCTCGAGGTCGGGGCGCAGCACGAAGTCGCCGTAGCCGCTGTCCCAGGAGGAAAGCGCGTAGCCGCCGACGGTGTTCATGTCGACGTCGACGGCGAGGAGGTAGTTGCAGGCCTCGGTGGCGTGGCCGACGACCTCGTCCAGGAAGTACTCGGCCGAGCAGCGCTTGCCCTGCAGCCTGCCCTGCATGTCGGTGAGCGCGACGAGCACCGTGTCGATCGTGCCCGCGTCCACGCGCGCCCGGAGTTCGTCGAGCGTGAGCATGCCTCGCCTGCGTGCCATCCGTCGCCCCAAAGGTTTGGTATGAATCCTTTGCCGATCCTTCCTACCCGGTGAGCTCGGCGGGGTCAACCGGAACAAAGGTATCATTTTGAACCATTGCCGCGGCGGCCGGATTGTCCGGCTTGCCCGGCTGAGAAGAGTCTGTGAATTCACCCGGCCGGGAGGAAACCGGGGCCCTCGCACGTTGGACAGGGCAAGAGAGGTGAGATCGATGACCACAGCATTCACGCAGCAGAGCACGATCGGACAGCAGGCCCGGCCCCAGCTGCCGACCATGCCCACCGGCTGGCCGATCGGTTCGTACGAGTCCTACGAGCAGGCCCAGCGCGCGGTCGACCACCTCGCGGGCACCGACTTCCCCGTCACCGACGTCACGATCGTGGGCGTGGAGCCGATGCTCGTCGAGCGGGTCGCGGGCAAGATGTCGTGGGGCCGCGTGCTGAGCAGCGCGGCGACGTCCGGTGCGCTGTTCGGCCTGTTCCTCGGCCTGATGCTCAGCCTGCTCAACCCGGGCGCCGGCCTGGTGCCCATCGTCATCGGCCTGGTCGCCGGGCTCGGGTTCAACCTGCTGTTCGGCGCACTGGGCTACGCGGTGAACCGGAACAAGCGCGGGTTCGTCTCGCAGAGCCAGCTGGTGGCCCGCCGCTACGACGTCCTGGCCCAGCCCCGCAACGCCGAGAAGGGCCGCGCCCTGCTGGCCGACCTCGCGGCGCGCAGCGCGTTCGGCCACTGATTCGAGTTCGAAGGCCGCCTCCCCCGGAGGCGGCCTTCGTCGTGCCTGAGCAGCCCCCGATTCCACGCTACCGGGAAGGTCCGACAGTTCCGGAGATCCGCGGCCGCCTCCCCTGGGAGGCGGCCTTTGCCGTGTCCGGCGGCCGTGTTCGGGCGGCCGACATGTCTGGACGGCCCCTGTGCCGAGCCCCGTGCTCGAGCAGCTTGCGGGTCCGAGCGGCCGCAATGCCCGCGCGCCCCGCACCCAAGCAGACCCGCGCCCCAGGCAGCCGTCATGCCCGAGAGGCCCTGTGCCCAGTTGACCCCGGCACCCGCGGTGTCGGAGCGACCCCCGCAACGAACAACCGCTGAGTCCGAGCGGCCCCGCTCCGCAGCAGTCCCCCGGCCCCTGAGCAGCCCCCGATTCCACGCTACCGGGAAGGTCCGACAGTTCCGGAGATCCGCGGCCGGTGGGACCCGGGTTGTCCACAACGCCGAGCCGACACCCCGATCATCCACACCGATCCCACCGGCGGCCCGGAACCGTCGGTGGCCGCCGGTAGCGTGGAAAACGGGGGCTGCTCAGGTGCCCGACGACACCGTCGGCGCGTCGGGCACATCGGCGACCGCGGAGGGCTCCTCCGGGCGGCCCGCCCGCAGCAGCTCACCCCACCGCGCCCGGTCGTACTCGGCCGGCGGTGTCTCCGCCAGGAACTCGCGCAGGATCTCCAGGAACTGCTTCGGCGCCGACCGGTGCGGGAAGTGGCCTGCCCCTTCGAAAAGCACCAGCCGGCTGCCCGGCATCGCCCGGTGCGCGCGCAGCGCGTGGCCGCTCGGCACCACCCGGTCCTCCGTGCCCCACACCAGCAGCGTCGGGATCCCCCGAGTGAGGTAGCACCGGTCCAGCATGTTGACGACCTGCCCGCGCCAGTCGACGACCGAGCGCAGAGTCCGCAGGAACGCCGACCGCGTGCCCGGCTCGGCCAGGCGGAGGTAGCGGGTGACCACGTAGTCGAGGTCGTCGGAAATCCGCAGCGCCCCGGCCACCCTGCGCAGCACCGGCAACGCCGGCGGGACGCCCAGCAGCGGCAGCAGCAGCCCCGCGCCCGGCGCCGCGGCCAGGCGCAGCAGTGGGTGGACGCTCGCGCCGACCCCGCCCGAGCCCACCAGGACCAGGCGTTCGCAGCGTTCCGGGAACTGGTAGGCGAACTGCATCGCGACGCCGCCGCCGAGGGAGTGGCCGACGACCGTCACCCGGTCGACGTCGAGGGTGGTCAGCAGGTCGCGCATGCCGCACGCGTAGGCGGCGACCGAATAGTCCGCGCGCGGTTTCGCCGAAAAGCCGTGGCCGAGCAGGTCGGGCGCGATGACCGTGAAGTCGTCCGCCAGCGACGTCAGCAGGTCCAGCCACGTCGACGAATCGTCGCCGATGCCGTGCAGGAAGAGCAGCGCGGGGCCGCGCCCGGCCATCCGGTACGCGCGCTCGTACCCGTGGACCACCCGGGTCCGCGGGGCGAAGGCTTCCGGAAGCACCCGCCCAGCTCAGCACGCCCGCGTTGGCGGGACGTTTCGCGCGCGTTCGGATCAGGTGAACGCCAGGAGCGGCCCCCCGCCTCCGCTCCTGGCGCCCGGTCCCCTTACCTCGTCGGCGTCGGTGCCGGCGTCGGTGCCGTGGTGGCCGGCGGGGCCGTCACCTTCGGGATCGCGGCGTTGAACGGCACCTCCGCGATCTCGCGGCAGGCGCCGCGGTAGCCGTTGTAGCCGTTGAAGTTGCCCTGGTCGTCGGTGACGCCCTGGTCGATCTTCGGCCGCGGGAACCGGTTGTCCTGGCCGATCTTCTGCCGGGTACCGCTCGCGCGCTCGCAGCCGTAGCGGGTCACCGTGATCGGCCTGCCGTCCTCGTCGTAGAGGTAGACCTCGGTCAGCGCCTTGCCCTCGGCGTCGAACGCGTAGAGGTTGTCGACCTCGCGGCCACCGTAGATGAGCTGGTCGTTGCCGTAGTGGTCGGCCGACGACGGGTAGTACGACGACGGGCCCGAGTAGGAGGCCCCGCGGGCGAAGAGGTCCACCACGGCCCCGAACCCGCCGAGCGTGGCCCCGATGACGAACGCCGAAATCGGCACGGACACCCACAGCAGCCGCCGGTCGGTGCGCACGCGCGGACCCGCCCACACGGCCGCGACGCCGACGACGAGCAGGAACGGCAGCATGATCACCGCGCCGCGGTGCCGCAGCATGAACAGCAGCCCGAACGCGATCAGGGCCAAGGCGCACAGCACCCACCACGCCGGCTTCAGCGACGCGAAGTACCGCAGCAGCTTGCCGGACTCGTCCTGCTCGCGCCCCTTGGCCATCGTGGTGCGCAGCCAGGCCACTTCCGGCAGCGCCAGCACCGGCTCGACCCCGCCGCGCAGCAACAGCGCCAGGCTGACGAGGAACACCGGCGCGAGCAGGAACAACCCGATGAGCGGGTCCGGCCTGACCGTGACGGCGGCGCCGAACGCGAACAGCCCGAGCCCCACCGAACAGAGCATCAGCCCCCACAGCGCGATCCGCGGCTTCACCAGGCTGGGCGCGGCGGCCGTCGTCATCACCTGCGTCGCCCCCTCGCCCGGCGCCGGGTACCCGCCGGACGCGCGCAGCTCGGCGGCGTAGCTTTCGGGCGAGCCGAGCCGTTCGATCAGCGCCTCGACGCGGGCGCCCTCCCCCAGCTCGGCTTCGAGCTCCGCCAGGTGCGGGCGGACGTCCTCGAGGATCTCTTCGATCTCGCTCGCGGGCAGGTCGGCGAGCGCGGTCCTGACCCGCGCCAGATACACCCGCACGGCGGTCGGCTTGTCGCTCATGCTGCCTCTCCCAAAAGCGCGTTCATCGTCGATGCGAAGCTCTGCCAGGTCTTGCCCGACTCCGCCAGCCGGGCCCGGCCCGGCTCGTTCAGGCTGTAGTACTTGCGGTGGGGCCCCTCTTCGCTGGGCACCACGTACGAGGTCAGCAGGCCGGCCTTGTAGAGCCTGCGCAGCGTCCCGTACACCGATGCGTCCCCCACCTCGTCCAGGCCGGCGGCCCGGAGTCTTCGCAGCACGTCGTACCCGTAGCCGTCCTCCTCGCGGAGCACCGCGAGAACGGCGAGGTCGAGCACCCCTTTGAGCAGCTGACTGATCTCCACTGCACCCTCCAGTCTTACGCACGGGAAGGTACCACGCATTGCACAGTAGTGCGCACGGCGGAGGGCCCCTCGCGCGCCGCCTTCCGTCAGGCCCCGGTGTCGACCGGGCGCTCGAAGAAGGATTCGAGGACGACGATGGTCTGCGTGCCGGTTGACGCCGTCGATCGCGAACAGCCGGCGCAACGACGCCTGGAGGTCTTCGGTCGTCGCCGTGCGCGCGCCGGCTTGCGCACCCGTTCGTGGGCGGCCCTGGCGGTGCAGCATGCTTTCGGCAGAATCTCATTTAGGGGTGAGCGATGGACCTGGTCAAGACGGACTTCCAGCTGCTGGACGAGCGGTTCCGGCGCGTCAACGGCGACGAGTGGATGCAGCGCCTGCACACGGGCTGCCGCTGGACCGAGGGCCCGGCGTACTTCCCGGCCGGCCGGTACCTGGTGTTCAGCGACATCCCGAACGACCGCACCCTGCGCTGGGACGAGACGACGGGCCAGGTCGGCGTGTTCCGGCAGCCGTCGAACTACGCGAACGGGCACACGGTCGACCGCCGCGGGCGGCTGGTCAGCTGCGAGCAGGGCACCCGCCGGGTGACGCGCACCGAGCACGACGGCTCGGTCACGGTCCTCGCGTCGGAGTACCGGGGAAAGCGGCTGAACAGTCCGAACGACGTCGTCGAGCACTCGGACGGGTCGATCTGGTTCACCGACCCGAGTTACGGCATCGACAGCGACTACGAGGGCTACCGCGCGGAGAGCGAAATCGGCGGCTGCCACGTGTACCGGGCCGACCCGGACGGCACGGTGACGATCGTCGCGGACGACTTCTCGCGGCCGAACGGCCTGGCGTTCTCGGCCGACGAATCGCGGCTGTACATCGCCGACACCCGCCAGGACCCGAGCCACATCCGGGTGTTTTCGGTCGCCGGGGGCGCGTTGACGGGCGGCGAGATCTTCGCGACGAGCGACAGCGGCGGCTTCGACGGGGTCCGGGTGGACAGCGAAGGCCAGGTCTGGGCGGCGGCCCACGACGGCCTGCACTGTTTCGCACCGGACGGCACCCGCATCGGCAAGCTGCGGGTGCCGGAGGTCTGCTCGAACTTCACGTTCGGCGGAGCGAGGGGGAACGAGCTGTTCATCACGGCTTCGAGCTCGCTGTATACGTTGCGGGTGACGGTGAACGGGGCCCGCTACCCGCGCTGATCTGCGGAGTGACGGCGGGGCGGGCGAGAAGGGGCCGGGGCTGGGCTAGCCGGGCGGGGCCGCGCCAACCCCCTCGACCAAGGCGTCGCGGCGCTGCCAGGCCCGGCTCACCTGGACCAGCCAGGCCGCCTCGGCCGTGACGTCCGCGTCGGCGTCCGTGTCGGTGTCCGGCGCTGCTCCGGGGTCGGGCTCGCGGTCGAACCGGCGGCCTGCCCGGCCCGCCTCGATCGCCGCCGCCAGGGTCAGGGCCTCCACCGTGGCCGCCACCTCTGCTTCGCGGACTCCTGCTCGCCTGGCCGCCGCCTCCGCTCGGGCTGGGAGGTCCGGGTCGAAGTGGGCTCGCAGGGCCAGGTGGCCGTCGCGGATTTCGATGACGCGGCGGTACAGCGCGAACTCCGCGCCGCCCGCCAGCTCGCGGCCCGGGTCCAGGGCGATGCCCGGGACCGCCGTGCGCAACGCCGTCCACAACGGCTCGATGCGGCGGTAGGCGCGGTACGCGCGGATCCGGCCGATCACCGACGACACCGCCGGCGACCACGCGCTCAGCGTCGCCCCGGCCGCCACGGAAACGACCGTCACCGCCGCGAGGACCGACGACAGCACGTCCTCCCTGGCGCCGATCCGCGCCGACTCCGCGAGCCGGCGGACGTCGTCGACGTCCCAGAACGTCCACGCGAACGCCGACCCCACGCCGACCACCAGTAGCCACAGCCCGGCGCGCAGCGGCCCCGGCTCCGCGTGCCACGCGCTGCGGGCGAACACCGCGAACAGCAGGCCCAGGCTGATCAGGCTGTAGAGCAGGAACAGCGCCTTGTCGGCCAGGGCAAATGGCAGCGCGGCGGCGGAGAACACCGTCTCGTCGCCGACGCGCCGCGGCTCGGAAAGGGCGAAACACACCGCCAGCAGCACCATCGTCGCCGCGGTGAACAGCGCGTGCGGCGCGAGCCGGGCACCCTCGCCGCGCCACACCGACTGCGTGAACGCGACCGCGAAGCCGATCGCGCCCAGCTTGAGCTCGTCGCCGGCCAGGCTCAGGACCCACTCGGCCACCGGGCCCGGGCCGGCCAGCGCCGACATCGCCGGCGTCAGCACGACGATGCCGGTGGCGATGCAGATGCCGAAGCCGGCGAGGAACCACATCGTGCGCGGCGGCTGGCTGCCGCGCGCCTCGATCAGCTTGTACCCGAACCCGGCGAAGCCCGCGAGGCAGAGGTAGTAGGCGAGCGACTCGATCACGGCGTGCGGCGCCCGAACACCGAATCGAAGCGCCGGACGCCGTCCGGGACACCGGGCGCGGGCTCACGCGGCCCGGCCGGCCGGACGACGCGTTGCGCGAGCAGGCTCGCGACGAGTTCGGCTTCGCGCTCCTCGACCTCGGAGTAGGTCGTGCGCCCGAGCACGCGCCGGACCAGCTCGGGCGAGAGGTTCGGCATCAGCTGCCGCCCCGCCGCGGCGTCGATGGCCACCCCGTCGGCGCCGGCGTCGGAGCCGACGTGGCCGCACAGCAGGTGCCCGACCTCGTGCAGCAGAATGTGCCGCCGGTGCAGCGCGGTCGTGTCGGTCGGGTAGAGGATGTAGTCGGCGCGTTCGGTGCTCATCAGCAGCCCGCACGGCGCACCTTCGGGAGCGCTGACGGGCATCAGCTCGATCGGGCGCCCCCGCTCGGCGGCCAGCGCCGCGACGAAGTCCCCGGCGTCGAACGGCTCGGGCAGGCTGACGGCATCGGCGACTTCCCGTGCCCGCTGCCAGAGCGAGCGGGCCGGTCGCCGCCGCCACGATGGTCGCGCCACTGTTCAGGCCTCCCTCACCACACCCGGGCCGAACGGTTCCAGCCGGATCAACGCGGCAGGGGTCCCGTGGTTGCGCGGCCGGGGAAAAATCCGACGCACGAACGCCGGACATGGTTCCCCACGGCTGGATCCGAGCACGCACCGGCCGCCCGCAACGCCGGCGTCAGCCCTCTTTCTTCGGGGTGCCGCGGCCGGCCTCCCGCCGGGCGATCGCGTCGATCATGTCGCTGATCGTGTCCAGGCCGTCCGAGGACAACGTCACCGCGCGCAGGGCCAGATCCCGGACTCCCGCGTCGCGCAACGCACCCAGCAGGGCCAGCTCCTCCGCGATCTTCGTGCTCTGCTCGTCGTCGAAGAAGTAGGCCGGCGGTACCCCGAAGAACTGCGCCAGTGCTTCGAGGTGGCGCTTGGTCGGGTTGTCGCGGCGGCCCGTGCGCAGTTGCCACAAGTACGTCGTCGAAAAGCTCTCGCCCGTGGCCTCGCGACAGGCCTTGGCGACCTCTTCGTTGCTGTAGGGCTCCCGGTCGGGCCGGCGCACCACGTGGAACAGCCGGTCGATCTTGTCGGCCAGCGTCGACTTTCCGGGCTCCTTGACCACGATGCACTCCCTCAGCTACCAGGCATATTCATCCTAGCTGAAAGGCAACCCCCTTTTATCAACCCGAGTTCGCCCTCGGCCGCGGTTGGCAGCGCGGGCACGAGAACGACGAACGGTTCATGAACGGCTCCCGCCGGATCGCCGCGCCGCACCGGTGGCACGGCATGCCCTCCTGGCCGTACGCGTCCAGCGACCGGTCGAAGTACCCCGACTGCCCGTTGACGTTGACGTACAGCGCGTCGAACGACGTGCCGCCCGCGCCCAGCGCCGCGTTCATCACGTCCGCCGCCGCCGACAGCAGCTCCCGCCCCTTCGCCATGGTCAGCTTCGTCGTCGGCCGCGACCAGTGCAGGCGGGCGCGCCACAGGGCTTCGTCGGCGTAGATGTTGCCGATGCCCGACACGAGCGTCTGGTCGAGCAGCGCCCGCTTGACCTCGGTGCGCCGCGACCGCAGCGCGCGCACCGCACTGTCGAGGTCGAACTCCGGGTCCATCGGGTCGCGCGCGATGTGCGCGATCGTGTCCGGCAGCAGCACGTCGCCGCCGATGTCGCCGAGGTCGTCGAGCGCCAGGCCGCCGAACGTCCGCTGGTCGACGAACCGCAGCTCCGGCCCGTCGTCGTCGAACCGCAGCCGCACCCGCAGGTGCTTCTCGTCCGGCGCGCCCTCCGGCTGGACCAGCATCTGCCCGCTCATGCCGAGGTGGGCCAGCAGCGCCTCCTTGTCGGACAGCTCCAGCCACAGGTACTTGCCCCGGCGCCGCGCCGCCTCGACGCGGGTGCCGGCGAGCCGCTGCGTGAAGTCCTCCGCGCCCAGGGCGTGCCGGCGGATGGCGCGCGGGTGCAGGACCTCCGCCTCGCGGATGGTCCGCCCCGCGACGTGCGCCTGCAGCCCCAGGCGGACGACTTCGACCTCGGGTAATTCGGGCATGCGTTCATTGTGCCCTCGGGGTACGACAATTTACGGAGCGGCCGGTCCGACGTCGGCCTTCACCAGCGGGACCCGGGTCGTCCCCGAGGCGAAGTACTCGTCGGCGCCGACGTCGAAGGTGCCCGTCCGGGCCTGCAGGTCGAAGTCCTTCACGGCGTACGGGTACGAACCGGCCCCGGCGTCGATCGCCGGGCTGCCCGAAGCCAGCCGATAGAGCCCGGCGGCGTCCTTGACCAGCTTGGGATCGACGTTGCGCGACGGGATCCCCGCCGTCCCGCCGAAGGTGATGTTGCCCTCGTACTTGACGGTCGGCCCGCTCGGCAGGGTCACGAGCGTGCCCGAGGTTCCCTTGACGATGTTGTCCGCGACCACGCAGTCCTTCGGCTTGAAGTTCCCGCCGTCGCCGTCGATGACGCTGCTCGACCCGATCACCGTGTTGTAGGCGACGGTGTCGCGGTCCGGGCGGTCGTGCAGCTTGCTCGTCGGCCCGCTGTCGGCTTCGTCGCCGGAGCCGAAGACGATCGCCCGCCCGCCGGAGTTGGCCACGTAGTTGTCGACGATCCTGTGGTCGTTGCCGTGGAACCGGATGCCGGAGCCGAACAGCAGGTTCCCCTCGACGGTGCTGCGGTTGCCGTGGCGCAGCACGATGTAGCCCTTGCTGTCGCGGATGGTGTTGTAGCGGATGACGTTGTCCGACGACTTGACCGAGATCGCCTCGATGTCGCCGTCGGCCTTCTCGAAAAGGTTGTACTCGAGGATCGCGTGCGCCGGGTAGGACTGGTGGTTGCTCAGCCCGAGCCGGATCGACTCGCCGCCGTTGTCGCCGGAGAACTGGTGGTTGAAGAAGTAGTTGTGGTGCACGTGGACGTTCTGCGCCATGGCGTCCGACGGGCCGAGGATCTGCAGGAACACGCCCTGGCTGGTGCGGTTCTGGAAGACGTTGTGGTCGACTTCGGTGTCATCGCCGTTGACGGAGACCCAGTTGCCGTCGCCGGTGAGCTGGAAGTCGTTGCGGGACAGGCGGTTGTGCGACGCCCCGGCCGGGACGCTCAGGGAAGCGTTTCCCCGGAACTTGAAGCCCTGCAGCACGACGTGGTGGACGCCGCCGGCGAAGGAGAACGTCTTCGAGCCGGTGATCGTCGCCTTGCCGGTGTGCTCGGCGGCGATCGTCACGGGCGCCGAGCTCGATCCGGACCGCTTGATCGACAGCGTCGAGCCCGCGGAGTACGAACCGTCGGCCAGGACGATCGTGTCCCCGGGGTTCGCCTTGTCCATCGCGGACTGCAGCGCCGTCAGCGACGTGACGCGGATCGGCGCGGCCGACGCCGCCGGGCCGGGTACGACGACGAGCGCCGCGGCGAGCAGGGGTACGAAGAGCAGACGCATTCCGCCAACCTCTCAGTCGTTACGAGCGCGGCGGATCGCCACACGTTACTGAGCGGTTCGGGAAATCGTCAACGGAGGTTCCCGGTGATCAGGACTCCGGTTCGGCCTGCTTCTGCGCCTCGAGTTCGGCGGACAGCGAACGCCAGGCCGTCTCGGCGGCCTTCTGCTCGGCTTCCTTCTTCGTCGACCCGGCACCGCGCCCGAGGGCACGGCCGGCGACCAGCACCGTGGCCGTGAACTCCTTGCGGTGGTCCGGCCCGGTGTCCTCGACCTTGTACTCGGGCACGCCGAGACCGGCCGACGCGGTCAGCTCCTGCAGGCTCGTCTTCCAGTCGAGCCCGGCCCCGCGCAGCGGGGCTTCGGCGAGCAGGCCGTCGAAGAGGTGGTGCACGAGCTTGCGGGCGATCTCGATGCCGTGCTCGATGTAGGCGGCCCCGATGACGGCTTCCAGGCCGTCGGCGAGGATGCTCGCCTTGTCCCGGCCGCCGGTGAGCTCTTCGCCCTTGCCGAGCAGCAGGTGCGCCCCGAGCCCGCCCTCGCCGAGCCCGCGGGCGACCCGCGCCAGCGCGTGCATGTTGACGACGCTGGCGCGGAGCTTCGCGAGCTGGCCTTCGGGCAGGTCGGGGTGTGTGGTGTAGAGGTGATCGGTGACGACGAGGCTGAGCACCGCGTCACCGAGGAACTCCAGCCGCTCGTTCGGCGGCAGACCCCCGTTTTCGTACGCGTACGAACGGTGGGTCAGCGAAAGCCGGAGCAGCTCGGGGCCCAAGGTGACCCCGAGCGCTTCGAGCAACGGCGCCGGATCGGCTGCTGGTCCCCCGGGCGTCTTGCCCCCCATGTCGGCTACCCGATCAGGCGGGCTCGACGACCTGGCGGCCGTTGTGCTGGCCGCACGACGGGCACGCGACGTGCTGGAGCTTCGGCTGCTTGCAGGCGCGGTTGGAGCAGGGCACCAGCTGCACCGGAGCCGCCTTCCACTGGCTGCGGCGGGAGCGCGTGTTGGATCGCGACATCTTCCGCTTCGGGACGGCCACGAGTAGATCTCCTTATGACGGTCTGCTCGCGGTCGTGCGAGCGAACTTTCCTCCGGAACGAGCTGGCGCTCGTCAGGCTTGCTCAGCGGGGCCCGGCGCAGGCTTTTCACCCGCGTTCTCGTCGAATCGCTCGACGAGTGCGGCCCACCGAGGGTCTATCTTCTCATGCCCGTGTCCGGGCTCGAGATCGGCCCACTTGACACCGCACTCCGTGCAGAGGCCGGCGCAGTCCTCGGTGCACAGCGGAGCCAGCGGCAGAGCCAGCACGACGGCGTCGCGCACGATGGGTTCGAGGTCGATCCGGTCGTCGACCAGCCGGGGGATCTCGTCCTCCTCGGTGGTCTCCTCGGTGGCCGAGCCGGGGTAGGCGAACAGCTCCTGGACCTCGACCTCGACCTCCTCGGTGAGGGGGTCGAGACAGCGGGCGCAGGTGCCCTTCGCGGTGGCTTTCGCGGTGCCGCTGACGAGCACGCCTTCGACGACGGACTCGAGGAGCAGGTCGAGTTCCAGCTCGGAGCCGGCTTCGATGGTGATGACATCGGGGACGCCGAGCGGCGTCTCCACCGGCACGCTGCGCTGGACGGCGCGGCTGAGGCCGGCGTGACGGCCGAGCTCGCGGGTGTCGATCACCCACGGGCTGCGGTCGTCGAGCTGGGGGGTCTTGTTCTCGGACATCCCGTCCAGGGTACGCACAGGTCGCCACCGGTTTTGAGCTGGCACCCGGCGGTCGCGGGCCGGGAGTGCGGCGCGGGCGGTGTGGCGAGCGGGCCGCCACTCGCGCGCCCCCGCCCTTCCCTGGGGGCCGGTCCCGGCTCCAGTCTATCGAGGACGCACGACGAAAAGCCGGGACAGCTGCAGCCGGGAGCTTTCTGTCCACATTCCGGGTGGGGTGTGGGCAACCCGGCGGCCCGCTTGCCGGCCGCGGCCGGGATTCAGAACGAGCCCGGGCCCGCCTCCGCCGCTGAGAAGCTCGTCACACCTGGTAGTCGTACAGCGTCGGCCGCCCGCTCGAGCTGGGCAGGTTCGCCGGGGACCGCAGGTGGTTGCGCCCGCTGTCCACCGTCCGCAGGGTCGTCGCCAGCAGCTCCGAGAACTCCGCCAGCTTGCCGTCCACGTACGCGTCGCAGTCCGCGCGCTGGCGATCCGCCTCCGCGTGGGCCTCGTCCACGATCCGGGCCGACTCCGCGTGGGCCGCCTGGACGACCTCCGTCTGGGCCACCAGCCGGGCCTGCTCGGCGCGGCCGTCCTCGATGGCGCGGTCGTACGCGTCGCGGCCGGCCTGGATCATGCGCTCGGATTCCGCGCGCGACCGGTCGGTCAGGTTCTGGTACTCGGCCTGGCCCGCCGCCACCGTGCGGTCGGCCTGGTCGTGTGCGTCGGCGAGCATCTGCTCCGCGCGGGCGCGGGCGTCGGCGAGGATGCGCTCCGCCTCGTCGGTCGCCTCGGCGATGGTGCGCTCGGCCTCGGCGTTCGCGCCCGCCACCGTCTCGCCCGCCTCCTTGCGGGCGGCGTGGATCAGGTCGTCGCGCTTGTCCAGGACGTCCTGCGCGTCGTCGATCTCCGCGGGCAGTGCGTCGCGGACGTCGTCGAGGAGTTCGAGCACGTCCCCCCGGGGCACCACGCAGCTGGCCGTCATCGGGACGCCGCGCGCCTCCTCGACGATCGTCACGAGCTCGTCGAGCGCCTCGAAAACCCGGTACACGGCAACTCCAATCCCCTGTCGCTGTGCCCAGTCTGCCCGCATCGGGCGCCGAAGCGGTGAACGCGACCGGCGCCGGGCGTGTCCCCCTGGACCACGCCCGGCGCCGGAAGTCCTACGGCAGCGCCAGCGCCGGATCGGTGATCACCTTCGTGACCTGCTCCTCGGTCAGCGGGTGGCGCAGGCCGCCGGTCAGGATCACCGTCGAGCCGTCGGGGCGGTACAGGAACCCGTTGACGCCCTCGGGCACGAGGTTGCCGTTCACGTCCTTGTAGACGAGTTCCGAAAGCACCAGGACGCCGCCGCCGGGCTGCGGGAGCCGGACGCAGTGCGGGACCTGGTCGGTCCAGGTGCACAGCCCGTCGGCCGGGACGACCTCCCGGGCGGCGCCCGCTCCGCGCACGGTCAGCCGGAAGTCGCCGGGCCGCCCGTCCGCGTCGGCGAACTCGGCCGTCACGCTCATCCGCGCCGGCCCGGTCCCGGCGGCCGAAAGGGTCAGGTCGCGGACGCCGGGCAGGGCCCGCGTCACGGCTTCGGTGAGCGCCACGCGGATCCGGGCCTGCTCGGCCAGTGACGGCACGAGCGCCACCGGTTCGCGCGCCGGGACGACGAGCAGCGCGGCCAGCGCCGCGACGGCCGCGAAGACCACCGAGGCGGACCGCCGCCGGCCGCGCCGCGCCGCGCGGTCGGCGACCTCGTCCGGGTCGAAGCCCAGCGGTGGTTCCGCGAGGTCGACGTCGCGCAGGCGGGTTTCGAGGCCGGTCACCACGCGCTCCTCTCCGTGCTCTGCTCGAGCACGCCCCGGAGGGTCTCGAGCCCGCGGGCGGCCTGACTCCGGACGGTCCCCTCCGAGCAGCGCAGCACCTCGGCGACCTCCGCCGCCGGCAGGTCGGCGCAGTAGCGCAGGACGACGGCGGCACGCTGCTTCGGCGGGACTTCGGCGAGCGCGCGCAGCAGCGGACCGGAAATCCCGGTCGCGGGTGCGGGCGACGGCCGGTCCGGCACGACGCCGTCACGGCGTTCGCGGCGCCGCCACGGCCGCCGGGACTCGTCGAGCCAGCAGCGCAGCAGGACCTGCCGGGCGTAGTTGTCGACAGGCCCCCTCCGGGTGATCTTCGGCCAGACCCGGTACAGCTTGATCAGGGTGACCTGGACCAGGTCCTCCGCGAGGTGCCAGTCGCCGCACAGGAGGTACGCCGTGCGTCGCAGCGTCAAGGCGCGTGCCCGGGCGAACTCCCGGAATTCCGCGTCGTCCGCAGCCCGCATCGCGCCCTCCCCGTCCGTCTTCCGGTGTACCTCACGGACGAGGGGGCGCGGCGCGTTGCACGGATCAGGAATTCAGGTCGATCCGCTTGAAGGTGGCGTAGTGGTCGGGCGTGTAGGCCAGCTCGCCCGCCTTGCCGGAGATCACGCGGTCGTTCGTCCCGACGGTGAACAGCTTGTAGTAGCCGGACGCGCAGGCCGGCAGCACGCCTTCGCGGTTCTCGTACGTCGTGCCGGTGGCCGTGCCGCCGCGGACGTTGTTCACGACGGTCTTCGCCGCCGACGACAGCTGCGAGTAGCCGATCTTCGCCAGGCCCGACAGGTCGCCGCAGGCGTGCGTCGTGCCGCCGGCGATGTCGATGACCTTGAACGTCGCGTAGTGGTCGCCGGTGTAGAAGTACTCGCCGGCGCTGCCCGTCACGATCCGGCGCGTGCCGCGGGTGCTCGAGCCCGGCGTCGGCACCGTGTACTCGTGGTAGTAGCCCGACGCGCAGGCCGGGAGGACGCCTTCGCGGTTGTCGAAGATGACGCCGTCGTTCTTGGGGTACGGGAACGGGCCGCCGGTCTGGATCAGGTTGTACGTCGTGGTCGCTTCGGCCGGGAGCGCCGACAGCGTCGTGTGCGAGAAGCCGGACAGGTTCCCGCACGCGTTCTGCGCGGCGACGGCCGGAGACGGCGCGGCGACCCCGGCGAACAGCGTCGCCAGCAGCGCGAGCAGGACGGCAGCCAGGCGCGATCGGTAGTTGGTCATTTTCGGACCGTAACTCGATCGGATGATCGTCAGGAGACGTCGGCGTGAACTCCGCCACCGCCGGGCCGAAGTCCCGACGAACGGAGGGGGCCGAACGACGGGAACCGGACACCGGCGTCCGATGTGGACTCGGTGGAGGGTCAGCCCCCGAGCTTCGGGAACTTCTCCGAGAGGCGTTCGTAGACGATCGGCGGCACGAACCGCTCGATGTCACCGCCGAGCGCGGCGACCTCCTTGACCAGCGAGCTGGACACGAACCCGTACGCCGGGTTGTTCGCCATCAGCAGCGTCTCGACGCCGGTGAGCTCGCGGTTCATCTGCGCCATCTGCAGCTCGTAGTCGAAGTCGCTGACCGAGCGCAGGCCCTTGGCGACCGCCGCGATGTCGTTGTCGCGGCAGTAGTCGACCAGCAGGCCCTCCCACGAGTCGACCACCACGTTCGGCAGCTTCGCGGTGATCTCGCGGAGCATGTCGAGCCGCTCGGGCACCTCGAAGAGGCCCTTCTTGTTCTTGTTCACCCCCACCGCGACGACGACCTCGTCGAACAGCCGGCTGGCCCGCTCGATGATGTCGAGGTGCCCGTTGGTGGCCGGATCGTAGGAACCGGGACAGACCGCACGCCGCATGGCGCGGACGCTACCGTGCCGGACCCGGTTCCCGCCGCGTGGCTCACGCCACAGCCGTGTACTCCGCCCAGAAGACAGCGGTGTCGCCGTACTTCTTCGCGCGGGCCGGTTCGAAGCCCGCCGGCCAGTCCGGTTCGCCGTCGCGGGCGGCGCGCTCGATCACGACCAGGGCCGACGACCCCAGCCAGCCGCCCGCCGCCAGCGCCGCCAGGACGGACCCGAGCGCCGCCGCGCCGACGGCGTACGGCGGGTCGGCCAGCACGAGGTCGAACGGGCCGGGCGCGGGCGCCGCGACCACCGCCTCGACCTGTCCGGCCCGGACCGTGCCGCCCAGGCCCAGCGCCGTGACGTTGCCGCGCAGGACGTCCACCGCCCGCCGGTCGGCCTCCACGAACAACGCGTCCGCTGCACCGCGGGAAAGGGCTTCGAGGCCGAGCGCGCCGGAGCCCGCGTAGAGGTCGAGGACGCGGGCGCCGTCGAGCTCGCCCGCCGTCTCCAGGGCGTTGAACAGGGCTTCCCGCACGCGTTCCGACGTCGGCCGGGTGCCCTTCGGCGGCACCTTCAGCCGCCGCCCGCCCGCCGTCCCGGCCACGATCCTGGTCACCCCCCGATTGTGCGGGGACGACACCCGGCGCGGATGACCGGGACACGGGTGTCCCCGCCGATGCCACCGCGTAGAGTCGTTCTTCGCCCTCGGAGGCGATCCCAAAGCTGTCAAGGAGCCATGCGTGTCCGAACCTCGGGTCAGACGGGCCGAGATCGCCATCGAGCAAGCCCACGTCGATCGCGTGTACACCCGTCTGGACGAACTGCGGGCCCAGGCCGAGGCCATGCGCACGAAGGGCTACGAGATCGGCCAGGGAGCGCAGCGCGAGGCGATCTTCGAGCAGGCGTCGATGCTGTTCGAGCGCGACATGATGGTCTACCACGCCAACCAGACGCTGCAGACGCTCGACGCCGAGTACGAGGGCCTCGTCTTCGGCCGGCTCGACGACCGCGACGGTGAGCGCACCTACGTCGGCAGGCTCGGCATCCGCGACGCCGAGTTCGACAACCTCGTCACGGACTGGCGCGCGCCGGCCGCGGCGGCGTTCTACCAGGCCACCGCCGAGGAACCGATGGACGTCGTGCGGCGGCGCGTGATCCGCTGCTCGGGCCAGAACGTCCTGGACGTCGACGACGACGTCCTGATCGCCGACGCCGTGCCCGAGGACATGCAGATCGTCGGCGAAGGCGCGCTGATGGCCGCGCTGGGGCGCTCCCGCGGCGAGAAGATGCGCGACATCGTCGCGACCATCCAGAAGGAACAGGACGAGGTCATCCGGGCGCCGTGGCGCGGGGTCACCGAGATCACCGGCGGCCCGGGTACCGGCAAGACCGCGGTCGCGCTGCACCGCGCCGCCTACCTGCTCTACCGCTACCGGCGTCAGCTCGGCGGGGCCGGCGTACTGGTCATCGGGCCATCGGGGGTGTTCACCAGCTACATCTCGCGCGTGCTGCCCTCGATGGGCGAGACGAACGTCGAGCTGCGGGCGCTCGGCGAAGTCCTCGACGGCCTGGAGGCGACGCGGCAGGACGCGGCGCCGCTCGCCGCCGTCAAGGGGTCGCTGCGGATCCGGAAGGTGCTGCTGCGGGCCCTGCGCGACACGCCGCCGGAGGCGCCCGAGGAGATGCGGATCGTCTACCGCGGCGAAGTGCTGAAGCTGAACGCGCGGGAGCTGGAGAAGATCCGCCGCAAGGCCCACACCCAGGGCGCGCCGCCGAACCGGTCCCGGATCCGGGCGGCGGAGCTGCTGCTGGACGCCCTCGCCGCGAAGGCCGAGGAGCACGCGAAGGACGACGGCAGGCAGATCGACCGGGCCGAGCTGATCACCGACCTGGGCGAGCGGATCGACTTCCACCGCTTCCTCGTCGTGTGGTGGCCGGTGCTCTACCCGGCGCAGATCCTCAAGTGGCTGGGCGAGGAGAAGCGGCTGGCTTCGGCGGCGAAGGGCATCCTGAACCGCCAGGAGATCTCGATGCTGGCCGCGGACTTCGCGGACCGGTCGCGGGGCTGGTCGATCGCGGACGTGGCGCTGCTGGACGAGCTGCGCGTGCTGATCGGGCCGCCGCCGAAGCGCAAGCGGCGCCAGGTGATCGAGGTGGAGCCGGAGCGCTCGGGCGGGGCGCCGACGCGGCCGGAGCACTACGACGAGTACTCGCACGTGGTCGTCGACGAGTCACAGGACCTCTCGCCGATGCAGTGGCGGATGGTGGGCCGGCGCGGCAAGTACGCGAGCTGGACGGTGGTCGGCGACCCGGTGCAGAGCTCCTGGCCGGACCCGGCGGAGGCGGCTTCGGCGCGCGACCAGGCGTTCGGCGTCAAGACGGCCCGGCGCCGGTTCACGCTGCGCACGAACTACCGCAACTCGGCGGAGATCTTCGACCTCGCGGCGAAGGTCGTGGCGAACCACGCGGAGTCCGGCGAGCTGCCGGTGGCGGTCCGCCGCACCGGGGTCGAGCCGGAGGTCCGCCCGGTGGAGGCGGCGAGCCTGGCGTCGGCGACGCAGGCGGCGGTGAAGGAACTGCTGGAAGCGGTCGAGGGCACGGTCGGCGTCATCACGGCGATGGACCGGGTGCCGGAGGTCGCGGGCTGGCTGGCCGGGCAGGCGGACGAGCGGCTGAAGGTCGTGGGCAGCCTCGATTCGAAGGGCCTGGAGTACGACGCGGTCGTGCTCGTGGAGCCGGTGGAGCTGATCACCGAGTCGACGACCGGGCGGCGCGTGCTGTACGTGGCGCTGACCCGGGCGACGCAGCAGCTGATCGTGCTGGCCTCGAACCCGGACTGGATCCCGGCCGCCTGACGCGGAAACGCTGAAGGGCCCCTTCGCGGGGCGGGTGGCGGGTTCCCGTGCCCTCGAAGGAGCCCTTCAGACCCCCGGTGAGTGAACGTAGTGGGGACGTCCGGCGTCCGAGGGCATGTCTAGCCGATCCGGGTTGTTCGGTGTCCGCGACCGGGCACCGAACAACAACGCCGAACAACCCGGGTTCGCCGGTCAGGGGCAGGGTGGCGCGTAGTCCAGGCCCGGCAGGCTGGCCGTCCACTCCGCTTCGGTGATCCGCGGTGACACCGCGCGGCAGATCCGTTCGGCCGCCCGGCCGGGATCGGCCTCCCACAACCGCACCGTGCCGTCCGCGACCGCTCCGGCCAGTGTGTGGCCATCGGGCGCGTACTGCACGGCGTAGACGCGGTCGCGTTGCTCGGGCAGGACCGCGTACGGCGCCGCGCCCGCCACCTCCCACAGCCGGATCGTCCGGTCGTAGCTGCCGGAGGCCAGCGTCCGGCCGTCGCCGCTGAACGACACCGACATCACGATGTCCGTGTGGCCGTTCAGGACCGCGGGCGGCGGCACGTGCGCCGGGTCCGAGACGTCCCACAGCCGCACCGTGCGGTCCGCGCTCGCGGTGGCGACGTGCCGGCCGTCCGGGCCGAAGGCCACCGAGAACACCGTGTCGGTGTGCCCCGCCAGCTTCGCGAGCAGCCGCGGGGCCCGCGGCGCCGAGACGTCCCAGAGCCGGGCGGTGTGGTCCCAGCCCGCCGTGGCGAGCGTCCGGCCGTCCGGGCTGAAGGCCAGCGTGTGGACGTCGTCGTCGTGGCCCTCGAGCTTCGCGATCTCCACCGGGCGCGTGCGGTCGGCGAGGTCCCAGAGCCGGGCCGTGTGGCCCTGACCGGCGGTGGCGAGGAACCGGCCGTCCGGGCTGAACGCGACCGCGTCGATGTCGTCGGTGTACTGGTTGAACGCCACCGGCGGCCCGGGGCGGGCCGGGTCGGTGATGTCCCGCAGCGCCATCGTGTGGTCCCAGCTGCCGGTGGCCAGGGTGCGGCCGTCCGGGCTGACGGCGACCCCGCAGACCGCATCGCCGAAGCCGTCGATCGTCGCGAGTGTCCGGGGCGCGCGCGGATCGGCGAGGTCGTGCAGCCGCACCGTCTTGTCGTAGCCGCCGGTCGCCAGCACGCGGCCGCCGGGGCCGAAGGCGACGTGGCAGGTCTGGGCGGTGTGCGCCGGGATGCCGGGGCCGGGCAGGTCCCACAGCCGGGCGGTCTGGTCGTCGCTGGCCGTGACCAGCGTGCGGCCGTCGCGGGTGAACACCGCGGAGACGACTGCGCCGATGTGCCCGGGCAGGGACGGCAGCTCGCGCGGCTGCCGCGGGTCGGCGACGTCCCACAGCCGGGCCGTGCGGTCGAAGCCGGTGGTGGCGAGCGTGCGCCCGTCGGCGGTGAAGGCGACCGAGCGCACGATCGCCTTGTGCGTGGTGAGCGACGCCAGCTGCCCCGGGTTCGCCGGGTCGGTGACGTCCCACAGCCGCGCGGTCTGGTCCTGGCTCGCCGTGGCGAGCGTGTGCCCGCCGGGGGCGAACGCGACCGCGTGCACGACGTCGGTGTGCCCGGCCGCGACGCCGAGCTGACGCCGGGCGGCGACGTCCCAGACGCGGGCCGTCTTGTCGGCCGACGCGGAGGCCAGCAGCCGGCCGTCTTCGCTGAAGGCCAGGTTGTTGACGTAGGAGGTGTGCCCGGTCAGCTCCCCCGACGGCCGGGGGCGGAGCGGGTCGGTCGTGTCGTACAGCCGGATCGTGCCCGCGACGTCGGCGGTCGCCAGCAGCGGCCCGGCCGGGCTGAACGCGACCGCGTACGCCTTGCCCGCGTGCTGTTCGACGACCACGCCGGGCCCCGGCCGGGCCGGGTCGGAGACGTCCCAGACGCGGACCGTGCCGTCGAAGCCCGCGGTCGCGACGGTCCGCCCGTCGGCGGCGAAGGCGACGTTGTTGACGTTGCCCGAGTGCCCGGTGCGCCCGGTGAGCACGCCGAGCGGCACCGGGTGGTGCGGGTCGTGGACGTCCCAGAGCCGCGCGGTGCCGTCCCAGCTGGCCGTGGCGAGGACCCGCCCGTCCGGGCGGAGGGCCACGGTGTTGACCCGCCCGGTGTGCCCGGTCAGCCGCGTCGAGTACGGCGACCCGAACATGCCGAGCAGGCCGCTGCGCTCGTCGGCCCCGGGATCCAGGCGGTACGCGGCCAGCGCGAGCTGCGCGGCGAGCGCGGGGTTGGTGGCGCGCATGGCCAGCGCCTGGCCCGCGACCTTCTGGGCGAGGGCGTCGTTGCGCTGCTCGGTGGCGGTGGTCTCCGCGCGCACGGCGTAGACGGTGGCGGCCACGGCGAAGACCAGCAGCACCGCCAGCAACGCGACCAGCTGACGCAGCCGCCGCGTGCGACGCCGGTCGCGCTCCTGTTCGGCGTGCTCGACGGCGAGGCTCGCGTCGAGGAACCGCCGTTCCCGCCGGGACAGCGCCGAGTCCTGGCGCGCGGCCCACTCCCGGGCGACGGCCAGCCGGGTGCCGCGGTGGAGCCAGCCCGGGTCCTCGCCGACGGCCTCCCAGGCGTCGGTCGCCTCGGTGAGCTGCCGGTGCACGCGCAGGCCGTCGCGGTCCTCGGTGAGCCACTCGCGCAGCCGCGGCCAGCCGCGGATCAGGGCCTCGTGGGCGATCTCGATGCCGGTGTCGTCGAGGGTGACCAGCCGGGCCGCGGCCAGCTCGCCGAGGACGACGGCGGTGTCTTCGTCGTCGGTGTCCAGCTCGGCGCGGCCGATGCGGCGCTTGGTGTCTTCGGTGCCTTCGCCGAGCGCGGTCATGCGGAGGAAGATCTGCCGCGCGAGCTGCTGCTGACGTGGCGACAGCTTCGCGTAGGTGGCTTCGGACGTCTGCGCGATGGCCCGCTCGACCCCGCCGGCCGACTCGTAGGCGGCGAGCGTCAACGTGGTGCCGCGGCGGCGGCGCCACGTCTCCAGCAGGGCGTGCGAAAGCAGCGGCAGCACGCCGGGCTGGCCGGTGGCGTCCGCGACCAGCCGCGAGACCAGGGCGGTCTCGACGCGGTACCCGGCGTCGACCGCGGGCCTCGAGATGGCCTGCCGGAGCTCCTCGGTCGTCATCGGGCCGACCAGGACCTGGGCGTCCTGCATGGCCTCGGCGAGGCCGGCGTGCCGCGCGCAGTGGGTGTAGAAGTCGGTGCGGATGCCGAGGACCACGTGCGTGCGGCTGCCGGGCTCGGTGGTCGCGGTGAGCAGCGCGCCGAGGAACCGCGCCCGCTCCTGGTCGTCCTGGCAGAGCGTGAAGACCTCTTCGAACTGGTCGACGACCAGGACGAGATCGTGGTCGCCGCCGTCGGCCAGCTGGCGGGCGGCGAGCCCGAGGTTGCGCGGGTGGGCGGCGAAGTCGTCGAGCAGGGCGCCGGGCGGGACGCCGAGCGCGGCGGCGAACTTGACCGCGCACTCCTGCAGCGGCCGGGCGCCGGGGGTGAACAGCACGGCGGGCCCCTTCACCGAGGGCAGCAGCCCGGCCCGCAGCAGCGACGACTTCCCCGAGCCGGACGCGCCGAGAACGGCGAGAAATCGTTGTCTCGCGAGCCGTTCGACGAGCTTTTCGACCAGCCGTTCGCGGCCGAAGAATCGGTCCGCGTCGTCCGGCGTGAAAGCGGCCAGCCCGACGTACGGCGGATTTTCCCCGGGTTCCGGCCCGGGCGGTGAACCGGCACCGTCCCGGCGGGACTCGTCGGCGACGGCGTGCCAGCGTTCCTCCCATTCCGCCGGCACCCCGCCGCAGGCCCGGACGTAGGCCAGGGTGACCGCCAGGCTGGGGAGTTTCCGCCCGCCGGCGGCCTCCGACAGCGTCCCGGCCGAGTAGTGCGCGCGCCGCCCGAGCTCGCGGTAGGTCGGATTCCCGGCGCTCTCGCGCAACCGCCGGAGATCGGCGGCGAATTCGGTCAGCAGATCGTCCCCGGGGTCCAACGGTCGTTCCGGACGCGGCACCCGTCCTCCTGTTTTTCCCTCTTTCCGGTTGGCCCACCGTATCCCGGTGCCGGGCCCTTCCGTGGCCGTTCGGCGGGACCGGCGTGAAGATCGTCACCGCCGGGCGGGAAGCAACCGGGGCACCGGGGCGTTGGACCCGGTTGTGAGCTCACTGCCTGACGTGCCGCTGTCCGTGCTCGACCTGTCCCCCGTCTCGGAGGGGAACACCGTCGGCGAGACGCTGCGCAACACCCTGGACCTCGCCCGCGCCGCGGAACGGCTGGGCTACCACCGCTACTGGCTGGCCGAGCACCACAACATGCCCGGCATCGCCAGCTCGGCCACGGTCGTGCTGATCGGGCACGTCGCCGACGCCACCGAGCGGATCCGCGTCGGCTCGGGCGGCATCATGCTGCCCAACCACGCGCCGCTGGTCGTCGCCGAGCAGTTCGGCACCCTGGAGGCGTTCCACCCGGGCCGGATCGACCTCGGCATCGGCCGCGCGCCCGGCACCGACCAGCGGACCGCGCTGGCGCTGCGCGGCCCGGGCGGGCTGTCCGCGGAGAACTTCCCGGAGCACCTGCAGGAGCTGATCGGCTACTTCACCCATTCGGAGGCCCGCGGCGTCAACGCCGTGGTGGCCGAGGGCAACCAGCCGCCGGTGTGGCTGCTCGGTTCGAGCGGCTTCAGCGCCCAGCTCGCCGGGCGGCTCGGGCTGCCGTTCTCCTTCGCCCACCACTTCGCCGCCGAGAACACCATCCCGGCCGTGCAGCTGTACCGCGAGAACTTCCGGCCCGGCGTGCTCGACGAGCCGTACGTCATGCTCGGCGTGTCCGTGGTCGCCGCCGAGACCGACGAGCGCGCCCGCTTCCTGGCCGGCCCGTCCGGGCTGACGTTCCTCAGCCTCCGCCGCGGCCGCCCGATCGCGCTGCCGACCCCGGAAGAGGCCGCGGAGTACCCGTACACCGAAATGGACCGCGCGTTCCTGGCCGAGCGCTTCGGCTCCAGCATCGTCGGCTCGCCGGAGACCGTCCAAAAGGGACTGGAGCAGCTCCTGGCCGACACCGGAGCGGACGAGCTGATGGTCACCACGATGGTCCACGGCCACGCCGACCGCGTCCGCTCCTACGAGCTCCTCGCCGCCCTCAAGTCCTGACGTGCGGGAAGGGTCGACACGCGTGATCGGAGGGTCGACACGCGTGATCGGAGGGTCGACACGCGTGATCGGAGGGTCGACACGCGTGATCGGAGGGTCGACACGGCGACGCCCGGCCTCCGGCGGCGTGTCGTCTCCTCAATCACGCGTGTCGGCTCCCTGATCACGCGTGTCGGCCCCGCAAGCACGCGTTTCTTCTCCTCCGCTGACAACAAGATCGGGTCCGTTTGTCAGTACCGGACAAGAAATGCGCGGTTACCAGCCCGTGACCGCGTGATCCTGCTCAAGTTCTTGTCTCCCAGCAAGGCCGTCGTTAGCGTACCGACCAGTAGGAAACGGCACGGTGCCCCCGAGACCGTGAATGGCCGGCAATTGTTAGCCCGTTCGGTCCATTTCCCCTTGGTCATCTCGGGTGTATTCGGCGTGCCGCCGAAACCGCTGGAGGCACACGAATGGCCGAACGGACGACGACGGCGTCGTTCCCGGGGGCGGCCGCACTGCGGCAGACCGGACGGCTCTACGGGCTCGGCCTCGACGTCGTCCGGCTGACCTTCCGCCGCCCGTTCCAGGTGCGGGAGCTGATCCAGCAGTTCTGGTTCATCGCGAGCGTCTCGATCCTGCCGACCGCCCTGGTGTCGATCCCGTTCGGCGCGGTGATCGCGCTGCACATCGGGTCGCTGACCACGCAGATCGGCGCGCAGTCGTTCACCGGTGCGGCGAGCGTGCTCGCGATCATCCAGCAGGCCAGCCCGATCGTCACGGCCCTGCTCATCGCCGGCGCCGGCGGCAGCGCGATGTGCGCCGACCTCGGCTCCCGCACGATCCGCGAAGAGATCGACGCGATGGAGGTGCTCGGCGTCTCGCCGGTCCAGCGGCTCATCGTGCCGCGGGTGCTCGCCGCGATGGGGGTGTCGGTCTTCCTCAACGGCATGGTCAGCGTCGTCGGTGTGCTCGGCGGCTACTTCTTCAACGTGATCATGCAGCACGGCACCCCGGGCGCCTACCTGGCGAGCTTCTCCGCCCTCGCCCAGCTGCCCGACCTGTGGATCAGCGAGATCAAGGCCGTCATCTTCGGCTTCGTCGCCGGGGTCGTCGCCTCCTACCGCGGGCTGAACCCCAAGGGCGGCCCCAAGGGCGTCGGCGACGCGGTCAACCAGTCCGTGGTCATCACGTTCCTGCTGCTGTTCGTGCTGAACCTCGTGCTCACCACCGTCTACCTGCAACTCGTGCCGCCCAAGGGGAGCTGAAGTGACGACCACGGACCTCCCGAGAACAGCCCGGGTACGCGAGGCCGTCGACCGCCGGTTCGGCTTCCTCGACACCCTCGGCGACCAGATCCTCTTCTTCCTCCGCGCCATCGCGTGGACCCCGCGCGCGCTGCACCGCTACCTGCGCGAAGTCGTCCGCCTGCTGGCCGAAGTCAGCTTCGGCAGCGGCGCGCTGGCCGTCATCGGCGGCACCATCGGCGTGATGATCGGGATGACCGTGGCCACCGGCACGGTCGTCGGCCTGCAGGGCTACTCGGCGCTGAACCAGGTCGGGACGTCGGCGTTCGCCGGGTTCGTCTCCGCCTACTTCAACACGCGCGAGATCGCGCCGCTGGTGAGTGGCCTCGCCCTGTCCGCCACGGTCGGCTGCGGCTTCACCGCCCAGCTCGGCGCGATGCGGATCTCCGAGGAGATCGACGCCCTCGAGGTCATGGGCATCCCGAGCGTCCCGTACCTGGTGACGACCCGGGTGATCGCCGGTTTCCTCGCCGTCATCCCGCTCTACGCGATCGGGCTGCTGTCGAGCTACCTCGCCTCGCGTGAGGTCACCGTGTTGTTCTTCGGCCAGTCCGCAGGCACCTACGACCACTACTTCCTGCTGTTCCTCCCGCCCGGCGACGTGCTGTGGTCGTTCGGGAAGGTCCTGGTGTTCAGCGTCGTGGTGGTCCTGGCCCACTGCTACTACGGCTTCCGCGCCAGCGGCGGCCCGGCCGGCGTCGGCGTCGCGGTGGGCCGCGCGGTGCGCACCGCGATCGTCGCGATCAGCGTGCTCGACTTCTTCCTGTCCCTCGCGATCTGGGGCGCGACGACGACCGTGCAGGTGGCCGGATGAGACGCGATACCCGCCGCAAGGCCGGGGTCCGCACCGCGGGAGTGCTGTTCCTCGTGGTGATGGGCGTGCTGGTGACCCTCTCGATCAAGGTGTACGACAAGGACTTCGTCAGCACGGTCCCGGTGACCCTGAAGGCGAGCCGCATCGGCAACCAGCTGTCCCCGGGCGGCCAGGTCAAGGCCCGCGGGGTGCTCGTCGGGGAAATCCGCGAAGTCCGCGCAACCCCGCAGGGCGCCGAGATAGCGCTTGCGCTGCAGCCGGGCAAGGTGGACATGCTGCCGCGCAACGTCTCCGCGTTGCTCGTGCCGAAGACGCTGTTCGGCGAGCGGTACGTCCAGCTGTCCATCCCGGACGGCGTGCGCGCCCCGCACCTGGCCGCCGGCGACGTCATCGAGCAGGACCACTCGGCGAACGCGGTCGAGCTGGAACGGGTCTTCGACAACCTGCTCCCGGTGCTGCAGGCCGTCCAGCCGCAGAAACTCGCGACGACGCTGACCGCGGTTTCGACGGCCCTGGAAGGACGCGGCGAGCAGCTCGGGAAGACGATCAGCACGGCCGCGGACTACCTGAAGAACTTCAACCCCGACCTCCCGCAGCTGACCGCGGACCTGCACGACCTCGCGACGGTCTCGAACCTCTACGGCGACATCGCGCCCGACCTGCTCGACGCGCTCACCGCCTCCGCCGTCACGCTCGACACGGTCAAGGAGAAGCAGGCCGACCTGGCCGGGGTGTACCAGCAGGTCACCTCGTCGTCCCAGGAGGTCGCCGCCTTCCTGGCCAACAACCGCACCAACCTCATCTCCCTGGCCGCGGACAGCCGCGCGCCGCTGGAGATCGCGGCGAAGTACTCCCCCAGCTTCGCCTGCACGATCGGCTCGCTCAACGCACTGAGGAAATCCATGGACAAGGTGCTCGGGGCGGGCACGGGCGAACCGGGCTTCCACGCCGACGTCGCGGTCCTCCCCGACAGCGGCAAGTACCTGCCCGGCCAGGACGATCCGCGCTTCACCGGCGGCGGCGAGCCGCGGTGCTACCCCTCCGGCGTCTCCCCGACGATCGGCACCGCCGCGGCGGCGCCGGGGACCACCGGGCACCCGCTGCTCACCGGCGGCCAGGGCGACCTCGGGCTCGCGAACTCACCGCAGGAACAGCAGCTGCTGGCCACCCTGGTCGCGCCGTCGATCGGCGTGCCGACGGCCCAGGTGCCGGGCTGGAGCAGCGTGCTCGTCGGCCCGCTCTACCGCGGCACGGAGGTGACGCTCAAGTGAGGAACATCGCCTCCCCGCTGATCAAGAGCCTGATCTTCATCGCCGTCACCGCGCTCGCCACGGCGGTACTGGCCATCTCCATCACGAACTCCGGCGTCGGCGCGACCAAGCGGTACACCGCGAAGTTCCTCGACGCCACCGCGCTCAACGTCGGCGACGACGTGCGCATCTCCGGTGTCCGCGTCGGCCAGGTCGAATCACTCGACATCGGCGACCGCAACCGGGCGGTGGTCGGGTTCTCCCTCGACCAGGGCCGCCGGCTGCCGGCCGACGTCCGGGCGGTCATCAAGTACCGCAACATGGTCGGCCAGCGGTACGTCGCCCTGGAACGCGGGAACACCGCCACCCGGGACCAGCTGCCCGAGGGTGCCGAGATCCCGCTGGACCGGACGACTCCCGCGCTGGACCTCACCGACCTCTTCAACGGCTTCAAACCGCTGTTCCAGGCGCTGTCGCCGAACGACGTCAACGAGCTGTCCGGCGAGATCGTCCAGGTGCTGCAGGGCGAAGGCGGCACCGTCGAGAGCCTGCTCGCCCACACCGGTTCGCTGACCACCACCCTCGCCGGGCGCGACAAGGTGATCGGCGAGGTGATCGGGAACCTCAACAAGGTGCTCAAGACGGTCAACGGCAAGGGTGACGCGCTGGCGAACCTCGTCTCGACCCTGCGGCAGCTGGTGTCCGGCCTGGCCGGCGACCGCGCCGCGATCGGCGACGCCATCAGCGGCATCGGCGCGCTGACCGAGTCCACCGCCGGGCTGTTCGAGCAGGCCCGGCCGCCGCTGAAGGACAGCATCGGCGGGCTGAAGGAGGTCGCGGGCACCCTGGCCCAGAACCAGTCCGATGTGGACAGTTTCCTGACCAACCTGCCGGTGAAGTTCAACGAGATCGCCCGGACCGCCTCCTACGGCTCGTGGATGAACTTCTTCCTCTGCCGCGCCACGCTCGAAACCACGCCTCAGCGCGGCGTGTACGTCCCCACGCCGAGGTGCGAATCGTGAAGTCCTTCAAGGAGCGCAACCCGGTCGTCCTCGGCGTGATCGGCAGTGTCGCGCTGGCCGCCGTGCTGACCGTCACGCTCAACTACGACAACCTCCCGGTCGTCGGCGGCGGCACCACCTACCAGGCCGAGTTCTCCGAGGCCGCCGGCCTGCAGCCCGACGACGAGGTCCGGATCGCCGGCATCAAGGTCGGCGAGGTCCGCCGGGTGCAGCTGGCCGACGACCACGTGCTCGTCTCGTTCCGGGTCAAGAACGCCTGGATCGGCGACCGCACCTCCGCCCAGATCAAGATCAAGACGTTGCTGGGCCGGAAGTTCCTCGCCCTCGACCCCACCGGCGACGGCGTCCAGAACCCGGACCAGCCGATCCCGCGGACCCGGACCGTCACGCCCTACGACGTCACCGACGCCTTCAACGGCCTCGCCGGCACCGTGGGCGCGATCGACACCAAGCAGCTCGCGGACAGCTTCACCACGCTGTCGGACACCTTCCGCAACTCCCCCGAGCACGTCCGCAGCGCGCTCGACGGGCTGTCGCAGCTGTCGAAGACGGTGTCGAGCCGTGACAGCCAGATCGCCGAGCTGCTGGCCAACGCGCGGAAGCTGACCACGACGCTGGCGAACTCGAACGACGACTTCGAGCAGCTCATCGGCGACGGCAACCTGCTGCTCACCGAGCTCAACCGGCGCCGCGACGCGATCCACGACCTGCTCACCGGCTCGGCCCGGCTGGCCGACCAGCTCAGCGGGCTGGTCAAGGACAACAACGACCAGCTCAAGCCGGCGCTGCAGGCGCTGAGCCAGGTGACCGACCTGCTCAAGCGGCAGAACGACAACCTCACCAAGAGCCTGCAGCTGGCCGGGCCGTACTTCCGGGTGCTCACCAACACGACCGGCAACGGCCGCTGGATCGACGCCTACCTCTGCGGGCTGCTGCCCGAGAACCACGACCCCTGCACCCCGCCGAAGAACCCGGGAGGGTCGAAGTGAGCGCGCTGACCACGACCCGCGCCGGCGTCCTGACGAGCCGGTTCGTCGCCGCCGCCCTGCTGCTCGCCCTCGTCGTGTCCGCGGCGTTGTGGTGGGTGTTCTCCGGCTCCGGCCAGCACCACGTCACGGCGTTCTTCACGCGCGCGGTCGGCGTCTACCCCGGTTCGGACGTGCGCGTGCTCGGCGTCCGGATCGGCCAGGTGGACCAGGTCACCCCGCGCGGTGAGCAGGTGCAGGTGGACATGAGCGTCGACGGCTCGGTCGGGATCGCCGAGGACACCACGGTCCTGGTGATCGCGCCCAGCGTCGTCGCCGACCGCTACCTGCAGTTCGCCAAGCCGGCCCGCGGCGGGCCGCGGCTGCCGGACGGCGCGACGATCCCGATCCAGCGCACGGCCACCCCGGTGGAGCTCGACCAGCTCTACGCCAGCCTGGACACGATTTCGAAGGCGCTCGGCCCGAACGGCGCCAACGCCCAGGGCGCGCTGTCCGACCTGCTCAAGACCGGCGCGCAGAACCTGCAGGGCAACGGCCGCGCGTTCAACGACAGCGTCCGCAACTTCGCCCAGCTGGCCCGCACCCTGGCCGGCAACTCGAGCGACCTGTTCGGCACCGTCGACCAGCTGCAGCAGTTCACCACCATGCTGGCCACCAACGACAACCAGGTCAGCGCCGTCAACCAGCAGCTGTCCCAGATCTCGGGCACCCTGGCCGCCGACAGCGGCGACCTGGCCCGGGCCCTCGACGGCCTCGGCCGCGCGCTCGCCGACGTCCAGCGGTTCATCCGCGACAACCGCGGCGCGCTCAAGACCAATGTGGACAACCTGGTGACGACCACGCGGACGCTCGTCGAGCAGCGCGCGGCGCTGGCCGAAACGCTCGACGACGTCCCGCTCGCGGTGTCCAACGTGCTGAACGCGGTCGACCCGGCCACCGGGCTGCTGCGGGGCCGCGGCAACTTCGACTACTACCTCCAGCCGCTGCCGTTGCCGGTGACCGGCGACGTGTACACGAACGGAGGGCAGCGGTGAAGCGCGTTGTCGCGGCCGTGGCCGTCGGATGCCTGACCCTCGCGGGCTGTTCGTCGGGTGAGTTCAAGGGCGTCTACGACCTGCCGCTGCCCGGCGGCGCCGACGTCGGCGACCACCCGTACTCGGTGACCGTGCAGTTCGCCGACGTGCTCGACCTGGTGCCGCAGGCCGCGGTGAAGGTCGGCGACGTCCCGGTGGGCCGGGTCCGCGAGGTCCGGCTGGGCGGCGACGGCTGGACGGCCGAAACGGTCCTGGAGGTCAACGGCGACGTCGTGCTCCCCGCGAACGCCGTCGCGCGGCTGCGCCAGTCCAGCCTGCTCGGCGAGAAGTTCGTCGAGCTGGCCCCGCCGGACGGAGACCCGAAGCCCGCCGGAACCGCGCGGCTGGCCAACGGCGCCACGATCACGCTGGACCGGACCAACCGCAACCCCGAGATCGAGGAGATCTTCGGCGCCCTTTCGCTGCTGCTCAACGGCGGCGGCATCGGGCAGCTGCAGACGATCAACCGCGAGCTGTCGAAGGTGATGGACGGCAACGAAGCGCAGATCCGGTCGTTCCTGTCCGGGGTGGACACCCTGATGACCGACCTGGACGCCCACCGCTCCGACATCACCGAGGCGCTGGACGGGCTGAACCGGCTGTCGGCGACGCTCGAGCACCGCCACGAGCAGGTGTCCGGCGCGCTGACCGACCTGACACCGGGGCTGCAGGCGCTGAGCGACCAGCGCACGCAGCTGGTCTCGATGCTGCAGTCGCTGGACCGGCTCTCGACGGTGGCGACCGACGTCGTCGACCGCAGCCGCGACGACATGGTCGCCGACCTGCGCGCGCTCGCCCCGATCCTGGAGCAGCTGGCCGCGGCCGGGCAGAACCTGCCGCAGTCGCTGCAGATGCTCCCGACGTTCCCGTTCCCGGACTCGGTGCTCGGCGCGGTGAAGGGCGACTACATCAACGCGTACGCCTCGATGATCCCGGCGCCCGGGGTGCCGCTGCCCCCGCCCGGCCAGGGTGTCCCGCCCGGCCTGCCGACGCTCCCGCTGCCGAGCAGCGGGACCCGGGTCTCGTCCGGAGGCAGCTGATGCTGAGCCGCAGAGTACGCGTCCAGGTCGTCCTGTTCGTCGTGATCGCGCTGGCCACGACGGCGTTCGTCGGGGCGAACTACGCCGGGCTGGGCCGGCTGTTCGGCTCCGGCAGCTACACGGTGAAGCTGGAGCTCGCCGAGGGCGGCGGGCTGTTCACCAACGGCGAGGTGACCTACCGCGGGGTCGCCGTCGGCCGGGTCGGCGAGCTGCGGCTCACCGTCACCGGCATGGAGGCCGACCTGCTGATCGACGACGGCGCCCCGCCGATCCCGGCCGACTCGGCCGCGGTGGTGGCGAACCGCTCGGCGGTCGGTGAGCAGTACGTCGACCTGCAGCCGCGCACGTCCGACGCGCCCTATCTCGACGGCAGTTCGGTGATCCGGCGCGAGTCGACGACGCTGCCGCTGCCGGTGAACAGCCTGCTGACCGACCTGGACTCGTTCACCGCGTCGGTGCCGACCCAGGACCTGCGCACGGTGGTGAACGAGCTCGACGACGCCCTCCGCGGCGCGGGCCCGGACCTGCAGACGCTGATGGACTCGGCGACGACGTTCACCCAGGAAGCGAGCAACCACCTGCCGCAGACGTCGAAGCTGATCGGCGACGGCGCGACGGTGCTGCGCACCCAGGTGGATTCCTCGGCGGAGTGGCGGTCGTTCAGCAGCAACGCCCGCGTCTTCGCGCAGCAGCTGGCGAAGTCCGACGGCGACCTGCGCCGGCTGATCGCGAGCGCCCCGCCCGCGGCGTCCGAGCTGAGCGGGCTGCTGAAGGAGAACGACCCAGGCCTGCCGATCCTGCTGGCCAACCTGCTGACGACGGCCCGGGTGTTCGGCACCCGCACCGCGGCGGAGGAGCAGTTCCTGTCCGGCACGCCGAAGGCGGTGGCGGCGGTGGGCTCGGCGCTGAACGACTCCGGCGACGCGCTGAGGATGGGCCTGGTGCTCAACTTCAACGGCCCGCCACCGTGCCTGCAGGGCTACGAGGACACCCCGCACCGGCCGAGCACGGACCTTTCACCGTTGCCGCTGAACACCGACGCGGCGTGCACGCTGCCGTACGGGAACCCGAGCTCGGTGCGCGGCGCGCAGAACGCCCCGCACCCCCCGGCCCCGGCCCCGGCCCTGCCGGGCGGGCTGGCGGGCCCCCTCGGCGTCGGAACGCAGGCGACGGCGACGAGCCTCGAGGAGATGCTGTGGCTGCGGTGAAGGTGGTCCCGGTGGTGCTGGCCGCGTCGGCGGCGGTGTTCGCGGGCTGGTCGGGATACTCGTGGTACGCGGCCGCGCACGCGCCTTCGGTGACGTACGGAGTGGCCAGGGACGAGGCGCTGACGACCGGCCGGACGCTGGTGGCGGAGCTGAACACCCTGGACTACCACGACGTGAACGGCGGCCTGGCCCGCTGGCTGTCGGCCTCGACGGGCCCGCTGCACGACCAGCTGGCCCGCACGGACGAGACGACGAAGAAGACCTTGGCGGCGAACGCAACGGTGGCCACGGGCCGCGTGGTGGACGCGGCGCTGAGCGAACTGGACGAGCACGCGGGCACGGCGAAGCTGCTGGCCTCGGTGGAGATCACGATGGCCAAGCAGGGAGCGGCCCCGGCGGTCAAGCGCAACCGCTTCGCGGCGGCGCTGAGCCGGACGCCGGACGGGTGGAAGCTCAGCGCGCTCGACCAGCTGCCGGTGGGTGCCCGATGAGCCGCGCGAAGACGGTGACGCAGGTGGAGGAGGTTTCGGCGGAGACCGGAACCGTTAACGCGAACACCGCCGGGGGCGAGCCGGGAGGCAGCCGGGGCGCTGGGATCTCCGGCGCCGCTGGCGAGGCCGCTACGGCCGGAAGCGAACCGACCGCGGCGGCCGATGGCGCCACCACCGACGAGTCGGCCGCCGAGACCGGACCGGCCGCCGCCGACGCGGGGAGCGAACCCGTTACCAGCGAGCCCACCGCCGAGACCGGCGGCGCAGCCGCCCCGGCCGCCGCCGAGGGCGAACCCGCTACCAGCGAACCCACCGCCGAGACCGGCGGCACAGCCGCCCCGGCCGCCGCCGAGGGCGCTCCCGCCGTCGCCGAAGCCGAGCAGGCCGAAGGCGAGCCCACCGCCGGAACCACCTCCGCCACACCCCGGCCGGCCTGGCGCCGCCTCCCCGTCCTCCTCCTCGCCGCCGCGCTCGTCCTCACCGGCGCCGGTGTCTGGTTCACCCTCGAAGCCCGCTCCGCCGCCGGCAACCCCGCCGCCGCGAACGTCGCGCTCACCGATGTCGGGGCCACCGCCGATGTCACCTCCGCCGTCACCCTCGCCGTGAACCGGATCTTCTCCTATTCCTACGACCGGACCGACGTCACCGAAAAGGCGGCCGCCGCCGTGTTGCGCGGGTCGGCCAAGGATTCCTACGACAAGCTCTTCGCCGAAGTCAGGCGCAAGGCTCCGGAACAGAAACTCGTGCTCACTTCGCGCGTTTCGGCCATCGCGGTCCAAGAACTCAAGAATGGTCACGCGCGGTTACTCGTCTTTCTCGACCAATCCGCCGTCCGAGCCGACAACAATGCAACCGACAGCGCCGCGGCCCAGCTTTCCGTGACCGCGGAGCACACCGGTGACGGCTGGGTCGTCACCCAGCTCGAACCCCGCTGAAACAAAGCGCACGTCACCGTTTCCGGGAGCACCCGGAAACGGACGGGAAACGCAAAAGGAGGACAACCATGTCCGTGGCAACGCAGCTGAAGAGACTGGCCGTGCTCACGTCGGCGGCGGCCGTCGTGCTCGGCGGGGTGGCCGTGACGCCGGCCTCGGCCGACGTCATCGAAATCCCCGTGTCCTACAGCGTGAACGGCACCACCACGGTCAAGAAGACCGGCAGCACCATGAAGCTCGGCCCCGGCACCCTCCAGGGCAACCTGATCATCGACGACCAGACCGGCTCGGTCGGGCTCAGCGCGAACCTGTCGCTGCCGACGTCGCAGGCCGACATCTCCCTGGTCTCGGGCCTGTTCCGGATCAAGGCCAAGGTCAAGGTGCTCCCGCTCGGGCCGGCCACCGGGACCATCGCCGACGGCACGCTGACCACGCACGCCAAGGCGGACATGGAGATCTCCGACATCTGGGTCGGGCTGCTCGTGCCGGTGATCCCGCTGCCGACCGTGCCCAAGGCCTGCCGGACGAAGACCCCGGTCGACCTGAACCTGGTCGCGCCGAACATCGACATCACGTCGCCGACCATCACCATCGGCGCCACGTACACGATTCCGGAGTTCAGCAACTGCTTCATCGCCGACCTCGCGCTCGGCGCGCTGGTTTCCGGGCCGGGCAACACCATTTCGCTCAACCTGACCGCTCCCCAGAGCTGACCCACCGGGTGGCGGGCGATCCGCCCGCCACCCGGCCGCCCGGGGTCAGCAGGGCGCGTTGACGTTTTCCTTCAGCACGAAGCTGTCGTTGTCCCCGGCGGAAACGGCGAACACCGGCCCGCACGTCACCGGCTCCGACTCGGTGACGAAGTCCGAGCCCCAGACGATGATGTCGCCGTTGGTCTTGAAGGCCAGGTTGTGGTTGGACCCGGCGTCGATGCCGGCGACGTCGGACAGCGCCGCCTCCGGGACGTCGGTCTGGTGGTAGTTGTCCCGGCCCCACGCGTAAACGCGGCCGTCCTTGAGCGCCAGGCTGTGGTTGAACCCGGCGGAGATCGCCGAGACCCCCGAGGACAGTCCGGCCGGGACGGTGGCCTGCCCGTAGGCGTTGTTGCCCCAGGCCAGCACCCCGCCGTTCTTGAGGGCGAGGTTGTGGTCGCCCCCGGCGGAAATCGCGGTCACGCCGGACTGCGCGGCCGCGGGCACGTCGGTCCGCGTGCCCCAGCTCACCACCTGCCCGCCCTGCTTGAGCGCCAGGCTGTGCAGGTTGGACGTCGAGATCGCGATGACGCCGCTGCTCACCGAGGCCGGCAGGGTGGTCTGGCCGTACCAGTTGTTGCCCCAGGCGATGACCTTGCCGTTCTTGAGGGCGAGCTCGTGGCCCCAGCCCGAGGAGATCTGGCCGACCCCGGACTTCGCGTCGGCGGGGATCACGTTGGCGCCCCAGTTGTTCGCGCCCCACGCGAAGACCGCGCCGCTCTGCAGGACCAGCACGGTCGTGCTGCCCGCCGACACGGCGGAAACCCCGGACAGCACGTTCGACGGCGGGACCGTGATGCCGTAGTCCTGCTTCCCCCAGGCGATCACGCCACCGACGGTGTCCGCGGACGCCGCCGGCGCGCACAAGGACAGGGCGATCGCCGCCGACGCCGTCAATACGGCTCCCCTGAGCGATACCCGTTCACAACGTGAAGTAAGTGGCACGGTAGCCTCCTTTCTCCGTTTCGTTATCCCAGATTGCTTCGGCAAGATCGCGAATGGTAGACCGTTCTCGGCACCGTTCGGCCACGCGGTGCATCTTTGTCAAAATCCGATGAAGCCGGCACCGGTCCTGCGCGGGAGCGAACAAGAAACCCGAGCCGCCCCGGTGCGGCGGACTGACGATGCCACAAAGCCTTGTTCCGCATTGAACTCGCGAGTAACCTCATTCCCGGCAGATGGACCTCCACCTCGCACGTCGGTGAATTCACGTCCCGCCGCTCGGGGCAATGGGGGCGGGCGAACGTGATCGACAGAGCCACGACGGCGAGCAATCGATCAGCCAAAGCCGAGACTGTACTGAATCAAAGGAGATGGGTATGTCCCGACTCAGCAGGCTGTCCGCCGGAATCGCGACCACCGCTACCGCCGTCGGCGCCATCGCGGTGCTGACCGCGGGCACCGCGGCCGCCGCCACGGTCACCTACACCGCCGGTGGCACCACGCCCCTGACCTACACCTGCTCGTTCCCGGGCATCACGCCGCAGCCGGTCCTCGTCACCTCGCACCTCGACGCGGACGACACGGTGCCGGCCGGTGGCACCGTCACCCCGGTCAACGTGGGCGGCTCCGCGACGATCAGCGCCGGTGTCCACGCGCTGCTCACCGCGGTCGGCTACGACGGCATCCGCGGCACCGCCACGGTGCCGGTGACGGCGGCGTCGGGCACGCTGTCGCAGCCGGCGGCCACCGGGTTGAACATCCCGGAGACCATCTACCCGGCGGGCGGCCCGATCACGGTGAACATCTCGCAGGTCGCGACGTCCACCGTGCCGACCTACACCGCGCCGGCGACGGCGGGCACGGACACGCTGTCGATGGGCAACTCGGTCACGGCGAGCCTCGAGTTCCACAAGAAGGCCACCAACACCTGGACGCCGTGGACGATGAGCTGCACCCTGAAGGTCACCAACCCGGCGCAGAACACCGCGTTCAGCCCGAGCATCACCGTCTCCTGACGCCGGTTCCCGGTGCGGGTCTCCTCGCGAGAGGGGCCCGCACCGGGATTTCCGTCTTCCGCACCACGAAAACACACAGGGATACCGATGCCACGTCGAGTCCGGCCCCGTTCCGTCACGGTGACCGCGCTGGCGGCCGCCGGCCTGCTGTCCGCGGCCAACGGCGCGCTGACCGGGGTCGGTTCGGCCGCTCCCGGTCCCGCGGTCCCGCCCGACACCCAGGCGAGCGCGTCGGTCTCGGTGCACTGCCCGTTCGCCGACCCGGCCGGCCCGCGCGCGCTCACCGTCGAGACGACGGCGACGCTGCCCGCGCAGGCGAAGACCGGCACGTCGGCCACGATCGGCGCCTACTCCGTCAAGCTGAGCCTCCCCCGCGACGTCGCGCTCTCGTTCCTGCCCGCGGGCGCCACCACCGGTTCCCTGCGCGGAGCCGTGCAGCTCGACCTCGCCGTCCACCAGGACGACCGCTCGGACAAGGTCCCGGTCTCCCTCGTCGTGGCCCCGACCGCGCTGCCCGAGACCGGTGACGTCGTGCTGACCGCGACCGGCACCGTGCCGGAGATCGCGATCAACACCGTCGGCGCCGTCACCTTCGAAGTCACCGCGCCGTCCCTCACGCTCGAAGCCGTCCCGGCTCCCGGCGCGCCCGCGGCCACCACCGCGCCGCCGAAGGTCGCGTGCACCCTGGACGAGGGCCAGCAGGCCACGCTGGGGAAGATCCTCGTGCTGCCGAAGACGTTGCCCGGCCCCAAACAGCAGGCGGCCGCCGCCGGCAGCGGCGTGAAGACCATGGACGAAGAGCCGCCCCCCAACGTGTACACCCAGCCGCTCGGCCTGGTCAGCGTGCTCACGAAGTCGACGGTCAAGAAGCTGGGGGCCACGGTCCTGGCGAACCCGTCCATCCTGGTCAACGGGTTCATCAACGTGAACATCGACACCGGTGAGTCGTGGGTCACCGGCTCGACCGCGTTCAGCCCGGTCACCGCGACCTTCCTCGGCTTCGGGTTCGTGCCGGTGAGCGCGACGGTCGAGTTCCTGCCGGTCGAGTACCAGACCCAGCGGATGATCGACTTCAGCGGCAACCTGTACACCGACCCGGTCACCCAGCTCCCTTCCCTGCACGCGGATCTGCGGGTGATGGCCCGGATGAGCCACGCCGAGATCAACGGCGTCCCGCTCGACCTCGGTGCCGACTGCGTGACGAAGGACCCGGTGCACCTCGTCCTGGACGGCCCGTACGAGGCGTTCGGCGTCGGTCACGTCAGCACCGAGCCGAACGGCGGTTTCACGCTGCCGGGGTTCAAGGGCTGCGGCACCGGCGGGCAGGACCTGAACCCGCTGCTCGACGGCATGAGCTCGGGCCCGGGCAACCAGGCCTACGTCGACACCTACAACCTGGTCGGCTGCACCGAACCCGACCCCGCCAGCTGCCCGCCCGAGTCCTACCCGCCGGCGCCGGGCTCGCAGAGCGCGGCCGCGAAGAAGGCGGCCACGAAACCGAGGTAACACCGGATCGAGGGGGGAAACGATGAGGATCGGAACGGCCGTCGCGGCGGCCGTGCTCGTCACGGGCGCGGCGACGGGAACGGCACAGGCGGCGACGGTGACATCGCAGACCGCGCCGCTGACCTACACCTGCACCTACCCGGGGATCAGCCCGCAGAGCTCGACCTTCACCGGCACGTTCGACGCCCCCGACCACGTTGCGCCGGGCGCCGCCTTCACCCTCACCGGCGCCTTCCTGAGCCACGTCATGTCCCCGGCGGTCCGCTCGCTCTTCACCGCCGCCGGTTACGACGCGGTCCAGGGTTCGTTCGGCACCTCGATCACCGCGGTGAACGCCACGCCGGAGACCGCGTTCATCTCGGGCAGTTTCCCCGAGCAGCCGATCCCCACCACGGGCTCGCTGACGTTCACCGAGTTCGGCGGCGACCTGACCTTCACGGCCGGCGCCTCGGGTCCGATCAGGTTCACGCTGGGCCCGCAGGTCTCCGAAAGCCTGCAGTTCCACCGGAAATCGACCGGGACCTGGACCGCGTGGTCGTCGATGTGCTCGCTGAAGCTCACCAATCCCGCGCAGAACCCGGCTTTCCAGCCGGACATCGCGATCTCCTGACGCAGGAAGGAAACCATGCGCGTCTTCCGCAGTCTGTCACTGGCGCTCGGCACCGCCATCGCGCTCGCCGGGGCGGCCGCTCCCGCCCACGCGAGCACGACGTTCCACGTCGATTCCGCCGGCTACACCTGCCAGTTCCCCGACGGTTCGCCGCAGACGGCGACCTTGACGGCCGGGTTCACCGGTCCGGACACCGTCGCTCCCGGGGCCGCCTTCGGGCTCTCGGACGTTTCGGGCAGCGTCACACTGTCCCCGGCCGCGTCCGCGTGGCTGACCGGCCGGGGGATCGACGGCCTCCTGGGCGGGCGGACCGGGGTCTTCATCGAAGCGGTGAACGGGCCCCGGTCGACCGACAACCCGCCCGCCGCGACGAACAAACCGGCGACGTGGGGTCCCGGCCCGGTCGTGGTCGAGTTCGCCGGCGGGCGGTCGTCGCACACCGCCGGCGCCTCGGGCACGATCACGTTCACCCCGGGGCAGCTCGTCCTCCTGCTGTCACTCCACCGGCCGGACGGCACACCCACGTTCTACTCGGTGCTCTGCCAGCCGCAGGCCGGCCAGAACAGCGCGTTCACCCCGGCCCTGCCGATCACCTGACCCGGCGGGGTGCCGCCCCGCACGGCCGGCGGCACCCCGGTCAGCTGGACGTCCACTGTGGACGGGAGCCACCCGACCGCGGTGACGGCAGCAGATCGCTGACCGGGTACCGCAGCGGCAGCGGGGCCGCACCGGCCCGCAGGGCCAGCTCCATCTCGAAGCGGGCCGACGGGTCGCGCAGGCTCTCGCCGAAGGTGGCCTGCAGCTGGCGCATGCGGTAGCGGACCGTCTGGGGGTGCACGCCGAGGCGCTCGGCGATCTCCACCACGTTGCCCTGGCTGTCCAGCCACGCCCGCAGCGTCTCCAGCAGCCGCTCCTGCTGCTTGCCCGTCATGTCCGCCAGCGGGGCGAACAGGCGGTGCCGCAGCGTGCCGACCAGGCCGGTGTCGCTGTTGACCAGCAGGGTCGCCAGGTGCTCTTCGGCGCGCAGCACCGGCCGCGGCGCCAGCACGCCGCGCTCGGCCAGCTGGAGGGCGTTGCGGGCCCAGCGCAGGGAATCCGCGACGGACGCGAGCGGGACGCACGGGCCGATCGACAGCCGGCAGTCCGGCAGGGCCACCTGCAGCGCGGCCAGGCGCGCGCTGCTCAGCTCGCCGGGGACGACCAGTTTCGGGTCCGGGGTGTCGAGTTCGGCGAGGACGTCGGCGTCCAGCCCGGCGTGGCGGCGGGCCGGGGCGACGCCGCCGGCCGGGCAGACCGCCACCGGTGTCGCGTCCGACGGCACCGGCCAGCCGATCAGCTGCGCCAGCTCGGCAATCGCTTTCGGCGATGCCGGCGGCGTCTCGAGGATCAGGTGCAGCAGCTTGCGGCGCCAGGTGTCCAGCGCTCCCGCCGTGCGCGCCTTCGCCTCCAGGTAGCCGTCGAGCGCAACCGACGCCAGTTCGTCCATGAACGCCAGCATCGCGTCGGCCAGCTGCGACATCACCGCCGAGGAAAGCCCGCTGCGCCGCCCGACGCGCATGATCCGCCGCCACGACACCCGCGCGCCGACGCGGTAGGCCGACTGCAGCGTGTCGAGGCTGCGGCCTTCGCGCATTTCGTTCTGCCCCAGGCGGTGGTGCACCTCGTGGGACTGTTCCTTCGAGACGGTCGGGTCGGCGATCTGCGCGACGAACAACGTGATCGCGTATTCGACGCCGGCCCGGATCGACTTGCCGTAGGGCCCGTCGAGCGGGCGGGCGTAGGCCGGGATGGTCGCGCGGATCTCTTCGACGATTTCGGCAGCGAGGCTGGCCAGCTCCGGCCGCAGGATGTCGGCGAGCTTGCGGGGCAGTGCGGCGGGCGGCGCAGCGTGTTCGAATCCGCGCTCCACCGACATCGCAGCTCCTTCGCTCCGCCCCGGGAATCCGGCCGCGGAGCACCCGCGACCGGGCACCCCGCGCCTGTTGCGGGGTGACAACGAGCACATCGAAAAACTAACGCCAAACGTGTCACGCCGGTGAAAGAAAACCGATTTCTTGTCACGACGATGACAAATTTCGGGAGGCCGGGCTGCGATCAGCTGACAAGCGTCCCGCCGAGTGCCCCGCACCGTGCGTGCGAACGGGCGAACGCAGTAACGAGCGCCCCGCGCTGCGGTTACGCGCCCCGCTTGTATCATATGGTTGATACAAGCTTCGGGAGGTAACGGCATGCCGTGGGACAACGTGCTCGCTGTCGCGCTCTTCACGGGCCTGATCGGCCTGGCGATCCTGATCGTGCTCTGGCCGGGTGAGAAGCACGGTAAGCGCTTGCTGCAGCGGTGGGGGGTGACCGACCCCGGTGCCGACGAGGTCGCGCTGGCCGTCCGGTACCTCAAGCGGCGCCGGTTCTGGTACCCGTGGCTGTTCCTCGCGATCCCGCCGCTGCTCGACGACAGCGGGGCGGGCACGATCGTCGTCACGCTGCTGCTGGGCGGCCTGATCGCCGAGCTGCTGGCGCAGCGCCCGGCCCGCGGCGCCCGCCGGGAGGCCGTGCTGGCCCCGCGGACGCTGCTCGGGATCGTCCCGGTGTGGGTGCTGGTCCTCGGCGGCCTGGCGGCCGCGGGGGCGATGGTGCACCTGGGGCTGACGGCGCAGTGGAAGCTGCTGGCGGTGGCCGCGGGCACGGTGGTGGTCTGCGCGGCGATCACGCTGCTCGCGGTGCGCCGCCCGGCGGTCGGCGAGCCGCGCACCGACCTGGCGCTGCGCAGCCGCAGTGCCCGGGTCGCGATCGGGCTGGGCATCGGCGCGTGCACGGCGATCGGCTGGCCGTCCGGCGACTTCGGGTCGTTCCTGGTCGTCGTGGCCGGCCTGGTGGCGTTCCTGGCCGTCACGGCCCCGGCGAAACGGCTGCCGGCTGCGGCGTGAAGATCGTCGTCGACACGGAGAACGGCCTGGCACCCTGGCGGCAGGTGCACGACCAGGTGGTCCGGGCGGTCACGGCGGGCGCGCTGCCCGAGGGCACCCGGCTGCCGCCGATCCGCCAGCTGGCCCGGGACCTGGGCCTGGCCTCGGGCACGGTCGCCCGGGCCTACCGCGAGCTGGAGGCGGCGGGCTGGGTGACGACGGCCCGCGCGCGCGGCACGGTGGTGACGATCCCGCCGGGCCGCCCGGACCCCGGTGCCCTGCTCCGCTCCGCCGCCGCGGACTTCGCGGCGGCGGCCCAGGACCTCGGCGCGGACCTCGGCACCGCCCTCGACGCGGTCCGCGCGGCCTACCGGTCGTGAGGCTCAGCCCAGCAGGCGGCCGATCGCGGCGATCACCGGCTCCAGGACCTCGACCTCGCGCGGTGTCCCCACGCACTCCGTGATCCCCGCGCCGATCACCTCGAACCGCGCCAGCGCGTCGAGTTCGGCGACCAGGCGGTCGATCGTCCAGCCGTCCGGCTCCGGGTAGTTCAGCCCCGGGAACTCCGCCGGGTCCAGCACGTCGAGGTCCACGTGCACGTACAGCTTCTCCACGCCGGCCAAGGCGCCGAGGGTCTCGACCACCAGGCCACGGGAAACCGCCGCCCGCTCCTGCGGGTCGAACACCCGCGTCCCGGCGAGAGCCACGTTCCCGGGCGTCAACGCCGGGTCCGCCGCGAACTGCGGGTCGCCTTCGCCGAACAGCGACCGCAGCACCATTCCGTGGAACGCCCCGGACGGCGACGATTCCGCCGTGTTCAGGTCCGGGTGGGCGTCGAACCACGCGACGCCCAGCCCCGGCCCGTGGCGGAACCGGGCGACCCCGATCGGGACCAGCTCGACGCCGCAGTCACCGCCGATGGTCAGGACCGGACCGCCCGGGGCCTCCAGGGCGGCCAGCTGGGCCGCGCGGTTCGGGCCGGTGAGCACGGCACGGGACGCGACGCCGGCGTCCACTTCGGACACCGCGCGCGTCTGCCGGACGTGGTGGACGGGCCGGCCGAGCACGTGCCCGGCCAGCTCCGCCAGCGCCAGACAGCCGTCCGGCAATTCCGCCGCGCGCGGCCCCACCGCGCCCTGCCGCTGCGGTACCGCGTTGATCAGCATCCGCCGAGCGTATCGCGGTCGTCAGTGGTAAGGCGCGTTCTGACGCGCCTTACCACTCACGAGGGCTCACTCGAGGACCAGCAGGAGGTCACCGCCCTCGACCTGCTGCACCGCCGTGATCGCCCGCCTGGCCACCTTGCCGCCGGCCGACGCCGTGATCGACGCCTCCATCTTCATCGCCTCGATCGTCGCGACCGTGGCCCCGGCTTCGACCGTGTCGCCCTCGGCGACCTGCAGCGTCACCACGCCCGCGAACGGCGCCGCGATCTGCTTCGGGTTGCCCTTCTCGGCCTTCTCCGTCGCCGGGATGTCCGAGGCGATCGACTTGTCGCGGATCTGGATCGGCCGCAGCTGGCCGTTCAGCGTCGACATCACCGTGCGGACGCCGCGTTCGTCGGCCTCGCCGATGGCCTCCAGCTCGATGAGCAGCCGCACGCCCGGCTCGAGGTCGACCGAGTACTCCTCCCCCGGGCGCAGTCCGTAGAAGAAGTCCTTGCTGGGCAGCACCGAGGTGTCGCCGTAGGCCTCGCGGTGCGCCTCGAACTCCTTCGTCGGGCCGGGGAACAGCAGCCGGTTGAGCGTCCGGCGCGGCTCCGAAGCCAGCGCGGACCGGTCCTCTTCGGACAGTTCGACGACCGGCTTCGCGGCGGCCCGGCCCTCCAGGGCCTTGGTGCGGAACGGCTCCGGCCAGCCGCCCGGCGGGTCGCCCAGCTCGCCGCGCAGGAAGCCGATCACCGAGTCGGGGATGTCGAACTTGTTCGGCTCCGCCTCGAAGTCGGCCGGCGAGACGCCCGCGCCGACCAGGTGCAGCGCGAGGTCGCCGACGACCTTCGACGACGGCGTCACCTTCACCAGGTGGCCGAGGATCTTGTCCGCGGCCGCGTACATCGCCTCGATGTCCTCGAAGCGGTCACCGAGGCCGAGCGCGATGGCCTGCGTGCGCAGGTTCGACAGCTGGCCGCCGGGGATCTCGTGGTCGTAGACGCGCCCGGTCGGCGACGCCAGCCCCGCCTCGAACGGCGCGTAGATCTTGCGCACACTCTCCCAGTACGGCTCCAGGTCGCCGATCGCCCGCAGGTCCAGACCGGTGGTCCGGGCCGAGTGGTCGGTGGCCGCGACGATCGAGGACAGCGACGGCTGCGACGTCGTGCCCGCCATCGACGAGACCGCGCCGTCGACGGCGTCCGCGCCCGCGTTGATCGCCGCGAGGTAGGTGGCCAGCTGGCCGCCCGCGGTGTCGTGGGTGTGGATGTGCACCGGCAGGTCGAACTCCTTGCGCAGCGCGGTGACCAGCTTGGTCGCCGCGGGCGCGCGCAACAGCCCGGCCATGTCCTTGATCGCCAGGACGTGCGCCCCGGCGCCGACGATCTGCTCGGCCAGCTTGAGGTAGTAGTCGAGCGTGTAGAGCTTCTCGGCCGGGTCGGACAGGTCCGAGGTGTAGCAGAGCGCCACCTCGGCGACGGCGGTCCCGGTCTCGCGCACGGCTTCGATGGCCGGGCGCATCTGCTCGACGTCGTTGAGCGCGTCGAAGATCCGGAAGATGTCGATGCCGGTCTTCGTCGCCTCCCGGACGAAGGCGGTGGTCACCTCGGTCGGGTACGGCGTGTACCCGACGGTGTTGCGCCCGCGCAGCAGCATCTGGAGGCAGATGTTGGGCACGGCCTCGCGCAGCGCCGCGAGCCGTTCCCACGGGTCCTCGGCGAGGAACCGCAGGGCGACGTCGTAGGTCGCGCCGCCCCAGCATTCGAGGGACAGCAGCTGCGGGAGCGTGTTCGCGACGACCGGCGCCACCGCGAGGAGGTCCTTCGACCGGACGCGGGTGGCGAGCAGCGACTGGTGCGCGTCGCGGAAGGTCGTGTCGGTGACGCCGATGTGCGGCGACTTGCGCAGCCATTCGGCGAACCCGGCCGGGCCCAGCTCGACGAGCTTCTGCTTGGACCCCGGCGCCGGCTCGGCGTCCTTCGGGAGGTTCGGCAGCTTGAGCGTGGCGTCCGGGGTCTTCGGGCGCTCGCCGTGCGGCTTGTTGACCGTCTGGTCGGCGAGGTAGGTCAGCAGCTTCGTGCCGCGGTCGGCCGAGGTCCGCGCGGTGAGCAGGTGCGGGCGCTCCTCGATGAACGACGTCGTGACGCGGCCGGCGCGGAAGTCCGGGTCGTCGAGGACGGCCTGCAGGAACGGGATGTTCGTCGCGACCCCGCGGATCCGGAACTCGGCGACGGCCCGGCGCGCGCGGCCGACGGCGGTCTTGAAGTCCCGGCCGCGGCAGGTGAGCTTGACCAGCAGCGAGTCGAAGTGGGCGCTGATCTCGGTGCCGGAGAAGGCGGTGCCGCCGTCGAGCCGGATGCCCGAGCCGCCCGGGGAGCGGTAGGCGGAGATCATCCCGGTGTCCGGGCGGAAGCCGTTGGCCGGGTCCTCGGTGGTGATGCGGCACTGCAGCGCGGCACCGCGCAGGTAGATCTTGTCCTGGGAGAGGCCGAGGTCGGCGAGGGTTTCCCCGGAGGCGATCCGCAGCTGCGACTGCACGAGGTCGACGTCGGTGACCTCTTCGGTGACCGTGTGCTCGACCTGGATGCGCGGGTTCATCTCGATGAACACGTGCTTGCCCTGCTTGTCGAGCAGGAACTCGACGGTGCCGGCGTTGCGGTAGCCGATCTGCTTCGCGAACTTGACCGCGTCCGCGCAGATGCGCGTCCGCAGTTCGGGGTCGAGGTTGGGCGCCGGGGCGAGCTCGATGACCTTCTGGTGGCGCCGCTGCACCGAGCAGTCGCGCTCGTAGAGGTGGATGACGTTGCCTTCGCCGTCGGCGAGGATCTGCACCTCGATGTGCCGCGGCTCGACGACGGCCTTCTCCAGGAAGACGGTCGGGTCGCCGAAGGCGGATTCGGCCTCGCGCGCGGCGGCCTCGATGGACTCGCGCAGCAGGGCGGGGTCCTCGACCCGGCGCATCCCGCGGCCGCCACCACCGGCGACGGCCTTGACGAAGACCGGGAAGCCGAGGTCTTCGGCCGCGGCGACCAGCGCGTCGACGTCGCTGGAGGGCTCGGAAGACCCGAGCACGGGTACGCCGGCTTCGCGCGCGGCCTTGACCGCGCGGGCCTTGTTACCGGTGAGTTCGAGGATCTCGGCGCTCGGCCCGACGAAGGTGATGCCCGCTTCTTCGCACGCGCGCGCGAGATCGGGGTTCTCCGAGAGGAAGCCGTAGCCGGGGTAGACGGCGTCGGCCCCCGCCTTCTTCGCCGCGGCGACGATCTCGTCGACCGAGAGGTAGGCGCGCACGGGGTGACCGGGTTCGCCGATCTCGTACGCCTCGTCGGCCTTCAGCCGGTGCAGGGAGTTGCGGTCTTCGTGCGGAAACACGGCGACCGTCCCCGCACCGAGTTCGTAGCCGGCGCGGAACGCCCGGATCGCGATCTCCCCGCGGTTGGCCACCAGAACCTTGCGGAACATGCCCGGTCCTTCCCTCTTGGATCGGTAAGTCAACGCACGTTACCCGGTTCTTCCCGCTCTGCGGGAGTTCAGTCCCGGGTGATGGACATCATGCGTCGCGCAAGGTTGCCGGGTGAGCCCTCTGGGCAGCTTTTCAGGATCCGGCGGGCGCGTACAGCAGCCGGTTGGCGGTGCCGTCCGGGACGCCCTTGAGCACGTCCGGGGTCGCCGCCTTGACCAGGGCGTCGGTCACCTGGGCGGGGGTTTCGCCGGGGTGCTGGGCCCGGTAGAGCGCGGCCACGCCGGCCGCGAACGCCGCCGCCATCGACGTGCCGGACTCCGGGCCGGCGCCGGTGCCGCCCGCGACGGGGCACGGGATGTCGGCGCCCGGGGCGTACAGGTCGACGGCCTGGCCGGAGTTCGACGTCTTGTCCGGCCGGTCCTGGGCGTCGGAGGCGGCGACGGTCAGTGCCTCGGGCACCCGGCCCGGGGAGAAGCCACCGGCGTCGGCGGTCTCGCTGCCCGCGGGGACGGCGATCGGCACCACCTCGGCCAGCCGTTTCACGGCCGCGTCGAGCTGGTCGCTGGGCACCCCGCCGATGCCGAGGACGGCGACGGCGGGCTGCTGGGCGTTCTGCGCGACCCAGTCGATGCCGGCGATGATCTGGTCGATGGCGCCGCCGCCATCCTTGTCCAGCACTCGCACGGGCACGATCTGGGCGCCCTTCGCGACGCCGTAGTCCTTGCCGGCGGCGATGCCGGCGAGGCGGGTGCCGTGGCCGTTGGTGTCGGTGGTGTCGGTGCCGCCGTTCAGGAAGTCCCGGCCGGGCGCGACCCGGCCCTGGAAGTCGGGGTGCTTCGCGTCGACGCCGCTGTCGATGACGTAGACGGTGACGCCCGAGGCGTCGGTCGCGTAGTGGTAGGCGTGGTCGAGGCCGGTGCGCTGGTCGATCCGGTCCAGCCCCCAGCTCGGCGGATCGGGCTGCACACCGCTGCCCGAGACCTGACCGGCGAGCACGGCCACGGCCGCGAGAAGCATCCTCATGATCGTCGTGGTACCCCGGCGGTGTCCGGGCGACAAGTCAAAGCTGTCGCCCGTTCGGCTGATTCCGCGTGATCAGCACGCCGGCGACGACCCCGAGGACGAGCGAGGCCGTGAAGACGATCAGCCCGGCGAGGTTCGCTCCCTCCGGTTCGGACTTCCCGATGGCCACCGCGATCCCGAGGGCGGCGGCGGACCAGCCGGCGGCGAACCGGCCGGCTCCGGTGACCCCGGCGAGCACCGGGACGGCGACGGTGAGGACGGCGGTGAGCGCGACGGCGCCGACCGCGCCGACGCTGCTGCTGTCGGCCGAAAACTGGAGGAAGAGCCCGGCCGCGCCGATCAGGCCGAGCGCCATCGCGGCCCATTCGTACCGGCCGGGCCGCCGGAAGCCGAGCTGCCGCCGGGCGAGCCACACGGCACCGGCCCCGGCGGCGAAGACGGCGAGCAGCCCGGCGAAGAGGAACCCGAAGGCGGCCCCGAGGTGGTACCCGTCTTCGACGGTGAGGGCCCGGCCGGTGGTGAAGGTCGTGACGAGCCCCCACAGTGCGGCGACGGCCACCCCGGCGGTGTAGGCGGTTGCGGTTGCGGCGATCCCGGCGACGATCGCGGCCAGGGCGGCGAGCCAGACGTACCACTCGAGCCCGGGAAGCGCACCGGCGAGGGTGTGGCTGTAGTCGCTGAGGTTGTACTGGTATTCGAAGGCGAGACTGACGGCCATCAGGACACCACCACCGACGGCGAGCAGGCCGAGGAAGACGGCGACGGGCTCGCGGGAAGTGGAGGGGCGGGAAGCGGACGGCAAGCTCGCCGCGCCGGGCTGGGTGGCAAGCGGATCCGGCGCCTCGGCGGGCGCTGCCGGCTCCGGTCCGGCGGATTCGGTGGTGGCTGCCCCCGGCTCGGCCACGGCAGCCGGCTCCGATTCCGCCGCCTCGGCCGATCCCACCCCGGCCTCGGCAGCAGCCGCCGGCTCGGCCACCGCGCCCTGATCCGATTCCGCCGATCCGGCCGACGCCACCTCAGTCCCGACGGCAGCATCCGCGGCGCCCCCCGCCGCCTGCTCCGGCTCCTCGCCCGACGGCACCCCCGGCCCGGCGACGACCGCCGCGGCTTTGATCTCCACCACCGTCTCGCCCGTCGGGCCCGTCACCACCACCTTGCCCTGCCGGGCCTCCGCTCCCGGTGTCACCGTCACCTCGGCGCCGCCCGTGGTCTCGTGGACCTCGATCCACCCGTGCGAAGCCTCGAACCGGCAGGCCCGCGCCACCGGCGGGCCCAGCAACCGGATCCGCCTGCGGACCACGTCCCCCGCGAAGCTCAGGACATCCGCATCCACCCGCACCACCGCGAACGCCATCGCGTCCGAAGCCGCCGCCGACACGTGCTCGATGTCCGTCGATGCCATCGCCCGCAGCGCCTCGAACGCGCCCATCGCCACCGGCAGGTTGTCGCTCGACAGCCGGCGCCGGAGCTCCGCCACCGCGCCCAGGCGGGTGAACGGGTTCTCCGCCGCGGTCGCCGCCGCCAGGTCGGCCGGGACCGGGGAGGGCTTGATGCGCCGCCGGCGGCTCTTCGCCAGGTACAACTCGCCCTGCATCTCGATGTCGCGGCTCGGGGTCTGCTTCGGGTTGCGCTCACGGACCCGGTCGAACAGGTACTCGTACAGCTCGCCCAGCGCGATCCAGCCGTCCTCGTCGCGGTCGGCTTCGCCCGTGCGCAGGCCCTCCACCAGCGCCGAGGTGAACACCGACGGCTGCGCGGGCTCGTCCGAGGCCAAGCGCGCGCCCTCGAACGCGTACTCGATCGAGTTCGACGCCGTGATCACCGCCCGGCCGTGGCCGCCGCGGAAGCTGTCGAGCACGTTCGCGTCACCCGACGCCCGGACCGCCACCCCCTGGCCGAACGCGCCGCCATAACAGCAGTCCAGCAGCAGGACGATGCTGCGCGACCGGCTCTGCCGGATGCACTGCTGCACGAACTGCGCGGGCACCGCCGTCGAGCGCAGCCGGTCGGGGCGCGTGTTGCGGGCGGCGAAGTACACCGCGCCCGTGTCGTCCTTGAGGCCGTGGCACGAAAAGTGCAGCAGCAGGACGTCGTCGGGCCTGCCCTCCACGCAGAGGTCCTCGATCTCCGCCTGCACCGTGTACGCGGTCTCGTTGCGCACCACTCGCACGTCGAAGTCGCTGATCGCCCGGTCGGCGAGCACCCCGGCCAGGGCGTCGGCGTCCGCCGCGGGCGAGCCCAGCCGCTGCAGCCCCGCGTTGTCGTACTCGCCGTTGGCGACGATCAGCGCCCGCCTCCGCCCGGCCATACCGGTAGGAAACGCCCACCGCGCGCACTACGGCAAGCAGCCGAACGGGCACACCTATTCAGCGGCGGACCGGAAAATCGTTTCCTGCTTCTCCAGGCAAACCACCGCGTCGAACGCCGAAGCGACATCGACCGACACGGTCACGTGCGCGTGCCGGATACCCGACGCCGCGGGACGCGCGACCACGCACGGCGCCCGCGAGGCCAGCGCCGCCTCGACGCTGCCTTCCGCCGGCTCGTCGAGAGCCTGCTCGAACATCCGGAACCCCAGTGGGAAGGCCGGATCGGACGCCAGGCCGGTCGTCGTCCCGGAGACGGCGGTCAACGCGAGCGCGAAGTACCGGTCCCCCAGCTCGGCGGCCAGGTGCGTGCCCGCCGTCGGCGCCAGCATGCCCGGCACCGGCGACAACGGGACACGCTGCAAGTGTCCGTTGTGGAGCATCAAGACGATCTTCTCGCCGGGGAACCGCCGCCGCAGCAGCCGCACGGTGGCCGCCATGTACGTGTCCCGCGACGAGCTCTGCGGCTCCGGCGCCTGCCCGGCCATCAGCGCGTCCAGCTCCCGCAGGTACAGGTCGACGCGCAACGCGCCCTCCGCGTCGTGCGCGGCTTCGGGCGCGACCGACTCGACGTGTCCTTTGAGGACAGTCAGCGCCACGGTGGCCGCGTCCCGCGCCGCGCCGCTCATCTCCCGGTACCGGTCCGGCGCCACCGCGCTGCTGACCGACGCGTACGCCTCGCAGGCCGCCAACGCATTGTCCACCAGGAACACGTTGGCGGGATCCACCCGCGTGAGGACTTCACGCACCGCCTCCAGCGACGGCACCGGCGAGCCCGCCGAACCCGGCACGTCGAGGCCGGAAAACCGGACCCCGCGGCCGCGCAGCCACGTCAGCATCTCGTGCATCTCGGCCGAGTCGCCGAGGCCGAACGTGAAGCCGTCCCGCGCGATGTCGGCGACCTCGCCGGGGCCGCCCTGCAGCCACGCGTCGACCAGGTGCCCCTCCGGGAAGCCGCCCTCGAACCCGAGCACGGTGAACCCGCGCTCGGTGACGAGGTGGCGCAGGAGGCGGTCGCGCAGCACGCCGAACTCGCGGATGTGATGGTTGTTCTCGCCGATGGCGACGACCTCGGCGTCGCCGATCAGGTCGGCGATCTCGGCAACGGCGACGGTTCCTGTCATACTGGAGACACTAACGCAACAGGAGTAGCAGTTGGCAACCGAGATTTCCGGGACGAAGCGTCCGGGCGGCCGCACCGAGCGGACCCGCCTCGCCGCGCTCAACGCGACCCTCGAGCTGCTCGGCGACCGCGGGTACGCGGAGCTGACCGTCGAGGCGGTGGCCGAACGCTCCGGCGTGCACAAGACGACGCTGTACCGGCGCTGGGAGTCCGCCGAGGGCCTGGTCGCGGCGGCCCTGCTGATGGGCACCGAGCAGGAGTGGGCCGCCCCGGACACCGGCTCGCTCGAAGGCGACCTGCGCGGGATCAACCTCGAGCTGGTGCGCTACTTCACCACCCCGGGCGAGCGCGAGCTCCCGACGGCGTCGATCTCGGCCGCGTTCCTCTCCGCGCGCGCCGCCGATGCCCTGCAGGAGTTCTACGTCGACCGCCACGCCCGCTCGGCCGCCGCCGTGCACCGGGCGATCGAGCGCGGCGAGGTCCCGCCCGGCACGGACGCCGTCGAGGTGGTGCGGGTGGCCTGCGGGCCGATCTTCTACCGCCTGTTCGTCTCCCGCGAAGGCGTGACGCCCCGGGACGCCGACGTCGCCGCGAAAGCCGCCGCGGCCGCCGCGAAGGCCGGCGTGTTCACCGCAACCGGCGGCGGAACCGCATCTCCTCCAGCGTGACGCGCCCGTCGTCGACCGTCTCGGTCCGGCGGGCGTCGTCGTCCACCCAGCCCTGCCGGACGTAGAAGGCCTTCGCCCGCTCGTTCGTCGCGAGCACCCACAGGACGGCGCTGTCGCCGGACATCTCCGCGACGACCCGGTCGTGCAGCAGCCGGCCGAGCCCCCGGCCCCAGTACTCCGACAGCAGGTAGAGCGCGTAGAGCTGCTCCGGGCCGAACGCCGCGAATCCGGCGACGACGCCGTCGCCCTCGGCGACCAGCACCCGGCCGCCGTTCCCGATGCGCCGCGCCCACGCCGCCGCCCGCGTTTCGGCCGACAGGCGCGCGAGGAAGTCCGCCGGGATCAGGCCCGCATAGGCCGCCTGCCAGGACCGCACGTGGATCTCGCCGATCGCCGGGGCGTCGGCCACCGTGGCGGCGCGGACGGCACTCAGCTCTTCTCCAGGTACTCCGCGCGGTCGACGTCGACGACGTCCCCGACCATCTGGGCCAGCCCACGGTACTTCTTCAGGTCCGGGTCCTTTTCGACGATTTCCTGCGCGCTCTGCCGGGACGCGGCGATGACGTCCTCGTCCCGCAGCAGCGACAGCAGCTTGAGCGTGGACCGCTTCCCGGACTGCGCGGCGCCGAGGATGTCGCCTTCGCGGCGCAGTTCGAGGTCCAGCCGCGACAGCTCGAAGCCGTCCGTCGTGGACTCGACGGCGGCCAGCCGTTCGCGGGTCGCCGTGCCGTCGAGGGTCTCGGTGACCAGCAGGCACAGCCCCGGCACGCTGCCCCGGCCGACGCGGCCGCGCAGCTGGTGCAGCTGGCTGACGCCGAACCGGTCGGCGTCCATGATCACCATCGCGGTGGCGTTCGGCACGTTCACGCCGACCTCGATGACCGTGGTGGCCACCAGGACGTCCAGCTTGGCCGCGGAGAACGCACGCATCACGGCGTCCTTGTCGTCGGGCGGCATCCGGCCGTGCAGCACGCCGATCTTCAGGCCCTGCAGCGGCCCGTGCTCCAGCTCGGGCGCCACGTCCAGCACGGCCAGCGGGGGCCGCTTGTCGCTCTTGTCCGACGGCGGCTCGTCGCCGATTCGCGGGCAGACGACGTACGCCTGGTGACCCTTGCCGACCTCTTCGCGGACGCGCTGCCAGATCCGGTCGAACCAGGCCGGTTTCTCGGCGACCGGCACGACCGTGGTCGAGATCGGCGACCGCCCGACCGGCATCTCGCGCAGCGCCGAGACTTCCAGGTCGCCGTACACGGTCATGGCGACCGTGCGCGGGATCGGCGTCGCGGTCATCACGAGCACGTGCGGGCTGGTGTCACCGGCCCCGCGGGTGCGCAGCGCGTCCCGCTGCTCGACGCCGAAGCGGTGCTGCTCGTCGACGACGGCGAGGCCGAGGTCGGCGAACTCGACGTGGTCCTGGATCAGCGCGTGCGTGCCGACGACGATGCCGGCTTCGCCGCTGACGATCTCCAGCAGTGCCTTCTTGCGCTCCTTCGCCCCCATCGACCCGGTGAGCAGCGTGACGCGCGTGGCGTTCTCGGCCGCGCCCAGCTCGCCCGCCTGGCCGAGGTCGCCGAGCATTTCCCGCAGCGAGCGCGCGTGCTGCGCGGCCAGGACCTCGGTCGGGGCCAGCATCGCGGCCTGCCGCCCGTTGTCGACGACCTGCAGCATCGCCCGCAGCGCGACGACCGTCTTGCCCGAGCCGACCTCGCCCTGCAGCAGCCGGTTCATCGGGTGCTCGGACGCCAGATCCGCGGCGATCTCGTCGCCGATGCCCCGCTGGCCCGCGGTGAGGTCGAAGGGCAGCCGCTTGTCGAAGGCGTCCAGCAGGCCGCCGCTGACGTGCGGGTTGGCCTTCGCCGGGCGGGAAATGGCCGAGTGGCGCCGCTGCGCGAAGATCAGCTGGACGGCCATGGCTTCGTCCCACTTCAGGCGCTTGCGGGACGCCTCCAGGTGCGCCCAGTTCTCCGGGCGGTGGATGCCGCGCAGGGCGTTGTCGAGGTCGGCCAGCTTGTGCAGCCGCCGCAGCTCGGCGGGCATCGGGTCGTCGTCGACCTCGAGGACGTCGAGGACCTGCCGCACGCACTTGGCGATCGACCAGGTCGGCATGCCCTGCGCCGCCGGGTAGACCGGGATGATCGCGGCGAGGAAGTCGTCCATCGCCTCCTCGGCGCGGTCGGCCTCGAACAGCTCGTACTCGGGGTTGGTGAGCTGCAGGGTGTCGCGGAAGGCGGACACCTTGCCGGCGAAGAGGCCGTGCTTGCCGGGGACGAGGTCCTTCTCCCGCCACGCCTGGTTGAAGAACGCGCAGGTCAACCGGCGTTTCCCGTCGGTGATGACCATGTCGAGGATGGTCCCGTTGCGTGCCTTCATCCGCCGCTTGCTCACCTTTTCGATGCGCGCCAGCACGGTGGCGTGCTCGCCCAGCTCCAGCCCGGCGATGTCGGTGAGCTCGCCGCGCTCGGCGTAGCGGCGCGGGTAGTGGCGCAGCAGGTCGCTGACCGTCTCGATGTCCAACGACGTGGCGAGCGCCTTCGCCGTCTTGGCGCCCAGCAGCAGCGGCAGCTTGTCGCGCAGTCCGGCCATCTCGCTATTCGACTCCCATCAGCAGCACGGCGTCCGCCTGGCCGCTGGCGTAGCTGGTCAGCTCCACCTCCGGGTGCTCCACCCGCAGCTGCTCCGCGAGCTCCTCGGCGACCCCCGGCGGGGCCGCCGCCCCGCTCAGCACCGTCACCAGTTCCCCGCCGAGCGCCAGCATCCGGTTCAGCACCTTCATCGCGGCCGCGACCAGGTTCGTCTCGGACGCGGGCGCGGGCTCGATCAGCACCACCTCGTCGTCGACCAGGCCGACCACGTCACCGGACTGGGCCCGGCCCACCCAGGTTAGCGACTCCTCCTGCGCGATCCGCAGTTCGCCACGCCTGGTCGCGGCGGCCGCTTCGGCCATCGCGACGACGTCGTCGTTGGTGCGGCGGCCGGCGTCGTGCACGGCGAGGGCGGCCAGCACCTGCACCGGGGAGGCGCACGGGATGACCACGACGTCCCGGTCGGCGGCCATCGCGTGCCCGGCGGCGGTGTCGGCCGCGGCGGTGAGCGCGACGCTGCCGGGCAGGACGGTGACGTGCCGCCCGGCGGCCTCGTTGAGCAGGCTGATCATGTCCTCGACGCTGGGTGTGCCGCCTTCGGGCACGGCCAGCACCGGGATGCTCTCCGCGCGCAGCAGCTCGGCCAGCGCCCCGCCGTGGACGACGGCGACGACCGTGCGGTCGATCCCGCCGCCCGGCTCGATCGGCGTCGGCGTGAGCAGCGGCTCGACGCGGATCCGGCGCGGGCGGCCCAGCGCGAGCCCGGCCTCGATGGCGCCGCCGATGTCGGCGCAGTGGACGTGCACCGCGTGGCCGCCCGAACCGTCACCGGCGACCGTGACGCTGTCGCCCAGGCCGCTGAGCTCCTTCTGCAGCGTCGGCAGGCTCTGCTCGTCGACGCCGTCCAGCAGGTACATGACCTCCCAGACGTAGGCCCCGGAGCTCCCGGTGTGGACCTCGAGGGCGTGTTCGTGCTCGACGGGAGCGCCGGTGAGCACACCGACCAGCGCGTCGAGCACGGCGACCAGGCCGCGCGCCCCGGCGTCGACGACCCCGGCCCTGGCCAGCGCGGGCAGCTGCTCGGGCGTCTTTTCGAGGGCGTGGGCGGCCTCTTCCGCGGCCTTCCGCGCGACCTCGTGCAGGGAGCTCGTGGCCCCGCGGACGGCGAGGGCGACGGCGTGCAGGACGGTCAGGATGGTCCCGGCGACCGGCCGGCTGACGGCGCCGGTGGCGACCTCGTCGGCGTGCCCCAGCGCTTTCGCCAGCCACGCGCCGTCCAGCTCGCCTTCGGCGCGGTCGGCGAGCCCGCGCACGACCTGCGAGAGGATCACGCCGGAGTTGCCCTTCGCGGAGGCGACCGCGCCCCGCGCGAGGACCTTCAGCGCTTCGGCCGCGGATTCCGGCGTCGACTTTTCGAGTTCCCGGGCCGCGCCGGTCATCGTGAAGAGCATGTTGGAGCCGGTGTCGGAATCGGCGACGGGGTAGACGTTGATCTCGTCGATGGCCGGCCGCAGGCTCGCGAGACTGTGCACACAGCCCGCCGCCCAGGCCGACACCGCCGCCGCGTCCAGCACCCGCACCCCGTAACCTCCTGACCGGTCCGAGGCAGCGTATCGACCCGGTGCGGGGCCTCGCGAAGCCAGTAGTTACTATGGTCGAGTTGCCCAGTGCATCTGGGCTCATTTCTATGACCCAGATCCAAAGGAGTTCGACGTGGCTGCCGTGTGCGACGTCTGTGGCAAGGGACCCGGCTTCGGCAAGTCGGTCTCGCACTCCCACCGCCGTACCAACCGCCGGTGGAACCCGAACATCCAGACCGTCCACGCCAAGGTGGGTGTGTCCCAGCGCAAGCGCCTGAACGTGTGCACCTCCTGCATCAAGGCGGGCAAGGTCGTTCGAGGCTGACGCCGAGAAGTTTGGGTGGCGGGTGCTCCTCGGAGCACCCGCCATTTTCATGTCTGCTTCAGGAAATCGGTCAGCAGGTCCTTGAGGGCCTCCGGGTACTGCAGCACCCCGTGGTCCTGCCCTTCCAGCGTCTCGTGACGGGCGCCCGGCACCGCCGCGGCCGCCGCGCGGGCGCCTGACTGGAGCGCGTCGTCGCTCGCGCCGCCGCCGATCACCAGCGTCGGGATCGCGATGCGGCCCAGGGAGTCACGCGGGCGGGCGTCCGGGCCGACGATCGTCAGGTCGTACGGCAGCGTGTGCGCCAGCGCCGTGAACCAGCCCCACACCGGGGCCTGCTTCATCCCCTCGATCATCTCCGCCGGAGTGCCCGCGACCTGCAGGAACGTCGCCACCGCGCCGTCCCGGTCCCCCGCCGCGAGCTGCGCCCGGACCTCGTCGACGATGTTCGCACGCGGGTGCTCGCTGGTCGCGTACGGCGGCTCGTACGCCACCACCCGGTCGATGCCGATGCCCGCCGCGGCCGCTTCCAAGGCCAGGACCGCGCCCGACGAGTGGCCGAACACCGACGCCGTCCCGCCCACCTGGGCGATCAGCGCCGCGAGGTCCTCGATCTCGCGCTCGACGGCGTACTCGGCCGCATCGCCGGAGTCACCACGACCGCGCCGGTCGTAGTTGACCACCGTGAAGTCGCCGGCCAGGACCTCGGCCAGGCCCACCGTGGTCGTGCGGTCGTTGAACGCGCCGCCGACCAGGATCACCGGCGGACCGTCGCCGCGCTGCTCGAAGAAGATGGTCGTGCCGTCGGCCGAGGTGACGTTCATGGTGTCCTCCGGAAAGGGTTCGTTTCCCCTCGGTCGGAGCCGTCACGCGGTTCCGGACACGAACCTACGGCAGTTTCCAGTCCACCGGGGCCGCACCCTGCTGCTCCAGGAGCTGGTTGGCCCGGCTGAACGGCCGGGACCCGAAGAAGCCGTTGTGCGCCGAGAGCGGGCTCGGGTGCGCGGACTCGATGCACGGGACGTCACCCAGCATCGGCCGCAGGTTGCGCGCGTTGCGGCCCCACAGGATCGCCACCATCGGCTCCGAGCGGGCCGCGAGGGCCTTGATCGCCTGCTCGGTGACCGCTTCCCAGCCCTTGCCCTGGTGCGAGTTCGACTTCCCGGGCTGCACGGTCAGCGACCGGTTGAGCAGCAGCACGCCCTGGTCGGCCCACGGCGTCAGGTCGCCGTTGGACGGCAGCGGGTGGCCGAGGTCGTCGCAGTACTCCTTGTAGATGTTGACCAGGCTCTTCGGGATCGGCCGGACGTCCGGCGCCACCGAGAAGCTCAGGCCGACCGCGTGCCCGGGCGTCGGGTACGGGTCCTGGCCGACGATCAGCACGCGGACGTCGTGGAACGGCTGCTTGAACGCCCGCAGCACGTGCTCACCCGCCGGCAGGTAGGTCCGGCCCGCGGCGATCTCCGCGCGGAGGAACTCCCCCATCGCGGCGACCTGCGGCGCCACCGGTTCGAGGGCTTGCGCCCAGCCTGCCTCGACGATGTCCTGCAGCGGTCGTGCGGTCACGGCGCGCAAGCCTACCGGGCGTGGCCGGCGTCACCCGAGCGGGTCGAGCCGCCTCAGTTCGGCCTTGAACCGCCGGGCCCGCTGCACGTACGAATCGACGACCATCGCGATGTTCTCCGCGCTGAACGACGTGTTCTCCCGGGTCTTGCCCGGCACGCCGAGGGCGATCTCGCCGGTCTTGACGTGGGAGCCGTACGAGAGCACCGCGCCCGCGCCGACCATGCCGCCGTCCTCGATCACCGAGCCGTTCAGCACCACCGCCCCGGACGCGATCAGGCAGCCGGTGCCGATCGTCGCGCCCTCGACGTGCACCGCGTGCCCGATCGCCGACGACGGCCCGAGGATCGTCGGGTGCCGTTCGGTGCAGTGCAGGACACAGCCGTCCTGGACGTTGGAGCGCTCGCCGATCTCGATGTACCCGTGGTCACCGCGCAGGACGGTCTGCGGCCACACCGACGCGTGCGCGCCGATCCGGACGTCGCCGATCACCGTCGCGTCGGGATGGACGTAGGCGTCGGGGTGGATCGTCGGCTCGAGCGAACCGAGTGCGTAGATCGGCATGCCGCCTCCGGGTGACCGCGGTTTCACTTCCCGTGCGATTGGATCACGCCATCGCCGCGAACCGGAACGCCAGTACCGGGAGCACCGGACTCGTGCTCCTGCTCGTCGTGCTGACCTGGCTGCTCAGCCTGCCCGTCGCCACCCCGGCGCTGGCGAACGGCCTGGCCGGCACCCCGCCGATGGGCTGGAACAGCTGGAACCAGGTCCGCTGCTACGACCTCACCGAGGACGTGGTCCGCAAGGCCGCCGACGCGCTCGCCGACACCGGCCTGCGTGACGCGGGTTACCAGTACGTCGTCGTCGACGACTGCTGGCAAGCGCCCGCCCGCGCCGCCGACGGCTCGCTGCAGCCGGACCCGAAGCGGTTCCCGCACGGCATCGCCGATCTCGCCGACTACGTCCACTCCCGCGGCCTGCTGTTCGGCATCTACGCCGTGCCCGGCAGCCGGACCTGCGCGATGGCGAACGACGCCTACCCGGCGTCCGGCATCGGCTCGCTCGGCCACGAGCGCCAGGACGCCGAGACGTTCGGCCGCTGGGGCGTCGACTACCTCAAGTACGACTGGTGCAACGCCGACACCGTCGACGGCCTCGACCGGAAGGCGGCGTTCGAGAAGATGCGCGACGAACTCGCCGCGCTGCCCCGGCCGATCGTCTACGCGATCTCCGAATACGGCGTCTCCAGCCCGTGGACCTGGGCGCGGCCGGTCGCGAACCTCTGGCGCACCACCTACGACCTGGTCCCGACCTGGGACTCGGTGCTCGCGACGATCGACCAGCAGGCCGCCGTCGCCGTGCACAGCGGCGCCCCCGGCGGCTGGAACGACCCGGACATGCTGCAGGTCGGCAACGGCACCCTCACCGCCGACGAGGCCCGCGCGCACTTCAGCGTCTGGGCCGTCCTCAACGCCCCGCTGTTCGCCGGCACCGACCCGGCGAAGCTGAGCGGCACCGACCTCGCGACGCTCGGCAACGCCGAGGCGATCGCCGTCGACCAGGACTTCGCGGGCGGCCAGGGCCGGCGGCTCGCCGCGGGCCCCGGCTACCAGGTGTGGGGAAAACCGTTGTCCGGCCGCGGTTTCGCGGTGGTGCTGCTCAACACCGGCAGCACCACCGCGACCGTGTCGGCGGACATCCCCGGCCCGTGGGCGGTCCGGGACCTCTGGGCCCACCGGGACGTCGGACCCGGCGTCTCGGCGACCCTGCGCCCGCACGCGGCAGCCCTGCTGAAGCTCACACCGAGGTGAGGTCCTTGCCGTAGCACCGGCTTTCCGGTTCGTTCCGGTAGACGCCGAACTTCGGGATCTCGGCGTACCCCGACGACGTGTACAGCGCGATGGCTTCCGGCTGCTTGGTCCCGGTTTCCAGGACGGCGCGCTTGCGGCCGCACAGCGCCGCCGTGCGCTCCAGCTCGGAGAGGATCATCCGCGCGAATCCCCGGCCGCGGGCGGAATCGGCGACGTACATCCGCTTGAACTCGGCGTCGCCGTCCTGGAAGTCGGGCTCCGGGCCGTCGTGGGCCCGCCACGCGCCACACGCGACGGGCTCGTCGCCCTGGTAGCCGACGAGGAACAGGCCCTGCGGCGGGTCGAAGTCCGCCGGGGTCATCGGGGTGATGTCCTCGCTGCCGTAGCGCTCGACGTACACCTGCTGCACCGCGGCCATGAGCGTGGCCGCGTCGGGATGGTCGTAGGGGACCGGAACGATTCTCACGCTTCCCGAGCCTAGATCAGCGCCAGTGCGTCCAGCCGCCTTCTCGCGAAAACGGTTTCCCGTCGACGGTGATCCCGGAGCCGGCCATGGTGACGACGCCGATCGCGCGCCAGCCGTCCGGGAGCTCGGTGAACGGCGGGAAGGTGGCCGCCAGTGCGTGGTCCTCGCCACCGGTAAGGACCCAGTCCAGGGGGTCGGCGCCCAGCGCGGCGCCGACTTCGGTGAGCCGGGCGGGGATGTCGAGGTCGGCGGTGCGGACGTCAATGCCGACGTCGGAAGCCTCGCCGATGTGGCCGAGGTCGGCGAGCAGGCCGTCGGAGACGTCGATCATCGCCGTGGCCCCGGCCAGCGCGGCGCGCGGGCCGGCCTCGTAGGGCGGTTCCGGGCAGCGCTGGGCGTTGACGACGCCGACCGGGGACCGGAAGCCGCGGCCGAGCACGGCCAGGCCGGCGGCGGCCCAGCCGAGCCGCCCGTTGACGGCGACCAGGTCGCCGGGCCGCGCGCCCGAGCGCGTCACGGGCTCGCGGTCGCCGAGGTCACCGAGCGCCGTGACGCTGATCACGAGCTGGTCGGCGCGGACCATGTCGCCGCCGGAGACGCCGATCCCGGCGCGTTCGGCTTCGGCCCACATGCCGTCGGTGAGCGCCTTGACGACGTCGCCGGGCGTCTCGGGCGGGCAGGCCAGGCCGACCAGGACGGTGGTCGGCCTGGCGCCCATGGCGGCGATGTCGGCCAGGTTGACCGCGACGGCCTTGCGCCCGACGTGCTCGGGCGTGGACCAGTCGAGCCGGAAGTGGACGCCCTGGACGAGGACGTCGGTGCTGGCGACCACCCGCCCGTCGGGGGCCGCGACGACGGCGGCGTCGTCACCCGGGCCGAGCAGCGTGCCCGGCGGCTGGCGCCGTCCTTCGGTGACGGCGCGGATGAGCGCGAACTCGCCGGTCTCGGCGACCGTTCCGTCGTTCGGTGACACCGGTCACCTCTGCTTTCTCTACCGGGACAAAGATCGATCACCGATAGTCGGATGCCCTATGTTTTTCCGTGAGCTGGCGATACGTTGCTGAAGACGTTCCTACCTTGAGCCGATCGATCCCGACGAAAGGGCGCGCCGTGGTCCACGCATACATCCTCATCCAGACCGAGGTCGGCAAGGCGGCCGCGGTGGCTGCCGAGATCTCCAGCATCCCGGGTGTGACCAGCTCGGAGGATGTCACCGGACCGTACGACGTGATCGTCCGCGCGGCCGCCGACAACGTCGACCAGCTGGGGCAGCTCGTGGTCGCGAAGGTGCAGAACGTGGAGGGCATCACGCGGACCCTGACCTGCCCGGTCGTGCATCTCTGAGTGGTGGTGTAGTGGTCGGGTGCCTGATTCCGACACCGGTGCCCCACCCCGGGTGGTCCTCGTCACGGCGGCGGCGCTCGCCGTGGCCCTGGCGGTCGCCGTCGCCGTGTTCGCGCTGACCCGGCCTTCTCCCTCGGACACCGCGGGGCCGCTGCCGCTGGTCCCCGTGCCCGCCCCCTTCGCCGGGTCGCCGGGCTGTACGACGCTGCTGGGCTCGGTGCCGGCCGAGCTGACGTCGAACGGCACCGCGCTGAAGGTGCGCGAACTGGCCACCCCGGCCCCGCCCGCCACGGTGGCCTGGGGCACCGACGACCCGCTGGTCCTGCGCTGCGGCCTGAACCGGCCGCCGGAGCTGACCCCGACGGCACAGCTGCGGCTGGTCAACGGCGTGCAGTGGCTGCAGGTGCCCGGCGAAGGCGCGTCGACGTGGTACGTGGTGGACCGCGAGGTCTACGCGGCGCTGACCGTGCCGGACACAGCCGGAACCGGGCCGCTGCAGGAGATTTCGGACACAGTGGCGGCGAAGCTGCCCGCGCGACCGCTGCGCTTTTCCTAGCGGAGGCCGGTTCCGCGCGCGATCGCCGTCTCGACGAGGGTGGTCAGCAGGGTCGCGTAGTCCATGCCGGTGACCTCCCACATCTTCGGGTAGGCGGACTTCGTCGTGAAGCCCGGCATGGTGTTGACCTCGTTGATGATCAGTTCGTGGTCTTCGGTGACGAAGAAGTCGACGCGGGCCAGCCCCTGGCAGTCCAGCGCCCGGAACGCTTCGACGGCCATCGCGCGGAGCTTTTCGGTGAGGGCGTCGTCGAGCTTGGCCGGGATGTCGAGTTCGGCGTCGTCGCCGAGGTACTTGGTTTCGAAGTCGTACCAGGCGTTCTCGTCTTCGGAGAGGACGCGGATCTCGGCCGGCAGCGAGGCTTCGACGTGGCCGTCGGGGAACTCCAGCACACCGCATTCGACCTCGCGCCCGACGACGGCGGCCTCCACGAGCACCTTCGGATCGGTGGCGCGGGCGAGTTCGATGGCGGCGTCGAGTTCGGCCCAGTCCGCGACGCGCGAGATCCCGACGGAGCTGCCCGCCCGCGACGGCTTGACGAACACGGGCAGCCCGAGGGTTTCCTTGACCTGGTCGTCCAAAGTGGACTGACCGCGCTTGAGCGCGGAGTAGGTCCCGACCGGAAGCCCTTCGGCGGCAAGGAGTTTCTTCGCGGTCTCCTTGTCCATGGCGGCGGCGCTGGCGAGTACACCGGGCCCGACGTAGGGGATGCCGGCGAGTTCGAGGAGGCCCTGGATGGTGCCGTCCTCGCCGAAGGCCCCGTGCAGCACGGGGAAGACGACATCGACCTGCGACAGCAGTTCGCTTTCCCGCCCGGGTTCGACGGCGACGAGCCCCCGGCTTGAGGGGTCACCGGCGAGGACGAGCCCCTTGCCGCCGTCGACGGACGGCAGTTCCCGGCCCCGGATGGCGAGCTGGGCGGAATCGCCGGTACCGAGCACCCAGCGCCCTTCCCGGGTGATCCCGACGGGGACGGCTTCGAACCGGCCGGGGTCGAGGTGGCCCAGGACACTGCCGGCGGAAAGGCACGAGATGGTGTGCTCGCTGCTGCGCCCACCGAACACGACGGCCACCCGGATCTTCTCGCTCATGGTGAGCCACCGTACCCGGTGACCTCGCGGAACAGCCGAGCCCGGTGCGCCGGACGGCCACTCCCACGCGGCGAACGCAACCAGCCGCGACCTCGGGCCGGGCCGGTACCGGACGGCGAACGCAACCAGCCGCCACCTCGGCAGGCGGTACCAGGCGGCAAACGAAACCAGCCGCAACCCCGGCAGCCGATACCCGGCAGCAAATGCAACCAGCCGCGACCCCGGCCGGGCCGGTACCGGACGGCAAACGCAACCAGCCGCGACCTCGGCAGCCGCCACCAGACGGCAGACACAACCACCCGCAACCCCGGCCGGACAGGGGCCCGCCCTCCCAGGGGGAACCACCAACCGAATTGAGCATATCGGCGGTGACCGGCACCAGGACCGCGGAAATGGGCCGCCCCGGCCACTATGTCCACATCACGACCGGGCTGTGGGCGAAGCCTCAGCCCGGCAAAGCCACCAGCGCCAGCCCAGCCACTTGTCCACATCACGGCCACGCTGCGGACAAAACCCAACGCAGCAAGGCCACCAGCGCCAGCCGAGCTACTTTCTCCACATCACGGCCGGACTGTGGACAAGCCCCAGCCCAGCAAACCCACCTCGTGCCATGGGGCGGCTGGGGATCGCCGTCCCCGGCTTCGCCAGCCCAACCACGCTGTTCACATCACCGCCGGACCGCGGACAGAGCCTCAGCCCCAGCAAAGTCACCTCAGCCCAAGCGGCGCCAGCGGATCGCCATGTTCAGCGTCGCCGACCCACCACGCTGTCCACATCACAACCGCCCTGTGGACAAAGCCTCACCGCAGCAAAGCCACCAACACCGGCAAAGCCGCCACCAAAGCCTCCCGCGAACACCCCGCATACCCGATCGCCACCCCGAACACCGACGGCTCACCGGCGAAGTGCCGCGCCAGCCCGTCCAGCCGGATCCCCCGCCGCTCAGCCGAAGCGATCACCGAAGCCTCCGCCGAAGCCGACGCACACGGCACCACCAGATGCGCCCCCGCGTCGTCCCCCCGCACCGGGATCCCCGCCGCCGACAAAGCCCCCGCCAGCAGCGTCCGCCGCTCCGCCATCTCGCGGCGTAACTTCCGCAGGTGGCGGCCCAGATCTCCGTTCCGCGCGAACTCGTACAGCACCCGCTGCCCCGCCGGCGACGGGCGCGTCCCCGTCGAATCCCGGTACGCCAGGACCGCCGAAGTGATCGCCTCCGGCGCCACCATCCACCCCGCGCCCAAGGTCGGCGTGAGGATCTTCGACGTCGTCCCCAGGTGCGCCACCACGTCCGGGGCCAGTGAAGCCAGCATCGGCAGCGGCGCCACGTCGAACCGCAGCTCCCCGTCGTAGTCGTCCTCGATGACCAGCATCCCGGCCGACCGTGCCCGCTCCACCAGCGAAACCCGCCGGGCCGCGCTCAGCCTGCTGCCCATCGGGTACTGGTGCGCCGGCGAGCAGTACACCGCCCGCGCGCCCTCCGGAATCGCGGAAGGCCGCAACCCCTCGTCGTCCACCGGCACGCCCACCACCCGCATCCCCGCCCGCCGGAACGCCTGGACCGCCCGCTGGTAGCCCGGCTCTTCGACGGCGACGACGTCCCCGCGCTCCAGCACCGCCGCGGCCAGCTCCACCACCGCCGCCGTCGTGCCGCCGGTCGCCAGGACCGAGCCCGCCGCCAGGCCGCGGTGGCGCAGCAGGTGCTCCGACACCGCCGCGCGGTACTCCGGCAGGCCCGCCCGGTGGGCGCGGACCAGCGGCTCCGGGTCGGCCGCCGCCCGCCAGGCGCGGCGCCAGGCCGCGCGGTCCAGACCCGCCGCCCACGGCGTACCCGGGCCGAGGTCCAGGAGCGACGGCACAACAACTTCAGGAGCCGGAACAGCGGGCGCCGGAACCGAGGAAGCCGAGGAAGACGGCGGAGTCGTCACATAGGTGCCCGAGCCGTGCCGCCCGGCGATCCAGCCCTCCGCGTGCAGCTGCTCGTACGCCGCCGACGTCACCGTGCGGCTGACGCCGAGCCGGCCGGCCAGCGCCCGCGTCGAGGGCAGCCGGTCGCCACCCCGGAGGTGTCCGGATGCGGCCGCTTCGCGCAGCGCGTCGGCCAGCTGGACCGCCAGTGGCGTCACCGCCGCACGGTCGAGGCTCACCGGGAGCGCGGTATCGGACACAGGAACCTCCCGACGAAAGTGGACTTCCCAAGTGTACGAGAAGTGGCCGTTCTCCGAGGCCACTGCCGCGGGAGACGCTGGTCGCATGTTGTCGACCACGCCCCGCACCACGCTCGGCCGCAAGAAGCACCGCGCCGTCACCGACCACTCCGCGCTGCACGCCGTCCTCGACGAAGGGCTCATCTGCCACCTCGGGGTCGTCCGCGACGGCGTGCCGCTGGTCCTCCCCACCGGCTACGGCCGCGACGGCGACACGCTCTACCTGCACGGTTCGACCGGCGCGGCCAGCCTCCGCACCGCCGCCGACGGCCTCGACGTCTGCGTGACCGTCACCCTCCTCGACGGCATCGTCTACTCGCGCTCGGTCAACAACCACTCGATGAACTACCGCAGCGCCGTCATCCTCGGCCAGGCGAAGCCGGTCCTGGACGCCGAAGCGAAGATGCACGGCCTCAAGGTGCTCACCGACCACCTCGCGCCCGGTTCGTGGGAACACGCGCGGGAGGTCAACGCGAAGGAGTTCGCGGCCGTGAGCGTTCTCGCGCTCGACCTCGCCGAGGCGTCGGTGAAGATGCGCGCCGAAGGCCCGGGCGACGAGCCCGAGGACGTCGAAGCGGACGTCGCCTGGGCCGGCGTGCTGCCGGTGCGGACGGTCTACGGCGAGCCCGAGCCGTCCGAAGACCTCTCCCCCGGCTGGACCACGCCGGAGCACGTCACCGCGCGAGCGGCAGCCGCACGCTGAAGGTCGTCCGGCCCGGCTCGGAAGCCACCGACACCGTGCCGCCGTGCGCCGTGACCAGGGACTGGACCACCGACAGCCCGAGCCCGGTGCCGCCGTTGCCGCGGGTGCGGGAATCGTCGACGCGGAAGAACCGGTCGAAGATCCGCTCCTGGTCCCCCGCGGCGATTCCGGGCCCGGTGTCGGTCACCTGCACCACGGCGAACCCACCCGAAGCCGTCACCGAGACGTGCACCGACGTCCCGGGCGGGGTGTGCACGGCCGCGTTGGCCAGCAGGTTGTCGAGCACCTGCCGCAGCCGCACCGGATCGGCGTCCACGAAAGCCGTCGAGAACGCCGAAGTCAGCGGGTGGTCGGGCCGGCCGGCGGCGAACGCGTCCGCCGCGTCCCCGGCCAGCTCGGCCAGGTCGACGCGCTCGGGCCGCAACGGCGTCTCGGCGGCCCGCGCGTCGAGCCGGGCCAGCAGCAGGAGGTCGTCGACGAGCACGGTCATCCGCGCGGTCTCCTCGCGGATCTTCGCCAGGTGCGCCTCGCGTTCCGCCGGTTCGTTCGCCGCGGCGTAGCGGAAGAGGTCGGCGTATCCGCGGATCGACGTCAGCGGCGTCCGCAGTTCGTGCGAGGCATCCGCGACGAACCGGCGCAGCCGCTCGTTGGCTTCGGTCTTCGCGGCCAGCGACGTGTCGATGTGGGCGAGCATCACGTTGAACGCGGTCCGCAGCTCGTCGACCTCGGCGCCGCCGCCGGCGCCCGCCGCGCGCACCGGCAGCGCGGGGTTCGCGGTGAGGTCGTGGGAGGCGATGTCGTGGGCGGTGCCCGCCATGTCGGCCAGCGGGCGCAGGCCGCGGCGCAGCACCAGCCGTCCCACGACGACCAGCACGGCCAGCGCGAGCGCGAACGCACCGACCTCGACCCAGATCAGCTGCTCGACCGTGCCGTCGAGGTCCTTCTGCGGCGCGGCGGACAGCAGCACCGAGTCGGTGTCGACCGGGCACGCGCGCACCCGGTATGGGCCGTCGTCGTGCAGGTAGATGTTGCGGGTGACGTCGCCGTGCACCGCTTCGGCCGCGATGTTCGCCAGCTGCCCGGCATCCCCCGGCAGCTTGCCGCCCGGTTCCGGGACGGCGACCCCGCCCTGCACCTTGTACAGCGCCGAGTACCACGAGTACACCGACTGCGGCGAGCCGTGCGTCTCGCGCAGCAGCGGCAGCTGCCCGTTCTGGCTCTTGGACAGCTGCTCGTCGAGCCGCCGGTCGAGGTAACCGTGCATGATCCCGACCGTCGTGACGCCGACGGCCGCGAACACGACCAGCGCGAGCGCGCCGAGGCCGAGGGTGATCCGGGTGCCCAGCCGGGTGCGCTGCCAGGCCTCGTACCAGCGCCTCACCGGTGCGCCTGCCGCACGACGTAGCCGACGCCGCGCACGGTGTGGATCAGCGGTTCGCCGTCGCCCGCGTCGACCTTGCGCCGCAGGTGCGAAATCACGAGTTCGACCACATTGGACCGGCCGCCGAAGTCGTACTCCCAGACGTGGTCGAGAATCTGCGCCTTGGTCAGCACGGCGGGCGAGCGGCGCATGAGGTAGCGCAGCAGCTCGTATTCGGTCGGCGTCAGCTCGGCCGGGACGTCGCCGCGGCGGACCTCGCGGGTGTCCTCGTCCAGGGTCAGGTCGCCGACGCGCAGGACGGCTCCGCGTGCCTCCGGCTGTTGCGCGACCCCGGCGCTGCGCCGCAGCACCGCCCGCAGCCGCGCCATCAGCTCCTCGACCGAGAACGGTTTCACGAGGTAGTCGTCACCGCCGCGGGTGAGCCCGGCGATCCGGTCGGCCGTCGCGTCCTTGGCCGTGAGGAAGACCACGGGCACCGCGTTCCCACCGGACCGCAGGCGGTCGAGCACGGTGAAGCCGTCCAGGTCGGGCAGCATCAGGTCGAGCACGACGATGTCCGGCCCGAACTCCGCGGCCCGGCTCAGCGCGGCCTGCCCGGTGCCGGCCGTGACCGCCTGCCAGCCCTCGTACCGGGCGACGGTGGCGACGAGGTCGGCGATGTGCGGCTCGTCGTCGACGACGAGCAGGCGCACGGGGTCGGGGGTCTGCACCCCTGCATCTTCTCCCGCCGCGAGCGCGCCGGGCGAGCCGAGACGGCGGCCGACAGGATTCCGACAGCCGGTACCCAGACTCGCCACAGCCTGCGCGGCGAGGCTGGCCTTCGTGAACCGAACTGAAGGGGAATCCGTGTGACCACCATGACGCAGACCGCCGAGGCCGCGCGCCCGGCGATCCGCCCCCGGATCGCCGCGAAATCCGGCCTCTTCCTCTTCCTCGGCGCCAACGTGGCCGCCGTCACGGTGCTGTTCGCGCAGGCCGGGCTGTCCCCGAACTCGCTGATCACGATCGGACGGCTCGCCGGGCTCTACGGCGGGCTGGCGATGGCGTTCCAGCTGCTGCTGGTGGCCCGGCTGCCCTGGCTGGACCGCCGGATCGGGATGGACCGGCTCACCACGTGGCACCGCTGGACCGGCTTCACGATCCTGTGGACCCTGCTGGCGCACCTGGTGTTCATCGTGTTCGGCTACGCCCAGGTCGAGCGCCACGGGGTCGTCGACGAGCTGGTCGACATGGCCAACCAGCTCGAAGGCATCCTGCGCGCGCTGGTCGCCTTCGCGGTGATCCTCATCGTGGGCGGGGCGTCGGCGAAGTTCGCGCGCAAGCGGCTCGCGTACGAGACGTGGCACTTCATCCACCTCTACACCTACGCGGCGGTGCTGCTGGCGTTCACCCACCAGCTCGCGCTCGGCACGTCGTTCGCCGGGTCGGAATGGGCGGAGGCGTACTGGTGGACGCTCTGGCTCGGGGCCGGCGCCGCCGTCCTCGCCGGGCGCGTCCTGCTTCCGCTGTGGCGGAACCTGCGCCACCAGCTGCGCGTCACCGCGGTGGTTTCCGAGGCCCCCGACGTCGTTTCGGTGTACATGACCGGCAAGCACCTGGACAAGATGCCGGCCCGGGCGGGGCAGTTCTTCCTGTGGCGGTTCCTCACGAAGGACCGCTGGTGGCAGGCCAATCCGTTCTCGCTGTCGGCCGCACCCGACGGCCGCACGCTGCGGCTGACCGCGAAGGCCCTCGGCGGTTCCAGCGCCGGGCTGCGCAGCCTCAAGGTCGGGACGCGGGTGTTCGCCGAAGGCCCGTACGGCGCCTTCACGACGATCCACCAGAAGCGGCCCAACGCGCTGCTCGTGGCGGGCGGCGTCGGGATCACGCCGATCCGCGCGCTGCTGGAGGACATCGACGGCCACGTCGTCGTGCTGTACCGGGTGCGCACCCAGGCCGACGCGGTGCTGCTGCCGGAGCTGAACGAGCTGGCGAAGGCCCGCGGCGCCGTCGTGAGCGTCCTCACCGGACCGGACCAGGCGGTCGGGCCGCGGGGGGTGATGCTCGGGCCGGCGAACCTGCACATGATGGTGCCGGACGTGCACGAGCGGGACGTGTTCGTCTGCGGGCCGCCGGGGATGACCTCGGCCGTCCTGCGCAGCCTGCGTGAGCTGAAGGTGCCGAACGCCCAGGTGCACGCCGAACGTTTCAGCCTCGCGGCCTAGGGGGAACTCGTCGTGAAGAAGACCATTTTCGTCGTTGCGCTGTCCATCGCCGGGTTCATCGCGGTCTGGCGGTTCGAACCGGGGCCGGTGCAGAACACCGCCGCCGTCGCGCAGGCGCCGCCGCCGAGCGTCACCGCACCGTCCACATCGGCCGCTCCGACGACCGCTCCGGCCCCGTCGTCTTCGGCTCCGGCCCCTTCGGAAGCACCGTCCACCCGGGACACCAAGACCGAGACGGTGACCACGCAGGGCAGCGCCGAGTCCAGCCGGTACGGCACCGTGCAGGTGCAGGTGACGTTCACCGGCGCCCGGCTCGCCGTGATCACCCTGCTGCAGGCCCCGGACAGCGGCCGGTCCCTCACCGCGCTCCCGCGGCTGCAGGAGGAAGCGATCAAGGCGCAGAGCGCCGACATCGACACGATCACCGGCGCCACCGAGACCAGCGAGTCGTACAAGACGTCCCTGCAGGCCGCGATCGACGCGAGAGGCAACCGATGACGAACCGCGTCGAACAGGTGATGGGCCTGCCGATCTCCCTCGACCTGCGGGACGAGGGCGACTTCGCCGAGGTCGTCGACGACGTCTTCGCCTGGTTCCGGGACGTCGACGCCCGGTTCAGCCCGTTCCGGGAGGACAGCGAGGTCAGCCGCTACGACCGCGGCGAGCTGACGGCCGCCGAGCTGAGCGACGACCTCCTGGAGGTCCTGGAACTCTGCGCGTACTACGAGCAGCTCTCCGGCGGCGCGTTCCGCGCGCGGCTGCCCGGCCGCGGTCTCGACCCGTGCGCGGTGGTGAAGGGCTGGGCGGTGCAGCGCGCGGCCGACTTGCTGAAGGCCGAGGGCGCCACGACGTTCTGCCTCAACGCCGGCGGCGACGTCGTCACGGCGGGCGAACCGGAGCCCGGGCGGCCGTGGCGGGTCGGCGTGCGCCACCCCGAGCAGCCCCTGGCGGTGTGCGCGGTGCTGGAGTCGCGCAACGGCGCGATCGCGACGTCGGCGGCGTACGAGCGCGGCTCGCACATCCTCGACGGCCGCTCCGGCACCCCGGCGACGGGGTTGATGAGCGTCACCGTCGTGGCCGGGGACCTGGTGACGGCGGACGCACTGGCCACCGCGGCGTTCGCGATGGGCGAGGAGGGCATCACCTGGGCGGCGGACCGCCCGGACTGCGAGATCCTCATCGTCGACGACAGCCGCCGCGTGCACCGGACGGCGGGCCTGGCGCTGGCGTCCTGAAATCGGTTCGCCCTCCTCGGGGTGCCTCGGCCAGACTCGGGCCGTACCCGTCTTCGAGGAGTGCCATGCCTTCGTCCGTCCTGCACGTGTCCGTCGACTGTGCCGACCCGTACCAGCTGTGCCAGTTCTGGAGCGAGGTCACCGGGAAGCCGATCCCGGACACCGACTCCCCGGGCGACGACGAGGTGGCCATCGAGCTCGAAGGCGGGATCGACCTGCTGTTCCTCCGGGTCCCGGAGCCGAAGACGGTGAAGAACCGCCTCCACGTGTGCCTGCAGCCGGACATCGCGCGCGACGAGGAGATCGAGCGGATCCTGGGCCTGGGCGCGACGCTGGTGAACGACCTGCGCAACCCCGACGGCACGGGCTGGGCCGTGCTCGCCGACCCGGAGGGCAACGAGTTCTGCGTGCTGCGCAGCGCCGCCGAGCGCGCGGCGACGTCGTGACGGATTCGTTCGCCGTCAACAAGGCCAACTGGGACGACCGCGCGGTGCTGCACGCGGCATCGCCGGACTACGCCTCCGACCGGTTCGCCGCGGACCCGGCCCACCTGAGCGACGTCGTGCGCTTCGACCTTCCGCGCCTGGGCGACCTCACCGGGCTGCGCGCGGTCCACCTGCAGTGCCACATCGGCACGGACACGGTGTCGCTGTCCCGGCTGGGCGCGTCGACGACGGGCCTGGACTTCTCGGGCGCGGCGCTGGCGGAAGCCCGGCGCCTCGCCGCGGCGGCGGGCGCGTCGATCGAATTCCACGAGGCCAACGTGTACGACGCCGTCGAGGTGCTGGGCGCCGGACGCTTCGACCTGGTCTACACCGGGATCGGCGCGCTGTGCTGGCTGCCGTCGGTGACGCGCTGGGCGTCGGTCGTCGCCGGCCTGCTGCGGCCCGGCGGCCGGCTCTTCGTCCGGAAGGACACCCGATGCTGGGCACCCTGGACGAGAACGACCCGCCGGTGCCGCGGTACCCGTACTTCGAGCACGCCGAGCCGCTGGTCTTCGACGACCCCGGCACCTACGTCGCCGTCGACCGGCCGCTGCGGCACACCGTCACCCACGAGTGGAACCACTCGCTGGGCGAGATCATCACGGCATTGCTGGAGCACGGCCTGACCCTGACGGCGTTCACCGAGCACGACAGCGTCCCGTGGAACGCGCTGCCCGGTCAGATGGTACTCGACGAGACCACCGGCGAGTGGCGGCTGAGGGACACACCGTCGCGCCTCGCGGCGAGCTACACGCTTCAGGCGGTCAAGGGCGGCTGAATAGGGTGGCCCGCATGCCCCTGATCGCCCTCGCCTCCCTCGGCGGCACCATCTCGATGGCCCCGGCCGGCGCCGGAGGCGGCGCTGTCCCGCGGCTCGGCGCGGCCGACCTGCTCGGCGGCCTCGGCGACCTGCCGATGGACGTCCTGGCCGAGACGCTGGCCGGGATCGGCAGCGCGTCGATGGACTTCGCGACGCTGCTGCGCTGCCGCGACTGGGGGTTGCGGCAGGACGCCGACGGGTTCGTCGTCGTCCAGGGCACGGACACCCTCGAGGAGACGGCGTACTTCCTCGACCTGACCTGGCCGTCGGAGCTCCCGGTGGTGGTCACCGGGGCGATGCGCAACCCGAGCCTGCTCAGCCCGGACGGCCCGGCGAACCTGCGCAACGCCCTCACCGTGGCGGCCGACCCGCGCAGCCGCGGCCGGGGCGCGCTGGTGACGCTCAACGACGACGTCCACGCGGCGCGCTGGGTCCGGAAGGCGCATTCGAGCCGGCTGGACGCGTTTTCGTCGGCGCCCGCGGGACCGCTGGGCATGGTCGTCGAGCACGCGGTGCACTGGTTCCACCCGTCGCCGCCGCGCCTGCCCGCGCTCACGGGCACGGACTTCGGCGGGCTGGTCCCGGTGGTCGAAGCGGGCCTGGACGACTCCGGCGCGGTGCTTTCCGCGGTGGCCGCGCAGCCGGGAGTTCGCGGCGTCGTGGTCGCGGCGACGGGTGTGGGGCACGTCTCGTCCGGCACCGCCGACGTGATCTCGCGGCTGGTGCCGTCGATCCCGGTGGTGGTCGCTTCTCGGACGGGAGCGGGTCCGACGCTGCGTTCGACGTACGGCTTCCACGGCTCCGAGTCGAGCCTCATCGCGATGGGCGCGACGATGGCGGGCTGGCTGGACGCGCGGAAGGCGCGGATCCTGCTGCACGCGCTCCTGGCGTCCGGCGCGGGCCGCGACCGGATCGAGCAGGAGTTCCGGGCGCGCGGCGATCTGGACTGATCAGTCCCGGACCGGGCCTTCGACCGGATCCAGGTGGTACGGGCGCATCGCGCGGCCCGCGTCGCGGTAGACGTGCACCGAGATCGCCGGGTCCAGGCCGTCGTTGCGGACCTCGTGCACGTACCCGGGCCCGAACACCCGGGACTGCCCGGCGGACAAGGCGTGCAGCTCGGTGACCGCACGGCCGTCCGGCGCCCGCCGTGCCACGGCCTCCGTCAGGTGGCCGCTGACCACCGTGAACGCACCGCTGGCGAACGCGTGGTCGTGCAGGTCGGTGTGCTGGCCGGGCAGCCAGCCCATCAGCCACACCTCCTCCCGCTCGTCCTTCGAGACGAGCGTCGCGAAGCGCTCTTCGGGGTCGTAGCGCAGCAGGTGGCGCCAGCGGTCGCGGTCGGCGGCGACCTCGAGCGCGACGCGCACCGGGTGGCGCAGGGCGGGGTTTTCGGGACGCAGCAGCGTGTTGTCCGGAACGGCGAACATGAGGGTCCTCACGGGAAGAAAGTGTCGAGCTGGGCCGGGGCTGGGTTCACCGACAACAGCGACACGCGCGCACGGCGGAGCGGAGGCCCATGCGGCCCCACGACTCGGACATGGCGTACGCGAACATGCGACCAGAGTCGCAGCCGCGTCCTTCCCGGTCAAGCCGTCCCACGGATCAGGACCATTCGTGTTTCTGCGACCGCCCGAGCAGCTCCGCGCCGGCCTGGCGGGGGTCGACGCCCTCGTGGCAGACGCGGTGCATGGCGTCGGTGATCGGCATGTCCACGCCGAGGCTCTGCGCCAGCGCCCGGATCGACGAGCACGACATGACCCCCTCGGCGACCTGCCCGCCGGCGGCCGCCTGCGCCTGCTCGAGGGTCTCGCCGCGGCCGAGCCGCTCCCCGAAGGTGCGGTTGCGCGAAAGCGGCGACGAGCAGGTCGCGACCAGGTCGCCGACCCCGGCCAGCCCGGCGAAGGTCAGCGGGTCGGCGCCGAGCTTCGCGCCGAGCCGGGCCATCTCGGCCAGGCCGCGGGTGATGAGCGTCGCCATGGTGTTCGTGCCGAGGCCGAGGCCCGCGGCCATGCCGGTGCTGAGCGCGATGACGTTCTTGCAGGCGCCGCCGAGCTCGCAGCCGACGACGTCGGTGTTGGTGTAGGGCCGGAAGTAGGAGTTGGCGCAGGCCCGCTGGATCGCGACCGCGCGTTCGTGGTCGGCGCAGGCCAGCACGGAGGCCGACGGCTGCCCGGCGGCGATCTCCTTGGCCAGGTTCGGCCCGGTGACGACGACGACCTCGTTCGGATCGATCCCGACGATTTCGCCGATCACCTCGCTCATCCGCTTGAGCGTGCCGAGCTCGACGCCCTTGGCGAGGCTGACGAGGATGGCGTCCTCGGGCAGCAGTGCCCGCCACGCGGTCAGGTTGGCGCGCAGGCTCTGGCTGGGCACGGCCAGGACGACGGCTTCGGCGTTCTTCGTCGCTTCCGCGGGATCGCTGGTGGCGGTGATGTTCTCCGGGAGGGCCACGCCGGGCAGGTAGGCACGGTTGGTGTGCCGCTCCCGGATGTCCTCGGCGACCTCCTCGCGGCGCGCCCACACGGTGACGTCCCGCCCGGCGTCGCCGAGCACCTTGGCGAAGGCGGTGCCCCACGAACCGGCCCCGAGCACGGTGACCCGCTGCACGTCGGCGCGCATCAGGCGGGATCCTCCGGCTTCGCGGCCGGGGGTTCCTCGTGCCGGATCTCGGCGAGCAGCCGGGTGACGTCGTCCATCATGATCTTGGTGACCTCACGCAGTTTCGACGCGCTGCGCGTGTTGCCGCCGCGGTAGGCGGAGAGGTCGAGCGGGTCGCCGACGGAGTGGGTGATGGTCTTGCGCGGGAAGGGCGTGAACTTCTTCGTGTAGCCGTTGAAGATCTGGCTGGTCCCCCAGCGGGCGATGGGGATGACGGGGACGTCGTTCTGCAGCGCGAGCCGCGCGGCGCCGGTGAAGGACTCCTTCGGCCAGCCGGCCGGGTCCTTGGTGATGGTGCCCTCGGGGTAGATGACGACGATCTTGCCGTCCTGAAGGGCCTGGTGAGCAGCCTTGAGACTGTCCCCGGCGGCGGCCGACCCCCGCGAGACGGGGATCTGCCCGGACCCCGAGACGATCGGCCCGAGGATCGGCGCGCGCTGCAGGCTCTCCTTGTAGAGGAACCGCGGGACGCGCTTCTGCCGGTGCACGAAGACGGCATCGACGGCGGGATCGAGGTGCGAGATGTGGTTCAGGACGAGCAGAGCGGGCCCCTGCCGCGGAATCTTTTCGGCCCCGACGTAGACCCGCCGCGCAATGCGGGTGAGGGGGTAGAACAGAACGGCGGCCAACCCCACCCAGAAGCCACCCTTTTCACGCCGGGCCACGATCTCCTCCTCCATGTGCAACGTCCGGCGTTGATCCTGCCGCGCCGGGCTCGGAGCAGTCCAGGGAGGGTGGGTTCGAGCAGCTCGCGACCGGTTTCGGTGGTGCCGGGGTGTGCCGGCGGCGCACGGCGTGGGCGGTGCCGGGACCGCTGGTCGGCTTGGGCTCGGCCGGCACCGAGGCCGCTGACCTGCCGCGGCTCGATCAGCGCCAAGACCGCTGGCCCCTGCGGCTCAACCGGCGCCAAGAACGCTGGCCGGCTTGGGCTCGATCGGCACCGAGGCCGCCGGTTCGCTGCGGCTTGGCCGACCCACAGCCCACCCACCCACAGCCCACCCACCCAAGGGGGCCGCCATCCCCCGGGCCCCACCCCCGAACCGACCGTATCCACCCCGACCGACAAAACCCGCCCCCAGCCCGCCCCCACCCCCAAGTTGTCCACAACACCCGTCACCTGTGGACAACCCACCCCACCCGCCCACCCCCGCCCCGGCTTTCCGGTAAAGATGGACACGTGGACGTGGATCTGGTCGTGCCGATGAAACACCCCCGCGACGGCAAGTCGCGGCTGCGTGGTGCCGTCGCGGCGGATCGGCACCCGGGGCTGGTCCTCGCGCTGGCCGCCGACACGCTCGCCGCCGTCGTGTCGGCCGGGCGAGTGCGGCGGGTGCTGCTCGTCGCCGCCGATCCGCAGGCCGTCAAAGCGCTCGCCGAGCTCGGCATCGAGATCGTCGCCGAACCAGCCGAACCCGCCGAGAAGTCCCTCAACGCCGCCTTCCGCCACGGCGAAGCGCTGCTGAAAGCCGACGATCCGGGCGCCGTCGTCGGCGCGCTCCAAGCCGATCTTCCCGCGCTGACCGCCGGCGACCTGACCGCCGCCCTCACCGAGGCCGCCGGGAAGCGGGCCTTCGCCGCCGATCGGCAGGGCACCGGCACCACCCTCCTGCTGGCCGCGCCCGGCGAGCCCCTCGATCCCCGGTTCGGGCCCGGCTCGGCGCGGCAGCACGCCGCTTCCGGCGCGATCCCCCTGCGCCAGGCCCTCCCGACCCTGCGCAGCGACGTCGACACCCCCGATGATCTCGCCCACGTGCGCGCCCTCGGTGTCGGAAAACACACTGCCGAGCTGTTCATCTGACCTTCACCGCGGCCTGCGCAATCCGGCGCGGCTTAGTGAAGAATGGGGGCCGTGAGCACAGACGACGGCGGCACGCCCGCACCGCGGAGGCGACGGAACCCGGCGAACGGATCTTCGGAGACGGCGAAGAAGACGGCCGCCCGGACGAACGCGGCCAAACCGGCCGCGGCCAAGAAGGTCCCGTCGAAGTCCACGGCGCGCGACGCCGCCGCCCGTGCCACCGCCGGCAAGGCGCGCACCCGCAAGACCACCGCCGCGGCGGCCACCCCGGCGACGACCCGGCGGCGCAGCTCCACGCAGGGCAACGCCCGCAACGCCGAGGAGTTCCGGGCCGTCCCGTCGGCGCCGCCCGCGGTCACCGCCGCGCCGACCGCCGTCGAGACGCTGCCGGACGACCGGTACTTCAACCGCGAGCTGTCGTGGCAGGACTTCAACGCCCGCGTGCTCGCGCTGGCCGAGGACGAGTCGCAGCCGCTGCTGGAGCGGGCGAAGTTCCTCGCCATCTTCGCGTCCAATCTGGACGAGTTCTACATGGTCCGCGTCGCCGGGCTGAAGCGCCGCGACGAGACCGGCCTGCTGGTCCGCAGCGCGGACGGCCTCACCCCGCGCGAGCAGCTCGGCTACATCGCCAAGCGCAACCAGGACCTGGTCGAGCGGCAGACCGGCGCGTTCGAGAAGCACCTGCGCCCCCAGCTGGCCGAGGAGGACATCCACATCGTCGGCTGGGCCGACCTGGCCGGCGCCGACCAGCTCCGGCTGTCGAGTTACTTCTCCGAGCAGATCTTCCCGGTCCTGACGCCCCTGGCCGTCGACCCGGCGCACCCGTTCCCCTACATCTCGGGCCTGTCGCTCAACCTCGCGGTGACGGTCCGCGACCCGGAAGGCGGCACCGAGCGCTTCGCCCGGGTGAAGGTGCCGAGCAACGTGCCGCGCCTGATGCGCGTCGAGACCGATCGCTCCAGCCGGACGGCGACGTTCCTGCCCCTCGAAGAGCTGATCTCGGCGCATCTGGGCGAGCTGTTCACCGGCATGGACGTCACCGAGCACCACGTCTTCCGCGTCACCCGCAACGCCGACTTCGAGGTCGACGAGGACCGCGACGAGGACCTCCTCCAGGCCCTCGAGCGCGAGCTGGCGCAGCGCCGCTTCGGCCCGCCGGTGCGCCTCGAGGTCGCGCAGGACATGAGCGAGCACATGCTCGAGCTGCTGCTGCGCGAGCTGGACGTCGACCCGGCCGACGTCGTCGAGGTGCCCGGGCTGCTCGACCTGACCTGCCTGCACCAGCTGTCCGGAGTGGACCGCAAGGAGCTGAAGGACCGGCCGTTCGTCCCGGCGACGCACCCGGCGTTCGGCGAGCGCGAGACGCCGAAGAGCGTGTTCGCGACGCTGCGCGAGGGCGACGTGCTGGTGCACCACCCGTACGACTCGTTCTCGACCAGCGTGCAGCGGTTCATCGAGCAGGCGGCGGCCGACTCGAAGGTCCTCGCGATCAAGCAGACGCTGTACCGGACGTCCGGCGACTCGCCGATCGTCGACGCGCTGATCGACGCGGCCGAGGCCGGCAAGCAGGTCGTCGCGCTGGTCGAGATCAAGGCACGCTTCGACGAGCAGGCGAACATCACCTGGGCGCGGACGCTGGAGCGCGCGGGCGTGCACGTCGTGTACGGCCTGGTCGGGCTGAAGACGCACTGCAAGGTGTCGATGATCGTGCGCCAGGAGGGCGCGACGATCCGCCGCTACTGCCACATCGGCACCGGCAACTACAACCCGAAGACAGCGCGGCTCTACGAGGACATCGGCCTGTTCACCGCCGACCCGAGCATCGGCGCCGATGTCACCGACCTGTTCAACGTGCTCACCGGCTACTCGCGCCAGGACACCTACCGGACGATCCTGACGTCGCCGCACGGCATCCGCCGCGGCATCGTGCGCGCGATCGGCGAAGAGATCGAGCTGGCGCGGGCGGGGCAGGACGCCGGGATCCGGATCAAGTGCAACTCGCTGGTCGACGAGCAGGTCATCGACGCGCTCTACCATGCGTCGCAGGCCGGGGTGCCGGTCGAGATCGTGGTGCGCGGGATCTGCACGCTCAAGCCCGGCGTCGAAGGGCTGTCGGAGAACATCCACGTCCGGTCGATCCTCGGCCGGTTCCTGGAGCACTCGCGGATCTTCAACTTCCGCGCCGGCGGCACGCACTGGATCGGCAGCGCGGACATGATGCACCGCAACCTGGACCGCCGGATCGAGGCACTGGTCCGCGTCAAGGACCCGAAGCTCACGGCGCAGCTCGACAACATCTTCGACTCGGCGCTCGACCCGGCGACGCGGTGCTGGGTGCTGACCGCGAGCGGCGAGTGGTCGCCGTTCCCGGCCGACGGCTCGCGGGTGCGGGACCACCAGCTGGAGCTGGCGAAGCTGCACGGGGCCGCCGGATGACCCAGGAGGTACGGGCGGCCGGCGCGGTGCTGTGGCGCGTCGCCGGAGGGGTGACGGAAGTCGCCCTGGTGCACCGCCCGCGGTACGACGACTGGTCGTTGCCGAAGGGAAAGCTCGACCCGGGCGAGACGATCGCCGAGGCGGCGGTCCGGGAAGTGCGGGAGGAGACCGGCTTCGCCGCGGTCCTGGGCCGCTACCTGACCCGGACGGCGTACCCGGTGCCGTCGAAGCACGGTTCCGGAACGGTGCCGAAGACGGTCGACTACTTCGCGGCGGAAGCGGCCACCGGCGAGTTCACGCCGAACGACGAGGTCGACGAGCTGCGCTGGCTCGAACCGGCGGCGGCCGAGAAAGCGCTGACGCGGCCCGAGGACGTGCGGGTGCTGCGGTCGTTCTGCGAGTTGCCGGTGGGCCTGACGACGGTCCTGCTGGTCCGCCACGCCAAGGCGGGCAAGCGCGACGAGTGGACCGGCGACGACGACCTCCGCCCCCTGTCGGAGGCGGGCCAGCGCCAGGCGGCGGCCCTGCGCCGGGTGCTGACGTTGTTCGGACCGGACCGGGTGCTGTCGGCCCCCCGCCTGCGGTGCGTGCAGACGGTCCACGGCGTGGCGGAGGACATCGGCGCCGAGGTGCGCCACGAGCCCCTGCTGTCGGAAGAGGGCTACTGGCCGGACCCGGTCCTGGGGGTGGCCCGCCTGCTGGCCCTGGCGGGCGACGGCGGAACACCGGTGGTGTGCAGCCAGGGCGGAGTGATCCCGGACCTGGTGAGCACCCTGGCCGACCGCGACGGCGTGGAGATCCGGGCAGCACGAGGCGGCGTGGTACCGAGCAAGAAGGGCTCGTTCTGGGTCTTGTCGTTCCGGCCCCCGACGAATTCGGAGGGCCCGTTGCTCGTGGCGGCGGACTACCACCCGAGCGCCCTGCCGGCACCCTCCCCAAGCCACTCCTGACCGGTTGTCCCCACCCAGGCCGTGATGTGGACAACGGGGGCTTGCGAGCCCCCGTTTCCGGCTTTTCGTCGGAGGGTCCCGATAGGCTGGACAAGGGCACGCCCCCCAGGGAGGGCGGGGGCTGACTGGACCACACGGCGCCCAGGCCCCCCGCAACCCCGATCCGAAGCCCCAACACGGCCGGCGGCACCGGGTCAAGGCACGCTTTCCCGCCTTGACGCGGTGCCGCCCGCCGGAGACACACACCGGCCAGG